>JBAZXV010000012.1:0-16960 GCA_041659685.1 Parcubacteria group bacterium | reverse complement strand
TTCCGATCGCTTTCTTATCATCCTTCGATCCGAATTGCTTTATCAGGTCGGGTAAAAATTTATCCGGCGGTTCCGGTTTTTTGCCTGGCCGCTCTCCCGAATGAGTTTCAAAATTATCGATAAGAGCAAGGTAATTCGCCAGTTTTTCTATTTTCATAAGCTTCACTGGGTCATCAATTTTGGAGAGCACGCTAATTTCTTCGTCCGACGGATAAAAATCATTTTGAAAACGATGATGCTGAAGAACAATTTCCGCCGCGTCGGGACAGATTTCATAAATTTTCCTGAAGCTGGAGATTACATGGGGCTTCACTTTTTTCAAATCTTTCTGAGGGTCAAAATTCGGGTCGTTCAGAATTTTTTTGTCAATGGTTATTTTTCCCAAATCATGAAGAAGCGCCGCCAGGCAAAATATCCTTCTATCCTCGTCCGACAAATTCAAAGCTTCGGCGAGACTCCAGGCAAAAGCTTCCGCCCGCAATGAATGCTGAAAGGTGAAATGATCAAAATTATAGAGCTGATCAAGGAGCGGCTCGACTTTAGGATATTGCTTTACAATATAATAAAGCCCCGCTAAATAAGGTTTTTCTTTATATTTTTCTCTTTGCTTATCGGGATCAAATTCGGTTTCGACGCTTCCCATAAATTCAGTTTATAGTATTTCCTTGAGTTAAGATTACCATTTTAACAGCCAAAAATAAACCCCGGCAGAAGCCGGGGATTACTTATTTTCGGATTCTGTCAGCTTTTCCATAATCCGTGAATGTTACAGTACTCTCTGGCTCTTACGTTTTCGGCCTGGGTTGTGAACTCGGCTTCGGGAGTCTCGCCTGGCTTCAGAAATTTCCGGCAATTTCTTCCGTCCGGCACAATAAGTTCGATCCATTCGATGTAGTGCGCCTCTTCCATGGGATGGGGAACGGAACCGATCTTAACTTTGTATCCTTTCTCCGTTTTTTCAATTACCGGAACATGCTTTTCGGTAAACCCCTCCTCTTCATGTTTTTCTTTCAAAAGTTCCATCGGCTCCCCGCAGCAAACCAGTTCTCCCGCACCGACATGCAAAACCTCAACAATATTACCGCATTTTGCGCATTTATAGATTTGGTTAATCTCGGTCATAAAAAATGAATTATAAATTAAGAACTATTAACTGATATTTTTTGAGTTGCGCGCTTTACGGCTCAGAATTCCTCGCATTTAACTTGATAGAACGCCTGCTCATGATCGCAGGACGGGCATCTTTTCGGCGCTTCGGTCCCGAAATGCTGATAACCGCACTCCCGGCAGACCCACCAGATTTCTTTGTCTTTTTTAAAAACGGTTCCCGCTTCGACTTCCTTTAATAATTTTATGTATCTTTCTTCGTGGTGCTCTTCCGCCTTGGCAATGGAGCGAAGCCTTTGGGCAATTCCCGAAAAACCTTCTTTTTCCGCAACCGCCGCAAATTCCGGATACATTGAAGTATGCTCCCAGTTTTCGCCCGCAATCGCCGCCTTCAGATTTTCAATTGTGCTTCCGTACGCAGTCGGAGCCGATGCTTCCACGGTAATTTCGCCAATGTCTTCCCCGCTTTTCTCTTTGAGTTCTTGCATGTGTTCGAAGAGGCGCTTGGCATGTTCTTTCTCCTGATTAGCCGTTTCTTCGAATATTCCGCCGACCTGCTCATACCCTTCCTTCCTGGCTATTTTGGAGTAATAGGTATAGCGATTTCTCGCCTGAGACTCGCCGATGAATGCCTTGGTGAGATTTTTAAGCGTTTCCTGCATATATTTTTATTATTATTTATTTTTTAACGGCCCAATTTATATTACTTACTGTCCGTTGTTTTTATTTCTCTTATCAGCTTTTCGCGGACATTCTGAAAATCAATCCGGAATCCTTGGCAGAATTTTTCGGGAGTCGCCGCCAGTTCCGCTTCGATCTCGTCAAAACTCATCTTTCGAAATTCTGAAAGCTCATGATTAAGCTCCGGCTCTTCATCCGAATAGCCTAAAAATACCGTGCAAAAAACTTTGAGAATCCCGCCTTTTGTCGCCTCAAATTCCAAATAATATTTTCCAAGAGATTCCAATCCGCAAGAAATTCCAAGTTCTTCCTTGAGTTCCCTTTTCGCCGTTTCTCCGTATTTTTCTCCGCATTCAACGGTTCCGCAAACCGCCATATCCCAAAGGCCAGCCGCGTCATCTTTGTGATCCGCCCTTCGGCACATTAAGAATTTTCCCTCGGCATCGCGAATAAGGATCGCGATGACCCGGGAAATGAATCCTTTTTCAATCTTTTTGCTTTTCAGTTCTTTTCCGACGACTTCGTCTTTTTCATTAGCGACGTCGATATAATAATCTGCCATATTGCGCTTACTTTATCGCCGTTAAAATTAAATATTTTTCATAATAATCTACTTTTTCCACCTGCTGAGGTTCGGAATAGTGCTCTCCGCCATCGAGCGGGCTTTTTCTTCGCTCATGCCCATTTTTTCAACCGCTATCCTAATTTGCATTTCGATGTATTTAGGCATCTCCATTTTAGCCGTAAACTCGCCGTTTTGAAAGCAGTAGCGGCAATATTCTTGGCTCGGCGACCCATCCGCGTTTGTCCCTGAATTTTCAGTACTCTGCACCGGCATCCCGCAGCTTTGGCAGATATTCCCGGCGGCTGGAATATTTTTTGCGTCTTCCATGATTTTGATATTTAAAATTAATTTGATCCATTTCCGGATAAATAATCGGCTTTTTCGGCGCTCATAATTCGCCCGTAACCTTGATTAAATCATCCGGCCTTTCAACGAGGTAATCCGGTTTGAATTTTTGAAGCGCCGCCTTAGTGTTGAATCCCCAGGTAACGGCAATTATCCTGACGCCGGCTTTTTTTGCCGCTTCAATATCCCGGATCTCGTCTCCTATATATACGGCTCTGCCAGGCGCCAGATTTTCTTTTCTAATTAATTTTCTCAATATCTCGGCCTTTCCCCATAAGCTGCTGTCGGCGTCAATGAAGTCAAATAATCCCGATAGGCCGTTTTTTGCCAGAAACTTTTCAATATTTTCCGCCGAATTGGAGGACACAATAAACAGTCTTTGCCCGCTCTTTTTTAATTGCTTCAACGCTGGCCCGATTCCTTCGACCGGCGCCAGACTGTCGATCCGTACGGATAATTCCGCTTTGCCTCTAACCAGAAGGCGGGGTATTTTCCACCAGGGGATTTCAAATCTTTTCACAATATCCCCGGGGCTCATCCCGCGCAGTTTCTGCAGATCCTTTTCTCCGATCTCCGGAAGGCCAAACTCCGAAGACAATTTATCATAAATATCTCCGGCCAATAAAAGAGTGTCAGCAATAGTTCCGTCAAAATCAAAAACGAGCGTTAATTTGTTCATATCAATGAATTATTTTTCCAGCCCGATTCCCAAAAATCCTCATTTCCCCCTAAACATTCTTACTACGGATCAACCCGATTTATTTTTTCGACCCTTGCTTCATCAGCTTCAATATCTTCTTTATATCTTTGCTGTATTTCTTGAGAAGATAAAAAAGATCCCACGTGAAAATATCCGGGTGGGATTTCATTTCTTTTTCCAAAACTTTCAGGTCGTAAAAGAGCACCCCGCTCGCTTCTTTGTCGACCGGCTTCACAGAGCCGTTATAAAGGCCCACGAAAAAATTATATTTATAGGTAATCTCGACTTTTTTCCCTTTGATCATCCTTTGCATCGGCATGACTTTCGTGTCGATATATTTCACCAGAGCCACGCTTTCCATATATTTCCGAAGCAGCTTGAAGGCTTTTTTGAATTCCTCTTCGGTATTGAGCACAATCGACGGCACTTTGAGCTCCTGCACCGATTCAAACATAACGGTGTATAAGGGAGTGTCTCCAAATGTCACATGCCCAGCGATTGTTTTATCGATCATGGAAGCATTATGGCCTTTCCGGTGCGATCTTTTTTGAAGAAGCAATTCTCCGTCCAGGTTGAAAATGAGAACCATAATTGTTTCGACAGCCCGCGTCGGTTTTCCCGTTTTTTTGAAAACTTTGGCTTGCTCGGCATAGAATTTGTCGCGATCCATCGCCGCCGCGACATCGGTTTTCTTGAAGTCATATGTTGTGATTTGTTCTCCCATATCTTTGTCGTTAATAAATTATCTATTTTATCTGCAAAAAAACAATTCCGCCGACAATCATCGCAATCCCCGCCATATTCCAGGAAGATATCTGCTCATGCCACAAAAAATATCCAGCCAAAAAAGCGAGACTGTTTGTGATCACGGCCGCCAAGAACCAGATAAAGATGAATTTCGGCGCGTTCGAATAGCTCCATAAAAACAAAAATTGATAAGTCAAAATAAACGGAACAGCATAGAAGAAACTCTTTGAAAAATCAGCTTTCAAAAAATAAATTGTTCCGACTTGCAAAATCGCGGCGGCAGTTATGGCGAAGACATATATGGACATAATATTTTTTATATTAATTCTCCTTCAGCTCAAACTTGTCCTTGGGATAGCCGTCTTCTCCGATCTCCAAAAAGATGCAGTCTTCTAGCGCCAGCGCTTCGTGATATACGTATGGATCTATCTTGATGATCTTGGGAGATTCGACTGTGATTTTTTCCTCTTTTTCCGTCTTAATATTCCTCAGCAGCAATTCCATTTTCCCGCTGATCAAAACCAATACTTCCGGATTTTTTATCGGGGATATTCCCTTATGATAATGATGTCCTCCCCGATGGCCTTTCTTATAGTGAATCAGAACCCAATTGTCCCTGCCGACTCCGAATTCGTATGTTGCTCGGGCGGATTCCTTAACCAGCTCTTTCATATCTTCCAATTTATACATAATATGAGATTGATGGATTATTCCAGCCCCTTTATTTCTCTTTCCAATTTATTGAGAAACATTTCCGAAAATTTCATTCTTTTTCTCGCTATTTCTTTGGCTCTTTTTGTGTAAAGGGATTTCAAAATATACTTGTTTTTGGTTTCCCACTCGAGTTGGGGGCTGTGTTTGGTTTTGTCATGGATCCGACCGCCGATTTTTCCGCCCAGATTTTCTTTGGCGTATTTATTGACGTCCATTTTCCGGAAAATATGAGCATTATTTTTTCCCACCCAGACAAATTGCCGCGCAATGCCGATTGATCCAATGGTTTCCAGCTTATCGGAATCAAAAATGATTTGTGCTTCTTTTGTCTTCGGCCTGTTTTTTGTTCGGTAACGATGAGAAATGATCGAATCACAGATATGCTCAATTTTCTTTTCCGGGTATCCTAGTTTCCTGAGAAACGGCCTCGCGATTTTTGCACTTTCCGCCGCGTGGTCAAATTTTCCCGACCTGTTTTTCATCTCCTTTGCTCCGCCGACATCGTGAAGCAATATGGCAATTTTAACAACCCCAAGATCAACTTTTTCTCCCTTGGCAATCTTTAGGGCATTATTATACACCCGATTCACATGGTCAATGTTATGCGCCGAGCACTTGTCCTCCGCCATATACTTCTCGGCAAATTTTCTGATTTTTTCGAGCTTATTCATATAATTTCATTCATCAATTTTAGCCTTTTGAAATTTAACTCTAAATTCTTTTTCATATCTTTCTATACTTTCCTTAAGACCCTCGCGTTTCTCCCCGTATATCAATCCCCGAGCTTCAATGGTAAGCTGGGTGATTTTTTGCCGATCATATTTCTGCTGTTCAACCAATCCATTTATCTCATCGGCAATTTCATCCAATCTCTTAATTCTTCTTTCGGCCACTTCATCAATGTTACTGTAGTCGTAAAGAGCTCTGGGATATTTCTCGGCGTACTTCCATACAACCTTTCTTTTCTTGGTATGCAACCCCTTTAGATTTTCAAGTGCATATTTATTCCACCATTCGGCGCTCATCGCATCGGCTATTCCCATAAAATAATTCCAATAATCCCCTGTGAGACCCGTCGCAGTATTGACTCCGCCAAACTCCCGCCTGCGTTTTTCCATATAGGCCACCAGCCCAACATAAGGACAATCCTCTTCGAAATCTTTCCAAAAATCGGCGCCCTTTGCCTCGATACCTTTCGGATCGACATGCAAATTTTCCCATGAATACAGCCCAAATCCCGCATTTTTCAGCGCTTCTTCGTATTCTGTTTGGGAAAAATAATTTTCGACGACGTCGAGTGTGACATTTCCACCGCTATCAAAAAATTCCACCCGCACTTTTTTCCCATCGTCCAATTTTGTTAATCTTCTATTATGGACCATTTTCCCGAACCTTTTGAAATTCGGATTTAGTGTCATGGAAACAAACTTTCCATTGCCCCAAAGTGATTCGTTCGCATATCTGAACATTTCTTCCAATTGTTTCCGGTCAGCTGCGAGCGGGAGTACCATAATTGCTGAGGCTATATCAAATTTCTGGTCTTTTGGAATTGGTGGTCGATCGGCGACATGATAGTTGATATTGAGCTTATCTGTTCCAGGAGCTTGTTTTGCTGCTTTGATTTGTTCCGGCGAGGGATCATAAGCCGTGACAAAAGCACCTTGCTCAGCCATCATTCGGGTGAACGTCCCATTCCCGCAACCGATATCCAAAACTGTTTTTTCATTTAAATCTCCCATGAGTCTCAAGGCCTCGGGATACTGGACATGCTGTTTGTTTGGATCGACTTCGGCTAGCCGGGCATATTCAGCGCTACCTGTGTTGAATTGCATGTCCGCTCTTTTTGTCATTCCGTCTTCTGGTCTTTCAAGCATATTTTTTTCTTAGTGATCATTCCGCGCAAAGATCAATCATCCGCCTTACTGCATCAATTTGCGGCTCAAGTTCTTTCTTGCAGATCTCAAGGGAAAGGATATTCAGCTTCTCTTCAAACTTTTCTTTGGCAAAACTAAAATCATTTTCAAAACTGCCTTTTCCGCCGCTAAGCGAATGTAAAAGCCTCAGCCAGCCTCGGACAGTCAGAAACCTGTAGCAATCCGCATTGGCGCATATTTCCGCCTCGATATTTTTCCATCCGTTTGCGTTGTGGTGCTCTTTGATGCAAGCCAAAACATTTTCCATCGTTTCGTCTGGCAGATTGAATTGCCTCAAAAACTTTTTTGCTTCCCGGCGGCTCATTTCAACATGCTCGGCCGGATTTCCAATCGCAAAAGCTTCTCCTAATTTAAGATCCATGAGTATCGTTCCCATCTCCACGACGAACGGATCGGCTTTCAATTTTTCGGCGAGTTCCATTCCCTTCTTGCGGCTTAGCTCGAATCCCGGCCGCCCCGGCAACCCATGTTTCTCGATTTCCAAAATCGCCTTTTCTTCGGCCTTTCGCAGAATTTCTTTTTTATTGATATTCATTATATTTTCTTCCTTAACCTCAAATAGTAATCCTGAAATCCATATTTTTTCCAGGCTTTTCTCGCTTGCGTATTTTTTTTGAGCACAGTCAGTTCGACTTCTTTGATCTTCTTTTCTTTGAACCATTTGTAAATACGAGAGAGAAACGCATCCGCTATGCCCATTCTTTGATATTTTTCCTCGAGGTATATGAAGCTGATATCTCCATATGGTCTTTTATCCCAAGCAAGCGGTGTTTTCAAAATTTTTGCCAAGGCATGTCCAATAATTTTTTCGTCATCAGTCGCCACCAGCAAAAGACTTCCGCTCGAATATATATTTTTCCTGAAATAATCGAGGAATAATTTCTTTAGATCTTTGGACAGCGGATAATATCGATCAATGCCGTCAAGATACCGATTAAAATCCACCGCCATTTCGGCAATTCTCGGCACGTCCCCAATTTTCGCTTTTCGTATTTGCATATTTAATTGACCAACTTTCCAACTGCCTTCGGCTGGATAAGAGATTGCTTTCTGAAAAGAAGGTTTCCGACCTATAACTTATTTTTTCCTGAATAATAATTTTTTCAATTTTTCGAGGCAGTCCCAAAATTTATTACTGTCATAATCTTCTTCGCGTCCTTTTTCAACAACAATTCTGTATACAGGAGAAATTATTTTTTTACCGCTTTCGGGATCGAGGGCTGTCCTCAGACCGGATCTTCCCGTTTCTTCTTGGCGTATACTTAATTTATCATTTTCTAATAGCTCCTTAATTTCGACTGAATTCATCAGAAATTCATATGCCGGGTTGACCCCAAAATTGGAGTGCCTATTGTCTTTATCCAGAAACGATTCAAACGGACCGAAAAGTGCTACCCCATCATCCCTCAAAATCCTTAATATTTCAAGAACCGTTTCAACGAATGCCTTCTTTGATGGAAGGTGATCATAAGTATTGAGGCAAAGAACCCTGTCAAAACGGTTATCTTTGAAAGGTATATTCTGCCCTATGCCTGCGACCATGTCATATTCTTGATTAAACCGTTTCACTAATAATCTATGATCTTCAATTGAAAAGTCGGGGCTCAAAGAGACGACATCGGCATTGATTTTGGAATTTTTCAGACCTCTTGCCAGCTTAATTTCCGGTCCGCATCCCAAATCAAGCACTCTCATTCCCTCAAGATCCTGTCTTTGAAAGCCAAGAATTTCTTCGTAATCATCCAAGCTGCGTCCTCCCTCAGGCATTAGCGGATGCTCTATTGTCCCTTTTTTCCATTCTAGACTGTTTACCACTGAATTTTATGCAAATAATTTATAGTTTACCTTTTCGAAAGCGCCACTTTGAGGCCGAGAAGAATGAGGAGTCCCCCGAAAAATTTGGAAAATACGCCTTCGAAGCGTTCGTAAACTTTTCGTACCCGTTTTTGGGTGAAAAATACCGCGACTAGCGAGAACCAAAGAATCGTATTCACTATCATTATTAAGCTTACAATAAGAAGCACCGATTTAGGAATGTCGGGTGAAATCACGAGCGTGAACAGCCCCAAAAAGAAGAGTGTCACTTTCGGATTGAGGGCATTGGTGAGGAATCCCATCTTCACCGCCGAAAGCGCGGAAATATCTTCCTTAGTTTCTTCTTGTTTTATTTCAATATGGGGAGACTTCGAGAAAAAAGATTTGATACCGATATAAACAAGATACCCCGCGCCCAAAAACTTTATCGCGCTGAAAAGCAGAATTGATTTTGAAATGATGACTGCGAGTCCCAGCGCGCAATAGGAAATGTGCACTCCCATACCAAGGCCAAACCCCACCGCCGTCCACATGCCGGTTTTTCGAGAATAGGCAAGAGAATTCCGTACCGCCATGAAAAAATCCGGTCCCGGACTCATCGCCGCAAGAAGATGGACCAACGCCACAGTTCCGATTAACAAGAGATAATTTTGCATAGGTTTAATCTATTTTACGCCTTCAGATCTAAGTATTATGTTCTCAGTCAGTAACGTCATCTATTTTTTACATTTGTTATAATAATCTTCTCTTTCTTTAGCCAATCTCTCAGCCTCCTTCTTGCTAAATTCGGTGAAAAATTTGGGTATCCTCGAAGTCAACATCGCTTTCATGAATTTCTCGTTTGATTTCGCATCAAATATAGGTTTACTTGTGTTTATATCTAAGCTGCTCAACATATCTGCTTCCATTAGAATTAGTTCGTCAGTGTCAGTTATCTCAAATTTTTTATCGTGGACTGCAACAAGATGAATTGCGCGCTCTTTTTGTGAATCATCCAAAAAGGAAAAGAAATCATCCTTCAATAATCTCTTCAATTTTTTAGCGCCCAGCTCCATATGAAGTTTCTTTGCCCCCTCCACTCTTTCAAATCGCATTATTTCATTTTCCCGAAACAGATCAGCATATCCCCAATCATGGGCATAGGCCGCAATCAACAAAACATCTTGATCGAGTTTCAATTGAGGATTATGCCTGATGATTCTCTTTATCCAATCAACCACCTCTAAGGTGTGGATTCCATCAAAACCACCACGACTTTTCTTCAAGTCCGGTAGAATTTTTATTTTCAAAAATTCTTCGATGTCTTTTTTTGCTTTCATATTTTGATCCGCTCTAGCATTTAGCGTTGGGAAGATATTGCTTTAGTTCTCCCAAAAAGCATATGTGTCTTTTATTTGAATCAACCCAGGTATCATGAATTTTAAAGCTATGGAATTCCTTCTTTATTTCTCTTTTATTAAAAATATAGTGAGCCAGTCCTTTTTCGTAACCTTCAATAGGAACATAAGTTCTCGGTTCGATAATCATATAATCCGCTTTTTGCCATTTGCGCTTTTTGATAATTGTTCCCGGAACGCTTGATTTCAATATCCTTCGGAAAAAAGTCATGAACACCATTCCGCCAGGCTTCAAAACTCTTTCGATTTCTTGAATGCCTTTCCGCACTTTTTTGATCCTCTCGTGATGGAACGCCTGAGTCGAGATAACGGCATCAAAGAAATTATTTTTATACGGCAATCTTTCGTGTATTGATCCGACTTTCAAATTGGCTTTCAAATTTTCGGCCTTCAGCCATTTTCTGGACAGCTTAATTCCTTCATCCGCAATGTCGATTCCATAAACATCAAAACCTTTTTTCGCGAGATATACCAAATGCCTTCCCGTTCCCGAGCCGAGGTCCAAAACTCTTTTAACCTTATTTTTCTTAAACACGCGAACAATTTCGGCCATATCCTCCTGCGGGTCGAAAAAAATTCTTCCGTCTTTTTTGAATGCCTCATTCCACTGCTTCATATTTTTTCTCAGATATTTTTATAAAATCCACGATCTTTTGTGTGTTATATCCAATAGCATCCAACCCATCCAAAACCAAATCCGCCATATTTCGGTGATTTTTTGCATTTTTTCGGTCGCTGGCTTCGACTTTATCCCAATTTTCAAGGACATATCTTTTCCAGAAATAATCGGTGCGGCCGCGCTCTGTGACTCTTCGTTTTCTTCCTTCTTCATCCAGCATAATCAATATTCTGAGATCGGCAAAGGGACAGGGATAGGTTGAGTCCAGTATATTCAACTGTCTCATCGTGAATTTTTTGTCGCTGCCATTTTCATTGATCCGGATGAATTTCTCAAAGTCAAAGAGAGACGTGGCGATTGTTTTTCCCAGCGGGAGATTCATCAGCTTTTCAATCAACGCCCAATCGTAATTGTCATGCGTGAAATATTTGAAAAATGAATCATCCGCGGGCTTTGATTTCAAATAGTGATCTCCGGGAATCTTTCCGCAATTTTCTCCGCCCAATTTTTCAATCAGCGCATTTCGGAGCGTCGACTTCCCAACCGCTGGTAGCCCGAAGATGTTAATTAATAATTTTTCCGGTTGTTTTCGGCATGCCATATTATAATCTCCTAAAATCTGGAAGTTTTTCCGGCGCACCCGGCAGTTTTCTGATTCTTATGACTACTCCGAAACAATCTCCATCTGACTCGCTCCAGGCAACATCTAATGCGCTTGGAAATAATTCTTTCATTTTATTCGCCCATTCCTCTATTTTTCTGGATTTTATTAGAGCATATTCTGTGATACCTGCGACCGAATATGTAAGTTGGAGAAATATAATTCCAATTTCTGAAGTTGAATTATAAATTTCCTGAATAGCTGAGAAAACCCAGCGCTGATCGTTTGTTAGAAGCTCCAAGCCTCCCCCCATGCGTTCAAAAACCAGATCAATTTTTTGTCCTCCGGTCCATTCAAAAATTTTTTGACGAGTTTTCTTATTTGCAATATCGCCTTCAATAACTGCGTGATGTCTCTGCTCATCAAGGCTAACATCAATGTTGTGTTTCCGTCGTGTATCTTTCAGACATACCCCGGCAGTTTGAGAAAAAAAATTTGATGAAAATTCTTCGAATACAGTTGATCCGATACCACCAATATCAAGACCCAGGGCGCTGCCTTTTTTATCCTTCAAAACATCTTCAATATACTTCCGAATATTTTCATATTTATTTGGAATGAGATCTTCGAAGGTTTCTTGGTATGATTCGTTTCCCGAGAGTAAATGCCGGTTATACATATACCATACATCTTTGTTTTCCTCTTCCCTTTTTTCTATCCTTCGTATTTTATTCATTCTTGCTGACTCCTCACACCCCTTCCTTCCGATAAAATTTTCTCTTTTTTTTAATTCCATCATTTTTTCTCATATAAATCTAATTGTCTTCTTTGTCTGAAATATGAGTCCGAAAATACTTAGCTGAAAAAAACAAGTTTTATTCCAAAAATTATCGCGATAATAACAAAAGCCACTCTCACCCAGCGGTCTCCCTTTTTCACAGCCACATGCGCGCCGAGGTAGCCCCCAATCAAAGTTCCGGCGATATATACGATACCATAATAATAATTGATTAAATTGTGAAACGCGAATATTATCGTTGAAAATAAAACGTTGAGAAAGACGGCAACCTTGTCAGTCGCATTGGCTTGTGTGTAGGTGAAGCCGAATATCATTACAAAAAGATAAGCGACTAAGATTCCCCCGCCTATTCCCAAAAATCCGTCATAAATCCCCAGAAAAAAATAAAGAACAAATCCGATAATAAGAGTTTTATTGCTCCAGCGCTCTTTTTCTTTTAAACCCAATTCTTTTTTCCATAAAACGATGGGCACGAGCAGCAATATTATGAAACCGATTATTTTAGTCAAGGCATCTTTGTTTACCTCAAGCAGCAAGTTTGCGCCGACGATTCCTCCGATCGTGCTCACGATTGCCAAAGGAATCATAAATTTGTATACAATTTTGTCCGTTTTTAGAAACTTGGCAAGATTTCCGATATTACTTCCCAGGGTTCCAAATCTATTAGTAGCCACTGCGACGTCGACCGGCAATCCGAGAAACACCAGAACGGGCAAAGAAAGCAGTCCTCCGCCGCCAGAAGTCACTCCCCCGATGAAACTCGCGGCAATTCCTGTGATAAATACAGCTATGGCGATTAAAACACTCATATTCTAATACATTTATTTTCTTTTATGTCTCGTCGAGGACTGTCCTCGACTGAAATTAGCTTGCTATGTTTATCGGCTTGCCTTTCGCCCAAGCTTCAACGTTTTTTATAGACATTTCGTTTCCGTCAGCAATCGACGCTTCGGACGCCCAGGCGATATGAGGTGTGGCTAATATTTTCGGATGTTCGGATATTTTTTTGTAATATTCGTAATTCGTGTCCCCAACATTTCCGCTAGCGCAGTCATCCGCAACACCGGCCAGAATGCCTTTATCCAAAACTTTGATCATCGCATCCGAATCGCATATTTTCTGACTAACACAGGTGATAAAAAATATTCCAGGCTGGAGAGATTTAAAAAATGTTTCGTCCAATAAATTGGCGGTAGACTCATTATGGCTTAAACAGTTAATGATAATGTCCGCTTTCCCGCTTTTCGCAATCAAATCATCCCCCCTACTGAAATAATTGACTCTCATATCAAAAGCTTTGCAAATCAAACCCATCTTTGCACCGATATTCCCTCTTCCCAGAATCGTAACCTTTTTGTTTTTGAGGCCCGAACTGACCAGCGGCATTTCTTTTTTATTACTCAAATAATCATGGAATTTTCTGGTCAAATTAAGCATCATAACTGTTATCCATTCACAAACCGCATTTTTATTTGAGCCCGGCGCGTTGGCTAGAATCACCTTATTTAATTTCAGTTTCTCTTTATTAATATTTCCGAGCGAAACAAAAGGATAGGAAACAAAAACATCGCGCAAATTGTATAAATTGTCTTTCAAACCGAAACGCGAACTAATAATAATTTCAGCTCCTTGAACCCGGCTCAGCCATTCGCCAGGTGTATTGGGAGAATCAATATGAAACGTGACTTCGCCAAATTTTTTAAGACGATTCTTTTGATCTTTCGAAAATCCCTTATCACTTGTTACGACTATTTTTTTCATATATTCTAATCAAAAAATATTGCTGACTTCCACATTTTTTTCCTTAATTTCATCATCCGGGCCATAAGTGAACACACCTTTTATTTTCTTTCCCTCAAGGACCTGCGGGAGCCAAAACTTTGCGTCTTTCCACATAAGATCATAAGGCACTTCACCGACCGGAAACCACTCTGGCTTCATTTCTTCGCTTTCCGATATTTCACCGTCCCACACGTCGGCCAGATAAACATGAACGTACTGGCTCCAATCGGATTTGTCTGGAAATCGGAAATCCGTTTCGGCCACTTTCTGGATGTCTTTCACTTTCACACCCGTTTCTTCCTCAACTTCTCTTTGAGCCGCTTCCTCGATTTTTTCGCCTTCCGCAATTTTTCCGCCAAACCCGGCCCATAATCCCTTTCCGAAGCGAACCTTTTTCATACCCAAACAAACCTCAGTTATTTTCCCGTTAGTTCCGATTTTTACTAAAAAGCAAAGCGTTCGTTCGTTCATATTAAGTTACGATTATATAATCTTCGACAGATCCCCACTTATCACCACCGGCTGCATAGCTTTGATTTCGTCGGTGTATATCATTTCTGGAATGGCGCCGAAAAGATATATCGGCTTTCCGAGAACGTGAGCAAAGCCCATTTCAAGAAAAGTGTTTCCGCCGATATATCCGGGAACGCTTTTTTTTTCGAGATTGAGAACCAAAAGCGCGTCAATTCCCTTTATAATCTCAAAATATCTTTTGATAACGTCGTCCTTTATTTTCCGAAACGCTCCGTCCCCTCGTTCCTTTTTTTCCTTCAAAAAATTTTCAAGCGTCAGTTCGCCCCGAAGAATTTTCTGACTCGTGAGCGGAATTTCGACTTCGTGGCCGCACTCCGTTAATGCGTCCGCGAGTTCTTTTATTTTCGGCGTGAACTCAATGCTGGCACAAATTGCGATTTTCATAGGTTTTTTCATTCCTAAAGCTCTGCTTTGGGAACGTTAAGATTATCCTCTCTAATTTTTTATCGGCTTAATATTCATTAATCTATCCATCACTTTCACAATTTCTTCAAAATATAATCTTTCCTTATTTTGAAGATTTGTTCCCTTCATGAGATCCCTGTAGCTTATAGCAACTCCGTCATTCAATGAAAGCTCAATTTTGTATTTTTCAGGATTTTTTAATTGATCTGGAAAATTATCTTCGGTATATGCCAACGCATACGCCGGCGCTAAAATATGTATTCGATCAAAATCAGTGTAATGTTCCGGATTTTGCCTCATTCTATGAAGAAATGAGTCTCGTGAAGTGCAAAAACGGTTTGCTTTATATGGAATATCCGGAATTTTAAAACCTGCATTTTTCAACACTTCTTTTATTGCGTTGGCCGCTGCCGGATCTTTATCTTCGAACCCTTCCCCTTCTTGGACAAACCAGGCAAAGCACAAACCAATCTCAAGATTTTCTATTTCCGCAGCTTTTTCTTTCTTCAACCTTTCAAGGCCAGGCAGTATCCTGTTGTGGAGAAAAGGCAAAAGCTCAGCCGGCGAACTCACACGCGGGACAGAATACTTTTTCCCCTCATAGAAGAAATTCAGCATTTTTGGATTTTCATTTGGTCTTTCGACTGACATTTTATAATGATGAAAAATTTATTTTTCCAGCTCTTCCATCACTTCTTCATACCACTTCCGCGCGATTTGTTTCGCCTTTTCGGAATGTATCTTTTGAAATTTATTTTCAATTTTTCTTCTCAATTTTTCAATAGGCTTCCCCGCCGCCTTGGCATTTTTCACGTGCCGCATCGCTTTTTCCTCAAAATACGAAAGGCAATCGGCATTGCAAAGGATATTTTGATCGGCGTCCCCGCCTTCTTCATGCTTGGAAATAAAATGTTTAACTCTCGCGATTATTTTTTCATCGGCATTTTCCCTTCGCAAAAATTTTTCAATTTCCTTGGCGCCGAGATCCTGGTGTTTTCGCAAGTCTTCCGGATTTTCCGACCCCTTTTTCCAATCGCCGTGGAACGCCCGCTCAATATCATGCGCCACGCCGGCAACAAGCATGGCTTCGTCCGCTTCCGGTTTTAAGATTTTAATCCAATAGGCTGTTCTTTGGGCATGATGAATATCCGTCGGCTTGCCGGCCTTTGAAAAAGCATCGGCGACGAATTTTTCGGTTATTTTCTATATGCACATGTCACATTCCCAATTTATCGCTAATCCCTTGGAGAGCCAAGAGACCGATCTCGAGGAACTCATCAAGCGGAATTCCCGCTTTTTCACACTCGCGAATGAGTTCGCGGTCGCATTTGGCGGCAAAGGATTTGTCCTTGAATTTTTTCTTGAGTGATTTCATTTTCACGCTCGCAAGTTTTTTGTCCGGCTGGACGAGCGCCGAAGCAACAATGATACCCGTGAGAGTTTCGGCGGCCACGAGACAGTGCTGAATTTTCGTTTCGCGTTGTTTGACTTGAAGCGCGGGAATCATTTCATTCGCGTAGCCGTGCGACTGCACCGTTTCAATCAGGAAGTCGCTCGCTCCGGCGCTCTTTAATATTTCAGCTGCTCTGACACAATGTTTTTCCTGGTCATTTTTCGTGAGATCCCAATCAATATCATGGAGCAGTCCAACAATTCCCCATTCATCTTCGTTTTCGCCCAAGCGTTTGGCCACCGAGCGCATAATAGCTTCTGATTCCAGAAGATGAAGTTTCGTCACCGAATCTTTAATACATTCATCCGCTAATTTATCGGCCTGTTCCTTTGTAATTCCCAGTTTTTCCATTTATTCATTTTATCGATTATCCCCTATTTCTTTTTAAGCATAACAAATATTTGACTGATAAGGCAAAGAAAACAAGCGAACAGGCGCCCCCCTTCTTTTCAGCTGAGTTTATTTTTTTAAAGCCAGAGACTGAAAAACCTGATTTTTCCAGACTTATTTACTCAGAAATTAACGAGAGGCATCCCGCTTGCCTTCAACTTTTTAATATTTTTGCAGCAGCCCCGAATCAGCACCGCGGATGTCCTCCAATATGATCAATTAAATCACCTGAAATGATTAAATCCGCGGCCGATGGGAAGGCGTTTTCCGTTTTTCACGAGAAGCACCCCTGCTTCCTTTTTCAAGATTTCACCGACAACCGAAAAATCGGTGAATTTCGAGCGCAGTTTTTTGAGATTTCCCGAGGGCATC
>JBAZXV010000011.1:0-20818 GCA_041659685.1 Parcubacteria group bacterium | reverse complement strand
ATTGGCTTTTCCATCCGAATTTTTATTGTGTAACCGGCTTCATTGACCGCCCCTGTGTCGGTATAGGTTGTGTCCGGTGTCAATAATTTGGCGTCAAGACCGCCCGCCATGGTGATTGACTTGAAAATCGATCCGCACTCGTATGTCCCGCTTACCGCTGGATTGGAAAAAACCGACATATCCTCCACTTTTGAATACTCATTGGGATCAAAGGTCGGCCACGAAGCCATCGCCATCACCGCTCCTGTGTGAGGTTCAATGATGACGATACTGCCGCCGTCCGCCATGAATTTTTCCGTCGCTTTCTTTATGGCCATTTCCGCCCGGTATTGAATCGTATGGTCAATGGTGAGATAAAGATCAGACCCGTTCGTTGCCGGCGTCATTTTTCTCTCCCCGATTGATATCCATCGCCCACCCGTGTCTCTTTCTTGTTCCAATCTCCCCTCCTCGCCTTCCAATTCCTTGTTCCAATAAGCCTCAAGGCCGTAACGCCCTTTTATCTTCTCTCCGTCCGATCCGACAAAACCGACAATTTGAGAAGCAAAAGATCCGGCCGGATAAGTGCGCTCGTTTTCCGGAGAAAAATGGATTCCCGCTATGTTTTTTTCCTTTATCGCATTTACCTTTTCGTCCTCCACCTTGTGAGCAATAACCGAATACCATCCTTCCGGCTGATCGAGCTTTTTTATTAGTTCCCCCTCGTCAATTCCAAGGATTGCCGATATTTCGCGCGCCGCCTCATTCGGATTTTCTATTTCTTTAGGCACGGCATATACCAAATTCAGCTCCTTATTCGCCGCGACGGGGTAATATCCGTCTCCGTCCTTCACGAAGATCTCCCCCCGCCTCGGCACGAGATCCTCAAAGATCTTATGCTGGTCGGAAGCCATCTCCTCATAGTATGCATGAGTCGTGATCTGGAGAAAAAACAAACGAAAAAGGATGAAACAGGCAGACAGCAAAACAAAAACAACCAGAAGATATATCCGGAAGTTTTTTTTCAGCGAGCTGGTATTGTGCTTTGAGCGCTTATTTTTGGTCATAAGTAATACGGATGCGAATTTGCATAGGCACCCTATTTCATTGCCACGTTACCCGGAACATTAAGGTAACTTATGTCTTTTGGCGCAACCATATTGAGTTCTTTGGTTTTTTCCTCAATATTATACATCGATTTGAGTTCCGCCGATCTGATTTGCAAATTTTCATTCTCTTTTTTAAGATCGCCGATCTGACTTTCCAGCTTCTTTATGTCATATCCCTTCGTCGCCATGTTGTTGACCTCAAAAATATAGAATACTCCAAGAAGACAAATCAAAGCCGCCACCAAGAAATTTAAGGTGATGTTGCCCACTTTAAGGGAATTTGGCTTTACTGTTTTTTTTCTTTCACCAAAGCTTACGGAATTGGAATTGGTGATGGTGAGAAACCTGCTCATTTGGACTTTCGTCCCCCCGATTAATGACTCTTTTTATTTTTCGGCAACCGGCTTAAATTTTCTCCGCCACCCGAAGTTTCGCGCTTCTGGCCCTGGGATTGGCGGATATTTCGCTGTCCCCGGCCTGGATCGGCTTTCTTGTGATAATTTCCAGAGTTTTTCTGTGCTTGCAGACGCATTTGGGAAAATTCGGCGGACAGACGCAATCTTTTGAATGCAGCCTGAAGAATTCTTTTACGATCCGGTCTTCCAGAGAATGAAAACTGATCACGGCTAGCCTCCCCCCGCTAGCCAAAACATCTTTTGCCTGGTCTAAAAATGATTTTAAGTTGGGAAGTTCCTGGTTCACCTCCATTCGAAGAGCCTGGAACACCCGTGTGGCAAAATGAATTCGGCTGTTTCTGTATTTCTGAGGAACGGCCGATCCGATTATTTCAACCAATTCTTTCGTGCGGCCTATTTTTCTTTCCTTTCTGTATTCGGCGATCGCTCCGGCTATTCTCCTGGCAAATTTTTCCTCCCCATAAATCTTAAAAATGCGCGCCAATTCCCTTTCCGAATATCCGTTGACCACGCCGGCCGCCGTGGATTCCTGAGCGGCGGGAGAATATCTCATATCCAGCGGACCGTCCTTTTGAAAACTGAATCCTCTTTCCGGGTCTTCGATTTGATCAGAACTGAAACCAAGGTCAACCAAAACCGCATCCGCGGCGCTTATTCCCAGCCCAGCGAGAATTTCTTTTAAATTGGCATAATTATCGGACACCCCGCACCAATACTCAGCGATATTTTCCCCGCGATTCCCTATTTTATTATTTTCAGGAAAATTTTTTTCGCTATTGGTATTATTATTTATCGGTGCGGGGCAGATCCGAACCTGCCTGCTTTTTAAAATGATTTTCCTGAAATTTTCTATTGCCTTTTCGTCCCGGTCAATGGAAATTAACCTTCCGTTCGGCAATATTTTTTTCAGGATTTCGCCGGAGTGGCCTCCGGCCCCCAGTGTCCCGTCAACAACCGTGTCCCCCGGCTTAATATTTAAATTCCCGATTGCCTCCCCAAGCAATACTGGTTCATGAACCATCGATAATTCAAAATGCAAAAATCAAAATGAAAAATGACAGTGTAAAATTCAAAATGTTTCGAATTATAAAATCATTTCGACATTCAAAATATTTTTTCATTTTGAATTGCCATTTTGACTTTTGATTTTTGATTTTTAAATTTTACATTTTTAATAAATTCCCAGCTTTCCGAGCTGTTCCGCAATCTCGTCCGTGTTCTTTTCGGCTTCTTTCTTGTATTTATCCCAATTTTCGCTGTCCCAAATTTCAAGGCGGTTGTAAAGTCCCGCGATTACAACCTCTTTTTTGAGTCCCGCATATTCTTTAAGATAGTCCGGGACAAGGACTCGCCCCAGCTTGTCTATGTCGACATCGACCGCTCCGGCCAGCATAAGCCTGACGAAACTTCTCGTCCCCGACTCCCCCATCGGCAGACTGCCAAGTTTCGAAGACAAATCCTCCCATGTTTTCATTGGATAGACAAAAAGACATTTATCGAGGCCTCGCGTGACAACCGCCCGGCCCGAAAAGGTTTCCCGGAATTTCGACGGAATGGCGACGCGTTTTTTTGGGTCCAGATTGTGCGAGTATTCTCCAATAAACATTGCTTTTGAGACAATCAAAGAAAAAATAATACAGTGTTCCCCCGTTTAGTTATCCCCAAAGTGGCCGAGTTATCCCCACTTCTATCCACTTCGCAACACTACAAATACATTCTAACCCACTTGAAAACATCGGTCAACACTTTTCCCTAAAAACAATAATGGCTTATATAAGCCATTTGATATGGATAATACCCACAAGTTATCCACTTTTTGCGATAAACCGGAGAATAATTCGAAAACTATTTAATCTTCAATAAAATATTATACTTGTAAAATTTGATTAGAAAAATCCAACTTTTTTTAAAAAACTCTTTCATGCGCAGTATTTCGGACCCATATTCTTGCGCGCTTTTGAAAGCAGTTGTATAATCAAGTTGTAATACAAAAAGAAATACAAAAGCTGCAAGTTTGCCAAGGGGGATTTTTCTTTTTGGAGGCTTGCCGCAAAAATTTAAATGCCAAAAAAGAAAACAACCGAAAAAGATAAGGACCAAGAACTCCAGAAAATTTCCGCCATCCGGGAGATGATTTCTAATGCCGAACGCACTATTGTTTCCGCTCGCGCAATGCTGGCCCAGCTTGAAGGGAAACCACTATCAAAGAGAAATACCCCGACTCTGTCCCCTGAGGAAGAAGGAGGAGAAATTGTGGAAGGAGTTTTTGACGGACAAGTAATGATTGGAACCAACGGAAAGCAGTACCCCGTTCCGGCTAACTACGCATCGAAATCAAAGCTGGTTGAGGGAGATATGCTGAAACTTACGATTACTCCGGATGGTTCTTTTGTTTATAAGCAAATCGGCCCAGTCGAGAGAAAGAGATTGATTGGAATTGTCAGCCAGGACGATCTGGGAAATTATGTGGTTATTGCCGATGGTAAAGCCTACCGGGTGCTTCTCGCCTCGGTCACCTATTTCAAAGCCGAGCCGGGAGACGAAGTTACCGTCGTAACCCCGAAATTAGGCGACTCTGTCTGGGGCGCGATCGAAAACCTTGTTAAGAAAGGAACAACCGGCGGATTTGGAATCGACTCTGGAGAAAGCCAGGCGGATGATATGAGCAAGGATTCGGATGATTCGCCTGAAAATACGGTAAGCAAGTACGGCCAGGACGGAAAACTCGAAAGCGAACTGATCGACGAATGGACCCCTGAAATCAATCAGCTTCGGGAAGAAGCCGGTAAATCCGCAATTTAAGCTGTCTTTATTATCATTATTTTCAAAGTTTAATAAATAAAAACAAAAACATGAGCAAAGCCATCGTGGCTGCGTTGGTGAAAAGATACCCTATTATTCCGCAATTCATAAAGTTCGCGCTTATCGGCTTTATGAATTTTTTTATTGACATTGCCGTTCTTAACCTTGAAATGTCCTTAAGCGGAAAAAGCACCGGTATTTATTACACCGCTTTCAAGGCGATTTCATTTCTGTGCGCCGTCATCTTCAGTTATTTTTTCAATAAATACTGGGCGTTTCAGGATAAAAAGAAAACCGAGCAGGGAAAACAATTTTCCCAGTTTCTCTTCGTCAGTATTATCGGAATGGTAATCAATGTTACGACTGCCAGCCTGATCGTGAGTTATATCTCTCCCGCCGTCACCTTCATCAAGCTTTCCGGAAAAATCTGGGGCAATCTCGGCGCTGTCGGGGGTTCGGCAGTGGGACTTATCTGGAATTTCATCGGCTATAAGTTTTGGGTATTCAAGAAGTAGTCACTTCCATCCTCTCCCCCTTTTTAAGGGGGAGAATTGAAGAGGGGGTTAAACAAGCGCCGAACGCTTTTTTTCTTGCCCCGCGCTAAAATTAAACATCCTTCCGAAAAATCATTATTTTTTAGAACCTGTTCGCAAACACTGCTCGGATTGTCTGTTTTTAATGCGGGCTTTGGCAAACAAAAAAGGTTGGACGAGTTATTTTACCCGGTCCAACCCTTCTTTATGCGGCATCATCTCTTATGGCGCCGATTGTCTTACTTCCCTCTCCCAAAAATATCGGCGGCCGTCGCGACCGCGATTTCCCTTGCAGTGGCTGCATACGTAGTCGCCTGCTCTCACTGCGTTCCACTGGTCCTCATTCAGCATACTGCCTGAAGGATAGTAGACGCGCCGTAAGGGCTTGCTGCATTCGGGACAATTCGGGTTTAAAGATGCCATGGTTCTTTCCTCCTCTGGAATAAATTAATCCAGCATTTCAGTTAAGCATATTCTCGATACAAAAACAATATTCAATGCATTTGATTTTCCCCTTCTAATTTTCTATAATAACCCAGTATGAGTACCACTCTTTACCGCAAATACCGTCCGGCGACCTTTTCGGAAGTTATCGGGCAAAAACATGTCGTCCAGACTCTGAAGAATGCCATTAAATCCGGCCGGATCGGCCAGGCCTATCTTTTTGCCGGGCCGCGCGGAACAGGAAAAACTTCAATTGCCCGGATTTTTGCAAAAACAATAAATTGCGCCGATTTAGTCGGCGAAGAACGAGCCGCAACTAAATCGAACATCCGCCGAAGCGATGCGAAGGCGGATTCTTCAAATAAAGGCGAACCATGCTTGAAATGCGCTGCTTGTAAAACTATTATAGACGGTCGCGCCCTCGACATCATCGAAATCGACGCCGCTTCGAATACGGGAGTGGACAACATCCGCGAACTTCGCGAAACGGTGAAATTGCCCCCGTCATTCCTGAAATATAAAGTATATATCATAGACGAAGTCCATATGCTCTCGGGAGGAGCCTTCAACGCCCTCCTCAAGACCCTTGAAGAGCCTCCGGCGCACGTCATTTTCATCCTGGCCACAACGGAAGTCCACAAAATCCCGGAAACGATTCTGTCCCGAGTCCAGCGTTTTGATTTCACGCGCCTCACAATCGAAGAAATAATGAAACGCCTGGAGGAAATCGCAAAACTCGAAAAAGTAAAGGTGGACCAGGAGGCGCTCGAAATCATCGCCACGCACTCAGAAGGAGGCATGAGAAACGCCGAAAGCCTCCTCGGGCAGATCATTGCCCTTGAGGACAAAAAAATAACCGCAAAAGACGTGGAATTTCTTATCGGGACGGTATCCGAAAAAGAGCTGGCTGATTTTGTGGGGTCGCTTCTTGAAAATGACATTTCCGAATCTTTTTCAAAAATAAATTCGCTTCGCGAGTCAGGCATTGATTTCAAGAATTTCGGAAAATCCCTTCTCCAATATCTTCGCCAGATGCTGATCCTCAAAATTAATCCCGACCTCGGAAAAAAACTTTCGTATGAACTGACCAAGGAGAGAATGGAGAAAATCAAGAAACAAACGGCTGAGGTCGGGACGGAGGAAATTTTGGATTTTATCGACGCCCTCCAGGAGAATATCGAAAAATTCAAAAACAGCCCCATCCCCCAGCTGTATTTGGAAATGAGCATCGCCAAAACCATTCGAAAGCGCTCAATGCCAAAAGAGGCAATTCCTCAATCCTCTCCCCTGCCGGATCCGGATAGCGCCTTGAAAAACATTCACGAAGGCCAAAAAAAACCGGCATCCCCAAAAAAGAAAGATCCGGAAAAGGAAATCCGGAGCGAAAATATTCAAGCAGAAGCGGCCGTCCAGAAATCAAAACCCGGCAGCGAGGCGGATCTCGATCTTATTGCTTCCCGCTGGCCGGAGGTAATCAAATCACTGGAAAGCTACAACCATTCCCTGTCTTCCGTCCTTAAAATGTCCCTGCCGGCTGTTATTGAAGGAGATTATCTGATTCTTCGCACTAAATATTCTTTTTACGGCGACAAGATATCCGAGACCCAGAATCGATTGACAATTGAGAAAGCGATTGATAATATAACCGGCGTCGCTTTGAGACTGAAGACACACACCGAAAAAGAATTCAAGGAAAAATATCCTGCTTACAAAGAGAAGAAAAGCTTCCTCCAGGAAGCGGTGGACATCTTCGGCGGCAAGATAATAAAAGAGTGAGCAGTTTTTTGACAATATCGAACCACAGTTATATAATGTAGAAATATTAACTGTGGTTTTTATATGATTGCTAAAGAAAAAGAAAAGTCCGAAGCCGTAAAATTGAGAAAATCGGGACACTCTTACAACGAGATATTGGCTTTGGTTCCAGTATCCAAGTCAACGCTCTCCGTTTGGCTTCGCGATCTCGGAATAGCAAAAAGGCAAAAGCAAAGATTGACTCTCAAGAGAAAAGCGGCGCAACTCAAGGCGCAACAGGCTTGTCGGCAAAAAAGAGTTAGAAAAGAAAAAATAATAATTTATTCAGCAAAAAAAGAATCTAGCGCTTTGATGAAGAATGATTTGTGGCTTATGGGCGTTATGCTGTATTGGGCAGAGGGTTCAAAACAAAAAGATCATAACGTTTCCCAAAGAGTAACTTTCAGCAACTCGGATCCGAATATGATGATTTTGTTCGATAATTGGCTAAAAAATATTTGCAGTATTCCTCAAAAAGATTTGATTTACTCAATCTATATCCATGAAACTGCTGATCAGATATCGGCAAAAAAATATTGGGAAGATATGATGCGGGTAAAGATTGAGAGAATATATTTTAAAAAAAATAAAATTAAGACTAATCGAAAAAATATTGGCGATAGCTATAAAGGTCTCTTGAGGATTGATGTGAGAAGAAGCACTGATTTCAATAGAAAAATTAAAGGGTGGATTGAAGGAATAGTTGAAAAATCGCAGAAAATTGCCCGGTAGCCAAGCGGTAAGGCAGGGGTCTTTGAAACCCCCATTGCGTAGGTTCGAATCCTACCCGGGCAGCTGACTTATTCAACAAATTGATATACTAGATATACTACATAAACAGTAAAATCTAAATCAAAAATATGGAAAAAAAAGAACCTTATATTATTGATAGATCGAAGATAAGTTCAAGCGAAAGGGCTATGAAATTCAAGAAAGCTACAATCGAAGATATTTTAGCCAATTTAGAGAAGAAGAAACCCTTTGTAGTCAGTGATCTCGTCGCAACAATTGAAGGCCCCTACGCTCACATTGGTCTTATGGTTGTGGAATTTAAAGAAGATGGCATGGTAAGAATTGCGCCGGCACCCAATACCCCTACGGTTGAAATTCACGAGTCAAAACTATTCCACATTGACGACTATCACGAAGCATTTAAGGTTGCGTTGGTCGAAGAACAAATTTTCAATCCGGACAATCCACAATAAATTGTGAAATTAAATATAATTATTTACTGACTGTAATCTCGTTTTAGATTCAAATAAGTTCGAACATCGTTCCATATCCCTAGCTGACAATTTCAATGGAAAAATTTCCAAAACCAAAGCAAGTAAAAGGTCCAAAAGAATCTCCGGATTCTATAGATTTTTTGGAGCGCAAAAAAATATTTCGCGAGCGCTTGAGACAGCTTATCCCTGCATTTCTGGAAGCTCGCAAAAAAATGGGCTTGGGGAAAAATATCGGTTTTGGTTTCCTAGAGCAAGTTCACAGCGGAGGAGACTCTATTGGCAGCTTACCCGAAATCAGAAAAATGGAGGAGAAAAATATAAAATATTCAGTTCCCGGCTCTTTTGTTGGGCAAGTTGAATATATAAACATGTCAGGCGAGGAGATGAACAATATACTCGTTCTACCTGAATTTTCAGAAAATACCAGAATCGTTTCCATTTTCGACCCTTATGAGGAATGGAATTCAGAGTGGTCTAACTTAATGGACGCATCAGATGATATATTTATCGGCGCCATCACCCACGAGCTTGTCCACGCTTTTGATTCTGGCATCAAGCTTCCACCACAAATTATTGCGGTTTTGGAAAATAGATTTCGAGAAGAATATCCTGATTTTGAAGGAGAGTGGCAATACAACCGTGGCAATGAAGAGGAAATTGACATAATAGCCTCGTTATTTGGATATAAAAAGCAAATTATTGCAAAAATAGATTTCGTCGCTGATCGCCTAAGTAAATTTGGTCCTCATGCGAAAAAAGATTCAGCAATAGAGGAATTGCATCGCAGAAAACAACAAGTTCTAAAATATTGCCCGGATATTCAGAGCATATAATTCGAACATCGTCCCACAGCCCCAGCTGAAATATTATATGAAATCAAAACTCACAAAATTTGAAAAGGAGTGTTTGCGAAAAGCTATCGATTTTGCAACAAAAGCATGCAAAACTGGAGTTAATTATCCTGTCGGTGCTGTTTTATCTATTGACGATAAAATTATTGACGCAGCCGGAAGCAATATGCTTAAGTCAAAATCTCGAGTCATGCACGCAGAAAATATCCTAATAATCAGAAACGGGGGAAAATTATTCAAAGCTTTTGAGGCCGGAAAGAAATCCACTCTCTTCACAACCCTCGAACCTTGTATCCAATGTCTTGGTTCTTGTGTGACAAATAACATAAGCAGAATTATTTATATTCAAAAAGATCCGAACGGCGGAGCCTGCAACATGAAGCATGACAAAATCGGCTTGCACTATCGCGAAGTTTGGCCCGAGATAATTCACGCGCCAATTTCCGAGAAACCAAAAAAACTTATGATCGCTTTTTTCAATTCTGAAATTAAAAAAGGAAATATTGAATGGCCAAGTAAAATGCTGAAATTGCTAGCAAACGGTTAGATTTGATATTAAATAAGTCCGAAGTTCGCCCCAAAGTCCCAGAATGATTAAAACGCACGCCTGTCGGTGTGTTTTTTATTATCTGCCATTGCCAAATAGCCCGCTGAAAGGTAAGGTGAATATATGATTACCGATGAAGTAAAAATTTATGTTCGCGCCGGAAAGGGCGGAAACGGCGTTGTTGCCTTCAACAAAATTAAGATGAGCCTCGGTCCGACCGGCGGACGCGGCGGGAACGGCGGAAATGTTTTTTTTGAAGGCGTTTCCGATTTGACCGCGCTCAATAAGTATAAAAGCCGAAAAGAGTATATTGCCGACGCGGGAAAAAACGGAAAAGCGGACAAATCGACGGGACACGGCGGCAAAGATCTGATTTTAACGGTCCCGATCGGTTCGGTTATTCATAATCTGAGGACAGACGAACAGATGGAAATAACCCGATCCGGAGAAAGGATTCAAGCCGCCAAAGGCGGTTTGGGCGGAAGAGGAAATTATGATTTCCGCTCCGCGAAAAATACCAGTCCGGAACAGTTCGAGGAAGGACGGTCCGGCGAAGAATTTGATTTTAAAATAGAACTCAGGTTGATCGCAGACATCGGTCTTGTGGGGCTTCCCAATGCCGGAAAATCGAGCCTCCTTAACGAGCTCACCAATGCAAACGTCCGGGTTGCCAATTATCCCTTTACGACCCTTGAGCCCAATCTCGGCGTTATGGGAGATTTCGTGATTGCCGATATTCCGGGCCTAATCGAAGGTGCGTCAGCCGGCAAAGGGCTGGGGATAAAATTTTTGAAACACATCCAGCGGACAAAGGTGCTGGTTCACTGCATTTCTTCGGAATCGGACGATCCGGCGAGGGACTATGGAATTGTCCGGAAAGAGCTCGAGGATTTCAGCGCGGAATTAGCGAAGAAGAAGGAAATCATCCTGCTCACAAAATCGGATTTGGTATCCGAAAAGGCGGCAAGCGAAAAAATATCCCGAATGAAGCAAATCAATCCCGATGTTTCCGCAGTTTCCATCCACGACTGGGAGAGTCTTCAGAGCCTGATCGGGCGCCTGTCTTCCCTGAAACCTCAGACAAAAAAGCAGCAAGAAAAAATTTGAATTATTTTCGAAATAATCCTTTCTTTAGGATATATTCTTAAGGGACAGCCGCGTTTTCGGCTGTCCCTTATTTTCGCTCTATGGCGACCTTAACGATTTCGGCTTCTTGGATGTCCAGCGTTTTGCATCCCCAATCCAGCGCGCTTTCAAGGCCGTCGTCCCCTTTTCCCATGAAAAGGTCGAGGCGCTTTTTTCCCTTGATAACCGAGCCCGTATCCTCAACAACGCCGATGCCGTAGCCGGGAACAATCAAAAGCGTTCCTCTTTTATAGTGCGCCGGATCAGCCGCTATTGTCCCTATCTCAGGCTTTGTGCCCGAGCTTGTCTCGACTCCCCTGCCGTTCATCCGCACATCCCTTGAATAATTTCCAAGCGCGTATTTTTTTTGCTTCGGGAGAGGGGCGTAATAAGCCGTGCAGCTTACCCGCCTGATCGTCTTTTTGGGAACAATAACATTTATTACTGTCGGAATTTCTTTTTCGGCAGTGATAACCGGGGCTTTATTTTTATTTATTTCGCCGGCACCCATCAGATTTGCAAGCAGGACCATGATTAATAATTTTTCCAAACCTTCCTCCTTTTATCTTGCATTCGCCAGTTGTTAAACAAAAAACCCCTTTAGGGTTGTTTTGCGTGGCTATATTAATTTATACGCCCGGAAATATGAAATATTTTGATAATTCAGAAAATTTATCCGGCAGCCGCCGCAAAATCACATTCCGTATTTCTTTATCAATTTTTTATATGCCTTAGCCTGCTTTTTCGTATATGTTCCATTATCGATGCTGTTGATTATTTCCCAATATTTTCGGGAATCTTTCCAGTCGTTCTTCGCGTTAAGCGTTTTCCCGTCCGAGAGAATCATGACTTGATAAGGATTTTTTGTTTCGTATGACCCTCCGAAAGTAATCATATGCCGGATATTCGGATCAATAAAACAATACCCCGTATCGCGAAAATCATAGGCAGCCGGACATTTTACTCCCGCTACCTGATGAAGAGCCGGCGAAGTGAAAGTAAGGGTGGCTGTTCCGTAACCGAGTTCCTTTAGGAGCAGGACTATGAGGGAAGCTTTTTCGCCGCAGATCCCGGCATTTTCATAAAGGGTTTCATAGGGATAGCGGGTCCCATGATTTCTTCCGCTCGGTATTATCTCGTCGCCGGTGCTTTTATTGTAATCATAGGGAATATTTTGAACCATGCTGGCGGCTACCCGCGCCCTGTCGTCTGATTTTTTGACTTTTTTCCTTATCCAGTTCAGGAGCGGCGCAATTGCCTCTTTTTGATCCGGCCGGTCATAGATCAAATAGTTGTAGCATGCGGCCAGATCCGTATAGCCAACTTGCCGGCAGGTGTAGTCGGGAAGATTGAAAAGCGTTTGATATAAATCTGGATCGAGCGGCGTCTTGTATCCTTTCTTTTTTCCGCCTAAAACTCCCGTCATTTGCCGGGTGCTGTCTCCAAACCCAAGCTTATCTTCCGTCGCGGCCGCCGCCGGGAGAAAAAAAGAAAAAAGGAGCGCAATAGCGATAATTATTTTTGTTTTCGGAATCATTTGTCCCATTATACCAGAAAATGATAAAATCAGTCTATGGACCCCGTCAGGAATTTCAGAATTAATCGGGATTACCTGTCTTGGGCAATGGAGAAAAATGAAGCTCCCCGACCTTGCCTGCCTCGCCGGCGGACTTACGCTCGCGGTCTTCTGCGCAGGGGGATAAATTATTTTCAAAAAAAATGAATCAGGAAGAACCCACAACCTGGCAAATTATTGAGGGAAGATTCCCAAAAATAAAAATATATCTTTTTCTGATCGCCTTCTCGCTGATCGCTTACGCAAACATCCTTCCAAACGGTTTTCTCTGGGACGACGAAGTTCAGATTACCGGCAATCAGCTTATTCAAACCCCCGGCCACCTCTGGGAAATCATCACTTCGGACACTGGAAACTCAGGCGTATCGGGTCCGAGTATGGGTTTTTACCGGCCTCTCATGAATTTCTCCTACTGGCTAAGTTACCAATTTTTCGGACTCAACGCCTGGGGATACCATCTTCTTCAGATTTTTTTCCACATCGGAAGCGTTATCTTGGTCTTTTGGGTTGTCGGTGAAATCCTGAAACGGGCCGGGACTCAGTATTTTGAAAAAGCGGCCTTTCTTACCGCCGCTGTTTTTGCCGTCCATCCCGGGATTTCCGAAGCCGTGCAATATCTCGGAGCCGTCGGCGAACCGCTTTTCGTTTTTTTCGCCCTTCTTTCCATCCACAAATTTTTGCAGGGAATTGATTATGAGAGACGGAAAATCGCAACGAGAAACATCGTCTGGAGTTCCCTTTTCGGCTTTCTCGCCTTTTGCGCCAAAGAAAGCGCGGCCGGAATCTTCATAATCGGATTTTTGTTCCTGTTTCTTTTTGCGCATCCCAAACGGAAATATTATTTCCGTTATTTTTTCGGAGCGGCCACTGCCGCTTTTTGCTATGCCATTCTCCGTTTTTGGATCTCCGGAATAAAATACAGCTCCAATCATCCCGTTCCCATCGCCAAAGCCAGCCTCCTGGAAAGACTTTTGACCATCCCAAAAGAGCTTGTCACTTACCTTAAAATATTTTTCTATCCCGCCACGCTTCGGATTTATCAAAACTTCGTCGTCCGAACGGCTGATTTTTCCAATTTCTGGCTTCCCTTCTTGATTGTCATTTTCATAATTTTCATTGCCGCCATATTCCTGCGAAAACAAAGCACCCCGATAAAAAAAATGATGTTGATATTTGGCGCCTGGTATCTAATATTTTTGGCTCCGGCTCTCAACGTCGTCCCCCTCAACATGACCCTTGCCGAACGCTGGCAATATTTTCCTTCCATCGGCCTTCTCGCAATAATTTTCCTCGCTATTTTTTCAAAATTGGAAAAAAATAAGCGGCTTTCTAATATGGCCGCGATTGCAATCCTCGCCATAATCGTTCCAATCCTGGCCGCGAGAACCGTCGTTCGTGACGGCAATTGGCGAAACGGCCTCGCGCTCTACGGCCACGATATCAGATATACAAACGGCGATAACGCCAACCTTGAAAATAATTACGGCGTGGAACTTTTCCGCATCGGAAAACAAGACGAAGCCAAAGACCATTTTACGCGCTCGGTCGAACTGATGGATGACTGGTCGGTTTCCCAGAATAACCTGGGTGCGGTATATGAAAAAGAAGGCAATCCGGAAAAGGCTTATGAATACTATAAACGGGCTGTCGGACTCTCTGATTACTATCTTGCCTATCAAAACATGGCCGGAATACTGATGCAGCTCAAACGCGATGACGAAGCCAGGGGTTTTCTGGAGAGCCAGGCGCTCAAAAAATTTCCGGCGAATCCCGATTTCTATTTTCAGCTGGCCGTGCTAAATTATAAGGAAGGCAAAAAGCCGGATGCCCGAAAACTCCTTGAAACGTCGCTTTATCTCAATCCGCAGAACCAAAACGCACAGCAGCTTTATGCGGCCATGAAAAGCGGCCAGGAAATAAATTTTGACAAATAATTTATGGACTTCGAATTAAAAGAAAACGAGCCTCAATCTTCCGAATCTTCGGCGAATTTTTATGAGATGCAAAAAAGAATTGAAGAAATTTATGTTTCCGTCGAGAAGACAAGAAAATACTTCCAGTGGACGCTCATCATCACCATTGCCACGATCGTTCTTCCCCTCATCGGGCTGGCGTTCGTCATTCCTTTTTTTATGCGAACCCTTTCCTCCAGCCTCAACGGACTGTAAAATTAAAAATCCGCAACAAAAAAGTTTCCGCCAGAACGGAAACTTTTTTCATTTCAATTGCGTTAAATCGATCACGAACCATCCGCCGCAAACTGAAAAAGGCCTACCCTACCTGATAATTCGGCGATTCCTTGGTAATAGTCACATCATGAACGTGGCTCTCCCTGTAACCGGCATTGGTAATTTTTACGAACTTGGCTTTTTCATGAAGTTCTTTGAGGTTTTTGCATCCGCAATACCCCATTCCCGAACGAAGGCCTCCGATCATTTGATAAACGCTTTGAGAAAGCGGGCCTTTGTAGGGCACCCGTCCTTCGATGCCTTCCGGAACCAGTTTGTTGGCCGCTACCTTTCCCTGCCCGTATCGGTCAGCCGATCCCTGAACCATTGCTCCAAGCGATCCCATGCCCCGGTAAAGCTTGTAATGCCGTCCCTGGTAAAGTATCGTTTCTCCCGGAGATTCATCGGTCCCGGCAAAGAGGCTTCCGATCATCACCGCATCGGCTCCGGCGGCAAGCGCCTTGGTTATGTCGCCTGAATATTTGATTCCTCCGTCGGCAATCACACGGATTTTTTTCTTCCTGGCGACTTCGACGACGTTTTTTATGGCCGTAATTTGGGGAACTCCGGCTCCGGACACAATTCTGGTCGTGCAGATCGATCCCGGGCCAATTCCAACTTTCAGGGTGTCGGCTCCCGCTTTGATAAGATCCTCCGCCGCGTGAGCGGTGGCAATGTTGCCGGCAAGGACTGGAATATTAAATTTTTTCTTGATAACTTTTAAGATTTCAATGACCGATTTCGTGTGGCCGTGAGCTGTATCAATAGAAATAACGTCAACATTTGCTTTCGCCAATCTTTCGACTCTTTCCAGTGTATCCTCGCTCGTTCCCACGGCCGCTCCGACTCGAAGCCTCCCCAATTTGTCTTTTGCCGCATTGGGATATTTCTTTCTCTTTTCAATGTCTTTTATTGTAATCAGGCCCCTGAGAACATAATTTTTGTCCACGATTGGAAGTTTTTCAATCTTGTATTTATGCAGGATTCCTTTCGCCTTGTCCAAATCGGTGCCAACCGAAGCCGTAATGAGGTTTTTCTTTGTCATAACGTCCCTTACCAGCCTTTTCATGTTTGTTTCGAAGCGAAGATCCCGGTTTGTGATGATGCCGATAAGTTTTTTGTTTTCATCAATGACGGGAATTCCCGATATTCGATATTTCTCCGTTATGGAAAAAACATCCGAGATGGGAACATCGGCGGATACAGTGACCGGATCGACAATCATTCCCGATTCCGATTTTTTTACCTTGGCCACCTCATCGGCCTGCTCCGACGGACTCATATTGCGGTGAATTATCCCCATTCCCCCTTCCTGCGCAATCGCAATAGCCAGGCGCGAATCTGTCACAGTATCCATAGCCGCGGAAAGAATCGGGATATTCAGCTGAATATCCTTCGTTATATGCGTGTCCACGTATACATCCTTGGGCATAACATCTGATTTTTGCGGAACCAAAAGAACGTCGTCAAAAGTTAGCCCGGTCTCAATATTTTTTTGGTTCATATGTTTGGTGCCTGCCATTCCGCATTTAATGCGGAAAGCAATTTTTTAGTTTTCCCAAATTCCCGCTCCTTGATCGGATCAAGGACAAGTCTCACGGGAATGACAAGCAAACTTATTATTTTAAAATTTAATAAAAAATAAAGCCCCAAAAAAGAGCTTGTGTGCCTTTTTTGAAATGTAGCATTTTCTGAAAACCATGTCAAAATTTGCATAAAGATTGACGTAACCGCTAATTTCCTTATATTTAATACTAAGGAGGTGCGAGCTATGTTGATATCACTATCCAAATCCAAGCCGTTTTTTCGCCGGATGTTAAACGCCCTGGAAAGATCCCTTGACCGGATTTTAGGCAGGATTTTGCCAGAGCGCATCATCGAGCTCATCAACCGCATTGCAGGCTGATACTTCCGACCGGCTGTGCTGCTGTCTTCTTTATATGGGAAGACAGCAGCTAATTTATTTTTCACAAATGATTAAAAACATAATTAATATATCGAAATTAATCAGATGCAATGGAATCGGCGTTATCCCCACCGACACGATTTATGGCGTGGCGGCTTCGGCGCTCTCGAAAAAAACGGTTTCCCGCGCCTATAAGATTCTGAAGCGTAATCCGAAGAAACCTTTTATTATTCTCATTGGATCAATCAAAGACCTTGCTATTTTTGGCGTAAAAATAGATAAAAGCACCGAAAATATTCTCAAAAAATTATGGCCGGGAAAAGTGAGTGTCATTCTGCCGATTAAGGCTAAAAAATTTGAGTATCTCCACCGCGAGGCAAAAACTTTGGCCTTCAGACTGCCAAAAAAGAAAACTTTAATCAGTTTGCTCAAAAAAACTGGACCATTGATCTCAACAAGCGCCAATCCCCAAGGCAAAAAACCCGCTCAAAGCATTTTGGAGGCAAAAAAATATTTTGGTGACCAAATTGACTTCTATATCAGAGGTGGTAAAATGATTTCGCTCCCTTCAACCCTGGTTGAAATAAAACGCGGCCAAGTGAACGTATTAAGAAAAGGCGCGACGGAAAATATCTAAAAAATTAATATAAGACGCATCACGCAAAATATTCGTTATGAGTTATGAGTTATGCGTTATGCGTTGTGCGAAAAATGGAAGACAAATGCCCAACTTGCGGCGAACCTAAGGATAAATGCACCTGCGGAGAGGAAGAAAGCTGTGACTGCTCCCATTGCGGACACCACTGCGGATAGACCCCGGACACTATTGGATATAGAATCAAAAAACCCGTTTCGGCGGGTTTTTTGAAATATAAAATAATTTTGCTTGTATCAGACATTAATATGCTTTTGAATGATTTTCTTAACTTCAATAAAACTGTCCGGGCTGTCATCGTCGACGGCAGCCACCTGCTTTTATGCAGAGAAAAAGGCAGCCGCTGGCATTTCCTTCCTGGTTGGAGAGTGGATTACCGCGAAAAAATCGAGAAAGCGCTCGCCAAAAACGTGGAACAAAACTTTATGGCAAAAATCGAGCACATAAAATATATCGGCGCCACCAGCACCAGCTACCAAATCGACAGGTATAAGACCCGTCAGGATTTCGACCTCATATACCTCGTCCGGCTGCCTGAACACATAGATATTTCCGAAAACGGAGAGATTGAATTCGTCTGGCATCCCGTCGATGAAATTCGGAAACAAAATATCGCTCCCAGAATTCTGAAGGATAAACTGGCAAAATGGTTTCAGGATCAGGAGTTTTTTTGGGCAAGCACATAGAAATTTTTGGCTTCATGAGGAATTTTAAGATGGCCCGGGGGCCATTTTTGCTTTTTGCCCCTAAAAATATTATATTTATCAAAAGAACCAGTAAGAACTATATATTTTGAAACTACATGAATTTCCCAAAACCGACCAGAATAACAACCCTCTTTTTCTTTCCGGAAAGAATTTTGAAGGATATTTCCTGTTCCGGGATCAAAATTCGATCATTCGACACGAAATCGAAGAAATTGTAAAATAGAAACAAGAAGGGAGGTGAAATAAAAATGAAAAAAAGAAGCGCCTGGGACTGGGCAGTCATAATTCTCCTTCTTATCGGAGGCCTCAATTGGGGTTTGGTCGGATTTTTCAAATTCGACCTGGTTGCCGCCGTCTTTGGCGACATGTCGGCCCTTTCAAGGGTTATCTACGACCTGGTCGGGCTGGCCGCCCTCTATAAGCTGATAATGCTTTTAATGGGCGAAGAAAATAAAGCGGAATAGGGTTCCGCAATTTAATATTCAGATTTTCTCTTCCGAGAAATATTCGGAATTGTTGGTTTTTGTTTTTTTTGACCAAATATCGTATGTTCTCTATTTTCAAAAGATATCCTGAATTATTCATCGCTTTTTCGGAAAAAAAAGACGGCTCCATGAAGATTTTGAAAGATAAGGAACCGATGAAAAAAAATGAATCCAACAGGAATATTTTTTTAGAAAAATGCGGTTTGGGTTATGAAAATTTAATTAGCGCTGAAATTGTCCATGGCAGCAATGTTCAGATTATCGCCAAAAAAGACGGCGGAAAAATCGTATCCGGCACTGACGGATTGATCACTAAAAGTAAGGACATTTATCTATCAATAACTTCGGCCGATTGCCTGCCGATTTTTTTGTTTGAACCGGAGAAAGGAATCATCGGGATGATCCATGCCGGCTGGCGAAGTCTCGAAAAAAACATCATACGAAACGCCGCTCGAAAAATGAAAGATCTCGGCGGCAAACCGGAAAATATCTTGGCCGGCGTTGGCCCTGCTATCTGCCAAAAGCACTACGAAATCGGGCCCGAAGTGGCGAAAAGATTCGAAAATTATCCCGAAACGGTAAAGAACGGAGGCGATAAAATATTTTTGGATATCAAAAAAATCGCCGAATCTCAACTTTTGGATTCAGGAATCAAGAAAATAAACATCGAGATCAGCAAGGAATGCACTTTCGAACTTCCGGAAAAATATTTTTCGGCAAGAAGAGACAAACCGAAAACAATTGAAGCAATGATAGCCGTAATCGGAATAAAGAAGCCTTACTCATTCTGAGGCTTAGTCTTAGGCTGACTGCATATGGTAAACAGCTGGCGGATGTTTCGTCGATACTTTAACGGCAAAACTACTCCAACCGCCCGAACTATTTGATATTTTTTTCCGCTTTTCAAAAATGTGCGGAAAGGCCAAACAGGCAAAGCAGTTTTTCGGCTCGCTTGTTTTCGCCTTGGCAAAAACAATTCCGGCCATCCAGTGCTATCTTTTATAATGCCCTCTAAAACCGGCAAAGATAATACTAATAAAAACTTCCGGAAGACGCAGCGGAAACCAATGTTGTTGTTCGTGTTCCCGGGCGTGTTGTTCAAGTTCAGCGTGAAAAGCCCGGCGTTCGACCCATTGTTCCAATTACCGCCGCGTAGGAAGGAGAGAGAAAGCCCCAACCCGATTCCGCCTGTTTTCCTTGGCGTTAATTTTATTATACCATGAAAAGAGAGATTTTAAAAATACAGTAAAAAACAAAAAAATCCCGTTAAGTCATTTTGCGAGTCAGGATATCCGCCCCGCGAAATTAAACGGGAAACGACAAAATGAAAACCCGCAAAAAACTTTTTGAAAAACTGATTTCTTTGGAAAACCTGGCTTTGGCTTATAAAAACGCCTCCAAAACCAAAAGATTCAAAAAATCGATACTGCTTTTCGATGAAAATCTGGCCGAAAACATCCTGATGATCCAAAAATCGCTCGCCCAAAAAACATACAGACACGGCCGATATAATTTCTTCATCGTCCGCGACACCAAAGAACGGCAAATCAGCGCGGCTCCGTTTTTCGACCGGGTCGTCCACCACGCGCTCTATCAGATTCTCAATCCGATCTTCGATCAAAAATTCATTTTCGATTCTTTCGCCAACCGGGAAGAAAAAGGAACCCACAAGGCAGTGGAACGCCTGCAATATTTTCTGAAAAAAATCGGAAAATCGAGAGAGAGAGAGAGAGAGAGAGAGAGTAAACGCCCCGGAAAGGCGTTTGTCTGACAACAATTTCAAAATACACCCCCGCACCGATCCTGAAACAAAATATTCAAATCACCAGCGGACAGAAATTGAAGCCGCTCCGCATGCCGCTTCGGCGCATAAGAAAACCGGGATTGGCGCGGAAACATATTGCCTCAAATGCGATGTTTCCAAGTGCTTTTTTTCCATCAACCACCGAATCCTCTTCAAACAATTCCAAAAAGTTATTGCTGACAAGAATATTCTTTGGCTCTTGAGAGAAATAATCGGTTCTTTCGAGACCGGAAACGAGTTTGACTGCCTTTTCCCGCCCGACTCGCCTTTCCGGAATGACCGGCCGAGAGGAATCCCGATTGGAAATCTGACATCCCAGCTTTTCGTGAACATCTATCTCAACGCGCTGGATCAGCACGCGAAACACATCCTCAAGGCAAAATATTACATCCGTTATGTGGATGATTTCATCGTCCTGCACTCTGACAAAAAATATCTTCACGATCTCAGGAACACGATCCAAAAATTCCTGAGAAACAATCTTAATCTCGAACTCCATCCGAAAAAACAAAGGATTTTCCCCGCCAGCCAGGGAATTGATTTTTTGGGATATGTCGTTTTTCCCGATTATTGCCTCCTGCGAAAAAGCAACAAGGAAAATTTCAAGAAAAAACTGCGAAAAGTGAAGGAA
>JBAZXV010000010.1:0-51043 GCA_041659685.1 Parcubacteria group bacterium | reverse complement strand
GGACTCGTCGTCCCAATCCCCACATTCCCCGCAAAGTAGTTGCTCCCCGTTCCGCTCGATGTGACTGTGCCGCTGGTGGCAATGTCTCCGCTGTCAATCGTCCCAACGCCGGAAAGATTTCCTCCGTTAAAGTTCCAGTTTCCTGAAAGACTGCCGTCCGAAACAGTATTCGTTCCAAGATCAATTGTTGAGACGTTGGCTGTCCCGGTAGTTAGGGTGTTCACATTCGCAAGTGTTCCATCGTTAAAACTCCAATTCCCATTGAAATTTCCATCCGTGATGGTGTTGGTTCCTAAATCAAGATTGGTGATGTTTCCGGTGTTGATGGTTATCCCATCGGCCAGCTTGTCGCTGGTAACGGCGCCGTTTTGAATATCGTCCGTCGTTATGGCATTCGTGAGGTTTAGTTTCGAAGCGGAAATACTGGCGAGAGGCGATATCTGGTCATTGGTGATATAGTTCGCAAGATTCAGCTTCGATGGACTGATCGAAGCATTGTCTGATATCGAAGCATTGGTAATCGTTCCGGCTTTCAGTTTGTCTTCGGTGATGATTCCGTTGGAAATGAAGCTGAGGTCAGAAATGGCGTTGTTTGCCAGATTATCTGAGCCGACATTCTTTCGAGTGAGATCGGTAGTCTTAAGAGAGCGGTCTTTGATGGTTTTAGCGATGATGATTCCGTCGTCTCCTCTTGTCCCGGAAACATCGATTTGGTCTCCGACAAAGAATTGGTCAAGAGTGGCGCTTTTATTCTTGGCATTCTTAAGAGTCGCCTTTTCGGCATTAATGGTGTAGACACTGCTGCCTTTCGTGGCAGTGATTGTTGTGCCGGAAACTTCAGTGATGACAATCTTCGTGCGGCTAACTTTCTCGGCGGCGAGAACAGAAGATGCCGCGGAAAGAAGAAGTGCGATGGCCAGGATGGCGATGGTTTTTTTGTTTTGCATTTTGGTTTCCTTTAGCTGGTTAATTTGCCAGCGGAAAACACAAAAGGCCTCCCGCTCGCCGACATCTCTTTCGAGACATCTATCGCCCTTTCGGGAGATAACCATACCACATGATAACGAAACGGAAAGCCGTTTCTATGTGGTATGGGTTTGATGCCATGCTCCGACGGAACGTCGGAGTTTAGGCGTAAATTGTTAACTTTATATTATCATAATCAAAAAATCGCGCAATAGTGAGCATATGTGTTATCTAACATTTCCTAACATTAACACTTCCTAACATTAAATGTTAGGAAAGGATATAAACAACCTCGCCAACCTCAATTCATCGTATGAAAATTCCTCGCCGAGGATTTGGCGGACGGGCGACAGGGCTGTGCCGCCGGATTCTTGGAAGGCGCGTGTTATTTTTTTCAGTTTCTTGGCCGACGGACGCAGATATTCAATATCGATTTCTTCTCCGGACGCGGCCAGTTTTTCGATATGCGCCGTTATTGTCCCAATGGTCATCTCTCTCGCTTTCGCCATTTTTTCAACGGACATTTTTTGCAAAAGTAATTTTTTTGTTTCTTGATAAGTCGACCCCGCGCGTTTTAACCGACGCTCGCTTGCCGTTCTTTTCAATGGAATATTTTTTTCACTAAGATTATTTTGTTTGGCGTGAATCTTTATGATCTCGGTGAATATTTTTCCGTATTGTTTGAGTTTTTCTTCGCCCACACCGCTTATTTTGGAAAAACTGTCCTCACTTTGCGGGAAATACGATGCCATTTGAGTGAGAGCCAAATCGCCGAAGACGACAAAGGGCGGCACTCCTTTTTCGTCCGCTATCTTTTTGCGCAAAAGGCGCAATTGATCAAACAATTCTCGATCGTAATCAGTTTCAATCGCATCGCCTTTTTGAGATAATTCAGCACCCGAATCAGGTTTAAACAAGCTGATTTTCTCCCGTTTCTTGAGAAAATCTTTTCCGCACTCGCCCAATGCAAGAACAGGGTATTCATCCCCTGTTTTTGCGATCAATTTTTTGGAAACCAATTGGCCGATGATATTCCTCAATTCCTCCTTGGAAAAATCCTTCACAATGCCAAAAACCGACAATTCTTGATGGCCGCGCTCGGATATTTTTTTATTCTTCGCCCCTGTGAGAACATCGATGATATAGTTTGCGCCAAACCGTTCCCCCGTTCGAACAATCGCCGAAAGAATTTTTTGGCTGATCACAGCCGCGTCAAATTCAACTTTTGGCGAAAGGCAAACATCGCATCCGCCGCACTTTTCCGATTCGTACTCCTCGCCAAAATAGGAAAGCAAATGGCGGCGGCGGCACGCCGACAGCTCGCAATATTCAACCATCTGATTGAGTTTTCGATAAGCGTTTTCCCGTTCACGCTCTTGTTCTATCTGCCGAATAAAAAACTGCTGCTTGACCGTATCTCCATAAGAATAGAAAAGGACGCACTTGCTCGGAAGTCCATCGCGTCCGGCGCGCCCCGTTTCCTGGTAGTATCCTTCGATTGATTTTGGCAGATTATAATGGATAACCAAGCGCACGTCCGGTTTATCGATCCCCATTCCAAAAGCAATCGTCGCCACGATAATTCGAGCTTCGTCATGAATAAATTTCTCTTGATTGGTTCTGCGCTTCCCGCTTTCGAGGCCCGCGTGATAAGAAAGCGCCCGAAATCCCTCATCGCGCAAATCCGCCGCCAAATTTTCGGCACCTTTTCTGGAAAAACAATAGATAATCACGGCCTCATTTTTATGTTCCCGCAATATTTTTATCAGTTGATCGTAAGAATCTTTTTTGGGAAGCACTGCATAGGAAAGATTCGAACGATTGAAGCTGGAAATAAAAATCTTCGCTTGCCCGAGCGACAGCTGGGAAATTATATCCTCCCGCACCTTCTTTGTGGCAGTGGCCGTAAGCGCCATCACCGGAACACCCGGAAAAATATTTCGGAGTATTTTCAGGTTTCTATAATCGGGACGGAAATCATGGCCCCACTCGCTGATGCAATGAGCCTCATCAATGGCAATCAAGCTTATTTTCAGCCCCGACAAAAAATTTTGAAACCCGGGATTCGCCAATCTTTCCGGAGCAGCGTATAAAATTTTCACTTTCCCCATTCTCGCTTCCGCTTGCACCCGATCAATTTCCAATGGACTCAATGTGCTGTTCACAAATTCAGCCGGAATTCCATTGGCCCTAAGGCTATCCACCTGATCTTTCATAAGGGCAATGAGCGGCGAGACAACAAGCGTCAATCCTGGCAGAGCCAGCGCCGGCAGCTGATAGCAAAGCGATTTTCCCCCGCCAGTCGGCATAAGAACAAACGCGTCTTTTCCAAGAAGCGTTTGGCTGATGATCTCCTCCTGCAAAGGACGAAATTGATCAAAACCAAAATGAGTTTTAAGAAGATTCAGCATTTTTTACGCAGAGCATATTTTTTGGAAAAAAGTTATTAACCCTCCCGCCCAAAAACCGCTTTTATATTTTAAGAAAACTGTTTTAATTTCTCATCCATAATAATAATTTTTCCAGTTTTTTATTCCAAATCCAATCGGGATGCCCCGGAAACTTTCTCGCTCCACTATTCAATGTGCGGGTAGAACAGCAGACTAATAAATCTCGCGCACCCCCTTGTTTTTATCGGCTTGTTGATATATTTTAACAAGAATGCATGCGGAAAGCAAAAACAAGGCAAAGTATTGCTAAAATCGGATTATACTGGTATGATTATTAGGAAATACAGCTTCCTGTATTGACTTATATTGATTTGGCTGTATAATTTTTGTGTTGTCTTATTAAACGCGGGTCGTTAGCTCAGTTCCCGCCAGAGGCGGACAAGGTCCGAGCAGCAGCCTTGCGCAATATAAAGTTTAGAAAAATTTACACGGGTCGTTAGCTCAGTTGGTAGAGCAGCAGCCTTTTAAGCTGATGGTCGCAGGTTCGATCCCTGCACGACCCACAATCGAATCGGGAAAGGGGTCGGGAAAACGGGAGTTTTCCCGTGGCGGAAGTATTGAAACCGCAGGGTTTCAAAGAGCGCAGCGATGTTCGCTCCCTGCACGACCCACATTCAAACATAAAGTACGAGGAGGGGCTAACTCAATGACAGTAAAAAGGGGAACCTTGTCGAATATCCGCATAGGCGTGCTTGTGCAAAAATGCACTTGCAAGGACAAGAAAAAATGTATCTGCGGATCGCATGGGCCGAGATTTATCGATGTCGAGGCTCATAAACAATTCGTTGAGAACATTTTTGCGACAATTGATTCCTGAAAGAAATGGGGCGGTCCTGTCTGACGCCCCAACAACGGGCGATTAGCTCAGTTGGTTAGAGCGCGTCACTGATAATGACGAGGTCTGAGGTTCGAATCCTCAATCGCCCACATTAAATTTTAGTGCGGGGTTGATACTGATGATATATGACTTGCCCCGCATTTAGTGCGTAGCAATATGGCACTGAGGTCTCAAATTCGAGTCTTACTTCGTCCGCATAAAAAATTTATAGTTTAAAATAATGTATCGCTTCGCGATGATTATTTTTTATAGAAGTTAAGTAAGCATAGCGAACACCAAAATTTTTCATTTTGATTTCTTCATTTTGAACTAAATTTATGGGCCCGTAGCTCATTTGGTAGAGCGCCTCGTTTGCACCGAGGAGGCGAGGGGTTCGAATCCCCTCGGGTCCACCATTTCCGATTTAGCGCGGTTTTTGTTTCGGCGTTTTCGGCTTCGGCGTTCGTTTCGGCGAGCATTTCCCAGGGGATTTTGAAATCAACGGCGAGCGTTCGGGCGGAAATTCGGCGGTTCGAGCCGACGGTTTTGAGAAAATTTTTCATTTCGGAAAAATTTTCCTGGCACACGATATTTTTGGCTTGGTTGGCCTCAATTATCCAGTTTCTCGTGAGTTCGAGCCAATGATTTCCTTTTCGCTCAAAATCAGATAATTTTTCTTCCAAAGTTTTCTTTTCGTCCATCAGGGCGTTTTTCTTTTGCTGAAATTCAATGACTTCGATTTCTTCTTCAAGATAAATATCCATCAGGCGGTTTTGCTTCCTTTTCATCTTTTCCAGATCATTTTTGAGATTTTGAGCGAAAACTTTCGAGGAATCGTCCTGCTCATTTTGCCAAATGGAAACCCTTTCAAGATATTCCTCTTTCCATTCATCGGGTAAAGAAACTTTTTGACATATCTCTTTCACCTGATCATATAGTTTTTCCTCCCGCAAAAAGCCGCTCGCGCATTTCTTGGTTTTGCTTTTCCGGGTGCAGCGATAATAGACGAATTCCAACCCGCTTTTTTTGATGTGCTTTTCGGCGGTGATCATATATCCGCAATGGCCGCACCGCACGAAATTTTTGAAAAGAAAATCTTCCTTTTGCTTTTTGCGGGGTTTTCCGTTATCAATCATCGCTTGCTGGATTTTGTCAAAAAGTTTCTTGGAAATCATTGGCTTATGCGATCCTTGATACAGTTCGCCTTTGTAGAGAAAATTTCCATAATAGAAAGGATTTTTGAGAATGTCTTGAATCGTGGACAAATGCAAAGGCTTGTTATTTTTCGCAACCAAGCCAAGAGAAAACATTTTGCTTTGAATTTTGGATAAAGTGTAATTTCCAATCGCAAAAGCTTCCAAAACTTGTTTCACTTTGCGAAAAGTCCTTCTATCCGGTTCAATGGTTCTCAATCTCGGTTCATTGAAATATCCAATGGGAGCTTTTGCGGGAAACTCGCCCCGCCTTAATTTTTGCCGTATTCCCCGCAAAATGTTTTCTCGCAAATTGTCGGTGTAGTATTTGGCCCGTCCAAAGGCCACAGAAAGCATGAATTTGCCCTGCGGAGTGGCTTCAAACCAAAAAGTGGGGAATTTTAGCGCTTTTATCTTTTGCGTGTCCACAAGATAAATTATTCGTCCTCCGTCAATCGAATTTCTGGCGAGCCTATCAGGATTCCACGCTAAAATTCCCGAAGCGTTGCCTTTTTCGATTTCCTCGAGCATTTCATTGAAAACCTCTCGCCCCGGCTCTTTTGCGGTCTTGCTCTCGTAAAATTCGCGAACGACAAAAAGATTGTTTTGCTTGGCAAATTCCCGCAGTTCCGTAAGCTGGGCTTCGATGGACAAAATCTGTCTCTCTTCGTCTTCTGAAGATTTGCGACAATAGATGAAATACTTGATCATTTTTTTTGAAAAAGGCAACGCTTTCACCGACAATTTGTTTTTCGTGTGCCGTTCCCGCCTTCGGCGGGAAACAAAACCATCGACAATATTCCGCCGAATTTCCGCCCGAACGCTCGCCGTTGATTTCAAAATCCCCTGGCAAATGCTGGCCGAAACAAACGCCGAAGCCGAAAACGCCGAAACAAAAACCGCGCTAAATCGGAAATGGTGGTGTCTTTTGGAAAAAGTTAGAACTCACTTTCAACAAAATCCGGATTTATGATTTTCGCCCGTTGCTTCCGCGTCAATCTTCGATTGACTTTCAAAACGGAAAATTTTTCTTTCCTTTGAAAAAAAACGGGGGGCGCGAAATTTTGAAAAAAATGGAGGAAAAATTTTCGGTTTTGAACTCCGATGAAATCGGAGGCGGAAGCAAAAAGGAGAAAAGATTGGGAAATTGGAAAGTTGCCCTTGCCCCAAACCCACCCGTGCGCGGGCAACACGTCGCTCCCTTGTGGTATTATATGACAACATTGTATTTCAAGGCAAGTGGTTATATTATTATAAGTAGAAAAATATGCAGGATATATCAAAAAAACTAGGAGAAAATTTGAGAAAAATCAGGTTAAAAAAGAAAATGTCGCAAGGCGATATTGCGAAGCTTTTAGATGCGGACAGAGGCTATATCAGCAAAATTGAAAATGGGAAAAAGAATTTAACTTTGGCGACAACCGCTAAAATTGCAAAAGCATTGCAGGTTTTGGTGATTGATTTGCTGAAATAAATATGTACGAAAATATTACGCCTTTGCAAACGGGTAAAGAAAAAAATCAACAGGAGAAAACTTTATCTCCGGATGTGGAAGCAGCACAAATTCTTACAAATCTGAACGAAAAGCGTGAATCAGCGGATAAGGCAAGAGACGATAAGATGCAAGCGAGATCACCGGATTATTATCCCACAAGAGAAGGAATAAAGAAGGAGGAAGTATACAACAATATTACCGATCTAGTGAGGGAAGCTCGAATCATAGCTGATCCCGAGGTGCAGCGCTTTGCAAAAATGTACGCTACGCTTTCACCTGAAGAAATTCAAAATAAAAAGAGAGAGCTTAATCAGGGCGGAGATGAGATTCTGAGACAAGAAAGGGAAACTGGGATCCAAAGAACACCAGAAATGCAAAAAAAATTGGATGAATTGAGGATTGAAAAAAACGGATTGATTATGGCGGGAAATGGCGGAATAAATGAAGCAATTAAATCTCTCAAAAAAAGAGCAGAACAACAGGGCGTGAATTTGGACACACAGGCAGGGATGGACGAAGAAGAAGGCAATAGAGAAGCAGCCTTAGAGGCAGAACGAAAAAGCGAACAACCGAATGATAACACCGGTGAAAAAAAACCAGAAGACGCACGGATATCGCTGGAAACTCTCGACAGCAACTTGTTGGAATTTGACACCGAAGAAAAACAGAGAGAATATGTTGAGCAACTTAAACAAACAAAAGCCGGGGATAAAATAAATATTTACCACGGCACTCGGGGTGGTGCTAGTGAAGTGCTCAATATTCTCAAATCCAATAAAAAGGGAGTAAAAGGAGGCGAGCAAGGCAGTTCTCCTACATTCGCAGTTTTTCCCGTTGGGGTCTACTGGAATCAAGAGCATTCCGCCGGTTTCAGATATTCTTTTGATAGAAATCAGGTGCAATTTCCAGGTGATTCGGAAAACCCCAATGCGGCTATTTTTGTGGATACGGAGGGTATGGCTTTTGTGAAGAAGGGAATAGAATATATGCCACTCGACAGTTTTGAAGGAGAAGCTATTATCGGACCTAAGGCGAAAGTCGAAGAGGGTATGAAAAGCGAGATAATTAGAGAAATGGATGTAATCAAGCGAGAACAAAAAAACATTAAACCGATTATCGAGGCGGCTGAGAGAAATATTTCTTCTCATTTATTGGAAATACAAAAGGCTTCATCGGAATCCGGGGTTGCTCCTTCTTATATCCAAGAAAGAATAAGTAAACTCTTGCCTTTGACAGCAGATAGAATGCTGGATGGCAAATATGAAGACGAGATTTCTAGAATTGAGGAAAAGTTGAAAGAAGAACTTAAAAACAAAGGCGACGAAGAATCAGCCGAGAGCGAATACGAAAGCAAACTCCAAAATGAAAAGAAAGCGCTGGAAACGTGCTTAACACAGATAAAAGGTCGAAGTAAATGGAAATGGAAATTTGGCTTTACTAAAAGTTTTCTCGGGAAAATCATTTCTCCGGAAATGGCCCAAAGCTTAGAATTAAATTTGCAAACCGACAGCCAAGACGAGATAAGCAGAAGAATTAATTCTGCGATTGAGTCCCGCTCACAAAGGATTTCTTCGGCCATTGAGGCAAAAAGCAAAGTAGGAAAAGAAAAGGGAATTTTGGAACAATATGCCAAAGCGATAGAAGAATTCAAGTCCTGGTTGGGAAATTATCGTGAAGTTCTTCGACAAAAAAGAGAAAATAATTAGAGCTTATCTCAAAATTCGCTTTCGTGGCGAAAAATCGATATTTCGACGAGTTTTGAACAATTTGCAGCCGAAATAGCGGTTTTGCAGCAGAATATGGAATTTTGAGATAAGCTCTAATAATAGCAGATTCAAGCACAACCTACACATTTTTGAGCCGTTGCTTCCGCCTCCGATTTCATCGGAGTTCAAAACCGAAAATTTTTCCTCCATTTTTTTCAAAATTTCGCGCCCCCCGTTTTTTTTCAAAGGAAAGAAAAATTTTCCGTTTTGAAAGTCAATCGAAGATTGACGCGGAAGCAACGGGCGAAAATCATAAATCGGGATTTTGCTGAAAGTGAGTTCTAACTTTTTCCAGAAGACACCACCACAAAAAAACACTGCCTGCATGGCAGTGTTTTTGGTTTTGAAATTATTCGTCGGCTAGTCGATTCTTTTTCTTACCACGCCCAAATAGACAAGCGGAGCAATCGCCCAGAGGAACCTGAAAACGTCTCCGGTGAAATATTTTCTCGTAGTGGGAGTTACGATGCCGGCCAGTTCTTTGGGGGTGTACCAGCCTAAAATTATTGAAAGAGAAAGGCCAACTACAATTATTGTTCCGAGCATTAATTTCGCCATGAACGCCGGCCCATGACCGGAAACATTCGAATGGATAATTTTGGAAAAAAATACCACGAAGCCGACAAGGATCACCAAAAAAGTCAGGGCCTTTGCGTTTGGATTATTTAAAAAATCAAAGTTTGAAAAACTTACTACCGCATAAGCCGCGTAGGCCCCAAGAAACGAAACCAAAAGGCGGTGTTTCCCGAGCGCGAAAGAGATCACAAAGCTAACCAGAAGAAACAGGATTAGAAAAGAAACATCCCCTGCTAAATTGCTTTTTATGCCAAGCCCGCTGATGAGATTATTGAGATTCATTTTTTTGTTTTGGTCACCGGCAGCATAGCCATTAGCTGAGAATCAAATCTTTAGTCTTCGATTATTGGAAAAATCCAAAAAACTGGAGCTAATGACCGTTCTAGCCGCTGATGACTTTCATGCCAATAAATGACTTAATTATTCTTTTTCTTTTAACTTCTCCAGTATCTCCCTCTGCTCTCTCGTCAAATTCCTCGGCGTCTCAACTTGTATCTTAATATAATGATCGCCATGTCCAAAGCGCGAAAGATGCTTCACGCCTTTTCCTTTGAGGCGAAAAATTTCTCCCGATTGCGTTCCGGCGGGAATTTTAAGCTTTATCTCGCCTTCGATAGTATCTACGGAAATTTTATCTCCAAGCGCCGCCTGAGAAAAGGAAATCCGCGCAACGCCCTGGATATCATCGCCTTCGCGTGAAAATCTTTTGTCCGGCAAGACATGGACGTTTATATAAAGATCTCCGGCCTCGCCGCCTTTTTCTCCCGCCTCCCCCATCCCTTCAAGCCTGATTGTCTGGCCATCTTTGATTCCGGCGGGAATTTTGAATTTTGTTTTCTCATATTCACGGGTTCTTCCGTCGCCTCCGCATTTTTTGCATTTCTTTTCGGGTATTCTTCCCTCCCCCTGGCATTCGGGACACACGGTCACCTGCTGAAAAGTTCCAAGAATTGTCCGGCGCGCGGTCTGCACTTCCCCCGAGCCTTTGCACGTCGGACATTCAATTTTTTTCGATCCGGGTTCCACACCGTCGCCTCCGCATCTGGAGCACTTCCCTCTTTTATAGAGCTCAATTTCCCTCTCAATGCCTTCCGCCATTTCGAGAAAGGTTATTTCAACATCCATCTGAATATCCTCCCCGCGATATCTTCTCGTGTTTCGCCGGCTCCTTCTTCCAAAACCAGCCTGCTGGAAAATATCTCCGAAGACATCCTCGAATCCCGAAAAGCCCTGCCCGCCGGATCCGAAATTAAATTCAAACCCGTCCTCAGAGGAAGAAAAATCACGAAACCCGTTAAATCCGGAAGAACCGCCCTGAGACTGGGCTTGCTCAAAAGTCTGGCCGAATTGGTTATATTGCGAACGCTTCTCTTTGTCGGAAAGCACCTGATAAGCCTCGTTCACTTCTTTGAATTTCGCCTCATCCCCTCCCGCCTTATCGGGATGGTGCTGATGCGCCAGTTTCCGGTAGGCCTTTTTTATCTCATCGTCGGTAGCGTTTTTGCCGACACCGAGTATGTTGTAGTAGTCTTTAGACATGGTTGGTATTTAGTAGCTGGAATTTAGTATTTGGTATTTTTAATTCTTTTTAAGCCGTTAATTAATTTTGCAACCGAAACAGTTTGATTGGCGATTTTGACAAACTCATTCTTACTAATATATTTCACATCCTTCGCCACAAGTAGTTGATTTTGAAGTTCAGTTAAGGATCCTAAAGCAATCGCATAAAATTGGCATTTTTCTCCAACAGTATTTCTCGAAAAACCTTCGGCAATATTGGATGAAACTGAAATTGCAGCTCTCCTTATCTGGCTGACCAAACAAAAAATTTCCTTTTTCGGAAATTCTTCCGTAATTCCATAAATCATCAAAACTAATTTATGTGCTTCCCGCCACGCATCCAAATCCGTAAATGACCTGATTTTTTTGTTCATACAAAATACCAGATACGAAATACTAGATACTATAATTAATCACCGCTATCTCTCTCTGTTCCCGCTTCACTCCGACAATTCCGTAAATCCGAAGCATTTTTATAATCACTAAAATAAGAAGCCCTAAAATTATATCCACTGCCGTTCCCAGAATTCGCGCTGTGAGAAATATTCCAAAAGCCAGAATCACGGGAATATAGAATTTTTCCGAGCCGGAATACTCAAAAAAGCTTCTTTCTGTTTTATCGATATAGCTCATCAGCACTTCCTTCATCGGCTGCTCCCCGACCACGTTTACTCCGAGCTGCTTGGCAAGGTCCCGCTTCGACTTTTCCAGCATCTCTTCCTTAATTTTTGCGGCTGCAGCATCCCCGATAAGCTTGGTTGTGTCCGTTGGGCCGCCGGGAATAATATTGCCCGCCGCAGCCATATTTTCGTCAATTCCGGGTTTCACAAAATTTTTTGAGATAAACTCGTCCACCGTCACATTGTTTGCAATCTCATCCAGCATCACTTTTTTGTCTTCCGGAAGGACAAATCCGGCCGCTTTCAGTCCCCAATCCATTTCCGTTTCAAGCGTTTTTGTTTCGATAAAAGTCGGGGAAGGCGCCGCTGATTTTTCTATAATCGAAAAATAATAAGCAATGGCGATCACAAGGCAAACTGTCGTCACAAAGTATTTCAGAGTATGACTGACGATATGATAAAAATCAATATTTATTCCGCGGTCGATTTCCTTTTTTGTCTGGAATTCAACAAAAACAAAGAGCAGAACGGCCGACGCGGCTCCCAGCACCGAGAAGCTTATCCCGAAAAATAACGGATAGCCGATTCCAGAGGCAATAAAACTCGCGTGCAGTAATTTCCTGTTCCTGACAAATATTAGGCTCAAGGTGAAAACAATTCCCCAAAAACTAAATGCCAGGATCGGGTAAAGCCAAATATGGCCTATTTTTCCAAAAATCGCTCCTGCTAAAATCCACCAGCTGATCCAGCCCGCAATAGCGTTCATTCCCAAGACAACATAAGAAAAAATTTTATTTTTTCCGCCCAAGGCGGACTGGCCCCGAGCCAGTTCTTTCTCATCCATTTATTTTCTTTATGTTTCTATTTTACTACTAATGGGCGGGGATAGGAAATGAATCCTATCCCCTGATTATATCAAGTCTTACTTTTTCTCTTCATCCTTGTCGTCCACCACTTCCCCTTCTTTTACGTCTCCCTCTTTCTTCTCATCTTTTTTTTCTCCGTCTGCCGACGAGGCGGATTCGCCTGCCTTGGCTTTATCCGCGGCTTGGGCGGCCTGATAAAGTTCCTGGCCGATCTTTTGCGCCTCTTGCGAGAGTTCTTCAGTCGCTTTTTTGACAGCTGCAACGTCATCGCCGTCCTTGACCTTTTTGAGCGCTTCGATTTTCTCCTCAACCGGTTTTTTCTTATCGGCCGAAATTTTTTCTCCCGCGTCTCGGAGAGCTTTTTCGGTGGTATAGACCAGTGTGTCGGCCAGATTCCGCGCTTCAACCGTTTCCTTCTTCTTCTTGTCCTCTTCGGCGTGCGCTTCGGCATCTTTGGCCATTTTTTCAACTTCTTCCTTGGAAAGTCCCGTCGAGGCTTCGATACGGATTGACTGCTCCTTACCCGTCTCTTTGTCCTTGGCCTTTACACTCAAAATTCCGTTCGCGTCGATGTCAAATGTCACTTCGACTTGAGGAATGCCGCGCGGAGAAGGCGGAATCCCGTCCAGCATAAATCTGCCGAGAGTCTTATTGTCTGCCGCCATTTCGCGCTCACCCTGAAGAACATGGATTTCGACACTAGGCTGATTATCGGCCGCAGTGGAAAAGACTTGTGATTTCGCTGTTGGGACGGTCGTATTGCGATTAATAAGAGGAGTTCTCACTCCGCCCATCGTTTCGATTCCGAGCGTAAGCGGTGTCACATCGAGAAGGAGAACGTCTTTTACATCCCCCGAGAGCACGCCTCCCTGGATCGCCGCGCCAAGAGCAACGACTTCGTCCGGATTAACGGTCGCGTTCGGTTTTTTTCCGAAAAATTTTTCAACTGTCTGAAGAACCAATGGCATCCTCGTCATTCCTCCGACCATGACGACTTCGTTTACTTCATTTGCCGATAATTTTGCATCAGAAAGCGCTTTTTTGCATGGTTCAAGGGTTTTTTCAACCAGCTCCCCGACCAATTCTTCCATTTTAGCGCGCGTCATTTTCATGACGAGGTGTTTCGGACCGCTTGCGTCCGAAGTGATAAACGGCTGGTTAATTTCCGTTTCCATTGCCGTCGAGAGTTCAATTTTCGCCTTCTCAGCCGCTTCCTTGATTCTCTGCAAGGCCAGATTATCTTTCGAAAGATCAATTCCCTGATCTTTTTTGAATTCGTCAAGAATCCAGCTGATGATCGTCTGGTCAAAATCGTCTCCGCCGAGATGCGTGTCACCGTTTGTCGATTTTACTTCGACCGTATCGTTTCCAACTTCCAAAATGGAAATATCGAAAGTTCCGCCTCCAAGATCATAGACGGCGATTTTTTCGTCTTTTTTCTTGTCGAAACCATAGGCAAGCGCCGCCGCGGTCGGTTCATTAATGATTCTTTTCACCGTAAGCCCCGCAATTTCTCCCGCTTCCTTTGTGGCTTTTCTCTGTGAATCGTCAAAATAGGCGGGAACGGTGATTACTGCTTCCGTGATAGTTTCCCCGAGTTTGGCTTCCGCGTCGGCTTTCAATTTCTGGAGGATCATGGCGGAAATTTCCTGCGGCGTATATTCTTTGTCACCCATCTTAATTTTCACGCCGCCGTTAGCCTTTACGATCTTATAAGGCATGAGTTTCACATCGCGCTGCACTTCTTCGTCTTCAAAACGGCGTCCGATAAGCCGCTTGATTGAGAATAAAGTATTTTCCGGATTGGTGACGGCCTGGCGTTTCGCCAGAAGCCCGACCAGCCTTTCTCCCGATTTTGAAATCGCCACCATCGATGGAGTCGTTCTTGCTCCTTCCTTATTCTCTACAATCTTTGGCGACCCGGCTTCGACTACCGCCATGGCGGAGTTGGTTGTACCCAGGTCGATTCCTAGTATTTTTGCCATATACTTGTTTAATTTAAAATTTTAAATTTATTTATAACTCCCCTTTTTCCTCCCCCTGAAAACCAGAGGAAGGATTGCGAAGGTCATACTATTTCCCCTGAATCTTCACTGCGATTTTTTTTGGTTTGGCCTCTTCCGCTTTCGGGATCATGATCTTAAGCATCCCCTTTTCATACATTGCTTCCGCCTTTTCACCAATGACCGGCATCGGGAGAACCACCGACCGAGAGAAACTTCCCTCTCTAATCTCCTTTCGATAATAGTCCTCGCGTTTCACTTCTTTCTTTTCCTCGCGATGTCCCGAAACAGTGAGCACGTCATTTTCGACATTTATATCAATTTTTTCAGCGTCAATCCCGGGAAGCGACATTTCGACGACCACGTTGTCCTTGTCCTGCCGGACGTCCATCGCCGGAACGAAACTGGTTGAAGGCCACATATCTTCGTCGAAAATCCTGTCGATGTCCCGAAACGGCGACCAGCGCATTAATCCTTGTCCATTCATTTTGTTTCACCCCCTTTTCTAGGTTAATTTTGAATTTTTAATTCCGAATTTTGAAATAATTTTGAATGATACAATAAACATTCAAAATTAGGAGATTATTTCAAAATTCAAAATTCGTCGTTCAAAATTCTATTCCACTTCGACTTTGGCGGCACGGATTGTCTTTCCATTCAGCCTATATCCTTTTGCCAGTATTTTTTTTACTCTCTCTCCTTTTCCCGCCACCGCTTCGTGAATTTCGGGATTAAGTTTTTCACCCGGCCTGACCTCAATCTCATTAACATCATTGTTTTTCAATACATCCTCCAGTTGTTTCTTTATGTATATAATACCCTCCACCCATCCATTCTCTTTTTTCTCTTCCGGAACGTGAGAAAGAGAAGATTCGAAATTATCGACTACCGGCAGAATTTGATCAAGAACATCCATCTTCGCGTATTTTCGGAACTCTTCCTGATGAACGGCCTGTGACTTCTTAAAATTCTCAAAATCGGCTTGGCAGCGCTTCCAAGAATCAAGAACGCCTTCCCTTTCAATCTGCCTCAATGCCTTTTTCGCCAGTCGCTTCAGCCATTCCCCGTATTCTTTTCCAGAAATAATGTTTTCTGCCGTTTCCCATCGAAACTCCACATGTTCATCACTCAGCTTAATTTCTCCGCCTGCGTATTCCGCCAAATAGATCAGGAACGTCACCGGACCGCTTTTGAATTCTCCCAAAAAGGTGTCCAATGTATCAATAATTTCCACATTTATTTTGCCGATCTCTTCTCGAATTTCCCTTTTAAGCGAATCGACCAGAGACTCCTTCTCTTCCATTGTTCCCCCGGGCAACTCCCACACGCCGTACTTTTTTGCAAAATATGCCTGATCGTCTCTCATTTTTACGAGCAAAAAAGAATTCTTTTCCCTGTCGTACAAAAAAATCTTTTGTGAAATCCGAGTGTGAAATTTCTTTTCTTCTTTTTGCATAAATTTCATAATTCCTAATTCATAATTCTTAATTCAAGAACTATCAACCCTGCAGTTCCCACAAATAATACGAATACCGCCGCCGACCCCAAAAGTTTCTTCATATAATTTATCAGAGACTTATTTTTTGCGTATTTCATCCTTTTCGGCCCGATAAGAGCCAGAATGCCCTTTTCACCGCTTTTTGTCTTGTAGGGAGAAACCATCATCGAACAATTGGAGATTTCCTTGATTGGATTTTCTTTCCCGATAAAAATTTTTACTTCATTGTCTTTTAGTTTTCCGACCAGCTGATCAACCCGCTCGTCAATGAAATCCAGCATTTCCGCCAACCGGCACAAATCGTCCATCTCCCGAAATTCCGGCTCATCCAGGAGTTCTTTCATCCCGAAATCATAGAATTCGTCTTTTTCGATGATGCCGGAAATCGCCAGGTTGCCCGAAAGTCCGGAAAGCAGTTTCGCCGCCGTCCGCTCGAGCCGCGTGTTTTTCGCCTTGAGTTTCAAGAGTTCTGCCTGCATTTTCTTTTGATCGGATTTTGAAAGCTCCCTGTCCGGCATTATTTCCTCCACAAAATATCGATATCCCTCATCGGTCGGTATTCGCCCGGCGCTCGTGTGGGGCTGAAAGAGATATCCCGCATCTTCAAGCGCGTTCATTTCGGCGCGAATCGTCGCCGGTGACAAGTCAAAATCATATTTTTTTGAAATATGTTTCGATCCCACCGGTATGGCCGTTTCCGCAAACTCCTTAACAACTGCGGAAAGCAAATTTTTCTGGCGTTCGCTGAGCATATGGTCATTATATAATCCCCATTGGCACTCGTCAAGCCTGAGTGCCAATTCATTATATAATACTCGAATTGAATGTCAAATATTTCAATATCGCCTTCTCCGCCCTTCGCAAAGAGCAGGTTGGAAGCTTTAAAAGAAAACCCCGCCCCATTAAAGGGACGGGGTTTTTATCTTCCAATCAGCCTATCTTTCTTTCGCTGCCGAGCCTTTTAATTTGCTGTGATTCTGAACGGCTTCCGTGTTCTGATCGGCAACAGAATCCCCCTCGCCTGAAAAACTTTTTTTCTCAAGCGTTGCCAGGTTCAAACTGCCCCGATTAATACCGACAGCATAAGTTTCCGAATTTGTCTGAAGATTTCTTTTCGAATCGTAATATCTGATTATAATGTTTTTCACCGAACTTCCTTTCAAAGTGAATTTAGCGCTCCATTTTCCGCTTTTGCCGATCTTCGCGACTTTTTTCGACACCCCGTCAACAACAATTCTTACTCTTCCCTTTTTGTATTCGGCGTTTTTACCTGAAAATTCCACTTTATTCGTTTTTACTTTCATCTTTTCCCCGCCGGAAAGAATCTGGGATTTATTCTTGTTAATGGCCCACTGCGGACCGAAAGAATTATAGATGAGCGCGCGATTATTGTAAAAGTCTCCGACAATGAGCTTCTGCGACGCCACAATCACTCCCCTTGGTATAAACAACCCATTTGCGACAGGAGTTGACTCATCATTGGTTTGGTTGACGCCCCCTGAAACCAAATTGGCCTGACCGATCACCGAGTCGGCCGAAGCATTATTCACGGTTGGGATTGTGTCAAAGACGAGCACGCGACTATTGGCTGAATCGAGAACGACAAGTTTTGGCCCGTATGGGAAAATATGGGTTGGGAAAAGCATTGTATTTGCGGCAACTGAACCCCCTTGGTTTTCGGAATTCGAAGTCATGTTGGGCTGGCCGATTACGACATCCGCCGAAGCGTTGTTTGATGTTGGAATGGAATTATAAATCAGAACGCGCTGATTCCATTGGTCAGCTACAAATAATTTTTTTCCATTACCCCAAACACCATTAGGGTAATAAAGCGTGTTGGCCCCGGGAGAACCTCCCTGGTTTTCGGAATTCGAAGTCATGTTCGGCTGGCCGATTACGACATCCGCCGAAGCGTTGTTGGCGGAAGGCACGGAATTGAAAATGAGAATTCGCTGATTTTGCCAATCGGATACGAAAAGTTTTTTTCCGTCGAAAAAAATAGACGTTGGAAGAAACATCGTATTCGCCGCCACTGTCGTTCCCTGGTTCTCTGAACTGCTTGCCATGTCCGACTGGCCGATTACGACATCCGCCGAAGCGTTGTTTGATGTTGGAATGGAATTATATACAAGAACTCTGTTATTTTCACTGTCGCAAATAAAAAGCCTTGAGCCATCTGAAAAAACCGCCGACGGACTGTTCAAAGTATTAGCGGCCGGAGAACCCCCTTGGTTTTCGGAATTCGAAGTCATGTTGGGCTGGCCGATTACGACATCCGCCGAAGCGTTGTTTGATGTTGGAATGGAATTATATACAAGAACTCTGTTATTCACTGAATCAACCATGAAAAACTTATTACCGTCATGAAAAGGATTGCGAGGCATAGAGAGATTAGATGCGCTGACTGAACCTCCTTGGTTTTCGGAATTCGAAGTCATGTTCGGCTGGCCGATCACGACATCCGCCGAAGCGTTGCTGGAAAGAGCTGCGCCCGCTGGTTTGATGCCTGAAAAACAAAAAAATCCCGCTAAAACTATTGTTAGTGCGAGATTAAACGCCACGATTTTTTTCATTTGCATTGATTTTAATTTTTATATTTGTATTTACCCCGACAATAAACCCGCTCCGAGCGGATCCAGCAAAGCTGGATTGAAAAGAATAAACTACGATTTAAGTATAACACAAAAACAATTAACAAGCGAGAGAGTTATCCATAGCCGATTTCAAATGCCAAAAAATATACAGCAATCCGTAAAATCCCGCTCCGGATATTAACTGACGGGATCATTTCCGCCCTTACTCCAGGGATGACACCGCACTATTCGCCTAATCCCCATCCACCCTCCTTTTATGAGGCCGTATTTTTCAATGGCTTGATATGTATATTCACTGCAAGTCGGATGAAAGCGGCAGATCCGTTCGGAATAAAGAAATGATAAAAAACCGGTGTCGAGGGACAAATATCTTTGATATAGACGGATCATTTTGAGGGTAGCTCGTTTCATGGTATAATTCTATCAGTTAACCCGGGCTTTGTTAAACAAAAATAAATGAGAGAAATATCAACATCAAAAGTTACCTGGATAGATTTTACCGAGCCGAGCGCGGATGAAATACTGATGCTTAAAAAAATGAAGCTTCACCCCCTTGCGCTTGAGGAATTTTCAATGCCTTCGGCGCGCCCCAAGGCCACACTTTACGGAAATTGTCTTTACCTCACAATTCATATTCCCCTTTTTGACAAACTTAACCGGCGGACCTTCCCCAGCGAGCTTGATATCGTAATGACAAAAAATCATCTCATAACCGGACACGACCAGGATATTTTCCAATTGCGGGATTTTTTTTCAAAAATCCAAAAGAGCAAGAAAATGCGGGAAAAATACATGAGTCAGTCGCCGGGATATTTGCTCTATTACATCGTCGAAATGCTTCTGGAATCCTGTTTTCCAAAAATCGACCATATCAACAAAAATCTCGACAGAATCGAAGAAGAAATTTTCAAGGGCAACGAAAAAGCGATGCTCCATGAAATTTCTTTCGTTAAAAGAGACATTCTTAATTTCCGCCGGACACTCAAACCTCAAAAATCGGTCCTGGAATCGCTTGCCCGCGATAACTATCCTCTCCTTGAGCCGGAATTGCGGCCATACTACCAAGATCTCATCGGCACCAACATCCGCGTTTGGTCCGCTCTTGAGAATGCCAAGGAAACCGTTGAATCGCTTGAGGAAACAAATGACGCCCTGCTTTCGGATAAATTGAACCACACAATGAAAGTCTTGACTGTTTTTTCAGCCGTCATGCTGCCAATGACGGTTATCTCCAATATTCTCGCCATGAGCGCTCCGATTCCTTTCGGTCATAACCAAAACGGCTTTTGGATTTGGATCGGCATTATGCTTTTTGTTTCAGTGCTTACTGTCGGATTTTTCAGGTGGAAGAAGTGGATTTGACACATCGGGAAAATATACTTAGTATTTAAGTCACATTAACAATTGCAACAGCCGCAGCGAAGAAGAGTGCGCTTCGTTTCTCCGTCTCTTTGGCGGAAGGCTGGAAAAAGAAATCACTCAGAAGCGGAGCTTCTCAGTGAGAGTAAAATTCCCCGGGTAAGCCCGTAACAGCTATGATCGAGAGTTTGCAGCCTATGGCTTGCGGCAAGTGGAACGTTTCATTTGTGCCGGCTGCTCACTAAATCGAGGTGGAACCACGGGAAGTTAATCAAGACTCCTCGTCCTCGCAAAATATCAAAAGTATTTTCCGAAGACAAGGAGTTTTTTTATTTTTCTTAATCAATAACACAAACCTAAACCCGGCCAATACTTCCATCATTGTAATGGTGGCAGTATTGGCAAAAAAACATGAATAATATTTTAGAGCTTATCGGCAACACACCAATTGTGCGAATCAACAATTTGAATCCGAACAAAAACGTAAATATTTTCGCAAAAATCGAGGGAAATAATCCCGGCGGAAGCATAAAAGACCGCATCGCCCTTAAAATGCTGGAAGAAGCGGAAAAAGAAGGTAAGCTGGAAAAAGGGAAAACAATCATCGAAGCTACGTCCGGAAATACGGGAATAGCCATCGCGATGATTGCCGCCGTGAAAAAATATAAGGTTGAAATCGTCATGAGCGAAGCCGTTTCCGTCGAACGCCGGAAAATGATTGCCGCTTTCGGCGCGAAAATCACTTTGACGGAGGGGAAATTGGGAACGGACGGTGCAATCAAAAAAGTTCGCGAACTTGTCGCCGAATACCCCGAAAAATACTATTGTCCGGATCAATTTTCAAATAATAACAACATTTTGGCGCATTATGAAACAACCGCCGCCGAAATTTGGAATCAAATGGATGGAAAAATCGACTATTTTGTCGCGGCTATCGGAACTTCAGGAACCCTGATGGGCATCTCAAAATTTCTTAAGCAAAAAAACTCGAAAATAAAAATTGTAAGCGCCGAACCAGTGAAAGGACATTACATCCAGGGGCTCAAGAATATGGAAGAAGCCATTATTCCCGCTATTTACGACCGCTCCAAACTCGACGACATAATAATGATTGAAACAGAAGCCGCCTTCGAAACAGCGCGGCAAGTGGCTCGGAGCGAAGGAATTTTTTGCGGAATGTCCTCCGGCGCGGCGATGTTCGCCAGCCTTGAAGTCGCAAAAAAAATCGAGTCAGGCAATATTATAACTATTTTTCCGGACCGAGGAGAAAAATATTTGAGCACGGAACTTTTTCATTAACAGCATTTAAATGAGAAAAATAAGAATTATCCCTATAAAAAAACTGAAGCCTCACGAACAAACGGACAAGAAAAATCTGGAAAGGATAAAAAATGATATCCATAAAACGGGCTGCATAAGCAATCCCGTTGTTGTGGAGAGAGACAACCTTGTTATTCTTGACGGGCACCACAGAACAAAGGCTTTGCAGCTTTTGGGATGCACGGAAATTCCTGTTTATTTAGTGGATTATTTCAACGATGAGATAGAAGTTTCGCAGCGCCGACCGGAAATAAAAATTTCCAAGGAGATTATAATTAAAAAGGCGCTTGCCGGAAAATTATTTCCCAAAAAAACTTCAAAACATTTCATCCCCGACAGGCCGATAAACCTAAATATTTCGCTAGAGGCGCTTAAGGGTAACAGAAACACCGCGGAACAGGCGAAAAAAGAATAATTTTGCCAATCAAACATCAATAATATACTATAAAGACATGCTGAAGATCTATAACACCCTCACCAAACAAAAAGAAGAATTTAAACCCCTCCACAAGGGCAAAGTTTCTATTTATTCTTGCGGACCGACCGTCTATGATTTTGCGCATATCGGTAACCTGCGCGCCTACACCGCATCGGATGTCCTGAGAAGATACCTGGAATATCTCGGCTGTGAAGTCAGACAGATTAAAAATATCACCGACGTCGGGCATTTGACGGCTGATGATGTCGCCCAAGCCGATACGGGTGAAGACAAGATGTTGAAAGCCTCGGCGCGTGAAAAAAAGACCCCCGAAGAAATAGCGAGGTTTTACGAAGAAGCATTTCGCCGCGACGAAAAAGAAATGAATATTCTTCCCGCCCATTATTTTCCCCGGGCAACGGCTCATATTCCGCAGATGATAAAATTAATCGAAACCTTAATCGAAAAAGGCCACGCTTATGAAAAAAATGGCAATGTTTTCTATGACGTGACGAGCTTCAAGGACTATGGAAAACTTTCCGGCAACACTCTCGACAATCTGAAAGTCGGAGCGCGTCTTGAAGAGCATCCGGATAAACTTCACCCCTGGGATTTTGCGCTCTGGCTCAAAGCCGATCCAAAGCACATTTTGCAGTGGAATTCCCCCTGGTCCCGCGGTTATCCCGGCTGGCATATTGAATGCAGCGCCATGAGCATTGAGTATTTGGGTGACACGCTTGACATTCATACCGGGGGGGAAGATCATATTTTCCCCCATCACGAAGCCGAAATCGCCCAATCTGAAGGCGCGACAGACAAAACATTCTCGAATTTCTGGTTTCACAATCGATTTCTTCTGGTCGAGAGAGAAAAAATGTCAAAATCAAAGGGAAATTTCTATACCCTGAAGGATATCGAGGAAAAAGGATTTGATGCCATGCACCTGAGATTGTTTTATTTGTCGTCGCATTATCGAAAGCAAGCTGACTTTTCATGGAAAGCGCTGGAACAAGCCAGAGCAAATTATGCAAGAATCGCAGAATGGCTCGGAAAACTGGAGGAAATTTCGCCCGCGGCAGGGACTTCGAATCAAACTTGGAGCTCAGACATTAAGACAAAATTCGAATCGGCAATGAATGATGATTTAAATACCCCTCTCGCCCTCTCGCGCCTATATGAACTCATTACTGAGACAAACAAGAAAATTAAAGATTTGTCCGCCGACGAGGCGGGAAAAGTTTTATCCGCATTCTCTAAAATGAATAATGTTTTCGGACTTATATTTTCAGATAAAAATATAATCACACCAGAAACAAAAATTCAAACGTCTTCGGCCAATGGAATTGTTTCAACGGAGGAAGAGAGAGTTAAGGCTTTGGCCAATGAAAGACTCGAAGCTCGAAAAATCAAAGATTTCGCGAAAGCGGACGACCTGCGAAAAGAAATTGAAAAAATGGGATATATTATTGAAGATTTAGGAGCAGATTATAAAATAAAAAAGAATTCTTAATTCATTATTCATAATTCGTAATTCAAAAAACATGGGATTCTTCGATTTTTTGAAGAAAGCGGGAGTGGTCAAAAGCGGAAAACAAACCTGGAGCGGCGACGCAAGTCAAAAGCCCGTTGATGATCCGCTCGTTCAAAACAGCGCCGAAAACACTGATTCCCAAGCCGATCCTCAAGACAGCGCCCAATCCGACAGCGATTCTTCAAACTGGTAAACCACACCTTATCAACACTCGAAGGGTAGGCAGGGTTTTTTCTTGTGCTATAATTGCATAACCAATATATGTCTGCTTCAAAAGATACAAAACTGAATTTGGGCGAAGTTCGGCTGCCGCCCCAAAATATCGAGGCGGAAATGTCCGTACTCGGATCTTTGATGCTTGATAAAAACGCGATTATTAAAATTGCCGACCTTGTCCGGGCGGATGACTTTTATAAAGATGCCCACCGGTTGATTTATGAAACCATGCTCGAACTTTTCGAAGAGCGCGAGCCAATTGACGTCTTGAGTCTTTCCAACAAGCTTGAGGAAAAAAAGAAGATCGAAACCGTCGGAGGCGCAAGCTATCTGACAGAACTGGTAAATTCAGTCCCCACCGCTTCCAACATAGTCCACTACGCCAAGGTTGTTCAGAAAAAATCCCTTCTCAGAAAGCTGATATCCGCCGCTTCCGATATTTTGGAACTTGGATACCAAGAGGCGGAAGATGTGGAAAAAGTTCTTGACGAAGCCGAACAAAAACTTTTCAAGGTATCGCAAAAATATGTCAAAGCCGATTTCGTCCCGATCAAAACTTATCTTGAATCAGCCTTTAACCGCATCGACGAACTCCACAAAGGAGACAAGGACCTGCGCGGCGTACCCTCCGGATTCGCCGATCTCGACAATATTCTCGCCGGATTTCAAAAATCCGACCTTGTAATCCTTGCCGCCCGCCCGTCAATCGGAAAAACTTCGCTTGCGCTCGATATCGCCCGAAATGTCGCTCTCAAGAAAAAAATTCCCGTAGGACTGTTTTCGCTTGAAATGTCATCAGATCAATTGGTCGACCGTATGCTTTCTGCGGAAGGTCGCGTCGATGCCTGGCGAATGAGAACCGGACGGCTCCGCAGCACAAGCGACGAGGATGATTTCGCTAAAATAGGCGAGGCCATGGGCGCCCTGTCCGAAGCGCCGATATTTATTGATGACAGCGCCCGCGCAAACGTCATGGAAATGCGGACAATGGCCCGCAGGCTCCAGGCCGAACATAATCTGGGACTAATCATCATCGACTACCTGCAGCTGATGGAAGGCCGTTCCAGCGACAACCGCGTTCAAGAGGTTTCTGAAATATCGCGTTCTCTCAAAGGTCTTGCGAGAGAACTCAATATTCCGGTTATCGCTTTGTCCCAGCTCTCGCGCGCCGTGGAAAATCGCAGCCCGCAAGTTCCGAAGCTTTCCGACCTTCGCGAATCCGGCTCTATCGAGCAGGACGCCGATGTGGTGATGTTCCTTTACCGCGAGGACCGCGAAAAACCGGAAACCCCGAACAAGAATGTAATCCAGGTGATTGTCGCCAAACACAGAAACGGTCCGCTTGGCACCGCTTCCTTATATTTCAATGATAATTTCACAAGTTTTTCTTCGCTTGAGAAAAAACACGGAGAAATGTAAAATCTTTTTCATTTCTGTTTTAAATTTTTAGTTTTCGTCGTGTTTCCAAAACCTTTCCAAAAACTCATCGACCACTTCGCTTCCCTGCCCTCCATCGGACCAAAGATGGCCGAACGGCTGGTTTTGTATTTATGGAAATATGACAAGGATAAAATTGAAGATTTCGCCAAGAGCCTCAAAGACCTGAAAGAAAAAATCAAGTTGTGCCGCCAATGCTTTAATATTTCCGAAAATGATCTCTGTCTCATATGCTCCGACAAAAAACGTGATCAAAGCGTAATTTGCGTAGTGGAAGAACCGCTTGATGTTATCGCTATTGAAAAAACCCGGCTCATGCACGGCCTTTATCACGTTCTCGGCGGAACAATCACGGCTCAAAACGGAAGCGAACTGAAAATTTCCGAATTAAAAAATCGCCTGAAAAGCGGCGAAGTGAAGGAAGTCATATTGGCGACAAACCCGACGACGGAAGGAGAAGCGACGGCGCTGTATCTGGCCAGAATCATAAAACCCTTAAATATCAAAGCAACGCGCCTCAGTCGCGGTCTTCCGACCGGAGGCGATATCGAATACGCGGATGAAGCTACGCTAAGCGGATCGATTGAAGGCAGAAAGGAAATGTGACACATAATAAGCTGAGCGCCGCCAAGCTTAAAAAACTTGGCGGCATTTCTTCCGAGAAAATGGCTATTTTCCGGAAGAGCTTGGGTGGAGCCTATAGACGGCTAGAAGAAATAGAGCTCCAAAAAAAACGAAAAGCCCAAAAATGAGATTAAAAACCACTTTCTTCTTTTTCTCTTTCCGAATGATCTCATTTTCATATTGAAGCCCGAATTCATCTTTTCTTGGCCAATAATCGAGTATGACCTTTGATTTAATTGCAAGCGCTATCAGACCAAGAATGGCATTTGCCAAAAATAGATACGGCATCCAATCGTATTCCATTGACCGCCCTCCTTCACCTATAAAATAAGGGGCTAATGAATTTAGCCCCTTTACTTATCTATATCTTTATAATCTCCACTTCCGTTACGAATTGCCGATGCCCAAATTTTACTTTGTACCGCTTTTTGGGCTTATGTTTTATTCCAGTCACTTTTTTTCCTTTGCCTTGTTTCAAAATCTTTCCTTCAACTTTTGCGCCTGCGACAAAAGGTGTTCCCACCTTAACGCTTTTCTCGTCGCCTAAAAACAAAACCTCCGCAAAAATCGCTTTGTCTCCGACGTTTCCTTCAATTTTTTCAATCTTAATCTTGTCGCCTTTCTTAACGAGATATTGCTTCCCGCCAGTCTTTATTACTGCAATCATATTTTTTCAGTTAAAATCAACTCTATTAGATTATTCAAAATACGCGAAAATGTCAAGATTTCTTATTCCAGGGTCACAGGAACATTCATTTCCTGCCCGTTTCTTGAAAGCTTGAGTTCAATTTTGTCCCCCGGCTTATATTTCGAGATCAGAAAGGCTAAATTCTGACCCAGGTTCACTTCTTCTCCGTTAACCGCAAGAATAATATCTGATATTTTCAATCCCGCTTTTTCCGCCGCGCTTTGGAAAATCACCGCGAGACCCTGTTGGAGACTGGCGGAAAAAATCATTGCTCCTCTGTCATATTTTCCATCCGTTAAATAGGAATTTTCTTTATCGAGACTGATATAGTAAACACCGAGAGAGCCTCTTTTCGCGACTCCGTTCGCCAGATATTCATCAATGAGATGTTCGATATGGTTGGCGGGGACAATAAAATACTGGGGTGATTGATCAGTGTTCCGATATCCCAGTATCCCGACAACGTCCCCGTTATAATTTGTCGCCGTGGCGCCGATCAGACTTTCATCTCCGATATTTCCAAAAGATATGTCAGTAAAAAATACGCCCTGAAGCTTCTCTGAGGAAGCGACGGGACCGCCGATTGAGTAGCTCTCGGCCAGCTGGCTGATGAGACCCGATTTATATACAACATTGGAATCTCCTCCGCCTCTTCCAATCGCGACTATTTTCGATCCGGGTTTTATGTCTTCGGGCGCTATGAACGAAGCTGTCGGAAGATTTTCTGCGTTTTCTATTTTGACAAAAACAATATCGGAGAACGGGTCGATAAAAACCACCCTTGCTTCATACGTCTTATTATCCGAAGCAATTACTCGATACTCCGATTGTTCAGGATAAATCGCTTCCCGATAGGTGACAACCAGCCCGTCGGAAGTCACGACAAGTCCGCTGCCGGTTTTCACCTGGTCTTTTGCGGAAGCTTTCGCCAACGAGGAGGAAGTTGTTTTTTTTCTTGACACTATCTCAACGACGCTTGATATGGATTTTTCAGAATAATGGGAAACGGCTTGGTCATCGCTTACCGTGACCTGCTCCGTCTTATTCACGACAACAACATTCTCCGTCGCTTTTTGAAATAATTTGTATTTGCTTAGCGCTTTTACGGTCGTGAAATACGGAATTAAATATTGATTAATAATCAGCACGCTCAGACCGGAAAGCACAAAAACCATGACCACAAAAAAAACGAACCTGACAAATCTCAGACTCTTTTTGGTCGGCTTCTTTCCCTTACTCTCTTCGTTTTCTTTCATTTTGGGGTTGTTATAAAAATATCTCCGATGCCAGCGAAAACCGCGAAGAATTAGAGTGGGCACGAAACATGCACCGGCTAATAATGGACAGTTCGCAATAAAAATTCGGAAGTTGCGATAAATAAGTGCCTCCCTGCCGTCTTCCCTAAACTATCGGATACCATTTAGTGCTGAGAAGAAGAACCGATACAGATCCCGCAAGGAAGATGAGATTAAAGGCGACTTTTCGGCTCACGAGCTTTCCCTGGAAATAATTTCGAACGGTGTCCCAACCGGCGTAATAAATTATGAGGGCAATAACACCGGTTGTCAAATATCCGAACGGCCAGGTACTCTGAATCCAAACGGTTCCCGAAATAAGGTAAGCCAGAAAAACGGAATAGAGAATGTTCTGATGATAGTTCAATCCAAGCCCGTTCGAAACAATAGAAACATAGGAAACCAAGAAAGTTACAACCGCCAAAACAGCCATCACATACCAGACTGATATTTCGATATTAAGGAACCATCCGAATACTGAGGCATACCAGCAAAAAAGGACGGCTAAGGACGCCAAATTTATCATCGCTTTGGCAGTTTGGTCTTTCGCATATTTCCGAAGCCGGTACCCCGCAAGAGCCACAAGATAAAATATGCCGCTGGCAAGAACCATGAAAGCCTTAGCTTGGGCCGGTGAATCGATAAGGGGGAGGAGGAGAACCGCGCCCAGTGCCAGGAGCATAAGAAGCAAAAATAAGCGAAGATGCTTGGCAATTACCCTGGTCCCAATCAACGCTATAAGCGCAAATATCCCCAAAATCCAAAAAACTTTGCTCGGATAATCATATACCAGCCATAAAGCCGCAAGATTGGCGGCTGTCAGAAGAAACACTCCAAATTCCCAAAGCACAAAAGTTGAATTATGAATTATTAATTACGATCTTGTTATCCTTCGCTCCGATTTTGACTTTGTCTCCCTCCCTGATCTTGCCTTCGACAATTCTTAGCGCCAATTCGTCCAAAACCATATTTTGAATCGCCCTCTTCAGGGGACGCGCTCCGAATATGGGATCAAAGCCGGTCCGCGCCAGAAGATCTTCCGCTGCCGGACCGATACTCAGCTTTATATTCTTTTCTCCCAGTCTCTTTTTTACGATTCCCAATTGGAGGTCGACAATCTTTTTTATCTGTTCTGTTCCCAGGGGATGGAAAATAATTATTTCATCCAGCCGGTTCAGAAATTCAGGTTTAAATTTCTCCCTCAGCGATTGCATAACTTTTTCCTTCATCTCATCCTCACGAACTATAATATTTCGCGCCTTTCCGTCCCGAAAGCCTATTTCCTGCATCTTATAGATGATATCGGATCCCACGTTGGAAGTCATCACAATAACCGCATTTTTAAAATTGACCGTTCTTCCTTTGGCATCCGTCAGCCTTCCGTCTTCAAGAATCTGAAGAAGCATATTGAAGACATCCGGATGAGCTTTCTCTACCTCGTCGAAGAGAATCAGGCTATAGGGTCTTCTCCGAATTTTTTCTGTCAGTTGTCCCCCTTCCTCATGCCCTATGTAGCCGGGCGGCGATCCAATCATCTTGGCCACGCTGTGCTGCTCCATATATTCACTCATATCCACCCTCACCATAGCATTCTCGTCGCTAAAAAGAAATTCCGACAAAGCCTTTGCCAGTTCCGTCTTGCCGACTCCCGTTGGACCCAGAAACATGAAAGAACCGATCGGACGGTTTTCTTCGCCGATGCCCGCCCGGGACCTCCTGAGCGCATTAGCAACGGCCTTGATGGCTTCGTCCTGTCCGACTACCCTTATCCTAAGCGTTTCCTCGGCTTTGGCAAGTTTTTCCATTTCACCTTCAAGCATCTTGGAAATCGGAACGCCGGTCCAGCGCGAAATAACCCGAGCAATGTCTTCTTCTTCCACCTCTTCCTTGAGAATGGGACTTTTGCTTTGGATGGCGGTTAATTTTCTTTGTTCAACTTTTATCTTTTTTTCAAGCTCCGGGATTTTTCCGTACCTTATTTCAGCCACGCGCGCCAATTCCCCTTGCTGCTCAAGAATTTCGGATTCGCCGCGAAGCCTTTCGATTTCGCTCTTATGGGAACGTATATTTGTAATAAGATCCTTCTCGCTTTTCCACTGCAACTTCCATTTGTCGACTCTCTCATTGATATCGGCTAATTTCTTCTCGATTTCTTTGAATCTGTCTTTCGCCATTTTGTTTTTCTCTTTCTTGAGAGCTTCCTTTTCAATTCCGAGCCTTCTTTTTTGTCTTTCAAGGTCATCAATTTCCGATGGCAGACTGTCAATTTCCATCCGAAGAACGGAAGCCGCCTCGTCGATAAGATCCACTGCTTTATCAGGAAGATTGCGGTCGGTTATATATCTGTTGGAAAGATTTGCCGCGGCAATAAGAGCGCCATCGGTTACTCTCACGCCGTGATGGATCTCATATTTCTCCTTGAGGCCGCGAAGAATCGCAACAGTATCTTCAACTGAAGGCTCGACAACATAAACAGGCTGGAATCTGCGCTCCAGGGCCGCGTCTTTTTCGATATATCTTTGGTATTCCTTGAGAGTGGTGGCCCGATTGCCCGAAGTTTCCCTCTGGCCAGGGCCGGCTTAACCATATTCGATGCGTCCATTGTTCCCTCAATCGCTCCGGCGCCTACCAAAGTATGCAGTTCGTCGATAAAAAGAATGTATCGCCCGGCAGATTTTTCAATTTCACTTAAAACAGCCTTGAATCTTTCCTCAAATTCGCCCCGAAATTTTGATCCCGCCAAAAGCAATCCAAGATCAAGCGTCAGGATTTCTTTGTTTTTCAGGCTTTCCGGAACATCACCCGCCATAATCCTTTGAGCCAAGCCTTCGACAATAGCTGTTTTTCCCGTTCCCGCTTCACCGATAAGGACCGGATTATTTTTCGTCCGACGGGTAAGAACCTGCATAATACGGCGGATCTCTTCTTCGCGCCCGATTACCGGATCGAGTTTTTTCTGAGCCGCTTCTCGAGTCAGATTCACAGTATATTTCTCAAGCACCTGATATTTTCCTTCCGGCATCGGACTGTCTATTTTTTGGTTTCCTCGCATTTCTTTCATTATTTTTAAAAGTTTTTCTTTTTCCATTCCTTCTCTTTCAAGATTTTTTTTTGCCTGGCTGACCACCCCCAAAAGAGCCAGAAACAAATGTTCGGTGCTGACATATTCATCACCCATCCCTTCGGCTTGCTTGAAGGCCTCATGCAAAACTGCCGCCATTTCCGAAGAAAGATAAAATTGGGGAGTTCCTGTCACCTTGGGTATCTTTTCTATTTCGGCATATATTTTATCTTTGAGTTTTTGCCGGTCAATCTCAAGCTTGTCGATAACAGTCGGCACAATGCTTTCCTGTTGTCCGAGGAGAACATAAAGCAAATGCAAAACGTCAACAACATTCTGCTGAAGATTTTGCGAAACTTGCTGCGCCCCCTGAAGGGCTTCCTGTGATTTTATTGTGAGTTTATTTAAGTCCATATTATTTCATTAGAATTCGTTAGCACTCCATTGATATGAGTGCCAATTTATTATATCTTTTTTAAAAGTCATGTCAAGACTTACTACGCATGGAATATGCTTAAATTTCCGCACTCCCTTGAATTCTTCTTTATACTATACATAAAAAATCTCCCCGTAAAGGAGAGCGAACTACTGCTTCGATCCGCGCTCTATAATGAAACCAGCGGAACGAACGCAAACCCGGGAAATTCCTTCTCGCGATAATCGCGACTGGACTTTTTTTCGATTACCCAAATGCTGTTTTTGACCGGAATAACCAGTCGTCCCCCGACTTTAAGCTGTTTTCTGAGTTCCTTCGGGACTTCATTTGCCGAAGCCGAGACTAAAATCCGATCATAAGGGGCCTCGTTGACGTATCCCTTTGTTCCATCGGCGCAAATTATTCTTGCCCGCCCTCCTTCGATCAAATGGTATTTGCTGATATTATTCATTCCAAAATCACAAAGTTCCTTGATTCTTTCAATTCCGATAACCTTTCCTTTTTTTCCGACAATGTGCGAAATAAGCGCCGCCGTCCAGCCGGAGCCGGAGCCGATGTCCAGAACTTTATCTCCAATCCGAGGCCGGAGCTGCTCAAGCATAAAAGCCACCGTAAGCGGCTGGGAGATGGTCTGCCCCCGCCCGATTGGCAGCGGGATATCGGCAAGAGCGGCTGATTTCAAATCTTCAGGGATGAAATCGGCCCGCTTGATTTTCGAAAAAGCCGCAATTATGCGATCGGTTTTGAGGTAGCCTTGGTAGACTAGGTCTTTAATTAAGTTGTTCATAAAATAAAAATTCCAATAATCAAGCACCAATAATCAAATAATAATCAATGACCAATTTTCCAAAACTAAAGTTTGGTTATTAAGTCATTGGTTATTGGGATTTATTTGGATATTGGAAATTTCAAATATCGGCTACTCGCCGATGATTTGAACAATCACATCTCTTTTTCTCCCGCCATCCAGCTCGACAAGAAATATATTCTGCCTTTCTCCCAGAATCATTCGTCCGTCAGCCACAGGGATAATCTCGCTGACTCCCACAAGCATATTTTTACAATGGCTGTGTCCGTTCGAGCGTCCGTCCGATTTCGACCCCGTCTTCAGTTCAAAGAGGTCATGGGAATATCGCTCGTCAATCGGAACCAGCTTGTATAGCAACCTTTGAAAATCCTGAATGAGCAGGCTTTCGTTCTGGTTAATGGCTACGCCTGCCGTCGTGTGCGGAGAAAAAACCAGAATTTGTCCGTTTCTCACTTTCGATTCCCTCAAAACATCTTCCACATCGTGCGTAATGTCAATAAACTCAATCTGACTTTGAGATTTTTTTTCGATTGTTTGTTTGTGTATTTTCATTTTTGGCATTTAGTATTTAGTATTTCGTATTTAGCATAAAGATGCAAAATACCAAATGCTATATGCCGGACCCGAATATTTTCGCCACCGCTTTCACGACTCTCCTGTCCAAAACTTCTGGGACTATTTTATCACTTTTCGGATTTCTTACCAAACCCGCGATCGCTTTCGCGGCTTTTATTTTTATTTTGTCGGTTATTTCCCGCGTCCCCGCATCCAAAGCCCCCCGAAAGATTCCCGGAAACACCAGCGCGTTATTTACTTGATTGGGAAAATCGCTCCGCCCCGTCGCAACAACCATGGCTCCGCCTTTTTTTGCTTCCTTATAGGAAATTTCGGGAACAGGATTACTCATCGCAAAGACAATCGCCCGCTCGTTCATTTTTTTGATGTCGGCGGATTTCAAAAGGTCCGGAGCCGACACTCCAATAAAAACATCTGCTCCCGCGAGGCTTTCTCTGAGATTCCCTTTGAATTTCTGTATGTTGGTAACTTTACTGATTTCTCTTTTGGCTTCGTTTGTCCCATTTTCTCTTCCGTGATAAAGACAGCCCCGGCTGTCAAAAATGATGATATCTTCCGCTCCGTACTCCAAAAGCAGTTTCGCAATTGCAATTCCGGCCGCTCCCGCTCCGGAAATAACAATTTTTATTTTTTTAATGTCTTTTCTCACCACTCTCAGGGCATTTGTGAGTCCCGCCAGCACCGCAATCGCCGTTCCATGCTGGTCGTCATGAAAAACAGGAATGCCCAGCTCATTAATCAATTTTTTTTCTATCTCAAAACATCTCGGCGCGGAAATATCTTCAAGATTGATCCCGCCGAATCCCGGGGCGATATTTTTCACCGTCTCAATGATTTTTTCCGGATCCTGTGTGTCCAAAACCAGCGGAACCGCGTTCACGCCTCCCAGCTCCTTAAACAACGCCGCTTTTCCTTCCATAACCGGAAGCGCCGCTTCGGGTCCGATATTTCCCAAACCCAAGACAGCGCTGCCATCCGTTACAATTGCCACGCTGTTGCTTTTCCAGGTAAGGTCATACGCCCTCTTTTTGTTTTTGGCGATAGTTTTCGAAAGTTCGGCCACTCCGGGAGTATAAATAACGGGCAAACTGCTCTTGGTAAGCTTGTATTTGCTTTTTATTTCAATTTTACCGCCGGTAAAATTTTTCATTAACATTGACCATTAAACATTGATCAATGACTAATGGTCAATGTTTAATAATTTGTAATTTTATCCGATCTGCATCTTTTTATAAACGCTCCCCGCCGCTAATGCCCCTTCAGCCGCCGCAGTAACGATTTGGCGCAACTTGTTTGATCCGGTTGTCGCGTCACCGGCCGCGAAAACCAAGGGCACATTTGTACTTTGGTCCGTCCCGACAATGATATAGCCCTGTTCATCGGCTTTTACTCCCAATTGCTCAATAAGCGCCACTCCCGGCTCGCTGCCGATCTCAATAAAAACTCCCTGAAGGCTAAGTTCTCCGCTTCCTCTATATTCAGTGTCCAGTTTCACTTTTTCAACTGATTTGTTTCCCGAAATTTCTTTAATGTTTGTCTTATAGATAACCTCCACTTTTCCACTCTTTGCAAATTTTTCTCCGTAGGCAGGATCCGCTTTCAACTTGTCCCCGCGGTATATGATATAGACCTTGCTTGCGTATTCGGAAAGCAGGGCCGCCGCTCCCGCCGCACTGTTTCCTCCTCCCACAACCGCAACAATCTTATCTTTAAAAAAAGGCGCATCGCAAGTTGGGCAATACGAGACTCCCTTTCCGCGAAATTCCGTTTCTCCGGGAATTTGGAGCTTCCTGTATTCCATGCCCACGGCTAAAATCAGAAACTTTGCCTTGTAACTTGAAGTATGGGTAGTTATATTCCAAACATTATCCTCTTTCTTAATATTGGTCACCGAATCCATCATTATTTTCCCGCCCAATTTTTCGGCATGCTCGCGCATTCGGATTCCCAAATCAACCCCGCTTATCGAAACCGTTCCCGGCCAATTTTCCACTTGATGGGCTTCATTGGCTTGCCCTCCGGGTTCTTTGGCAATCACGATATGATTCAATTTATACCGGGACGCATAAACCGAAGCCGTCAGCCCCGCCGGACCGCCGCCGATAATGATGAGATCGTAAGTGTTATTGTTTGACATAAACTAACTATACAAAATATTATCTCTAGATTTACAAAGCCCGAATCACAAAACCCAGGCAGAGCGCAATATTCAAAATTATCAAAACACAAACACTTTATTTTGGGGTTTTTGCTTTATAAATTGTGCTTTGCCTTTGATTTATGTGCTGTGCTTTGTGTTTTTAAATTTTTTCCAGTTCCTCTTTCAAATTTTCTTTGCTCTGCACTCCGACAAGCTGTTTCGCCTCTTTTCCGTCTTTGAAAATAATGAGGGTCGGGATCGACATAACGCCGTATTCGGCAGCCGTTTCCCTGTTTTCGTCGACGTTTAATTTTCCAATCTTGTATTTATCCTTAAGTTCCTCAGCCAATTCATCGATAATCGGCCCCATCATCTGACAGGGTCCGCACCAAGCTGCCCAGAAATCAACCAGAACCGGCTTATCGCTCTTTAAGACTTCCCCCTCGAAATTTTGGTCTGTGAATTGCATTGCCATAATATTATTCCTTATTTTTTTTACGATTTACAAAAACCAGCGCTCCTCCTCCGACAAGAACGAGCGCAACTATTATTACGGGAAAATAACTTTTTTTATTTCCTTCCGCGGGTTGCGTTTCGGCGTCCGGCTCAGTTGATGAGTTCGAGACCTTATTATCGGGATCCGGAAGCTCATTGGCATTTTCCGCCGCATCAATTTCACGTGTGAAATTATCTATAATCGGCTGGTCGCCGACAATAAACTTATCTCCAAAAGCTACCGCCGGAACCGCGCCTTTGTTGGAATCGTTATAAGCATCGCCGAATTTCAGAAGAAGCCGCGTATTAAAAGGATTGGAAAATTCAAGTTTCGATATGTCGTATTTTTCATAAATGCCGTTGGCCTTGAAATATTCATCGACATTATGACAATGCGGACATTGGTCGCCGTAGAAATAATAGGCCTTCTTTTTCGTATTATCTTGCGCAAAAGTCAATAACGGCGCTAATAACAACAAGGCAATAATAATTCTCCTCATGAATGTAAAATTAAAATATCAAAATGTAAAATGTTAGTGTAAAACTTTAAAATTATCCTTCCTCTCTTATTCATTTTAAACTTTAAATTGTCATTTTAAATTTTGATTTTTGCATTTTAAATTTTTCTATCCCCCGTATCTTCTTGCTCTCCTCGAATAATCCAATATTGCCTCCCTGGCTTTTTTATCGTCGAAATCGGGCCAAAGAACCTCGGAAAAATAAAGCTGAGCGTTGCGGAGATCCCACATCATGAATCCCGCGCTTATGTGCGGTTCGCCTCCGGTTCGGATCAAAAGATCGACGGGCGGAAGATCTTTCGTCATAAGGTGTTCTTTCAGCATTTTTGCCGTCACCTTTTTCACTTTTCCCTTGAACCTTTCCATAATTTTATTGGTAGCCTCAACCATTTCATCATCCCCGCTGTAAGCCAGGAGAAAGTTAAGAAAAAATTTCTTATATTTCTTCGTCCGGTTAATGCACTTGTTAATGACTTCTTTCACTGAAGATGGGAATTGGTCTTCCCATTTTCCAATCACATTCACTTGCACTTCGTTATTGTGGATGTCTTCGCTGTCGATAAGCCTCAAAAAATACTTACGATAAATCTCGAGCAAAGCTTTCTTTTCCCGCCACGGCCTTTTTTGAAGGTTATCCAGCGATGATCCCCAAAAAGTTATATACTTCACTCCCAAATCAAAATTTTCCCGCAAAACTATTTCCAGGTTCTTGGCGCCGGCATCATGACCCTCCCAAGGTTCAAGTCCCTTGGCTCTTGCCCAGCGGCGGTTCCCGTCGGGAATTATCGCGACGTGAGTTGGAATTTTTTCTATATTTTCCGGTTTAAGCATACAAAATATAAAACTAGGAACGATTTATCCCGTTAACCGAATTGAATCTTTTTTATGTTTATCATTATAGAAGAGTAATCAAAAATGCACAATATTGACCTTTTGCTGGCAAAAATGTAAATTGTTTGGAAGGAGGACCACAACCATGACCGCGAAAAGCGACTGCAGCGACAGGGAACAAATAATCTGCAGCACATGCCAGCTTCGGAAAGGCTGCATGGATGACTGCGACCTGCAGTATTGCAGACATTGTCCGCATAACAAACAGGAGAAGGTCTGCACGTGTCCGGAAACGGAAAAAGTCATATGACTCGCATCCGTTTTTGGCAAATTATGAGGTCCTGCGAAGTTTTGCGGGACCTCAACTCTATTTATACAAATATGTAATTAAATAAGTATGGGCAGACCTCCTGGGCTGCCCAAAAGACATTGTCAATCCAGATATTACACGCAGGAAACAGGATCATCCGGAATCAGGACGTTCTTAATGGAAAATGGCGGAGCGGAGGCAAAGCCAACCCGGGTCCATTTTTCAAAAGACTTCCTATCCCGCACTACTGGACATCCCTGAGTGCCGCGCAGTTCGCAGGAAATGCCCTTGCGCTCCAGCCCATTGATCTCGCATCCCCACACCCAGACTATCATGTTGTAATTATCCACGGAGACATGCAGGGTAACTGATGGATCTCCACCGATGACTCGATAGTCTCCAAATGGATTAGGGATACTCTTGGCATCTTCCCGCCGTCCCGCTACCGGATCTACCAGTAAAGCAATGATTCTCATCGCTATCCTCCTGTGATTGCTCCTCCTCTCAATAAGAAGAGAAATTATTATCTAAATTTTTTTCAACTCAATTTTAAACTCTTTCAATAAATCTTTTTCGCTGACTTTTTTTACGATCTTTCCTTTCCTACAAATCAATCCCACGCCTTCTCCGCCTATCACCGCAAGATCTGCTTCGCGCGCTTCACCCGGCCCATTGACGACGCACCCCATCACCGCCACATGAATATCTTTGTCAATCCCTTCGACCATTTTTTCGACTTTTTTCGCAAGACCGATGAGATCAATTTTCGTCCTTCCGCAAGTCGGACAGCTGGTCACGGTTATTCCGCGCTTCCGGAGCTTGAGTGACCGTAAAATTTCCCAAGCCACTTTCATCTCTTCTACCGGATCGGCTGTTAAGGATACGCGGATTGTATCACCGATGCCTTCGTAGAGCAAATGCCCGATTCCAATCGAAGACATGACTGTCCCGCGAAAAATAGTCCCCGCTTCCGTGATGCCAAGGTGCAAGGGATAATTCACTTTTTGACTGAGCATCTGATAGCTTTCCACTGTTCGTTCAATGTCGGAAGCCTTCATGGAAACCGCGATGTCATAAAATTTCAGCTTTTCCAGGATTCTGATGTGCCGCATGGCCGATTCGACCATTCCTTTGGCTGTAACTTTATTATCATACTTCGCCAGAATATCTTTTTCCAAAGATCCGCCGTTTATTCCGATCCGGATGGGAATTTTTCTTTTTTTGCACGCTTTCACCACTTCTTTTATTTTTTCCACCGAACCGATATTTCCGGGATTGAATCTGATTTTATCTACGCCTTGTTTGACTGCCTCAAGGGCCAAAAGATGAGAAAAATGAATGTCCGCCACGAGCGGAATCTTTATCTTGGATTTAATATTTCCAATATTTTTCGCCGCTTCCATATCCGGCACCGCGACTCGGACAATTTCACATCCCGCTTTTTCCAGCTTTTTTATTTGAGCCACTGTTGCCTTGATATTAGATGTCCGCGTATTGGTCATTGACTGAACAGCTACAGGCGCGTTTCCGCCGATATAGACATCGCCGACTTTAATTTTTCTGGTTTTTCGGCGATTTATCATAAAAAAAATCAAAGATAAAAATAACAATTTAAAATATAAAAATTATTTGAATGCAAAAACAGTTTCGGGTTTCAAAGTATTTTTAATTTTACATTGTCACTTTGCATTTTGATATTTGCATTTTGCATTATCCTATACTTCCCTATTCACGATATAATCCGCGATTCCGGTGAGGAATTCTTTGGTTTCTTCTTTGATTTCCGCTTTTTCCAGCGCTTTTTTTCCTTTTTTGACCAAAGTTTTCGCCAAATTTTGCGAATATTCAAGCGACCCCGTTTCGCGGACCGCGTCTCTGAACATTTCGACTTCCTGGTTTGTCACATCTTTCTTTCCAAGCAAGTTTTTTATCAGCTTCCTTTTCTGCCCATTTCCCTTTTCGAGGGCTTTGATGACGAGAAGCGTCTGTTTCCCTTCCCGAAGATCCGAGCAAACAGGCTTTCCGAGCTTTTTCTCATTTCCAAAAGCGCCCAGGATGTCATCCTGAATTTGAAAGGCGATGCCGACCGGCACCGCATACTCGCTGTATGCTTTCAATATTTTTTCATCCGCTCCCGCCAGCATCGCTCCAAGATGAAGCGGGCCTTCGACCGTGTATTTAGCGGTCTTATTTTCAAAAACTTCCAGCACTTCCCTTTCGCTGGCTTTCCCCTTCGCCTCAAGCATCACGTCAAATATTTCTCCGCTGACCGTCGTCGTCACGATATCCTGAAGCTTGTCGAGGGCGCGAATGACAATTTCGGGCTTGAAGCAAGAATTGAAAATTATCTCGTTTCCCAGCGCCGCCGCCATATCGCCAATTACCATCGCCATCGAGTTTCCAAAGTGGCACGGATCTGTTTTTTTATAAAATCTTCGCGCCAGCTTTTCATATTTTTTGTGAATAGTCGTCACTCCATGGCGAAAATCATCCCGGTCGATGATGTCGTCGTGAATGAGAAGAAAAATATTCGTGAGCTCAATGCTCATCGAGGCCTCCGTGATTTTTTCAATTTCACTGCCGCCTGCTCCCAAATACCCCCAGAACATAAAAGCCGCCCGGACTCTTTTCCCGCCGGCAAGCGTCAAATCCCGAATGCTCTTCAGAGCGTTTTTTCCCGAAGGCCCGAATTTTTGCATTTCCGAAAGCTTTTTCGCAAAAAACCGGGCAAGTTCCCCGTCAACGGATTCTCTATATTTTTTTAGTTCCGCTTTTGCTTCCATGCCAAAAAACATTAATCACCGATAGTATGAATTCTAAGCCTTCTCGAAACTGATGGCAAGCCCATCCATCTTTAAATGTCGACTGCATATTTTTGATTTTGATGTGCTATAATTAGCTTAAGCTTGTGACCAATCTCATTTCTTTACTTACCGACAGGCATACGAGCGAGTAACAATATTAAAGCGATACATGTTTCTCAATTTGTCACAAAGCACAAGGAGTCCTAGTCTTGCTTAAGAGTTAATGCCGCTTCATTTGTAAAATCATACCCGCAGAGCTATATTGTAATAAGAAATTTCAATAAAAGTATATGGCAATTGAGGGCGAAAATCGAATAGGAAAAATTTATTCCGAAGTCCACAACAGGCCCGATTTTACTTTGGAACCGGCACTCGGAACACCAGAAATAGATATGACAGTCATCGATACATTCGCAGTTCCGCAAAATATTGTGGAAAATCCGGAAAAATTTCTTGAATGGTTCGAATCACGTTTTTTTGAATTGAAAAGCGATCAAGACTTTTTATTATTTTCGTCACTTTTCCGCCAGGCGCTTGATGTTCTTGAGAGCCAGCCATTTCTTCTTTCTCCCAGAATAGGGAAAGATTTTCCTGTTGCCGCAAAAACTAAGCGGAAAGTATTGGAAGGATTCAAAGATCTTTCGCATGTTTTGTCCTTTTTCAGAAGCGTTGCAATTCCAGAAGATGCAGGGCTCAGAAAATTTATTACACCCGACCGAAAAACATCAGCAGGCGCGGAAAAATTATCCGCATGCAGAATATTGACAACTGCATATGTACTGGATCACATAAGGCAGTCGCAAGACTTGGATAAATTTATGAGTTATTCGCAACAAGTGCTTGGAAGAGGCAAGAGCGCTATCGGTATGGAGCCCGGCATCCTGTCAACGCTTGTAACTCCGACTACAATAGATATTCTCGATAAACCAAACGGCAAAAAAGATTTCATTTATTGGCTCGGAAAATCACAGGCCATTAATGGATGCTATCTCAACAACATCGGAAGCCGCGATAAAAAACATTCTCATTATATTCCTGAAGTGCATATAGGGTTGAAGGATGGTTTCCGGGCATTTTTGAAAATATTAAGAGAACCAGAGGCTGAGTTTCGCCCTTTGGACGATTTTTTGCGCATGCGGTTCGTCTTAGAAGACACCACTCTCATTGAAAATATTTTGGAACTTGTGAATGATATATACCGCGAAGCGGATGCCAAAAAAAATCCGCGAGCCAAGGTCGAGGTTAGGGCAAGAAATTACATGAATAAAGCTGTTTTAGACGATTACTTTCCCGAAATTAAAGGTAAGGCGAAACAAGAAGAACTCGGGGAAGAAGACACGGACGTTCAAATAAAGGAAAAAAGAGATGGTCTATTTCCTTTAACAATATATGAAAACAGAAGCTCCGGAAAAGGTTTTAAGAACATTACTCTTAAAATACATCTGCAAAAACCTGGCAGCAAAAAGCATTATTTCGGATTTGAAATACAGATTTTAACGAAAAGCGAATTAATCGCTAACGAAAGATTAGAAAGCCACTCCAGCCATTTTCTTTTCGAAATGAAACAGGCCATCATGAATATGTCCAGAAATAATTGCAAGTTGCGCAGAGACGAAATTATTAGAGACTTAATTCAATACATGGATAAAAATATTTCCACTGAAAAAATGCCCGAGATGCTACTGGGAAACGCAAAATATCCTGAGAAATACGGTTCTGAAGCAATTGAAATGCCCTTTTTAGGAACAACCAGCGAAAAGGCGGAGAAAATCTTCGACTTTCTGGTAACCGACGGGACTTTGCGACATGTCGCCGCCAATTTCCCGTCCATAGAAATACCGACTCATGAACAAAGGATGACTTCCGGATTGTATGTGCATGAGACGATACTCACAAGAAAGCTGGATGCACTTGGATTGACGAAGAAGGCAAAAAAGAAAAAATAGGCAAGAAAACGTGAGTCTTCCGACTTCTTTACCTATTTAATTGTATTCTAATGGGAACCCCTGTTTAAGAATCTTTGTATGGCTTTACAACCAGGCTTGAACTTTTTCCAAAATTCAGTTTAGCCTCAGCTCCGCTTCCGCCCTGAAATTTTGGGAAAATTTCAGTTCCAAAACGGAAAAATTTTCCTTTCCTTTTGAAGAAAAAACGGCGCGCGCAAGACCAAAAAAGGGTGGGGAAATTTTTCGATTTTGGATTTTTGCGAAGCAAAAAGGCGGAAGCGGAGCTGCGTAAAATATAGACAAGAAAAGCGTGCTTGACCCACTCCACCCGTTCGCACACGCTTGGATAGATCATAACTCCCTCTAATGAAATATAACATTTTTACAAAAAGCCTGCTACTTTAGAAAAAGCAGATGGGTTTTCGGTCAATCATCCAGATCGTCATAATCATCGTCATCCAAAACCTCAATCCAGTCCGTTTTTGTGATGGTGTTGTATTTGTCGCTCCATTTTCCCCGAAGCAACATCCTATCATCTGCTTTTAGATCTGATAAATTAATGTCATCATTGTCCTCATCTTCAATATCAGTCGAACCAATAACCGTCACGTTTTGCGATCCCCGGTCAAGCGTGCTTATCTTGAAAGTGCTGGCACTTTCATCAAGAGAGTCAACTTTACCGTAAAAAATGGCATATCTCTTATCATTGAAACTATAATTCTGGATTCTTGTGGCGGTCACGCTTTCTCCGTCGAACGATCCTTCTATTTTTATCACGTCGCCTTCCTTCAGTTTGGAGAATTTTATTTTCTTTTCCCCTGTCCCTCTCACAATCTTCGCGCTACCGGCGCTGACGGTATAGGTTTTTCCGCCCTTGACTACTTCCAGCATTTTATCGCTGGAATCAATATCCTTGATGACAGCATTTTTTACCGTTTTGGCTTCGGCGAGTTGAGCGAGAGAGAAAACAAGCAAGCCGCCCGCCAGAGTCAGAAGAAATTTTGTTTTTTTCATGGTTTTTTTTATAAAATTATAATTATTGAGCGTCAATTTGATTTTCCGCCGAATCGCTTTCTTCCGCCGAATCCATCAGACTTTCAACATCATCGAGAGCTTTTTTTGCCTCGTCTTTGCTTCTGACAACAACCTCGCCAGCAACAGCGTTGCTCTGGGATTCTTTTTCTTGAAAATTATTCATTCTTGAAATCGGCAAGCTTTGTTTTTGATTTTCCTGTTTCCCTTTCTCAATTTCCTGCTTCACCAGCCAGCCAATCCCTACCGCCGACAAAGAGAGAAAAATAACCGAGAGGGAAATATATATTATATTCTTTGCTTTCATTTTTTTTGCTATTCGGCTAATTGATCAATTTGAGATCTCAACTTCACAAGAAGAGTATTACGGAAAAATTCCTTCAAATCGGAAGACAGTTCCCTGATTTTTTCACGAACTTCGCGCGCGGCGTCCGTGAGTTTTCCACCGTTATTGTCCCGACTGTCCCCAAGAGCCGCAATATACGCATCATACGTACTTAATATATTTGTCGCCTTTTCTTTAAAGGTGATGATATTGCTTTCCGCTTCCGATGTGTCGACATTCTGAGATTTCAGGTATTCCACGATTTTTTCCATTCTTTTTTCCATCTGCAAAAATTTTTCTTCTCGCGCGCTCTTCATGCTTTTAGTGTTTTCTATTTGTGTTTCAATTTCGACAGTATTGCCTAAGTCACTGTTTCTTTCCTCCGGAGGTTTTCCTTCTGAGGGACGCGCACTTTCATTATTACCCGAACCGGGAGGACGCCCCGCACCGTCTCCCGAAGAACCTTGCGGTCTCATTTTCGCACGATCTTCCGGCGTTGTATTCTTGAATTTTTCTATCATCTCGGTGCATTTTTCCTCCGAAAAACCCATGTGCTCGACGCAATCCTCGACAGTCGGCTCTTTCGGAGCGCTAGCTCCCCGTGAAACCGCCGGGAGAAAAAACATCCCCAGCACAATGACGGATAACGAAAATAAAATTTTATCTCTAATCATATTTTTAATACGATTAAGTTGTTCATTCAGGTGCATTCCCGATTTTTTATAAGCGTTTCCTTTGGTCTCGCCATTCATCTTAATAATTTTTTTTCTTCATTTTCCATTCTTCAGGAATACTATCAATAGCTTCCCCTGGCTATTTTTATTCGTATTTCAGCGCATCGATCGGATTCAGTTTCGCCGCGCGCCGGGAAGGATAAAGTCCGAAGAAAATTCCGATCGCAACGCATACGCCGACGGCCAGAAGAATGGGATAAAGCTGAAAAACAAAAGGGATATTGATAATTTTGGAAGCGACGTATGAAAAAACTTCTCCGGTAATCATCCCGATCATTCCTCCGGTGATGGTCAGCACTACTGCCTCGATCAAAAACTGAAGTAAAATGTCTTTTCTCCTGGCGCCGATGGCTTTCAAGAGTCCGATTTCTTTGGTTCTTTCCGTGACGCTTACCAGCATGATGTTCATCACTCCGATCCCTCCGACCAAAAGAGAAATTCCGGCAATTCCGGCCAGCATTGCCGTCAGGGTGCTCGTTATGCTGCTTAGCGTTTCCTGCATTTCCTTGGAACTGGTAATATTGAAGTCGATATTTGCTTCGTCAGTTATTCCATGCCTTTCCATCAGCGCTTGCTTGATCTCCTCAGTGGTTTGATCAATAAGCGTGATATCAGACAACGATAGTTGAATCATTTGGACATAATTTTGACCGAGAAGTATTTTCATGGCGGTAGTCACCGGAACATAAACGGTTTTGTCCGGATTCGACATTCCACTCGACCCCTTGGCCTTGGTAACGCCGACAACCCTGAAAAGTTGGGATTTAATCTGGATGATTTGTCCGGTCGGGTCGGCGCCTTCGCCGAAAAGTTCGCTGACGACATCTGGGCCGATGACCGCCACCTTGGAATAAAAATTTTCGTCTTCCTCGCTGAACAACTCCCCCAAATCGACAGAGATGGATTGAGTTTCAAAATAATTAGCCGACACTCCCTGAACGGTAGTGTTCATATTTTCCCCGTTTCCGATTACTTGAACGCTGCTTTGGACTGAAGCCGAAACAGCGCTGACATTGGAAAAGTCGCTGTTATTTTTAAAATATTGGGCATCGACATAAGTCAAAGTTTCCACATTCCCTCCGCCTTGCACCGGCCCTCTGGACTGGCTTCCGGGCGATATGGACAAAAGATTGGATCCCATTGAAGATACTTCCGAGGTGATTGAAGAAGTCGCGCCCTTGGCAATGGAAATGATGAGGATAACCGAAGCGATTCCAATCACAATTCCCAGCATCGCTAGAATCGTTCTCAGTCGGTTGTGCCGCAGAGATGAAAATGAAATGCTGAATGCATCAAAAAAACTCATAATCTATAGCTTAGCCGTTATTTTTATCTTCAACAATCAGTCCGTCCTTCAAAATAATCGTTCTTTTCCCAAAAGCGGCGATATCCGGTTCATGGGTAATAAGAATAATAGTTTTTCCTTCTTTGTTGAGCTCCTGAAAAAAATTCATTATGTCATGAGAAGTGGCGCTGTCCAGATTTCCGGTCGGCTCATCGGCCAGAATAATTTCCGGATCCATCACCAATGCCCGGGCGATGGCCACCCGCTGGATCTGACCGCCCGAAAGCTGACTGGACAAGTTATCCATCTTGTCCTCCAGATGAACCGTTTTCAAAGCGGAAAGGATCCGCCCTCTTCTTTGGGAACGCGGAATTTTTCTGCTATAAATCATCGGCCTTTCCACGTTGTGATAGACGCTTACTCTGGGAATGAGATTGAACGATTGAAACACGAAGCCGATTTTTTCATTCCTCACCTTTGCCAGATCATCCTCGCTGTAAGCGGTAATATTCGAATCGTTAAAGATATATTTTCCTTCCGTTGCCGTGTCCAATGTTCCGATTATATTCATAAGTGTTGACTTGCCCGATCCGGAAGCTCCCATAATGGACACAAAATCTCCTTCGTGCGCATTAAAAGAAATTCCCTTCAATGCTTCACAGGAAGTATCGCCCATCAGATAGGTTTTTTTGATATTCCGGAGAGAAATGATAGGATTTTTTCGAGTCATAATTTAGGCGGATAATCTTGAATTTTCCAGACTACTTGGCGGTTGTAGCGGATGCGTCTGAAAGGGAAATTACCATTCCTTCTCCCAGGCCACTGGTAATTTCAACTTGCGATCCGCTTTTGAGGCCGGTTTTGACTGAGACATACTCAAAAGCCTGTTTTCCTTTGGCGTCGGTATGAGCCACCTGCACTCCTTTTCCGTTTTGATACGGCTTCAAAGCTTTCGTCGGAACAACTATCACATTTTCCCGGGAATTTGTTCCTATGGTGACATTGGCTGTCATTTTGGGCAACATCCTTTCATCTTGATCGGTGACAGAAAGATAAGCGTTATAGGTAATCACGCCGGATTCTTCCACCCCGAAATCATCCACTTTTTCAACCTCGCCCGCATATTCTTTGTCGGGAATGGCGTCAAACTTAATCGTCGCTTTTTGCCCAAGAGCAATTTTTGACCTTTCCATTTCATTGATGCCGATTTTCACCGAATATCCGGAAAGATCGCCGACGACCAAAACCGGATCCGCGATTGTCGTTGATGTCACGGTGATATCGGAAAAATAAACGACATCGCCGACTCTTGCGGATAAGTTGCTGACTGTTCCGGAGACTTGTGCCGTGATAGTGGCATTTTGGGTGGCATCATAGGACAGTTTAGCCGCCCTGACGTTAGCTTGAGAAGCGCTGATTGCCGTGTCTGCATCATCATATTTTTGCTGAGAAGCATCAAGAGCGCTCTCTTTTGCCAAAACATCCTGCCGAAGGGATTTTTTCTCCGCAGAAGTATAGCCCTTATTGGTTTTGGTGTTTGTATCGTGATTTTTTTGATATTTGAGATCTCCTTTGGCGTCCGTCAGGGATTTTTTGTCGCTTAGCATCTGGGCATAAGCGCTCTCCTTGTCTTGCTGAGATTTTTTCAAATTGCTCAAGGCCGTCATATAAGTTGAATTAGCCGTGGCTTTCTCCTGGTCCGTGCTGGTCGATCTCACCTTGAAAAGTTTCTGCCCGATTTCGACCAAGTCGCCGTTTTTCACATAAAGCTCCTCGACTACTCCGCTTGAAGTGGAATAGACGCTTACCTGGGCCGCTTGTACATTTCCTGTTTCCATAATAGTTTCAGTAATATTTCCTTTTGCGACAGTATAAGTTTCAATTGAATCGGCTTTTTTCCTGAAAAAGAAAAACCATACCGAAAAAACGATGGCAATTAATATCAGCGCCGAAATAATTTTTCTTTTTTTGGTAGATGTCAATTTCTTAAATAATTTTTTCATAATCGAAGCATGCTTAACGGATTATTTATTGCTTTCTGCTATTTTTTCCAGCATATTTTTGTGAATTCTGATCATATGTTCGATATCCTTGATAGACATGTATCGGGTGATAAAACTGATTTCTTTGAGTTGTATTTTTCTAAATCTTTGAACAAATTGTTTTCCCTTTTTTGTGAGAAACACCAAAACGGAGCGACGATCACCGGGATCTGATTTTCTATCTATCAATTTCTGAGCAAAAAGCCTGTCAGTTAGCTGGGAAACAGAAGACAGAGACATAAAAAGATGCTCGGAAAGCCTGCTAACCGGCGCGCCGGGATTGTTTTTTATATAATCCAATGCCTGAATTTGAAGCGGCGTGACGCCGGACTTTTCCAAATTATTGCCAGAAATATTTTCCGAGGCTTTCCTTATCTTTTCCACCATTTGGATGAATTCCAGGAAAAGAAGCTCTTTTTTAGTAGCCATAGCTATATTACTTAATTACATTGATAGTTTATAGCATTAAGTAAAGTCTGTCAAATGATACTCTTTGCGGGAACTCCTTGTTGCCGCCAGCGTTGGGTTGGGCAGGACGCTGGCGGCCAAAAAAATATAAAAGAAATATAACGGATTCCGCTCCCGCCTTTTTGCTTCGCAAAAATCCAGAACCGCAAAAAATCCCAAAGGTATGATCCTGGTAGCCCTACGGGGAATCTCACTGCTCGCTCGTTTCACTCGCTGCGCTTTCAAACCCCTCGGTTTGAATGATTCCGCCTAGGGAAAACTCTCGTTTTCCTCGCCTCGCTAACGCATCGGCGTAGCAAGCCGACCCCTTTCCCGTTCGATTTCCCCAGGCACAAAAAATACCTGCCAAAACGGCAGATATTTTTATGTGTACCGCTACGGAGAATCGAACTCCGGTTTCCAGGATGAGAACCTGATGTCCTAACCACTAGACGATAGCGGCATATTTATATTTTAAAAACCTGATGTCCTAACCAATTCCGCTAAACCTGCCCGCATTTCTGCCTGCAGCGCTTCTGGCAGGCAAAGCATCGAAGGCGGGAGATAAGACCTTATGAATTCCTAAGAAAAATCACCACGACTGCGGCAATCTATAAAATACTAAATATTTGAAAAAGTGTCCACCTCGATCTTAAATTATGAAGCTTCCCAATCTTACGCATAGGGTATCCATCCGTTCCTTCGGGGGAACGGAATCCCCCGAAGCGGGAAAGGAAGCATTCATAAGGCGAGCTTACCTGCCCTCGCCGGCAGGCAGGCGCTCGCGGTCTTCTGCAAAGAGAGGTAAAAAAATTCCATTTTTAAAGGCCCCGTCACAGCAGGGCCTCGGAAGTGAGTATGAGAGCGAGTTATTGCAGAGTAGGAGATAGAACGAACTAGATGGGTTTCAACTTTCATGGATTAATCTTGACAATTTTGCAAGTCTTTCCGCGCAAAATCCCTTTCCCTGATTAACGCATTTTTTCTTTGCCGGATCAAGCTCGTCAAAGAGACAATTTTGCATGTGACCGCAAACCCTGTTGAGAACTATTCTCCCCACCTCGCCCTTTAGTATAGCCGCTGTAACCATAATCACCTCTTAAGATGAAAGTTATAAATTGGTTAGTATGACCGCGCTTCGCTCAATAAACAAACTGATTTATATTTATTAAACGAAACGCAGACAAGACTAAAGCGCAATTTATTCTCTCAAAAACATCCAGTACCAATTCCGCCCTTCGTTTTTCACAATTTATTCTTTGCACGCCGCGAACCGGCTTCGCCTATCGCCATTGCAAGAACAATATTCCGATGTGCAAATTGGCTCTGGATAAACAAAACGACCCAACAAACAAAAAGTATGGATCGTTTTTTTCAAAGAACTAATGAGTGTCCCCTATTCATATTTTCTCACTCACTAGTTCTCTTCGTTATTCAATTTTCTTTCACACCTTAATATTTTAATCCTCATAAAGCCGGCGGTCAACAGTGTCTATCCACAGGCTTTTTTTCGTTTTACTCAAGCATTAAAAACGGCCGGTTTTCCATTCCTTTGTTTGCCGGGGCAAAAATTTTTCCGCCTGGTCCGGACTTCGCATGATTTCCTCTGAAATTTTTTCCATCCGCGCCCCCTGGGAGCCTTTAATTAAAATTACATCCCCCTCTTCTAAAATATTTTGAACAGGAACTCCGGCTTCGGCCGAGCTCTCATAAGAAAAGATTCTGCTCTTCTGAAGACCGGCTTTTTCCGCTTCGTCGGCGATAAATTTCGCCTTGTCGCCAACCGTAAACAAGATATCGGCAATTTCGGCCGCTTTTTTTCCCACTTCACGGTGCCCCGACTCTGTTTCTCCCCCAAGTTCCAGCATATCACCGAGAGCCGCCAACTTTCGGCGCGCTTGGATTTTTTCCAAAACTTCCAGCGCGGCCAGGGTGGATTGGGGCGCGGCATTATAGCTGTCCTCGATAATTATCGTATTTTTAACGCCGTCGATTATATTGAGCCGCCCGACAGGAGCCTGAAAGTCCTTGAGCACTTTTGAAATTTCCAAAAGATTCATTCCGAAATGAATTCCAACGGCAGTGGCGGCAAGGGCGGAGTAAATCTGAGGCCTCCCGATGGAATGAGTCAGCCTCACCGGAATTGTGGTTCCCTCATAGCTTAATTTGAAACTTATTCCGCGAATCTTGCTTATATTCATGCCCTCATTGTCTTTAACCGTTTCATATCCAAAAAACACATCTGAAGCCCTGACATCGGCTTGTTCTGCAAAACCAAAAAAAACTTTTTTTGTTTTTGCGGCTTCACCCATTTTTCTGACTTCCCCGTCGTCGAAGTTAAGAATAGCCAAACCTTCTTTGCGGAGCATTTTTACCAGCGAACTCTTTTCTTTTATAATCTGTTTTTTATCCTTAAAAAATTCAAGGTGGCTGATTCCCACAGTCGTCACAATGCCCACTTCGGGTTTCAAAAAATCAACCAGGTATCTTATATCTCCCGGCCTGTCTGCCGCCATTTCAAGAACTATTATTTCGGGATAATCCTTTTTCCTCCCCGCAAAAGCGACGCCGAAGGCCCGAAGAAGTACGATTGCCCAGGAAAAAAAGCTTCCGCCTCCGCTTTCAAGACCCAAAACAGTCAGCGGAAGGCCGATTTCGTTGTTGAAATTTTTTTCGTTTTTTCTCGTCCGGAATTTCGAAGAGATGACCGTATATATGGCTTCTTTTGTGGAAGTTTTCCCGACTGAACCCGTCACGCCGACTATGCGCGGCTTGAAACGGCGCAAAGCTTTAGCGGCAAAGTATTTTAATATTTTTTCCAAGAATATTATTTTGCGAGACTTCATAGATATAAAATCCTAAATTCTAAATAAATCCAAATATCAAAATCTAAATTTCCAAAACAATTTTTTAATTTTGAACATTTTAATTTCGAAATTATTTAGGATTTAGCGCTTAGGATTTAGAATTTATCAATTATTCTTCTTTTTCTTCTTATCCTTGTCTTTATCCTTTTCCGTTTCCACTGGTTGCGCCGGCGGCTGCGCCTCTTCCGGTTTCGGCGCCTGATATATCGAAACATCGTGAGTGGCATTGAAAAGATCGACATCCTTCTGATCATAATCTTCCGTCGGTTCGACCCCGAAATAATCTAGCATGAATTTTGCCATTTCACCAAATGTGGGAGCCGCGCTGGACTCGGCCCATTCGACATTTTTTGGATTATCCAGCTTTACCAGCATCGCAAATTTCGGGTCATACGCCGGAGCGTAACCGGCAAATGATCCTATGTGCTGACTTTCCTCATATCCCCCGCCGCCTTTCTTCGGAACTTGGGCCGTTCCTGTTTTTCCGGCCACAAGATATCCCGGAACATCGGCTTTTTTTCCATGCCCGTTTTGAACAACGCTTACCAGCATCCGGGTCAAATCCAGACTCGCTTCCTTGGAAATCACCCTTCTCTCCTCCTGGGGCTGAACAATATTTTCCTGGCCGTTCCCGGAAATCGTCTTTCCGACAGCAAATGGCTTCATCAACTCTCCTCCGTTTGCTATCGCGGCAAAAGCGCTTGCAAATTGTATGGGCGTAACGGAGATTCCTTGTCCAAATGAAGCCGTGAATGAATTAATATCCCGCATTTCCCTGAGTCCCGCCAGGTTCCCTGAAACTTCTCCCGGCGTATCGATGCCTGTTTTTTCGCCAAATCCGAAATTTTTAACGTATTCATAAAAACGCAGATTGCCTAATGATTTTTCCACATATATCGCTCCCGTGTTCAGAGATTTTTCAAGCACCTGCGTCATCGTCTGCACGCCATTGGCTTTTCCATCCGAATTTTTTATTGTGTAACCGGCTTCATTGACCGCCCCTGTGTCGGTATAGGTTGTGTCCGGTGTCAATAATTTGGCGTCAAGACCGCCCGCCATGGTGATTGACTTGAAAATCGATCCGCACTCGTATG
>JBAZXV010000009.1:0-53789 GCA_041659685.1 Parcubacteria group bacterium | reverse complement strand
GTTGGGACGATTGACAGCGGAGACATTGCCACCAGCGGCACAGTCACATCGAGCGGAACGGGGAGCAACTACTTTGCGGGGAATGTGGGGATTGGGACGACGGCGCCGGGATACAAAATGGATGTGGGAGGCGTCGTCAACGCCACGGGACTGAAGATTAATGGCGTGGATGTCGGAACATCCTCAAGTTCCTATTGGAACGCGGGCACCGGCGGAATTTCCTATACAGCTGGTAACGTCGGCATCGGGACGACGAGTCCATCGTCTAAATTAACTGTGTCTTCACCCATTGCAACGGCAAGCAATGTTGTTGTTGGTGAGTTTACGAAATCTGTTTTTCATGCGAATGGTTCAACAATTTTACGTGTAAGCCGTAATATTGGAGATATTGCAGACAGTGCTTCGACAGATATTGAGCAAAATTCTAGTGGCAGCAGTCCTTTCCGTTATGGAACTTATGGCGATAGTTTGATTGTCAACAACTTTGGTGATGACAACGGTCCTTATGACAACATACGTTTTGTAACCGATTCTGCTGTTCAAATGACAATCGGTGGAGGAACGATCGCAGGCAAAATCGGCATCGGAACGATGGTTCCATTAAGCAAACTGGACATCAATGGTGGAATAGCAGTCGGAAGCTACGCAGGAACAGCCGCAGCACCAACAAATGGAGCGATAATATCGGGTAACGTCGGCATTGGGACGACGGCGCCTCAAAGCAAACTGCACGTGGACGGCGGATATGTCCAGCTCGATAACAATTCCGGCGCGCCGGCAAGCGCTGATTGCGATGCCGCGGCTGAAGAGGGAAGGTTATACTGGGATGCGACTGCCGACGAATTTTATATCTGCTCCGGAGCAAGCGGATGGCGCAAAACAACAACCGTCGCGCCATAACCTGAAAATCAAAAAATATATTACAAAAAAAACAACCCCGACATTTTGCCAGGGCTGTTTTTTATCCTTGAAGAAGTCCTTGTAGACGTCGGACGTCTACAAACTTTATTTTCTCTCTTCAAGCTTTACCTGTACTGTTTTTTCCTGCCCCTTATCCCATACCTTGAGCGTCACCGTGTCGCCGACATTGTATTTTGCAATAAGATCGCTCAGCTGATGGTCGGAATCGATTTTTACTCCGTTGATTTCGAGAATTATGTCGTTTTCCGTGATTCCCGCCTTATCGGCCGGACTTCCCGGAAGGACAGCCAGGTCGGTCACATTTTGTCCTCGTATGACCAGTGCTCCGTAATTATAAGGCAAATTATTCTGTTTTTGAATTTCATCCGTGACCGGCGTATAACGGACGCCGATATAAGGCTGGACGATTTTTCCTTGAGATTTCACGCTGTCTATATCTTTTTTTACAATATCAATCGGGAGCGCGAATCCAATATTTTCCGCACCCTGAGCCATCGCTACGTTCACTCCGATAACCTGTCCGCTGATGTTAAGGAGGGGCCCTCCTGAATTTCCCGGATTAATGGCCGCGTCGGTCTGAATAACTTCCGAAAGCTGTTCCGATTGCCCGAAACCGTCGCCCGCCGTTACGTTCCTTTTAAGGCCGGAAATAATTCCTTTACTTACCGTATTTCGAAATTCTCCGAGCGAATTGCCGATAGCGACAACTGTTTGGCCGATTTTAAGGTTCCCTGAGTCTCCCAGAGCTAAAACCGGGAGGCCGCTGGCGTTGATCTTAAGAATTGCCACATCGTTCGAGGGATCAATTGCCATAACCTGGGCATCATATTTTTTTCCGTCGTTGGTCATCACCGTATAATCAGCTCCCTGTTCCGAAACCACGTGCTTATTTGTCACGATTAATCCGTCACTCGTGGCTATAAACCCTGACCCGCCGCCGATTTCCTGTTTTTGGGAACCTCCGCCGTTATTATTGTTATTATTTTGATTTTGCTGGCCGGAGCCGAAAGGATCAAAGAACGGGTCAAAACCGAACGGGTTCGAGAAAAAATCCTGCATCTTGGGGACATCCTTGCTTATGATTATACTGACAACCGACGGCGAGGCTTTGTCGACAGTGGTTACCACCGCTGATTCTTCGTCCGGAACGCTTATTGTTTGGCTCCCGTTTCCGCCGGGTTGATCGTTTTTTTGATTTCCCGAACTGAAAATTCTTGAAAATTTTCCGGCTGAGGAAAACAAATTTTTTCCCTGCCCGATTTCGGCCGCCATAAAACCGAAAACTGCCCCAAAAAATGAAGACAGTAAAAATGAAGCAACCACAACAATAACCATCATTTTCCTGAAGTCGCTCATATTATTTTTATTATTTTCTCCTTCCATAAAAATAAACCGTCAAACATTAACCACAAGCCAATGCCTGATGATCAATATCTGGTTATAATAAATTTATTTTTCTATAGAAATTGCGTTGACGGGACAGCTGCTTATAACCTCCGAGCAATCACAATCGCCGCAATCTTCCGAGATTACGTGCGACTTCCCGTTTTCAATTTTGAAAGCTTTCGGACAGAGGGCTTCACAAGTCCCGCATCCGATGCAAAGCTCCTCGTTAACCTTGGGTTTTGACATATGTTTCGCTACGATTAGTTATTACGCCTATTTAAAAATATTTTTTCAAAGCTGAATCGTTAAATTTCCGCTAAATTCAACATTTTTTCCCAATTTTCATCAATATCCTTTTGAATTTCAGTGATTATTTTTTCATTCCCGGGCTTAAAGAGATGTTTGAACCGGCCCTGAGTCTTGATGAATTCCTCGATCGGTTTTCGGTTCTCGGTTGCCCAGTTCACATTGTATTTTCCATTTTCATATTCATAAAGCGGCCAAAAATTGGTTTCGGTCGCAAGTTTTCCAATATTGACATATTCGGATGTGGCATATTTCCAAAGATTGGTGCATGGCTGCAAAACCAGAAGAAAACTTGGTCCTTCGGTTTCAAGAGCTTTCTTGGCTTTTTTCTTGAGATCGTGCAGAAATGCCACGTTGGCTTGAGCCGCATAACGAATATGATGCGCTATCACAATCGACATGAGATCCTTTCTTTTTTCTCTTTTGCCGTAACTAATTTTTCCGGCTGGCGTTGTTTCCGTGTCCGCTCCATAAGGTGTCGCTCCGCTTCGCTGCCCGCCTGTGTTCATGTATCCTTCGTTGTCGTAACAGACATAAAGAAACTGGTGACCTCGTTCCAGCGCTCCGGAAAGACTCTGAAGGCCGATATCGTATGTTCCCCCGTCCCCGCCGAAGGCGATAAATTTTATTTTCTTGCCATCGGGAATCTCCCCTCGTTTCATTAAAGCCCGATACGCCGTCTCGACGCCTGAAGCCGTCGCCGCGGCGTTTTCAAAGGCGTTATGGATATATGGAACTTTCCATGAAGAATACGGATAAAGCGTCGAAGTCACCTCAAGGCATCCCGTGGCATTCACGACAACGACCGGATCGTCCGTCGCCGAAAGAACCGTCCGCACAATCGCCGGAATCCCGCATCCGGCGCAAGTCGCATGTCCCGGAGCAAATTTTTGAGTGAGATTTTTGTTCATTATCTCTTATTTCAGGATGAATGACTTAGGCTTGTTTCTCTCCAATCGATGCCTCCCCTGATTTATTTATTTTAATCCGATGTAATTTATTTTGTTGTGAGTTTCATTCCTTAATTCATCGAAAACTTTCTTCAAATCTTCCTTAAATATCTCTCGTCCGCCAAGTCCGTAAATATATGATTGAATTGGGATTTGAGAATTGAGATTTGAGAACAAACTGTTTACGATTTCTCCGTATAAAGGCGCGACACTGCCAAACGAAATTGTCCGGTCCAAAACCGCGATGTTTTTTGCGCTTTTGAGCGCTTCGGCAATTTGCGCGTAAGGAAACGGCCGAAAAAGTTTTATCTTAAGAAGTCCGACCTTCTCGCCCTTTTCGCGAAGCTCGTCAATCGCCACTTTGGCCGTCCCGGCAGTCGATCCGGCGACGACAACAGCTCTTTCCGCATCCTCAAGCCGGTATGTTTCAAAATAATCATATTGCCTGCCGCTCATCTTCGCATATCCATCGCAAACATTCTTATATTCCGGCAAGGCTTCACTCATCGCTTCTTCTTCCTGCCGTTTAAACTCAAAAAAAGAATTTTGAAGAGCCACCGGCCCGAAAGAAACGGGATTTTCCGTGTCCAGAAGATATTTTTTCGGCTTATACTCACCGGAAAAATCTTTAGCATGGGGAAGATCCAGAATTTCAAGATTTTCCACGCTGTGAGAAGTTTGGAAGCCGTCCATAATCACCATGGCCGGAAGGCGCACTTTTTCCGCGAGGCGCAGGGCAATGAAAGAGTTATCATAAACTTCCTGCGCGTTTTCGGAAAAAATTTGGATCCAGCCCAGGTCCCTAACCGCCATCACATCTTCATGGTCTCCATGAATATTTATCGGCCCCGAAATCGCCCGGGCGCTGACGAGCATTAAAACAGGAAGTCTGGAACCCGAAACAATGGGAAGGATTTCCGCCATCAGCATAATTCCCTGCGAACTTGAAGCAGTCACCGTCCTGGCTCCCGCAGCCTCGGCTCCCATGGCGGCACTCATAGCGCTGTGCTCGGATTCGACATGGATAATTTCCGTATCCGCTTCTCCGTCCGCCACCATCTTGGCATATGTCTCAATAATCGGAGTTTGAGGCGTAATGGGATAAACCGGCATCACGTCCGGATTAATTTGCTTTAGGGCTTCCGCCGCGGCGGCCCCGCCGGTCAAAGCCAGATTTTTATCTTTTTCAATCGTCATGTGTTTTTTCCCATTTTAATGGATTTTTTCGGGCAAACTGTAGCGCACACTCCGCAACCTTTGCAAAAATTATAATCGATATCGGCTTTTCGATTTTCGTCATAATCAATGCAGGCTTCCGGACAAAGAGAAAAACATTGTCCGCATCCGATGCAGCTTTCTTTGTTCACCTCAGGCTTCATATATCTCCAGTCGCCAGTCCGGGGTGATTTTTTGATATCGTGCTTTATAACCGCCCCCTCTTCGATTTCTTTCCAATTCTCCGCCATAAAAAAATGCTAAATATTATAAACTGTCATACGCTTTTTCTATCGCCCGGATATTTTTTTCCGTTTTATCCGGCCCTATTTTTTCAATATATTTATTCCTAAAAACATCAGCGGCGCTTTCCAGCCTGACAATCTCCGATATTTTAATAATTTTTCCAAGTATTGCGGTATTGGGCCTCGGTTCTCCGATAATCTCCATAGAAAGTCCGAGGGCGTCAATCGGGTAAACATTCCCGACGTATCCCGTTTCTCTTGAAACTGTTTCGCGATCCTTGGTGGTACTCACTATCAAACTTTCGTTTTCATCGAGATTTTTCGAAACATCAATAATTCCAAGAAGAGTTTCGTCGAGAACCGCCACCATATCCGGATCCACCACCGGCTCATGAGTCCTGATCGGTTCATCGGAAATACGGACATATGTTTTCATCGGAGCTCCGCTCCTCTCCGGACCAAAGTCGGGAAAAGCCTGGACAAATTTTCCCTCATGAAGAGCCGCCTGCGCCAAAAGCTCAGCCGCTGTTTTTGCTCCCTGCCCGCCCCGCGCATGGAAAACAATTTCGAAAATTTTCTTTTCGAGTTTCATCCGATTGAAAATTATCTTATCAAATATGGATATTGCCGTCCGCTGGATTCACATAGCCGCGAGCGGCAAGAATACCTCAAGATCCATAAGATAAGTATAGCATATTTTTTTGAACGCAAAAACCTCATCCCTGAAAATCTTATAAAAAGAAATCGGGCTGTTAAGCCCGATTTCACTGAGAATACTTTTTTAGTTCGACCGGCAGACCTACTTGGCCAATTCTTGATCAATCGCCTTTTTGAGCTCGTCGTAGCTCACTACTCCGCCGAAAAATTGATCGTTGACAAAGAAAGCCGGGGTGCCGGAAATTCCAAAGCCGGCTGCCTCCTCCTGATCGGCCGCAATCTTGTCTTTCGGCTTGTCTTCATCGACGCATTGGTTAAATTGCGCCGCATTAACGCCGAGAGATGCCGCATAAGCCTTGAATCTTGCGGTTCCTTCGGTATTTTGCCAATCAGTTTGGGAAGAATAAAGCTTGTCCGCCATTTGCCAGAATTTTCCCTGTTCATTGGCGCATTCTCCGGCCACAGCCGCATTCATGGCCTGTTTATGGATATCAAGCGGGTAATATTTGTAAGCAAACAGAACTTTATCCTTATATTCGGCTATTGCCTTATTAAAGGTGTCTTCAAATGTTTTGCAATAAGGACATTGAAAATCGCTGAATAAAACCACTTTGACTTTCGCATCTTCCGGACCCACTTGAGGGTCGTCTTTGGAAACACTCGGAGTCTCAAGGTATTTTCCCGGCTTGATGCCGACTTGCTCAGTATTCATCAAATAATTATTACCCTCTTTTGAAAATATGTCCTGAGCCTGAGCATAGACATCCGTCTTTGTGACATTTTCGTCAAAAACAAAAGCCGGCAAACTTTTTATCTTAAACTGAGAAACAAGTTCTTTTCCTTCCGGAGAGTCGATTTCGACTTTCTTGGCAAGAAGGGTTGGGACAACTCTTTTCATCCATTTGAGAGGTTCGGTGGGGTCGCACGCTTCGCACTTGCTGTCCGTCACAACTTGAACATTGACCACGGGCTCATTGTATGACACCCAGGTTTTTCCTTCAAAAGGAAAAACATCTGCATCCCTTAAAACGCGGGGAGACACACCCTGATGCCCGAAAAACTGGGCCACATCAACAAAAATACTGCCCACCAGAAGACCGGCAAGCAAGATTATAACCGAGATATAATTTTTTATCTTCTTCTTTTCCGGAACCGGATTCTTCTCTCTTTCTCCCTCCCTTGCTTCGCTTGGCGATTCAACCGCCGTTTCTTCTTTTTTTTCTTCCATTTTGGATTAATTAAGGCTTATTTTTAAAATGGTTGTTATTCTACTGCTGCGGCTGGCTTTCCGCCCCCTCCGGCTGAGGCTCGCCCTGAACCTGGTCTTGCTCCTGCCCCTGCGAACCGGAAGTTGTTTCTTGATCCATCAGGCCGAAACCTTGCTTCATATCCCTGATTAAATAATCGTTATACCCGATGGTAACTCTTTTTTTTGCCTCTGTTTTTACGGCTACTCCCACTAAAAATCCCAATATAAAAATAAGAAGAAAATTTATTGTTTTCTCGTTTATTCTTATTTTTTTTCCGTATTTTGCCAATACATCTTTCATATGGCGGAAGGTTAATATTTAGCGTGATGGCAGTTTAGCAAAAGGCTTTTGATTAGGCAAGCTTTGATTGCGGATCCCTGGCAGATATTCTTGCTTTTAATTGTTATTTCGGTCAAGCCAAAACTATATTCTAACATCATCATTCACCTGAATGCCGTACTTATCGCAAAAACCGGCTGGAACTTCAAGAACAATCCCGGCTTTATCAGGCGAAGTGAAAATCCGATCATCTTTGGGCGAAATATTATTTTCAAAGCCGATTACCTTGCCATTCTCAATCCAGATTATGTCGATCGGAAATTGCATACCTTTCATCCAAAACCGCAAATAATCCTCCTTGGGCATCAGAAACAGCATGCCTCTTCCCTCGGCCAGGCTTCTCCTGCCGGCCAATCCCTGCTCTATCTTTTCCCTGCTGCTTACCGTTTCCGCTTTAACCAGAACGCTTTTAACGTAGACCCTTTTTATCGGGTTCCATGACGTCGAATAAAATTCGCTGAAAACAAAATTCAAGCCGATTATTATCAATGCGGCCGCCAGGAATCCGACAATCAGAATTATACCTGTTTTTTTGGCCATAACTCAAAATATGTTAGGTAAATTACGCCTATCAATATTATTGTAACCAATTTTCCCTCCGCTTTCAAATTAAGGGCCAGAATTCCGATCAGGAGGCTTGCGGCGGAGATAATCAGAGCAATATGATTATCGCCCAATCTTTTTTTTCGCAGCCAATAATGAAGATGGCAATCATCTCTCGAAAAAACGCTTCTTCCGGCCTTCCATCTTTCAATAATGACCCGGATCAAATCGAGAACAGGAATAAACGCAACCATCATGACGGTCGCTATTTTGGCTCCCGCAAAGATGGACAGCCCGGCAAGGAGAAATCCAAAAAACCAGGCTCCACTTGTTCCCGCGATTATCTTTGCCGGATGCCAGTTGAAAATCAGAAAGCCGAATATCGATCCCGCGGCTATGGAACACAAAATTGCCACGGCCGGCTGGTTGACATGAGGCATAAGACTCAGGAAAAAAATTATTACCAGCGACACAACGGTCAAGCTGCCGCTAAGTCCGTCAATCCCGTCGAACCAATTGAGAGAGTTCATAAAAAGCAAAAAGTAGAGTGTAAACAAGATAAAAAATATCAGGGGGTTGCTGAGACCGATGACTCCCCCGAAAGGATTTGCGATATATTCGCTGCGAACGCCAAAAAGAACCGCAACAGCGGCAATGACAACCTGAAACAAGAGCTGCCATTTCCAGCTCAGATTTTTGACATCGTCCCAAAGCCCGAAAATCAATATCAAAAAACCGCCGGCAAGGATTCCGGCGATGGGTTTTGTGACCACGAGATCTTTATTCAGCAAAACAAGAATTGAAAACACCGCAATCACAAACGGACCGCCAAACCGCCTGACAATTCTTCGATCAAGCCCTTTCCCCAGCCAAAGCAAAAAATAGATTGCGACAGTCGCAGCCGCCAGTGAATACGCAAATGGCAATAGAAATTTTGTCATTAATTTATTATAAGCTGAAACAGCGAGCTCAAATCCCCAAAAAAAATAATCATCTTTTCAGTACTGCTGCAAATCTTTCATAATGGTCGATATTATAAAATTCTGTTTCGTATGGAATATTGATGACTCTCCCCCTTGCTGCAGGCTTCGATTATTGAGTCCTTTTCTCCCTTTGCAAAAAGGACACATCCTTATTTTCGTCATATTAAGCCTCGCCTAAATTAATTTTCGATGTAAATTATAGAGATTATTCTTTCCTTACCTTCTCTGTCACCCAGAATTCCCCGAAATATTTTCCCAGCATTATCCGCGTTTGGGAATCCACAGCCGGAAGCGCGCCCAAAAATGGCGCGGTTATCGGGACCAGAAACCACTGAAGAAACATATAGATGTATCGTTTCCGAGAATACCTGGCCGGACGGGGAGGAAGAAGTATGAGACTCAAAAACATTGAAACCACCAATCCGATAAGAGCCGCATTCATGAGATAACGCGTGAGGTAAGGAAGGTTATGAGCCAGAACGCTTTGATTAAATTTGTGTCCGCCGATAATAACCGGCAGCCACCCCAAAAGAGCGACAATAAAAGAATTTGTCGCCCACGACCAATGGCCTTCCATCATAATGAACAGATGGCGGATTTTCTTACTCCGGGGAATTTTCTTGTTTTTGATAAACGCCCGGGCAAGAAGCGGAAAATTTTCGATCCCGTAAGCCCATCTCCTTTTCTGCTTATATTGGTTGACTATCGTTTTCCAATACGTATTTGCCAGGACTGCGTCGAGAGAAACGGGGAGATAAATTGGTTTCACTTCGTATTCGCCGTTGAAATAGGCATACGCCTTCCAAAAAACGATACTGTCCTCCGAAATCACGTTTACCGGCCAGTAATTTATATCGACAATCGTTTTCAGGGGTTCCGAGTGGGAAGAAAAAGTTACCATATGCTCCGGCCGCATTGCCTCCACCATATGCCAAAAGGAAGAACCGGTGACAATAATCCTCACAAAAGCGTTCGTGTCCCAGATGTTGTTGTGATACATCGGAAGCGGCTGATAGGCAAAATTAAGGCGCCGCGGTTCAGTCGCGTATTTGAACGTCAAAGCGGCGAAATATTGCGGGTGGGCGCAAGTGTCGCAGTCAAAATTGGAAAGAACCACTTTTTCAAGCGGAATATTTTTTTCCTCGAGATATTTCTTAAGCTCTTTTACGGCAAAAGTTGTATTGGAGGATTTCATTTTCATTTCTCCGGGAGCAACTTTGTGCACCGTAACGATAAAATCAAAAAATGTATTGCCGAATTTATTTTTCAGGCGATTCACTTTCTTTTCCCTTCTTTCTTTTTCCTCCCTTTCTTCGGTCGCCAGAAGAACGATGAATTTATCATTTGGATATTCCGAGTCGACCAGAGACTGAATGGCCGGCTCGATTATCTCCGCTCCCTCGTTGGCCGTCGGATACATCACGACATGGTAAACTTCCTCCCAATGAAGCATCTTGCTCCTGTCTTTTTTCAGGACTTCCTCGATTTCCCTCTTGATTTCCGAAACAACGCGGATCTTTCTGACTATCCTTTTCTTTTCTTTTGAAAAAAACTTCCAGCGTTTTTTTCTGAATTGCTTTCTTGCCTCCGTCAAATTTTCCGAGATATCAGCAAGATACTTTTCCGGATCGCCTATTTTATTGCATATTTCAAACCAGTTTATTCTTTCATGAATTCTCATTTTTCGAAAAGCCGCAATTGAATATGCGGAAATATAGACAGTCCTGTAGAGCCAATAAATATCGAAAATAATAATAAAAACCGCCACCCATAAGGGAAGAAAAAAAGAAAAAACAAACATTCCGATCAGGGTAAACCAGGTGATGAAACCGGGAATAACTTCAAAGATCCGCTGGATCAGATGATCTTTAATATTCGTCGTTCGGGGATCCGGATAGGAAAACATCTGTAAATTAAAGGTTAAAAATCCAAAATGAAAAAATATTGCTTTTGCCGCAATCGCGGATTTATTCCTGAAATAACCGCCGCGAAGCGACACCAAAATTTTCAACTTTGCACTTTTAATTTTTCACTAAAAATTAATAAGTATTATGCTCGCCACTCCTATTGCCATAAGAAGCTGGACTAAAAACGCCATTGCCGCAAAAAGATGCGACGCCAGGCGCTCTTTGTAATAAAAGAACCTCGAGAGAAACAGGTTGATGAAAAAAATTACAAGCGCGAGAGCCGGCATGACATAAACATTTCGCCAGTCACCGATAGAATCAACGCCGAAATAAATGTTATAGTGAAGAATTATCGGCCTGTCAGTGGCTTCAACCGTAAAATAAAGCGCCGCCCAAATCGCCGCGTTGGCGATAACCGCAAGCACCAGCGAAAAAAATATCACCGGATCGGTCCAGTAACCATGCCAGAAGAATCTTTTGAATTTTTCCCTTAATTTCCCCGTCCAGTGTCTCATTTCTATCGCGATTTAATCAATTAATTCATTGCTTTTCGTCTCCAAAAGGATGTCTTCGTTTTTTATTTTCTCCAGAACTCCGGTTAATTTCTTGGCTCGAGTGACAGAAACCGCATTATATTGGGTTTCAACGGCGTTTATCCTTGTCCCCAGCTTGTCCAATTCGGCGCTGAAATTCTCATATTCACTGGCAAAAGTATTGATTAACTTAATAATGGAGTGCAAATTCTGCTGATACGCAAAATTCTTATATGACTGAAAAACCATCCTTAAAATCGCAGTGAAGCTGAAGGGACCGGCCATGATAACCTTCTTTTTCATCGCGTCATTCCAAACTTCGTGCAACCTGTCGTAAATAAAGCTGAATATCATTTCGTTCGGAACAAAGAGTATCACGAAATCGACCGTATTTTCCTCCGGATTAATGTAGTCCCTGGTTGTTACTTGTTTTATTTTTTGCTTCACGTCAGAAGTAAATTCCCTCAAATAGCGCTCCTTTTCCTGCTTGATTTCGGTCTCCTGATATTTTATCAAAGATTGCAAAGGAAATTTCGCATCGATGTTTATTTTTGTCTTATCCGGCAGATACATGGTGAAGTCCGGCCGCGTTGATACGGTTTCCTGGGCGACATTAACTGAATAATGCTGTCCCTTTACGAATCCGACGGATTTCAGCAGATTTTCCGCTATTTCTTCTCCGTATTTGCCCCGCAATTGATTATTGGACAAGATATTTTTCAAATGATCCGCAGATTCTTTCAATCCTCCGGTAATATTTTTATGCTCTTCTATAACCGTTTTTAATGTATTGAATTCGCGGATCCTGTCTTTTTCGGTTTCGCCCATCCTGCTCTGGTTTTTTTGGAGATCCTCGGATATCTTATTGATCATTTCTTTTATTGCGTCCTTTTTGCTGTCTAAATCCTGCTGTCCGGCTTTCATCTTTTCAGATATAATCTCCTTCTCCGACCGGTACTGCTCCATAATCCGCTCCCTTTCTTCCCTGAAAACTTCTCTGCTTTTAATCTCGGTTTGCTTCAAATTCTCATCAATCACTTTCCCCATCAAGTCATTGAGCAGATTTAAGACGCGCTTCTTCAAGAAAAATAAGAAGAAAAACACGACAACTATAGCGACTAATATTGCCAGCGTTATTTGTATAATCATAGTCTTAATCTCCGGATCAGCAGAGTGAAAATTTCAAAATTAAACCGGCCGGCAAACGCCAGGCCAAACGGAACAAACAGCAAATCACGCCTGTTTGGTTGTTTTTATTTTCTCCGATTCGCAATCTCTCTCAGGTTTGATATTTTGCAGATTATTTCTTCATACGGGCTTTCCAAAAAATCCATGACGAATTTATCGAGCATATCGGTTCGATATTTGAATTCTTCGGAACTCATAACGGAATAATTTATTTCTTTACCCACTTCAGCCTCAAGATTTTCAAGAAAGTGATTAAGTTTTGCCCGGCTCAGCTCATCTCCGACGATCAGCAGATCGCTCTGGCTCTTTGCATGATTAAGAAAAACGCCCGAAATCAACGCCAGTTTTATTTTTCCAAGATTCTTGATGCGGCCGAGAGTATGACATTCCGGCAAAGTATTGGACTTTATAACCAGACTCTTGAGCTCCGGATAGAAGATGAAATCAACATTGGTGCGTAAATATCTTTTTCCCTTTTTCGTCTTCGAGACAACCATTTTCATCCTTTCCATGCGCGAAATCTCCTTTGAAACCTGCTGAAAGGTCAGTTTGTTTTTTTTCACGATATCCGCAACTGAAAAATCATGCTCATCGTTGAGCATAAAAAATTTCATGAGCCTCGATCTCGTCTTCGAGTCGAATAATTGGGAAAATATTTCTGACATTGTCTTATAGCATCTTAATTTTTAGCTTAGAAAATCGTTATCAGTATAGTATTCTCCGGATAAAAAGTCCAATAAACACAAGCTTTCAGAGAAATGAAGCGTAAGCTCAAATCAGCGGCTCTTTGCATACGAATCGCAAATTTATTGTAAATTTTCAGTTCTTCTTCTATAATATTGCCAAAGCGCAATATATGACAACTAGCGTAAAAAAGAGAAAAAATGGCTTTTTAAAATCCGATTTTAAGGAGATATTCATTTGTGCAAAAAATGAACTGGCTCCTTTTGGAACGGTTTTTGTGGTTTCCGCCGAAAATTACGAGCAGGAAAAACTGGGCACTCTTTTTGGCATCCTTAAGGTTTCCGACTTTTCGGCCGATTCTTCGTATGTCGTCAATCTCTTGGCATCGGTGATGAAAAAAGAATATTTTAGCCGGCCGGAGCGTCCATCCGAAGAGAGCTTTGAAGCCAGCCTTCGCAAAGCCAACCTGGCCCTTGCTGAAATTGCGCGGCACGGATCCACCGGATGGGCCGGAAAAATAGATTTCGCGGGAGGCGCCATTGAACGAAGCAACCTCCATTTTTCCCGTCTTGGAAGAACTTCTGTTTTTTTGATCCGTTCCGGACAAATAGCGGAAATCAGCCGCGTTTTGGAAAATGAAAAAACAGCCGAGCCGCATCCGCTGAAAACTTTTACGGATATCTCAAGCGGCAGATTGGAAAAAGGCGACAAGCTTATTTTTACGACGCGTGATCTTTTGGATATTTTTTCGCCGGATGAACTGCGTCATAATGCCGCCCGTTTTTCTCAGGAGGAGTTTGCCGGCCTTATTGAAGCATCGCTTCGCGCCAACACGGAAATGGGAGGAACTATTATCGTCGATTTTCCGAGAGAAGCGAAAAAAGCCGATAAATTAGTCAAAAAACCGATCGAATTTCCCAGACCTGAGCCTGAGAGCGCAATCGTTCTTCCGAAGCCCGCTCCGGCTCCCATAGGCAGCGGAGTGACTATCTCTGATATTTTTGCCGCTTCCGGAAATAATCCTCGCGGGGGTGAACGCATCCATATTGAAGAAAAATCCAGAGAATCAGAAAGAGAGTCATTCTGGAATAACTTTATCGTTTCTTTTGGAAAATATTACCGAATTATCGCAAAATTTTTTGCCGGCGCCATCCAAAATTTTTTTGCATCTTATCAAAAGCTGAGATTAAAGGAAAAAACGCGCGTATTGTTCAGGGAGAAAGTAAAGCCCGGCCACTTTGTTGAAAAAATAAGAGAGCATTCGAGATATTTTTCCGGCCGCATATCCGGGCTGGATTCAAAGAAAAGAAAAATTTTTTCCGGCGCTGTCCTGGCAGCCGTTTTGTTAATCATAGTCGGCGTTTTATTTTACAGGAACAGCGGCAATGAACCCGCGCCCGCTCCGGAAAATAATCAGTCCGCGCCCCAACCCAATCCCACCGCCCCTCCAACGCTTGAAGACATAAACGTGAAAAATGTTTCCAAGCCTGAAACTATCGCCGAAATTTCTCAAAATACGACCGCTGCTGCCCTTTTCGGGGATTCTTTGTTTGTGATTCCCAAAAACAGCAAAACCATCCTCAAAATCGATCCGAATACGAAAAGCGTCGAGGAATTTTCTTCGAGCCTCGGCGTTGGAAATTTCAAACTCATGGCTTCAATGCCGAATCTCAATTCAATATTCATTTTAACCGAAGACAAAAAAATTGTTTCCTTCACGCCAATAAATAAAATTTTTCAAGAAAACGGAATCGAGCTTCCCGCCGGACTGAACGCCAAGAGCATGAAAGCTTATCTCACTTACTTGTATTTTCTCGATCCGTCTGCCAATCAAATCTATCGCTATCCCCGCGCCGAAGGCGGATTCGGCGAGAAGCAGGATTGGCTCAAAGCCGGATCGGACATCAAAAACACGGCTGATTTTGCCATCAACGACGATATTTTTGCCGCTTCCGAAGATGGAATAAACGCCTATCTCCAGGGCAAAGAAGATACAAATATTAATTTTGAGAAAACCCGGCTGCCTCTTTCCATCGATTCGATATGCAGCGAACCGGATATGGAGTTTATATATGTTCTCGACAGCAAAAACCATCGAGTCGTCCAATATTCCAAAGACGGAAAAATAAGCACCCAGTATTGGAACGAATCAATTTCAGGAATTGATAATTTCACAGTTGATGAGAAAAATAAATCAGTTTATCTGATAGAGAAGAACAGCATAGATAAATTTTCTATCGAATAAAAATTTGTATTTTAAAAGGCGGGTCCCTCCAGACCTGCCTTTTTTTCGACGTTGCGAGCTGAATTGTTATCAACTCCCATGACCTCTGGGAACAGCCGGCTTAGGCGCTTCTTCCTTGGGCTCTTTTTCTTGCGCTTTTTGCGCTTTCACTAAGCCTGATTTTATCAACAGGCTTATCATGTGCTGGCTTGGAGTTTCCATATTCCACACCCCCGTTTCAATAAAAGAATACGCGAAAGAAATCCGCTAGAACTTGCCAGATAATTTTTCCGAAGGTGAGATTCACATCTTCTTCGGACTCTTTTGGACAGGGATTTTCTTTCCACCCTGTGCCGCCCAATTTACATGGTCCGTTACCAGGGATTATATAGGGGCACCCCAGACACGAACAGTTATAAGCCATGACTACCTCCTAAAAAGCCATTAACCTAAAAAATTATAACTATATTTTATAATATATAAATATTATGTCAAATATTTAATATAATTTATATATATTTTATATTAATTAATTATTTATATAATAAAAACACCCCGGCTTAAGGGGTGTTTTTTATAAAAAGCAGCAAGATTTTACTTCAAGTTCACAGTTGCTCCCGCTTCTTCAAGCTTTTTCTTCAGCTCGTCAGCTTCGGCTTTGGCAACTTTTTCTTTGATTACTTTCGGAGCCGCATCAACAAGATCCTTGGCTTCCTTGAGTCCTTTTCCGGTAATTTCACGGACAGCTTTAATGACATTGATCTTAGCGTCTCCAGGCGCTACAAGTTCGATGTCAAATTCACTCTTTTCCACTGCCGCTTCTCCGGCTTCGCCCGCTCCGCCGACAGCCGGACCAGCCATCATCATCGGAGCCGAGGCGCTTACGCCGAATTTTTCTTCAAGAACTTTTACAAGTTCTGAAAGTTCGAGAACGGACATTTTCTCGACCTGCTCAACCAGAGTTTTGAATTTTTCGGGAACCTCAACTTCTTTTTTGTCCTCCGCAGCTTCAGCGGAAGTGGGTTTTTCTTCGGTTTCCGCTCCTTCTTCTTTTTTTACTTCTTCAGGCATATTTTTTCAAAAATTAATTATTTATTAATGATTCTCCGCAGAATCGGGAATCCAGCGAATAAGTAATAATCTGGATCCCTGATTCTGCGGAGATGACTGATGAAAATTATTCGGAGAAAACATAAGATTTTGAAGGAATCGCTTTTCATCTCAGTATCGATTCGATGCAGGTTGGCTTGTCCGATAATCCTTAATCTCAAAATAGAGGATATCTAGGCCTTTTCCGCAATTGCTTTCAGTACCCCGACAAAATTTCTCAAATTTCCCGCAAGGACATTTACAAATCCCGAAACCGGAGCATTGATAGTCCCGACCAATTTCGCAAGAAGCTCTTCTCTTGAAGGAAGCTTTGAAAGCGCCATTACTTCTTCGGCGGAAATCAGCTTTTTTTCGAGGACACCATTGAGAATCTTAAAATTCTTGTTTTCCTTGGCGAACTTTGCCATGACTTTGGCGGCCGAAACTTCATCTTCTTGTCCGATGGCCACACCCAGCTGCCCTTCCATTTTTTTCGAATTAATCTCGATTCCTGATTCGCGGAAGGACAGTTCGATCAGTTTCTTCTTCGTAATTTTATAGGTCGAACCTGTTTTTCGAAGCTCGTCCCGCAAATTCTTCATCTTTGCCACCGTTGTCCCCGCAAAATCGGAAAAAATCATCACTTTTCCGGTTTTCACCTGCTCGGTTAGTTTTTTGACAAGTTCTTTTTTCTGATCCTTTGTAAGCATAGAATTCGAAAATTAAATTTCAAATTAACAATAAAACTCTGCCGAACCGCAGAGTCAAATAAAGCAAAAAACGCTTTTATTCCTCGTCAGGATTTATTCGTCCCGTCAAATGGCCGCCTCCGGCGAATCTAACGGGATAAACCTGATTTCTGCGGAAAAAACTTATTTAATTGGCTAAAGTAAATATTAAATCACTCCGGAAAATATGTCAAGCTCATGAAGCGTTTCCCGGCCAAAATGGCCTGAGTTATACTAACTTAACGCCTTAAGCGTGTTAGGCAGACTGTAATTTTCCTCTAATTTCGACTCAAATGAGGAAATTCCTAAAAAGAATGGTTATGGTTTAAAAATAGCTTTTAATATATAAATTACTTCTGCGCCAAACCCTATGAAAAACCTATTTCGAATATTTTGCTAAACTCAGGCTCATAATATTCCCGCGCCAACTCTCTGAATTTTTCCATATCGGCGATTTCGTAACCTTCTCCTACCCTTTTCACAAGCCCTTCTCCGTACTTATCCAGAATTGCTTCCATGGCATTTTTTCTTTTTTCAGGCGATCCATGCCTGTCCACAAGCTCGTTTGACCAAATACTCTCTTGGCGCGATTTTGGACCGGAAAAAATGTTTTTTTTATCGAAGCGATCAATTTCGGGATGTTTCAATCGGTAATCGGAAAATAGGCCAAAAATAAACTTCCAGTCGGCTTTGTTGACCAATTCGTGTAATATTCTTTCCCTTTTTCTTCCCGGCGCATCTGCGGTTAATTCCTCATAGGCTCTTTTGAATTCTGGCTCAACGATGTTTTTAATGACCCGCAATATACTGGTCATATCTCCGGCCAGAAAATCTTTTATTTCTTCGGGATAATCCCTAAAAATTATCGTGCAAATATTTCTGAATTGTTCGCCGCCATAACGTCCCATGTGATTCCTGAGATCTTCCATATCCTGAATATTTACGCTTTTTGACCATTCGGCCTGATCTGTTTGGATTCCCAAAGATTTAAGTATCTCGTGGCCAACTCTGGAAGCTGGTCCAAGTTTAATTTCTCGGGATACGAGTTCAAAAAGACTAAAGTCATTTACCACCGAACCATAAATCTTTTTTACGCAATATTTCAAATCTCCCCGTAAAACCGCCGTATCTCCATACTTTCTCCGACTCTCTGCCAGATAATCAGAGGCCGCCCCGATTCCGTATTCGCTCGCGAGTGAATAGCGAAACTCCCGATCAGCCAACAAACTTTCATCTTTTTTACCGCCTTTGGATCCAAACCGATTAATGTATTCTATTTCCCCGGCATGATTCGCATCAAGAATCTCTCTGGCCATTCCTCGGATATTTTCTATTCTTTCATTTCTTTTTGCCTCGCTATCCGGTCCGTTCTCATCGTCTTCAAGCAGATTGTCGAAAATATTCAAAAAATTTCTTATTAAAACCCGGGAGCTGGTTCTCATTTCCGGATCTTCCATTGCTTTTTTCATCGCTCTGACGACAACAGGGTCATAAAACAAGTCGAAAGCGGCCTCCCGCGATTCCACGTCTATTTGAGTGGTTATATCGTCCGGGTGAATTCTTCTATCCTTTGGCTTTTCGCCGCCTTTTTCGATTCCTCCGCCGAAATTTTTTTCCATGATTTATTTTCGTTTTAGCGTTGGATATTGAAATTTATTTCAATTTCTCCTCAAAAATTTTCCAAATATTTCCATAGGTCATTTTTTCAATGAGTTCCGCGCTCACTCCAAGACCTGGCAAGAAATCTTCCACAAAATCCTTGTAAAGGCAAAGCGACGGATAGCCGGACATGAACGGCGGGAACATTTTCTCGCCCACCTGGTGCGGGGCATAATCAGTTTCAATCCAGTCTATTTTTCCGTCTTTTATGCATTCACGAAGCTTCTCGACAGTCTTTTTATTTCTAAGCGGCGGATTCATTTTGTATAGCAATCCATCGGGCCGATTTTGCATTTCTTCGTCCCACAGCGCATGATGGGGCGTCACTCCGCAAGTTATCGAAATTTCTTTTCTGGCTTCATCCACGAGTTCCACCGCTTCTGGACAAGTTATATGGCAAATATGCAGTGTGCCTGAAAATTTCACGCCTTTTGCAAGCTCAATCTGATCCCGCACTGATTCTATTTCAGCGGCATTGGGCCGGCTCAGTGAATGAGTTACCGGCTTTTCCGGATCCCAAATATCCCCTTCCAACAAACTCTCTTTCTCGCAGTGAACGGCAATGGCGCCTTTGTAGCCAATTTCAGCCAGCGTTTGATAAACTTTTTTCTGATCCTCTTTTTCAAGAACCGTGAGGTCTCCGACTGATTTTCCGGCAAACATCTTGAGACCGATGACATTTTTATAATTCTCAAAGCATTTTACCGCTTCCTTTATTTGTTTTTCGTCCGAAGTAATCCCGATCCAGATAAAATAATCGTCTATTCTCTCTTTCGGAACCAGCTTCAAGCGTTCGATGATATGCTCTTCGGTCGTAATGGGCGGATCGGTGTTCGGCATATCGAATATCTTTTGGACGCCCTGCGCGTCGGCCACAGAAAAAGCATGCGCGATTGTTTCTTTGTATGACTGTTTGCCGTCCCGGCAATGGACATGGGGATCGATTTTCATATTTTTGAATTAGGATTTATGAAATATGAATTATGAATTTATTTAACAATCTTATCGTATCATAGCCCATATTTGTCCTTATTCGCGTTGTGCTCTTCGATGGTTTTGGAAAAAATTGTTTTTCCGGTTTCTGGATCAGTAAGAAAATAATTATAGTCGCTTTTTTCCGGGTATATCGCGGCCCGAATTGCGCTCAGTCCGGGATTGTCGATCGGTCCGGGCGGAAGGCCTTTATTAATATAGGTGTTATAAGGCGAAGGCGTTCTGGTGTCATCGTAGGAATACTGCTTTTTTTCTTCTCCGAGAACATAGGCGACTGTGGCACAGCTTTGAAGAGGCATTCCATATCCTATTCTGTCCCAGAAAATCCCGCTCGCGATTTTCATGTCCTCGGGAGTTTTCACTTCTTTCTCAAGAATACTTGCCATTGTGACAATTTCAAAAACCGTTTTTCCCCCTTTCTCTATCTCAAGTCTCATATCTGAATTTAACTTTTCGTCAAAATTGAGAAGCATCCTGTTGATTATGTTTGCCGCACTTGCATCCTTAAAGAAAATATAGGTATCCGGAAATAGGAAGCCTTCGAGACTTGCCTTTTCGGGCTTGTCTGCAAGAAATTCATAATCCGTCTTTACTCCGCAGCCGCAATCAGATTTACTCAAAAATTCGTCCGCGTCAAAACTTTTCTCCTGCAAAATTTTGGCCATTTTTCTGGCGTTTAGGCCCTCCGGAAAAGTAACTTTTACTTCATCAGAAATAATCTCTCCGAGAGAAAGCACTTGCACAACTTCCGGAATTGTCATCGATCCGCGAAGTTCGTATTTCCCGGCTTGAATTTTTCCCTTACTGTTTGTCTTCCAGATATAATAGTTAAAATAAAGATCGTTCTCTATAAGGCCTTTTTCTTCAAGCCGTTTTGAAATTTCTGCCGTTCGCTCTCCGCTCGTGATTTCAAAAGTTTGAGACATATCCCCTGTTCCATGGGAAAAATAAATCTGATGGCGGAGCCAAAAAATAGCCAAAACGACAATAAAAACGGCAAAGACAAACGCCGCAAATCTTTTTTTCTTTCTTTTGGGTTGATAATATTCTTTCATATTGCGCTGATTTTTTACCGAACGAAGCGAGCGAAATGAAAATTTACTTTCATTTCCCTGCCTACCGGCAGGCAGGCGAGCAAGCAACGACATTAAAATGGTTAATACCCCATCCAGTCTTAGCGGCCCTGGGGTTGCCTATTCATTTTTTACCCCGCGGCAAATTATGCCGCGGCGACTAAAGAATTTTAGCAGAAATACAGAATTTAGACAAAATATTACCTCGAAACATTTTTCGAAGCTTTAAACCAAATTTATAATTCATCCCATTCCGCGGCCGTCAACGAATTTTATTATTTTTAAGCAAAAATATGCAATCCCTTTACTAATATTTTATTTCTGATTTTACCAGCTTCCGCCGCCTCCCCCGCCGAATCCTCCTCCGCCTCCTCCGCCGGAAAATCCACTGCCGCCGCCGGCAGCCGATGACGGCTGGCTGGCCATCGCCCCCACGGCAGAGCTTGAAAAATCGGAAAGCATGCTGCCCAGAAGAATAGCATTAAACGCCCGTCCCGATGAATCCTGATACCAATCGGGCTGCTCTTTATAAATACCTTCAAATTGTTTCGCCCACTCTTTTTCAACCCCCAAAACCATCGCGTAGGGCAAAAGCTTCTCAAACATCTGGGGATTTTTTTCGGGAGCGTTGTGAAATTTCAGCCGGTCCGTTTCGGTGACGGAGAGAAAATCTTTGAAGCCGAGAATATTTTCCTTCAGCTCAGCGCCTTTTTTTGTCACCGCCGGCATAAGCCATCCGAATATAACGGCGACCGCCGTGGAAGCAATCCCACTGAGCGCTCCCCACGCCCCCTGAAGATTGCCGAAAACAACCGTCAAAAAAATTCCGGCAATTATGCTTCCAGCAAGCCAGCCAACCCTGACATTATTCGGATTTGCTGCATAATATCCCTTATCCGTAACATCTTTATATAGCTGACCCTTGACCGTTGCAAGGGTCTTATAGAATTTATTTTTCAGGTCGCTCAATTTTTTTTCTTTTTCACCGTCGAACACTCCTTTCATCACTTCCTTTTCAAAATCTCTCTCCGGCTCTTCCTCCTTGAGCCTGATGAAGGCATACTCGGCGCTTTTTGTCCCCAAAAAACCTCTTTCTTCCGTTCTTTTTATCCTTAAAAATCCGCGTACGGCAAGATCGATAATCGTCGAAGAAACATCCTGATTATCCGCCGATCCGTCCATCATCGTTCCGATTTCAGCCGGAGCCAATTTGTCGGGAGATTCGTATTGGGCGATTATAGTCCCTCGTCCCCTTGGATCGCGTCCCCTTTTTCTCCAGATACGATACATTAGAATGAAGACTACAATCGGAGTAAAAAGAGTCCAGTTATCTTTCGCGGTATCCCAAATTTTTTGAAATAGCGTCGGCTCCGGCGTAATTCCCTTCGGCCAGCCCGCGACAATCGTCATGCCCTCGTCCGGATTAAGGGTTCCCGCTGAATTGTATTCCAGCGCATTATCTTTAGCGCTGGCTTCGCATTCATTGGCGCTGCCGTATGCCCCCTCATAGCATTTATACTGGAGATTTTCCTTGGCGCTCCCGGGGAGAATAACGCTCACCGAAGCTCCTTCGATCGGAACCTGCCATTGGTCTCCCGTAAAATTCCAATAAAGCTCGTCGTGATCCGGAAAATAATTTATTGCCCGTCGGACTGTGTAACTTATCTCATAATTTTTAGTTCCGCTCACAAGTTTGTCCGCGTCACCGATTTTTATCTCAATGTCATTTCCGGGATAAGAGATCGTAAAATTTTGAGGCATTCCGGCTTCATCCGTCACGCTGATATCAGATATTCTCAGGTTGAAATTTCCGCCCCGCGCCTTGTATTTCACCGGAATAAACCGGAAAATACCGTGCTTTTGGCTTTCGCCGAAATCATATTGGATATTTTCCCGGACATCAATCGCACTGTCGGCATTGACTTTAATTTCCCCTGTGAAGTTTGTTATTTTTTCCGCGCCAGGCGAATTTTGCGCATAAGTAAGACTGAAACTCAAGGCGTAAATTGCAAAACCAAAAACTACAGCTAAAATCTTAAAACTGTTAAAAATATATTCAAAAATAATACGTCGCGAAGCGACACCAAAAATTTGTCCGCCCGAATTGCTTTGACGTATTTTTGGCATATTTGAAATAAGTAAATGGTTATCTTGCCAGCCAAGACTTCGATATGAGCAATCCGAAGCAGGCGGACATTTTGATTTTCGAATTTTGAGTTCGCCCCCCCTCAGAAGCGCGCTCCCTCGTCCACCACCATTTTTTTCTTGATGGAGCGTCCTCCGCGGCGGCGAAGAGTCGCGATCCTGTCTTTGTCTCTTTCAATTTGCGATTCGAGGCTTTCATAGACGCTGTCAATGGATCCCTCGATTGATTCAGTCGTGTCTTCACTGCGATAATCCTGATAAGGCGTGCGCAGCATTACTTCCACCCGGAATTTTCCTTTTTTATCAAGCTCAATTTCAACCTCGGCTGATACTTCCGCGTCTTCGCGCAAAGACTCAAAAAATTTTTCCAGCTTTTCCACTTTTTCAGTAACATAATCTTTGGTTCTCTCGTCGGCGTTGACTTCGTTATAAAGATAGCGGATATTCATTGTTTAAGTTTAATTATTAAGCCGCTCCAATATGCCTAATTTATTTTTGGAGCATTAAGATTATTTTCCGAGCAGGATCTTTATTATTTTATCGCCTTTTTCAAGGCTCATTTTCTCCATCGGGCACAAATCATCACCCTTTTGATTCCTGATGTTATCAACTTCCCGCTTGTAATCCACTCTTATATTGTTCTTACGCAGGATTCTCTTTCCGCCCTGACTAATGACCGGCGTCCAAACTTCGCCCACTTTAGCGTAAGAAAAAAGTATCGCCGCCGCCCGGCCGATAACCTTGTCAAAAACTTTGGCTCCCCTCATCTCCTTCTTGAATTTTCTTATGCAATCAATCAGCGGTTTAAGGCGATCCGCCTTTGAACGATAAACTATTTTTCCTTTTTTTATCAAGACAAAAGACCAGGACTTTCCTGAAAAATAGTCAAGATTATATGCTTTTTTCATCGGAAAGATATTTTTGAAGAAAGAACATAATCAAAGGGAGGAAAAGAAGCTGAATTGCCATCCCGATCCATCCGTCTCTCGCCGCGCTTAAAGTGAATGCTGTCGCGCTCATCTTGGAAAAAAGAAAAACGGAAATTCCGCCCGCCAAGAGACCGGAGAGAAGCGCCCCTGCTATGGAAATCCAGGCGCTGAACCGCATTTTCAAAATACCGGCCATGAAACCATAAAGACAAAGCTGGACCGTGACAAAGGGCAAAATATTCGCCACAGGCATGCCTGAAACGAGATAGCTTATGATCGGACTGGCAATCCCGGCGACAAGTCCCGCCCGCCAACCCAAAAGAAGGCCGGCAAGAATGACAAAAAAAGGCATTGGCAAGAATTTTCTCCCGGCATCCGCTCCGCCAAAGTAGTGAAGCAAAACCGGAACATAAACCGCGAGCGCCGTAAAGGCAACCGCAAAAACGGCTTCTTTTATTTTGGTTAATTTGATGGTTTGCGTTGTAATCATTATTTTACTTTAATAATAATTTTCAGAAATAAAAATTTTATAGAAAATTTTGTCTGCCCGACTTTGCTTTGTATCGAATATAAACTATGAAAATTAAATTGCGAAGCGATACCCGAATTTTTCATTTTGATTTTTGCATTTTAAACTTTACTGTATATATCCCCAGGATTGCAGCTTGTCGCTGTCCTGAAACCAGCGGGTTCCGACATCCACGCGATAAAACATGTCGTGGAGACGGACATTTTTTATGCGGTGATAAGCCTGTTTCCTTGCTTCCTCCACTGTGATTCCGGAACCGGTGACAATCAGCGCATAACCCGATTCTCCCGCCAGCTTCAATACCCCGTCAACCATTTTTACGTCTCCCCAATTAATTCCTTCCAAACTGCTCCCGTTGTTCTTGAAAAGAATCGACGATCCCTTATATACCGAAAAAATTTCTTCGCTGTAAAAGGGATAGGGCGGAACCGCCAGGACTACTCCGATCTGAAATCCCCTTTTTGTCTTTATTTCAAAATCTTCTCCTCTGGCTAACTTAAAAAGAAGTTCTCCCATTGGTTCGGTAATTCCTTCCACCTGGGTGCTGATTGTCGGATATCCGAAGCGAGCAGTGAATTCAAGAGGATATATTCCCCGGCCGTTCACAATGCAGTTGATGTCATAATAACCGACATATCCGTGCTCAGCGAGAACACTTTCCATCTTCAAAAGCGTGCTGTTATAAATCGCATTCGGAGCCGTCCAGTACATCAGCGCTCCCATATCTCCCGTAAAAGGCCCCTGATCTCCCGGAAACAGCCTTTTGTGCTCGAAATTAATATTTATCGGATGAACGAATTTTTTTCCGTTGAAAAAGGCTCCGGTTGCAATTTCCACTCCGGCCACAAACTTTTGCAGCTGGAAACTGTCAATTTTTTCCGCAAGAAAGTCTTTGTTGTCCTCCAAAATTTCAATCATATCCTTTCCGTCGTCCTCTTCACCTATGAAAAGCAGGTTTTTTTCGTCTGCCGCTTTGCCATTAGGTTTGAAAACATAGCGTCCGGGATTTTTTCGAAGGAATTCCAAAGCCTCGTCAAAATTCGAAAAATTATAATTGGGTAAAATATTCATTCCGAATTTTTTCATTTCTCCCTGCCCGAATTCCCGGTCTTCCTCCGTCCGATCGGTATAGATCGTTCCGCCAACGACAAGTTTTCCTTTTTTTCTCAGTTTCTCCGCTATCTCCCCAAAACCCGTATCATCAAAAATAACAATATCCGCCCAATCAATGTGCTCCTGCCATTTTTCCACCTTTTCCAAAAGGCCGTCATAAACATCTGACTCGTCTTTTTCGTCTATATAATATTTTACGTTATGGCCTTCCTTTTTGACCTTCCAGGCCAGATCGCCGTTAAGGGCGATCCACGAGACAAAAAGGAAATTTTTCGATCCTTCAGAATTGGGCATTTGTTTTTTATTATAATTACACTTAATTTCTCCTCCCCGAAAAATTAAAAAATATTTTGGAGCTATCTTTTTTTCTCGAACACTAAAATCGCGCCGCCATTATCCCCGTCAAAACTTCCCGCGAATTTTGCTCCGTTTTCCCGAAATATCCCGGTATATCCCTTTTTCGAGAGAACGCTTTTTCGAAGTTTATCAGGATTCCATTTTTGGCTGGCCGTCCACGAGCGCTTGAATATCGCTCCAAAAAAAATGTATTTCTTTGCCGTATTCGCAAGATTGCGCACAGCTTTCGAAATCTCCTCTTCATTTAAATAGTTTATCACATCAAGACAAATCGCAACATCAAAATTATTTTTTTTAAACGGCAAACGGAGAATGTCTCCTTGCGATATTTTTTCCCTCACAGAAGCATCGGATTTTTTCACGGCGAAAGATGAAGAATCAATTCCCCGCACCGAATGGCCGTATTTATTCTGAAGCTCCGCGATCAAATATCCATGAGCGCAACCGACATCCAAAATTCTCATCGGCTTGTTGCCGATAATTTTGTCTATCTTTCCGGCTGTTTTCGGCACCCATCTCTCAGCTTCTTTCTTATAGTCTTTGTATGAACCGGAGCTGAAATATCCCTTATCAAAATTTTTATTCGCCATTCAAATATTTTATTTCGCCAAAATAGTTTTGATTATTTCGTAGACCAGCTTGGCTGCCAAAAAATCAGGCGCATGAAGACCGGGAATAGGCATGAGCTCAACCACATCCGCCCCTACGATATTCACTTTCTTTGAAATATTTTTTATAAATCCGACCGTTTCCTTCCAGAGCAGTCCCCCCGGTTCCGGCGTCCCGACTGAAGGCATAATCGAAGTATCAAACGCATCAAGATCAAACGTGAGATAAACGTTTTTCGTCAGTTTATCCGCGACCTCGTTCACATCCGGCAGGCCGGGAGCAAAATAAATATTCTTCTCCTGCTTAGGATTTTTTTCGAGGTACTCCTCGATTTCCGTGTTCATATTCCTGATTCCGATCTGGACAGCCGGGACTCTTTGCTCCAATATGCGCCGCATTACCGAGGCATGCGAATATTTACTGCCTTCGTACTCGCTCATAAGATCTGTATGCGCGTCAAATTGCAGAACCGATAATTCCTTGTATCTTTTTCGAAGAGCTCTAACGGCGCCAAAAGTGATTGAATGCTCTCCGCCCAGCATCAACGGGATTTTCCCATGCTTTACTATTTCATCAAAAATCGCCTGTTCTACGCCATCGATTGCCTCTTTCGCCGAATTTCGGCTCACTACAATTTCGTCCATAGTAAAGATGTCGGTGGTTTTTAGCCCAGTCAGTTTTTCCCCGCTCGCGTCCTCTAAAAGTTCATCGACATAGCGCGAATTCCCGATAATCGCGTAAGGCCCCTCGCGCATTCCCCCTTTAAACGAGGATGTAGCGTCATAGGGAACCGGAGCAATAACCACTTTTGCTTTCTTAAAATCCTGTTTATGGATGGCTCCGAAATTAAACGGCCAGGTTTCGTAAAGTTTACGCATAAATCGAATATCAAAATTTAAAAATCAAAATGACAATTAAAAAAAGTATTTTTTGAATTATGATTTACGGTTTAAGATTTATGAAAAAAATTCGTAAATCATAAATCATACTTCGTAAATCAAAACCTTTATTTTGCACTTTGATTTTTTACTTTTGATTTATCTTTATCCAGTCTCTCAAGCACAGCTTTAAGGATTATCGGCCAGGCAATTGTCGCGTCGGCATAAACTTCGGCAAATCTCCCTCCTTCTTTTGGCGGAATCATCTTCCCCCAGGAAATTCCTTCCGAATAAGTGCATCCGGAAAGCCCGCCCCAATGAACCGGCTCGGGAGAAATGCGAACTCCATAATTGTATCGCAAAAATTTTCCCCCGCTTCCGACGCGTTTTCCGATAAGATCAAGGTAACACGTTACCTGCTGGGCCCAGTTTCTGGGCACGCCTCCGCCAATCGTAAATATTCCTATTTTCTTTTGCTTCTTTATGAGTTCCGTAAAATGCTCAAGATCCAGATATTCGCTCGTTTGAAGGATCGGCTTATTTTCCAATTTCTGCCGGCGGTTAAAAATTCCGATGTCGAGAAAAAATTCCGAGTCCGTAAAAGCCGGGATATAAATCGGGACATTTTTTTCATAGGCACTCTTCACGATTGCCCTCTGGTCTCCGATTGTTTCCTTTAGATATTTTCCAACCTCTGTCAAAATTTCATTACTCGAGTATACTTTTTTATGGTCCAGCTTTTTGAATACCTCAAAAACAATGAGTTCCAGATCATCAAGATTTTTCTCAAGCTCCAGAGTATCATAAACGCGATTATAACCGCATTCATAAAGCGTCGTGTCATCCATGCCCTCGTCATATTTGAAATGAGTCATTCCGAAACCTTCAACCATCCCGTGAGTCATAAGAGCTCCTGTCGAAACAACGGCGTTGACAATCCCCCGGTCGATCATATCGCAAATAAGGAGTCCCATTTTGGCAACCGTCATCGCACCCGACAGCGTAAGAACGACAAAACAGTCCTTGTCGCGGGCCATCGCTTCAAGGACGTCAGCCGCTTCTCCTAAACTTCTTCCTCCGAATGCGGTTTTTGACATCGCGCGGACCAAATCATCCACCGATTTGACCTTGCCGAGATCAAGAGATTCTGTCGGCTTCAAATTATCGGAAAAGCCATCGTGCTTAAGGTCCCGTTTCGCTTCATATGCTTCGTCTATATCGTGCAGTTTGCAATTTTTTTTGTTCATTTAATTTAATCAAAGGATAAATCAATTGAATAATAATTTCTTTTTGGAAAAATGTAAACCTTTGCAAACTGCGAGTTTTATACGAATATAAGAATTGATTCGTAACTATAGTTTTTACTTGAATTTAAGATCAATCTTGAAAATAAATTTATTTCGTATATTCGTAGAGCGAAGCGTATTCGTAATTCGTAAAGTCTTCAAAATCCCACATATTGCACTTCCTCCTGAAGCTGGATGCCGAATTTATTTCTAATTTTTGTTTTTACGAGCGCAATAAGGATTATAAAATCTTCCGCTTTCGCGTTTCCCGCATTGACCAGGAAGTTTCCATGGTTTTGGCTAACCATCGCCCCGCCGATCTTTTTTCCGCGCAATCCGGCTCTTTCAATAAGGTATCCTGCCGGGACAACGCCGCCTGTCGCCTTTTTCCCGGTATCCCGCTCGAGTTCCCTCATTAATTTTTCGCTATCGGATTTTGGATTTTTGAAAAAGCTTCCTGAACTCGGAAAATCAAAAGGCTGGGCTGATTTTCTTTGCTTGATTATTTCCCTGACTTTCTTCTCGCTTGCTTCCCTTTCGCCTTTCTTAAGCTTCAAGATAGCCGAAATTATTATTAGATCCGGATTGTGCTTGAAAATACTGTCCCTGTATCTGAATTCACAACCCCCTGATTCATAGTTCCTAATTCCTAATTCTTCTTTTTCTTTGGAATCTATCTTTTCAGCGTCAATTAATCTTACATTTTCCACCGCCTCCGCCATGCAAGATCCGAGCGCTCCCGCATTTCCCCGGATTGCTCCTCCAACCGTCCCCGGAATTCCCGCCGCCCACTCCATGCCGGTTAGGCCAAATTTAACCGATTCATTTACTATTTTACTCAACAACATTCCCGCCCCGCAACTAATATTGTTATTCGTAATTCCTAATTCATAATTCATAATTCTAATAACTATCCCGTCAAATCCCTTGTCGCTCACTAGAATATTACTGCCCCCGCCCAGCGCAAAAACCGGCAAGTTTTCCTCCCGCGCAAACTCCAGCGCCTCCGCAATTTCTTTTTCGTCTTTCGCCTCGCAAAAAAACCGCGCCGGCCCGCCGACATGCAAAGTCGTAAATTGTGCCAAAAGCACGTTTTCTTTTATTTCCATGAGAGCAGAAAATTATCCATTTTTTAATTGAAAATTAAAAAATCAAAATGCAAAATAATCCCTACTTCGAATTAATTTTAGATTTTGAATTGTCATTTTGATATTTGCATTTTACATTTTCAATTTTTCCGCCACTTCCCAGACATTTCCCGCGCCCATGGCGATAACAAGATCTTCATGGCTGATAATGCCTGCAAGATATTCAATTGCTTCCGGAATAGTCGGAATGTATTCAACACTGCGATGATATCTTTTGGCGAGTTCGACTAAATCTTTTGAATGTACGCCTCCCTGAACTTCCCGCGCACTGCCGTAAATGTCCAAAATAATCACCCTGTCCGCATCTTCAAAACTTTGTGAGAATTCGGAAAGAAGAGCCTTTGTGCGGGTGAACGTATGGGGATGAAAAACGCACCAAATGCGCCGCTTTGGAAAAAATTCCCGCGCCGCTTTGAGGGTAACCTTTATTTCTTCGGGATGATGGGCATAATCATCGAGAAGAATGGCTCCGTTTCTTTTGCCGATATATTCGAACCGGCGCGACGTCCCCTCAAACTCAGAAAGGGCTTCGCGGATCTTTTCCGGCTTGGCATTGAATTGATGAGCCATCGCCGCCGCTCCTGCCGCATTTAGCGCATTGTGCCGGCCGGGTATTTCAAGTTCAAATTCACCGAGATTTTTCCCATTTATGTCCAAATTGAAGACTTGCTTCCCGTTTCTCAATTTATGATCCCTTATCTTGATATTGTTCTCGCTCCCAAAGCCGTAAGTTATCACTTTACACTTGGCTTTTTTGGCTATTTCAAGCGTTTCATTCCGATCTCCGCAAACAACGAGAAACCCGTGGCGAGGTATTTTTTCCACAAACTTTTCAAAGGCGTTTTTATAATCTTCATAAGTTTTGAAAAAATCGGGATGATCCCAGTCAGCGCTGGTAAGAACGACTGCCTGGGGCCAATAGTAATCAAATTTATTTTGGTACTCATCCGCTTCCACAACCATAAATTCTGATTTTCCAACCAGAGCCGAACTTCTCCATTGGCGGACTTTCGAACCCACCACCGCTGTAGGATCAAAATCTGATTTTCTCATGATTTCCGCCAGCATAGCCGTGGTAGTCGTTTTTCCGTGCGTTCCGCACACCGCTATCCCGTATTTTTGGTTGAATAACAGCCCCAAAAGCTCAGGATAGGAAATCATCGGAATCTGTTTGTATTTTGCGGTCTTGAATTCCTCGTTGTTTTTTTCGTTGTAAGCAGTGGAATATACAACCAGATCAATGTCGCTCTTTATGTGATCCGCGCTAAAGCCCTCAAAAAATTTCACGAACAGCCTTTTTTTCAGAATATCGTCTGTAAAAAACTTTTCATTCGTGTCTGACCCGCCGACCTCAAATCCGCGGCGCTGTAAAATCTCAACCAAGGCAACCATTCCGCTGCCCTTTATTCCGATAAAATATATCTTGTTGACCTTTGAAAAATCAATCATTTCCTATAATATCAAATTTTTAATGTTTCCAAGCGCCCGGGATGCCGCCTCCCTGCCCTCCTCAATCATTTCCGCCGAATGAGTGATGTCACCCCTTTTTATGTGGAGCACTTTGGGATGAATGGCAACATCGCAATCCTCATCCTTAAAAAGGCCGCGCTTATAGTCGGCGCTGATCGCCTTCAGGCCGATAAGATAGGCCTCAATAAAATTAAACTTTCTTTTTTCGAAATCATCAAGCAGATTTATTCTTTTCATCAATTCCCGGGCTTTTCCCAAAAATTTCTTTTCATCGACATTTAATATTTTGTTCTGCATCCAGAATACCGGTTCGACAATTCTCTTCAGCCGGCTTTTTTTCATAAGCTGTCTGATGTCCCCGACGGCTCTGGTAATGGCGCCCCTGTTCACGCTCACATCAACGCCGATAACGATATCCGCTCCCAGGCCATAGGTTACTTTTGCCGGAACAAGCATAGCTGTTCCTCCGTCAAAAAGGAGTTTCCCTTCATATCTTTTAAGAGGAGCAAGTCCGGGAAGAGCAGTCGTGATTTCAAGCGCATCGGCAATCTTTCCCTTGTCTATAATCACTTCCCTGCCCGTGTTTGCGTCAGTCGCCACAAAAGCAAGCTTCAATTTTTTTATATCGGAAAAATTTTTATCGCCCGTAAGGAAATTAAAAAAAGTTTTTATCTTTTCTCCCCTGATCAATCCTTCGCCGGACAGCCGAAAATCAAGCACCCGGCGGCGGTCTTTTTTGTCGAGCGCCAGCACTATCTTCTTAAATTCATCAAGCTTTCCGCAGGCATAGGCGGCAGCGACAATTGCCCCGCTGGAACAGCCGACCAAGACATCGATTGGAATCTTGTTCTCTTCGAAAATTTCCAGCACGCCGATATGAGTCACCCCTCGCATAGTGCCGCCTCCCAACGCCACTCCGACTTTTTTTCTTCCCTTCCCGCCCATATTAGTCTTGGCCTAATTTTATAATTTCCTCCGCGATCACATCCGAAGCATTGGGATTATAAAATTTTTTAATTCTTTCCGTTAATTCAAAATTAAGCTCTTTGTCATCGATTACCTGCTGAATTTTTTCAATCAGAATATTCTCTCCAAGATTGGCCTGTTCAAGAAGAATGGCCGCGCCGGCCTGCGAAAAGGCAAATGCGTTTTCCTCCTGATGCTTGTTAGCCGACCCTTCGATCGGGATAAGTATTGCCGGCTTCCCATTTGCCGCAATTTCAGTTATCGCGTTGGCTCCGGCCCGGCTGATCACCAGATCAGCGACAGAAAAAGCATGCGGAAGTTCTTCCAAAAGGAAAGGGTAGGGATGATAGCCGTCCCTTCCGGCTTTAATGCCCAGCTTCGCCGCTTCTTGGACGACCGACTCATAATCATTTTTCCCCGTGACATGGATTATCTGCCAGCGCCTGACAATTTGCGCAAGAGCATTGACAATGGCTGTGTTTACAGCCCGCGCGCCCAAACTGCCGCCAAGAACCAAAATAGTTTTCTTTTCCGGCAACAGAGAAAAAATTTTTAAAGCTTCCTCCCTGCTTCCTTTTGTAATTTCCTCCCTTACCGGATTTCCGGAAAGAAAAACTTTCTTTCCGGGGAAAAAATTATTAGATCCGGGAAAGGAAACGGCAATTCTTGAGGCGAATTTGGAGAGAATTTGATTGGCAAGGCCAGGCATGGCATCGGACTCGTGAATAACAATCGGAATTCTGTATATCCATGCCGCAATCGACACAGGAACACTGGCATACCCGCCCTTGGAAAAGACAACATCCGGCATAAAGACAAGAAGATGCCACAAAGATTGGATAAACCCTATGGGAAATTTGAGCGTATCCGGCAGATACTTAAAGGAAAAATATCTTCTGAGCTTTCCGCACAGTATATTTTTCGTCGGGATCAGCTCTCTGTCCATCACTTCTCTTTCCAAATCTCCGTCGGGACCCAAAAACAGAAGCTCCACGTCTTCTTTCTCTCCCAATCGCTCTTTTATTTTTCTGGTTACGGCTAGAATGGGGAAAATATGCCCCCCTGTTCCCCCGCCGGTTAATACAATTCTCATAATCTTTACGAATTACGAATTTCTTGCGAATATGCGAATCAATGAAAATTCTTGCAGGCGCCTGAAAAATGATTCATTCGTATATTCGTATTTGATTCGCAGTTCGTAACTACATTTTCCCACATTTCTTGGAAATATTCAACAAAATTCCGACCGCCGTCATTGAAAACACGAGTGATGTTCCTCCATAGCTTATGAAAGGCAAGGTAACTCCGGTAAGGGGAATGAGCCCCGTTATGGCGGAAATGTTTATGAGCGCTTGAAATATAATCCAAGAGGTAATGCCTATCGCCACGAGTTTGCCGAAAACATCCGGCGCATTTTTAGCGATTTTGAGGCCGCGCATGGCGAAAGCGACAAACAGCAATATTAACACAACAGCCCCCAAAAAGCCTATCTCTTCGCAAATTATGGCAAAAATGGAATCGCCGACCGGTTCGGGAAGATAATTGAATTTTTGCCGGCTGTGCCCCAGTCCAAGGCCAAAGAGACCTCCCGAACCGATAGCCAGAAGAGCCTGATTTATCTGATAACCGATCCCTCGCGGATCAAGTTCCGGATGGAGAAACACCAGGAGGCGATTCATCCGATACGATTCAAATTTGATGAGTGCCAGAAAAGCGATCAGTCCGACCCCAAAAGTTCCCGCGAGATGCACGGCCTTCGCCCCGGAAAGAAAATACATTGCTATCGCAATAATCACAATAGTCCCCAATGTTCCCATATCCGGCTGTTTTATTATCAAAAAACCGACCAATCCCAAAATTGCCAAAAAGGGCACAAAACCCTCAAAGAAATCTTTGGTTTGCTCCTTTTTCCCTTCAAGCCAGGCGGCAAGATATAAAATAAGGGAAAGTTTGAGCATTTCAGTCGGCTGGAAAGAAAAAGGACCTAATTTTATCCATCGGCTGGCGCCCTGGAAATTCAATCCAAGTCCCGGGATAAAGACCAGCACAAGGAAAACCAGATTGAGAATAAAAAGCGGAAGGGCTATTTTTTTCCAAAATTGGTAATTAATCTTCTGAGCGACAAACATTAATATCAAACCCGGCATGACACCATAGAAGAGCTGGTGCTTAAAAAAATAATACCCGTCGTCAAAACGGTTCTGAGATATCGCCACTCCGGCGGAAGATATCATCACTAAGCCGAATGCAATCAGAGCGAAAGTGGTTATAATTAATATCTGATCAGCTTTTTTTTCGTTCGTTCTCATAAAATGTCTTTTTCCGGAAAATCAGAGCTTGAATGTTTAGATTTTATATTTTTGTTGGATATTTTTACTGTTCTTTTTCCTCCATTCTTCAATTTCCCTGTGATTTCCTCCCAAAAGGACTTTGGGCGTCTTCCACCCCTGAAATTCCGCCGGCTTAGTATACTGCGGATGCTCAAGATAATCCTTTTTGGAAAATGATTCGTTTTTTGCCGATTCATCGTTTCCCAGAACGCCCGGAATAAGGCGCGCTATCGAATCGGCAAGAGCCATCGCCGGAATTTCCCCTCCCGTAAGGACATACTCTCCGATAGAAATTTCTTCATCGGCCAGATATTTCGCCACCCGTTCGTCAACACCTTCATAACGTCCGCATATCAGGACGATATTTTCGCATTTCGCCAGCCGTTTCGCATCAGCCTGGGCATACCGCCTGCCTTTGGCGGAAAAAATTATAACCCTCGTTTTTTTCGAAACCTTAGCTTTCGATTTTGGATTTTTTTGGAAACTGGGAATCGGGAATCGGGAATTAATTGCTTTGAGGCAACTATAGATGGGTTCAATCTTCAACAGCATCCCCGCTCCTCCGCCATAAGGGGTGTCATCGACAGTCTTATGCCTGTCAGTTGTATAATCGCGCAGATTATGAATTTTAACATGTATCAGTTTTTTCTCCTGAGCGCGCCGAAAAATACTCTCGTTGAAATAGGAGTCGAAAATCCTGGGAAAAATTGTGACGATATGGAAATTCATAACAAAAACCGCACTAGAATAGTAGCACGGTTTTTGTGTAAGATAAAGCCTATAAAAAGGCTGTAAACTACATATTGATATCGTTGACAACATCGTCAATACTCTTCTTTTCTTCTCTTCGTTCTCCTCTTTGCGAACCTTCCGGTTCGTTGATTTTGAGGTTTACACGAGCATTGTTTTTGGCTCCGACAACTCTAAGAAGTGTTCGGATGGCCTTAGCTGTCGCGCCTTCCCGGCCGATGATCATGCCCATATCCTTCGGATCAACATCCAAAGTGATAAGAACGCCTCTTTCATCGATAACTCGGTTAGTTTTAACAGCGTCAGGAGTGTCAACCAAAGACTTGACTACGAACTCTACAAATTCCTGATCTCTTTCCATCTTTTCAGAATTATGCTAATAACTTTCGGATTAATGGCTTCTGGACATCGACCTTTTTTATCATTTTGCCCGCCAACTAATTCCGCGTTCCCGCCGCGTGATTTCGCAGCAAGGGATTTCGTTTTATATTATATACAAAAGACAAGGGATGTCAAATTCAACCATCATCTTTTTTCGGCATAAAAAACAATCCCGCCGGGCGGGATTGCCTAAAAAATTTCTTGTTATTTTCCGCTCTCTTCGGGTTTCTTCTCTTCACTCTCTCTTTCTTCCTTTGCGCCCTTTTCCGGCTCCTTGTCATTTTCCTTCTTTTCAGATGGTTTGCTGTCTTCTTCTTTTTTCTCTTCCTTTTTCGGTTTCTCTTCAGTTTTTTCTTCAGGCTTGGGGGTTTCCTCTTTTTTCTCTTCACTCGGTTTTTCGCCTTCCTTTATTTCTTCCGCCTCTTTTTTCTTCATTTTCACGGCTCTTTTGGGACCGCTGATAATTTTAGCGCCAACCAGCAAATTATGGACCGAACCAGAGCATTGCGCTCCTTTTCCGATCCAGTATTTTATCCGTTCTTCCTTCAGGGCCTTTTCCTTCGTATGCGGATTCAAAAAACCGAGAGCTTCAAGAAATTTCCCTTTTATCGGCGAAGTGTGTTCGGCCACTACCAGCCGGAAAAACGCCTTATTCTTTTTTCCTCTTCTAGTCAATCTGATTTTTAGCATAAAATATGATAGTTCTAAAGTATTTTCACCACGGGGTTTATTCTATTAGCTTCCGGGGATTTTGTCAACAGCCAAAGTCTTCGCCTCTTTTTTAAGACTGTCCGAGCTCCCCTTTTTCTCCCACCTGATCAATTCTCACCGAAAGGACTTTCGACACGCCGTCCGCGCCCATCGTAACCCCGTAAAGCACCGAAGCCTGGCGCATAGTTTCCCTATTATGCGAAATGAGGATAAATTGCGTCTGATGCGCAAGTTCATGGAGAATCCTTCCAAACCGCTTGGAATTCGCTTCATCAAGCGCCGCTTCCACCTCATCCATAACCGTAAAAGGAGGCGGATTATTGGAGATAATCGCAAAAAGAAGAGCTTGGGAGGTAAGAGTTCTTTCTCCCCCGGAAAGCATATTAAGGTTTGAGATTCTTTTGCCCGGAGGACAAGCCTTGATTTCAACTCCGATTTCTTTTTGCTTCTCTTCTTCCTGCGCCGCTTCTTCGTCTTCATCATCCGCGCTCTCCGCTTCATTCAATTTTTCCTCCTTGATATCTTTGGTATTTCTCCTCGTTTCAACCCTTATTTTTACAAGTTCCGCGCTTCCCCCGCCAAAAATTATTTTAAAATATTTCGCGAATTCATAATTTATCCTTTTATATGTTTCTTCAAAAGCCTCCTTGATTTTTTCATCCATCTCTTTTATGACTTCAGAAAGCGTTACTATTGACTTCTCCAGGTCTTCAGACTGGCTGGAAAGAAAATCGTATCTTTTTTGTGTTTCTTCATATTCCTCAATTATCATCGGGTCGATGGCTCCAATTTGTTCAGCTTGGATTTTGAGCCGATTTATCTCCCGCTCAAGCGCGTCCATGTCTGTCGGATTTTGGCCATCTTTTGGATTTTCAATAAGATTCGGATCGCCAAGACCCAGTTCTTCCCGGATTCTTTTTGCCGCATCTTCTTCTTTCACTTCTATTTTTGCGATTTCAACCCGGATTCCATTAAGTCTTTCCCGCACTTTCGAAATCTCAAATTGTTTTTCCCTGAGTCCCGCTTCCAGCTTGAAAAAAAACTCTCTTGTTTCCCGATCGGTCTGGATAAGTTTGTCCGTATCGCGCCGATTATTTTCAAGTTCCTGATTCAGTCTTTCTATTTTTCCGCTTATGCCTTTCTTTTTTTCTTCAAGCTCCCCGATAATCTTTAAATTTACAATATTTTCCCTCTTTTTTCCCGCTTCTTCAGCGGATCGCCCTTGGGAAGATTTTTTCCCTTCGCTCACTTCCTGCCAGAGTCTTTTGATTTCCTCCCGAAGCCCGGCGAGCTCCGGCTTCATCTCTTCAAGTTCATTAATATCCTTCATCTTGCAGAGCCTTTCTTCCATCTCGAAATATTTGCTCTGAATTTCCTTTATCTTTTCGCGGATATACGGCATATCCACCGGGATTTCCCGAATAATTTCGATATTTCTCGCTTTCTCCTTTTCAATTTCAATCCTCGCGCCGACCATAGCCAGCTCCTGCCTCGCATCATTTATTTTCTCGTATATTTCATCTCTATTTTTTCCGAGGCTGTCTCTTCTTTCGTCAAATCCGGAGTTGTCTTTCGTTTCCTTTTTTATTCTTATTTCAAGATCGTCAATATTGCGCTGAATCTTCATCTCTTCCCGGCTTTCTTCCTCCTTTGCGGCAAGAACTCTGTCTTTTTCCTCTTGAAAATTATGCCACAAATTGCCGTAGAAAATATTTTGCTTTTCCCTGAGAGCTTGCGTTACGTCCTTGCCTTTTTTCGCTTTTTCCGACTGGCGCAGGAGAACCCGAAGATGGGGTTCGATTTCTCTCATAAGATCGGAGGCCCGGATGATATTTTGACGGGTTGCTTCAAGTTTCCTGAGAGACCTTTCTTTTTTAAGCTGGTATTGTTTTACACCCGCCGCTTCCTCAAGGATGATCCTTCTTTCAACCGGAGTGGCATTAAGAATAGCATCAGCCATTCCCTGGTTAATTATGCAGTAGCTTCTTTGTCCAACCCCCGCTTTTGCCAGAAGATCGGCAATATCGCTAAGCCGCACTTTTGAGTTATTGATGGAATATTCTCCTTCTCCGCTTCGAAATATTTTTCTGGAAATGATTACTTCCTCAAATTCGATGGGTATGCTTTTGTCGGAATTATCAAAAAAAAGCGACACCTTGGCGGAGCCGAGCTGGGCTTTTTTTCCGGAACCGGCAAAAATAACATCCTCCGATTTTTTTCCGCGGAGACTCTTGAACGATTGTTCGCCCATCGCCCATTTAATGGCATCGGCGACGTTTGATTTTCCGCTTCCGTTCGGTCCTACAATAGCCGTTACGCCGCAATTCCTGCCGTTTTCAGACAGCTTTGCAGACGGCGAAAAATCCAAAATAGTTTTGTTTGCAAAAGACTTAAAACCGGTTATTTCTATGCGTTTTAAATACATCTTTTATTTTTTACCATCCCTTTGCCTCGAGCGCCTGTTTAGCCGCCTCTCTCTGGGCTTCCTGTTTCGAGCATCCTCTTCCCTGAGCAACCTCTTCTTCGTCGAGATAGACACCGACGACAAACTTTTTATCATGATCGGGCCCCGTTTCTGAAATTACTTTATAGCTCGGAGTTATTCCCGCCTTGTCCTGAGCCTCTTCCTGAAAACGGGATTTTGGATCGAGATAGAGTTTTTCCTCGATCACTCTCTTGAGATGAACCACTATGTTTTCAAGAATAAATTTCTTCGCCGGATCATAGTCCTGATCGATATAGATTGCTCCAATAATTGCCTCAAGAGCGTTTGCCAGAAGATAATCCCGCGCCCTTCCCTTGTCTTTCGTTTCTCCCCTGCTCATCAAAAGAAACTGCTCGACATCGAGGCTTTTTGAAACGCTGGAAAGCATATCCTTATTCACAAGCGCAGCCCTCCAATTGGTTAGCTCGCCTTCCGGATTGGGAAAATTATTATAGAGGTATTCAGTCACAACCAGCTCCAAGACCGCGTCTCCGAGAAATTCGAGCCGCTCATTGTGTTCAAGCTTATAGTCCCTGTTTTCATTAAGATAAGAGCGGTGAGTAACGGCCATTTTCAGAAGATCCGGGTTCTTAAACTTAATTTTTATTTTTTTTTCGAGCTCTTCAATGCCTTGAGCAGCCATAATTCCTGCAAAACTCCAATAATCAAGCGCCAAATCCAAAATAATAATCAACTTCCAGATTCCAATAATCAAACTTTTTTTTGTTTGGTCATTGGGATTCGGAATTTATTCAGATATTGCCGCCCTGCGGGTGATTCCCCGTGGGGAAGCAGTTGGTTATTGGGAATTTATGATTTAATAATTAATTTATCACTCATTTTTTTTCATTTGCATCTTCCGAATTTTCTCTTCCGCCCTTATCCTCTTTCATTGGCTCTCCCATCTCACGATAAATAGTCCCCAGCACTCCGTTTACAAACCTCCCGGAAGATTCCCCGCCGAAAGTTTTTGCCAGCTCTATCGCCTCGTTAATCGCCACCTTAGGAGGAACTTCCTCGTAATTTCCGAAAACCAGTTCGAATATTCCGAGACGCAAAACATTCCTGTCCACAACCGTTACCTGGTCCAGCGGCCATTCCGGAGCGCATTTTTCGATCAGTTTGTCGATTTTTTCCCGATGTTTCAATACTCCCTTCACCAAATACTGGATAAAAGATTCGTCCTCCGAACCGGGCCCGAATTCTTTTATGTTATGCCGCACAATTCCATCAATTTCGTCTTTTTTTCCGCCTCGAAAATCCCACTCATAGAGAGATTGCATGGAAATGCTACGCAATAGATGCCTGTTAGCCATAAGACTGAAATTTCAACCATCAATTTCCAATATTTGAAAATTAAAAATTTAGAAATTGATCATTGATTGAAAATTGTGAATTGGAAATTATTTAAATATAACTTTTATAAAATGAAATTTGCCAGCCTTAATCACTTTATTATCATAATCTTTCTTGCTTAATTCAAGCTTATAATCCAAAATTTTTTCGCCTTCCACCGAAACCCCGCCTTGTTCAATTTTTCTCCTCGCATCCCCCAAGCTGACAGCCATATCTGATTTAACTAGAAATTCAGTCAATTTGATCTTACCACCTCTGATATTCACTGATCTGATTTTTTCCGGCGCTTCTTTTTTCTGGAAAACATTTACAAAATTTTCCTGCGCGGATTTCGCTATTTTTTCACCATGATATATCCTTACTATCTCCATCGCCAGCTCCAATTTAGCATCTCGGGGGTTCATTACTCCGGATTTCATATCTACTTCCCTTTTTTTAACGATTTTCATTGAAACCCGAGTACAGTGAATGAAATATTTTATGATCAGCTCATCCGGAATGCTCATAATTTTACCGAACATGTCATCTGGCTGGTCAGTCAAGTTTACTGTATTTCCCCAGCTGGAACTCATCTTGCGCCCATCCGTGCCTTCGATCAGATTGACCATCAGAATATCCTGCGGCTCCTGGCCGTAGTGTTTCTGCAATTCGCGTCCGGCCAGCAGGTTAAAGCGCTGGTCGGTGCCTCCCAATTCCAAATCCGCCTTCAATGCAACCGAATCGTAGCCTTGCATAAGCGGATACAGCAATTCCCGAAGAGAGATCCGCGCACCTTTCTTCAATCTTTTTTTAATATTCTCTCGCGCGATGAATCCCGACAAAGAGAACTGATCGGCTTGCTCGCCTATCTCCCCATAGCCCAATTTCGCCAACCATTCGGAATTATGATGGAATTCCACCTTGGACATGTCGAGAATCTTGCCTGCCTGTCCCTTGTATGTCTCCATGTTTTTCTCGACGACTTCCTTCGTCAGCATCGGCCGCTCCGAATCCTTGTCGGAAGTGTCACCGATAATTCCCGTAAAATCTCCAACGAGAAAAACTATCTGGTGTCCCAGTTCTTGTAAATCGCGCATCTTAAGCAATGTGACCGCCCTGCCTATATGCAGATATGGACTGGTCGGATCAACGCCTAACTTCACGCGCAGTTTCTCATCCGCCAGCAGGCGCTTCTTGAGATGCTCGCGGTCAATCACCTCAGCGACTCCGCGAGTCAATATTTCTTCAATTTTTTCCGAATCCTCAATAACGTTTTTCACGAGAAAATAATATCACTTTTTCCTGTTTCCGGCAACTTCTTGTCCAATAAAAAACATTTTCCGCCTCATTTTTATCCTCATCCCCAAATTTTGGATTCCTCCGAATATATTCCCGAATTTTTCCAAGCGCTTATTCATTGCGAATAATCCTGTTGTTTGTGCCTCTCAGATTGGGTTTTGTGTTTGTTTTGATAAAGCGGCATATATTTGCCAAAATAAAAACGCGATTAATCGCGTCTCTACTTTTTTTTCTACAGCCCCAATTTTTCTTTTGCCGTTTTCATCTGTTCCTCTGTGATTTGTCCGGACTCTCTCATTTTTTCCATCGTTTCAAGAATTTTATCCTTATTTTTGGCGATATTCTCCGGAGTCATGGCTTTTTGGATCATCCTTTCCCGTTCTTTCGGATCCATTTTCATCAGTTTTTTCATTGCCAGTCTCTGAAGCATCCCCATTTTTGAAGCATCGCCCTGATCATCGTTATTTTTCTTATTCGCCGAAGAGGCAGGTTTCTTGTTCCAAAACATAATTTAGAATTAGCAGCTAATAATTATTTCGGTTAATTTGTTTGTTTTACCGGAATATTCCGACACCTCGGCAAATCCTCAAATTCTCGCGTATCTGGATTCAATCTCAAGATTATCAAGATTAATAATATAATAACTTCCCATTTTGTTTTCCAAAGTCAGGGGATTGCCAACCGCATATTTGATTCCGTTATATGAATTGAACCATTCAAAATGCCAGTGGCCGGATATGACCATCTTTACTTCTTTGGAGCTGCTGATTAATTGTTCAAATCCCTTATAATGACCGTATATTTCTTTGGTTTCTGAATCAAAAATAGGATGATGCATGACAATCACGGTCGGCTTTCTCGTTCTTTCGAGGACGTCCTCGAGCCAGTCAAATTGCTTGTCTTTTATCCCGCCTGACCTTACCGCCGCGCGTTCATTCGAATCCAGAACGATAATTCGGTAATCGTATCTGTCAACATAAAAATAAGTTTTTTTCTGCCCGTTAAAAGTCTTCATCGTCTTCCTGTCATCGTGATTTCCCTGCGCCAGGATAATTTTAAGCCCCTGCTTTCTCGCTATCTTTCTCACTATTTTTGCCCGCCTGAAATCATGTCCGTAATCCGTTATATCGCCCGAAAGAATAAGAGTCTCAATACCCTCATCCCTGAGTTCCCTTGAAACTTTTTCGAAATATTTTTTATATTTTCTCGGGTAAAAAATATTTGTTTCGCTTTTTCTCTTTTTTTTGGCGTGACCCGCGTGAATGTCGGTTACCCAGCCGACTTTTTCGGCAAAAACAAAATTCGGCAGCAAAAACACGGCCAGCACCAGGGCCGCTGCGATTTTTATTGTTTTCCCCCTTATTTTCCGCTTTAATTTCCGGATCATTTTTTTTCATTATACATGCTGATGTTTATTTTTCAACAGCACGAAATTATCGCATTTTCCGAGAAATTAATGTTCTGCCAATTAAAAAATTTTCATGTCGGCATGCGGCGGACTTTGCTTATTTACATGCAGGGAATATAAATCCAAGCCGAGCCCTCCTAAATTTCTTATAAAAACTATTGCCGCCGCCTTGTCCTCATCCAGCGCTTCTTTTCAGGAATAAAAGTTATCTCATCCATGCTGACGGCGTCTATTCCCAGAATCATATTAATTAAATCAAAAACATTTCGAGCGATTTCTTCAGTATCAATCCTAACCCCGGAAATGACAATATCTTCAAACGGCTCAAGGGCTTCTCGAATAAACTCTTCATTTTCTAATTTTTCGAGCGCCTTAATTCGGTTGTCATTTAATGGTATTTTGAATTTTATATAGCTTTGAACAATGCGGATAATTTCATTCCTCATTTGAACGTCAATCGCGGGATTTTTCGGTTCTCCCTCTAACATAGATTTGAATTAATTATATCGGATTATATTCTTGAGTTTTTTAAGCCTTGTCGCTAAATATTTCCGCCGCCCTTCTCACTTCTTCATTGATCCCTGATATGCAATCGTATTCTTTCACTTCCTCCGCGTTTGCCCAAGCAAAACCGGAAAAATCATATTCGTCTATTTTAACTTCACCGCTTTTGTATTTGGCCGCGAATTTCACAAGCACCACCGGAATCCCGTCCGGCCTCACAAAGGCAACGCTATTAATATACTTCAGATCTTTCTCAATTTCAATTCCCGCCTCCTCCTTTGTTTCCCGCGCCACCAGATCTTCAACTGCGTTTTCAAAATCAATTACCTCCCCGTTGAGACGCGTTGGATTTTTAAGATCAAGGTTTTCCCATTCAAGTTTCCCGCCGGGAGTCGCGTATTTTCCGGGATGGACTTTTTCCCTTTCGCTTCTCTTAAGAATCAGGCATCGCCCGTCCGATTCGCGGTAAACTACGACATTCGCGACAAAATAAAACAGTTTGTTTTTCTTTGCTCTTTCTATGCTGATTTCATCTGCCGGCATAATTGCTTATAGCGCCAAATACTTCCATCATTGTAATGATGGAAGTATTTTTTGTTTAATATTCCAATAATTGATTTCATCGCAATCATCAATTTTTTCAATTTGCTTAATCTATTCCGACACTACTTCAATCAGCTCTTTTGTCAGATCTTTCGGAAGGCCCGCAATACTGTCTATCGTGCCTTCGATTTTTTTAACATATTTTTGCAGCAGCGGGTCTTCCAGTTCGAAACTTCCCGCGCATTTTAAAATATCACCCTTCTTCAAAAATTTATCGATAACTGACGCTGGAATCTTTTTGAAGAGCAATTTTGCAACTTCGATTCCCTCAGCCTTTTTCCCGCTTTTCGTATTCTCGGCGCAAACAGCGCTTATCGTTTCCACCCATTTATCGGCATAACTACAGAGAACATCACGAGCTTCCTTTTCATCCTTTGGTTTTTCCAGAATTCTTCCCTCAAAAACAATAATTTCGTCAAAAGTGAGAAGAATCGACGGCTTATTTATGCTGGGCAGAATAGCCTCCGCCTTTGCTTTGGCGATAAGGATCGGAAGTTTGTAAAAATCATCCGATCTTACCATTTTTTCGTCGATATCAGCAGTTTTTACCTCATATTCATATCCAAGCTCCTTAAAGTAGGCTTGCCTCCATTTTGAAGCTGTTCCGAGGATTATTTTCATGGATTTACTGCTTAATAATACGATTGATTCACAAAATGATCAATACAGTAATTCACTGACTTTGGATTTGATTTCTTTCAATGATCGCGTCATATCAAGCACATGGAATTTCATTCCCTTTTCTCCAAAAAAACCAGTATGTGAATTTGGAAAATCGCGTTCAAGCCTCAGAAGCAAGGCTTTTTTATCAAATTTCCTTCCTCTGTTTTCGGCTCTCTCCCGACAAACATGCTTCGGAGCGTCGCACAAGAAAATTTTTAGAATAAATTTTTCCTTCAGTCGTTTGAGCTCGTTAGCGTTCAACTCAGGATGATTGGTCCCTAGTTCCAAAACTAAATTTCCCCCAGGTCTGGAATTATTCAAATATTCATACATTTCTCGGTAGGCATGAATTGTTTCCGCTTCCGGAATTTTTCCCTTTTTCTTGTGCTTCTTTACATACGGCATGACATCGACAATTTCAGCGCCGGAAAAAAAAGAACTTATCAGAGTGCTTTTTCCGACTCCGGGCTTTCCGATAAAAACGATTAATTTGTTCTTCTGAGGAGCCATGCGGAAGAAAAATTTAATTTATTAATTTTTCTTTTTTAAGTCTCGGAATCACGTCGCCCGCAAAAATAGAACCGATTTCCATATTTTTTGCCATTCCGGAATCTATCCAGTGAATTTCTTCGATTTCGCCATCCGGTTTAATTTCTCCATCCCAATAATTCACGATAAATATGTCCATTTTCAGTCTTTTGTCTTCATTGCCGGCGGCTTGAGCATAAAAAGTCCCGAATTCCTGAAGATATTCTTTTTTAATTCCAATCCCAAGCTCTTCCCTGAGTTCTCTTCTAAGCGTGGAAAATTCGTCTTCCCCTCTTTCAACTTTTCCTCCCGGCGCGACAAAAATATCTTTGCCTTTTGATCTCGACACTAATAATTTTCCGTCTTTTATGAGTATCCCGCCAATTTTGTGAATGTCATGTTCCATAACTATAATCTAAACCCCTGGGACAAGATCAAATTAATTTGGATAATTCCAATATGCTTAAGGCTGTAATGGTCGGGCCGTCTTTGATTTCCCCGGATTTTATCATTTCTTTAATTTCCTGAAGAGAGACTTTTTTGATCTCCATGTCTTCTTCTGTTTCTTCGCGGTCCGTTTCGCCGTCACAAAGATCAGTCGCCAAAAACACGATACATTCTTGCGTAATCGCTCCCGGACCAATCCAAAATGAACCAATCCCTCTGATTGATCTGGCTGTTTGGCCGGTTTCCTCGCGAAGTTCCTGGATAGCTGTCTGCTCGATCGAATCATGCTCGTAATGCCCCTGCGGAAATCCCCATGAAAAAGAATCAACAAAATATCTATATTCGCCGATGAGCGTAAACCTTTCTCCATCCCAGGGAATAATCAGCGCAAACGGCTTCTTGTGCACGACGCCATAGGTCATTTTCTTTCCGCTGCCGGTTTCAACCTCATCCTCGGTTATCCGCATAAAACGATTGCAATATATTTCTTTTGATGAAATTTTTTTCCAAGACATGCTCGGTTTTCTAATCGTTATTTTTTCAAGGGATCAGTGTTGAAATTCTGAAGACTGGAGTGTCAGCGCTTTATTTCAAAGTATTTTCTGCCCGTCCTTATCGATTCAATAACAACTTTGACCGGTTCAAACAAGGGGGAAGGCAGATTGTCCAGAGGATACCAGCCGATCTCTTCAATTTTTTCCGGTTCTCGAATCGTTGGCTCGCCTGAGATTATTTCGGCCGTGAATGAAATGTCGACGAAATGCTTGTCTTTGATGTTGAGGCTCATGCATGTCGCAAACTCAATTTTTCCAATTTCAATCCCTAATTCCTCCAAAGCTTCCCTTTTGGCGGTTTCTATCGGACTTTCGCCAAATTCCAAATGGCCGCCCATTGATCCCCACATCCCCTCGCTGTGAGAACCTTTGCGCTTGGCAAGCAGAACCTTGCCGTTTTTTATTATAACCGCTCCCGCGCCGATTTTTGGAGAATTTTTATTCGACTGAGAAGCCATGCTATTGCAAAATATTATCTATAAAATCTTAAATTTATTTTCATTTGGGGCAAGCGACGCAATTTCAATCCCCGCAACAGCGCTTATATTTTTTCCTCCCGTCCGCCGACGCTAAAGCTTTGGCGGACTCCGCTTGCGTGACACTTAAGAAAAATTATTTGCCGCAACAATGCTTATACTTAATCGGCGTTCCATCAGACTTGGCCGCTCCGCATGGACATGGATCGTTGCGACCCACTTCATTCTTGTTGCGGATGGTCTGCCCGCCGGACAGTCCGGATTTTTCTCCCTGGACGGCTTTCGCCGCTCCGAATTGAGAAGGCTGCTCCTCCGCTCCCTGGTATTTCGCCTCCTCAAGAATATCTTTTTGAGGCGCCGGCTGCTGCTTGACGATACCGACCTTAAAGATCGTATTCACGACCGCCGCGCTGACGCTTGCAAGCAAATTTTGGAAAAGCAAATAGCCTTCCTTCTTGTATTCCACCAGAGGATCCCGCTGGCCATATCCCCGGAGGCCGATCCCTTCGCGAAGATAGTCCATATCATCAAGATGATTCATCCAAAAAGTGTCAATCGAACGGAGATAGACCGCTTTTTCTATTTGGCGCATAATTTCGGGAGTAATCTCTTTTTCCTTCCCGCCGTAAAATTCTTTGGCGATTCCTTTGAGATATTCGATAATCCGGCTGATTTTCTGGGAATCGTTAATTTCGCTTTTCGATTTTCTGATTTCATCAAGCTTTTTAATATCCGCGGCTGAGGGACAGATGGAATTGAAATCATCGGCAATTTCTCCCATCTTCCAATCCTCAGGATGACCCGTTGTATGAATGCCGACAATTTGCTCTATGCTCTCTTCGACAATTCCCATTATCTCATCCCGGAGGGATTTTTTTGAAAGTATTTCTTTTCTTTTCTTATAAATCACTTCCCTTTGCTTATTCATCACATCGTCATATTCCAAAACATGCTTACGGATATCAAAATTAAAGCCTTCAATTTTAGCCTGGGCGCTTTCAATCGAACGGGAAATCATTCTGTTTTCGATCGGCTGGTCTTCCGGAAGCCCAAGGCGGTCCATGATGCCTCTCACCTTGTCCCCGCCGAAACGCCTCATCAGCTCATCCTCCAGAGAAACAAAAAATTGGGACGATCCCGGATCTCCCTGCCGGCCGGCGCGCCCCCGAAGCTGATTGTCAATTCGCCGCGCTTCATGGCGTTCCGTGCCTATGATATGCAGTCCGCCAAATTCTGTCACACCGTCTTCCAGCTTGATATCCGTTCCCCGTCCGGCCATGTTAGTGGCAATCGTCACCGCGCCTTTTTGTCCGGCGTTGGCAATAATCATCGCTTCTTTTTCATGATTTTTGGCATTAAGCACCTCGTGAGGAACACCCTCGCGCTCAAGCATCTCATGCTATACTTCCGACTTCTCAATAGCAATCGTTCCGACCAAAACCGGCTGTCCGCTTTCATGCCGCTTTTTTATTTCCTGGACCACCGCTTTGAATTTTCCCGCTTCTGCCTTGTAGATAAAATCCGGAAGATCTTTTCGGATCATTTTCACATTTGTCGGAATCGGCACCACATCCAGCTTGTATACTTTATTGAATTCTTCGGCGCTTGTGATGGCTGTTCCCGTCATTCCCGACAGCTTCTTATACATTCTGAAATAATTCTGGAAAGTTATAGTCGCCAAAGTCCGCGATTCTTTTTGCACCTCGACATTTTCCTTGGCTTCAATGGCTTGATGAAGGCCTTCGGAATAGCGTCTGCCAGGCATAAGCCGACCCGTGAAATCATCAACGATTATCACTTCTCCGTCTCGGACGACATAGTCCCGATCCCGTTTGAAAAGAATATTGGCTTTGAGGGCTTGTTCCAGCTGGTGCACGTAAGATATTTTTGAAACGTCGTAAATGTTCTTGATTCCGAGCATTTTTTCCACTTCCGTGATTCCCTTATCCGTAAGCGAAACAGTCCGCATCTTTTCATCAACCGTATAATCTTCATCTTTATGAAGACGCGGGACAACCTGAGAAAACTGGCGGTAAAGCTTCGTCGATTCCGAGTCGGGCGCGCTGATAATAAGCGGCGTGCGGGCCTCGTCAATCAATATCGAATCCACCTCATCAACAATGGCAAAATTGAGCTCTCGCTGGGTCATTTGCCCAAGGCTTTGCACCATATTGTCCCGCAGGTAATCAAAACCGAATTCGTTATTCGTCCCGTATGTAATATCAGCCGCATAGGCTTCTCTGCGGCTTACGGGCTTCAAATTCTCCATTTCGACGCTAACCTCGTTATTATCAATGATTTTCGGCTCATAGACAAAGGAAGCGTCATGCTGGATGCTCGCGCAGGAAAGACCCAGAAAGCTATAAATCGGACCCATCCAGTTAGAATCGCGCTTTGCAAGATAATCGTTAACCGTCACCACATGCACTCCTTTTCCGGAAAGCGCATTGAGATAGACGGCGGTCGTAGCCGTGTGCGTTTTTCCCTCGCCCGTTTTCATTTCGGCAATCTTTCCCTGGTGAAGCGTCATGCCTCCCAGAAGCTGAACGTCGAAAAGACGCTTTTTGTCGACTCTTTTAATTGCTTCCCGGACAACGGCAAAGGCCTCCGGCAGAAGACTGTCCAGAGTTTCATTTTTTTTGAGCCTTTCGCGAAATTCCGTTGTCTTTCCTTTAAGTTCCTCATCCGACAATTTTTCAATTTCCGGCTCAAGATTATTAATTTTTTCAACTAAAGGCTTTAGTTTTCCAGCCTGCTTTTCAGCTGAGCCAAATAACTTGGATAATATCATAATAAACAGGAGACGATTATATAAGCATAACCGCTCCTCCGCATCCCCTCCATAGTATATGATTTAATACGCTTAGTAAACACCGTAAATTACAATCCGCATTTTCGAGAAAAATAAAACAGCCCACCCGCAACAGATGGACTGTCTTAAAAATTCCATTATTATGGTCATTCCCTGCCTATTCCTAGTCATGCCTTTCGGTAATTTCCTGCCTGATCTTTTTGAGAATAACCGCAGCTTCTTCTTTTCCGCCCAAACCAAATGCAAGTCCTCCGGCAAGAGCCAGCATCGCAACTAATCCGATAAAAAGCGTATTAATAAGCGAAGAGGCAATTCCCAATTGGATTAGCGCCGCCAGAAAGCCGAAGATTACAATCGCCCATTTAGCCACAGTGGCCAAAAGCGTCGCGGAAACGATGCCGGCGACCCTTGAGCTTCCCTTCACAACCACATAAACAAAATTGGCAACCAGGAAAGCCACCGCTAAAATAACAGCCGCCACGACCACGTTCGGCAAATAAAGCACAATGCTGTTCAGGAAGAATGTTACTTGCGTAAGCTTTAAGATGTCAGTAGCCGCCATCAGGAAAACGAGGATCAAAAACCACTTCACGAGCCCTCCAAGAAATTTGGCGACATTAAGTTTCACTCCCGCTTTTTCAAATCTTGATTTTGTCCCGGCCTTTTCCATCACATCGTCGACTTTTACCATTTTGACAATGTGTTCAACGACTTTTCCAAGAGCAACAGCCACTATCCAACCGGCGACAAAAACCAATAAAGCGCCAACAAGAGAGGGAACAAAATTAACAAACCGCTCCCAAAGCCCAATGAGCGATGTTGTAATCGCTTCTCCCCAGGTTTGAATTGATTCCATTAATTCACCTCCTCTCTTTTTTATTTTTTTATGTTATTATAATTATAGCAAATAAAATAAGATTTATACACAAGGCTGTGGATAACCGAAAAAAGAAAAATAGCCATATCTTCCTGAAAGCCTTTCTCAAAAATCCGCTCCGCACCGGATCAGTTGTTCAGAGCTCTCCTCAACTTACAAACAAAATGGTTGAATCGATTGATTTTAGAGGCGCAAAGCATATTGTCGAGCTTGGACCGGGGAAGGGAGTCATTACATGGAAAATATTGAGCAAGATGGAAAAAGACGCCATTCTTTTTTGTTTTGAGATAGAACCGTCCCTGGCGGAATACATCAGAAAGACAATCAAGGATCCCCGGCTCATTGTAATTAACGACAACGCTGAAAAAATCGGCTGGTATCTCCAAAAATACGGGCTTCAGAAGGTCGATCATATTATTTCCAGCTTGCCTCTGGCAAGCCTGCCGAAAAAAACATCCCAAAGTATAGTCCAATGCGCCTATGAATACCTTCGCTCCGACGGCCAATACGTCCAGTTTCAATATTCCCTGGTCAGCCTGAAAAGTTTTCGAAAAATATTCTCCGTCGTCTCGATTTCCTTTGTTTTCCTTAATTTTCCGCCTGCTTTTGTTTATGTTTGCGTAAAAACATAAACAAAAAGCCGCCAAACTCTGCCGCGTGGAGAAAGTAACGACTTTTTGAACAAGATATGGATTTTAATTTTTTTTATTTCGACAGATTTTAGCCGATTTCTTCCCAAGGCAGACCTTTTTTCCCAAAATGACCGTAAGCGGCCGTTTTTTTATAGATCGGGCGGCGAAGATTGAGTTTTTCAATGATGGCTTTCGGTTTGAAGTCAAATCTCTTTTCGATCGAATCGCGGATGCTTTCGCCTTTTTCATTCAGAGCTTCCACCATAAGCGGCTCGGCCCTTCCAATCGCGTAGGCGACCGAAACAAGGCATTCCTTGGCTCTGCCTTCGGAAACCAGGGTTTTGGCGACATAGCGGGCCATATAAGCGGCACTGCGATCGACTTTTGTCGGATCTTTTCCGGAAAAACAGCCTCCTCCGTGAGGAATCAGGCCGCCGTAAGTATCAACCATAATTTTTCTTCCCGTAAGCCCTGTGTCTCCTTCAAATCCGCCAATCGCGAATTTACCCGTAGGATTCACCAGAATTTCAATTTTTGAAGTATCTCCGGCAATGGGCTTAATCAGTTTTTCAATAAGTGTTTCGCGAATTTCTTTCTGGCTGATATTTTCTTCATGCTGGGTACTGATGAGAATCGTGCTGATCTCTTGTCCGGTTTCACCGTCGATTGTCACCTGCGCTTTGCCGTCTGGTCGGAGCCATTTAATTTCTCCGCTTTTTCTGAGATTTTCGAGGCCTTCGGTGAGCTTATGCACCAAAACGATTCCTTTTGGCAAAAATTCCGGTGTTTCATCTGTTGCAAATCCATACATTATTCCCTGATCTCCCGCTCCTCCAGTGTCCACTCCCTGCGCGATATCCGGTGACTGCTTGACGACATTTGTAATAATTTTAAGGTCGTTTTTATACCCGATCTCGTGGTAAATATCGCGGGCCACTTTTTCGAAATCAACTTCAGCCTTAGTCGTTACTTCTCCGCCGACAACAAGAAGACCATGCCCTCCAAAGGCTTCCATGGCCACTCGGCTCATTGGATCCTGCCGAAGACATTCATCCAAAATCGCATCTGAAATTTGGTCGCATATCTTGTCCGGATGCCCGGCCGTGACGCTTTCCACTGTGTATATTCTCGGTTTATAGATCATAATAATTTCTTACGAATTACTAATTTTATATGAATATACGAATCATTTTTTCGCGATTATTTTCACAATCGCATTCATTCGCATATTCATAATAAATTCTTAACTCATACAGAAAAAACAAAAACTTCCCATTAAAGAGAAGTAATATTTAATGCATCTTCCCTTTAAGGGCTAGAATTGGCACCCACCTCCTGACGTGAATCAGGAAAGGTTGCCGGCAGGTCGCAGGGCTAGTTCCCTCGCTGCGCTCTTGATACTTCGATATTCAATTGTTTTATTAATTTTATTATAGTTGATTAAAAACTTGAGTCAATAGCAAACATTTGCCTTTCGCTAAGGTCGAACCTTAGGAAAGGTTTGATAGCATGCTCGGATGGCATACTATCATTATATCACTATCTTGACCTCTGTCAATTATTTTTCGCCAAAATTCTTGTAGACGTCGGACGTCTACAGATCGTCTACGGATAAAATCTAATTCCAAGTGCAGGCGGTCGTGCCGTCAGAAGTCAAAACCCAGCCGGTGCCGTTTTTGCAAACACAGGTAGTGTATTTGTTGGTGAGAGAAACAGCAGAATCGTGAGCGGCGTCGCAAGCATAAGGCTCGGCGGAATTTTTCTTGTATTTTATCTCGCCGTTGACATCCAGCTTAACGGCCGGCGCGGTGGTGCCAATGCCAACGTTGCCCTTTAAGGCAGTAGTGACAATCGAATTATTGCCCAAAACCACACTGTTACTTCCCAATCCCGTTGCGTCGTATCCAATGACGATTTCATTCTGCCCGCCGTCTGCGAGGGCTTTGGTATTCGATCCAAGATATATGGAATAATCGGAAGTCTTATTGCCCGTTGCGCCGTCGGCGATTTTTGCTCCAGAACCAACGCCCAATGCTGTATTATAGGTTCCATCTATGTTGGGTTGAAGAGAACTGGCTCCATTCGCCGTGTTGTATGATCCTGTGGTGTTGGATTGGAGAGAACTCGATCCATTCGCTGTATTGTTGTTTCCTGTGGTGTTGCCAATAAGAGACCACGCGCCATTTGTAGTATTACTACTGCCAGTCGTGTTGTGTTTGAGAGAGAAGACTCCATTCGCTGTGTTATAATTTCCTTCGGTGTTGGATTGGAGAGAAGTCATACCGTTTGCTGTATTGCCATATCCTATAGTGTTGGCTTGAAGAACCGCATAGCCAGTTCCAGTATTATATGAACCTTGGGCAGTCGACGTCGCCGTGCTACCCATCGTAAAGTTTCCAGCATCTAATCCCACAAATGTGTTCATACCCTCTGGAATAGCCGTATTTCCCGTGGGATGAATAAAATTATGAATAAAAGGAGCGCCATTCTTGTATATCACCCCTGTTGTAGAACTTGTAGTATTCGGAAGATTTATGGAACCAAAAATATCTAATGCTTGGGATGGACTCGTCGTCCCAATCCCCACATTCCCCGCAAAGTAGTTGCTCCCCGTTCCGCTCGATGTGACTGTGCCGCTGGTGGCAATGTCTCCGCTGTCAATCGTCCCAACGCCGGAAAGATTTCCTCCGT
>JBAZXV010000008.1:0-74591 GCA_041659685.1 Parcubacteria group bacterium | reverse complement strand
GCCAATTCGCTCAACACTCTCTCGGCTGTCACCTCCACAAGCGGCCTCACCGTTCTCCAAAACAACGCCGGAACGGTTTCCTGGGGAACAACCACCGGAACAGGGAGCGTGGTTTACGGAACCAGCCCGACTATTGCGACTCCCACCATTACTACTTCGGCGACAGTGCCGCTTCTCATCGGAGGAACCAGTGCGAGTTCGCCTCTTACCCTTCAATCCACTTCCGGAGTGGGAACCTCTGACTACATCAACTTCAAAGTCGGAAACAACGGCGCCACCGAAGCTATGCGAATCACAACCGGAGGGAATGTGGGAATCGGGACAACAACGCCGGCGGCGGGATACAAGCTGGATATCAGCGGCCGGACTGATATGACAGGAGCACTCACTGGAGGAACCACTGTTTCAGACGGAATACTTTACCTTAATCCGACGTCGCTTTCAGGCGCTCCGGCGGTGGAATGGACAGCTTTTGCAGGCTGGAAACCAGCTGATCCCTCGCCAACGTTAAATACTATGGTGTCCGGATTTGCTGATCTTGACGGAGAAGGCGACAAGGATTTTATGAGATGCGGTTGGACGGGAGGGGTTGAAGTTTGTCAGGCATACGAAAATACAGGGAGCGCGAATAGCCCTATCTGGGCTCGAAAAGCGGCTTGGGATCTTACTCCGCCCGGCTTCGGCGTTGGCAGCATTGATTTTGCGGATATCGATGGGGACGGAGATCTTGACATGACAATGGGATTTGGCGCGCACGCTTATTTCTACCGGAATACCGGCAATTCTTCCAGTCCCACCTGGGCCCGAAATTCGGCCTGGGATATAAACAACGCTGATCCAAGTGCGACATATGCTAAAGCCAGCTTTGCCGATCTTAATAACGACGGATTGAAAGATTTGGTTGTGGGCATTTATGGCGGGACAGGCAGCGCGTATCAAAACACGGGAAGCGCGTCCAGTCCGACTTGGACCAGGCAAGCCGGCTGGGATTTGCTTGATGCCGGCAATTACAATCTCCCAAAATTCGGCGATATGGACGGAGACGGAGATCTGGACGTGATGGTCGGAAATGGAAGCAGTTCGCTAGGATATGAGAACATAGGCAGCGCCTCAGCTCCGTCTTGGGCAGTAAAAACTGCCTGGAATGGCACCAACGAGATGGGAGCGATTGCGGATCTCGACAACGACGGAGATCTTGATTTGGTGACTTTCAATAATTCGACCACTTATTTTTATAAAAATACCGGTTCGGCCGCCTCAATCAATAATACTGTTCTCGGGATGGCAGTTGATGGAACGGAAAAATTCAAAGTTAGCGGAATGGGATCGGTCACTATGCAGGGTTACCTTGATCTCAACAGCTATCTGGACGCATCCTATTCCGGATCTCAAGCGGCATTCCGGTTGGCTCAATCCGGAACCGGAGACATCGTCAACATTTTTGATTCTTCAACCGAAGTTTTCACGATTCTCGATGGTGGAAATATTGGAGTAGGTCAGGCCTCACCTACTCACAAATTGCATATTGTTGATACGAACACCACTGCGGGGCGCGCTGGCCTCTATGTTTCCCAAACGGGAGCCATTACCGGAACGGGTTACGGTGGATTTTTCTCAAAAACCGGCGCTTCAACAACCAATGTTGGCCTCTACGCCAGTGCTTCCGGCGCGACTAACAATTACGCGGCAATTTTCGACGCCGGCAACGTCGGCATCGGGACGACGAGTCCGGCTGAAAAACTGGATGTATATGATGGTAGCTTAATTTTATCAGATCCAGATATCGCGCATGGTATCACAACAATAGCTCCAACAGGAGCATACGGAAAATTTATAAACCAAAGCGGAACTTACGGAGGCTTGATGATTTCAGGCCTGACTGATGATGATACTTACGGATTAAATCTTAGGGGTATTTCTGGTGCCACATCTCCATCAGTTGCGGTAATAAATATGCAGGCCGCTAAAAAATCAGGTACGGGAATACAAGATCTTGCCGCAACGGAGATAGCATTTCAGTTATCCAATAACGCGACAAATATTATTACAGCGCTCGGAAACGGCAACGTCGGGATCGGAACGACGGCGCCGGGGAAGAGACTTTCAATTCAAACATCTACAGCAAATGACGGAATTTTAATTGATAATACGGGTGCTGGAAATTCATATTTATTGTTTAGCAGAAGCGGTGCCGAAAAAGCATATCTCGGGATAGACGCGGGCAATGGGACAATTATTGGAGCAGGGGCAGATGACTTTGATGTTCGAGCTCAAAACAATTTATTATTCGCCGCAGGCGGATCAGGCGAAGATATGAGAATTGCTTCAGGCGGCAACGTCGGAATCGGGACGACGAGTCCGGGGGCGTTGCTTGATGTCGCCGGGGCGATTCGGGGAACAAGCATCTCAAACTCCGACGGAACCAGCGGGATGTCATTGACGACATCAAGCTATGATTCGCAATATCCCCCAGTGCAAAATGCCACCTACGTCAAAGCTACTACTGAGGGCGATTCTCGCTATTCTCCTTATTTGACTACTGATCCAAGTAAGTCCTTAATAGGTGACTATACTAATAATGCATGGAATGCCACCACTAATGTCAATCAACGTTTCCAGATGGACTTGGGTTCCGGCAAGGTTATAACTCGCATTTACTATGAAAATGGGATGGCTTCTGGCGCCTCGACGGATTTAGGGGCTAAAAACTTTACTTTTTGGGCGTCAAACACCGCCGGTATTTCCAATGTAACTTGGAAATCAGATGCTGATATGATTACGGAAGGCTGGACGCAAATAACCTGTGCTAGTAGCCAATTTGCCCAACATGTTTCCGCAGACCAGGCTGATCCTCACTATATCAGTTGTACTAATACCACAGCTTACCAATATTATGCCTTTAAATTTGCTGATAATTGGGGTAATGGAACCATGTCAGTTCGTCGCATCGAGCTCCAAACTAGTCCTTCAAATAATATGGCGTTTACCGTTGCCAGTTCAGAACGGATGAGAATAGACACCTCCGGAAACGTCGGCATCGGCACCACCACCCCCGGCTACAAACTTCAAGTGAACACCGGTTCCGTTTCCGGATATGTGGTGGACGCCACCGGCGCCTGGGGCAATTCTTCGGACGTTCGCCTCAAGAAAAACATCGTTTCGATGAGTTCGTCTCTCGAAGATGTAATGGCCTTGAAACCCGTGACCTACAACATGAAAACGGAATCAAATTCCGATCCGACCCACATGGGTTTCATCGCTCAAGATGTGGAAAAAATATCTCCCGACCTCGTTTCCACCGGACCGGATGGCATGAAAGGCATCAGCTATGCGATGTTCACTCCGATGCTCACGAAAGCCATCCAGGAAATTGCTTCATCGGTGAATACTCAGCAAGTGACGCTCAATGAACAGCAGAACCAAATCACAAATTACGGGCTGCAAATCACGAGCCAGTCTGTCAGCGTCAACGATCTTCAAACAGAAGTGAACGCAAAACTGGATGTGATCTCCAGTTCGCTGGCTTCCTTTAACGCTCAAATGACGGACCGGGGAATGAAAATCACAAATCTTGAGACGAAATTGGAGGAAGCCCAGTCAAAAATCAAAGCCGACGAAGATAATCTTTTGGCCTATGAAACTTCAGTCAATGATCTCATTAAGTCCATGATGGAAACCGAAAACATGCTCACGCAGAAAATCCTCAGTCACGAAGACCGGATCAAGGCTTTGGAGGACCAGATGGCGACAGTTTCCGTTTCTGGCGGAAAGATTCCAGGCAACGTGATCACGCAGGACGAAAGCGGAAACGTTGATCTCAGAGGAATTCTCACGGCCAAAACTGTGAAAGCGGATGAAGTTGTCGCGGGAGCTTACGCTGTAAAAAATTCAGATGAGGATGCGCCGGTTGTGGGAGAAGCTTTGATTCTCCCGGTGCTCAAAGATGAAAATGAAGATGGCGACGGTTTAAACGATGCGGCCGGAAACTTGATTGTCGAAAGTAACGGAACATCAGTCAAAGTGAAGACTAAGGCGGTGAGCTCCAATTCAAAAATTTTAGTAACTCCAATCGGCGAAACTCCGGTCAGTTGGATTATTTCCTCGGTTGATAGCGGCGAAGGCTTCACAATCAGCCTCGAAAAAGAGACTTTTGAAACAATCAAATTTAACTGGTGGATTCTGGACGAGAAGAAATAAAGCCGGTCGGCGGCGCCCTGCCCGGACATACCACGGGATAATAATTGACTTTTGCCCCGGATAAAGTTTAAATAGCTAAAGAGACTATTAAGTATTTTTCCTATGTTTAAGCCTGTCGATCCCAAGCAAAATTTTCCTAAAATGGAGGAAGAAATCCTCAAATTTTGGGAAAAAAACAAAATATTCGAAAAATCGGTCGAAAAGAATCCGGCCGAAAATCCTTTTATATTTTATGAGGGGCCTCCGACGGCCAACGGCCGGCCGGGGCTTCATCACGTGCTGGCGCGTTCCTTCAAAGACATCATCCCGCGCTACAAAACCATGAAGGGTTTCCGCGTGGAGAGAAAAGCCGGTTGGGACACTCACGGACTGCCCGTTGAAATCCAAGTTGAAAAAGAACTTGGGATCCATACCAAGCCGGAGATCGAAAACATCGTTCCTGGAAACGTGCGCGAGAGCGTCATCGAATTCAACCGGAAATGCAAGGAATCGGTTTGGAGATACAAAGACCTTTGGGAAAAGATGACGGAGAGGATGGCCTATTGGGTGGACATGAAGAATCCCTATGTCACCTATGAGAATGAATACATCGAGTCGGTTTGGTGGGTATTCGCTCAAATTTGGAAGACAAAAGGAAAAGACGGCAAGAGTCTGGTTTATCGCGGGAGTAAAGTGCTTCCGTATTGCTATCGCTGCGGAACGGGGCTTTCGTCGCACGAAGTGGCTCAGGGTTACCAGACGGTAAAGGACAATTCGATCTTCCTCAAGTTCAAGGCGAAAAAAGACGGAAAAATCATTATGGATGAAAATACCTATTTTCTTGTCTGGACGACGACTCCCTGGACTCTTCCGGGGAATGTCGCTCTTGCGGCGGGAAAGGATATTGACTATGTGAAAGCCGAGGTGAACGGGGAGGCCTTGATTTTGGCGAGAGAAAGGATCATGGCTTTGGACGGAGAATTTAAGATCAAAGGCGAATTTAAAGGGGAGAAACTATTAGATCTTGAATATGAACCGCTTTATGAAACGACCCAGGAAAAAAATGTTCACAAAATTGTCCACGGCGATTTTATTTCGACCGAAGACGGAACCGGGATTGTCCATATCGCGCCGGCTTTCGGGGAAGACGATGCCAATGTCGCCCGCGAAAACGGACTGCCGACCGTGGTCACAGTCGATGAAGCGGGAAAAATATCCGCTGAAGTTCCCGGAAAGGGAATCGCGGTCAAAAAAAAGAACGCCAAAAACAGATACGAGGCCGACGACCTTATTATTGAGGACCTTAATAAACGAAAACTTTTGTTCAGGGAGGAAGTTTACGAACATGAATATCCGCATTGCTGGCGGTGCGACATGCCGCTCATCTATTATGCCAAGCCGTCCTGGTTCGTCCGGATGAGCGAACTTTCCGAAAAGCTCGTCAAGAACAATGAAAAAGTAAACTGGGTTCCGGAGCATATAAAAAGCGGCCGGTTCGGCGAATGGCTCCAAAACGTGAAAGACTGGGCGATTTCGCGCGAACGTTATTGGGGGACGCCGCTTCCGATTTGGGTCTGCGAAAAATGCGGCGCCGAGAAGGCGGTCGAATCAATTGCGGAAATTGAAAAAATGTCCGGCCAAAAAATCGAAGATCTGCACAAACCCTATATCGACGAAATTGAATTAAATTGCGAATGCGGAGAAAAAATGCGAAGGACTCCGGAAGTCATGGATGTCTGGTTCGATTCGGGCGCCATGCCTTTGGCCCAGTTCGGTTATCCGAACTCCGCGGCGAAAGAAGACAAGGAAAAAATCGAGAGCGGGAAATATTTTCCGGCTGATTATATCTCCGAAGCGATCGACCAGACGCGGGGATGGTTTTATACCCTTCACGCCATCGCGACAATTTTGAATTTGGAGAAAAAAGTTCCGACGGGCAACGCTTTCAAAAATGTGATTTGCCTCGGACATATTTTGGATGCCAAAGGAAAAAAAATGTCAAAGTCGCGGGGCAACGTGATTGAGCCGATGGAAGTTATGGATAAATTCGGCGCCGATATGCTCAGGTGGATGCTTTTTTCCATTAATCAGCCGGGGATGGCGAAAAAATTCGATCTCAAAGGCATGAGCGATATCATGAACCGGGTTTTCCGGATGCTTTGGAACTCCTATTATTTTTTCGTGATGTACGCGAATATCGATAAGTTTGTTCCAAAATCTCAAATCTCAAATCTCAAATCTCAAAACCTGTTAGACAAATGGATTGTTTCGGAACTATGCAGTCTCTCGAAGGAAGTCGGCGAAAAGCTTGAAAAATACGATATCTACGGTCCGACGAAACTGATTGAAAAATTCATCGATAATCTTTCCAACTGGTATATCCGCCGGAGCCGGAAGCGTTTCTGGAAAAGCGAGAATGACACGGACAAAACGCAGGCTTATGAAACTCTGCACTATGTCCTCACGGAGCTTTCGAAACTGACAGCGCCTTTTATTCCGTTCGTATCGGAAGAAATCTATAAGAATCTTTCAGGCGAAGAGTCCGTCCACCTCGCCGATTTCCCCGTTTTGCATGAAAATTTTATTGATGGAGAGCTGAATGAACAGATGAGCCTTACCCGCCGGTTCGTAAAACTGGGCCTTGCCGCACGGGCGAAGGCGGGAATAAAGGTGCGCCAGCCTCTTTCCGAGCTTCAAATCAACCAGCCGGTTGACCGGCAGCTGGTTGATCTTATTAAGGAGGAAGTAAACGTCAAAAAAGTCAATTTCTACGGGACGGTTGAAAAGCAGCCCGGAATATACACGGAGGAAGAGGGAAAATGGATGGTTGGCCTTGATATTTCAATTTCGGAAGATTTGCGTCTTGAAGGAGAAGCGCGCGAACTCATCAGGAGGATTCAGGAGCTTCGCAAAAAGGCCGGTTATGAAGTTGACAATAGGATAACGATATGTTATAAAGGCGGGTCCGGCATTTTTGATAAATTCGGCGAACTCATCGCCAAAGAAACGCTTGCGGAAGGGGTTTTTGAAGCCGACAACCCGGAATCCGACATTTCGGAATTCATTGATTTGGATGTAGAGCCGATAAAGATCTGGCTGAAAAAAGTATAAGCAAAATTTTTGAAAATTATTAATTTTAATAATAAGGCTCTTTTAACAATTTTTTGGCAAAGTCAGGAGGCGGCCATGCTTGATGATTTCATGTATTTTCTGTCGAAGAATTTATCGGTAGTTGTTTTGTGCGTCGGATTGCTAACCCTCTTTATGTTCAGGGATTTTCCGCAGGAGTTGGCGGAAATACTTGATAGCCGAAGAAGGAAAAGTAACAAATAATAACCATCAAATTTTTCAGGGAGGTGGCAGGGTATGGCTTATCTGATTGGAATTTGGAACATCCTGGCCGTAATGACTTACTGTTTTGCTGTATTCATTTTTGTCTATGTGATTTATATCTATAGTAAGGAGGAGAATGGCTACTGGTGCGTTGAGGTGCCGGTTGACCCCAAACCTCCTTCCAAGCCCGGTCTGGCAATGGCAGTGAAGATGGGATCTTTCGTTTTTATAGTTTCCACCATCTTTATTTTTCTGTTTGAATGGTGGATGGAATCTCCGGAAATCGGAGCCATTGTGTCGGCTTTTGTCCTGCTCGTTTATTATTTCCCGGACGAGATCGCCGATCTTTCGGGGGAAGCGGTCTATGGGACCGGGGAATTCATTGAGAAATTATCCCAACCCTCCCTAAAGACGAATTTCGGTCTATTGCTCTCCCTGATGATCCTCTCTTATCTGGGAGCGTGTCTCGGCTATGCCTTTCACCAGAGCCGCTGGGGAATTGCCGGGGGAATTGCGTTCGGCCTTTGGACTGGCTGGGGAGTTTGGAAAGCCGAACTGGCCGAGCTTAGGAAATACGGGGTGCTCTAATCACATCCCAAACGAAAACCAGGCGCCGTGAGGAGAGGGGGACTCCCGCGGCGCTTTTAAATTTGCGGATTTTCATATTTTGCCCGAATGCTATAGAATAAAATTTATGCAAAAATACACAGCCATTATTTTGACTTCGAGAGAAATCGGAGAATTTGACCGTCTTTATACAATGTATACTCTTGAGCAGGGCCTTCTTAAGGTGGCGGCAAAAGGAGTGCGGAAACCGGCCGCGAAACTGGCCGGACATCTCGAGCCGGCAACGCTTTCTGAAGTTTATGTGGCCCGTTCGCGCGGACGGGGGCAAATCACGGGTGCGATCGCGGCCATGAACTTCAAGAAAATAAAAAGCAGTCTTGAAAAACTTCAGGCTTTTATCGGCGCTTCCAGATTTTTCTCAAGATTTTTCAGCGAGGGGGAAGCTGATAAAAAAATATTCGATCTCCTTCTTAATTTTCTGAAAACGCTGGATTGCAATGCGGGCCGGGGCAAAAAAGGAAGAGACGAACTTGCGATCCTCGCTTTCTGGTGGAAGCTGTTTGACCAAATGGGGCAAAAGCCGGAAGTGGCCAAATGCGTTGTCTGCAAAAAAAAGCCGAAAAGCGGGCAAAATTTTTTCAGCCTTGAAAAAGGAGGCATTGCCTGTTCGGTTTGCGGCCCGAAAGAAAAAAATATTTTTCCAATCTCAGACAATCAGATCAAGCTTTTGCGCCTCTTCCTTTCAAACTCTCTTGAGAATGCGGTAAAAATAAAAATTCCGAAAGAAGAACTGGAAAGACTGATGGTTCTTACTAAAGTTTTCCGCAAATTCTATTTTGCCTGATCCCGAGAGGATTTGATTTGTGGCTTCCCTCGAATTATTGTAAAATACAGGCAATGTCTCTTCGGGATGTTGAGAAAAATATCTATCAGCGGGACGACGAGGAGGGGCGGCCCTTTAGCTACAGCCAGATAAACCCGCGCGAAGCCGAGGAAAATCCGTTTTCCGCAGCGTCTTTTGAGGCGAAAAAAAATGAGTCGAACGCAATATTCATAAAAGAAATCGAAGAAAAAAAGTGGCAGCGAAACAAGAAGATCAAAAAAATAAGCTTAATATCGGCCGCCGCCGCCCTGGTTCTCGCCGGTTTAGTTTGGGGAGTGATTTATTATCGAAAAAGCGCCTTTTCGGAAGACCAAGTCAAGGTCTCGGTTTCCGGTCCCGAAAAAGTCCAAAGCGGTGATTTGGTTTCATTCGATATTGATTACCAGAATCTTAACCGAGCCGGTCTCAGGGATGCTGTTCTCCATATCAATTATCCGGAAAACTTCAAACCCGAAGGAGACCTGAATTTTGAATCTGACGGCCCGAATTCGCGAAAACAGAATGTCGGAACAATCGATGGGCGCGGCAGCGGGAAAGTTATTCTTAAAGGGAAATTTTTCGGTCCGAAAGATCTTCTGGTTTATGTCGATGTTTCCCTGGATTACAGTTCCTCGAATTTTAGTTCGACTTTCACAACAAAAAACAAAGCTGCAGTTTTCATCTCTTCGAGCCCGCTCTCACTGGAGATGAATGGCCCGCAGAGCGTCGTAGCAGGGAACGCCGTTTCCTATGTTGTGAAATACCAAAACACCGGCCAGGAAGAAATGAAAGATCTTAAAATAAAAGTGGACTATCCCAGGGAATTTTCCTATATTTCTTCCGAGCCATTGCCTCCCAGCGATAATAACGTATGGTACGCAGGGAATCTTGGGGCGGGGCAAAGCGGAGAAGTCAAATTCAACGGTACGCTCAATGGCCTTAACGGGGAAACAAAAAATTTTAAGGCCGCCATCGGACAGTTCGGGAGCGATGGAGAATTTATTCCCTATAACGAGGCGGCAAGCGGCGTAAAGATACTCGCTTCCCCTGTTAAGATCGAACAAACCATTAATAATTCAAAAGACTCCATTAATGTAAACGCCGGAGAAATGCTTAGTTTTAAGGTAAAATATCAAAATACGGGGACAGTCGGACTCAGGGATGTCATCATATCGGAAGAAATAAAGAGTCCCGTGCTGGATTACACTCAGATAAACATGCCCTCGGGCGAGGGCGGGCTGGATTCTCAAAACGGGATAATAACCTGGAAGGCCTCGGATATTCCAAAGCTCAAAAGCCTTAATCCGGGAGACGGAGGTGAAATTGTTTTTTCCATTCCCATAAAGGAAGTCATTCCTGTTTCGGGGTCAGGCGACAAAAACTTTACTTTTAGCGCCGTAGTCAGGGCAGACAGTCCTGATATTCCAACGCCGGAGGGCTCGAATAAAATTATTTCCGGAAACACTGTCGGGGTTAAGCTCAATTCCAAACTGGGAATCGCGACGGAAGGATATTATAATGACGCGGAAATTTCCAATTCCGGGCCTATTCCGCCGAAAGTCGGAGGGGAAACCACATTCACTCTTCACCTTAAGCTTCTAAATGTCTCAAACGACGTCACCGATGCGAAAGTGACTGCGGTTCTTGCTTCGGGCGTGAAATGGAAAAATTCTTTTCTGCCGCAGAGCGCCGATGTGATTTTCAATGATCGAACCAATGAATTGACTTGGGATATAGGCTCTATGCCGGCCGGCATCGGCGTGCTCACCGACCCGCGCGAGTTGGTATTTCAAGTCGGCCTCGTTCCGAGTCAGAACCAAGTCGGCGATTATGCGTCCCTCCTTGCCAAAACTGTTTTTTCGGCCAATGATACTTTCACGAAACAAAAACTCGAAATTTCTTCCGGAGGGAAAAATACCAATTTAATGGAAGATATGGGCGTGGGCGATTTGGGGGAAATTGTAAATTAAAATCCTAAATACTAATTTCTAAATCCTGAACGATATCTCTGCCAAAGGCGGATCAGTCTCTGGCTGAAAAATTCAAATAACCAAAATTCAAAAATTTTTCAGCATTTGAATTTGGAAAATTTGAATTTGTTTAGAATTTAGTACTTAGAGTTTAGGATTTTTATGATTATGCTCAAACTTGTTAAAGGTCAAAATAAAAAGAGAATAGGCCGACTGCATACGAAAAGCGGCGTTATCAACACTCCGTTTTTTTTGCCTATTGCGACAAAAGGGGCGGTCAAGAATCTGAATCCCGAGGAACTGAGAGAGGTCGGAGCTGAAATCGTCCTCGGAAACACTTACCATCTCTGGCTTCGTCCGGGGCATGGACTGGTGAAAAAAGCGGGCGGTTTGCATAAATTCATGAATTGGAGCGGGCCGATTCTGACCGATTCGGGGGGGTACCAGGTTTTTTCGCTTGCGGGAAGGCGCGATAACCGGAGCAAAGTTATTCTGAGCGAGAAGGGCGCCGAGTTCCGCGATCCCTCTGACGGAAAAAAATATTTCATGACGCCGGAAAAATCAGTTGAAATACAGCTGGCGCTCGGAAGCGACATTATTATGGTTCTCGACGAATGTCCTCCGTACCCGTGTTCGGGCGAATACGCAAAAAAATCGCTCGAAATGACGACGAGATGGGCGGAAAGATGCTTTCGATATTTTCACAGGGAAGTTGCGAAGAATAAAAATAAATATAAAAATGGCAGACCATTGCTCTTCTGTATCGTTCAGGGATCCATATATAAGGACTTAAGGCTTGAATCGGCGAAACAACTTATGAACTTGGATTTTTCCGCTCTGGGCGGACCAGCCTCGGGCTGGGACGGGTATGCCATTGGGGGAGTGGCGGTCGGCGAACCGAGGGAAAAAATGAAAAAAATCCTGGAGTGGGTTTTGCCGCTTCTGCCGGAGGGAAAACCGCGATATCTGATGGGGCTTGGAAGGCCGGAGGAAATTGTTCACGCCGTTAATTCCGGAATCGATATGTTCGATTGCGTCATTCCGACCCGGAACGCCCGGCATGGGTCGGTGTTTGTTTGGAAAACCGGCAAAAAGAACATAAAAACAAAAAATTTTTACAGAAATATCAACATAACCAACCATAAATTCAAGAAAGATTTTTCGCCCCTGGACAGGAACTGCGATTGCTATACATGCCGAAATTATACCCGGGCCTATCTTCGGCATCTCTTTCCGTCGGCGAACCGCTGGCCGGCCGCCTTGCGACAATTCACAATTTGAAATTTTATCAGGATCTCATGCGAATATTGCAAAATAGAAATTAAGCTGATAGCATTGTAGGAGGCATTATTTTTTTAATTAAGATTTAATTCATATTTATGGAAAAAGCAAAGAAAAAAGTGGCCGTGATCGGTTATGGCTACGTCGGAAAAGGAGTCTATAATTTTTTCAAGGACAATTTTGAAACGATTTATTTCGACCCGCATGTCGAGGGTTCGGCCTCGCAGGAAGAAATAAACCAGTGCGACCTGGGAGTGGTCTCAGTTCCGACCCCGATGGGGGAGGATGGCTCTTGCGACCTTTCCATCATCGAAGAAACTTTGGGGTGGCTTGAAACTCCGCTCATTCTTGTGAAAAGCACCATTCCGCCCCGCACAACGGAAATGTTGGTCGAGAAAACCGGCAAAAAAATCTGCTTCTCTCCTGAATATATGGGAGAAGGCGCCGGGGTTCCCTATTTCGTCCCTTTTTGGAAATATCCCCATCCGACCGACATGAAATTTCATAATTTTCAAATTGTTGGAGGAGACAAAAGAAGCGCCTCGGCTATTTTGGATTTTTTCATCGCAGTTATGGGAGCGGACGCGAAGTTTTTTATCACCGATTCCACGACAGCTGAACTTGTGAAATATATGGAAAACGCTTTCATCGCGACCAAAGTGACTTTTTGCAATGAATTTTTCGGTATGGCCGAGGCTTTCGGAGTTGAGTATAAGGAACTCAGAGAACTGTGGCTTCTCGACAAACGGGTAGGGAGAATGTATTCCGCTGTATATCCGGACAGACGGGGATTTGCCGGCAAGTGCCTGCCGAAAGATGTGAACGCGATTGCGAAAGCCAGCGAGAAAGCCGGCTATGACCCGAAATTTGTGAAAGCTGTGCTCGAAAACAACAAGAGAATCAGGGGAGAAAAATAAAAAAATAATCAAAAATTTCTTCAATATTTGTTACGTGAATAAAGTTATCCGCATTCACTTAGAAGCTCCGCTTCTAAGTGGGATTATTTTTATCAACTGATGCGAAAACTTGAACTCGTTGCTCCCGGCGGGAGCCTCGAAAAAATAGAATATGCCTATCACTTCGGCGCGGATGCCGCCTATGTCGGCCATCCGAATTTTTCTTTACGCGCAAGAATAAATGATTTTACGGAGAAGAAACTTGAAAAAGCGGCAGGGATAGCGCGCAGCCGGAAGAAGAAAATATATTTTACTTTGAATATTTTTGCCCACGAGCGTCATCTCGGGATTCTCGAAAAGCATTTGAAGTTCATCGCGAAAATCAAACCGGACGCGCTTATTATCAGTGATCCGGGAATTGTCAGTTTGGCCAAAAAAATCTCCCCGAAAATAAGGATCCACCTTTCCACCCAGGCCAACACGACTAATTCCGAAGCGGTAAGATTTTGGGAAAAGCAGGGCGTAAAACGGATAATTCTGGCAAGGGAAGTAACGCTCGAAGAAATAAAGAAGATAAGGAAAGCGTGTCCCAGGATCGAGCTTGAATACTTTGTTCACGGGGCGATGTGTATGAGTCTTTCCGGGCGGTGTCTTCTGTCGAGCTGGATGCGCGGGCGGAGCGCGAATCTCGGGGATTGCGTCCAGCCGTGCCGCTGGCCGTACAGAGTAACGAAAAAAGAAAAGGACATTATTGAAATACAAGAAGACGAGCAGGGGACATATATATTCAATTCCAAAGACCTTTGTCTCATTGAGCATTTGGATGATCTGGCAAAAGCCGGGATAGATTCATTCAAAATTGAGGGACGAACAAAGAGCGTCTATTATGTTTCAACGGTCGTAAGAAACTATCGGATGGTGTTGGATGCGATAAAGAACAAGAAGGGTTTAAAGGAGCTGAAGAAAACGGTAAAGAGCGCCAAGGGAGAGCTTCTGAAACTTAATAATCGCGGATACACGACCGGGTTTTTATTCGGAAAAGACAAGTGGGAAAATAATTTTGACCTTTCACATGAAAAAAATCGTTGGCAGTTTGTCGGGGAAGTTATGAAGCCCCCCAATTTTGCGTACGGGATATCCGTCCGCTCCTTCGGGGGAGCGAAATTCCTCGAAGCAGAGAAGGAAGCATTCATAAGGCGAGCTTGTGGTCGCAGTTTTCTGCGGAAGGGGATAAATAATAAAGAAAATACCAGGGCGAGTCTTGACTCGGGGGAAAGCCGCGCTTGCTTCGCGGGGTTTAAGCAGGTAAAGATTCACAACGTTCTCAGCGAGAAAGAGAAAGTCGAGATCGTCACTCCGTCCGGAGTTATTTCCGATAGGGTGGAAGAGATAAGAAAAGAGGATGGCGAAAAAGTGAAATCTGCCCACGGCGGAAGCAAAAATGTCTATTTCATCAGACTGAAAGATTATTACCCGGAAAAATCATTAATAAGAAAAGTGAATTCCGGGAAATAGGCCGGTATTAATCGACTTGATCCCGCTCCTTTCCCGAAAATAATTCCATTGCGGCCAAAAAAAACATTCGTTGCCGGAAATATGGCTTTATGGTAAAATGATAAAAATAAATCTTAAAAAACAAAAATGACCAGGAGGACAAAAAAAGAAAAAAAATCCCTGCTTGGAAAAAATTTCAAAGCGGCGAAAAAAAGCGCTTCAAAGAGCGCTATCGCCGAATCTTTTAATTCCAAAAAATCGGGAAAAGAAAGAGCGAACTTAAGGTTCAGTGTTTCTCTTATTATTCTGACTGCCGTTTTGGAATTGGCCATCTTCATTTTTTTAATTTCTCTCATCAGCTCTCAAAATATAATAATCAGGGACAACAGCGCATTTTATGTCGCGTCCGCCAACGGAAACAACAAAACTTCTGCTGGCGCGAATCAGGATCTGAACGACCCGAGTTTTGATTTTACGCTTCGAATTCCGTCTCAAATCGGGGACTGGAAATACAAAGCGGGCTTTGTAAAGAGTCCGGTGGATGACGCGCTTTCCAACCAGTATCTCCAGCTTTATCTTTCGGACGGAGGAGAGAAAAAATCGCGTGATTTGGACAAAATAAACAAGACCTTTCTCACTATCCGGAAATTCAGCTCTGAGGAGTGGGAAGAGATGGAAAACGGATGCCAAAAGGGCAATGAGACGCTTTGCGAGGCGGCCGGAGAAAAAATTACTGAAAAAGACGAGTCGGTATACGCGTATACAAAGACAGATGATTGCTCCGGGCAAAAAAAGGATGCCAGGTGCGTTTTAGCCGATAAAATCGTGGGCAGCTTCAAATTCAAATAATCACGGTATTCTTGAAACTAATTAAAACAGAGTTATATGGCTCTTATAAATCGCCCTAAAGTTGAAAGGCTTAGGAATACATTTCTCTTGGTCTTTCTTATTTTAGTGGTCACGATAATCTTTACGCCCCTTATTATCAAAAGCGGGTTTTCTTTTTTATCGGAGGAATTGTTTGAAGCGGTCCTGCTTTTTATTCAAGTCTCGCTCGCCTGGAAAATATTCAGGCTTTATGAAAGAACGGTCAGCATGCGGGAAGGGGAAATAAAAAAATTGGAGACAGAATACCGGAAAAGAGAGAAGGAGCTCCTTGAAACTTTTGCCTATTTGGGAAAGATAAACGTGCAAATGTCTCTCATAAAATCATTCCTTCAAAAACTAAAAGCGCCGGCCAGCAAGCGGGAAATGAAAGAATATGTCGATGAAATACTCCGGATGGCGATGACTATCAGCAAGAAAGACTGGATGGCGATCCGCATTATGAACACAGAAGGCCTTCAGACCATTTCGGAATACTGGGCCAAGGCATCGCCTTCGGTAAGGACTCATGATTTTAAGATAGGAAACCGAGAAATCACAGAACTGGCAGCGGACAAAAAACTTTGCAACGACAAAGGGTACTGCGTTCTCTCTTCGGAGAGCTCGAGCACTTCGAACCGCAGGGCGTTCATGATTTTTCTTGAAAAAGAAAAAGTCGACAAAGATATTTTGGGTTTCTTGAATGCGGCGGTCAATCAATGCGAAATCATCCATAATTTATTTGAACTTCGCGGCAATCGCCGCTAGAATTATTTCGCGGATTTGAGAAAAATCCCATATTGACAATAAACGTGATACCCGTTACTATAATAAATAAGGTTTGGCAGCCTTAATCCGGAAAAAATAGATAAAGAAGCTGTTTTTAACGGAAATAATGAAAAATGAATAAAGAGGCGCTCGTTGGATTTTTTTGGCACCGGCCAATAATTTCCGGGAGAACTCGGGTGGAACCGCGGACCATAGGAAATGCAAGATTGAAAAATCAAAATGCAAAGTGACAATGTAAAATGTCAAAATTAATTGAATCAAAAATCATTTTGACATTAAAAATTTTAGAAGTTTAAATTGTCATTTTTAGTTTTGAACTTTTCATTTTTAACTTGATATGGCTCGTCCCGAATGTCTAATGTTTTTCGTTAGGCGTTTAGGACGGGCTTTTTTATTAAACTAAAAGATAAAGTGAAAAATTAAGGCATTACTGCCGGGGGTCGCGGTTTTATTTAATAATTTTTCTAAATAAATATATGGCGGAAAAAAATGAAAAACTGATGGACAAAATTGTTTCCCTCTCGAAAAGGCGCGGATTTATTTTTCCCGGCTCTGAAATTTACGGAGGATTTGCCAATTCCTATTCCTTCGGGCCGTACGGCGCGGAACTGAAAAATAATATAAAAAGGCTCTGGTGGAAAAAATTTGTGCACGCTCGCGAAGATATTGTCGGAATCGACGGTCCGATACTTCTTCACCCCAGGCTTTGGGAGGCCTCAGGCCATGTCGCCGGGTTCAACGACGCCATGGTGGATTGTAAGAATTGCAAGAAAAGATTCCGGGCCGATCACCTGGTTGAAGAGCTGACCGGAGAAGATATGGAGGGCCGGCTTGAAGACATGACAAAAACTTTGCGCTCTCTCAAGGCCAAATGTCCGGAATGTGGAAAGTCAGACTGGACCGATGCCCGGAATTTCAATATGATGTTTCAAACGGAAATGAACGGCTTCGAAGGGACGGTATATCTTCGTCCGGAAACCGCGGGAGCCATTTTTGTTGATTTTAAAAATATCCTTGATTCGATGCGCGTCAAGGTCCCTTTCGGAATCGCGCAAATCGGGAAAGCTTTCCGCAATGAAATTGTGGCCGGTAATTTCATTTTCCGGCTCCGCGAATTTGAGCAGATGGAAATTGAGTATTTTATCGAACCCGATGCCGACTGGCAAACGCTTTTTGAAAAGTGGCTTGATCTTCAGGAAGAATTCGCGCTTGAAATCGGGCTTAAAAAAGAAAATATCAGCCGCTATGAGCATCCGAAAGAAAAGCTCTCCCACTATTCGAAAAAAACCATTGACACGATGTATAATTTTCCTTTCGGCGTAAAAGAACTTTACGGAATCGCTCATCGGGGGGATTTCGATCTCAGCCAGCACGGTAAAATGTCGGGGCAAAAGCTTGAATATTTCGACGCGGAAAAAAACAAGCGCTATGTTCCGCATGTTCTTGAGCCGACGTTCGGGGTGGAAAGAAGTGTCTTGGCGGCGCTCCTTTCGGCTTATAGCGAAGAGGAAGTAAAGGGGGAGACAAGAGTGGTGATGAAATTTCCGAAAAAAATCGCGCCGGTCCACGTGGCCGTCCTGCCGCTTTCGAAAAAAGAAGAATTAGCCGGTCCGGCAAAGAAGATATTTGACGATCTTAAGACGAGATTCATGTGCGAATATGACGAAACGCAGTCGATCGGGAAAAGATACCGCCGGCAGGATGAAATCGGAACGCCCTTTTGCGTGACGGTGGATTTTGAAACATTGAACGACCAGGCGGTCACCGTCCGCAACCGGGACACGATGGAACAGGAACGAGTGAAAATTGAAGACCTGGCGGAGTATCTAAAGAAAAATTTTGAAGAATAAAAAATATAAGGAGGTGCCAGGCGGTGAAAGTGACAAATATTGACTGGGAGCCGGACGGATGCCAGGCAAAAGTTTCTCTTGAAGATGGAAGAACTTTTCCTCTCTCAAGAGAGGGTATTGATCAATGCAGGTTAACCCAGGGGGTGGAAGTGATATTGGGTCCGATGGATGGTCAAGGAGAACCCGTATTCTTCAACGGCCAACACGTGACCAATATCCTCTAACCGATAATCTTTCGGGCCAGCCCCCTGGCCCCATTCTTTGAAAATCGAGAGTTTTTAGGGAGTAAAATTCAAAAAGGATGGTAATATAAGATGGCAAAAGCGCCGTTTAGGAGAGGAGGACGCGAGGGCGGTATAGTCGACAGGATTGCCATGGAAGGCGATTTTGTCGTTGTCCATATTTCAACCGGGAAAAAAGTAACTCTTAATCCGGAAAAAGATGCCTGCCGGGTCGAAAAAGAGGATGAAGTGGTTATCGACTACTTCATAAGCCCAGCTTTCCCCTTGGTAAAATTTATCAGAGCTGATGAGGAAATTTACTCAGAAGCTGTCCCGGCCGTCAACATCCAGCCTATTATCGAGAGGTTTTTCTGATGATACCAACATTTTCCGAGGGAAAGCCTAACGGCCTTCCCTCGCCCCCCTAAAAGCGCTCGAAAACCCATTCCTAAAGCCGAGCTTTAGGAATGGGAAAAGTTTAATAAATTACATAAATAGCTATGAAAATAGAAGTCAGCGATAAGAAAGAATTTAAAAAAGATTTTGTGAAAATTTCTTTTGATCCTAAAATTTCGGAAAGCCGTTTTGTGGTCGGGAAAGACGGAGAAAAAACACTCATCGTAAAATCGCCTGAGAAAAAGGAAATCAATCGCCGAAAATTTATATTGCTCTCCCGTAAAGTTATCCGGGAGGCAAAAAAGCACCGGGTAAGAAAAATAGAAATTGAATTCAATGATTTCCGTTTTCCGAAAGTGAGCAAAAAAACCGATGAATTGGCTGAATTATTGGCGACGAATTTCGAAATGGCGGATTATGAATTTGTGAAATATAAAACGATGCCGAAAGAAGGTTGGGATTTTATGGAGGAAATAAAAATAATTGCCGAGAAAAAGGATATAAAAAGCATTGAGAAAGGAATCAGGGAAGGAAAAATAATTGGCGAAGAAACAAACGCATGCCGCGAAATTGCTAATATGCCCGGGGGAGACATGACGCCGCAACTTTTGGTCAAAGAAATAGAAAAATCCATTGGAAATTTGCCGATCAAGATGAAAGTGCTGGAAGAGGCAGAAATGAAAAAATTAGAAATGGGTGGAATTTTGGGAGTTTCCAGGGGTTCGGCGGAAAAGCCCAAATTTATTGTCCTTGAATATCTGGCTTCGCGAAAAGAGAAACCAATTGTCTTGATTGGAAAAGGAATAACTTTCGACACGGGCGGACTGAATGTTAAGCCGGGAAATTTTATGAATGATATGCATTTGGACATGTCCGGCGGAGCGGCAGTATTTCATGCGATAGTGGCGGCGGCGAAACTGGGAATCAAGAAAAAGATTATTGGCCTTATTCCGGCCGTCGAAAACATGCCTTCGGGTCAAAGTTTTCGCCCGGGCGACATCCTGAAAACTATCTCCGGGAAAACTATCGAAGTCGGGAATACTGACGCTGAAGGAAGAATAATTTTGGCAGACGCGCATGGATACGCCGAAAAATATGATCCGAGGCTGGTTATGAATGTCGCCACACTGACGGGAGCGGTGGCTGTAGCGCTGGGTAAAAGGGCTGCGGGTCTTTTTTGCAAAGACAAAAATTTGAGCGATAAAATTTTTAATTTAGCGGAAGAATCAGGTGACTATGTCTGGCCGATGCCGCTCTGGGAAGAATATAGAAGTGAAATAATTGGAAATTTTGGAGATTTGAATAACTTAAGTTCTGCTGGCGAACCGAGATACGGTGATGCAATTCGCGGAGCGGTATTCCTCTCCGAATTCGCGGAAAAGTTTCCGCTTTGGGCGCATCTCGATATCGGTTCACGGGATGTTGCCGTTTTTGATGAATTTCTGGCGAAAGGAGCAGCCGGTGCGCCGGTAAGGCTGCTGACGAAGATAATCGAAGAACTCTAGTTTTTGAGCAATATTTGCAATTATTGGTATTGCTTATATGCCGGAACCAAAAAAATACTTACCGCGGTGAGTATTTAAATACGTATTAAAATCATTGCAGTTTCTAAGGTTCAACCTTAGCAGCTGCTAAGGTTGAACCTTAGATGAATTTCAAAAAAACAATCTTGAAGAATGGATTACGGGTGGTGACGGCGCCGATGAAGGACACGAACACGGTGACAGTGATTATCACTGCCGGCGTGGGATCCATATGCGAGACCAAAGAAATGAACGGCATTTCGCATTTTCTTGAGCACATGTTTTTCAAGGGGACGAAGAAGCGGCCGAGGACAGAAGACATTTCAGGAGCTCTCGATGCAGTCGGCGGCGAATATAACGCTTTCACAGGAAAGGAACAGACGGCTTATTTTGCGAAAGTTGACGCGAAGCATTTTGATTTGGCGCTCGATGTTATTTCTGACATATATCTCAATTCAAAGATTGATGAGAAAGAGATAGAGAAAGAGAGAGGGGTAATACTTCAGGAGATCAATATGTACGAAGACACTCCGACGATCCAGGCAATGGAAGTTTTTGAAGGGCTTATGTACGGCGACCAGCCGGCCGGATGGGATACTATCGGAACGAAAGAAAATATCAGGCGTTTCAGACGCGCCGATTTTTTGAGATATCTCCGGGAAAATTATACCGCGCCGAACACAGTCGTGTGCGTTGCCGGAAATATTGACGAAAAACGCACGATTCGCGAAATTGAAAAGAAATTTTTGGGGATGAGGGGAAAGAAATCCGGGGAAAAGCCGAAAACCATCGAAAAACAATCGAAGCCGCAGATAAAAATAAAGGCGAAGAAGACTGATCAGGTCCATCTGGTGATCGGCGTTCGGGCTTATAATATGTTTCATCCGGACAGGTTCGCCCTCTCTATTCTTTCCAACATTCTCGGCGGAACGATGAGCAGCCGGCTGTTCCTTTCCGTCCGCGAACGGCTGGGTCTGGCTTATTATATCAACTCCGGATACGAAAGTTATACCGGCAGCGGATATCTGGCTGTCCGGGCGGGTGTGGACACTGATCAATCCAAAGTTGAAATGACAGTCAGGACAATAATGAATGAAATAAGAAAAATCCGAGACGAAAAAGTCAGCCCGAAGGAACTTCAGAAAGCCAAAGATAATTTTCGGGGGAAAACGGCTCTTTCGCTCGAGTCTTCAGACGACATTGCCGGATTTTTAGCCGGCCAGGAACTGATGAAAAAGAAAATTGAAAGGCCGGAAGAAATTCTTGCGAGGGTTGATAAAGTTTCGGCAGATGATATTATAAGAGTGGCTAAGAATATTTTTATTGACGGCGGACTCAATTTGGCGGTGATAGGGCCGATAAAAGACGATAAATTTTTGAAAAAAACATTAGCTATTTGATTTATGAATTAAGATTCAGGAATATTATTTTTCAAAACATTCATAAATCGTAAATCATAATTCATAAATCACAGTCATGAATCGAACCATCGAAATTTCATCCGGAACAATTCTAAGAACTATATTTATCCTGCTCCTCCTCTGGTTTCTCTTTCTTGTCCGCGATGTTTTAGCGCTGGTTTTTGTGGCGATCATTATAGTAAGCGCCATCGACCCTGTGGTGGACTGGTTTCAAAAAAAGAACGTTCCCCGTTCCCTTACTGTTTTCTTTGTGTATGTCATTTTTTTATCCTTGTTTGTTCTTGCGGTTTCTCTTTTGATTCCCCCTATCACGGCGGAAACGGAAAGCCTGGGAAAAAGCCTTCCGAAATTGATCGAACAGCTCTCGGGATATTTCAAAGTTGTCCAGGATTTTGCCGCCACTCATAGTTTGGAGCAAAACATCAATAATTTCTTCTCAAACGCCGCCGGAAGGATTTCCGATGCGGGAACCAATCTTTTCAGCGGAACAATATCCTTTCTTGGCGGAATTTTTGATTTTATCATCGTCCTTTCCATTGCTTTTTACATGAGCGTTCAGGAAGCGGGAAGCAAGAAATTTTTCAAATCGGTTTTTCCAAAGGACCATCAGGAATATGTAGCCGGCCTGGTTGAAAGAATCCAGCATAAAATGGGCCGCTGGCTCCAGGGACAGCTGCTTCTTATGCTTCTGGTATTTTTACTTGATTATCTGGGATTGCTGGCGATTAAAGCTCCTTACGCTTTGATTTTAGCGCTTATTGCCGGGATACTGGAAATTATTCCTTATGTCGGACCGATAATCTCGGCGATTATCGCAACGCTTATCAGTTTTCTCCATGGCCCTCTGACAGGCGTTCTGGTTCTCGGTCTGTTTGCGGCCGTTCAGCAGCTTGAAGGTTATGTCCTGACCCCGCTTATTATGAAAAAAGCCGTCGGGCTGAACCCCATAATTGTGATTCTGGCTCTCCTTATCGGCGCAAAATTAGGCGGCGTTTTGGGAGTGATTATTGCTGTTCCTCTTGCGACGGTAATCGGAGAAGTGGTGAATGATCTGACAACAAAGAAGGAAGAAATACCCACATGAAAGAAAAATTGATTATCGCGCACCGCGGAGACACCTCTTCGTCCATCGAAAATACCATTGAATCCTTCGAAAATGCCATCCGAAAAGGCGCCGACATGATTGAATTCGATGTTCGGCGAACAAAAGACGGAGTTTTCATCGTGCATCACAGCCAAAAAATTTGCCGCAAACTTATAAGAACAATCGGGTGGGAGGAAATAGAGAAAATAAATAAGCGTCGAAGCGCTGCGGTGCCGAAACTTGAGGAAGTTTTGAGAATGGCCAGGGGAAGGGTGAGGCTTGATATTGAAATAAAAGAAAGCGGGCATGAAGCAGAAATTATGGAAATGGTTTTGCGGCATGTTGATTATAAAGATTTCGTCGTGACATCATTCAATGATCCTTCTATTAAGAAACTGAAAGAGAGATATCCTAAAGCAACAGCAGGGCTGATTTTCAGTATAAGAAAATCAAAAGGAAAATTTTCGGAACTGCTGACCGGCAGAAGGCGCAGCCTGAATGCCGCTGACTTTTTTGTTTCCAGCTCGTCCCTGATGCGGCTGGGTTTTCGGGAGAGGGCGAAAAAATATGGAAAGCGTTTCATGGTCTGGGGAGTGAACGGCAGGCGGATGATGAAAAAAATGCTCGAAGACAGTCGGGTAGAAGGGATTATTACGGATAAATTGGATGTTGCTTTGGAAGTGAAAAAAGAATTAATAGGCAAATAATGAGCGAAAAAGGCAAACTGCATATTGTCGCCACTCCTATCGGAAACTTAGAGGACATCACTCTTCGGGCTTTGCGCATCCTGAAAGAAGCTGATTTGATTTTGTGCGAAGACACGCGGGTGACGAAAAAACTTTTGGACCGGTATGAAATCCAAAAACCTCTTCTGTCATACCACCATCATTCGAAGATTTCCAGAGTGGAAAAAATCATCGAACATCTTGAAAACGGAAAAAATCTGGCGCTGGTTTCGGACGCGGGAACGCCGGGAATCTCGGATCCGGGAAACGAGCTCATCGAGCGTATTTGGACATCCGATGTCCAAAATAGTTGGGGACATCAGATGTCTATAATACCGATTCCCGGGGCTTCGGCGGTGACAACTCTGGCGAGTGTGGCGGGAATCAACATGAGCAAGTTCACTTTCCTCGGTTTTCCTCCGCACAAAAAAGGGAGAGAAACATTTTTTCGCGGAGTAGCAGAAAGCAAATACCCGTCCATATATTTCGAATCTCCGCACCGGTTTCTTAAAAATATTGAACTGCTTTCCAAATTCAATCCAAATGCTAAACTGATTGTGGGTCGGGAACTGACGAAGATGTTTGAAGAGGTCAAAAGAGGAAGTGTCAGTGAAATTTTGGAATATTATGCAGAAAACAGTGATAAGATCAGGGGGGAATTCGTGATTATTAAACACGAATAGAACGAAAATACACACGAATCCAACGGAGAAGGAAAACACAGATAAGAAACGAATATAAACACTAAGGAAACGAAGGCTTAAGATGGCAGATTTATTGTATAAAGAATTAAGTTATAAACTACAGGGAATTTTCATGGAAGTCAGGCGAAATTTTGGTCCGGGACATAAAGAGATGGTTTATCAAAATGCAGTCATAGAATAACTGAAGGCAAAGAGCATTCTCTTTGAAAAGGAGAGGAATATTAAAATATATTCGCCAAAAACTGGAAATTCAGTCGGAAATTATAGAGTAGATTTTTTAATAGACGGAAAAGTTATTGTCGAAATAAAGGCCGTTGATATAATTCCTAAGAATTTTATTGATCAGATATACAGCTATCTTAAAAAAAGCAAGTATGAGTTAGGTTATTTTGTAAATTTCAAAAGTTCAAAACTATATATCAAAAGAATTATATATACAAATGATAGGAAGCCATTCCTAGAGAGACACGAAATTTAACGAATATAGACACGAACTGAGATAGTTATATTTGTTAATTTTAGTGTATATACTCGTTAAACTTAGTGTATTATGAAGAAATTTTTTGTCACTACCCCGATATATTACGTTAACGCGAAGCCGCATATTGGCCACGCGTACACGACCATTGCGGCCGACGTTTTGGCGCGGTTCCATCGCGAGCGGGGAGATGACGTTTTTTTCCTGACCGGAACGGACGAACACGGCCTCAAAATTCAGAAAAAAGCCGAAGAAGCCGGCGAAGATCCGCAAAAATTCGTGGACGAAGTTTCTCAAGAGTTCAAAGGCTATTGGGAAAAACTTAATATCAAATACAATAATTTTATCCGGACGACCGACGAAAAACATAAATCCGCCGTCCAAAAAGTCCTGCAGGCTCTTTTTGAGCGGGGCGCGATATATAAAGGCGAATATGAAGGAATGTATTGCGTCGGGTGCGAGCAATTTCGCAGTGAAAACGAGTTGGTAAACGGACGTTGTCCGGATCACGACACGGTTTTGGAAAAGATAAAAGAAGAATGCTATCTTCTTAAGTTGGGCGTTTTTCAGGAAGAGCTTATTGATAAAATAGAAAAAGACGAACTCAAAATCAATCCGGAAAAATACAAAAAAGAAATACTATCATTTCTCAGGAACCAGCCGCTGAAGGACGTTTCCATATCCAGAAAAAACGTCTCATGGGGAATACCTTTGCCTTTTGATCCGCAGTACACGACCTATGTCTGGGCGGACGCTTTTTTGTATTATCTGACGGGCTTGGGGTGGGGCGGATCTATCCAAGGTTCGACCTTTCTCTCCGCCTCATCGGCGGATTCCTCAAGGTCGAATCTCAGGTTTTGGCCGGCGGACGTGCAGCTGATTGGAAAAGATATTTTGCGGGTGCATGCCACAATCTGGCCGGCGATGCTTATGCATCTTGGAATAGAGCTCCCAAAAATGCTTTATGTCCACGGGCACATCCTTTCGGGCGGAAGAAAAATGAGCAAAACGCTCGGCAATGGAATAACCATAGATGAGATGCTCGAAAAATTCGGAACGGATGGAACGAGATATCTTCTTATGAGCGCCGGAACTTTCGGCGAGGATGTGGATATGACAATGGGGCGTATGGTTGAAAAATACAACGCGGACTTGGCAAACGGTTTGGGGAATCTGGTGAGCCGCATAGTAAAGTTATATGAAAAAATAGATAAATCCTTCGAGCTGAGTCATTTCAATGAGTTTGGAGGCGAAGATGAGATATTGGCAAGACACATGAAAGAAATGAGATTGGATTTTGCCCTGAAAGACAGCTGGACCTTTATTCGCGTACTCGACAAATATATTGAAGAATATAAGCCTTGGGAGCTTGCGAAAAAAGACACTGGCAAATTTGAGAGCGTTATGGAGCATCTTGTCCATGCGCTTACGGTTATCGCCGACGATATGTGTTTTTTTATGCCGGAAACTTCCGAAAAAATCAAAGAAGCTCTCGAAACTAAGAAATCAGAAATACTTTTCCCAAGAATTAAACACTAAAATAACGAATATAGACACGAAGTTTAACGAATTATTTTTTTGTTGTGTTCGTTTAAATATTCGTTTTATTCGTGTATCGCATCACAAATGATCGACACTCACGCCCATCTGGATTTTCCGGAATTTAACGAAGACCGCGAGGAAGTGATTGCGCGGTTTTTTGAAAGCGGCGGAAAAGCCATTGTGAATGTCGGCGTCGATTTGGAGCGGAGCCGGAAATCGATCGAGATCGCGGAAAAATATGATAATGTTTTCGCGAGCGCGGGAATACACCCGGAATTTTTTAGGAATTACGAATTAGGAATTGTGAATTATGAGAAAGAAATTAAAAATTTGAAAAGTTTAGCGCAGCACGAGAAAGTGGTTGCAATCGGGGAAATTGGCCTCGACTATTTCAGCCATACGGATGAAATCGTCACTGCCGCGCAAAAAGAAAACCAAAAAAAAGGATTTTTGGCGCAGATTGAAATTGCAAAAGAACTGAGTCTTCCGGTGATTGTGCATTGCCGGGAGGCGTGGAGCAATCTCTATGAAATCATAAAAGCACAAAATACTGGGTGCGAGATACCAGCTACTAATTTTGTCCTTCACTGCTATAGCGGAGAGAAAAAAGACACCGAAAAATTTCTGAAGCTTCCAAATGTATTCTTCTCATTTTCCGCAAACATTACCTATCCAAAGCCAGTCGAACGGGCGGAAAAAATGGCAGGGGCAGTGCGGATGGTTCCGCTTTCCCGGATGATGCTCGACAGCGATTCGCCCCTTCTTGCTCCGCAGAAATTCCGCGGAAAAAGGAATGAGCCGGTTTATGTCAGCTGTATTGCCGAAAAGATAGCGGAAATTAGGGGGATGGATGCCGGAGAGGTGGAAAAGATAACGGACAAAAACGCGTTGGAATTTTTCAAAATGGAAAAAAACAGGGATTGACTTTTTTTCAAAATTGGAAAATAATAGAAAGGAAAGCAAGAAAACAATCCTGAAAAATTTATCGGTTAAATTCTGAATTTATGGCCGACGAGAAAAAAGACGACCAGGAATCGTGGTCTGCCGCGTCCCTCGCCTGGGAGCTTGGATATCTTATTGCGATTCCGCTGGTAGTTCTCGCTTTGCTGGGAAGATTTATCGACAGGAAATATCATACGGAACCCTGGTTTTTTCTCCTCGGAATAATCCTGGCAATCCTGATTACAAGCTACACCGTATACAAAAAATCGAAGGATATTATCGATAAATAGGGGATAATTAAGCATAAGTATTGGCTAAAAGGGCAGCCGATGCCTGTTTAGATATGAATATTTCAATTGCTGCAGAACCCATTTTCCATATAGGATCATTTCCAGTGACGAACACTATTTTGGTGACTCTTTGCATCAGCTTGCTGGTTATTGTGGCGTCGTTTTTGCTCAAATCGCGCATTCGCTTGGTGCCAAGGGGATTTCAAAATGCAGCGGAAGCCGTATTGGAGGCTCTTCTGGATATGATTGACAGCGTTACGCAGGATCGCAAGCAGTCAAAAATATTTTTTCCGCTCGTCGCGACCATATTCATTTTTGTCATACTTTCAAATTGGGTGGAAGTTTTGCCGGGTCTCGGAACAATTGGAATTTTTAAAAAGATTCACGGAGAAAACGAACTCGTTCCCTTTATCCGAAGCGGATCAGCTGATCTTAATATGACCCTTGCACTTGCAATCGTGAGTGTTGTCGGGTCGCAGATTATCGGGATAGCGGCCATCGGATTTGCCAAATATGCCGGGAAATTCTTTGTGAGCCCCCTGCACAAGCCGTATTTTGTCGGAACTTTCGTTGGAGCCCTGGAGCTTGTTTCCGAAGTTGCTAAAATTATTTCCTTTTCCTTCCGGCTTTTTGGAAATATTTTTGCCGGAGAAATTCTCCTTATGGTGATGTTGTTCCTTGTGCCGTATTTCGTCCCGCTCCCGTTCTTGTTTTTGGAATTGTTCGTCGGATTCGTGCAGGCTCTGGTATTTTCAATGCTGACTCTCGTGTTTCTTAAAATGGCGGCAACAGAAAGTCATTAATCACTGAACATTGAACATTAATCAATGATTAATATTTAGTGATTAATTAAAATTCTCTCATTCTACTATCCGACTCTAAAAACCAACCCAAGTCGAGAGCAGGAGAATGAAAGGAACAAATTTATGGCAGTTGACCCAACACAAGTCCAGGACGCCGCACAAACCGCAGTCGGTTTGTTTGGAGACTTGGATTCGACGAGAGCGGTTGCAGCCGCTTTCGCAATCGGCGTTGGCGCCCTGGGGCCGGCGCTCGGGATCGGAAAATTGGCTTCAAAAGCACTCGAAGCAATCGGACGAAATCCTGAAGCGGCTCCGAAAATCCAGACGGCGATGATTTTGGCGATCGCGTTCGCGGAAGCTATCGCGATTTATGCGCTGGTAGTCGCGCTTATTATCAAATTCGTGTAACGCGCAGATTGAACACATATTTTTGGCAGATTGAACGCAGATTACGCAGATTAAATCTGTGTAATCTGTGCTAATCTGTAAATAATCAGCGTAAAATTTGTGATACTATGTCAGAGCTATTAACAAAACTGGGAATAGACTGGAAATTATTGATTGCCCAAATCATAAATTTTTTGGTTCTCTTGTTTGTGCTGTATAAGTTTGCTTATGGTCCGATTCTTAAAATGCTTGAAAACCGCACCAGGAAGATAGAGAAAGGCATGAGAGATGCCGAGGAATCCCGGAAGAAACTGGAAGAGGCGGGGAAAAAAGAGGGAGAAATTCTCAAAAAAGCGCGGATTGAGGCAAAAATTATTGTCGAAAAGGCTCATGAACAAGCGGAAAAAAGCAAGTCTGAGCTGGCCGCCGAAGCCAAAGTCCAGGCGGAAAAAATAATCGCCGAGGCAAAGGATCAAATTGGCAGGGAAAAAGATAAAACGATTGCGGAGATAAAGTCGGAAATCGGCTCCCTGGTTGTCTTGGCGACGGAAAAAGTGCTCGGGGAAAAAATAAACAAGAAGGCGGATAAGGAACTGGCGGAAAAAATAATCAGTTAATATTTTAGGATGCGCATCACTTCAAAACAATATGCCGAAACGCTGTATGCGATGACGGAAGGAAAGCCAAAAACGGAAATTGAAAAATCCGTGGCTGATTTCGCGCGTTATCTGAACAAATCAAGAAAGATAAAATTGGCGGAAAAAATAATCAATCAGTTTAATGATATATATAACAAAAAAAACGGGATTATCGAGGCCGAAATTATAACCCGTGAGAAAGCTGACGAGTCCCTGGAGCATAAGGCAAAAATTTTTTTGAAAAATAAATATTCAGCAAAGGAAGTGGTTTTAAGAAACATAATCGACGTGAACATTAAGGGCGGAATCATAATGAAAGTCGGGGATGAAGTGATTGACGGGAGCATCGCGGGGCGGCTGGGGGAGTTGAAGAAAATTTTGGCGAAATAATTTTCAATAATCAATGATCAATTTACAATGAATTTTCAATGACTCAATTTTCAATTATAACTATTATGCCGTTTGAAAATTGATCATTGATGAATTGAGAATTGATTGATAATTGGAAATTGGTAATTGAAAATTAATTTTTACAAATCATTATGAACCAAAAAGACTTAATAGTAGAGACTCTTAAAAAACAAATCTCCGGCTTCAAGGCGGAAGCCAAATCTGAAAAAGTCGGCCAGGTGATCGAAGTCGGCGACGGAATTGCCCGCATTTCAGGCCTTTCGGACGTCATGGCGAGTGAAATGCTGGAATTTCCTTCTCCTCAAGGGTCGATCCTGGGCGTGGCTCTTAATCTTGAAGAAGACCAAGTCGGCGCCATGATTCTTGGAGAATATGAAAAAATAAAGGAAGGCGACACCGTGCGTTCAACCGGAAAAATTTTGTCCGTGCCGGCCGGAGAGAAAATGATTGGAAGAGTGGTGGATCCGCTCGGCCAGGCCATTGACGGAAAAGGAGAGATAAAAACCGAAAAATTTTACCCGATTGAAAAAATCGCGCCGGGTGTAATCGCTCGTGAATCCGTAAAACAGCCGCTCCAAACCGGAATAAAAGCCATTGATTCGGCAATTCCGATCGGACGGGGCCAGCGAGAGCTTATTATCGGCGACCGTCAAACGGGAAAAACGGCAGTTGCGATTGATGCGATAATTAACCAAAAGGGCGAGAATGTAATCTGCATATACGTCGCAATCGGACAGAAGGAATCGAAAGTGGCGCGCATTGTTTCCGAGCTTGAAAAAAATGAAGCCATGGAGCATACGATTGTGGTGGTTGCGGGAGCGTCGGATCCGGCATCACTCTCTTATATCGCGCCTTATTCCGGTTGCGCGATTGGAGAATATTTCATGGACCAGGGAAAAGACGTGCTGGTCATTTATGACGATCTTTCAAAACACGCCTGGGCTTATCGGCAGGTTTCGCTTCTTCTCAAACGTCCGCCGGGACGCGAAGCTTATCCGGGAGATATTTTCTATCTTCATTCAAGGCTTCTTGAACGAAGCGCCAAGCTCTCAAAAGATTTCGGCGGAGGATCCATTACCGCCCTTCCGATCATTGAAACGCAGGCGGGCGATGTTTCGGCCTACATTCCAACGAACGTAATATCCATCACTGACGGGCAGATTTATCTTGAATCAGACTTGTTTTATAAGGGTATCCGCCCGGCTCTCAATGTCGGTCTCTCTGTTTCCCGCGTGGGGTCGGCCGCGCAGATCAAGGCGATGAAAAAGGTAGCCGGAAAGTTGCGTCTCGATCTTGCTCAGTTCCGCGAACTCGAAGCCTTTGCCCAGTTCGGATCTGACCTCGACGAATCAACCCGAAAGCAAATAGAGAGAGGACAGCGGACAGTTGAAGTCTTAAAGCAGGACCAATATGTTCCGATGCCGGTTGAAAATCAAGTGGCGATTCTCTATGCCCTTACGAACGGATATTTGGATGATACTCCGGTAGCGAATGTTCAAAAATGGGAAGAAGAATTTCATAAATACATGAAAGAAATGAAAAGTGATGTGCTGGCGCTCGTAAAGGAGAAGAAAGAATTGACGGAAGACGTTGAAAAATCGCTTAAAAAGGCGATTGAGGAATATAAGGAAGTGTATGGGAATGCCTAACATTCAATGTTAGGGAGAACCCCAACATTGAATGTTGTAAAAAAATATGGCTCAAGGATCTCGAGAAATACGCCGCCGAATAAAATCGGTGAACAATACGAAAAAAATCACACGCGCCATGGAAATGGTGGCGGCTTCGAAGATGCGGCGGACAGTGGCCAGTGTTCTTGCAATCCGCCCGTATGCCCACAGCGCCTGGGGCGTGCTGACGAATATGGCCCGCGCTTTTGAAAATTATCCAATCGATCTCCTTGAAGCGCGCGAAGTGAAAAAGATTCTTATGGTTGTCATTACTTCGAACCGGGGACTTTGCGGCGGATTTAACTCCCAGCTTCTCAGAAGAGTCGCTGAGCAGGTGAATAATCCGGGCCAGCTCAAGGTGAACAGAACTGGATCAAAAAGAATTGAATCAAGCATTCCGGATGATAAGATCGAGATTGATTTTGTGACTGTCGGAAAAAAAGGCGCCAACTTTATTCGGAAAATCGGCAAGAACATCATTGCCACATTTGATGAGCTGACTTATCTTCCGCAAACTGAAGATGTGCGAGGGCTTGCCAGGCTCATTATGGACGAGTATCGGGCCAAAAAGTATGACAAAGTCGTGATTGCTTATATGGATTATATTTCAGCTGTTGTCCAACAGCCGAAGTTTCGCCAGCTTCTTCCGATATCGAAAGTGGATATCGAAAAACAGCTGGCTGATATGGATGTTTTGGCGAAAGAATACGGCCTCAATGAACCGCCGATGGAATATAAGGTTGAACCGGATGCAAAAACAGTGCTCACGGAAATTTTGCCGCGGCTTGTTGAGATGCAGATATATCATGCCATTTTGGAGTCAAACGCTTCAAAGGAATCGGCGCGGATGGTGGCGATGCGAAACGCCACGGATGCAGCCAGGGATATGGCGGACAACCTAACGCTTATATATAACCAAATTCGCCAAGCCGGCATCACGCAGGAAATTGCGGAAATCAGCGCCGGTCGTGCTGCCTTGGAAAATTAGTTTTATTTTACCAATTATATTGAATTTTTTAATAATTTAAGTTAAACTCAAAACTCAAAACGCAAAGTTCAAAACCACAACTAAAAGCTCAAAATTATTTCAAAAAGTTTTAAGTTTTGCGCTGTGGTTTTGAAATTTAAGCTTTACGCTTTGAGCTAAAATTTTATGAATAAAGGAAAAATTTCTCAAGTAATCGGTCCGGTTGTGGACGTGGAATTTGAAAAAGAGCTTCCCGCCATTTATTCGGCGTTGGAAGTGAAACTTGAAGGCAATAAAAAACTTGTCCTTGAGGCTAATCAGCACTTGGGAGGAAACAAAGTTCGCGCGGTGGCGATGGGATCGACCGACGGGCTTCGCCGACAGATGGAAGTTATCGACACCGGCGCGCCGATCAGCGTTCCGGTTGGAAAAGAAACCTTGGGACGAATGTTTAATCTTCTCGGCGAACCGATTGACGGAATGTCCGCCCTTGGAGAATTCGCCTCGGGCGGGGAAGCCATTAAGAGATATCCAATTCATCGTCCGACCCCTGATTTCAAAGACCAATCGACCGAAGCGGAAATTTTGGAAACCGGAATTAAGGTAATCGATCTTATTTGTCCTTTTCTAAAGGGTGGAAAAATCGGACTCTTCGGAGGCGCGGGAGTGGGGAAAACGGTTATTATTCAAGAGCTTATTCGCAATATCGCAACTGAACACGGAGGATATTCAATGTTTGCGGGAGTGGGCGAACGGACACGCGAAGGAAATGACCTTTATCATGATATGAAGGAATCAGGCGTTCTCGAAAAAACGGCGCTTGTCTTCGGGCAAATGAATGAACCGCCGGGCGCGCGCCAGCGGGTTGCCTTGTCGGCCCTTTCAATGGCTGAATATTTCCGTGACGAGGAAGGAAAGGACGTTTTGTTTTTTATCGACAATATTTTCCGATTCACCCAGGCCGGCTCGGAGGTCTCAGCTCTTCTTGGGCGCATTCCTTCGGCGGTGGGATACCAGCCGACACTCGCTGAAGAAATGGGGCGGCTCCAGGAAAGGATAACGTCAACCAAAAAAGGATCGGTTACATCCGTGCAAGCTGTGTACGTTCCGGCGGACGATCTCACTGATCCGGCTCCGGCGACTACTTTCGGGCACCTTGATTCCACAGTTGTTCTCTCAAGAGCTCTTTCCGAGCTTGGAATTTATCCGGCAGTTGATCCGCTTGATTCGTCTTCGACAATCCTTGATCCGAAAATTATCGGCGAGGAGCATTACGGCGTTGCGCGCGGAGTTCAAAAAGTTCTCCAGAGATATAAGGATCTTCAGGATATCATCGCCATTTTGGGAGTGGAGGAGCTTTCCGATGAAGATAAACTGACTGTGGGCCGGGCCAGGAAAATTCAGCGATTTCTTTCCCAGCCGTTTTTCGTTGCCGAGCAATTCACGGGAACCAAAGGGAAATACGTGAAACTCTCCGACACCATCCGCGGCTTCAAGGAAATTCTCGAAGGCAAGCATGACGACAAAGGCGAGCAGATGTTTTACATGAGAGGATCGATAGAAGAGGTGAAATAAGCATAGATTAAACACGGATTTTTTGCAGATTTTTGCGGATTACGCGGATTAGTTTAGCGCAAATCAATGGATATGAAGGAGGAAAAATTTTTGCATAAGGAATTGAGCTACAGGCTCGTGGGGATTTGCATGGCAATTCACAGGGATTATAAATCTGTTCATAATGAACGAATTTACCACAAAGCTCTGGAAGAAAGATTGAATTTAGACAAGTTGAAATTTCTTTCAAAGCCCAAAATAGCTATCCGTTCAAGAGATACCGGAAACGAAATTGGATATTATGAGCCTGATTTGGTTATAGAAAATAAAATTGTTCTGGAGTTGAAAGCCGTGCCGCAAGTCTTCAGAAAGCATGAAATCCAGTTGTCAGAATATTTAAAAGCGTCGGAATATGAGATAGGCTATGTTTTTAATTTCGGATTGCCGTCGTTGTATTTCAGAAGAATAATTTGTACAAACGATAACAAGCCATTTTTTGCAAAGATAAAGCAAAAACAATCCGTGTAATCCGTGTCTAATCGGTTTATAATCCGCGTAAAATCTGTCACATGAAAATAAAATTTAAGATCGTAACTCCCGAACGTACTGTTTATGAGTCTGAAGTTGATCAAGTTACTCTTCCGACATCAGAAGGGGAGATTACCGTGCTTCCGAATCATATTCCTCTGATTTCAGTTCTTCGCGCCGGAGAAATTGTCGCTAAAAGAGAAAACGAAGAAGTGGCGATAGCGGCCTCAGGCGGCATGATCGAAGTGCAAAAAAATGAGATTACGGTTCTCGCCGACACAGCCGAAAGGGCGGAGGAGATCGATGTGAAGCGGGCGGAAGAAGCGAAAGCGCGGGCGGAAAAAATAAAAGAGGAAAAGATAAGAATGGATGAAACAGAATACGCGACCGCGGCGGCGATTCTTGAAAAAAATCTGGCGCGAATCCGAGTGGCAAAAAAACATCTGACGAGAAGAGGAATGAAAATCGAGTAATTAAGCTCAAAATTCAAAACGCAAAGTTCAAAACCACAACTTAAAATTAAAAATTATAAAAAGTTTTAAGTTTTTCTCTGTGGTTTTGAGATTTGAGCTTTGCGCTTCGAACAAAAAAGATATTTTATGAAAACCCCATTCAACTATAAAAACATTCACAGTTGCGACGCGGTTGTCCTTGCCTGCATAGACTTCCGATTTTGGAAAGAGACGATGAAGTTTATCGATGAGGATCTCGGGATTAAATCGTATGATTTTCCTAAAATGCCCGGATCCGCGAAAGCAATAAACGACTGTCAGAACGAAGTCGATGTCCCGATGATGTGCATTGGCGTTCCGTGCGATCTGCATCACGTCAAAAAAATCGTTATCGTGAATCATGCCGACTGCGGAGCTTACGGCGGAAGCGCAGAGTTCAAGGGCGACCTTGAAGCCGAGCAGAAATTCCACGAAAGCGAACTCCGAAAAGCGAAAGAAAAAATTTTAAAGTATTATCCTGAAAAAGAAATAATTCTCGTTTACGCGAAGCTTATAGACGACAGTGAGAGTATTGATTTTATGAAAATTGAATAATTTTTTGTAAAAACTTTTCAGAATAAAGACAAAAGCGGCCGATGGAGCCGCTTTTAAAGATTTTTTATCCTCCTTTTTGGTTCTCAAGCGCTTGAAAAATGAGTGATAAACATTGAAATTAAACGCCTGAAATGCAATATATTAAGACTGCTTTCGGAAATAGTAGCTAATTATAATCATTTATTGCTATATAAGCGTAAAATACGTATTGACGAAAAGGGAAAAATATGCAACAATCAGGATAACAAAAGAGCGTACGGCGCTTTTTTTGTTGTAATACATCTTTCATTTTTTTAGGAGGGGGACATGGCGGTAATGAAACCAGAGGACTTGGCGCTTCAAACAGAGTTGGTCTCTCAAGAGTTGATTAGGCCGGTTGTTTTGGCGGATGTTCTGGGGCATTTGGATCCAACCAGGACCGCATCGACGTATTGCGGGGATGGGCGAACAAATATTGCCAGCACTTTGCAAGAAGTATTTGAGCCCTTCAATCACTTTGCAATCTTCGGCGGCCCCGTGTTCTTGACTCCCTCGTTCAAGGGATTCGACATGTGGCTGGCAGATTGCCTTCTGAAAAATATTCGAGTTCCTGTGGAAGAAATGCCCATCGATAATATTGTGGCAGTTCTCCACTATCCCTGCGCCGTAATTTGCCATTTAGAGCAGAACCTGTTGGACACCTATCAGATGTTCAAAGAACTGCCTGGAGCAATCAAGCACTCCGGGTTGTTCAAAGGAATTTTCCCGTTTCTTCATATCAAATCGACGGAGCGGGGAGTGACTTCCCAGGTTTTCTACGAACTGGGGCGGAAATCGGCTGAATAAACACGCCTGGCTTAAGAAAGTCGGAAAAAAAATTGTTATTTTTCCAGAAAATAAAGGGCAGTGTCCGCGGACACTGCCCTTTTCCAATAGTTTAAAAAGTTTGGAAATCGATCCAGTTCAAAATTTATCAGCGCGTTCTTTTTGGAAATATTCAATGAAATATGACTGGCGAAAATTTTGGGGCCGGATGCAAGATAAATCAGTAAGATTATTTCAATTTCTTGTGAATAGCCCGCAAAGAAAGCGCGTTGTCCAGAAGGCTGTAGGCGACCAGCAGATATCCGGCCATCCAGATAAGGTCGATATACATATAGGGTTTCAAGTCTTCGGAATAGGACGAGCGATAGATCGCGAACAAAATATCCGCCGCAAGATTAAAGAAAAATCCAACAGTGACTAAGGTCCAAAAAGTCCCGAACCGGCCGCCCCTGAACACGCGGGCTATTCCAAGGGAAAAAATAAGGGATCCGATGAGAATTAGGTCGGCCACTCCGTAGCTCATAACAACAACGTTTTCAAGAAATCCGGTTTGGGGATCGTAAGCTTCATATATTCCCCAGTAAGATACGGCCGCGGTAAGAATTATCACCGTCGCTAATCCGGCCGCGGTTGTTTTCTTATCCATCTGACTCCACTTAATTTGAGTCAATCTGGTTCCATACAATATGCCGGTGAGAAGCAGGGGATAAGCAAGCAGGAAAAAGAGGTCAGCTATCGAGGGAAAAGGGTCGATACCCATGAAATTTTTGAAAATATACCAGACCAGTTCACCTGCCGACCAAAAAGACAAACCGAAAGCGATGAGGAGCAAGGCTTTTCCGTTGTGGCTTTTGAGCCCGTAGATCCCGGCAGCCGAGAAGCCGGCCGCCGTTGAAAGAAAAACCGGAAAAAGAAATAATGTTTCAGTAAGGAGAGCCGCCGGTTTTTCAAAAATATAGGCGGCAGCCAGAAAAATGAATAAAATTCCAAGAACCGCGATCAGAAATTTATTTGTCTTCACCCCGTTAGGATTTTTTTTGTTAATTTTCATGTTATTTTTTCAGTCGGAAATCATACAAAGCGGTTATGATTTCTAACGGGGTAAATTATTGTCTATTAATTTATAAAGAGACCTCATTTGCGCCTCGGTCTCTATTTGGCCCAAATATTCCCCCAAAAGCTCCCGCACCATTACCAAAACAATGGCATCGCTTTTGCCGATAAATTTGTCTTCATAAAGTTTTCCTGTTTTTTCCCCGAAATAGGAAGAAATCACTCTCAGGGATTCTTGCTCGAGTTTTGATTTTGTTTTTTCCATATCGTCCTATTCTTAATTATAATATATTTGGGCCTTGAGTTCCAGCGGGCGGATTTTCAAAAAAAAGAAAATTGGCCGAGCTTCTTGAAAAAACCCAAAAGAAGTAAACCGGAAAATCGGAAAAAATAACTTGCCGACGGAAAGAATGCTGATATCATAAGATCACGATATCTTTTAGAGTTGTATACAGCAAAAAAAGTATGGCGCTGATCGCATCTTTTTGTTTACTTGAATATTTCCTTCTTTTTTGCTAGTTTCTTATTAACTAGTACCGCCAGCGTTTATTAATAGCAAATCTATCTTTCAAGGGAAGGAGGTCCCGGAAGATGAGTCTAAAAGGGGTTGTGCCGCATGTTACAGTGGTCATTTGCATGGGGTGCGGAGAAGAGGAGCTCCGAAAAAAGCTGCAGGGATATCCTGAATTCCGCAAAAGCGCCGAGTATATCCTCTGTGGAGGAGACACCAAAAGAGCTCTTCAGGAAGTGCGCTCAAGCAAAGTATCGAGGCCGGATGTGCGCCTCTATACTAACCAATCTTTGCCCGGCGGAGAGAATCTTTTCCAACAGGCCGCGGGGGTCATATCACCCTACAATGTCTTCTACGCCTGAAAGGAAGGCTGCATGGAAGACACGGGATCCGCAGAAGGTTGCGGATCCCAATCATTTTATATTCCGATAAAATTCCTTTTGCATAATTTATATTTCAAGAATATCAAAAGGGCGGTCCGTGAGGTCCGCCCTTTATTTTATCCAGGCTAAAGTTTCAGCCTGGATTTGATGCTTTTGCACACTTCACATATGCCGTTGCTTTCCTCATCGAACATTCTTCCGTCCGCCAAGATTTCCTTGAGAGCAACTGAAGAAAATTCTCTTTTGCGATCCAATGCTTCCCGGAGAGAATCTTTTCCGAGTTTCCCGAGCGACATCCTCTGGGATCCGCAGCATTGCATTTGCGGGTAAAGGCTTCCATCCGCTCCCACGATAATTCTTTCCGAGCCATTATCGGGGCGCCCCATAATGGAATCGCAGTAAAAATAGCGGAGGGGAGTCTGGCGAATTTTTTTTGCCCGTCCGATTTTCAGGAGAGGAATGGGCTGGATGATGAGAGGAAATACGCCGCGCATCGGATTGCTTGCCCAGCAGAAAAGGTCATAGAGGTGCGCTTCGTCAATCATTTTTCCTTCCCGATCTTCGGACCATCGCTCTTTTATCCATTCCCATTGCTCCCCGTCCTCTTCGCCCGGAAAATTTTTCTTTGCTATCAATTGCCTTTCCGGCAGAAAGAAGCTGATTGCAGAATCCATCTGGCTTTTTGGTATTTCCGCAAACATAGGGAGAATTTCGGAATGGGTATCGGAGCAAAAATCGTTCAATACTTTTTCGAGAGACCGGTATGAACGTCCAAAGCCTTCGCAGCTCAGGCAAAGCCTGATGAAGGTGAATCCGGCTCTGCTGCGGTGGTTCATAATCAAAGCCAGGGTGTTTTTCAGCCTTCTGGGAAATTGCGGGTTAAAAAGATTGAAACTTAGGAGAATTTGCAGGAATCCGGAGAAGGGTTTTTCGATAAGCCGAATAAAGCGTTCGATTTCGTCCTCATTTTTTGGCAAAAATCCGGATGTTACGATCCGAAGTTTTGCCATTTTTCCTCCGAGCGGTCTAAGAGGACTCTCTATGAGTTCGGTAATCATTGGATTTCGAAAAGGTTCTCCGCCGCCAGTGTACGCCCAAAACAGTTGTTCGGGGTTGATTTTCTTGACTTCTTCAATGAGAATTTCCATCGTTTCCGGCACCATTCTTGTTCCCTTATTGGGAGTAGATTCCAGGAAGCAATGGGCGCATCCCCGGTCGCAATCATCAGCGGGATTCAATGTTATATGAAGTTTCATCTGCCCCTCCGGCAAAAATTTTTTGACAAAGATCTGTCGAAGAACGCTAACACTTTTTTTATTGGTTGTCAATAATATAAAAATCAAATTATAAGTTGAAAAAAATCCCCAAATGGGATAGAGTTAAGGGGCAAAACATTTAAATTATGCCTAAGTATAATCCTAAGAAAATTGAGAGAAAGTGGCAAAAATACTGGGCGGAGCATCCGGAACTTTTTGAGGCGGACGAGAAGTCGGAAAAGGAAAAATTCTATTGCCTTGATATGTTTCCGTATCCTTCGGGCGACGGGCTCCATGTCGGGCACGTGGAAGGATACACTGCCTCAGACATATATTCCCGTTATCAGCGAATGAAAGGAAAAAATGTTCTGCATCCGATGGGGTGGGACGCGTTCGGCCTTCCGGCGGAAAACTATGCCATCAAGACCGGAGTTCATCCCGACAAGAGTACGCATCAAAATATCAAAAATTTTACGGGACAAATCAAGAGCCTTGGGCTGTCTTATGACTGGAAGCGGGAAATCGACACTTCGAATCCCGGATATTACAAATGGACCCAATGGTTCTTTTTGTTTTTATATAAAAACGGCCTTGCTTACCGCAAAAAGGCGAAGGTAAACTGGTGCGGATCCTGCCAGACGGTTCTCGCCAACGAGCAGGCGGAAGGCGGAATTTGCGAACGCTGCAAGAACGAAGTGATCCAGAAAGATCTTGAGCAGTGGTTTTTCAAGATAACCGATTTTGCGGAAGAACTCATTGAGGGGCTCGACAAGATTGACTGGCCGCAATCGACAAAAATCGCGCAAAAAAATTGGATTGGAAAGTCCGTCGGCGCGGAATTTGAATTACGAATTACGAATTACGAATCAGGAATTAGGGTCTATACAACTCGTTTGGATACTGTATATGGCATGACCTATGCAGTTGTCTCTCCAGAACATCCGATTATAGAAAAAATAAAAGATGGGATTGAAAATTACAAGGAAGTTGAAAAATATATTAACGAAGCGAAAAGGAAAACGGATCTCGAGCGAACGGAACTCCAGAAAGAAAAAACGGGAGTCGAAATCAAAGGCCTTAGGGTAATTAATCCCTTCACGGACAAGGAAGTTCCCATATTCGTTGCCGATTATGTTCTTTCAACCTACGGCACCGGCGCAGTAATGGCTGTTCCGGCTCACGACGAGCGGGATTTTGAGTTTGCAAAAAAATACAATCTGCCGATAAGCCAATCCATCACTCTTGATTTCGAATCTTATGAAAAGACAATAAAGGTTCTGGAGGCCCTGAAGGAAATATATAATGAAGCGCAAAAAGAAAATGTAAAGTTCTGGCTTCTTGGCGGCCTGGCCAATGCATTTTATGCGGGAATCGTATATCGCGAGCACGACGATCTGGATCTGATCGCCAGAGATCCGGCTTCGCAGGAAAAGATGATAGCCGTTCTCGAGAAGCTTGGCTTCGAAAAGATAAAAGAGAAAAAGTTAACCGAAAAATTGACTAACTTTATTTTCAAAAATTCAAACGGAATCGAAGTGGATATCGGCCCTTGCGCCTGGGAATACGGATTAAAAGATTGTGATTTCGAAGAAGAGATCAAAACATTTGGCGATTATCAGTCACTTGTTTTGAGCCGGAAATTTCTCATAAATTTGAAAAATTATTTCATAAAAAACAGGAGCGAAGAGAAGGACAAGATCGATCTTTCTTATCTCGAAGGAAAAGTGCTAACCGAAAAGGGATTTTTGGTGAATTCGGGAAAATATTCCGGTCTTTCATCGGAAAAAGCCCGCGAAGAAATGGCCGTTTGGCTTGAAAAAAATAATTTTGGCGGAAGAAAAACAACCTATAAGATCCGCGACTGGCTCATTTCGCGGCAAAGATATTGGGGAAGCCCGATACCGATGATTTATTGCGAAAAGTGCGGATGGCAGCCGGTTTCCGAGAAAGATCTTCCCGTTCTTCTTCCGGAGGTGAAGGATTATCGCCCGAAAGGAACATCGCCGCTTGGAACAAATTCTGATTTTGTGAATACGGTTTGTCCGAAATGCGGCGCCGCCGCAAAACGGGAGCTCGACACGATGGACACATTCGTCTGCTCATCCTGGTATTTTTTCAGATTTTCTGATCCGAAGAACGAAAAAGAATTTGCCGGAAAAGAAAAAATAGAAAAATGGCTGCCGGTTGACCTCTATATCGGTGGCGCCGAACACACGGTTCTTCATTTGCTGTATTCCCGATTTTTCACGAAAGCGCTTCACAGGCACGGCCGCATCGATTTCGACGAGCCGTTCAAAAAACTTCGCCATCAAGGGATTGTTATTGCCGAGGACGGGCGGAAAATGTCGAAGTCTTTGGGAAACGTCATTAATCCGGATGAAATAGTGAAAGAGTACGGCGCGGATGTCCTTCGGCTTTATGAAATGTTCATGGGTCCGCTTGAGGATATGAAAAGATGGAACACATCCAGTATTATAGGATTGAGAAGATTTTTGGAGCGGGTCTGGCGATTGGAAGAAAAAACACAAAGCACGAACACACAAAATACCAAACAAAACCCAGGCCCCAAAACACAAAACACGAAAATAAATTCATTATTGCATAAGACTATAAAAAAAGTTACCGAAGATATCGATAATCTGCGGTTCAATACGGCGATTTCGGCGATGATGATTTTAGTGAATGAAATGGAGAAAGAAAAAGAGTTACCGATTATCAGCTACCAACTGCTAAATACTATACTAAGCCCATTCGCACCGCATATGGCGGAGGAGATATGGCAAGAAAAACTCGGCCGCAAAGAATCTATATTTTTTGAAAAATGGCCGGAGTATGACCCGAAACTCGTCCAAGACGAAGAAATAATGCTGATTATTCAAGTGAACGGTAAGGTTCGCGACCAGATTAAGGTCCCGTCCGGTGTCAAGGAAGAGGAAGCGAAGAAGCTGGCGCTCGAGAGCCAAAAGATTATAAAATACACGGAAGGAAAAGATATACGGAAAATTATTTTTGTGAAAGACAGATTGATAAACTTCGTAATCACACATTAAACGCAAATTTTTGACAGATTACACGCGGATAATACAGATCATTGCAAATTAATCTGTGTCAAATCTGTTCACAATCTGTATTCCATATGCAAGCAGTCATCATGGCCGCGGGAGAAGGGACAAGAATGCGACCGCTCACATATAAAACGCCAAAGCCAATGCTTTTCATCAAAGGAAAGCCAATTTTGGAATGGACACTTTCCTTTTTGCCGGACGAGATCGACGAAGTCATAATCGTTGTCAATTATCTTTCCGACCAAATAAAAAATTATTTCGGGGGCGTTTGGAAGGGCCGGAAAATAAAATATGTCGTCCAAAAAGAACTGAATGGAACGGGCGGGGCGCTTCACGCGTGTAAAAATCTGGCGAAAGGAAAATTCTTGGTTGTTATGGGAGATGACCTTTACTACAAAAAAGATTTGAAAGATATGATAAAAGAAAGCTTGGCGGTTCTCGCTCAGGAAGTCGATGATCCGTCAAGGTTCGGAGTCCTTAAGACGGATGAGGAGGGGAAGCTTGTTGAAATAGTCGAAAAACCAAAGATGGAAGGGGATGCCTTTGTCAGCACGAACGCTTTCATGCTTAATGATAAATTTTTTGATTATGAGTTGGTTAGGATAACGGGAAAAGAATTCGGACTCCCTCAAACCTTGGCAGTGATGGCGAAGGACTATCCGGTGAAAGTAATGAAAACGACGCGCTGGATGGCGATTGGAAATCCTCAAGACCTCGAGAAAGCCCAGACGGAGATAGAAAAATTCAAATAATTGTCAGCCTGATCCAGCCTAATTAGCCTTGGAATTGATTTTGGACTGACAGTGGAAAAATTTATGAAAATAAAAGTAATAAAAATCATTTTGGCATCATTGTTGCTGTTTGCGGCGAATCAGGCGAGAGCGGCAGAATATAATTTTTATGTCGATGCCAACTCAAGCCAGGAGGTCCAGGACGGAACCCAGAACTATCCCTGGAAGACGATCACGCAGGCGACGGATTATATCAGGGAACACGGGCTGAAAAAGGAAAGGGTGTATATTTCGAGAGGAACCTATAATGAATCGATAACCTTGCGAAACCACACGAGATTATATGGTGAGAACAAGGAAAACACGATTATCGACGCGGGCGGGAAAAGCGCGGGCATCTATTTTGAATCGACAAAAAGCACCATAAAAGACATAACGGTAAGAAACGCCAATAATAATCTTATTGTCGACAGAAAATCAAAAGTGACGGTTGAAAATTGCGAGATGAAGGACTCGGCAATTGTGGGAATTGAAATCAAGAAGGGATCAAACCGGAAGAGTTATGTCTTCACGATGACGAACAGTAGTGTGAATGGAGGCAAAAAATATGGAATTTACGCCTCAGCGCGCCGGATAAGCCTCAAAGGGAATTACATTCACAAAAACGGCGAAGAGGGAGTCGATCTCCATGACGGGATCAAGGGAACCATAAGGAATAACAGGATTGAAGACAACGGCGAGAGCGGAATCGAGCTTATTCTCGCCGGGACGAATTTGACAATCCAAAGCAATGACATAAAAAATAACGACGCGCAGGGAATCGGGGTGCAGGTTTATTCCTCGAAGAAAGGAAAAGTGAATATAAAGAAAAACACCATCACGGGAAACGGAAAATACGGCATAAAATTTATCCGTTTTGCATCTTCGCTTCGGGATAAATTCGTCACATTCATAAAGAAAAACGTAAAACTCTCAAAAAACACGATCAGGAATAATGACGACGGAGATTATAATTACGATCTAAATTGATGATGAAAAAAAAGAATGTGGTTACAATCGGCGGAGGGACAGGAAGCTTTGTTTTGCTTTCGGGGCTCAAAAAATATTCGGTGAACATAACGGCGATTTTATCGATGGCGGACGACGGCGGATCGACCGGGCTTCTTCGCGACGAGCTCGGAGTGCTTCCTCCGGGAGATGTTCGGCAGTGCCTGGTGGCTCTTTCTGAATCGTCGAGCCTCATGCGGAACCTGATGGGCTACCGTTTTGAAAACGGCGGGCTGAAGGGCCACAGTTTCGGAAATATTTTCATTTCGGCGCTTGAAAAGACGGCTGGAAGCTTCGTGAAGGCAACAGAGGAAGTCGGGAAAATATTGAATATCGTTGGAGAGGTGATGCCTGTTTCCGAGGGAGATATGCGGCTTCTCATCCGGCTTAACAACGGAAAAGTTCTGAAAGGGGAAACGGAGCTTGATCATAGCGAAGAAATCAGAAAAATTGGAATAAAAGAAGTCAGGCTTGTGAAAAAAGTGAGGGCGTGCAGGCAGGCTCTTGACCGGATAAGAAAAGCTGATTTTATCATTATCGGTCCGGGAGATCTTTACGGATCCCTGATTCCTAATTTCTTGGTTGATGAAATCAGGCGGGCGATTCAAAAATCGAAAGCCAGGTTGATTTTTAATTGCAATTTGACCAATCGGAAAGGCCAAACAGACGGATATGACCTGGAGAGATATGTCAGACATTTGGAGAAATACTTGGGGGCTGGAAGAATAAATTTTGTCACTTTCAATTCGAAGAAACCGCCGAAAAAACTAATGGACAGATACGAAAGGAAAGAAGGCAAGGGGGCGATGGTTGAATTTTACGAGGCTGAGGAGGGGAAGCGGGGCTTTCGGGTCGTTAGATCCGATCTTCTCAGCTCCGAAGCAGTGAAATATTCGAAATCGGACGCCATTTCAGGCACGCGGGCGCTGATCCGCCACGACAGTGATAAATTGGCAAAAGTATTGATGAAAATAATTAACGGAAAATATTAACAATTCATGAAGTCTGCCACGAATTCAATACTTTGAAGACACGGGACTTCCACTTAATTATGAAAAAAGAAATACCTAAGGAGCTGAAGATATTCATCGATTTTGATGATGCGATTTTCTATACGAAAGCTTTTAAAGAAGGGCTGATAGGCGTGTTCGAGAAAAATGGAGTTTCGGAAGAAGATTTCTCCCGAACATACAGGGAATTATCCAAGAAAAACAAATCCGGAATTGCCAAGCGCGATCCCTATAATCAGATAAGATTTTTGGAAAAAGAACTGGGGATTGACGGAAAAAAAACGAAGAGCGATCTCGACAGGTTTTTGAAAAACAGCCGGAAGTATATCTTTAAGGACATAAACCCGTTTTTAAAAAATTTCAGCAAAAACAATCTGCATATTATCACGTTCGGGCATGCAAAATTTCAGGCCAAAAAAATAGACGGATGCAACCTAAAAAGATATTTTAAAAGAATAGTGGTAACAGACAAAATAAAGTCCGAAGTGATCAGCCGCTTTTCATCAAACGGTGACGTTTTTGTTTTTATTGACGACCGCATCGAGCAGATTGACGCCGTAAAGAAAAAGTTTAAGAAATGCATCACCTTTTTCATCAAGCGGAAAGAAGGGCGCTACAAAGACAAAAAAACAAAATATGTTGATTACGAAGTCAAAAATTTCAAGGAAATCGAAAAAATATTAAAAAGCTTAACGGTTTAAGAATGGCCGTAAGATATTACTTTTTTAGATCATAGTTCATAATTCTTAAATCAAAAATTCATGTGCGGAATTGTCGGTTATATTGGGAAAAAGGAGGCTATGCCAATTCTCATGGATGGTCTTAAAAGGTTGGAATACCGGGGCTATGACAGCGCCGGATTGTCGGTTCTTGACGGGAACAAGGTTATTACGGAAAAGGCAGTGGGGAAAGTGGTGGAACTTGAAAATAAAATTAACGGCCTGGACATCAGGGGCCACGTCGGGATTGCCCACACCCGTTGGGCAACGCACGGAAAACCTTCCGAAAAAAACGCTCATCCGCACTGCGATTGCGGAAAAAATATTTTTCTTGTCCATAACGGGATAATTGAAAATTATAAGGAGCTGAAGACGGATCTTGAAAAAATGGGACACAAGTTTTTGTCGGAAACAGATACGGAGGTCTTGGCCCATCTTATCGAAGAATACAAAAAAAAGGTGCCGATCGAAGAAGCGATCTGGAGAACTTTGGCGCATATCGACGGAACCTACGGCCTGGCTATTATCGACCGCAATGAACCGGAGAGGATTTTTTTGGCAAGGAATGGAAGCCCGTTGGTTCTGGGGGTGGCAAGCGACGGATATATCATCGCTTCCGACGTGGCCCCGATTGTGAGATATACTGACCAGGTGATATATCTTGAAGACGGGGAAATGGCCGAAGTGACGAAAGGCAACTTCAAGGTTACGAACTTTAAACGGAAAAAAGTTGATAAAAAAATTTCCAAGATCGACTGGACTCTTGAAGAGGCAGAGAAAAAAGGATACGACCATTTCATGCTGAAAGAAATCATGGAACAGCCCGAGTCTCTTATGAACAGCGTGAGAGGAAGGTATATTTTGGAAAAGGGGAATGCCAAGCTGGGAGGCCTGGAATCTGTGAAGGACAGGCTGAGGGAAATTGACCGGCTCGTTATTGTGGCTTGCGGAACGGCGCGGCTGGCGGCTTTGACCGGCGAATACATGCTTGAGGAATATGCGGGGATCCCGACGGAAGTCGATTACGCCCATGAATTCCGCTATCGAAAGCCGATTATTGACAAGAATACGGCAGTTATCGCCGTTTCCCAGTCCGGAGAGACAGCTGATACTCTGGCGGCTGTGAGAGAAGCAAAAGAAAAAGGAGCTTTGACCCTGGGGATCGTAAACGCCGTGGGATCGACAATCGCCCGGGAAACGGACGCGGGAATATACAATCACAGCGGTCCTGAAATAGCGGTCGCTTCCACGAAGGCATTTACTTCACAACTTGCAATAATGGCCCTGATGACGGTCCTTTTGGGCCGCCAGAGGGGCATGTCTTTGGTTACCGGCCAGCGTATCCTCAAAGAGCTTCTCGAAATTCCTTCCAAAATAAAGAAAATTATTTCTCAAAGCGAAGAGATAAATAAAATAGCCAAAAAATATATCAAAGCGAATAATTTTTCTCTGCTTGGCAGAAAATATAATTATCCGATAGCTCTTGAAGGCGCAATCAAGATCAAGGAATTGAGCTATGTTCATGCCGAAGGGTTTGCGAGCGGTGAAATGAAACATGGTCCCATTGCCATGATCGATAAAAATTTCCCTTCAATATTTGTTATGCCGCAGGACAGCGTTTATGAAAAGAATTTTTCGGGCATGCAGGAAATAAAGGCCCGAAACGGAAAAGTGATAGCCATTACCACTCAGGGCGACAAAGAAGTGAAAAAAATCGCGGACGATGTTATTTATATACCCAAAACTCTTGAGATGCTGACTCCGATTTTATCGGTAGTCCCTCTTCAGCTTTTTGCCTATCACTTCGCGGCTCTGAAAGGCCTTGATGTAGACAAGCCGCGCAATCTGGCAAAGAGCGTCACCGTCGAATAACGCAACCCTAGAGTTCGACTCTAGACTCTAGGGTACTAGGGTAAAATAAAATGAGAAAAATTGAATTTACAAACGGTGAATATTACCACCTGTATAACAGAGGAGTGGACAAGAGAAAAATTTTTCAGGACAAGCGGGATTTTGAAAGGTTTAAGCTGTCGATGAACCTGCTGAATAATCAAGATGACGGACTCATGATCGCCTGGAGGGATTATAAAGACAACAATCCTGAGGCTGAGCTTTCTGATTTTCCATTATTGAAAAAAAAACGAAAAAAACTAGTCGAGTTTATATGTTATTGTCTAAATCCAAATCATTATCATTTGATCGTAAAGCAATTAGTCAATAATGGAATAGAAAAATTAATGCACAAAATCGGAACGAGTCATACTAATTATTTTAATACAAGAAATAGCAGGTCGGGCGCTCTGTTTCAGGGGAAATTTAAGAGAGTTCATATAAAATCAAATTCTAAATTGCTTTATCTTGCGGCTTACGTGAATTTGAATCATTATATTCATGGATATAAAGAGAAAGAATGGAAGTACTCAAGTTTTCCGGATTATCTTGGAAAAAGAAAAAAGGGGCTTTGCAACAAGAAAGTCATAATGAATCAGTTCAAAGATTATACTGATTTTAAAAAATTTATTTTTGAAAACGCTGTTTACATGAAAAATAAAAAAGAGGATGAAAAATATTTACTCGAATAACGCAACCCTAGAGTCGAACTCTAGGGTCAAGAAAGGCAAGCTGCATACAGTTTCCGAATTTCGCCGCGAAGCCGGAATTCCTCTTGTGATTGCAAAAAAAATGATTGTGTGGGGCGAGGTAGAGGCGGTAAAACTGGTCGACGGGACATTGCGAATAACCGAGGCGGACGTTGTTAAAGTAAAGAATCTGGTCCGAAACCCCAGAAAAAAATTTGCGTTGTATGTAAAAGCTCTGGGCCCCGGGCTCATTACGGGAGCTTCCGATGATGACCCCTCCGGCATCGGAACTTATTCGGCGGTCGGCGCCATGTTCGGTTTTTCGATTCTTTGGATGGCGGTTTGGCTTCTTCCGGTCATGCTTGCGGTTCAGGAAGTTTGCGCCCGGATAGGAATTGTGACAAATAAAGGTTTGACCAAGGTTCTGGGCGGAAGATTCAACAAGAAAACCATGGGGGCTATCGTGCTTCTTCTCATTGTTGCCAATGTCGTGAATATCGGGGCGGACCTCGGGGCGATGGCGGCGTCGCTGAATTTGGTGACGGGCGCCAATATCAGCGCGGCATCTCTTTTTTTCGCTCTTCTTATCGTTTTTCTTGAAATATTCTTTCGCTATCGGACCTATGTCAAATTTCTGAAGTGGCTTACGATTGCCGTTTTCGCCTATATTGTCACCGGATTTTTGATTCATCCTGACTGGCGGGAAGTTTTTGAGAACGCTTTCATTCCAAATATCAGATTCAGCGAAAATTATATTTTTGCCATGATTGCCGTTTTCGGAACGACTGTCACGCCCTATCTTTTTTTCTGGCAGACGTCGGAAGAAGTGGAAGAAAATAAGCTTTTGAGCGAACAGGAAAGAAGATCCTCCATGCACTGCCGGATTTCGCATATGCGGACCGATGTGGGAACGGGAATGATTCTTGCCAATGTGGTTTTCTTTTTTATCGTCCTTACTACCGCCCAGGTACTTTTCAAGAACGGAATAACAACCATTGATTCAGCCGATCAGGCGGCCCTGGCTCTCCGGCCTCTTGCGGGCGAAGCCTCCTACCTTCTTTTCGCTATCGGCATCATCGGGACCGGCCTTCTGGCTATTCCCATTCTTGCCGGATCCGGCGCTTATGCGCTTTCCGAAGTGATGAAATGGCACGAAGGGCTTGAACTTAAGTTTTCCCGGGCAAAAGGATTTTTATATGGTTATCGCTCTTTCGATTTTGGTGGGGTTGGGACTCAATTTCCTCCATATTAATCCCATTAAAGCTCTCTACTATTCAGCTTATTTAAACGGAATTATTGCCTTGCCGCTTCTTGCTGTCATAATGATAATTGGAAATGACAAGCGCGTGATGGGGAAGGAAACGCATCCTTTTTGGGTAAAATTTTTCGGATGGCTGGCAGTGGGATTTATGGCGTTTGCGATTATTGTTTCTTTATTTTTGCTCTTTAGCCGATAATTTTAACTCTTTCAAACAATGACTATTTTTCAATCAATTTTTCTTGGAATCATTCAAGGCGCCGGAGAATTTCTGCCGATTTCCAGTTCGGCTCATCTTGTTTTGGCGCCGTGGCTTTTTAGTTTTTCCGATCCGGGCCTTTCTTTTGATGTAGCGCTTCATTTCGGAACGCTTCTTGCGGTAATTTTATATTTTTTCCGGGACTGGGTGGAGATAATCAAGCTAGCGCTTTCAAATTTTCAATCAATATCTGACAAATCAATTTCCAATAATGATAAAAAGAACAGCTATTCAAAAAATATCCTTTATTTTCTTATCCTCGCCACGATTCCTGGAGTTTTGGCGGGATATTTCCTGGAAAGCTATGCCGAATCGACTTTCCGTTCGCCGATTCTGATCGCGTTCACTCTGAGCGCTGTCGGATTGATTTTGTATCTGGTCGACAAATATCATCAGCACAGGAAAAAAATAAGCCAGATGTCCTGGCTGGACAGCTTGGCGGTCGGTTTGTCGCAGGCGATTGCCATCGTTCCGGGAGTTTCACGTTCGGGTGCAACGATTACGGCCGGGCTTGCGATGGGACTAAGCCGCGAGTCGGCGGCCCGATTTTCTTTCCTTCTTTCGACGCCGATAATCTTCGGCGCCGCCGTTTTCAAACTTCCGCATTTTTTGAAATCCGGATTTGACATTTATCTGCTCGTCGGAATGCTGGCGGCGGCGGTAAGCGGATATGCCGCTATAAAATATCTTTTGAAATTCGTGGAAAAAACAAGTTACGCTATTTTTTTCTGGTACCGGCTGGCGCTGGCGGCGGTAATTTTAGCTGTATATTTCGCTCGCGGATAAGCTTTGTATAATTTAAATTTGGCGATTCTGCGCGGGTTGGTTATAATATAAAAGAAATTATAAATAATTTTGAAAACATCTCAAGGGAATGAGTAAACTTGTTGTCTTTAAAATATTTTCCCTAGCCGTATTTTTCTTTTTGTCAGCCGGCGGTTGTCTCTCCCAAATGTCAAGCGGAAGCTATAAGATCAATGCTGATTCGATTAACTTCGGGGGAGCGGCAAGCAGTTCCGAAACATATAAACTGAATGATACCTTGGGCGAAATTGCGACCGGAGAAAGCGCGAGCGGAACATACAAGATGAATGCCGGATTTTGGTATATGGTAAACACCTATCTCACTTTAACGGTTGACAGCCACACTAAAGATTTAGGGTCTCTGCTCGCGGGAAGTCCGGTGACGGGGCAAAGTACGGTTACCGTGACAACCGACTCATGGGACGGCTATTCGCTCAATGTTTCCAAGGATCACAAAATGCGCCACACGGACGGGGTGACGACTATTGACGACCATAGTGGAACAATCGCGACGCCGCTCCTTTGGTCAGCGCCGAACAATCTGGGTTTCGGCTTCACCGTTATTTCCGGAACCGGCGTGGACGCGAAATGGGGAGAAAATCCGAACTATAAATACGCCGCTTTTCCGGATGTGGCCGAGACTGCACATGCAAAGAGAGGTTACAAGAGCGAAGCTGACGAAACGGTGATCGGATATAAGGCGGATGTTCCTTCGGATCAGAAATCAGGCGCTTATTCCTGCACGATTACATATACTGCGGTGGGAACGATCTGACGCGGAGCAAAATAAAGCCGCTAAGGCAATAGGAATAACATGATTTGATGAAAAGAAAAACAAAAAAAAGAAGACCCAAAAGTCTGATTGAGAAATTCGGTTTATACTACAGCCATTTGCCGAAAAATAAACGGCGGATTTTTCTTTTTGAAATAGAGTTTTTTTCGATGCTCGGAATTGTTCTCTTGGCGCTTTCTTCGATTTTATTTTTTAGCTATCTTGAAAGCATCGATGGTCTCGTGGCGGGAGACTCATCGGACTCGGTGACCGTCAGCGTTACGGTTGTTTCGGCAGTGAGTCTCAATTCGCCCGCCGATGTCTCCCTATCTCCGGAAATCGAGGAAGCGGGATCGACTTCCGGAAGCGTTACCTGGAACGTGGAAACGAATGACCCGGACGGATGGAAACTTGAAGTGAATGCGAGTGCCTCGCCGGCGCTGACAAGCGGAGGAAATTCATTTGCGGACTACGATGAAGCGGTGTCCGGAACGCCTGAAGAGTGGTCTGTGGCGGCGGCTGACAGTGAATTTGGTTTCAATTCTTCCGGGACATATGCCGAAGCCGGTTTTTCGGGTGATAAATATCTGGGATTTAACGGAGCGAATCGGATTCAAGCGGCGCACCGGAATGCCCCCAGCGAGGGTACCGGAGACGACACGACGATAAATTTTAAGGCCGAATCCGGATCCGGCCACAGTCAGCCGTTGGGCACGTACACGGCGACAATCACGGCAACGGCCACGAATCTTTAAGGCGGCTTAGCTAAAAGGAATTGTGGATAATTCTTCCTTTGCAGGAAAAAAATATTTATTATATAATAAATTTATTCAATTCTGTGGATAACTTTTCCTTTGCAGGAAAAAACGTTTGATATATAATAATTGCACCAAGTAAAATAATTTTAGTGACAGAGGAAAATAAAAATAAATTTGGAAAAAACTTTTTAAGGGCGGCAGCTTTTTCGCTGGCCGGTCTTTTTGTGCTGATAATGGGATTTTCAGCTCTTGAGCCTGCGGTATCGGATGCCGCTCAAACTACGGATAGCGTTGTTGTTAACTTGAATGTCCTGGCTACCATTAGTCTCAACACGCCGTCTGATGTGACAATGGCGCCGGATATTACCGGCACGGGCTCTTCGACGGGTTCAACCACCTGGACGGTGACAACAAACAACTCTGCCGGGTGGAAATTAGAGGTGAACACGGACCAGGCCAGTACAATGCATAGCGGAAGCGATGTTTTTGCCGATTACAGCGAAACGGCGGATGGCACTCCGGAAGCCTGGCTAGTCGCGCCCAGCGCCGCGGAATTCGGCTTTGGCGCGACCGGAAGCTATGTCGAAACGAAATTTGGAGTGGATAAATATATGGGTTTTAACAGCACAACAAAAGAGCAGGTGTCTCACAATTCCGCCGAAACCGCCGGTGACAGCACGACGGTAACTTTCAAGGCTGAGGTCGGATCTTCAAAGCTCCAGCCGACCGGCGCTTACGCATCAACTGTCACAGCGACGGCAACAACATTATAGGATTTTCAATTTTTTAAATTTTGAAAATTATTGCGTTGAAAATTTATCGGGAAATTGATACTTGAAAATTAATGATCTCCGGAATTATTAAACCAATTATTAAAGGTTGTTTCACGGGAAAGACGATATTTTCATGGCTACTCTTATTTTGTGGCTTTTTTTTGATGTTTGGAATTGCCGGATCAGCAAAAGCCTATACTATTGAAAATTATCAGGAAAATGTTGAAGACCGGTTTGTTATTTCTCCTGTTAATCTTGAGCTCACGCTTGCGCCGGGAGAATCGTCCAGCCAGCGAATGGTGGTGGTAAATCGCCTTGGAAGGACAGCCGATTTTAAAATCGATAAAGAAGACTTTGTGGGTTCGCAAGACCCGGAAAAGGCAACCGTTTTTTTAGGAGGAGATTATGCGGCTGCCACTTCGGCAAGAGACTGGATAACTCCGGAAATCAACGAGGTGAATCTTAATCACGGAGACCGCTTGTCTCTGCCTTTTGAAGTCAAAGTTCCCGAGGGGGCAAGGACGGGGAGTCACTATGCCGCTATATTTGTCTCTGTTTCAAGCGATAATTCTTCGGGCGGAAAAGATAAGGTGAGGCTTGTGAGCCGCGTGGGGCTTTTGGTTCTCATCAATGTGGCCGGAAACAATGTTGAGTCTGGGGAGATCACGGAATTCAAAGCCGGTAAAATTTTCTATCGCAACGGTCCGGTGGATTTCAGCACGGTTTTCAGAAATACCGGAAATGTTTATCAGAGAGTAAAAGGAGAAGTGGCTATAAAAAATATCTTTGGGGCGGAAGTAGCACATTTGCCAATAAAGGAGTGGGTGGTGCTTTCGGATTCATCCCGCAGACAGGAGACTGAATGGGCGAAAAAGTGGCTGGTCGGGCGCTATACAGCCGACCTCACCGTTTTTTATGGCTTTGGCGGAAACCTTAAGGACCAGGAGAGTCTGGTTTTTTATGCTTTTCCGTGGCACGTTGCAATCCTGGTTATCCTGATATTTATTATCATATACTACTTGTTTAAATATTTCTTCTCGAAGTTTGAGATAAAGAAAAAAGAATAGTATAATGAGGCGGATGAGAAAAATATGGCAGGCAGGAAGAATAGCGGCGTTGGGGCTGATTGTTTTGGTCAGTCTCTTTTTTCCAGTTTCTTTTTCTCATGCCGAAGGGCCGGTTTCACTCACGGTGTCGCCGCTCTATTTTGATCTCGAAATCAATCCAGGGGAAGAAAAAACAGGAAAAATTTATGTCGGAAACAATTCTGATCAAAATCTTGATATTGCGGTCGAGTTTTCCGATTTTTTTATGGACGATGCCGGAAAATATATTTTTACCGGCGGCAGGGACATTGCGAACGATGAATTAAGGCCTTATCTCATGAGCAAATGGCTTTCGGTTGACGAGGATAATTTTAGCTTAGAAAAGGGAAAAAATAAGGTTGTTGATTATAAGATCAGGGCGCCAGAGGATGCTAATCTCGGCGGACATTACGGGGTAATTTTCTTTCGGACCCGATGCAATATTGAAGAAGATAAAAATGTAGTTTGGACGGATAAATCAAGTGTTTGCGTGTCTGGCCGGGCGGGAGTGCTGTTTCTGGTGCAAGCCGGCGGAAACGCGGTGAAAAAAGGCATTCTGAAAAAAGTAGAATTGCCCAGAATTTCTTTTACCGATAAATCAAATTTGGAAATTGAAATTGCAAACGAAGGAAATTCTCATTTTAAGCCGGAGGGGGAAGTGTCAGTGAAAAACATTTTTGGGCGGGAAATTGGCAGACTGGAAATAAAAGACCGGACAATTCTTCCGACAACCAGTCGTGTTTTTTCAGAGGATATTCAGAGGAAGGACTTTCTCGGGCTCTATAAAATATCTGGAAACATCAAGGACGGGGAGGGACGAAATATGAAATTTCAAAAATTCATTTTTTTGGTTCCGTGGAAAGAGCTTCTCGCAGTCCTGGCACTTGCCGGAATCTGGTGGTGGTTTTTGAGGCGCTACAAAATTTCACTTAGAAGCGGAGCTTCTAAGTAGCAAAGACTCTATGAGAAAAGTGCAATTAGTAAACGGAGAGTACTATCATGTCTATAACCGAGGTGTTGAGAAAAGACCTGTTTTTCTCGATAAAAAAGACATTTCCCGATTTTTGCAGAGTATGTCTGAATTCAATCGGGTTGAATCATATGGCGGTATCTATGTCAGCTCTTTTCACAAGAATAAGTCACTTAGACACTCAGTGTCTAAGTGGGTAAATATAGTGTGTTTTTGTCTCAATCCGAACCATTATCATCTGATTCTTGAGCAAGTTTCAGATAAAGGAATTGAAAAATTTATGCACAAAATCGGAAACGGGTATACGAAATATTTCAATCACAGGCATAAGAGGAATGGAGTGCTTTTTCAGGGCCCTTTCCAGTCAGTCCATATTAAAACCAATAAACAGTTGCTTTACGCCTCAACTTATGTCAATTTGAACTATAAAGTGCATAAAATGGAAGATGTTGGTGGGATTTTCCTGAGTAGCTGGTCCGAATACGAAAAGTGGCGAAAAACCGGCTTTTGCGAGAAAAGTATAATTTGCGATCAATTTCCAAATTTCAAGGAATATGAAGAGTTTTCAAAAATGTCTCTTGAGGCCATCTTGAGGCGAAAAGGGGATGTTGAATTTATGGAAAAATCAGATGAATCCACTTAGACACTGAGTGTCTAAGTGGGGTGTGGATAACTTGGTTAAAAAAGGCTGTTGGCAGGCCTTTTTTTGTGCTATAATTCTGGTGTCGATACAGTATCGGATATGATATCGAGTTACCTTAAATATCAAAAAAATGGGAGCTGAAGAAAAAAATCTAATTACACTGCAAGAAGCCAGTAAAAATTCTCCTTATAGCGCGGACTATCTGAGTCTTTTGGTGAGAAAAGGAAAATTGGAGGGATTTAAAAAAGACGGCAAGTGGTTTACGACGAAAGAAACGGTTGAAAAATACACCGATCGGGTAGCGGAGGCGAACTATCGCCGGCAGGAATCACTAAACGCAAATATCCCGGCCTTTGAGCAAAAAAAAGCCGTTCTCAATCTCAAATGGGCTGTTGTGCTGGTTGCAATTTTCATACTTGTGATAATTTCCTGGAATTATCGGGGAATCAATTCGGAAAGCGATATTAAAGTTGAGAAAGATGCAAATAATAACCTCATAATTCACGCGGATAATCCGGAGGAAGTGGGATCAGTGACAGTGGTTCCGAAATAAGTTCAAAGCGAAAAATGACAGTGTAAAATTCAAAAATATTTAGAAATAAAAAATGGGAATCGAGGGAACTGAATCTCAAGTGAGAAACAAAACAAGAAACAAAACTGAAAAAATGGATGAAAAGGGTGAAACGGGAAAAATGGGGTTGAAGGGGCAAGTGGGAAAAATAATACGAATCGGACGGGTGGTTCGAACGGGGCTGATTGTTTCAGTCGGGTTTTTTTGCTTTGCCTACTTCTCTCAAGCGGCGGTCAACCGGCAGATGAATTATCAGGGAAAACTCACGAACACTTCGAACGTGGCGGTGGCGGATGGGAACTATGACATGGTTTTCAAGCTGTATGACGCGGCCGAAAACGGAAATCTCCTCTGGACCGGGACGTATACGGCAGTGAACGGGAACGCAGTAGCAGTCAGCAAGGGAATTTTTTCGGTGATGCTCGGAAGCGGAAATGGCAATGCATTGAATCTAAACTTTGACCAAGACACATATTATCTCGGCGTGACGGTCGACTCAGACGCGGAAATGTCCCCCCGCAAAAGACTAGGCGCGGTTCCCCAAGCCATCAATTCGCTGAACGTGGTCGGGGATGGATTCATCGATATCGACAACACTGGGGCCGCACAAGACGCGGCGAATATAAATTACAATCCCGCGAGCGGGACAAACAGTGCTTTGAGCGTCGTGTATGGCTCCGGCGGGGGAACCGGTACGGCGCTCAAAGTCGCTCAGTCAGGAACGGGATACGCCGCGACTTTCACGGGCGGCAACGTCGGGATTGGAACCGCGACTCCGGGGCAAAAGTTAACCATAAGCGATTCATCTGCAGGAGGAACTACTACTCTCATTGCGAATACGGGTTCGGGTGACAGTTTGATGTATTTCGATGCTTCTAACGGAGATTTGGTTGGTGCTGATTATATGAGTTTCGGACAAATGAATGATTTGTCGGGGCGTATTATGATGGAAAGTGGAGCAGGTAGATTGCGTTTTCAGATGGGAAGCACAGAAGCAATGACAATCTTACAAAACGGCAACCTCGGGATCGGAACAACGACGCCGGGGGCGAAGTTGGATGTTTATGGCTCGGCATGGAATGATTCAATGCAGCTTTCAAGGAGCGGATATACTGGTGCTACTTTGGGCATATCCAATATTGGAGGAGCAGGCGACCAGGCACTAGTTTTAAATTCTTATGGTTATGACTTTAGGGTTGGTTCGACTGGAAGTAACGGGTCAAAAATGGTTATTTTAAATAACGGCAACGTCGGGATCGGGACAACGAATCCACAATATAAACTGGTGGTTGGCGGAACAGCCGACGCCAATACTTATACTTCCATTCAAACTGACAGCCGAAATTGGTATATGGGAGTGGGACAGAACGGAGGAGATGACAATTTCATTATTGAAGACGGCACAACGCCAGCCACTCGCTTCAGAATTGATACTTCCGGAAATGTATATCTCGGAGGAGTCGCGGCATATGGCGCCGGAACTTTCTATGCCGGAGCAAGTGGCAATGTCGGCATCGGGACGACCGCGCCGGGAGCGGCATTACATGTATTTAAAACCACAGAACAATTAAGATTGGGATACGATGCTTCAAATTACACCCAATTCGCTGTGAACAGCGTAGGGCAATTGAGCATTACAACCAATGGAACTGGTCCGGATTTTACATTTTTAGCGGGGACAAGCGGAAACTTCAACTTGAAGGCAAACGGAGGAGCAGATGGGGGCAATGTTGTTTTAACTAATGGCGCCTTCAGACCCTATGTTTCTAGTACTGGCATGATAAGTTTAGGAGTTTCAACCGCTAAATGGTCAGACCTGTGGCTTAGCGGAAACGGATACATAGCGGGCAACGTTGGCATCGGGACGACGAGCCCAAGCTCGCTGTTGCATGTGGCAGGAAATGCCAAATTAGGGACGGGTAGCGGAGCCACTCTTGAATTTAACTCAAATGCAAGCGGTTCTGGCGGACTGATATTTTTCAATCAGCAAACTGCAACGGATATGTATGTAGGCAATTTGGACAATACAAACCAAATACAAATAGGAACATGGGGGAATCCGATCCTGAATATAAAAAATGACGGCAACGTCGGCATCGGAACGACAGCGCCGAACAGCCCGCTGTCCGTAAACGGGAATATCAGATTATCAAAAGTAGACGGGAGCAGAAGGTACATAATAATGGGAGAATCTGCTGATACCAACACGGGCACGGGTCAATTGGTGATGCAAGCTGGTGTTGGTTCCAATGGTTATGGCGGAGCAATAAACTTGTTTGCCCATTCACACGCAACTAAGCCTGGATGGGTGACGGCTGGTATTTCCACAAACGCTGGTTCTGGAGCGACAGAAGGAAGATTCACAGTAAATAACCAAGCTTTGGGTGATGGGGTGGACGTGTTTACTGTTTTGAGAACTGGCAACGTCGGCATCGGGACGACGAGCCCCCATGCGTCTATAAATTCATCTGCTGATAAAATACTAGATTTAACTGCAACAGCAACAAACGGTCAATCTGGTTTTGTATTGCATACCACGGGGCGTCCGCAAGAGATGTCATTTTTACAGGATGGTGGAGTAGGCGGATATATTGATATTGCGGGTTCCGCCACTGCTTCCGATAATTTTTTGTCTTTTAGAACTGGACGAACTAACTCAAGTTATTCATCAACGGAAGCGATGCGAATAATAAGCTCCGGAAACGTCGGCATCGGAACGACAAGTCCGACAAGAAATCTTCAAGTTTCTGGTGCAACCATAGCAATTACTAATGCTGCTGCAGACCAAAACGCCAATTTGTTTTTTGGCAAAGTTGATGGGTCAGACGGTTGGTCAATTGGACAAGGCATTACAGCTAATGATGGAAGTTTTAAACTCTATGATAATCAAGGAGGAAAAGTCGTAATGACTGTGGAGCAGGGGAACGCAGCCAACACGTTATATTTAAAGAGTGACAACATTGGAATCGGCACCACTACACCTGGCTCGAAACTCGAAGTTGCGGGGCAAGTGAAAATCACCGGCGGAACTCCGGGTCTCAACAAAGTTTTGACCTCGGACGCGAATGGACTCGCCAGTTGGACATCGGTAGCGAGCGTCGGAGTTTCTTCGGTCACAAATTCCGACGGGACGCTCACCATCTCGCCGACGATCGGAGATGTGGTCGCGTCTTTGAATCTCGGACACGCCAATACTTGGACCGGCGCGCAGACTTTCTCGGCGAACACATATTTCCCCGGGTCGGGAATCTGGGACACAAACGGCAATGTCGGGATTGGGACAACTAGTCCCGGTTCGAAACTTGTTGTCGTGGGAAACGAAAGTCTGCGAGGAAATTTGGTTTTCTCTTCTGAACTCACGGAGAGATTCATAATGGGCGATACAAACAGCGGTGCAATCCGCATCAGGGGAAATTCGAGTTCTGCGACAGATCGAAATGTTCAGTTTGGGCATGTAGATAACAACGGCGTGTGGGAATCATACATGACGGTAGCCGACGGCGGCAACGTTGGCATTGGAACGACCGCGCCGGGAATGCTATTGCATGTTTATGGAGCTCCAACAAGTGCTACAATGGCAAAATTTGTAGCAAGTAGTGATACTAGAAATTCTATCGCGGTTTACAATTCTTCATATTACAACCAACTCGGAACGTATGCTTCAACGAATACTTATTATGCAGGAGCTAATAGCGGTTTTATTTCAGCCGAAGCGGGACTTTCCATCTTGACAAACAGTGCTAATCCAATAACTTTTGCAACGAATGGAAGCATAAACACAGGAGCAAATGAGTGGATGAGAATAACATCAGCGGGCAACGTCGGGATCGGGACGACGAATCCGACTTCCAAATTGTCTTTCGGAGCAAATTCGACCATCAGTACTGCCACAGTTGACGCTTCGGACAGCGATGTTTTGACAATAACTGGCGGAGGAGTGGCCGGAAACACGAGAGGCGCGACGATCTATCTGTATGGGAATGAACATGCTAATGTGGGGTCGCTTATTTTGGAAGCCGGTGACAAATCAAACGGAAATATGCTTTTCAAAGTAAACGCTGCCCAAGTCATGACCATTTATCAACCTTCGGCCGTGGCAAATACGCTGGTACTGAAAGCGGGCAACGTCGGCATCGGAACGACGAGTCCGGGGGCGAAACTGACAGTTTCGGGTGGAAGTATATTGCTTGATAATGAACAGGCTTTGACCGCAAAAGATAGCGGCGGGACAGCAAGACAGCTGGCTTATTTTTCCAGCGGGAACAATGTGTATATCGGAGACAATACCAGCGCGGCCATGACAATCAGAAGCTCGGGAGACACTGTGATTCGGGCAGGCGGAACCAATGATGTTTTGGTGATGACAGGTTCAGGAGCGGTGGCTAATAGTTTGTATATAAAGCAAGGAAACGTCGGCATCGGGACGACGAGCCCGGGAGCGAAGCTAGAAGTGGCAGGGTCAGCTTTTGTAAATGGCGGAGGATTGACTGTATATAATCCAACTACAGCTCAAATTATCCTCAATGCCAGACCAACATTATCGGATGATAGTTCTAATATCATATTGCAGTCATCGGGAAGCGCGACAGGCACTTATACGGGAAGATTTTCGGTTTATACAAATCATGGCAGTGGACTGTGGTCGGAAAAATTTGTCGTTACAAATCAAGGCAACGTCGGGATAGGGACGACGAATCCGGGGGCGAAGCTGGATATTGTCGGAAGTGACAATGTGGTGACTCTCAAACTTTCTGATTATGCCAGTGGCGGCAATGCGCAAAAAGATGCTTTTATCGCGATGGCTCATAAAACCGACGCAGAGGAGCCAGTCGCATTGATTCAGGGGCGTTCTGACGGCACTAACAATAAGGTTTGGATTGGCGGAGCAGGCGCAAGTTTTAATATGGAAAATGCGGCGACGGAGATAGGATTTTTTACCGCGGCGAATGACACGACGCTCAATGGAAGCGAAAGAATGACAATCAGGTCTAACGGTGACGTAACAATGAACGGCAACGTCGGAATCGGGACAACAAGTCCTTCCGCCAAACTTACCGTCGCGGGAGACATCTTTCCCTCAGTTGACGATACCTATAATCTCGGCGACGACACCCATCGCTGGAGCGATCTCTTTCTTGGACCGGCTACGCTCCATATCGGATCTTCGACAAGCGACGAATATACTTTGAGCTACAACACCACCGCCAACACGCTCGGCTTCAATGTGAACGGCACAGGGGATCCGGAGATAGTTTTTGATTCAAGCGGCAACCTGGGTCTTGCGGCGAGCGCCTATCTCAACTTCGGCACAACCATCGGTTCTTCCGGATATGGCATCCGCGACAACGCCGGAATCCTCCAATACAAAGCTTCCGGCGGAACCTGGACCAACATTGGCAGCGGAAGTAGTACCAGCAGCACCGCAGCTTCTTGGTCGACTCTCACCGATCCATCCACCAATCTGTCTCTTCCGATGAGCGCTTTCACGACCGTCTTCAACTGGGCGACGGGAACCGGAACCAGCGACCTCTTTTCGCTCACGACCGACAATTCAGCCAATGGCACCGGTTCGCTCTTGAATCTCCAAACCGGAGCGTCCTCGACTGTTTCGCCCCTCCGCGTCCGCGGCGGATCGACTGAGGCTTTGTATGTGAATTCTTCCGGCAGCGTCGGCATTGGAACAATCAGCCCCAATGAGAAACTGACAGTGAACGGCGTGATGAGTCTCGCCGAGCAAGCGAGTTCTCCAAGCGCGACCAGCGGGTTTGGGAAATTGTATGCAACACAATCCGGAGGCAACGATACATACACCAAATTTCTTCTTCATGCCGATGGAACTGGAAATTCTTTTACAGATAGTGAATCGACTCCCAAGACAATTACCGCCAACGGTGATGCAATTCAATCCGCAACTCAGTCCGAATTTGGCGGTAAGTCGGCCTATTTTGACGGTAGCGGAGACTCCTTGAGCGTTGCGGACAGCAACGATTGGACTTTTGGATCGGGGGATTTCACCGTTGACTTTTGGGCATACTCAAGCAATTTCGCGACAGGAACCGAACAAGAATTCGTCGCTCAATCCAACTATGGCTCCGCATCATTGACGAGGTGGGTCGTGGGTGCGGATGCGACAGGACATGCGTTTGCAAATTTTTGGACAGATGGAACATCAGTAACAGTGGGCATAACATCGAGCAACGTTCTTTCCAATAGTAATTGGCATCATGTTGCATGGGTGAGAAACGGAACATCTTTCAAGCTGTATGTGGATGGAGTGGAAAGAGGAAGTGGAACTTCTTCTGCGACAATAAACGATGCTGCGCAGCCCTTAACCATTGGAATGAATGATTACAGCAGTAATCACTACTATTTTGCCGGCTATATCGACGAGCTCCGCGTCTCGAAAGGCACCGCTCGTTGGACTTCCGCTTTCACTCCGCCGACACAGGCCTACAACACCACCGGACTCTTTTACAAAACCGCCGGAGGCACGGAATATGAACTGGGCGGAAGTGGCGGGGGAAGTAGCTTTTCCAATCTCTGGGGCCAGAATGGCACTAATTTATATTATACAAGCGGAAATATTGGCATAGGCACGACTTCTCCGCTCGCGGCGCTCGACATGACCGGAGGCCTCATTTTGCGCGGCTCGAATAATTATTTGAATTTTGGTTCTTTGACCGGAACAAATGGATATGGCTTGCGGGACAACGGAGGAACGATTGAATACAAAAACTCGGGCGGGGATTGGGCGACTTTCGGCGCGGTCGGCGGCGGCTGGACGGACGCGGGTTCAAACGTCTATCTCTCCAGCGTTTCGGACAACGTCGGCATCGGGACGACCACTCCCAATGAAAAATTGACCGTCAACGGCGTGATGAGTCTCGCGGAGCAAGCGAGTTCTCCAAGTGCGACGAGCGGATATGGGAAATTGTATGCCATGGCCATGACAGGCAATGATTCCTATACAACCCTTCTTCTTCACGCCGATGGATCCGGAACCACTTTCACTGACAGTTCGGCTTCCGCGCACGCGATGACAGCCGGTGGAAATTCAACCCAATCCTCAACCCAATATGAATTTGGCGGAAAAAGCGCCTATTTCGACGGAACCGGCGGAGTGACGACACCTGCCACAGCCGATTTTAATTTCGGCTCGGGAGACTTTACGGTTGATTTTTGGGCTAGAGTAAGCGTGGTAGGATCATATCAATATTTTATCGGAGACCTTAACTCGGCAGGCAATGATCATGAGTGGCATTTTTATTTGGATTCTTCAAATAATATAGTTTTTTCCACAAAAGATACAGGAAATATACTCCGTTATGTAAAATCTACAACGACCGTATCGGCCAATACCTGGTACCATATTTCAGGAGTCAGATCGGGTAGCACATTATATCTTTTTATAAATGGAACAAGCGAAGTTGGTTCAGGAAGCACTACAAATATAGGCGCAAGCGCACTAAAGAATTTCGTGTCAACTAATTTAGGGATTGGAAAACTGGGTGATTATGCGGGAAACTATCTGAACGGCTATATGGACGAAGTGCGCATTTCAAAAGGCACCGCCCGTTGGACCTCTGCCTTTACTCCGCCGACAAGAGCCTATGGAAGTGGAACCAGTTTGGCGTTCAAAGACAGTTCGGGCACGGAAACTATTTTAGGATCAACCGGCGGCGCTAGCGGACTGACTTCGCCTTGGGGCACCAATAGCTCTTCGCTCTACTACACCGGCGGCAACGTGGGAATCGGGACGACCTCTCCGGCTGCGGCACTTAGCGTCGTTGGCAACGCGATTCTCTCCGGATCGAGCAGATATCTCAACTTCGGCTCAACCTCCGGATCATCAGGCTACGGAATCTTTGACAACAACGGAACGCTCCAGATCAAAAACAGCGGCGGGTCCTGGACCAACATTCCGACCGCGAGCGCCAGCCAGTGGACAAACAACGGGAACAATATATATTTCACCACCGGCTCCGTGGGCATCGGAACGACAATTCCAAACCATACATTTGACATCGCCGGCAACCTGGGACTTTCGACGAGCGCCTATCTCAACTTTGGCGCGACTGATGGCGGAACCGGATATGGCCTGCGCGACAACGCCGGAACTTTGCAATTCAAAAACAGCTCGGGCAATTGGGAGGACATCGGATCCGGAACCAGCACTCTTTCCTGGTCGGTCCTCACCGATCCCTCCACCAACTCCTATCTTGGCATGGGAGATTATTCCACCAATCTCAACTGGACGACCGGAACGGGAACGAGCGATCTCTTCTCGCTCACCACCGACAATCTGGCCGACGGCACCGGTTCACTCCTCAACGTCCAGACCGGAGCGTCTTCAAGTCTTTCTCCCCTTCGAGTCCGGGCAGGGTCCACGGAGGCTTTATACATAAATAATTCCGGCAACGTCGGCATCGGGACGACCGCTCCCAATGAAAAACTCACCGTGAACGGCGCAATGAGTCTCGCGGAATCTGCGGCCGCCCCCGACGTGACGAGCGGATTTGGAAAGCTCTATGCGGTTCCGCTTTCGGGAAACGATTCGTACACCAAGCTCCTTCTTCATGCTGACGGGACGGGCGCGACTTTCACGGACAGCTCCTCAAGCGGAAAAACTGTATCGGCGGCAGGAACGGCTACCCAAAGCACAACTCAATACAAGTTCGGAGGAGAAAGCGCCAGCTTCAGCAGCGGCTATTTGTCGACGACTGACAGTACCGATTGGACTTGGGACGGGGATTTCACAGTGGATTTTTGGTTCAGACTGAACAGCACAACTAATAATTTTTTCCTTACCTCAGCCGGCAGCCTGCCGAATCCCTCCCTAAGAATAATGTATGATGCTTCCAATGGCTGGAATTTATATGATGGAGCTGCTAATCATGCTTTTTCCGATTCTCTTTCCACCGGTGTTTGGTATCACGCGGCGGTCGTCAGGACAAACGGAGTCGTGAAAGTTTTCCGTGACGGAGCTCAAAAAGGTTCCGACTGGGCGACAAGCGCCACATTTGATATGTCGGCGAGTGGTTTATATATCGGAGCTGATTGGAACGGCGGCACTTCCTTCAATGGCTATATGGATGAATATCGAATTTCCAAAGGCATCGCCCGCTGGACCTCCGCTTTCACTCCTCCAACGAGAGCTTATGGCAGCGGCGGTGTTCTGGCGTATAAAGACAGTTTAGGCACGGAAACAGTTTTGGCCGGAGCATCCGGCAGCGGCGCATCTTCCCTCTGGGGCCAGAACGGCACCAGCGCCTACTATACCTCCGGCAACGTGGGAATTGGCACGACCGCACCGCTCGCGAAACTTGACCTTGCCGGCAGTGGAATCTTGAGCGGGCTCAACAACTATTTGAACTTCGGCTCGACCGCCGGAACTTCCGGATACGGTCTGCGCGACAACAACGGAACAATGGAATACAAAAACCAAAGCGGCGCTTGGGTAGCAATAGGATCAGGCGGCGGCGGAACGACTAGTATGTCCATGCAAGAAGACGGATGGGCGGATTCAGGTTCGACTTTGCCAGCCGCTCTATATGGCTCTCAAACCGCGGTCATTGGCGATTATGTCTATCTGTTCGGGGGATATAATTCAAATATCATCTATCGGGCTCCTGTTTCCAGTCCGACGTCCTGGACAAACACGGGTTCGACTTTGCCGGGTAATTTGGGATATTCGCAAGTCGCAATTATCGGAGATTATGTCTATCTGTTCGGGGGAAATATTGCTGGCACAACAACCAATGTTATCTATCGCGCTCCGCTTTCCAACCCGACTTCTTGGGCAAACACGGGTTCGACTTTGCCAGGAAACTTGGATGGTTCGCAAGTCGCAATTATCGGAGATTACATATATTTATTTGGGGGATATAACGGTGGCGGCAATACCAATGTTATTTACCGCGCTCCGCTTTCCAATCCGACTTCTTGGGCAAACACGGGTTCGACTTTGCCGACGAACCTGACCTGGTCTCAGCTTGCAGTTATTGGGGATTATGTCTATTTGTTCGGGGGCTATGGAACCGCCACTATCTATCGGGCCCCTGTTTCCAACCCGACTTCTTGGGCCAGCACGGGATCAAGTATACCGGGCACTCTCAGTTATTCACAAGCTATGATTGTCGGCGATAAAATATATCAACTGGGTGGATATCTTGGTAGCAGTGTCTATACTAATGTCATGTATAGCGCCTCTGTTTCTAGCCCGACGACGTGGACCAATACAGGCAAAACTCTGCCGAGCAATTTGTATCTTTCTCAAGTCGCGGCTGTCGGAAATTACGCTTATCTTTTTGGAGGAAATAATGGCAGTGTCGGAATCGGCACTATTTACCGTACTCCTATTCTCAATGGCGGTCCGTCCCTAGCCTCGAACGCCTCTTGGAAATATGCAACTTCTTCTGCGGCAGGAATCTGGACGGCCAACACGAACGGCAGTATCTACTACACCGGCGGGAACGTCGGCATCGGAAACAATGCTCCCAATCATGCTCTCGACATCACCGGCAACTTCGGCCTCTCCGCCAACGGCTATTTCAACTGGGGAACGGCTGACGGAACGAACGGATATGGTTTCCGAGATAACGCCGGAACATTGCAATTCAAAAACAGCGGGGGAATCTGGACGAATCTTGGCGCCGGCGCCGGTTCCTCTTCTTGGTCGGCTCTCACCGCGCCTTCCACCAACTTGTCTCTCAATATGGGAACCTATTCTTCCGCTTTCAACTGGACAACCGGAACGGGATCGAGCGATCTCTTCTCGCTCACCACCGACAACTCCGCCAACGGCACCGGCTCGCTTCTTAATCTCCAAACCGGAGCCTCTTCAACCCTTTCGCCTCTCCGAATCCGGGCCGGCTCGACCGAAGCTTTGTTCGCGGGCAACACCGGGAATGTCGGAGTGGGGACAATCAGCCCGAACGAGAAATTGACCGTGAACGGAAATATTTCCATTGCGGAATCCATGAATGCGCCTGATGCCACGAGCGGATTTGGCAAGTTGTACGCAGTGGGTGGAATTGGCGGCAATGATTCCTACACAAAATTACTGCTCCACGCCGACGGCACAGGCGCTACTTTCACGGACAGCGAAGCTACTCCAAAAACGGTGACGGCCTACGGCAACGCAACTCAGAGTTCGACTCAATCAGAGTTTGGCGGAAAGAGCTCCTATTTCGACGGGACAGGGGATTACCTCAGCTTGGCGGACAGCAGCGATTTTGCTTTTGGTGCGGGAGATTTCACTGTGGATGCCTGGGTTTATCTGACTGCCTCGACGGTAGGTCATAGGATAACAGTATTTAGTATAGGTGATAAAGGCTGGGGCCTGGACCAAAGACAAGAAATAACGTGCGGCATCACGAACAATCAGCTGGATTTTCGAGCGGAAACCGGCAGCGGCTATGCCTGGACCACCATAACCGAAGGCACCGTGCCCTTGAATCAATGGGTTCACGTTGCCTACGTGCGGTCAGGCAGCAGTGTTTTTGGGTTTATAAACGGAGTGAAAACATCTACGTCGACCACTTCCTTTAGTTTTACTGTTAATAATTACATAAGAATCGGAGGATTTTATTCAAGAGGTTCCGAGTATCAGGACGATGTGGCAAATTATAAAGACGAAATTCGAGTCTCCAAAGGCATTGCCCGCTGGACATCCAATTTCACTCCGCCAAACCAAGCTTTTGACGTTGGAAAGCATCTTGCCTACAAGGATTCTGACGGAAACATTACCGCTTTGACTGGAGGAAGCAGCGGCGCTTCATCTCAATGGGGAACCAACGGCTCTTCACTCTATTATAACTCCGGAAACGTGGGGATCGGCACGACCGCGCCTCTCGCGAAACTTGACCTTGCCGGCAGCGGCATTTTGAGCGGACTCAATAACTATCTCAATTTCGGCTCGACCGCCGGAAATTCCGGCTACGGCATCCGCGACAACAACGGGACGATGGAATTTCGAAACTCAAACGGCGCTTGGATGGCGATGGGTTCGAGCTCTGGAACCGGCAGCACGGGGATGAAAGAAGACGAATGGGTGGATACAGGCGCGACTCTGCCGGGTGTGTTGGCACATTCCCAAACTGCTGTCATCGGAGACTATGTCTATCTTTTCGGTGGAACCAATGCAAGCGCGGCAACGAATGTTATCTACCGAGCGCCTGTTTCCAATCCGACTTCCTGGACGAATACAGGAGCAACTTTGCCGGGGAATCTCCAGCAATCCCAAGTGGCGGTCATCGGAGATTATGTATATCTCTTTGGCGGAGTTAGCGCTAGCGCAATTACCAACGTAATCTATCGCGCTCCAGTTTCCGACCCCACTTCTTGGTCAAACACCGGATCAACCTTGCCGGGCAATCTCCAAGCTTCCCAAGTAGCCGTCATCGGCGACTATGTCTATCTTTTCGGCGGACACAACGGCAGTGCCTATACCAACGTCATCTATCGCGCTCCAGTTTCGAACCCGACTTCCTGGGAAAACACCGGGTCAACCATACCGGGAAATCTGGCATATTCTCATGTCGCGGTTATTGGAGGTTATGTCTATCTTTTCGGCGGAACTCTCAACGGACCAGTTACCAACGTCATCTACCGCGCTCCGGTTTCAAACCCGACCAGTTGGGTCAACACAGGTGCCACTCTGCCGGCAAGTATCGGAATGTCGCAGGTTGCCGTTATCGGAGACTATGTATATTTGTTGGGGGGGTATACAAGCGGTGCAATAAGCACAATATACCGCGCTCCAGTCTCGAACCCGACCAGCTGGGTCAGTTCCGGCGCAACTTTGCCAGCCAATCTTTATGCTTCTCAAACAGCTGTTGTCGGCGGATATGTCTATCTTTTCGGCGGAGGCAACGCGTCCTATAACAGCGTAATCTACCGCGCTCCGATCTATAACAACGGTCCGGATCTCGCTTCGAACTCCGACTGGAAATACTATGCCACTTCTTCCACGGCAACCGGCGTCTGGACGGCCAACCCCGACGGCAGCATCTACCACACCGGCGGAAGCGTGGGTATCGGCAATGCCACTCCCAATCACGCGCTTGATGTCATCGGCAACATCGGCTTGGCTGCCAACGGCTATTTCAACTGGGGAACGGCTGACGGAACAAACGGATACGGTTTCCGCGACAACGCCGGAACCCTCCAATTCAAAAACAGCGGGGGAGCCTGGACGAATTTCGGCGGCGCCGGATCGAGCACTTGGTCGGCCCTCACCGCGCCGAGCACCGCTTTGTCTCTCAATATGGGAACTTATTCCACCGCTTTCAACTGGGCGACAGGAACGGGAACCAGCGATCTTTTCTCTTTGACGACTGACAACTCGGCGAACGGCACCGGCTCGCTCTTGAATCTCCAAACCGGAGCGTCCTCAACCGTTTCGCCTCTCCGAGTCCGCGCCGGATCGACCGAGGCTTTGTTCGCGAATAGCACCGGCAGCATTGGAATCGGAACAACCAGCCCGAATGAGAAATTGACCGTTAACGGTGTGATGAGTCTTGCGGAACAAACGAGCTCTCCGAGCGCGACGAGCGGGTTTGGGAAGTTGTATGCCATGTCTCCACTGGCCGGAAATGATTCATATACCAAGCTTCTTCTCCACGCTGACGGAATGGGTGCAACTTTCACGGATAGTTCTTCAAGCGCAAAAACCGTGACGGCAAATGGCGATGCCACCCAAAGTACGACCAAATCGGAATTTGGAGGAAAGAGCGCTTATTTTGACGGGACCGGAGACTATGTTTCCGTGCCTGATAGCGATGATTGGGATTACGGGTCAGGAGATTTCACTATTGATATGTGGGTAAATAGGAATAACGCAGGTGTGTTGGATAGAATTATAGATCAGTGGGTAGATACAAGTAATTATTTCTCTGTATATATTGATACTGGGAATCAATTAAACACTTATCTGAATATATCAGGCAGCACCGTAATTGGTTTTCATTCAACTATAACTATTCCAGCGACCACATGGACACATATTGCTATAGTAAGATCGGGAGGAGTTGTAACGCAGTATATTAATGGCGTCGCAAGCGGCACGGCTTCTACCAACACCTGGTCTACTTTTGCAGCCCCTGTAGAAATTGGTCGGGTGGTTTACGGCCCAACCTACTTCAGTGGCTACATGGATGAAGTTCGAGTTTCCAAAGGCACAGCCCGCTGGACTTCAAATTTCACTCCGCCGACGAGAGCCTATGGAGCATCAGCTTTGGCCTTCAAAGACAGTTCTGGCAACGAAACCGTTCTCGGCTCGTCTAGTAGCGGCAGCGGCGCTTCCTCTCTCTGGGGGCAGAACGGTTCAAATATATATTATACAAGCGGAAATGTCGGCATAGGCACAACTTCTCCGCTGGCGGCGCTGGATCTCACCGGCAGCGCGATTTTGCGCGGATCGAACAACTATTTGAATTTCGGTTCTTTGACCGGGACAAATGGATACGGAATCTTTGATAACAATGGAACGTTGCAATTCAAAAACAGCGGGGGAAGCTGGACGAATCTCGGTGGCGCCGGATCCAGCACCTGGTCGGCTCTCACAGCGCCGGGCACCAGCTTGTCTCTCAACATGGGAACCTATTCCTCCGCTTTCAACTGGGCGACAGGAACGGGAACCAGCGATCTTTTCTCGCTCACGACCGACAACGGAGCCAATGGCACTGGCTCTCTTCTGAATCTTCAAACCGGGGCATCTTCGACTCTTTCGCCTCTGCGCGTCCGCGCCGGATCGACCGAAGCTTTGTTCGCGAATAGCACCGGCAGCATTGGAATCGGAACAACCAGCCCGAATGAGAAATTGACCGTTAACGGTGTGATGAGTCTTGCGGAACAAACGAGCTCTCCGAGCGCGACGAGCGGATTTGGGAAATTGTATGCGATGCCATCCGGTGGCAATGATTCCTATACAAAATTAATGCTTCACGCGGATGGCACTGGAAATTCCTTTACAGACAGTTCTCCTTCAGCCAAAACTATAACAGCTGAAGGAGGCGCAACCCAAAGTTCGACACAATCAAAATTTGGCGGGAAAAGCGCATATTTTGATGGAACGGGGGATGATTTAAGACTGGATGACTCTGCTGATTGGGAATTTGGGAGTGGGGATTTCTCTATTGATTTTTGGGTCAATTTCGATTCCCTTAGCAGTACCGAACAAACACTGCTTGCTCATGCGGCGGATGCCTCTTCCAATGGGTATTGGCTGGAATGGCAAAATACGTATGGCATGAGATTTTTCGGACGAAATGGCGGAAGTGATATATTCACAGAATTGGATTCCGGCACGTCGGGTTGGTCAACCGGGACTTGGTACCACATTGCAATCGTTAGAAATGGAAACACATGGACTATGTATAAAAACGGTGTCAATGTAGCCTCAGCTACGAGTTCCGGATCTTTCAATGATTATGCCTCTTATCTCTATGTTGGATATCGGCCTGGTTATTCGCTATATCCAAATGCGTACATCGATGAGCTTCGCATATCGAAAGGCACCGCCCGTTGGACTTCCGCTTTCACTCCGCCGACACGGGCCTACAACACCACCGGACTCTACTACAAAACCGCCGGAGGCACGGAATATGAATTGGGCGGCAGTGGCGGGGGAAGCAGCTTTTCCAATCTCTGGGGGCAGAACGGCTCAAGCCTCTACTACAATTCCGGAAACATCGGCATAGGCACAACCTCTCCGCTCGCGGCGCTTGACATGACCGGCAGTCTCATTCTGCGCGGATCAAGTAATTATCTCAATTTCGGCTCGACCGTCGGCTCTTCCGGATACGGCCTGCGCGACAACGGAGGAACGATTGAGTATAAAAATTCGGGCGGTTCATGGGCGACTTTCGGAACTGTCGGCGGCGGCTGGACCGACGCGGGCTCAAGCGTATTTGTTTCCACTCCCAGCGACAACGTTGGCATCGGGACGACCGCTCCCAATGAAAAACTGACCGTGAATGGTGTGATGAGTTTTGCTGAGCAAGCGAGCTCTCCAAGCGCGACCAGCGGGTTTGGGAAGTTGTATGCGGTAGCGCCACTGGCTGGCAATGATTCATACACGAAACTTCTTCTTCATGCTGATGGAACAGGCGCGACTTTCACCGACAGCTCTGCAAGCGCGAGGGCGATGACCGCCAACGGCAATGCGACCCAAAGTTTGACCCAGTTCAAGTTTGGAGGAAAATCGGCCTATCTTGACGGGAGCGGAGACTATGTTTCCGCGGCCGACAGCGATGATTTCGCTTTCGGAACCGGAGATTTCACGATGGATATGTGGGTGAACTGGACCACGGCTGGCAATTCAGGGTTGATTAGTCAGAACAGTGACGGGAATAATACTCTCGACCTGGCTATCTATAATGGCCAACTTGTATTTTACTTTGCTGATTCCGGAGTGCAAAGGGCCTATTATGGCTATTCTTGGGGCCCTACCGCCGGAACTTGGTATCATATTGCGCTTGTCCGAAGCGGTTCAAGTCTGCTGCTGTTTATCAATGGAGATCTGAAAACCTGGACCACGGTCACAACCGCGATCAGCACCAATTCTCTAGGAAATCTGACGGGGACCTTTAATGTTGGATATGGCGCCTATATCGGCTCATATCTCAATGGCTATATGGACGAAGTTAATATTTCCAAAGGCACTGCCCGCTGGACAGCAAGCTTCACGCCTCCGACGAGAGCGTATGGAGCATCGGCTTTGGCCTTCAAGGACAGCACCGGTAATGAAACTATTCTTGGTGCCAGCTCCAGTACCGGAAGCGCCTCCTCTCTTTGGGGTCAAAACGGCACTTCGGTCTACTATACCTCCGGGAACGCGGGTATCGGAACAACCAGCCCGCTTGCTAGTCTCGACATTGCCGGCAATGCTATCCTCAGTGGTTCCAATCACTACCTTAACTTTGGAACAACATCCGGAACCTCCGGATACGGAATTTTTGACAACAACGGAACGCTCCAGATCAAAAATAGCGGCGGATCGTGGACGAATATTCCAACATCATCCACGACCCAATGGTCAAACAACGGAAACAATATCTATTTCACCACAGGCTCTGTCGGAATCGGCACAACCGCACCGAACCACACATTTGACATCGCCGGCAACCTGGGACTTTCGACGAACGCCTATCTCAACTTTGGCGCGACGGACGGCTCAACTGGATACGGCTTCCGCGACAATGCCGGAACCATTCAGTTCAAAAACAGCTCGGGCAATTGGGCGGATATTGGATCCGGAGCCAGCTCTCTTTCTTGGTCGGCCCTCACCGCGCCGGGCACCAATCTGTCTCTCAATATGGGAACCTATTCCACCGCTTTCAACTGGACCACCGGAACCGGAACGAATGATCTCTTCTCGCTCACCACCGACAATTCCGCCAACGGTACCGGATCGCTTTTCAACATCCAGACCGGAGCCTCTTCAACTCTTTCACCTCTCCGCGTCCGCGCCGGCTCGACCGAAGTTTTGTTCGCGAGCAACACCGGCAACGTCGGCATCGGGACAACGAATCCGAACGGAGTTTTTGATGTTGTGAGCACGGCTGCTACTGTGTATGGTTCTGATGTCTGCTCTGGCGGAACCCCTACGGTGGGACCAAATACATATCAAGGAACAGCTGCGGATGTTTTTGACAACAATGCTTCAACACTTTGGAGATCAAACACGGCCAGCACAGGTTGGACAGAATACGATTTCGGGGCCGGGGTTACCAAAACTATAGTCCGGTATACGATAAACGCGGTTGCGGATAGTTGGTCGTCGACACCAAATACTTGGACATTTAAGGGAAGTAATGACAATTCAAATTGGACCACTCTAGATACGAAAACCAATCAAACATTGAGCGACAATGCTGTTTTTACATATATAATTTCTAATACCACCGCCTATCGTTATTACAAGCTTGATGTCACTTCTACTCAGAACAGCGGCTTGGGCTTAGGCCTTCGGGAGGTTGAAATGATGGAAGCTGGAATAGGTAATTCCCATTTTGTTATTCTAAACTCCGGAAACGTCGGCATCGGCACCACCACCCCCGGCTACAAACTTCAAGTGAACACCGGTTCCGTTTCCGGATATGTGGTGGACGCCACCGGCGCCTGGG
>JBAZXV010000007.1:0-77480 GCA_041659685.1 Parcubacteria group bacterium | reverse complement strand
AGAATCACGAAAAGGAGGATGGTGGTGAGGATGAGGGCGGAGCCAAGTTTATTTTTCATGGGTTTTGTTTTAGGAGTTAGGTTAGGTTTATTTATTAAATTTTTATCCTGATGATGTTATTAGGCACGTTAAAGCTCTTCCCATCCGTAATCTCTCGCGGAAACAATTGTCTGAACATTAATCTGATCTCCCTCCATCTCATGCCCCGCGTCCGGAACGATGTTTAGATTGATTTCCGCCCAGCCGCGATCCTTGGCAATGTCTGCATCCGTTGGCTTGCTGTAAAAACCGGTATTATCGGAAAAATGAGAAAATGAGCCGGAAAGATCAATTAAATCGGAAGAACAAGAGCCGCATCCGGATCCGCAAACGCTTAATTTCAAATTGTCGTCGCTGAATTTATAGCAAACTTCTCCCCCGCGATTTCTCTTAACCTCCAGCTCTTTCCCCGGTTCCGAAACACTGGCGGACACTATGCTTCCCATCCTGACATCCTTTGCAATCAAAGAAAAAGCATATTCGGCATTTTCTTTTATCATCTTTGCGGCGCTCGCCTTATGATATGAATTCATAACCGAAACAGACAACGTCAAAATTCCTATGAGAACAATGGAAAATATAAAAATCGAGATGATAAGTTCCACCAGAGTTATACCTCTCCGACTGAAATATTCTTTTTTCCTAAAATTCATTTTCATATAATCTGTCAGTGGCTTCGGTTTCCCGCCCATTCCAGGTCACAGAACTAACCACTCTCAAACTTTTAACATTCGCTAAAATGCCGCAGCTAACTTCGTCATTATTCTCGTCTTCACATCTCACACTTATTGTTCTTTTGAATCCCACCCCCGTTTCTCCGCCGGAACATTGCTCATATCTTTCCTCGCCGTTCAGGCAGACATTGTCACTTTTTGAATTATCACACAGATGGCTGGCTAAAGAATCGTAATCGATTCTGGTGCAGGCGGACAAGCCGCTGGTGCCGTCGGCAAGATCGCTCCAGGTCGCGCTGTCATGAAGCACCTTATAATCTCTGAGGTTTCTGATCAGCTCCGACCCTTCCTGCGCAAGACCCGCCGCAACCAATTCATTTTTAGCCTCCAAATGGCTTTTGAGACTCGAATTAAAAAAGGCGACCACCCCCACGAATGCCACTCCAATTAAAAAAATAGCGATCAAAACTTCGATCAAAGTAAATCCGCAGTCAATTTTGCGCTTAATCAAATTTTTCATTTTCCGGCAATCCAAACTTTTTTTATCTTATGATTCCCCCTGGCGCAATGGTCACATCAACGTCAGCTGTCGTTGAAGCGTCTGTTTTGGAAATATTTATCGTAATATCGCTTGACGCCTGGCTGCCATTTTCGTAAATATCTCCGTTTGGAATAAGAAAAAATATTCTGTCGCTCGTTCCGAGGCCGCTTATGGTCACATCGTTTCTTGGAAGAAAAATCTTACCCGCGTAGTCTTGCCCGCTTTCTCCCGCTAGTAGCGAGCAATCGGCATTTGGGTCGGTTCTCTTAACATAGTATGCCTGTATATTCCCGTCATTATCCTCCCTTACCCCATAACCGCAAATGTTGCACAAATATTTATGCGGGCTGTATGAGGTATCGTAACAAGCAGACGCGCCGGTCTCCGAAACCTGCTCGGCCGAAAGAGACATATTTTGGACATCGCGGAGAAAAGTTACCAACCTGTCTTTTTCAAGCCGGACATCCCGGTCAGGATTTCTCCCCGAATTCACTACCGCGACTGCAATTAAAATGCCCATAATGGCAATTACGGTCATTATTTCGATCAAGGTAAATCCTTTTTGAGAATTTAGATTTCTAAGTTTTAATTTAATCAATACCCCAAATCTAAATATTTATTCGCCCAAAATTGGATTTGCTCGGAAAAAAACATGACAAGTAAAATCCCTGTTACCAGAAACGGGCCGAAAGGAATTTGGCTTTTCCAGGTTTTTTTCTTGACTGCAATCAAAAATAAGCTGATGACCGCCCCTATGGCGTAAGCGAGAAAAAGCACGACTAATATTTTTGGCCAGCCCGCCATCGCTCCCGCCAGAAAACCGAGTTTTACATCCCCGCCGCCTATCCATTTCCCCCGCGATACCCAAATAAGAAGAAAAAAGAAAAGCGCTGCCGCAAATGCTGCAATAAGGGCGCTTGTAATAGGCGCCCTCGGACTTGCTATTCCCAGGGGACCGGCTAAATATTTATAGTATTGATACAATAAAGTTATTATAATTGCCGGATAAATGGCCGCATCCGGTATCAGCATGAAATCAAGATCGTGGAAAAATATAAGAACCAAATAGCACACCGAAAAGAGCCAAAAAGACATTTCAATGATATCCCTTCCGGTAAAAATATTTTCAGGATTGGCTGAAAAACCCAGAGTCCCCAAAAATTTCCAGGCGACAGCCGCGAACAAAAGACCGGTTACGAGTTCGATCAGCGGGTACTCCCAGGAAATCCTTTTTTTGCAATCACGGCATTTCCCGGTCAGAATTATAAAACTCAAAAGCGGTATATTGTCGTACCACCTGATTTTTTCCTTGCAATGAGGGCAATGCGATCTTTCAAAAACAATATCTTCTGCAGTTTTAAGGCGATAGTTAACCGCTCCCAGAAAGCTCCCTATTATAAGACCCGCAATAAAAAAAATGGCAACCATAGAACGTGAAACATATAACGTGGAGCGTATAACTTTTCCCAGTATCGTTCTACGTTATGCGTTATGAGTTATGCAAAATATTTTTCCCATTATCGCCTCGCCCAAAAAATTTGAGCAAGGCTAAATAGAAAAATCTGACTTTTCAAACTATGGAGTGCATCCGTTCTGAGTGCAGATAACAGACTTCGGATCTGAGGCAATATTACAGGAAACAGTAAAGCTATATTGGCCATCAGCCGAAGTGGCATCGGTCACTGCGACAGTATACGCGCCGCCGTCACAAACGCCTGCTCCGAGATTCGGATATATATCATCAATCACATTTACGTCAGCGCAAATGTTAGCTCCAGGACCTTCATCAGTCGTGTTTAGCAGATTTTCATCGGCACAAGTCATGGCAGCCGGATTGATACTGACCGCTGTTGAACGGAAAGAAGCAAGTTTTGCCTTGTTCTTCGCGCTCTGGAGACTGACGAGAACGATTCCAGCCAGGATTCCGATAATCGCGATCACGACGAGAAGCTCGACAAGCGTAAATCCTTTTTTCATTTTTATTTTCATTTTAACACCTCACTTTCTAGATAAGTTTTTATTTTATTAATTATCCAGGCGATATTTAGGGGTTAGTATGCGGGACTGCCGACGGAACAGCTCTCATCCCACGAACCACTGACGTAGCTCTGAATTTTACAGCTGTTCATCGCTCCATTACAGCAAATCCTGCGGCCGTCATTGCCGCTGTCACTCGTCAGAGTTATAAACCAGCTTGCCGAATCGGTAATTGTCCCGCCGTAAGAATAACTATCCAAATCACCTTCTGTCTGAGGCCATTTTCCGTAAGTGCTTGCTAAGCTGCAGATATCGTCTCCGCTTGAAGGAGCGCTTACTGCCCCGCTGTTTATCCAGCAACTCATCATCGACGGAATGGCACTCGAAAGCTGAGACAGCGCTTTGGCCGAACGAGCCTTGGAACGATATGCGGACATGGAGACCAAAATAAACGAAGCCAGAATAGCAACAATTGCCATGGCAACTAAAATTTCAATTAAGGTAAACCCCGAACCTTTTCTCATTGTGATAAGAAATTAATTCTTTTAACTATTTATTTTTGGAATATTAACCGCCCTTCCGGATTGCTGAGAAATGGATTCAAGAAAATCTATACTGACACCAAAGATTATCTTGTGGTCTGAATGCATCCCGTAGGGGTGTTGCCGCTCGGAGTGCAGGTAACGGTTGTATCTCCGCTGTCCAAAGTGCCACTGTTGTTGGTGTCGCAAGATATCGCAAAACTTTGCGCTCCCGCTCCCGTGTTTACGCTTTCATAGTTGCATACAAAATTTGTTTGCCCGTTATCCGGATCCGGCCAGGTCATGCCGGCTGCAGTACAAATACTTCCTCCTCCGCTTGCCGCGGCTGTGGGAGCGATCAGGTTTTTATCCCTTAAGTAACAATCCGCAACGATAGAATCAATCTCCGTCGACATTTTGACAACATTGGCAAATCTGGCTTTGCTTCTCTGGCTGGAGAGCGAAACAAACACGGCCGCTGCCAGGATTCCGATAATCGCGATCACGACGAGAAGCTCGACAAGCGTAAAGCCTCCTTTTTTCCATTTGTTTTTTATTTCCATATTTTTTTTCTTGCCGCTGGCAAAAGTTTTACCACCGGAAAGTTTATTTAAATTATTTAATTATCAAATTTTCCGTTTTGAAGCTGTCAGTTTTCCTGGACGCACTGGGTATTATTGTAATCGCAAAAACTTTTTCCTGAAACACTCGCACAATCCGCATTTTGGCATTCAAAATTTATTTTTGTCCCGTCCCTGCCGCAATATCTGCATTTTTCAGGAAGTTGGGGCCAAACGGAATTTTCCGATATTGACGCCGCGCCTGTGCAGATCGTATCGCCAGGTCCCCTGATGCCGTCAGGCGGTTCCTGAACGGTTCCCTCAATGACCTGGCAGGCCGCCGCTATTGTCATAGCGCTTTTCACGGAACTTGTCGCCGTTGCAAGGCGTGCTCTTTTTCCCTGGTCCCCAAGAAATATGAAGGCTATCGTCATTAGTATCGCCAGAATAGCCAGGACAACCAGAACTTCGATCAGGGTAAACCCCCCCGGGTTATTCTTATTTGATTTTAACAAATTTTTGTTCTTTAGGCTAGTTATGCATTTCACATTGCCCGGATTTTATGTTGCAAAAACTGTTTCCGCCATCTCCAGACCCGCAAGATATGCAATTAAATTCGACATTATCGCCAGCCAGCGGGCAATAATTGCATGGATTGGGCAGTTTTGACCACGTTGTTTCGGCTGGAACCTGGGGGGAATTCAGGCATAATTGGTTTCCTCCGCCTTCCGCCGTGCCGGGCTGATTAATTGTTCCGTCCAAAGAAATACAGCTCAGCGCAGGCGCCATGGCGCTTTTTACAGACGCGGCGGCCGCAGTGACTCTTGATTTTTGTCTTTGGTTTCCAAGGCTGACAAATAATATCGCCGACAGGATGCCGATGATTGTCAGAACGACTAGAATTTCAATCATCGTGAAACCGAGAGAACGTTCGGCATGTCTTTTGGGAATAAACACGGTATTTTCTCTAAGGATTAGATGCGGGAACTGATAATTTATTCTCCTCCTGAAAACTATGAATTATTTATTTTAATAATTTTATATATCCGCATAAATTTTGCCGCCGCCTTGGCAGAGTCCCGTTGCGACAGAAAATTGTTAAGGATTTACTTCCTCAATACTGGATTCCTGAGACGACGTCGCGCTCGGAAATCCAGCTTCCGAAAAAGCAATATTAATCGCAGTTTGTTGAACCCGTAGTGCAAGTATCCCATTTGCCCGTTACCGGATCAAAAGTCAACTCATCGTTGCAGAATACGCATCCATCCGAGTTGCAATTTGCAAAACACTGAGTTTCATCGCTGTTGGTGCATGTAGACACGAAATACCATGAGTCTCCGCTCTCCTGAGGAGCTTTGACTTGAGCATATATGTTAGCGGTTCCATTGCACTCCGCCACTTTTGGAAGAGAACCAAAAGAGCCGGTGCTGCAAGCATCTTGCTGATTCATATCTTCATTCGTCGTTCCTACCGCTATAGTCCCGCCCGCATCTGTGCAAGCCGTAAAAGTCGTAACCAGGCCCCTTGAGTTTTCCTTGAAAGTCGTTTTTCTCGCGCGTTCGCGCTGCTTGCCGAGAGAAACGAAAAGCACGGCAGCCAAAATACCGATGATCGCAATGACAAGCAAAAGCTCGACTAGCGTAAAACCTTTTTTGTTGATTTTCATTTTTTCACCTGCCTTCCCAGATTAATTCTTTTTATTTTGTATTTCAAATTCAGAATTATAAATATTTATTTTATCCCTTGGGCAATATTATATATCGGAACAATAATCGAAAAAACAAGAATGCCCACCCCGACCCCCAGTACAACGATCAGTATTGGCTCGATGATGGATGACAGATTAGAAACAATCTGGTCGGCTTCCCGGTTATAAAACGTGGCCATCGATCCCAGGGTTGTGTCCAGCTTACCGGTCTCCTCCCCCACTCTTATCATTTGTACCATTATCGGAGGAAATTCCTCTTTGGTTGCCAGGACTTCGCCTATTGTGCCGCCGGTCTTCACCTTATCCGCCGCTTCATTGATATCTTGTTCAAATACGGAATTTCCGACAACCTGCGCCGATATCTGAAGAGCGTTGACTATGGGAAGCCCGCTTTTTACGAGTGTTCCCAGATTTTCCGAAAAACGGGCCAAATAAACATATCTGAGAACTCTTCCGACAATCGGCATCTTTAAGGCGATAACATCAAACTCCCTCTTTCCGTCTTCGGTCCGAAGATAATAAATCAAACTTGTGACTCCCAAGGCTATGGCGATGAGAACTGCCCACCACCACTTCTGCATAAAATCTCCCGTGGCTAAAAGCATTTTGGTCGTTATGGGAAGCTGAGCATTGGTTTCTTTCAGTATGCTCATTAATTTTGGAATAACAAAAGTGAGCATTATGAAGGCCACAGAAAGAAAGGCAAACGTAATGAAGGCGGGATAGTAGAGAACTCCTTTTACTTTTTGGGTAAGTGTGTAGTTTTTTTCGATGTTGTTGGCAAGATCCTCAAGCGCTTTTTGGAGATTACCGGACACTTCTCCCGACTGAATCATATTGACATACAGATGGGAAAAAACCTCCGGATGCTTTTTAAGACTTTCGGAAAGCGATTTTCCTTCATCTATTTCGGATAATACGACGGAAAGAACTTTGGCAAAATAAGGATTAGCAGTTTGCTCGGAAATTCCCTTAAAGGCTGTCATTAAAGGAACTTTTGCTTCAATCATTACCGCGAGCTGTCTTGAAAAAATAACAAATTCTTTCGCCGAAACTCCTTCCCAATAGCGGGATAAACTCGTGAATATTCCCTTTTCTTTTTCCGGCTGAATCAGGACCACCACCAAATTATGCTGCTGAAGGACGGCTGTCGCGTTGCTCATGGTAGTAGCCTCCACGATTCCTTCCTGGATTCCGCCGGCCTGATTCCTGGCTTTGTATTTGTATTTCATAAAAACCTATCTTAAGAGAATTTTTAGTTCTTCCTTGTTTGTGGAATAAGTCTCCGCTTCCTCCAGTGAAATTACACCCATTTTTACGAGATCAGCCAAAGAGTGATTGAGAGGAACCATCCCCTTTTCCCTGGAAGTTTGGATTACCAGATTAATTTGATGAGTTTTACCCTCTCTGATCAGATTAGCCACCGCATTCGTATTATATAATATTTCCACCGCCGGAATCCTTCCTCCGTCAACCCTGTTCACCAATCTTTGCGAAACTATTCCCAAAAGAGTCTGCGCAAGTTGGAGCCTTATTTGATTTTGCTGATGAGCCGGAAATACATCGACGATTCTGTCTATTGTTTGAGCGGCATCGTTTGTGTGAAGCGTTGCAAAAATAAGATGACCTGTTTCAGCCGCCGTAATTGCCGTACTGATGGTTTCCATGTCACGCATTTCCCCGACCATTACCACGTCGGCGTCTTCCCGAAATACCGCTCTGAGCGCCGTATGAAAACTAGCCGCATCCTGAAACACTTCCCTTTGATCGATTATGCACATATCGGGCTCGAAAAGATATTCTATCGGGTCTTCAATTGTTATGATGTGGTCTTGACGGCTGTGATTGATATTGTCGACAAGGGCTGCCAATGTCGTTGATTTTCCATGCCCGCACGGTCCGGTGATAAGGACAAATCCCTGGGATTTTTTTGTAAGTTCGTAAAGCAAAGGAGGCATGCCCAGCTCTTCAAGAGTCCTTATTTTTGTCGGAATCATGCGAAAAGCAGCGCTTATAAAGCCTTTTTGATAATATAAATTGGCGCGAAAACGAGCCTTGTCCCCAAGACTGACCGAAAAGTCAACCTGCCTTTCTTTTTTTAATTTATCTCTTTGCTCCTCGTTTAAAATCGTATCCGCAATATTAATCATTACTTGTTCGGAGAGCTTCCCTTCTCCCGAGACAGGATAAAGCTTTCCATCTATTCGCACGACGGGAGGACGGCCTACGCTCAAGTGCAAGTCCGAAGCTCCCTGCTGAGCGACCATCTCCAGATAGCTGTTGAATTTTGCTTCTGTTTGGGTTTTATTTTCCATAAATCGAATTTATTTTATCTGAATGCATTATTTTCCCAGAAGTGCTTCTATTTTCTCAATTACTTCCGCAGGAGTGAAGTGGGATTTTATTAGATAGTCCTGCACGCCAAGACTTTGCACTTTTTGAATGCTTTCTTTCTCTCCGACATTTGTGAGCAGGATCACCGGAATTTTTTTCCATTCTTCGTTTTTTTTCAGCTCTTCAAGCATTTCTATTCCTCCCATAACCGGCATTATGATGTCGAGAAGAATCAAGTCAGGAACGCTATTTCCAATTGCGCTCAGGCCCTCTTCCCCATTCTGGGCAATGGTCACATCATGGCCCATTTCCAAAAGTTTGGTGGAATATACTTCCGCCACAAAATTGTCGTCTTCAACTATCAATATTCTTTTTTTATTCATGATGGTTGAATATTAAATATAAATTAATCAACTTCGAGAAATCCTTCTTCAGTCACTCTTTCCACCTCTTCCATGGTTGTCTCCCCTCTGATTGCCTTTAAAACTCCGTCTTGTTTCATTGAGATCATTTTTTGTTTTTTTGCTATTTCCCGCAGATCATCCTCTTCAACCCTTTCCCCCATCAGATTCGCCACCTCGCTGTCAACATAAAACACTTCAAATATCCCGAGTCTTCCTTTTGTTCCGGATCCTCCACACTTGGGGCACCCCTTGCCTTTATATGCTTTCACCCCTCCGGACAAATCGAGATCCTTTTTATCTTCTTCAGGAATTTGCGCCAAAGCATTTTCCATTGTGACTTTCATCGCTTCGCTGACTTTCATCTCTTCTTTGCAAAAAGGACAAATTCTCCTTACCAGCCTCTGGGCGACAATCGTTCGCAGAGCAGAAGAAATCAGAAATGCCTCAACACCCATGTCGATCAGCCGCGGAATAGCGCCTATGGAATCATTCGTGTGAAGAGTGGAAAGAACAACGTGCCCCGTAAGCGCCGCATGTACTGCAAGCTCCGCCGTTTCCTTATCCCGGATTTCCCCGACCATTATGATATCCGGGTCCTGGCGGAGAATTGATCTCAGTCCGGCGGCAAAAGTATATCCGATTTCCGGCTTGACCTGGCTTTGATTAACTCCTTCAATCGCGTACTCCACCGGGTCTTCAAGCGTAACGATATTCACGCCCTCCCTGTTCAGTATCTTGAGGATAGAATAGAGAGTCGTTGATTTTCCGGAACCGGTCGGGCCCGTAATGAGGATCATTCCGTAAGGCTCAAAAATACTGCCCTTTATGATTTCATAGTTTCTACCCCGCACCCCGAGATCTTCAAGGTCGATAAGCCCTTTTTCTTTGTCGAGAACGCGCATTACCACTTTCTCGCCCATCGATACGGGAAGGGATGAAACCCTGAGATCAATTTGTTTTCCCTTTTCGATGACCCTGAATCGCCCATCCTGAGGTTTTCTTTTTTCGTCAATTTTCAGGTTGGAAAGAATTTTTATTCGGGAAACAATTGCCGGGCCTATTTTTTTGGGAAGAACCAGGGAATTATGCAGTATTCCATCCTGCCTATACCGCACTCTCACATTATCTTCAAGCGGTTCGATGTGTATATCGGAAGCTAGTCCTTCGATTGCATTTCTCAATATCACTTCGACGATTTTCGCCACCGGAGCATCCCTCAATATCTCTTCCTGCGATATCCCAAAAACCTCTTCTTTCCCTATTTTTTGGGCTTTCTCTTCTTTGCTGATTGACTCCAACGCCTGAGAAATGGTGAAGGTTGGACTGGTATATGCTTCGAGCGCCGTCTTAAAGTCCTTCTCGGAAATCTTAATTAATTCCACGCTTAGCCTGTTTTTTTCAGCTAAAAACTGGAGAGCATTTTGAACTTCAATGTCATCTATATCCACTACGCCGACCCTTAGAGCCTTTCCGTCTTTTTCCAGAGGAACAAACTTATATTTCTTAGCCGCCTCATAGGGAACTAGATTTATGATATCAGGCGTAACCTTCAGGCTTGCCCAATCTATTTCCTCCAATGAATCTTTTCCGTCCTTTTTTTCTTCTGCCATTTCCGTTTTCTTCCTGCCCCCTCTTTCCTCATTCTTTTATTTTCGCGCGGCAAAAATAAAATTCAATTGCCAATATCTCGCAGCTAAGGAAAAATGAGCGGGTAAGTATTATTTAAAAATATTTCTCTCTCCCGATTCAGAAATTGAAGGAGCGACATACGGAGAGAATACGATATTGTTTAGTTTTTTAATGACGTTTTCTTCAAAACCTTCGCCGCTTGCCAAGCTGCTGATAATGCTGGAGTTGCTGACTTCGCTCTTTGCTCTGTAAAATACGGACAACCCTATTGTCGTCGACAATAAGTCATTGCTTTCGCCTGGCTGGCCTGACGGATTGCTTTTAATGGCAATGGAGCTTATATTCGCCATTCGATTCGTATCCTCCAGGTATTTGAAAAAATTAACTATTTGCTCCCAGTTTCCCGTTACCACCAGGTCAAGAGAATAACCTTTTACGCAGGAAGAGGAAGGCTGTATGCCGCCTACCGCCTTAGAACCCGAACCGGCGCCGTTTCCCGAAGATTCATCATCAGACGAGCTGTTTGCGGAAGAAACTATAGCCCCCTTTTCCTTCCCGCAAAAATAATCTTCCAGGCCGGAGGTTTTTTCCTTCGCGGATACGCTGTTAATCAATATGCCGCTTCTGCTGGCGCGCTCATTGAGTTCGTATATATAGCTGTCCATGCTCGCATCATTAGGCAATGCGCCTTCCACCAATGATTTGTCATCGGCCATCGAGTCCCATTTTGCCTTTAGCTCAGACAATTTTTTATTTTGCCCTTCAAGATCGGTGAGTTGCTTTTCGATTTCTGACCTCTTTTTTCTTTGTGTCTGCATATCGTCAAAGGCCGGTTTTACAAACAAAATACTCACGAGCAGAGATATGCCGACTGTTACAGGAACAATCAATACCTTTATTCCGGTTATTTTATTAACCATTTTTTTTTATTATTTTTTTAAAACAGAGTCGTTTAATTTCACAGTAACATCGAATTCAACGCCTCCTTGCCCGTTTTCGCCGGATGTTTTTTCGGAAGAGTTCTTGAATTCAACGCTTTCCGATCCGGGATAGCTTTTAAGAAGTATGACCTCGCGGGACAGCATTTCAAAATTAGCGGCAATTCCCTTAACATCTAAAATTCCTTCTTTTTCATCAAACGAAAAATCCGTCAAACGAACCTCGGGAATAAAATACCGGCTAAAGTCTCTGAAGAAACGGTCCCAGTAAGCGTGATCATTTGTAACTTTATCCAAAAGAATAAGCCTTTCCTGAAAATCATAAAGATCGGAATAAGTTTGACCGGCCATTTTTGCTTTTTCCTGAGTTATTGATCTTTGCACTTCGCTATTCTGCTTTGAATAGCTATTCCCAAAATAAAGAATCGCCCCATAGGCAAGAAAAACAACGACTATTAATAAAATAGAAAATGTTAAGGCTGATTTTCCGGTTAGCGGAGACTTATTTTCAGATTCCGGCGCAACCAGATTAATATTTGTAACCATTTTTTATTTTTATTTAAAACTTATTGATCTTGGCTGAATTTTACCAGTAAGCGGCTCTTTTATCAAACTAATATTGCTCAGGTGCTCTCAATACCCCTCAATGCCAAACCGATAGCCACTGTCAGCTCCGGAGCCACATTTTCCGTTACTTCCTGGTATTTTTTATCAACCGCGACTCTGGCAAGCGAATTCCCCATTTGACATTCGATGGATAATTCACTGGCAAAATAGTCCAGAAGGCTGGACAATTTCGAAGTTCCTCCTGTAAAAATCAGCTTTTCGATTTTCTTTATGGGATTTTTTTTATGATAAATCTCCCTGAGCCTCTTTACTTCGTCGATAACCATTCCAATCACCGGCCCCACAAGGCCGGATAATTTGTCATTCGGATTGGTCAAGTCTATTTGAGAAGACTTCTTGAGTTTGTCTGCCCGTTCCAGGTCTATCCCGAGCCCACTGGCAAGAGACCTCGAAATCTCCGCTCCTCCCACGTCGATGCTCCTTGTCACTCGCACTATCCCGTCACTGACAATCGTGAGATCGGTCGCCTTGGCTCCCATGTTTACGATCATAAATGTCCCCTTGTCGTTGCCCACAAGACACCGGACGGTCGCAAAGTTTTCCACTTCCATCGCAATCGGAGACAGTCCGGATTCCTTCGCAATAGTGGTTAATTTTGCCACTGCGTTGTTGGGAACAGTCACAACCATTATTTGAAGTTTTTGCTTCTGTTTGGTGACCTGGCCGCCTTCAAGAGGTTTCTCCTGGTAGCTCCCGATAATATCCCATCCGAGACTTACTTCTTCAATGGGCGTGGGGATATATTTATTCGCTTCAAATCGCACGGCTTGGTCGATTTCATTCTTCGGCATTTCAGGGATTTCCATAAAAGATATCAGGGCCAAAAAACCCGGAATTCCGACTACCACGCGATTTCCCTTAAATCCCGCTTTTTTTACTATTCCCAGCACTATTTCTTTTGTCTGCCCGTCCAGTATCTCGAGATCGCTGGACTGCAGAAGGGATCCCGAATCATAAGATATGGCATAATTAACAAGCACCGGCATATTCCCTTCTTTTTTCAATTCTACTGATTTGACGCCGGTTGTCCCGATATCCAATCCCAGACATCTATTTTTTGAACCGAACAAATTGAACATTAAGATTGATTGTTACTTTTAGAGCCAGAATTCAAATAAAAACAAGCCGCTCAAAATCCGCTTGGGCTTGTTTAGATAAAAAAATATTAAAATATTCTGCTTTCAAGACACGGCAAACCATTTTTGTTTTTATATAGCTAATTCTTTGAGATCAAATGCGATCAACGCCCCATGAAGACCAAATCTAAATTACTCCATTTTCTTCCATAGATTAAACGCACATGTCTTTTCCCTTATATCGTTAATTTTAGCATATTTTAGAAAAGACAGCAACCCGCAAAGGGCAAATTTTCTGAGAACGCGTCATTAAAGCCGCAACGCGCCTATTCCCCTGTTCCGTTTCGTTTTTTGTCATGTATAATCAACTCAGGCCTTTTCGCAAAAAATTTTCTATTTTTATGCCAAACTATTCAAAATTAATAAGAAAGAACATTCTTGACACTCTTTTTCCCATAACTTGCCTAAGATGCGGAAAAGAGAAATTTTGGCTTTGCCCTGAATGCTTGCCTGCGATAAATCCGCTTGATTACCAGCTTTGTCCGGATTGTGAAAAGTTTATTTCTGAAAAGGGCGCTTTATGCCCCCGGTGCAAAAAATTAAAGGGATCATACCTGGACTCATTGATAGCCGCCGCTTCATATGACAGTGAAATTATTCGAAGACTGGTTCATAATTTAAAGTATCGGTTCGTGGCTGATTCCTCGGTTCCCCTTTCTGATATTATGACAAGAGCATTGATAAAAAACGACATTTTACTTCCTGATTTCATAGTCCCGGTTCCTCTGCATCCGAGACGATTGCGATGGCGGGGATTCAACCAAAGTTTCCTTTTGGCAAAAAAAATATCACTGAATCTTGCCCCTTCCATGGAAATTAAAGTTATTGAAATATTGCAAAGGGATAGGAACAGCAAAGCTCAAATGAAAATAAGCCGTTTTCAGGAAAGACTAAGAAATGTCAAAGGGATATTTTCGATTAAAACTGATTTCGGAGAAAATATCTTGAAAAAAAAGTCAGTGCTTCTTGTCGATGATATTGCCACCACCGGAGCCACTTTGCAGGAATGCGCCAAGATTCTCAAACAAAACGGGGCGAAAAAGGTCTCCGCAGCGGTAATCTCGCGGCAAACGTTTAAAAAATAAACATTGACCGGAGATACGAGATAGATCATTATGGAAGCATGGCTGAGAGGTATAAATCCAAAAGAGTCAAATTCCCAAAGGAAAAGCAGAGGGATTTTCTTTTTGCCGCAAAAAACAAGCTTGGTATGGATTGGCGTGAATTCGCCAAACTATTGAAGATAAGCGAAAGAACTCTTTCAGACTGGAAACGGGAAAAAATTACTTTGCCTTTAAGCGCCGCAAAAATCATCCGAAAAAAAGCGACTCTCAATATTCCCGAAAATGTTAAATTACTTTCACCCTATTGGTACGCCAATAAGGGCGCTCGAAAAGGCGGACTCGCCGTACTGAAAAAATATAAGATTATTGGCGGCAATCCTAAAACAAGAATAAAAAAATGGCGGGAATGGTGGGAAAAGGAAGGGAGATTTAAGAAACATCCCATCATCAATAAGCGACTCTCAATAAAGAAACCGTCATTTTCCACTAAGCTAGCGGAATTTGTCGGCATAGTCCTGGGAGACGGAGGCATAAGCAAGAGACAAGTTTCAATTTCATTGAACCGTGAAACTGATCGAGACTATATTCGGTTTGTAAAAAAAACGATCACGGACTTGTTCGGCGTTTCTCCTGGTTTATATTCGGATCCTAAAAGCAAAGCGGATACAATTGTGATATCTCGCACGGAACTAGTGGCTTTTCTCACGCAAAAAATAGGATTAAAAATCGGCAATAAGATTAAACAAAAAATCGATATTCCAAGATGGATAAGACAAAACAAGAAATATGAGATAGCCTGCTTGCGAGGGCTTGTTGACACTGACGGGTCTGTCTACAAACATAAATACATCATTAATAATAAGTTTTACTGTTATCATAAATTATCTTTCTGCAGTTTATCCCCGCCGCTTCTCCTTACGGTTTTCGGGATCTTGAAAAATATTGGATTAAAGCCTAGAATACATAGGAATAAGGAAATAAAGATTGAAAACACGCGAAATGTCCGGAAATATTTCGAAATCGTGGGATCAAGCAACAAAAAACACCTAAAAAAGCTATTTTTAAAATAAATATCTGGAAGGGTGGCTGAGAGGCTGAAAGCGATAGGTTGCTAACCTGTTATACGGCGTTAAAACCGTATCGAGGGTTCGAATCCCTCCCCTTCCGAATGAGTATATTCCCTCATGGAGGAGTGCCAGAGCGGCTGAATGGACCGGTCTTGAAAACCGGAGTACCTGAAAAGGTACCGGGGGTTCAAATCCCTCCTCCTCCGCCAATTACGAAAAAATAAATAATCCGAATATCAATATCAATGGAAGTTTCAAAAAATAAAAATCGCCAAGCCGTCAGAAGGCCTTATGCCCAGTCTTCGCATCCAGGAAAAAATCAGGAAGCGGATATTCAAAATATCGAAGAAGACGAACCGTCGTTTTCCTGGGAAGCGCCTGAATACGACCATGAAGAAAAGCATCCCCGCTGGTATCTCACAATGGGCGGAATACTCCTCGCCGTGATCGTTTATGCGCTGGTGACAAACAGTATTCTAATGGCCATAACTTTCATACTAATCGGCACCCTGGGCTACGTTTACGCCGAACGGGAACCGCGGAATATTCAAATGGATATAAGCCCTGACGGAGTGCGGGTCGACAATTATTTTTACCGGTTTGAAGATCTCAAGAGTTTCTGGATATTTTATGAGACAGAAGAAAATATAAAGATTCTGAGCCTTCACAGTAAAAAAAATTTCCTTCCTCATATTCACGTACCGATTGGAACCGCCAATCCGATTTTAATTCGGGAAGTCCTCGTTCAATACTTGCCCGAAATCAGGCAGGAATTGACAATAATCGACAGACTTGAGAGAATAATCGGATTGTGATTATAGTCTGTCTTGTATTTTCCACAGGCTTTAAGATTTTTGGCATACAGGCAAAGAATATACGTCCCCGTAGCTCAACGGATAGAGCGTAGGCTTGCGGAGCCTGAAATCGAGGTTCGATTCCTCGCGGGGACACAATCTCAGATATCAACTTCGACATTCAGGCAGCAAAAAACATTCCCAAGGGAATGTTTTTTGTTTCTTGGGCGGCCACTGGGAATCGAACCCAGGTTCTTGGGACCACAACCCAATGTCCTGCCATTGAACGATGGCCGCCATAAATTCACATCTAAAATATAAATTGTGAATATTTTGGGAATCATTTCTGTGCGTCGTGCAGGGATCGAACCTGCGACCTTGGGATTAAGAGTCCCCTGCTCTACCAACTGAGCTAACGACGCAAAATATTTTTATGCCTATTATGTGTCCTCGGCAGGAAGCGAACGTCGCTCTGCCGGCTGGCGGAGCTCCTTGAAACCCTGCGGTTTCAATTCTTCCACCCCGGGAAAACTCCCGCTTTCCCGACCCCTTTCCCGTTCGATGTGTCCTCGGCAGGAATCGAACCTGCATAACCAGCTTAGAAGGCTGGTGTTCTATCCATTGAACTACAAGGACATCAATATCCGGCTATTCGCATGATAAAAATACACTCGAAGAGTATAAACAATTTATCGGCTAAAGTCAATAAATTTACATGCCATTCGCTTTTTTATATGCTTTCCATTCTTTGCTTGACCAGTCGGCCGGTTTTTCGGTCAGCTTTTCTTCACCCGGATGAGGATACTTACTCGGAGAGTCGTAACTGCTCTTGAATTCGGACTTTCTGAGAAGATTTCCGCTTGCGTCGTAAACTTCCTGATAGAGTACCGTTTTCATAGCTCCGCCTTCTCCGCGCGACGTAACGGTGGGACCGACAAGTTTTGCCTGCCGCCCGTCGCTGGTGCCGTAAAAATCAAATGTGAGCTGAGTTCCTTCAATATGGGTTTGCATAAGAATATATCCGGGCGTGTCATTAATGAATTTAAGATCAGGATTCGGTATGTATACGGTGGCATCCGTTCCCTGAGGGGCATAGTACTGCACCGGATAAGCGTGATTGGTCCGGGCGGTTATCTTAAGACCTGCATTAAGAGCCGCTCGAAAGGCAGTGGTGGAAACCTGGCACATTCCCCCTCCGTATTCAGGGATAGTCTTATCCACTTTTATGACAAGTTCGGGAAGATATCCCGTTGAAGCGTCAACAGGGCCAAGAGTTTTGATAAACGAAAATTCCTCGCCCGGCTTGATGAGAACGCCGTTAAATTTTGACGCCCCGGTATCGATGTTATGAATTCTATTTTTGGGAGAGCCCCGAAAGTTGGAAACCCCCTGTCCGACAAGTTCCTTGATGCCGTACTTATCGAGATTACTGCTTGAAACGTCAGGGACCAGCGTATCCGATTCAACACTGATGTCTTTCGCATAAGAATCCTGCTTCAGAGCTTCAATAATTTTTTGAAGGCTTTTCTCTGTGTTAATTTCATAGCCTTCTTTGCTGAGGGAGAAGGCGGAAGCCCTTCCGTCTGAAAAAGCCAACCGCGCATTTTCAGGCTCAACGCGCGTTTCGCTCTTTGCGCCGTCGAGATATTTTCTTAATCCATCCTCGTCAATCGACAGGCTGGTTGAAATTTTTGCGTGATATTTATCTTGGTTGCGGCTCAGAAAACGGAAATAGATTTCCATTCCCGGATCGTCTGTCGGAAAAAAATTGATATTCTCTGCTTCAGAATTATAGGCCGGGTTAATATTAAGCGAAGGGCGAATTTTCATCCAGCTAAGAAGGCTTTTTTTATCGACCGGAATTTTCTTGTCTCCCACATGGAGAAATATCGGGGTATCCGTGATCCTTCGCACCTCATTAACATCGAAATTTCCCAAGTTAATCTCCTCCGCTTGAGCAATAATCGGAAAAATAAAAAATGCTATTAAAATGAATAAATAATTTTTCTGCATCTGCATTAAGAATAGCGAAAAATTGCCCATCTTACAAGACGATGCGATACTGCCCACCGACACCGGCCGAAAAGAAAACAGATTTTCAAACGAAAACCTGTTTCCAAAAGCTTCTTTAAGTCCAAAATTACTAAAAACCTCTGACCTGTATCCTCTTAGTTTTGGTTGTGTCCGCTTTCGGAAGACGGATGGTCAGGATTCCGTTTTTCATCGTAGCCTCGGCCTTGTCGGCAATCACTTCCACCGGAAGAATAACCGACCGGGAAAAAGTTCCCCAGTAGCATTCCTGATAGTAATAATTCTCTCCCTCGACTTTCTCCTCGTTCTTTCTGTCACCGCGAATGGTCACCATGTCGTTATTTATGGAAACATCGAGATCCTCGGGCTTAACTCCGGCGATGGTTGATTTTATTACTATATCGTTATCGGTCTGGTAAACATCAATCGTGAGCTGTCCCTCTGAATCACCAGCCCAGCTTTCATCCTGTTCCGCAGGAACGTTCTGAGTGGTTGGCTCGACTGCATAGTCATCTTGGGGACTGGCTTGAGTCTGAATGGAGTGGCCTCCCCCGTAAGAAGGCTGGGGAGGGGGGTAGTTATAGGACGGGCTTTGCCCTTGGTTGCCGCCATCCGCTCTGCTGGCGCCCGTAATTCTCTCAAAAAATGATTTTTTTTCTTTCATGGAATTCTAAATACGAATTAAAAGAAGTGATTCCTTGCTGATTATAAGTATAATTTCTTTTCACTATTTAATCAAGTCGGCTGTCAGGCTGTCAGTAATGCGATTAGGAGCTTTATTTTTCCGTTGCAAAAGTCAATTAATATCCCGAAAACTAAAAAACAAAATAAACAGGTCCACTAAGAAAACTACCGCCAGGGTCACGCTCACCAGCCAGATTGTATATTCGCCTTTTTGAATTACGAGGAAATTATAGAGAAGATGGACAAGGGTCGGAGGTATTATTATTTTGAATGCGTTGAATATTTTATCTTCTCTGCGAACCGCGACCAAAACAGAAATCATGAAGATTGTCAGGATATGAACTAAAATAACGGTTAAAAGAGAAAAGAGAGTGTCGTTGCCGAGGTTTTTGATATCCGTTATATTCTTTCCGTTCGAGACAAGAACTAAAAACACTTCGGTTAACCCAAAAAATAATCCCGCCATAATGGCGGAAAAAATTAATTTCATGCCCCGAAGATCAAAAATTTTTCGAAGAATTTGGCTTACGGCAATATATTTAAAAGCTTCTTCTATGACTGCCGCCGCAACTATAAAAAAACCAAGGTGGTTATAGACGTCCAGCATTATTTCTTTTTGAAATAACACGGCCGCAATGACGGCTAAAAGCTGCTCGGCGACAACTGCCCCGAGAGCGATCAATACTCCGACGATTGGAACTCCGAAAAAAATACCCATCGCTTATTTATATTTTAAATTGGCGTCAGCTTCCATTTTTCTCCAGCTGCTTTCAAATATTTTTCTGTTTTTTGCCAGATTGAATTTATAATATCCCAAAGTTGCGATCATGGCCGCGTTATCAAGAGAGTACCCGGCATCCGGCATTTGATATTTGGTTTTTGGAAGAGCATCCTTTATCGCTTTTCCGAGTTGTTTGCGAAGTTCCTTATTGGCCGACACGCCGCCGCCGAGAATAACCGTTTTTGGCTTGTATTTTCTGGCGGCTTTAAGGGTTTTATGGACAAGAACATCGATCACCGCCTGTTGGAATTCCGCGCAAAGCTCCCGGCTGAGTTTTTTGTCTTTCAAAATTTTTGGATTATCCCGAACGGTATAGAGAACAGCCGTCTTGAGCCCGGAAAAAGAGAAATTAAGATTATCAGCTTTTATCATCGGCCGCGGAAGCGCATAACTATTATCTTTCGTTCTGCGCCCTGCGTTACACGTTCCGTGCTTCGCCGCGTAAGCCGCGATTTTCGGCCCTCCTGGATATCCCAGACCCAAAATTTTAGCCACCTTGTCAAAAGCCTCGCCTGCCGCATCATCGAGCGTCTGTCCGACGATTTTAAAATCCATATGCTTTTTCATAACAATGAGCTCCGTGTGCCCTCCCGAAACAACCAGCGCCAATATCGGAAACTTGATATCTTTTTTTATTTTATTTTTCAGCCCGATAAAATTGGCGTAAATATGTCCGGCAACATGATTTACCCCCACCAGGGGCTTTCGCCAGGAATAAGCCAGGGCTTTTGCCGCATTAGTCCCAATCAATAGCGCAGGAATCAGACCCGGTCCCTGAGTGACGGAAATCAAATCTATATCTTTGGCGGTTATTTTGTTCCTATCAAAAATCTTTCTGAGAAGGCGGGGCAAATTTTTTAGATGCTCCCGGGCAGTCAGATCCGGAACGACCCCTCCGAAAGGAGCATGAACCTTTATCTGAGAAGAGATAAGACTGTCAGTGACAAAAAGGCTCCCCTTCTCGGTTCTTACAAGGGCAACGGCTGTATCGTCACAGGATGTTTCTATGGCTAGAATATTCATGGATTAAGTATAAAGCATACAGTTGCAATATTCAATATTGGAATTTGCCCAACATTGAATGTTTTGCGAAAAAAAATCCCGCCTGAATGCGGGATTTTTTGAAGTTCCAGAAATGAATTTCTGAAATTACATTACAGCGTCTTTAAGTTTCTTGAGAACGCGGGCCTTAAGAACAGTCTTGGCAGGAATGCTGATGCTCTCCCCAGTCATTGGGTTTCTTCCCATTCTGGCGGCTCGATGCTTCTTCTCAACCTTTACAAGACCCGGAATTTCAACCGGCTCTTTAACGACATTTGCCTTTACTACTTCGGCCATTGTCTCGATAACCGCAACTACGTCTTTTTTGGCGAGTTGAGTCTTCTCAACAATCGCATCCACGAGCTCTTTCTTTTTCATGTGGTTTCTTATTAAAGTTTATTAATCCCCCTGAAATCTTAGGGAATAATAGCACAGTCCCTGAAAAATAAGCAATATCCGGCAAATTTCGAGTCAACACCCTACTTTCTTTTCTGTTTTCCCCCGCTGCCTTTTATTAGATTGCTTTTCCTCAAATATTTGAGAAGTTCATCTAATATTTTCATAAATTCCCTGGAAAATACCAGATATTTTTCCTTTACTTCCCTTATATCTTCCTCGCTCAGATCCCATTCGATCCAAGAGCGGCTGTTTTCCAAAGAATGGATAATCGGATCAAGTTTATCGATTGCATTAGCAAATTTAGCCTCAGCAGTCTGGCGGTCCTGAAATTCTTTAAAAAGTCCGGCATACTTTTTCACCAGTTCTTTAGGAATTCTTCTTTTAAGCCTGGCCAACCCCTTCTTTTCTCTCTGCTTCTTGGTTTTTGCCGCTTCTTTGTCGTGGACATATGTATCCCCCGCTTCGATTTCCACCAAATCATGATAGAGTAAGATATCCATAACCCTTTCCCTGTTTAGCTTCGTTTTCATTCTGCTCAGAAAATAATCGGCGAGAATCATCGAGCCCCAGCTATGCTCCGCCGAACTTTCGTTTCTGTCCAAAACATGGCAGGAGCGATAAACTTCCTTTAACTTATACAACACCAATATTTTTTTGAAGTCTTCAATAATAAAATTTTTCGCCATAGAAAATAGTGATGTAAAAACAACTGTAATTTTTGAAAATCTCCGAAGAGAAAGTTAAAAATATCCTGGAAGTATGAAACTGGCAGACTACCTACTCAATAGTTGGAACCAAGTTATCGAGGAATTAAAGATGCGCAGCCATTAAGCTTTAAACTGCTTCTTCCAATCTTTAGCGAACTTGTGAATAGCTGGGTGAATAGCGCCCGCGACGCTCTTTAAATCATCGAGCGCTCGACTAATGATATATCGAGCTCGGCTTTCGGCATCGGAAGACTCGTTATCAGCCGCTTCACTAAGAGGCTGATAGCCATGCTTCGCGAATATGTCCAGAACTTCGCTTTGACGCTTCACAACTCCGATTTGTCTGCTGGGATCTTGAAATTCGCAGAGCCAATTCAGAACCGAAGAATAGTTGGCAAAATCCAAATTGGGCAATTGTTGCATCAATTCATCGTGTTTCCGTTGCACTTCCTCTGTCCGTTTTTCACTCTCAAGGACTCTGCGCTCCTTCTCTTGTTTTTCTTTTTCTTTCAGTTTTTCAATCTCAAGAGCCGCACGCTTCCCTTTGGGCGAATTATAGTATTGTTCGTCACCCTCATCAACTTTTCTTCTGTAATCATCAATGATGTTCTGCACACTCGATTCCCTGTCGGCGGTGAGCATAATATCATTAAACTCCGCTGTCACCTTTCCCTTTTTTTGCGCTAAAGAAACTATTTGTTCAGCAAAAGTTGTTATATGATTAGCAATAATCTCCGGCTTGATTATATTCTTTTGTTCTTTTCTTTCCATAATTTTTTAGTAAACCGATTAGTCAATCTCCCTGAATTGAGTCTTTATTATGCCTCCGAGTAAACGCAGCGTTGCTTGCACGGAAGAGTTAGCAGTATTCTTAAGAATTAATCTATCCCCATATCTTTCATAAAGAGGGGTTATAAATTCATCTCCCCATGAAGGGGAAAAGGTAACGACCCCAGCGAAATCAACCATGATATCCTCTTTCTCCGAGACTGATTTAAAACTGGGTTGAATAGCCGCCAAAGCTTCTTTGCCAGATTGTCTGGAAGTAAGCGTAGTTCCAAATTTTTTTAGTTCAATATTCATATTTTAACTTAAAATTTTATTAAAGCTATGCAACCACGAATGTGGTTGTCTACTTTTATAATATTAAGAGCTTGATCGCCTTTCTCTAATTCTAACCCAGCATTGCCAGTTTGAAAAAAAAGGTAAATATCGTTTTCCATGACAACTTCCTTCACATACTTCAATCCATTGCCTCTTGCTTCAGGGGAACGTCCAGAAATTATTTCCGTAAACGCGACTCGCAAAGCTTCTGCATCCGACGACAACTCTTTTTTTACTCTTTTTAAAGTAGCTAGAATTCCCTGTCCTCTGTCAGCTAATACAATCTCTCTTCTCTCTATGTCATAACCGAAAAATATTCCAGGTATGTCCGGCCATTGTCCAATATTGTGATCGAAAGAATTGTTGCCTATTTCACCGGTTATAGATGTAAGCAAGGGAAATGAATCTCTTATTTTAGCGATACCGCTGAGAGCATTTTCTAATTTGTGCAGCCGATATTGAAAAACTGAACTATCTTTACAATAAAACAACTGATCGGGCTCGGTCGCCGAGTTGTTCGAAGCCCATTTTTTCGCTGCTTCAAAAATATCCACCTCTGCTATGGTTAATTTTGCCAAATATTTTTCAATGTCACTCGCTCTATAGAAGCGTTTTCCGCTTAACCGGACAGCCGGAAAACGTCCTTCATTGTCCCAACGCCTTAAGGTATCTATCGAAATATGCATTTTTTTGGCAGCCTCTCCGATTGAAATTAATGGTTTTTGTTCCATAAAATCATTATTTAGCTGTTTCCAGTATAGCACAGTATTACAACCTATGCAAACCTATGCATACCTACGCATGTTCAAGAGAACTATTATTAATTTTTGTAGGCCTTATATATAAAAAAAGGCTTTCATAAGCCTCATTTTTGTGCGTAGCCCTACGGGGAATCGAACCCCGGTTAACGGATTGAAAACCCGCTGTCCTAACCACTAGACGATAGGGCCATGTCTCTCAAAATATTCTTCCAAACAGTTCTTCCTTCTTGCTATTGTTATTTTTCAGTTCAAATTCTCTTTTCCGCGCTAAGCTTAAATCACCGTAAGCTTCATAATAAGCCAGTTTATATGGACGGCGCGCTTTTGTCGATCTTACTTTACCGCAATTGTGTTGTAAAAATCTTTTTCTTAAATCGTCACAACATCCGATATAAGCCCAATTTTCTGCCATGCTTTTCAAAATGTAAACGTAATTCATATATGTTAACGGATTGTCACCCTGCGGGTGATGACCCGCAGGGTCAAAAACCCGCTGTCCTAACCACTAGACGATAGGGCCATGGTTCTTGTTTTTTGACTAATCTCCGTTCTTGAGCCGTTCCCTGATGATCGCCCGGCTCCTGCAAAATCAGCAGTTAATCGGTCTGAAATCCAAGTTACAAGGGTTATTCTATCGGAAAAAGACAGGTTAGTCAATAAGGTTTCAGCGGATATTTACATTTCGCCCCTTAAAATGCTACAATTTATTCGCTAATCCAAACAAACAATATGAGTGAGGAAAAAAATAAATCGCGAGCGGAAATCAATCAGCCAATAGCTGATTTTATTGCTGAACTGAAAACAAACCTGATTGCCGAAGAAAAGAAGGAGGAAGATCGCAAAGAAGAGGCGGAAAAGGAAAGCGAGATCGAAGAGGCGGGAGAAAGCATGGCGAAAGTATATGAAAAAGTGCGAAATCTTATCGAATATAAGGACGACCATCTCATAAAAAGAACCGCCATAGAGCGCATTCTCAAGAGAAACCTGATCATTGAACTTCGCCAGCAAAATTTTTCCGACACCTTTTTAAACGAAATCGTGATGGCTGGATATCTCCGGAAGGAAAGTGCAGACAAAAAATTGAGGGATCGAATCAAAAACACCGTCGCCAAATATCAAATAGCTGTCAAAAGAATAAGAAACTATCAAATGAAAAAGTGGCTCACGGCCATGGCTTCCTGCGAAATCGAAGAAATCATATTCCCAAACCCATCCAGATACGCCCTTTCACGAGCAATGTATCAGACAGTGAAAGAAAGAATCGTCGTAAAAAATGGCGGAAAATTGCGCGAGGGAGACAAAGATATTCAGATCTTCCTGGCAGTCCTGAGATCCCTTTCAAAGCTTGATAACGCAACCCTGAACTACTCCCTTCTTAAGATTTATCTGCCCGATTGGTTCAAAGAGGATATTTCTGAAAATGAAATTGAAAAAAGCGCAGCCGAACTTCCCCAAATAGAAAAAGCGCTTCGGGATAAACTTGAGAATCCCCTTTCCACCAAAATTGGATTTGCCATTCGAAAATATTCCGTCTATTTCAATATTTTCTATGAGGCGGCCCTCGCCAACATCGGAAAAATCGACAAAATACTGGCCAACCCGGAATCCCTGAAATTTACAGTGCAGATGTCAGCCGATGATGTTTACAGCCGGGAGATGAAAAGATTCAGAAAGAGGGTGAAAAGAAGCTTAATATTCCTTATTATAACGAAGATTATTCTGGCGGTCGCCGTTGAATACCCGTACGATGCATATGTCGCCGGAGAGACCACTTTCCTGCCAATTTACATAAACCTAATCTTTCCGCCCCTCTATCTGGTTCTCATGTCGGCGACAATCCGAAGGCCCAGCCAGGAAAATTCGAAATTGATCGCAAAAGGGGCCGAAGAAATTGTGTATGAAAAAAAGGAAGAGCCTATTGCCGCAATTAACCTGAATGAACTCAAAAACGCCTCCGATTGGGCAGTGAATGGGTTTTTTATCGTTACCTACGCAATTTCATTCGGTTTGGCTCTGTGGATACTGGATATACTTCATTTCAACTGGGTCGGAATTCTGATATTCCTTTTTCTGTTCAGTGTGGTAAGCTTCTTTAACGCTTTGGTTCGCCAACCCATAAGAGAACTTCTAGTGGCCAAAGAAAGGGAGGGTATTACCGGAGTAATAATCGACACCTTGTCTCTTCCTTTCGTCCGTCTCGGAAAATGGATGTCCATCAACTTCTCAAGAGTTAACATTCTGATCCTTTTTTTCGATGTTATCGTTGAGGCTCCTTTTAAAGTCGTGGTTCGATTTATCCAGCAATGGGCCGGCTTCTTGCGGAAAAAAAGGGACGAGCTGATATAAGATTATCCCGATTTAATATGCGAAAAGAAAATGGGCCAGGGACAATCGATTGGATCAAAAAAAACTGGGAATACCCAGCTTTGATTTTAATTGTGGCGCTCGCGATTTTTCTGAGAGTTTATAAATTCGACAGCTGGCTTCATTTTGGAATGGACCAGACAAGGGATGCCTATCTCGTTTCGGAAGCCGTAAAGGAAGGACCTTCCCACCTTCCCCTTCTCGGACCAAGAGCCGGCGGAACTTTTGTCCGGCTCGGCCCCATCTTCTATTATTTCCAATATCTTTCCGCTGAAATTTTCCATTCGGTCGCTCCGCCCGTCTTTGCCTACCCGGATCTTCTTTTCTCCATCCTCACGATCCCTCTCTTTTTTCTTTTTCTCCGTTATTTTTTCAGTAAAGGGACTGCGCTCCTTGTCGCTTCTTTGTATGCTTTCAATTTCGTAATGATCCAGTTTTCGCGATTCGCCTGGAATCCAAACTCTGTCCCCTTTTGGACGCTGCTTACTTTCTTTGCTCTTTTGAAATCAATCGATGAAAACCAGAAAAAGAAAAAATACATTTGGCTCTCCGCGGCCGCTATTGGCTGGGCTATCGCCGGACAACTCCATTTTGTGGTATTGGCGGCTATTCCGGCGGTTTTCTTCTTTTTTCTTTTGTGGACGGGCAAATGGCGCAATTACTCCTGGAAAGAAATTGTTTTTTTCGCTTCGACAATCATAATTCTTTTTTTACCGGTCATCTTGAGCGACATAAAGATGCAAGGTGATAACATAAAACAATTCATATGGGCTTTCGAGTATAAGCCCCAGCAGCACGGCCTTTTCGAAAATATAAAAGCCAGCATAACCTCGCGCGCCAATTATTACACAGTGATCTTAACAACCTATATCAGCCCCACTGGAAAAGCCTCTCTTCTCGCCGGAATTGTCCTGTCCATTTTCGGAGCGGGGTATCTCATACATGGAATCCGAAAAGAAGAGAATGAGAAACGAAAAAATTTCTTAAAGCTCATTTTTGTTTGGGCCGGAGTTTCCTTCTTAATTCTCATTCCCTTTGCCTTTCAGATAAAACCGCGCTTTCTGTTTTTTGAAATTTTCATCCCCTTTATTTTTGTCGGCATGGGAATCGAATGGATGATGAAAGGTGAAAAATACCGAAACTTTGTATCCGCGGCCGCGATTATCCTCGCCCTTTCCGTCATTGGCCTCAATCTTGAAGCAACAGGGGCCTGGTTTAACAAGCTGAAAAATGGAGGGAAATTTAATGTTTTGGGAAACCGCCTGTCTTTCATACAATATCCAAAGGCGGTAACTCTTGCGGATTTTGAGGAAATAGCAGACTATCTGGAAAAGAAATGGAAGGAAGCTCCTGCAAAACTTTATTTTTACGGAAATCTTGAGCTCCGCAACCCGCCCCTTTATCTGCTCGAAACCAATAATCCTCAAATTGATTATGAATATTTTTCTTATAAGACGCGCGATTTTTCCGGCCGGTATTTTTCCATCACGACAGACGGCGGAAACTTTGAATCCCTGCCCAAACACTATCAGCCTAAGTTTGATCTGGTTTACAACGAGACATTCGATAAGTTAGCTGTTCAGGAACTCAGGCTCAAGCCGGATCAGCCAAAAAACAGCGAAAAAGAAAGTCTTAAGGAACCTAAGATAGAATCAGAAACTGAAAAAAACGCAAAAAAAGGAATCAAAAAAAGCGAACGGGTGCTTTGGGGGGAATTATTTTAACCATTATATTTTCATATTTCTTAAGATCTTAATTTTAAGAATGCTGGAATATTCCATTGAATGGAAAAGAACGAACATATCGGAAAAGCATTTTTTCTGCAAGGGACAAACGGCGTCGGAGTGCTTCTGCTTCATGGATGGACATCCCCTCCCGACGAACTTTTGCCGCTAGCAAAATATCTTAATTCTTCCGGCTACTCCGTGTCTGGTCCGCTTCTTTTGGGCCACGGATCCCGGCCGGAAGATCTCCAGCACGTCAAATGGAAAGATTGGCTTTCCCAGGGCAGGCAGGAGCTCGAGAAGCTTAAGCGCCATTCCGAAAAAGTTTTTATCGGAGGAATATCGATGGGGGGAGACTTAGCCCTTCTCTTGTCCCGTGACGAGTCAGTCGCCGGTGTCATTACCATGGGAGCGGCAGTTAAATACCGGCTGCATTATCTTGCCAAGCTGGCTCTTTTTTTTATGGGACTCACGAAAAAATACCGCAGAAAATATTATCCGCCGTGGGTCCGGAAAGAAATGGGCGACCGGAAAGTGTATATGTATTACCCTATCGAGAGCGCGAAAGAGGTTGTGCGTTTGTCCGAAGCGACGCGAAAATTTCTTCCCCGCGTCATAAAACCGATTCTCATCATGCAGTCAACATCAGACCATATGGTCTCAAAGGAATCCCCGCAAATAATTTTTGATGATACGGAATCAAAAAAGAAAGAAATCTTTTGGATCAAAAACGCATACCATGTGTTTGCGCAAAAGAAAGAAGTATGGGAGAAAATAGGGGATTTTATCCAAGAAATCCTAAGCGCTAAATCCTAAGTTCTAAACAATATCAAATGACCAAAATAAAAATTTAAAAAGTTTTGTGTTTTTATTTTTTAAATTTTGGTATTATTTAGAATTTAGATGTTAGGATTTAGGATTTGATATTATGCGAATAGCATTTTTTACAAACAACTATCTTCCCAATCCCTACGGCGTTTCCGGATCAGTTGAAAGTTTTCGAAAAGAATTCGAAAGATTGGGACATGAAGTTTTCATCTTTGCCGCGGAATGGAAAGGTTATAAAGACAATAATCCGAGGGTTTTTCGCTATCCCTCGATCGAGACGAGAACAAAAATAAAATTTCCATTGGCAATTCCATATTCCCAGGAAATTCACAAAATACTCAGGGACCTCAACCTCGATATCATCCATTCCCAGCACCCGAACCTTCTCGGAAGCGCAGCCATGCACTGGGCAAAGAAAAAAAATATTCCTCTTGTTTTCACTTGGCATACGCTCTTCGACCAATACGCTCATTATTTTCCTTTCGTTCCGAGAAAACTGGCAGCCTGGTGGACAATCCGAAATGCGAAAAATTACGCCAACCGATGCGACACCGTGGTAGTCCCCACTCCGTCAGTTATTGAGATTATCAAAAATTGGGGCGTAACCAATAAAAATATTGTTTCCGTTCCCACCGGCGTTGAGGAAACGCAGTTCGCAAATCCAAATCGGGAGACAGTGCGGAAAAAATACGAAATCAAGGCTGATGACATTCTCCTGATCTTGATTTCAAGGCTGACTGCTGAAAAAAACGTGCTGTTTCTGGCCGAGGCAGTCTCCGAGATTGTCAAAAATAATACCAAGGCAAAATTCATGATTTGCGGAGACGGCGACTTAAGAGAAAAGATGATGATAATCGCGAAAAAGAAAGGGGTGACGGATAAACTGATTTCCGCCGGCATGGTGCAGGGACAGGAAAAGAAAGATTACTATGCCGCAGGAGACATTTTCGTTTACGCTTCAAAATCGGAAACACAGGGAATGGTTATCACTGAAGCGATGTATTCCGGCCTTCCGATTGTCGCCGTGCGGGCAGCGGGTGTAAAAGATTTGATCGAGAGCGGAAAAACCGGGTTTCTTGTCGCGGAAGAAAAGGAAGAATTCGGCAAAGCGGTTCAGGAGCTTATCGACGATGATAATTTGCGAAAAATTTTAGGAGAAACAGCAAAGAGAGCGGCAAAGGAAAAGTATACCTCTTCGGTTTGCGCAAAAAAAATGCTGGAAGTTTATAGCAATGCGATAAGCGCAAAATAAAAACGCCAAGAAATAATATTCGATGAAAATTATTCCCCGCAACTTTTATTCCCGTCCGACTCTCGAAGTCGCCCAAAACCTTTTGGGTTGTTTTTTGATCCGCAAGCATCGCGGAAAAATCATCCGCGCGATGATTAATGAAACCGAAGCTTATGTCGGAGAAAATGATCTTGCCTGCCATGCCTCCCGCGGCCGGACTCCGAGAACGGAAGTGATGTACGGCAAGGAGGGGCGCGCCTACGTCTATATGATTTATGGAATGCATCATTGCCTCAATGTTGTCACCGAGAGAAATGATTTCCCTGCGGCAGTACTGATAAGAGGAGCGAGAGTAACTTCAAATTCCCTCCCTTCATCAAGGGGAGGACAAGGGAGGGGTCTCGAGGAAAGGGAGCTCAATGGGCCGGGAAAACTCTGCAAATTTCTCCGTATTGACCGAAAACTCAACGAATGGGATCTTACGAGAGGAGAAAAATTATGGCTGGAAGCTCGCAATCCGAAAATCAAGCTTCCAAAAATAGAAAAGTCCAAAAGAATCGGAATTGATTATGCTAAGCACTGTCGGGAATATTTATGGCGGTTTAGCATCAACTGTCAAGACTAAGTCTTGGGAAGCTCCTAAGACTTAGTCTTTTTATGCCTTATATAAAGTATATATAAACATTTCTTCACACATTTTGCCTAAGATTGACAAACTGTTTTAAATATGATAAAATACATAGTTAGTCTTAAAATCGAGAGTTTTTATGGAGAGAATGATGGAGGGGAAAAAGCAGTAAGGAGAAAGATATTAGGTTATTAGTTATTACATAATAATACAGCCTTAAATATCTTAGCCTTCAAAGCTTTTCCTTGCCCCGCTGCAAAGCCTGACTGTAAACTGAATTTCCTATTGAAGAATAAGTCACTTTGGGACGGGGTTCATCATTCTCTTCATAAGAAGGGAAAATTAAAAAGGCGAAATCGCCAAATACGGAGGAGAGTATGCAAGAGCACACCCACGCGGTATATTGTTGCTATAGCCTGGTTGGCGCTATGGTCGTTCCTCTGCCTTTTAACGAAGAGGAATTGCCTCTGGGATGGGAACACCACGGTTCTTACCCTGGCGAACAGGAAGCTGAGAAGGCCAAGGCAGAATTCTGTTTCAGCCTAAACCCGGAATATCTGGGAAGCATCCGCTAGTTGGATGCGGGTGAGGGCTCGCGGCTACGCTATGCGACGCTCTCCTCTTTTTTTCCGAGATCGTTAATTTTCGTTTAGCGGTTTCAGAAAAAGACTGTTCTTTGAGAAATATCGACTGCCAAAATGTGAAAATTATTTTTAGTTTTCATTTTTAGCATTTGTTGGAAATATGCCGGAATCCTAGATTCCTGGTAAATAATTCTAAGGGAGATCGGAAATGAAAAAGTATCCGTTTTGGATTGGTGTGGTTTTGGGTGCATTTCTTGGCGTGTTGGCCGTCCTGTATTTCGGATATCTTCCTGCCAGTAACGAGTTGGAGCAGTATAAATTAGCACTTTATACCGTGGAACGCGTTCAGACCACGGGACAATTTTTAGGTGCTTATCCATGCCAAGAGGGCAAGCGGGATATTGCAAAGGGTTCGGTAGCTCTTGACTTTACAGGCCGCAGGATATATGCAATCAGTCCCGATAGAAAAGTCACCAGACATCAAGAGAATGGCCGCCTGGTTGAGCAACTGGACATCAAATTGCCGGATGCGATCATTCGTATGGAAACAGTCGAGTTCGGCCCTTCGCAGTCTTGCAAATAAGGCGAGTGGAGTAAATCACGGGGCAGAGATCACGGTATTATTCGTGTCTCTACCCCCTCAACCGAGTTCGTTATCACGTAATCGATGATAGCAAATTCAGAAAAGGACTGTTCTTTGAAAAAATATCAACTGCCAAAATGTATAAATTATCTTCTAGTTTTCATTTCTAGGCAGTTGAGAAAATACCAGCCTTTCGGCTTGGTCAAGAAATCTAGTACGAGGTAAAGGAGATTTGACATGCCAGGTTTTATTTTGCTTTTCATCGTGGTGATGGTGGTTGTTATATTAGGTGCGGCTCGTCTTATTTGGGAAGTATTTACGCGGCCTGGCTTTATTTGCGCAAACGGGCACTGGCAAGCAACGGCCAGTAAGTTCTGCAAAACCTGCGGCCAGCCCGTGAAGTCCTACAACGACCCCCGTTGTCCAAACGGGCACAAAATGGGCGAGGCAGAGGATTTTTGTTCCCAATGCGGCGAAAAGATTGCGCTAAAAGAGAATGAGAAGCCTGCTCCAGAGCAATTTAAGCCCGAAGAAGAACCTAAAAAGGAAGAACTCCGGCAGAAGCACAAAACAAGAAATTTGGTGCTGATCTGGGCCCTGGTATTCATCTGCTTCGGCAGCATGGTTTGGGGAGCAACATATTTCCTACAAGTCGCTCCTCTAAAGAAAATCCTCCAAGAATCCGCCCAGTACTGCAAACGGATCGAGGACCGGCTGGAACGGGAAGAAGAAAGGAGGCGTTCCCTGGAGAATGCCAAATTTTCGAGAAGTCAGGCCAAAGATATTTCCAAAGAAAAGGCGACCTGGAAAATAACCAAGTGGCACATCGACAAAAAAGGACAAGGGGGTACTATCTGGATCAAAAAAGTAGGTCAGTCGGGGAGATTCGAGAGAGAAGAGGAGATCCCCGTTGGAACCCATGGTATTGAAAACTGGAGTGATGCGCTCCGGTGGCCGGGGAACATCATGATAGATTTTGATTATCATGACGATTGGAAAGAAACCGGAGATTACCTTAGGCCGAAACTCGCAAAGAAAAAATAGGGCTTCGCAGGCAACACCTACGAGCGCTCCGGGCGGAGGTCACAACTGACTCCGCCCCCCATCCGAGTTCGTTAGTTGCGTTATCGTGGCTAACGAGCTCAGATGGGGGAACGAAAACAGTTCCGGCATTATATTGGAGCTGTTTTTTTGCGGCAAAAAATGGCGAAGCCCATGGAGTCCATGGGCTTACGGTTTTTTGAGGTCGATTTTTTTGAGCAAGGGCTTTGCCAAGCTGGCAAGCTTTCCGACAACATCCAGATCCCCTTCCTCCGGAAGGCTTTCGGCGTAACTTTTCAAGGCCGACAAGTCTTCTTCTATCCGTTGGATCCTTTGGAGTCCCCGCAACCGGCGGGGAAATATTTTTCTCCAGCACTCCCTGAAAGACATCTTTTTCTCCTCCTTATGGATATTATTCCAAGTGAATATCCTTGTCATACCTGTCTAAAGTTTGCTTCAAAATTGGAAAATTTTCAAGTTTTGAATCGAATTCAAAAAGACTTTGAGCCTCGATTCTCGCCTCTTGGATAAGTTTTACGTCCGAAAAATGCTTCATCGCCGCATCGGCAATTCCGGACTGGCGGGTTCCTATGAACTGCCCCGGACCTCGGATTTCGAGATCTTTTTCGGCCAGCTTGAAACCGTCTTCGGATTCAATGAGCGCCTTGAGGCGCTTATTGGTCGCCGCCGACGCTGATTCCGTAAAGAGGAAACAATAGGATTGATGCTCGCTGCGGCCAACGCGGCCGCGGAATTGATGAAGCTGCGCCAAACCGAACCGTTCCGATCCTTCGATAACCATAACAGTCGCATTCGGAACATCCACGCCGACTTCAATCACAGATGTTGAAACCAGAATGTCATATTCTTTGTCTTTGAATTTCTGCATCACGTCTTCTTTTTCTTTCGGCTTCATCCGGCCATGCAAAAGTCCGACGCGAAAATCAGAAAACACTTCCTTTGAGAGTCTTTCGTGCTCGGCGGTCGCCGCTTTCCCTGAGATCTTATCGGATTCATCAATGAGAGGAAAAATGAAAAAGGCTTGCCGGCCGGACATTATTTCATTTTGAATGAAATTGTATACATTTTCGCGGCCCGCGGGAGCAATTATTTCGGTAATTATTTTTTTTCTTCCTTTCGGAAGCTCATCCAGAATCGAGAGATCCAGATTGCCGTAAAAGGCCAGGGCCAAGGTCCTTGGAATCGGTGTCGCCGTCATGGACAGAAGATGGGGAACGGCATTCTTCACTCCGTCTTTGATTCCAGCCGCCGCTTTTTGAAGGCGGGCGCGCTGCTCGACTCCGAAACGGTGCTGCTCATCGACTATCGCAAGCGCCAAATTTTTGAACTCAACGCTTTTTTGAATGAGCGCGTGCGTGCCGATAAGAATCTTTATTTCCCCTCTTTTAATTTTCCCCAAAAAATTCTTTCGGGTATTTTTTTTCCAGACTGTCCGGCATTGGCCGTTGGTCAAAATTCCGACTTTCTGGGAAAATTTCTTAAAGACTTTCCTGAAAGTCTCGAAATGCTGCTGAGCCAAAACCTCAGTCGGCGCCATAATAGCCGTCTGATACCCCGCCATCATTGCCTCAAGCGCCGCTATTGCCGCAACAACCGTCTTCCCGGATCCCACATCGCCCTCAAGGAGCCGGTTCATCGGGTGAGGCTTCTCAATGTCCCGTAAAATTTGATAAGTCGATTTCCTCTGCGCATCAGTAAGTCTGAAAGAAAGAGAGTTCACGAAATCCTTTACCAGTTTTTCATCGAACTTGATCGGTATCGCCCGGCTTTTTTCCCAATCTTTCCTCGCACGCGTTGAGATAAGTTGAATAACAAACATTTCTTCAAAAGCCATTCTCTTTTGAGCGCCCCTTAGTTTTTCGAAACTCGAAGGGAAATGCAGCTCCTGAATGGCATCCCGGATTCCCATTAACTTTTGCCTTTTTAAAATCGCATTCGGAACAATATCCTCGATTTCATCCAGGTATCCCTTAAGAATCTGGGTTATTTTCCAGCGAAGCCATTTTGAAGTTATCCCCCGCGTTTCGGGATAGACGGGAACAATTCGTCCGGTGTTAGTCGGACTGCGCTTTGCATTCTCATAAGCGGGGCTTGAAACATGGAACCCTTTTTTGTCCAAACCTACTTTTCCGCTGAGCCTCACAAGAGAATCCTTTTTCAAATTCTGGATGATATAGGGCTGATTAAACCAAACAACCCGAACGGATCCGCTTTTGTCCTGAACGACGGCTTCCGTAATCGCCATTCTTTTTTTCCAGATTCGGATATTTTTAATTTCTGTTATTTTCCCCTCTACTGTCGCGACTTCGCCCTGCCTAATCCCGGATATTCTGGTTATTTCGGAAAAATCGTCATAACGGTGCGGAAAAAAATACAAAAAATCGCGCGCAGTCCTGATGCCAAGTCCCTCTAGTTTCTTTATGTATTTGTTTTCAATAAAGGAAATATTTCGGATTGAAATGTCGATATTATTCATATTTCCATTCTATAACAAAGATAAGCTTTAGGAAATTCCCAAAGCTTATCTTTGTTTTGTCTGATTTCTTGGCGCGCAGTCCGAAAAATTCATTCCGCGCCGATTTTGTTATATTTGTGCCCCGGAGAGGAGTCGAACCTCTAACCTTCTGGTCCGAAGCCAGACACTCTATCCAATTGAGCTACCGGGGCAAACACTTCAATAACCTAACAAAAAAAGACCGAGCGGTCAATAATTTTATCATTTTGCAGACAATATCCGGCAGACGGCATTTTTACGCGTTTAATGGAAAACATACCGACATCAAAGACTATGCGCTGAATTTAAAATCCCTCAGGGAAAAATATATCCCTTCCTGAAAATCTATAGCTGCTCTCGAGCCTTTCTTTTTTTGATCTGACCTGATTGATGGCTTTCTCATAGTTGTCCCGATCGAAAGAAAAGACGGACTGTTCTTTAATATATTCCTGTTTTTTTTCTTCGCTCCAGTCAGGACGATAAACGTATTTATCCCATATCCAGACTGAATAAGCGGCGACCGCCAAAAACAAAGCGAGGCGAAACCAACGAAAGAAAAAACCGTTTGCTTTGCGCAAATAATATTTTCCTTTGCCGATCTTTGCCGATTCTTTAATTTCCATCGTTTGTGCCAACAATTATTATCATCGTCATTTTTACGTTTTTGTTTCCCTGGGAATCTTCGGGGTTCGTAATCGGACCGCCTGCCGCTAAAACTCCTCCCGAAGCTGCCATCTTTTTTTCTTTGACAGTGCTGGAAATATCCATATTGTAAATTCCGATAAAATAAGGCAAATTTTCCATCTTATCGATAAAATCGACCGTGGCTGGAAATGTCCCGGCCAATTCAAGCGTAAACCCCAGGCTGTTTTTCATGTTTCCGGCTCCCTCTTCTTTCGCTTTTTCGGCCGCCACATCCGCCGCCACCTGCTCCTCTTTCGTCAACACTTTTCCCGTTTCGTCTTCATCAAGTTCACTGCCTTTTCCCTGTTTTATCTTGAGTTTGCTTAAATCAGTCGCTTCAATCTTTATCGAATTTGAAGTATCAGCAGCTATTTTTTCAAGCGAGCGCAGAAAAGGCACGGCATCGTTTTTATTCATCAACATCTTTTTCATTTCATTATTGTAAAGCTCCATATCAGAAAGCTCCTTTTTCAGGACTATGATTTTATCCCTTTTTTCTTGAGCGACAGTCGATTCCAGCTTTTTTTCCTCAATAGTTTCGGTGATTTCCTTTACCTTGTTTGTTTCATGGAAAAAAGAGAACCAGCCGAAAAAAGCCACAATTAAAAATGTAATGGAACTCGCTAAGATTATTCTTTTGTCAGTCTTTTTTGCCATGAGAATAATATTAATCCCGGTTTAGGTATTCTGCGTCTATATCCATCTCAATTTCAAAATTAAAATCTTTTGGAGAAACAAGATTTGAAATGGGGGAATTGATTTTTTTATATCCTTCTTTTTCCAATTTTTCTTGAAAATCCAGGAAGGCTTCCCTCGTTTTAGAAAAACCGCCGATTATAACGTGCACTCCTTCCGCATGAATGAGAGTAATGCGCAGATCCGGGGAGGATATTTCCGAAATCTTCTTCAAAACTTTTGACCATCGAGGCGTCTCGGATGACATTTTGTTGATCTTTTTAGCGGTGCTGTTGATATCGCTGAGGAAATCTTCCGTTTGTTTTATATCGCTGTTGGATTTTTCCGATCCCCCTCTGAAGGTTTCCTGAACCGATTTGTAGTCTATTTCCAAAACGAATTTGGCGGAAAAAAGAATCGCCAAAAAAATAATAAATACAAAAACTATGGAAAATCCGAAGCGGCCTATTTTTCCGATCTTTTTTTCTATTTCTTTTTTTTCTTTCTGCTCGTCCGGCAGAATGTTCACATTAACTTTCATATTCAGATCCTCTTAGTGCAAGTCCAATTGAAGTGGCAAAGGGAGATAAATCTTTGGCGACGCTCTCCGATATTTCCCCGTCCAGACCGAGACCCACTGCCGGATTGCCGACTGTTATCGTTTTTTTGAGCCGCAAAGAAAGATAGTCCGCCAGCTCGCGAAGGAGAGAGCCGCCGCCCGAAAGCAATACTTGTTCAACTTTTTCCTGGGAACAAATGGATTCGGAATAAAAATTTAGCGAACGGTCAATTTCAACCGCCAAATTTCCAACCAACGGGTTGTAGATATTATAAAGCATATCGTCCTTTTTCATTTTGCCGAGACCGTATTTTGCTTTGATTTCTTCGGCTTTTTCAAGACTGACTCCCAACCCTTTCTGGAGCGCATCGGTAAAAGTTTTTCCGCAAAGCGGAATGCTTGAAGAAAAGTAAGGGACTTGATTCTTGCATATGACAAGGCTTGTCTTGTCGGCTCCAATGTCGGCAATGAGGATCGGTTTTGCATTATTTTTTTCCGAAGTAAGGCTTCTGATCGTGGCAATGACATCCACTTCTCCGGCGAGAGGAATAAGGCCGGAAAGGGTTATTGCTTTGCAGTATCCGTCGACGATTTCCTTGGGAACGGCGGCGACCAAAACTTCATCGCCGTTTTCAGATGTCCCGATTATCTGCCAGTCCAAATATACTTTATCCAGTGAAACGGGAATATTGGCTTCGGTTTCCCATTTTACCGCCTCCGAAGCTTCTTGGCGCGTCATTTTTGGAATTTGGATGGTTCTGACAAAAGCCTTGGTTTCCGGAATAGAAAAGACAACGAATTTTTCTTTGATTGATTTCGGCCGGGCAGTTTTCATAACTTCCTTTATTTCTTTCGCCAACTCTTCGGCTTGGACGACTTGCCCTTCCTGAACGATTCCTTTTTTCAAGGAACGAAGGCCAAAAATAGCTTTTGAGAGATCTTTTTTGTCTTTTCCCAGCATAAAAGCCTTGACGGAGCTCTCCTCGATTTCAAGGCCAAATCCGCTAGGCTTCACTCCGAGCAAATTGTAAAATAAGGGTCCCATTCCGTTCGCGATAATAAAGAATAAAAAAAATTGCAATGAATATTCCATCCGCTCCCTGCTCATTAATCGCCGAAGATTACAACTCTTCCCACAAATCAATCTGATATTTGTCTCCGGTCGGAAAAAACGGAGGCGGATAATACAGAAGGTTGTTGTCAAAAATTATATTGCGGTTATCATATCCCGATGTCCACCTTCCGATTCCGTCTATCCAGGAAAACCCGTAACGCTCATTGGTAACAATCGCCCCATAAACAGTTATTGTGCTTCTTTTATAGTATGTCGGCTCGCTGCTGCTGTAATAATCCCTTCCCACTCTTCCGCGGCGGGCCAGCAGAGCCGCATCGATCTCAAGATTATTCTCACTGTAAAGCCCGACTGTCACATTATCCTGAGCCAAGAGTCCCAGAATATCGCGGCCGTCTTTATTAGTATACAACACATCGTTATTGATATAAATATCCTTGTCGTGTCCCGGAGGCTCGGGATCGCCGGGAACTTCCATCAGATCGGCTGCTACAACAGTAAGATGCTCATTATTTATCGTCCCTTCCACCCATACATGATTTTCAACAAAAATCAGACCGTTTTCGGAAACATTATAGGTCACCGCCGAAGTTTCTTCTTCAATCTTGTAGCTATTGGAGCCATAGGAAATCACCATCGAAATCGACATCGTATCATTTCCTTCTCCGGGAACGGGATTAAATTTGATATGATAACCATTCACTTTTTTATGTACCGTTTGGCATTCCCAGACTCTCCTCCTCCCGTGAGTCACCCAGTCGCAATATTGCTGGTCAACTTTGTCCTGGCCCAGATAAAGTCCGCCTTCTTCCGGATCGGAATAATCCTTTGCCAGATTAAGATTGGCAATCACGGAATTGAAGCTTTTTTCCGGAGCGGGATATTCCTTTCCGGCAAGAAACCTTTCTGATTCAGGGGGATTATTCGTCCAGACGCCATCGTGCCAGCCTCGCACGTCATTGTCCTCGCTCCAATATTCTTCAGGAAGAGCCGTTACGAGGTGATGGGCCACGCCGTCAAATTGCACGCCTCCGTTTGAATGAACCATGCCGTAAACATCCGTACCCTCTCCAAACCTTATGTCGCTGTTTCCTAAAACTACATATTCACACCAGGCCGGTTTCCTGAAACGCACTTGAATAACTCTCTTTACGTTTGGAGATTTATACGTCCAGCCGGTTGATTTCGCAATGATTATTGACGATCCGGTCGGCGGAGGAGTTATTTCCAGCTTATATTTCCCCAGCGCCGCCCCCGAAGGATCTTTCACCTCGGATTCATACGGCTCTGCCACCCCGACTGGATTTCCGCTCGCCCAAAACTCGTCTACTTCGCGAGCTGTTTTTCCTTCGATCTTAGGGGCCAGATACCAGCGATACCAATATATTCCTTCTTCTGCCGCCCCAAAGGACTGTTCCTGAGCAGCCGTTCTCCGGCTATTTTTGTCCTGGGATGCCACAAAGACGGTCAGGCCCAAAAGAATTGTCGCTCCCATAGCGGCAATAATGACAATGAATATCAGAACGGATCCATTGTTTTTTCTATTCCTTAAAATGTCCGTCACGCAAAGCGGAACGCCGCAATTTTTCATTTCTCATTTTTAATTTTTAATTTTCTTCTACCAGTTATCCTTCAGGTTTCTTAGCTCCACATAGGACTCCAAACGAACATTGTCCGGAGACCGAAAAGGATTAAGGTTATAGAAAATATCGATTTTCACCATCCGGATACCGCTTATCGGAGACACGGGCGTGCTAAGCGGATTGTTTTCCTGATCAACCGGATAATTCCCGTCGAAATAGTAAAATAGCGGCTGCTCCGCGGTATTGACCACATGCTCGGCTATAATGGAAACCGACTGATCACCTTCCGGATAAGACGGCGGCGTTCCGCCAGGCTCGGTTATCCCTTTCTTGATTTTTCCGTCTTCAAAAAAATAATGAATCCTTTCTGTTGTTCCATCTTTGTCAGCATCAGAGAAAGCGGTAAAACTGAAGTTCTCAGCTTCTTCAATCGGATATGATCCCGCATCAGACTGCCGGATTCCCCGCAACTCTTCGAGCACTATTTTAAGGCTGTGCTGCACCGCATGAGTCGACATTCCCTGCTCCATGGCAAATCCGTAACGTTTGTATATCTGACTCAGAAGGTAGACGGACCCGAACATCATTATGATGAATATAAACATTGCGATGAGCATCTCGACAAGCGTCATTCCTTTTTCTTCATGTAAAATTTTTTTCATTTTTTTCACTGCCGATTCGCGCTCACAAATTATAAAGGATTCAGTTCAATTGCAGTTTGCGTAAGCTGGCTGACTTCGATCGAACCGGAATAGCTGGTATATCCGCCGGCAGTCACTTCAATACTGTAGGGTCCGGAATTCATCGTAACCGGCAGATCCAAATTCGGCGGAAAATAAACTCTGCCTGAGTCTCCCGTGATGAGCGTTTGGTCAAATCCGGCTCCATCAAACACGCGAACGCTGGCTCCGCTTACCGGCTCCTTGGTAATCGGATTTGTGACACTCGTGATCAGCGAATTGATGCCATTATTCACGACGAGTAAAGTTACACTGAGAATTTGGCCCGGCGCCAGCGAAAAATGAAGAAGAGGCGCTTCGGTTCCGATAAGAGTATATCCCGCTTCCGTGAAATTGACTGTGTAGTTTCCGGGAGACATATCATCCAAAGTCAGGGTTCCGTTCCCATCGGTCGCCGTGTCTTGATTATAGCTGAAAACAGATTGTACGGGAGTCTCTCTTGTCGTCCCGATGATCCTTCCTCCTGCAAGATGAAAATCCATATTTGGAATCAGATTGCTGTTAAGATCTTCGGAAGTGATGGTTATCGTCCCGGTCTGGTCGGAAATTATCGTTTTACTGCTTAAACCGCCTTCTTCCACTGATCCGTGAGTATCCGTCGGGTCATAGGCCGTATCAGGATAAGGAGGTAAAGTGGAGACGCTTTCGTATGCATCTTTGGAAATACCTATTTCGTAATTTCGGTCGCCCGCCGGCATACCGGCCATCAGAATGCTCCCTGATGAGTCGGTTTGAGTTGTGATATTCACTTGCGGATTGGCTTCGTTATTCACAATATGAGCCTCGACACCCGATATTCCTTGACCGGTGCTGTCAATTACATTCAGAACGAAGGTTCCTCCCCCGCTTTCACTCTCAACGCCATTTGGAACAAAACGGGAAACCAGGGTGACGCCTTTGCCCCAGCTGATTCCCGCCCAGATCACCTCCACGCGCGCTTCTTTATAATCTTTTGTGATTTCATCATTAGGATCTCCTCCTGCCACGCCGTCAAGAGCGTCATCGACATAAATTACCGCCGTTCGAACACTGAATTTCTGGTTACTCTTCCACACCGTTTCTTCCTGCGGCAAGATTCCGCCGGGAACGCCTCCTTCCGTTCCGATGTCCGCGTATGACATATTGCGGATTATTTCCATTTTCTCGTTCGCAAGCTCCGTCGCCGAAACGCGGTGCTTTGATTGAGCCACCGAATTGAGCCCGGCGCTGAAAGAACCGTATATTGTAATTGTGACTATGGAGAAAATAAAAATTGCCGCCACAACCTCCAATATACTAAAGCCTTTCTCCTTATTTTCTATTTTTCTTTTTATCATTATATTTCTGTGAACATGAATCCCTTTAAAACTCCAATTATCGGAAACTAAATATCAACTAAGTTTAAATATTCAATTGCCAAAACCCGAAATTTTCGGCGATTTTAATTTTGGTCATTGGAACTCATTTGGAAGTTGATTATTAGAAACCAGAAACTTGATATCGTGAAAAAATTCACAATATGCCTACATATTTTCCATCACCGAATACATTGGCATAATCATCGAGATGGCAAAAAAACCAACTGCCGATCCGATAATAACCATTAATACCGGCTCAATGATGGAAGAGAGGTTTTTTGTAAGCTGATCGACTTCATCTTCATAAAAATGGGCGAGATTCGTAAGGACTTCGACGGTTTTTCCCGTTTCTTCACCCACCTCAACCATTTGCATGACAAGAATCGGAAAAAGTTTGGGATATCTTGCCAGCTCCTCATGAAGCGGTTTTCCTCTTTGAACATCTTCACTTATATCCCGAAAAGCTTTCTGGTAGGCATTGTTTGTCAAAGTGCGTGATATTATTTTTAGAGATTCAACAACCGGCACTCCGCTCTTCGTCAATGAACTGTATATCCTTGCAAATCGGGCGTTGTTGACTTTAATAACTACATTTTTTATTACCGGAGCCTTAAAAAAAATTAGGCTTGATATTTTTTTTCCTGTTGATGTTTTGAAGAAAGCAACCAAAACTGCAGCCAGCAGCACGATCCCGGAAATTACTATCAGCTGATGGCTCGCCATGTAGTTGCTTGATGCGATTATCATCCGGGTAGAGAGCGGCAAACTGCTGGAAATATCGGAAAAAACCGTTGTCAGCTTCGGAACCACATAAATCATCATTGCGATCCCGACACCGATCATCACCAAGAGAATCACGGAAGGATAGTACATGGCGCCCCTGACTTTGCTCAGAAGATTGTGTTCTTTTTCCAATTGGTCGGCCAAGAGGCCGAGCACCTCTTCCATATTTCCGCCCGCCTCCCCGACTCTTATCATATTGACTGAGAGTTCGTCAAAAACCGGGTATTTTTCCAGACTGTTTGCCAAACTGTTTCCGGTCTTGATGTCATTTTCGAGCTCCGAAAGGATCCGGCGGAATTTTTTATTTCCTGTTTGGTTGCTGATGACTTTGAGCGCTTTCGGAAGAGAAAGGCCGGAAGCGAGCATCACTCCGAGATGCCGCGCAAACATCATTTTATCCTTGAGCGACACTCCCGAGAAAAACCCGCCCCTTGTTTTTTTATCATCCTTTCCTATTTTGTCTTTTTCCTCGATAGCAGTTACGAAAAAACCTTCCGATCGCAGATTTTCCACAATGGATCTTTTGTCCCTTCCTTCTATTTCCCCGTTCTTTATTTCCCCCTTGCTGTTTTTGGCTATGAAGGTGAATTGGGGCATAAGATAATTCAAAATTATAAAAATTAATCTTTCGTCACTCTCAATATTTCTTCAATCGAAGTGGTGCCCTGAATTGTTTTTATTATTCCGTCCTCGATCATCCTTATCATTCCCTTTTCCTGGGCTTTTTTCTCAATATCTTCGCTGCTGGCCATCTTGGCGATCATTTGTGAAATATTTTCATCGATTTCGATAACCTCAAAAATTCCAATTCTACCCTTATATCCTTCCTGCCGGCATCTTGCACATCCTCCCGGACGATAAAAAGTGATCCGGGACCAGTCTTTTTGCTCAAGTAAGTTTTTATCGAGCATATTGTTTTTTGCAGCCAAATTGAAAATTCTTTCGAGATCCAGCTGGTTTTTGAGCGAGTTTATCAGTTCAGCGTCAAGATTATAGGGCTGCCGGCAATCCGGACAAAGCTTCCTTACGAGCCGTTGTGCCATTACGACATTTATAGTCGAAGCGATAAGAAAAGGCTCCGCCCCCATATCGAGAAGCCTCGGAATCGTACCTGCAGCGCTATTCGTATGAAGCGTCGAAAGCACCAGATGTCCGGTCATAGCCGAATGGATGGCAATTTCCATTGTTTCCTTATCCCGAATTTCCCCGACCATAATGATGTCAGGGTCCTGCCGGAGAAGAGCCCGGAGACCCTGGGAAAAAGTCAGTCCGATAGAGGGGCTGACCTGAGTTTGGTTAATGCGAAACATCTTATATTCAATCGGGTCTTCCACGGTAGAAATATTGACCTGGGGCGTGTTGAGGATGTCCATCACGGTATAGAGAGTGGTTGTTTTTCCTGATCCTGTCGGGCCGGTCACGAGAAGCATTCCGTTGGGTTTTTTTATCGCTTGATGAATAATCTCCAGCGAGTTTCCCCAGAGCCCCATCCCCTCAAGAGTGAGACCCTTCGAAGATTCGTCCAAAAGCCTCATCACCACCTTTTCGCCCGAATAAACCGGCAGAATCGAGACACGAAAGGCTATCCTTCGCCCGTCCTGCTCAATCTTAAACCGCCCGTCCTGCGGCAGACGCCGTTCATCAAGCTTCAAGTTGGAAAGAATTTTAATTCTGGCCACAATCCCGTCAATAACCGCCCTGGGAAGGGTCATGGCGTCATGCAATATTCCGTCTATCCGGTAACGAACCCGGACTTCCTTTTCGTCAGGCTCGATGTGGATGTCGCTCGCCTCTTGAATAATTGCGTGCTTAAGGAGCGTATCGACAATTCGAATCACCGGAAGATCCTGGGCGACCTTTTCAAGGGACCCTTCTTTCGAAACTTCCTGGGAGTTCTTGTCGATTATGTCCCCGAATTCCGCTTTTAGGCTCTGCTCATATTGCTTAAGGGCGTTGCCTATCCCCTCCTCAGTCGTAATGCACGGAGAAATTTTAAGGCCCGTTTTTTTTCTGATAAAATCAATCGTCTGAAGATCCTCCGGGTTGAGCATGGCAACTTTGAGCTCCGTACCTGTTTTCTTGAAAGCCACGATCTGATATTTTTTTGCAATCGGCTCAGGGATAATCTGGAGAATCTCTTTTGGAATTATCTCTTTTTCCAAATTCACAAAAGGAATGCCAAGAATATAGGAATATAGCTGACGCAATTGGTTTTGATCAAGAAGTTTTTTCTCAACCAAAATATCGCCGAGGCGTTTCCCGGAATTTTTCCCTTCTTCGATGGCCTGGTCGACAGCCTCCTCCTTAAGAAGCCCTGCGTCCAGGATAAAAATTTTTAATCTTTCGTTATCGACTCTCATTTTGTTTTTTGTCGAAATTCGCGTTAAAGCAAGAGCTCAGCCGAAGACAAATTATTTTCATCTCAAATTTTTCCAACCGTTATTGCTTTAAGTTTTCTTTTATTTTTTCCAAAACATCCTTGAGGCTGAAATCCGATTTTACCATAAAAGTCGTTGCTCCCAAAGAAAGAGCTTTCTGGACATTATCAACTTCCTCAAGATTGGTGAGAATCAGGACGGGAACATCCTTTTTCTCGCTCTTTTTTATTTCAGCCAGCACCTCATAACCGTCCTTTTTGGGAAGTATGATATCAAGAAGAACAAGATCAAAATTTTCTTCCTTTATCTTCTCAAGCGCCTCTTCTCCGTCAAAGGCGCAAACTATTTCATATCCTTCCTGGTTAAGCATTTCCGACAGAGCATTCTGGAGAGACCGGTCGTCTTCGACGATGAGGATTTTTTTTGAAGCTTGCTCGTCCATACCTTTATAATTTACTTTTTATCTTTTTAAACTTAATTCGAAACATCGGCTAATCAACCGCGCGTTACAGGCAAACTGACATAAAACGTCGATCCTTTGTTCAGTTCGCTTTCAAACCAGACCTCTCCCTCAAAATTTTTAAGAATCGCCTTGACGAGATAAAGTCCCAGGCCCACTCCCTCAGTCCTATATTTGGAGGAATTATTGGAACGAAAGAATTTCTCAAAAACCTTGTCATGCTGATAATGCGGAATTCCCGCTCCATGATCCTCAACGATAAACATTACCTTTTTCCCGTCAGATTTAAGAATTACATTAATTTCGCTGTCATCATTTGAATATTTTATAGCGTTCCCCATAAGATTTTCCATTACTATTTTCATCTTTTTGGGATCAACGAAAACTCTCGGAAGAGAAGAATTATTCTCCAGATTAATTTTCACGCCTTTGATTCCCCACAGATATTCCAGATCAATGATTACTTCTTTTACCAATTGGGCAAGGCTGACATTTTCTTTGGCGAAAACTGAACGTCCTTGGTCGATCCTTATTACTTCCAGAAGATCATTGACTAGTTTCAGCATCTTTTCATTTGATTTTTTGATGTTTCCCAGAAACAGCAGCTGCTTTGGCGTCATTTTGATTTCTTCTCCCTCCTTTTCCGTTTCCAATACCTCGAGATTCCATTTTATCGCCGACAGGGGGCTGCAAAGCTGATGCGATATTATTGAAATAAATTCGCTTTTCATAATATTGGCTTCCGCGATTTTTTCGACTCCGCGAATAATAAAATTTCCGATCACCAATATTAAAATCGCGACTCCGCTGACACTCAGGATGGTCACGGTTTCGTCATCATAAAACTTGGAGATATAATTTGTGCCGAGCATAGCCGCAATAGTGATCACGGCCATTACTATAAAAAGAAAATTAGGGCATTGCCAGAGACCTATCCGATACTTCTTGCACCGCGAAATAAAGTTGAAATCATCTAAGATCTTCCAATACATTTTTCATTTTTATTTTAATATTTATGCCCTTATTATACCACAGAACGCAATTATACTGAAGGATTATCCGGTTTCCGTTCCTAGTGCCCGAAAAAACCTCTGGAAAGCCTGTCGGGGAACTGAATGATGGCAATTTCTCTGCCAAGAAGCGCCTTTCGAACTTTCTCGTCTCCGACTGATCCTGAGGTCGAAAATATCGCTTTTACGCCGGCATTCACCAGGGCCTCGGGCGCATCAGAAAATGGAAAGAAGCTGTCGCTTGCCGCCGCAGACCCCTGAATTTCATGCTTTGCGTCTCTGGCCCGTTTTATTGCCAGCTCGGCGCATCCCACGCGATCCTGCTGTCCGACGCCATTGCCGATCAGTCCGCCATCTTTCGCCAAAGTGATTGTATTCGAATTAGAGGTGCTTGAAACGGCCCAGGCCAGCAAAAGATCGCTCTTCATCGAATCTTCCAGATTTCCGTATATTTTAATTTCCGGATTTGATAAATCCAGGACAAAAGTATAATTAGGCTGACAGAGAAATCCTCCGCGGACATAACGGAATCTTGCAGACGCATCAAGGCTGTTTCTGCCTAAATGGGAAAGCGCCTGATTAACGATAAAGCGGCACTTGTCTTTTTTCCGCCTGGCGATTTCCAAAGCCTTTTCCGAAAAACCGGCCGCCGCGACTCCGTCCAGCAATCTCCTGCGCCCTTCTTCCATGAGATGCGTCAGAAGCGTTTCCGCCTCTTCCTCATCTAAATCAAAATTAAACATTGCAAGACCTCCAAAAATAGCCCGGGGATCGCCTTCGACGACTTTTTTGATGACATTAATTTTGTCGTCGCCATAAGCCGCGCCGCAGCAATTGCCGTGTTTCACGGCAACGCCGAAATATTTGGCAGAGATATTGTTTGTGTCGAACGCCGCCGCGATATGCGTCATGGCCTGGAGCATCCGGTCAATGTCGCAGGTATTATTGAAGCTCGGCGCCATTTCGGTAAGAATCTGAAATTTATCCAGCGCCAGCGGATCTTTATTCTCCGTCGCGTACAGTTTTCCCGGCATTTGCTGGGGATTTTCTCCGTATAAAGTTTCCAAAATTTGTCTTCCGGCGAATCCGGAATATTTTTCCTTCGAATGAAATTTCGCCGAATGAAGACAGTACTCGGATATGATATGTTCGGCTTTCGCCGCGAGTTCGATCCTTTCCTCTTTGCTGATTCCCTCTTCGGTTTTCAGTTTTGCTATGGCTTTTTCCCGATCTTCCGGATCGCAGATGACAATTCTTCCGCCTTTTGCCCCGGAGCGGAGAAGAGTCGGCCCTCCGATATCAGTAAGTTCAATCACAGATTCGTAACTGGCGTCGGTTTTTGAAATTGCATCTTCGAGAGGATATAAATCGACGCAAACCAAATCAATAAACGGGATTTTAAGTTTTTCAAGTTCCGTCATATCTTCGGAAACATCGGGTCTTGCCAAAAGTCCGGCATGGATTTCGCGCGACAAAGTAACCACCCTGTGCCCCAATATCGCTTCCCCCCCAGAAATTTCAGAAGTATTCCTCGTCTTTACCCCGTGTTCCGCCAAATATTTCGCCGTCCCCCCCGAAGAAATGATTTCCCATCCCATTTCCACCAAGTCTTTCGCAAATTTTTCTACGTCTTCTTTCTCGTAAACCGAGATCAACGCCGTTTTTTTCATAATAATGCTCCTTAGACGATTATATTTTCAATATACAGATTTTCTGATAAAAACAAAAGCCCGCCGGTCATAATTTGCCTGCAGACTTTTTTAAACTTATACAAAAAATACTTCCCTAGGCCATCTTCGCATCCGGAAAAGACTGCATCATGCCAAATTTGTTCCCTTCAGGATCCATGGCATATACAAACATTCCCACTCCCGGAATTTCTTGAATTTCTCCCGTCACAGTTCCGCCGCTTTGCTTCACTTTTTCGACATACTCCTTAATATCCGGCACATCGAGCGTGTTCACGACTTCCCTCATCTTCTCGTCTCTTTTATAAATTCCCCCGTCGATTCCGGGCTTCGCCTTGTCACCCGTCATCACAAGCCAATAATCCATCGGCCCGTCCCACTTCTTAATCTCCCAACCGAACGTGTCCGTATAAAATTTGGCTGTCTTTTCGGGATCACTGGCTGGAATTTCAAAATGTATAATTCTTGGCATATGCGTTGCTCTCCTGAACGCGGCTTAATTGAATAAATATCGTTAAGCCTGGATTCAAAAAATTAAATTAATAATAAAAAGCCGTTTCATAATTTATACACCGCAAAGACAAAAAATATTTCCAAAAAAACAGAGACTGCTCTCGCAGTCCCTGTTTGATATATCCCGCCGGACTAAATTACTTATTGTTTGCCGGCTTACATTCCCATTCCCATGCCTCCCATACCGCTCATATCCGGCATACCGGAGCCTTTTTCTTTCTTCTCCGGAATATCGGTGACAACGGCCTCGGTCGTAAGAAGCATCGAAGCGGCGGAAACGGCGTTCGAAAGCGCGCTGATCACCACTTTTGTCGGATCTATAATTCCGGCTTTGAACATGTCCGTGTACATCGGCATCTCGTGTCCGGCGTCGTACCCGACATTAAAGTCAGCCTTTGGGTTTAATTCATTTATGTGATAATTGACTTCCACTTCCTTACCGGTTCCGATGTCGATCTTTTTTACCGTCTGTTCTTTACCCAAAAAGGTCTTTTGCAGTTCTTGAATTTTGGAGATTACAACATCCGGGGATTGACCCGCGTTTAATATAATCTGTTTTACCGGAGCATCCAGGGCTTCCGTAAATATTTGCAAGGCGATACGATCCTCGTGCGCTAAATTCTTTTTAAGATCATCTCTCAATTTAACCGCCTCATTAAGAAGCGCAATTCCGCCGCCGGGAACAATTCCCTGCTCAAGCGCGGCTTTAGTCGCTTCGACGGCGTCTTCCACCCGGTGTTGTTTTTCTTTCTGCTCCACTTCAGTCGCCGCGCCAACCTTGATGACAGCGACTCCGCCGGAGAGTTTTCCGAGTCTTTCCTGAAGCTTTTCCTTATCAAAATCCGAAGTCGCTTTCTCAATCTGCGCTTTTAGCTGAGCAGATCTGGCGTCGATATCTTTTTTCTTTCCTTTCCCGTCGACAATAGTGGTGTCATCCTTCGTGGAAACAATTCTTCCGGCCCGACCCAGCTCTTCAAGCGTCACATTTTCCATTTTCATTCCCCTTTCTTCAGAAATAACCTGCCCGCCCGTGAGAATCGCAATATCTTCAAGCATCGCTTTCCGGGTGTCGCCGAATCCCGGGGCTTTCACAGCCAAAACATTCAAAATTCCGCGAAGTTTGTTCACAACAAGTGTCGCGAGAGCTTCCCCTTCAACTTCTTCGGCGATAATCACCATCTCCTTTTTGCCTGTTTGAGCGATTTTCTCAAGAATCGGAAGAATTTCCTGAATGGAGGAAATTTTCTTGTCAGTGATGAGTATATGCGGATCTTTGAGTTCTGCCTCCATCGATTCAGCGCTCGTGATCATATATGGGGAAATATACCCCTTGTCGAACTTCATCCCTTCCACCACTTCCTCAGCGAGCCCGAAAGTTTGCGACTCTTCAACCGTAATCACACCTTCTTTTCCAACCTTATTGATAACTTTCGCAATCATCTTTCCGACTTCCGGATCCTGCGCCGAAATTGTCGCCACTTGCTCAACTGCATCGCCGCTTATTTCTTTGGAAACCTTTTTCAAATTATTGGAAACACGATTAGACAGTTTTGCCAGTGCGTTTTTCAGCTCAATCACATTAATGCCTTTCGAAATGAATTTTGCGCCTGATTCGACTATCGACTGAGTAAGAATCGTCGCCGTTGTCGTTCCGTCCCCGGCCGCATCATTTGTCTTGTTTGCCACCTCCTTTACAAATTCCGCGCCTATGTTTTCAAACTTGTCCTCAAGATCAATTTCCTTTACAATCGTCACGCCGTCGTTGGTTACGACCGGATTTCCAAACCCGCGATCCAAAACGACATTTCTCCCCTTGGGACCAAGGGTCACTCTCACGGCATCCGCCACTTTATCAATGCCCGATTTAATCCTTCGGCGAGCGTCCTCGTCGAACATGATTTGTTTTGCCATAGTTTTTTTCGATTTATGATTTAAGATTTACGATTTATGAGAAAAAATTCATAAATCATAAACCATAATTCGTAAATCCTATTGCATTGGCACTCGAAGACAGAGACTGCCAATCCAATGATTATTATAGAAAAAATATTTTTTCTGTCAACTTTTCAGCCGAATGATTCGTCGTAAGAGATATTCTCTGAATATATTTCTCCCGCAACGGTCTCATATTTCTCTTCTATTCTTGGCCCCTGCGGTTCAGGCAAAAAAATCAAATTATAATCGTCCGCTTCGACATATGCCCCTTCTTTTTTTGTGAGTATATTGCCCTCTATCCGATTAATCTGTTTTCTTTTCAGCCAGGCTTCTATTCTATCGCCTCCAAGGGAATTTATCAAGGTTTCTCCGGCTTTTTGAAGCAATCGGCTCGAACTGGATTTTCCGACATAATATCTCGCCGGCGCAATTTCAGGTATTTCCCAATTCGGCTTATATTTTCTTATCCATCCGGCATTCTCTGCCAAAAATTTTCGGAATAAATAAAATCCGTAAAGGGGAAAGACAAAGGTATATTCGTTAGCCGCAAAAAGATCCTGGCGCTTAATCTCAAGACTATTGTCCGCAATATAATAATTAAGGCAGATCCGGTTTTTTATTTTTCTTCCATGCCTTCTCCGCCCCAGAATATGCGCCATTGCCGTCACTAATAATCTTCCCGTAAAAATTCTGCCTTTTTTCAAAATAATGAAATAATCAATGTCGCTTTCCGGTTCGGTATTTTTCATCGCAAGCGTTCCGGTGACCGCCACCATCCGGACAAAAGGCGCGAATCTCAGCCACCAGGCAACTTTTTCAGAAATTTTCAGCTTTTCAATGGAATTCTTATCGTTTTGAATCCTGATCCCGACTAATTTTTTCCGCCCGCGCAGAAAATAAAAACCGCGATATTCTTCAATGCGATTTCCAAGTTTCCCGCTCTCCAGAACCCCATATATATCCCCCAGTGAAACTTTCTTTTTTTCGCCTGCATCTCCTTTCGCAGCGGTTAGATATTTCCAGATTTCAAAAGAAGTGAGAGGAAAATCAAGGATATTGTAATAAATAAGCGTTGAAAGTATATTCTTTCTGATATTTTCAACATCGTCCACGGCCAGTTTTCAATTTCCAATGATCAATTTTAAACGATATAATTGATAATTGAAAATTATTTCATATATTTAGCAGTCCAGGTTTTCGCTTTTTTGAGCTCCTTCGGCGTCCCTTCAAAAACTATCATTCCTCCCTCTTCTCCTCCCTCAGGACCAAGCTCAATCACCCAATCCGCGCTTGAAATAACGTCCGGATTGTGTTCAACGACCAAAACAGTATTTCCTTTTTCAACCAGCTCGTCCAGAATTCGAAGAAGCTTTGCGACGTCTTCAAAATGAAGTCCGACAGTGGGCTCGTCCAAAATATAAAGCGCTTTCCCGTCCGTACGGCGCGCCAGTTCCGTCGCCAGCTTTATCCTTTGAGCCTCCCCTCCTGAAAGATTCATGGCGGACTGTCCAAGTTTCAGATATCCCAGCCCGACGTCGCAAAGAGTTTGGAGTTTGTCGGCAACCAGCGAATAATTCGAAAAAAATGAAAGGGCATAACTGACGCTCATGTCCAGCACCTCGGCAATGTTTACTCCGCGAAACTCAATCTCAAGTGTTTTTTGGTTATATCTTGTTCCCCGGCAAGCCTCACAGGGAGTATAAATATCGGGAAGAAGATGCATTTCGATTTTTTTCTGCCCTTCTCCCTGGCAAACCTCGCATCGCCCGCCTTTCATATTAAAGCTGAACCGGGAAGGGGTATAACCGCGCGCTTCCGCTTCGGAAGTTTCGGAAAATATGTCCCTGATATGGGAAAATACGCCCGTATAGGTCGCCGCGTTCGAGCGGGGCGTCCGCCCAATCGGCGACTGGTCGATACTGATCACCTTTGAAACATGCTCGATTCCCGCTATCCTTTTGTGCTTCCCGGGAAGCTTATTACTCCCGTAGAAATGACGGCTCAGAGCCTTCCCTAAAATATCCTGCATAAGAGAACTTTTTCCCGAGCCGGAAACGCCTGCTATTACAACCAGTTTCCCAAGAGGAACTGCCACGTCAATATTTTTCAGATTGTTTTCTTCCGCGCCCAAAATCACAAGCTCCTTTCCTTTTCCCTTGCGGTAAGATTTTTTATTGAAAACTTTTTTCTTGCCGCTGAGATATCGGCCGGTTACGGTTTGGGAAGAGAAAATCTTTTTGTACGTACCTGAAAAAATAATTTTTCCGCCTTCCTCCCCCGCTCCCGGACCCATGTCAATTATCCAATCGGCAGCCTTCATTATCTGAGGATCGTGTTCAACCACAATAACGCTGTTTCCTTCATTGTTGAGTTTTTTCATTACTTCTATGAGTCTTTCCGTATCCCTTTCGTGAAGACCGACAGACGGCTCGTCCAGAATATAAAGAATTCCCGTGAGTCCCGATCCGATTTGAGTGGCGAGACGCACCCTCTGCGCTTCCCCGCCGGAAAGAGAATTGGCGTTTCGGGAAAGCTTGAGGTATCCCAGTCCCGCTTCACACAAATTCATGATGGTTTTATCAATTTCCCTGAATATTTCATTCACAATCCTTCTGTCGCCTTCCGAAATACTGTCTTTCTTTTCAACGGCCAGAAATTTTTCCTTGAAATTGGCCAGGCTGACTTCGGAAAAATCATGAATCGACATTCCGTCCACTAAAACCGAAAGCGATTTTTCGCTCAGTCTCTTCCCGGCGCATTCGGGACAGATTTTAACAATCATGTATTTTTCAATTTCGCTCCTTATATATTCGGAATTTGCTCCTTTATATTTGCGCTGCATCATCGGAACAACGCCCTCGTACTCCGAAAAATTGCTTTTTTCTCCAATGCCGCTTTCTCCGTTTTCGCCAAAAAGTATCACCTTTAGAGCCTCAGAACTTATTTTCTTCACCGGCTGATCAAGAGAAAAACGATATTTTTTGGCAATCCTCTCCAGACTCTTCAAATATCCGTTCTGGTTCAATCCGCGGGATCCCATGTTTTTCCACGGCCGAATCGCCCCTTCGTTGAGGCTTAAATTTCTATTGGGAATAACCTGGTCGACATCAACTTCAAGTTTTGTTCCAAGCCCAAAACAGGAAGGACAGGCTCCTTCGGGGCTGTTAAAAGAAAAAAGGCGCGGAGTAATTTCCTCCAGCACGAAATTGCAATCCGGACAGATCATATACCGGTTATATTTCCTGTCTTCTTCTTCGTCTTCGAATCTGATAATTACCTCTCCTTTTCCAAGCTTCATGGCTGTTTCGATTGAATCAATGAGCCTCTCCCTGTCCTGAAATTTGCTGTTTATTATGATTCGATCGATCACAAGATCGGCAGACAGAGCGCTGCTTGTAATTTCCGGCTGTCTGATCGCATCCTTAATGGCCATTACCTTTCCGCCTATTCTGGCGCGGGCGTATCCCAGCTGTCCGAATTCCAAAAGCGTTTCCCGGATGCTTTTTCTCTTTTCAGAAGGCCTCGCCATAACAATCATCTGAACGCTTTTCCCTTCTGCGCTTTCTATGACTTCATTTGCGACTTCGTTTGATTGTTTCTTAGTGAGGAGCTTTCCGCATTTTGGACAATGAGCCTCGCCGATTTTGGAGAACAAAATACGGAGATAATCGTAAATCTCCGTCATTGTCCCAACGGTCGAGCGGGGACTCCTGTTGATATTAGTTTGATCTATGGCGATAACCGGCGCCAGGTTCTCGATTTTATCGACTTCCGGTTTCTTAGCCACATTTAAGAATTGGCGCGCGTAGGCCGATAAGTTTTCCACATATCTGCGGTGCCCTTCGGCAAAAATCGTATCAAAAGCCAGCGAAGATTTTCCTGATCCGGAAAGACCGGTTATGACAACCATCTTGTCGCGGGGAATTTCAACACTGACGTTTTTTAAGTTGTTTACCCGAGCTCCTTTTATGATGAGATGCGTTTTTTTCATTATAATGGGCCGGTTAAAAAGCTAATTATGAATTGTAAAGCAAGAATCGAAAAAAGTAAAGAGTCGCCCTGAAGCGACTCTTTACTTTCGTAATGGTTCCTTTTTCTTGCCGATTTGAATTTACCTATACCTCAATCACCACCGGAAGGACCATCGGACGGCGCTGAGTCTTGGAATAAAGGAATTGGCCCACCGTATCGCGGATATTGTCTTTAACGTAAGACCAGTTCACGGATTCATTTTTCGAAGTCGCATGCTGGACCACTTCCTTCACTTTCTTTTTGGTCGCGTTCACAAGATCGAAATTTTCTTTGACGTAAATGAATCCTCGCGAGGTTACCTGCGGCTCTCCGATAACCCGCTTTGTTTTCGAATCAATAATAGTCACAATAGTAAACATCCCGTCTCGCGCCAGCACCTGCCGGTCGCGAAGGACAACCTGTCCGATGTCGCCGACTCCAAGCCCGTCAACCATGATATAACTCGAGGGCACCTTTTCTTCCATTAATTTTCCGTTGCCCCGATAATCAAATTCAATCACCTGGCCATTGTCACCGATATGAACATTTTCCGGACTCATGCCGACTTGCTCGGCAAGCTCGCCATGGACTTTGCGCATATAATAGTGCCCGTGGATAGGAATCAAATATTTCGGCCGGAGAAGATTGATCATCATTTTGAGATCCTCCTGGCGGGCATGCCCTCCGGCGTGAACATCAAGCATATCGTTATGAATCACTTTTGCGCCCTTCCGATAAAGCCCGTCCTTGAGTCCCTGAACTGTTCTTTCATTTCCCGGAACAACTGACGAAGAAAAAATCACGGTGTCGTTCTTGTGAACTTTTACAAACCGATGCTCTCCGTTAACGATACGCATGAGCACGGCCTTTCCCTCGCCCTGGGCGCCGGTACAGACAATCGTCACTTTATCATCGGGATAATTATTCGCTTCACTGATGGGAATAATGGTATTTTTTCTGACCTGCAGATAACCGAGAGTGCGGGCAATTTCCACATTAGTCTTCATTGAATAACCGTCAATGGCGACTTTCCGGCCGTATTTCTCCGAAAGCTCGATGATTTGCTGGATGCGGCTGATAAGGGCGGCAAATGTCGCCGCGATAATCCTGCCGCCGGTGTCTTTGAAAAGCTCGTCGAGAGTTTTTCTGATCACCGACTCGGAAATCGAATATCCCGGCGTATTGCTGTCAGTGCTGTCCGACATAAGGGCAAGCACCCCTTCTCCCCCAATTCGGGCAATTTTCGCGATATCCGCCGGCGCGTCCGCTACCGGACTGTGATCAAACTTGAAATCGCCTGTATGAACAATCGTTCCCACCGGAGTCGTAATGGCAAGACCCACTGCGTCAGGAATCGTATGATTTACATGGAAAAACTCAATATTAAAGGCTCCCAATGTCAGCCGGTCGATCTTCTTCACGGTCTTTATATTGATGGGAACGTGATATTCCTCCTGACGCTTCATGATTATGCCCCGCGTCAATTCCGTCGCGTAGATAGTCGGATTTCCAAGTTTCGGAATCAGATGAGGTATTGCGCCAATATGGTCGTAATGGCCGTGAGTGATAATCACTCCCCGGATGTTCTTTTCTTTTCCGCGAAGATATTCCGTGTTGGGAATGATGTAATCGATTCCCGGCATATCCTCTTCGGGAAATTGAAGACCCATATCGACCAAAATAATGTCTTTTCCGTACTCAAAAAGAGTCATGTTTCGACCGACTTCTTCGAGACCCCCGAGAGGGATCACTCTTAAATTATTTCTGACGCCGCTCCTTTGCGGACGGCGCGCTCTTGTTGCAATCATTTTTTTTCAGTGAACAGAGAACAATGATCCATGATCAGTGCTTTTGTTCTTTAAAGGATTGATTAAATTGTGCCGAAGGAGAGATTTGAACTCTCACGAGCTTGCCCCGTACCAATTTCGGCTTAATATTTTTCATTTGTGGGGATGGAGAGATTCGAACTCTCACAGTATTGCTACTACTAGCTCCTGAAGCTAGCGCGTCTGCCAGTTCCGCCACATCCCCAAGATTTAACTGAAATTAGTACGGAGTGAATCTGCCGATTCCGCCACTTCGGCCTGTAAATTTATTTTTAATTTCCTCTTTATTTTTTCGGCATAGGATCTTCTGACCCTAAAATCCGTTAATTTTTTATTGTTCATATTACTCGAAAAATCATCTTTTTCATACCTCGGAAAAATATGAAGATGATAATGAAATGCGTGCTGGTCGCCGCCTGGCTCATTATTCTGCATGATTGTTATTCCGTCGCACAAATAAGCTTTTTTTGCCGCAAGAGCCAATTTTTTGGACATCCTGAATATTTCTTTTCCGTATTCTTCAGGCAGGTCATATATATTCTCGAAATGCCGGTTTGGCACAATTATCAGGTGCCCGGCATTTCTGCCAACGAAAAAAGAGGCGACAAAAGCGGTAACCAATTTGTTTTGGAAGACAATATCGCTTTTTTTTATTAAGGTGTCTTTATTTTCTATTTTTCTAACACCAAGACAAATTGGGCATTGATAACCCGGCTCTGCATGATTATGCATATATCTAAATTCGAGGCTTTTCTTAGTAATGTCTTATATAAAGTATTTTTTATGCAAGGGCAAGTAATTGTGTAATAATATCACTATCCTGCCATTTTGTCAAGTCGACCCTGATTCTTTCGGTAATTCCAAAATAAATTGCCATTTACCCAGAGCCCGCCAAAGCGGGGCCTTCCACTCGCTCCGATCGGCAATAAATCCCAGAAAGCGGCTGTTTTCTTTCAGTTCTTGAATAGCCGCCGAAAAGAGAATCTTTAATAATCTTCAAGCCAACAACATTTTGGCTCGTTAACTGTTTTGATTGCAATCTGTATTCCTTTGATACCCGGACCGGCTCCTTAATCTTTCAGGTATCGATTATTTTTTTATTCTTTTCGTTTTCATATACCACTCGGCAATGTTTGCAAATCTTTTATCGGGAGTAGCCACGGAAGTTATATCAACCCCTTTTACCATCTTGTTGGTTATATAAAGATAGTTCGGGCTATACAGAAAGGATACCGGCACGTCATCGGCCACATCTTGCTGAAATTTTTCATAGTCCTTCAACCGATCATCGGCGTTTGTTTCTTGGCGGGTTTTTTCCAAAATCTTATCAACTTCGGTGTTGGAATAAAGCGCCAAATTCATTCCCGGATCGTGAGTTTGGGAAGAATGCCAGAAAGCAAACGGATCAGGATCGATTCCGAGCATTTGCCCGAAAAGAAGAGCTTCGTACTCCCGGGGCCTGATGTAGTTTTGCTGAATATCAGCCACCGGAAGAGTTTCATATTCAACCTTCACCCCGATTGCCTCCCATTCTTTCTTGAGAAGCTCCGCTGTTTGCACGAGATCCGGCCAATCGGTGGTTGTCAGATTGAATTCAAGAGTCTGATTGTCTTTTTTCCTGATGCCGTCGTCTCCCCGCTTCCAACCGTCGTCGTCGAGCGTTTTGTTCGCCTTTTCAATATCGAAGGAAAACTTTTTCACGTCTTCCGTGGAGCCGAATGTTCCCGGGGGAATGGGAGTATATATTTCCTTCCCTTCTCCGGCCAGAACTTCGTTTATAATGGCCTGTCTGTCGATAGCCAAAGACAATGCTTTTCTCACTTCGCGGTCTGCCAGCACCTTGCTTTTTTGCTGATTGAAAAAAACGGCAAAATAGCGCGGGATATTTATGGCATGGATGTCATTGCTTTTTTTGCTTTTGATATCGGCCACCTTTGAAGGAGAAATATAGCTCATTCCGAAAATTTGCTTGTTGTTATAAGCTTCTATCATCGAATCTTCGTCGTAATAGAACTGAAAATTCAAATTGGTTATATAAGGCTTCTGGGCGTAATAGTTTTCACTGGCCTCGAGATCATAAGAGAGAAGATTCCCTTCGTCGTCTTTTTCAAAATTCACGAATCTGTAGGGACCGGTCCCCACCGGACGGAGATTATATTCAGCCAGCGGAAAATTGCCGGGAGCGACTGCCCCCCAGATATGCATCGGAAGAATTCCGAGTGATAAATTATTAAGGAAAAAGGCATAAGGATTCTGAAGTATGAAACGGACCGTATTGTCGTCCACGACTTCAATCCCAACTCCCTGCCAGTTCTGGCGAAGCGGACTTTTGAAAGCCGGATCCTGAATCGCCTGGATGGTAAAGAGAACGTCGTTGGCAGTAAAAGGCTCATCGTCTTGCCACTTTATATCTTTTTTAAGATGAAGGGTATATGTTAATTTATCATCGGAAATTTCATAGCTTTCGGCGAGATCCGGAACGATTTTTCCCTCGCTGTCATATTTGAAAAGCCCGGAATAAACAAGCGCGCAAAGATCCGCGTCAGCATCATTGCCGGCGGCCAAAATCGGATTTACATACAGCGGCTGCCCCACTATCCCTTCTTTGTATTCGCCGCCAATGACAGGAACGGCCCTTGTATAGTGGTAGTAGAAAGCCCCGACCGTGACAATGAGTGACACCGCCGCAATCAGGATGAGCCAGCCAACCATTATACGCTCCTTATCGGAAAAAGTTTTAGAAATTTTTTGCCAACTGCGCATTTATAATTTTCGTAATCAAAAGTAATTCAAGGAACAAAAGGTTTTTCCAGAAGAGCAATTAAACAGCCCTTGAGGTTATATAGATCAAGGCAACTGCAACCCCCAGAAAGATCGCCCCCAGAAAGATAGTGGCGGAAAAAAGAAATTTCTCAAAGCCTCTCTTTGTGTAGTAGCCTCCAAAATCTCCGCCAAAAGTAGACCCAAGGCCCGCCCCGCGGTTTTGGAGCAAGATTGCGACCGTTAGCAGAATCGAAACGGCTATTTGGATGATTGTTAATATTTTTTCCATTCGTTAGGACTGGTTATTCGATAAATTGATTATAATCTTCTTAGTTGTCGCCGTTCGCGAGAGACGAAGCCAGATAATTAATCGCGCTTATTATTATCACCGTCCAGAATGCCGCCATCCATGTGTCAATTACGAGCGCTCCCACGATTTTGGCCGCCAAATTAAGCATCAGAACATTGATTACTACGGTAAACAGCCCCAATGTTATCCAAATAAGCGGAGTTGAAATTATTTTGACGATTGGCTTGATAAAAAAATTGACGAAACCCAGCACTGCTCCGGCCAAGATCAGCCATTTCCAATTTCCATAGAAATGGATTCCGGCAACCAGCCGCGCCGCCGCCCAGATGCCAAGAGCATTGGAAAGGATATGAATAATGAGTCTCATCATAAATAAAGAAAGCTCGAAGTATGTTAACAGGTAATATACCGGCAGTCAAGAAGATCATTTCCGCGCCTCATCCATATTTGGAGGATGCCTCAACCCTCTTTACTAATTACCGGTTTCCGATTACTATTTAATTACATTATAACTCCAGCTAACATTATTTTACAAGTTTTATGCCAAAAATAATTTTCTCCGGAATACAGCCATCCGGAACGCTCCATTTGGGAAACTATCTCGGAGCCATCAAAAACTGGGTGGAACTTCAGAACAAATACGAACCAATTTTCTGCGTAGTGGATCTTCATGCCATCACCGTTCCCCAAAAACCTGAAGAGCTTAGGAAAAAAACGCTTGAGGTCGCCAAAATCTATCTGGCCGCCGGAATTGATCCGGAAAAATCGACGATTTTCGTCCAGTCTCAGGTTTCCGAACACGCGGAACTGGCCTGGATTTTGAATACGATCACGAAAATCCCGGAGCTTGAGCGAATGACCCAATTCAAGGACAAATCCAAGGAGCACAAACAGATCATTAACGCGGGACTGTTCAACTATCCTGTCCTGATGGCCGCCGACATATTGCTTTATGACACGAACCTTGTGCCCGTAGGCGAAGACCAGCTTCAACACGTTGAAATCGCCAGAAACCTTGCCCGCCGATTCAATAATACTTTCGGGGAAACATTTTCTGTTCCCGAGCCTGACATTGTAAAGGAAGGAATGCGAATCATGGGACTCGATGATCCGACGAAAAAAATGTCTAAATCCGCCACATCGGAATATAATTATATCGCCCTCACCGATTCGCCTGAAGAAATTCGCGAAAAAATAAAGCGGGCCGTCACCGACAGCGGAAAAGAAATCAAATATTTGGACGGCAAGCCGGCCATAAAAAATCTTTTGAATATTTATGCCCTTCTCGACAATGCCACGCCGAAAGAAATTGCCGCTTCCTACCAGGGAAAAGGATATGCGGAATTCAAAAAAGATCTGGCCGAAGTTATCATCAGCTTTCTGGAGCCTTTTCAGAAAAGATACAATGAAATTGAGGACAGAGAAGTCTTGAGAATATTGGAAGAAGGAAAAGAAAAAGCCAAAAAGCTGGCAACGGAAAAAATGAAAGAAGTGAGAGAAAAAATAGGCCTGCTGTAAATTTTCAGAGCGCATTTTAAAACACAAAAAACAGCCCTTTCTTGCAACGGGCTGTTTTTTTCGTTTAACTTAAAGCCTGTTTTGAAAGTCTCTTCCGTCGCGAAATTTCAAAATTTCGAGCGAAAACAATGAAGCGTGATGAGGAATATACAGCGTATATGCCGACGAGCGGTGAATTGTTTGCAGCCGAAATTGTGAAATTGTCACCCCGCGGGTGATCTCCCGAAGGGATGGCAGCAGAATACGGACTTTTGAAACAGGCTCTTAGGCCGACTCTATCACGGAAAGCACTTCCTTGCGCTTCTCGTCCAGTATCTCTTTTTTTTCTGCCTCGATCCGAAGCCTCACCAGCGGTTCAGTGTTTGATTTTCGAAGCGACAGCCACCAATCTCCGGAATCGATCAGGATCCCGTCAATCGCAATAAGTTTCCCGCCTGAATATTTTTCTTTAACCTTGTCCATTGCCGCATCTGCGTCCGAAACTTTCATATTTATCTCTTCAGTTTGAAAATATTTCTGAAAGGGAATTGCGAGTTCGCTGGCTTTTTTTCCTTGCTTGCACATTATACTCATGAATTTAAGGGCGGAATACAGACCGTCATCAATGCCATAAAATTCGCGGAACATTATGTGCCCCGAAAACTCTCCTGCGAGCAGTCCTTGTTCGTCATTCAGAGCTTCCTTGTAAAAAGGGTTCCCAACCCTCATCATCACCGCTTCGCCCCCGTGCTCCCCTATGCTCTCTGAAACAGCCTTGGTAAATCTAAGGTCGTGAAAAACCTTGCCTTTCCCCTTATTGGCCAGCTCTTCAAGCGCTAAAATGCCCAGCGCCATATCTGGAAAGATAATTTCTCCTTTTTCGTTTACCAACTGGCTCCGATCAGCGTCTCCGTCGAAAAAAATTCCAAGATCAGCTTTTTCTTCGACAACTTTTTTCTGGAGAAAAATCAAGTTTTCAATATCGTGAGGATTCGGAGCGTGATTTGGGAAGTCACCGTCGGGTTCGGCAAACATATGCGTAACTTTTATTGGAAGCACATCCAGTGCGGGCATGGCAGAAATTGAACCGACGCCGTTTCCATAGTCACAGACTATCTTCAGATCTTTTATGCCCTGAGCGACCGACAGCAGACGGCTTTTGTAATCTTCATTTATCGATTTTTTTTCAACTGTCCCCCTTTTCTCTGATTTCCTGAACTCTGACGCAATGCATATTTTTTTTATTTCATCTATGCCGCCGCCTCCGTATATTTGAAGAGCAAGACCGTTCTTGTTTTGGATTAGTTTGAAAGCGTTGTACTGCGCCGGATTATGGGACGCACTCACCATGATTCCGGCCTCGCTGTTCCACTGCATGACAGCAAAGCTGAGCATTGGCGTCGCAACCATTCCTATATCAATCACATCCGCTCCCTGCTCGGTGATCCCCTTCACAAGCGATTCGAAAAGGCTGGGCGAAGATTTTCTCATATCACGCCCGACTACAACAGATTTGCAGCCCAAAAATTCAACAAATGCTTTTCCGATCAGATACGCCGCATCTTCATTAATTTCATCGGGATAAACCCCCCGAATGTCATAGGCTTTGAAAATTTTTTCGTTCAAGCTGTCCGATTTTTTTGTTTCCATGATTTTTTTATTAATTAATACTTATTTTCACCCTGATTTCTCAGTGATTAAATTTGCACCAGCAAATTTTATTTTCAAAGCCTTAAGAACCTTTTTTTTCTCGAAGAAGATCCGAACTTGTTTTTCGAATTTTATCTTTCTTCACATTGGCCACTTGTTCTGAAATTCCTTCTTTCAGCTTCACGTTGGGATTATATCCCAACCGCCGGCTGATCTTGGAAATATCCGCGCATTGTGATTTTACATAACCTTCCTTTACAGGATTTGGAATATGTTCCGGTTCCAGTTTTTCGATACCATGCTTTCGCGCTTCGATGTTAATCATTTCTGCTATCTCTTTGAGCGAAGCATACTCTCCCGTCCCGATATTAAAGACTTCATTCCCCAGAGGCTCTTTCGTTTCAATGGCAAGTGTCAAACCCTGCACAACATCGCGAACATTGGTAAAATCCCGGTATTGCGATCCGTCACCATAAATTATCGGCGAACGGCCTCGGACAATATCCCAAATAAACTGAGAGATAATGTTCGCAAAAGGCCCCTTCGCCTCCTCGTTTGGTCCATACACAGACATAAAACGAAAGCCGATTATGTCCATTTCCGAATACACCTTTTGGTAGCAAGCCGAACAATTTTCATAAAGCTGTTTCGTGACAGAATAATGATTGGGCGGAACCACATGCTGATCTTCAGTCAGCGGAACCGGATTATTTCCATAAAGCGATGAAGTCGAGGCGTAAAGAAATTTTTTCGCTCCCGACTCGCGGGCATACTCCAGGGCCCGCACGAAACTCTTTACCGAATTCACATAGCCGTCAACGAAACCTTTGTCCATAAAAAGGGGGGCTGTCGAGGTGCCGGCAAGATGTATGACGTAATCAAAACTGTTTCCGCATTTTTGAAGATCTTCGATCTCGCACGCATCGCCCTTAATATATTTTATCTTTTCCTTATCCTCTATATTATCCGGATCGCCCATCAATAAATTATCGAGAACAACAATGTCGTATTTATCTTTGTTGATATTGCTGAAATTCGATCCGATAAAACCGGCTCCGCCAGTTACTAATACTTTTGGTTTTTCCATTATTTTAAATATGAATATTTACAACAGAGAAATTTTTCCAGATTCTTCAAGTTTTTTTACCACGTCGGAAACAAGGCGCGCTTTGTTGCGGTCACAAATCAATATTGAATCTTCCCCGTCCACGATAATCAGATCCTTAACACCAATGGTAGTAATAAGTTTTTTTGCGCCGTAAACCAGCAGGTTTTCGCTTTCAAAATCAATATGTTCCCCTTTCACAAAATGGTCGCTTCCGTTTTTGATCAGCGTGTCCTTGAGAGATGCCCAGGAGCCCACGTCGCTCCACTCAAGCGCGAGGGGCATCACCACCACCTGATCGTCGTTCTCCACAATACTGAACGCGAAATCTATCTTGTCCATTTCCGGATATTCTTCCAGCAGGACATCTTGATATTTTTCAGTGTCTACCGATTCTTTTATGCTTATCAGCCTGTTATAGGTATCGGGAATGTATTTTTCAAATTTCTTGATTACCGATTTCATTTTCATCACATACATACCGCTGCTCCAGAAAAAATTTCCGGAATCAAGATATTTCTGCGCCGTCGCCATATCCGGTTTTTCCACGAACCTTTTGGTTTTAAATACCTCAAATTCATTCTCCTTTTCCAATATATCTCCTTTTTCTATGTAGCCAAAGCCCGTTTCGGGGGAAGTCGGGTTAATCGCAAAAGTCATTATGCTGTCCGGATTTTTTTCCAGGAATCGATCTGCCGCGCCTAAGGCATCGATCAGCACCTCTGGGTTTTTGATATAGTGATCCGCGGGGAAAAATGCCACCGATTCGTCACCATCACGCTTGGATAAAACAGCCGCTGTTAAGGCAATGCTTGCCGCCGACCCGCGGGATGCCGGCTCCCCTATAATATTTCCCTTGGGCAGTTCAAGAACCTCCCTCTCTACTTCACTGACATATTCTTCGTTGGTTGAAACATAAATATCTTTAAGATCGAATTTCTTGCGAAGCCGCAAAAATGTTTCCTGCAGCATTGTTTTTTCCGAAAAGAGACACTGGAATTGTTTTGGCCTTTCTTTGCGGCTGATCGGCCAAAGCCTCGTCCCTTTTCCGCCTGCCATGATAACACACTTCATTATTTTTGTTCCCTTATCAAATTAATATATTCGGAGTACTTTTCCTTGTTGTGAAGATGGATCCATCGGTTATCAAGGAAATATCCGTAAAGCTTATGATCTTCAGCCAGCTTTGGAAAGATATCGCCTTCGAGAGAAATGGTTTCCGGGGAAACCATGGAGCAAACTTCGGGCTCAAAAAGATAGACTCCGCCGTTAATTAAGTGAGAATAAGATTCCTGCGGACGCGGTTTTTCGGAAAACTTTTTAATGATATCACCCTTTAGCAATACTGAACCAAAAAGAGAAGGATCGTCTATGGTAGTCAATAAAATTGTTGATTTAGCTTTGCGATTTTTGTGAAAATCATACATATCCAAAAGATCAATATTCTCAAGGTATATGTCGCCGTTCATCATTAAAAACGTCTCATCCAAAATGCTTTTGGCCTGCCTCAAAACGCCCGCCGTGCCCCGATCCCGTTCAAAATATAATACTTTTATGCCATATTTGGATCCGTCTCCAAGTTTTTCCCGTATCTGATCGCCCAGCCCCCCTAAAGATAAAATCAAATCAGTGATTCCGTGCTCTTTCAAAATTTCGATGTTTTTTTCAATAAGCGATTTACCGTTTATGGGAAGGAGCAGTTTGGAAATCGTCTTGCCTTCGAATTCAATTCCCTTCCCGCCGCCAAGCACAATTGCTTTTTTGAGAATCTTGCTTTGAAGTTTTTCATTCAGAATCGATTCGATGGCATGGGACCGATTCCGGATTTTATGCCCGTCAACCCGTTTGTCTATTTTTGACAAGAGTTGATCGTCCAGCGTTATCGTTAGCCTTTGGCGAAGCATTTTTTTTATTTAAAAATTAAAATTATGATATCATCATACGAATCACTACCTTATGATAACGCATGAAAAACAGGTGTCAACCCCATGTATTATTATCCTATTTATAAGCCATAAATTACGAATGCATATTTTTTGATTTCTCGTAAATTCCCCTGGACGCAGTCCTGTCTTCAGCGGGAATATCTGCGTTTGGCGCCTAGCCAGGAAAAAGCCCGCCCTGATCCTTGTCGGAAAATCACACCTGTCCGAAACGCGATTATTGACTGCTTCGTCCGGAGCCTGATTAATCGGCGAAAATAATTTTCTTATCATGCGGCGAAAAGCATCAGGAGAGGCCGCAACAATCGCTACATTTGCAATGGCCGTTTCGGACCCCCTATTGTTTTTAAGCTGAATACCCGCGCCAGGCAATCCAAAATATCAGCCTCCGCCAGCCAAATTCCTGGAAAATAAAATTGCCCAACTTTGGAAAAATCCGTTTTCTATATTACAATTAAAGCATAAACCTTAAAACATCTTCATGATTAAAATCGACAGTCTTAACGAGAGCACAGTAAAAGCCTTGGACTTTTTTTCCGAGAACAAGCCGCCAAGACTCGATCTGAAAAAATTCAGCCTCCCGTTCGTGATCGGCAGCGGCAATGCATATAATACCGGACTCATTTTGTTTTCTGATAAGGCCGCCATTTTTGCCGACGAAAGCAATTTCAAAAATATTATTAATTCCTATCATCCGATTATCAAAAAAAGGCTGATCAAAGACGCAATCGTCATCTCCGCCTCGGGAGAAAAAGATTCTGTCTGGGAAGCAGAGCTTGCTAAAAAGTACAGACTGAAAACCACGCTTCTGACTTGCAGCGCCGAATCGTCCGCCGCCAAGATCGCAGACAAGGCATTCGCCTATCGTAAAATCGCTGAACCATATACATATAATGTATCAACTTACCTTGGAATGATACTTTCCGCGACTGGAGAAAATCCAAAGAAAATAAAAAGTTTCATAAAAAGACTGAGGCTTCCGAAAAATTTTTCCGCTTATCAAAGCTACACTTTCGTTTTGCCGGATCGATTTGGGAATATCTGCCCAATGCTCGATATCAAAAAAAGCGAGCTCTTTGGATCGCATCTGTCGCTGAGAGCTTTCCCGGAAGGGCACGCCCGGCATGCCAAATTCGTCGTCCCGTCGGAAAAAGAATTGGTTATAGGCATCGGAATAAAAAACAAATATTTCGGACACCCCAAACACCGATGGAATATAGCCCTTCCAACTTCAGCGAGTTTTGGTCTTATGCTTTGCCTTACTTATTATCTTGTCGGAAAAATTCAGGAGTCTAAGCCGCCTTATTTCAAAAAAAATATTGAAGCCTACTGCCGAGACTACGGGCCAAAGGCATATGGCAAAAAAGAAAAGTTTGATTTGATTGTTCCCGGAAACTAAATCGGAATTGAGTACGAGAGAGATAATAGTCAGGGCGGATCAATGGTCCGCCCTTTCAAAAAAATAATCCTTACCGGAAAAATTTAATTCCGGAATCTGATTAACTGGCTAAAAATATATAAATCTGCTTAATTATATTAATAGTTCGGGAAAATTATTTCCAGAATCGATATATAATCAAAGATCGATTTAGAGCGCTAATACAATTTTCTTCGCAGATATTTTCGGTGTTGAGTTAAAAAAACCCGAAACCGTCAACATGAAACGACAAACTGGATAAATTTATAATTCATTATGTTCCAAGCCGAGTTAAAAAAACTAATCAAAAAAGAATTCCCGGATGAAATTCTGGAAAAGCTTTCGGTTTTTCCGCTCGCTTTAACGACCGTCGCTTATAAAATAAATTTTAAAAGCGGCAGAAAACTTGTGGCAAAGATCGGATTTGACGAATGGGATCTCAAGAGAGGGAAGGGACTCAAAGAAAAAACCGCCATTAGAACGGCAAATGATATTCTTGGGCCGGATAAATCCCCGAAACTCGTGAAATGCCTGAATTCTTGCCCCGGTTTTCCGGGTTATGTAACTTTTTTGGAATTCATTGAAGGAGAAATCTTGGAACCCGAGGAATTCAATGCGGTAGCGGGCAGTGAATTTAACCTGAACGAACTCTCCGGTTTTTTAATCAATCTTCACAGCCTCAAACAGAAAAATTTTTCCGATATGTTTCCGAACGGAAAAAGAGACCTTTATGAATACTTCTCTGCATACCACAAAAGAATAAAGAGTACTTTGGAGTCTGATAATATTTTTGAAAAACTGGAAGAGCGCTTCAACGACTTGCCGGAAATATATGAATATTTCAAGAATTATTCTCCGCATTGTTTTCTGCACGGAGACGTAAATTTCAAAAATGTCCTTGTTTCTGAAAACAAAATTAAGGCGCTGATCGACTGGGACAGATCCCTGATCGCCCCCATCGCATTTGAGTTCGCCCACGTCAGCACCCTCACGGATCAATATGGCGTGACTGAGTGGCATAACAATCTGATAAAATCCTATTTGGAAAAATACAGCGGGGATTCGGAAAAGTTGCATAGGGAGTTCAAAATGATAGAATTGTTCATATATTTTAAAATGCTAACGAGAAAATTGACGCACAAGCTCCAAAAAGGCACAATTCAATTGTGCGCGGGAACTGGCGAAGAATTGAAAGATCATTTTATCAGAAAGATCCTGGAGCACAGGATATAATCAAATCAATAAATTAATGCCCTATGTCGCTAAAAGTCGGCACGGAGCGAACACAATCAGACATTCTGCAAGCGATAGTTTTGAAAAAACAATACCTTTTTCCTTCACGATAAAGCTGCCCCCGCCTCACTACGAGCGACTGATTACAGCCCGCAATCCAAAAGGAGAAAATTCGGTCTGTTCCGGTTTAGTAAACAAAACAAGAGAGTATTATACTCTCTTGTTTTTTGATAGCAGAAAAAACTACCTACAGTTTCTTGTATCTCGCTCCCCTTCCCATCCCTACTCTTTCAATCAACTTCAAATCAACCAAGCGGGACAGTGCCTGTTTTATCGTAGCCAAAGGAATTGAATTTTTGAGAAGTTTGTCGATTTCCGAAACGCTCAATGTATCGGCTTGAAACAACTGATAAATCGCCAGCTGTTTTTCTGAAAGAAGTTTTTCGGGCTGGTCTTCTTCCATAATTTCGTTCGCCCTTCTGATTTGTTCGATAAGGGCATCCAGCAGGAAATTGAGCCAGGACGTGATGTCTTCGTTTTTCGTCTTGTGCTTGGACTGGGTTTTTCGAAGAGCCAAATAATAGTCAATTTTTTTCTCTTCAATTATTTCGTCCAATGAAACATACGGCACATAGGTATAACCAGCCTTGAGAAGCAATAATGTAGTCAACGCTCTTGAGAGCCTTCCGTTTCCATCGCGGAACGGATGAATAGCCAAAAACTCGAAGATGAAATTGGCGATGAGAATGAGCGGGTGCGTTTCTTTCTTTTCCATTTCCTCGTTCAGCCAATGCAACGCGTCATCCATTTCCTTTTTGGTGAGATATGGCGGCGTGGGATTGAAGATGACAATTTCTTCGCCGTCCTCTTTTCGCATAACCACCTTGTTGTCCGATGTTTTGTATTTGCCCTCGTGAGCTTTGTCCTTTTCCGAAAAGTTGAGAAGGATTTTGTGAAAATGCAAAATCTGACCCTCGGTTATTTTGAGAGTTTTCCAATTATCAAAAATCCTTCCCAGCAGGTCGGCATATCCCGCAACTTCTTGAGCGTCCCTTCCCTTGGGCGGCGTTGACTTGAGCCCCTGAATGAGCCTGGCTACTTCGTCGTCGGACATCTTTGAGCCCTCGATGCGGGTGGAAGCCCCCGTCGAGGTTATGAGAACGCTTCTCTTGAGCCGTCCCAGCGTTTGGGGACTCAATCTCAAGCTGCCTTTCCACAGGCCCTTGAACTCGTCTATGCGACTTATTTTTTGAAGTATTTCTTTGCTTAATTTTACTCTTTTTTCGAACCTATTTTCCATATTTTTTATCGTATATATTTAACTATATCCAATTATATACGATTATATACGATTGTCAAGGACATAAACTGTCTGCTTGATTTTAAAGCAATAAAGCCTTGATATTAATAATGATTTATTTGATCGTTTTTAATTTATTTACAAAGACAGCAACTCTTTCGTTTTTGGGATTATCTATCATTTCTTTTCCGCCTATGTCCACAAGATGTCCTTTTTCCAAAAAAGCTATTCTGTCACTTACGCATTTGGCAAATTCCAAATGGTGGGTCACCATAATGATTCCGACGTGCTCATTTTTCAATTCAGCTACGATTTCCAAGATATTGTATGCCTGCTCCACATCAAGAGACGCGGTTATTTCATCCATGAGTATATATTTTGGATTCAGGAGGAGCGCCCTCAAAATGGCGACTCGCTGTTTTTGACCGGCCGACAGTTCATTGGGATATTTATTCATATGGGAAGCTAGGTCGAATAATTCAGACAATTCGCTTAATCTTTTTTCTTGTTCGATAAAATCGCCATGGGGCAATACGATATTTTCCCTGGCAGTCAAATGCGGCCATAAATACAAATGCTGAAAAATGAGGGTGATTTTGGGCCAAACTAAGTGAGGATCAACGACTAATTTTCCATTTTTTACACAGTCCTTTCCATCAATGACAACATCGCCGCCGGCTGGCGCGTCGAGCAGCGCGCATATCTTCAGCAGAGTCGTTTTGCCGCCGCCACTCGGACCTATCAGTGAAAGCACTTCCCCAGTCTTCAAGTTCAAATTAATATCATTCAGAATATCTCTGTCATTTAATTTTTGCGATATATTTTTTAGTTCAATCATTTTTTTCTTCGGACAAGTTCCTTGTATATTTCCCGCGAAGATAATGAGCGAGGATATTTAATGGTAAAGCAACTGCAACAAAGAGAAGCGCCAACGCCGTATATATTTCCACCGGCCTATAAATCTGTGAATTTATTTGTTGCGCAATTCGGAATATCTCTTCTACTGAAATTAAACTTCCAAACAAAGACATTTGCATTATTGAAATTTGCAGGACAATAATGCTTGGCAGAACTTGTCTGAAAATAATTGGAAGTTTGATTTTCAAAAATATTTTTTTCTCCGGAATTCCGCAAACTCTGGCGACGGAAACATATTGAAACGGGAAATCATCCAAAGTTTTTTTTATGATTTCTCCAGTAAGCACGATATTCACGATTGATAATGTTACAATTGTTGTAATTAAGGGATTTATGACGATTCCCATAATCGCTTGCGCCGGATAATGGAGCCAAAATAGCAAAACCAAAACAGGGATACTCATCAGCAGAAACGAACTCACAGACAGAACTTTGGAAAAAGATTCGCTTTTTTGCGCGAAATATCCAAAAATCACTCCACCTGTGATCCCGATAAACCAGGCACAACCCGAGATAACGAGAGTTGTACCAAGCCCCTGGATAATGGCGCCATGATAGTCCTTGAAAATATTTAGCAGCATCGTTCGAAGCTTAATTACTGAAGAGCGGTGTAGGGCGGAGCGACCGGATAGAATGAGTTGCCAAATTTATCATATTTTTTCAGGAGCTCATCTATGAAGCCGCTATTTATTTCCTCTCTTAAAACGACGTCCAGCATGTCTTTGAATTCAGTTTCTCCCGAATTAAACATCAAAGAATTTCCGTCGACTCGGACAATTTTATTCCCGATTTTTTTCAGCTTGGCATTGGGATTATTTTCCAGAAAAACATTGGCAACATAAGGGTCGATGAATAGAACATCGGCCTTTCCAGTGGCAACGTTCAAAAGAAGTTCTGATTGAGCTGAGAGCTGCGGCAATGACACAATTTGGGCAGTGGGAAATCCTTGCTTGGCCACGTATTGACCCGTCGTTCCGTCCACAACCGTAATTTTGATATTTTCTGAATTAACGTCGTCCAGTTTGTTCAGCCTGTTATCATTCTCGCGGGCATACGCATACATGAGATTATACGTAACGGGTATTGAAAAGTCCGCTTTTAGCGCTCGCGCGCCATTTGCCCAAACTGGAGATCCGACCATGTCATAGCGGCCTTGATTCAGGCCTTCAATCATCGTTCCCCAGCCAACTTCCTCCGTCCATTCAATTTTTAGGTTCAGCTTTTTTCCTGCTTCCTCAACCACATCGTAAAACATGCCGCTCAATATTCCGGTATTCGGATCTTTGGCTAATTGCTGGGAAGTGGTGGCCAGATAACCCACTCTTATTTTCCCCGCCTTTATCACCCTGTCTTTTAATGTTTCTTGCTTTTGGTTTGTGATATTTTTGTTTTCGACTGTTTTTGTCGTAAAAACCGTCAAGATTACCACGAAAATGGCTAATATAATGACTTCGAGGGATATATACTTTCGCATATTTTTTTCTTAATTATTATAAATACTTAACATTAACACGCTATATTAGATTATTGATCAACTTTCGTCAATGAATGATTAACATATTTATTTGACTTTTTACCTTGTATAATATATATTATAGCTATGTTAATATCATTGTCGTCATTTTTTGACAAACTATTATGGAACAAATCAAAGCCCTTTTAGAAATCGGCCTCTCGGAGCAGGAAGCCGAAGTCTATCTCGCTCTTTTGAAGCTGGGCGGAGCGACTGCCACTGTCCTGGCCAAGGAAGTCGGTTTAAAAAGAACTACTGTTTATCCCATTCTTCATTCCCTCGCAAAAAAGGGCTGCGTGTTTGTCTATTTTCGAAAAAGCAAAAGATACTACTATGCCCAAAAACCCGAAAAGCTCGTGAATCTTCTCGAAAAGAAAGTCGAATTTTTCAATTCGGTCCTGCCTCTCTTTGAATCGTTCGACAAAAAACAGGCCCAAACCATCGGCCTGCGATTCATCGAAACCAAAGAAGAACTGAGACAGTTTTATGAAAATATTTTGGCGGAATATCCGGGAAAAAGATATCGCGTCATCGGCAACGCCTTCGAGTGGGAAAGTGTCGATCCGGAATTTTTTGCCTATTACCGCCAAAGCCGCGGACATCTCAACATAAAAACGAAATTACTGCTTTCCGCAGATTCAAAAGATGTAAACCCAACCGACAAAAGCCTTTTGCGCGAATATAAATATCTGCCGGAGAAATACCACTTCAAAAGCACCATGAATATTTTCCGGGACAAAGTTCTGGTTGTCAGCCCCCAAATCACTTCCCTCGCCGTCGTCATCGCTGTTCCCGTCATGGTCGATATCTTCAAATCGATGTTTGAGATCATTTGGGAGAGTATGGAATAATTTTCTCTTTATATAACAGCAGGCATGCACCGGCGTCTATCCTATTTTGATATTAAAAAAATGAAAAAGGACAGAACCGTGTTGGATCCTGCCCTGATTAATTGTTCCTCCTTTTTATTTCCAATACCTGATGTTAGTAAGTTTAGTCATTCCTTGAGACTACCAATCCGATATATGACGGGTCATTGTCGAAACCTTCCCAATACGCGTTTCCCATAGCCTCTCGTCCCTCCGACGTCACCTCCAATTTCACCCATTCGATTTTTTTGAAGCCCGCCTCTCTAGCGGCGGTTTCAAAATCCGAGACAGAAAAATTGGAAGCCGTGGAAGACATCGCTGTTTTTCCATTTTTGTCCAGAAAATTGAAATGGATTCTTCTGTCCGGAGTCTTGGTTATTCTCCGGTTGTTAGCCACTTTGCCAAAACTTTTGTAATTCGGGTTAAAAGTTATGGAGACGAAGATTCCACCTGGTTTAAGAGCCAGGAAAGCGTCAGAGAAGATATTTCTCAATTCTTCAAGGTTAGTGGCATAAAGCAACACCATAGTCGACACGGCTTTGTCGAATTTTCCATAGCGCGACTCATCCAATCGCATTGCCACGCTATATTCGATCCCCAATTTTTCTTCTCTCCCCTCCTGGAGAGCTTCCTCGACAATCTTCCTCGCCGGGTCATAAGCGAAAACTTTTGCGCCACGCCGGGCCAGCATGCGCGTAAAAGTCCCGTTGCCGCAACCTATATCCAGAGTCTTTCCAACATCACCCAAAAGCCGCAGAGCCTCCGGATATTGGATGTATTTTTTGGCCGGATCGATTTCCGCGAGCTGGGCATATTCCGAACTGAATTTATTAAATTGTCTATATTCCATATTTTTGTCCTCCTGAGAAAATGAAAGAGATGCAGCCAAGATTACCAGGGTTCCCAGAATCGAAAGAACTGAATTTTTCATAGATTTGTCCTCTTCGTTCGATTTTTAAGGTTCTGCGTTAAGCTTTGATTGGAATCCAATTTTCAGCTTAACGGGGAATTATACACCAAAAGCAGATAATTGTCATTATAAACGTCACATATATGCCATAATCAAAATATTATTTGTATTATATTTGCTTATTTATAACTTATATTATACGATAATATTGTCGCCATTTTCGATAACAATAAGCAAAATATATGCTATATTCACAACTTCAAGACGTCGGACTCAATGAAAACGAAGCGAAGATATACCTCGCTGCTTTGGAATTAGGACAAACAACCGTAAGTCGAATCGCCCGCAAATCCGGCATCAAAAGAACCACGGTCTATCTTTCCCTCGAAAACCTTAAAGAAAAGGGTTTAATAAGTATGGTTCAAACTAAAGGGAGGTCTATTTTTTATGCCGAAGACCCGCGCAATTTGGAGCGTCTGATGGAAGAACGCAAAGAAAGAATTGCAAAACTTGTCCCCCAGCTCCTGGCTTTCACCAATATCATCGACAAAAACCCCCAAATAAGATTTTTTGAAGGAAAAGAGGGAATCAAAGAAGTCTTAAAGGATACTTTGAATTATCCCGACCAGGAAATTCAAATGCTTTTCTCTGAATCATACGTGAATGATTTTGGAGAAGAATTTTTTTCCGAGTTTTACCGCCCGGAAAGAATCAAACGAAAAATTTCTGCGCGCGTCCTTTTGCCTGACAACGAACAGATGCGAGGACTTGTGGCAAGGGATGAAAGAGAATTACGCAGAAGTAAGTTACTTTCTCCCGATCTTTTCAAGATAAAATTCGAAATGATGATATATGGAGGCGGCAAAGTTAATATTATTTCCTATAAAGAAAAATTCGCTATGATCATTGAAAGCCTTGAAATTAACGAGAGCTTCAAAAGTATTTTTGAAACCATGTGGACAGGGGCGAAATAAGCTTGCGCTCCAGTCAGAGAACCATTATTATATCAAAGTTAAATAATTTACTGAATTTATGTCGCTAAAAGTCGGGATTGTGGGCCTTCCGAATGTGGGAAAATCAACCCTCTTCAAAGCTCTCACCAAAAACCCGGTGGATATCGCCAATTATCCTTTTTGCACGATTGAGCCGAATGTTGGGATCGTGAAAGTGCCGGACGAGCGGCTGGATAAACTGGCGGAAATGTCGAAATCGGCCAAAGTTGTGCCGACGGTTATTGAATTTGTCGACATCGCGGGACTCGTCAAGGGCGCAGCGGAGGGAGAGGGACTGGGAAACAAATTCCTTTCCCATATTCGCGAAGTGGATGCCATCGTCCAAGTCGTGAGAGTGTTCGAAAATAAAGATATCACCCATGTCCATGACAAGATTGATCCGCAAGATGATATCGAAATAATTAACACGGAGCTTATCCTAGCTGATCTCGAAACCACTCAGAAACGAATCGCCAAACTTGAAAAAGAAGCCCGCGGGATGAATAAAGAGGCCCAATCGGCGCTTGAAGTCGCGCAAAGAGTAAATAATATTCTGGAAGAAGGAAAACTCGCCCGGGAGCTAACGCTGTCCGATGAAGAATTAAATCTCGTAAAAGACATGCAGCTTCTCACCTGGAAGCCATTGCTTTTCGTGTTTAATTCGGATCGGCCGATTGATGCGAATTTAAAAAATAAATACGGCAATTCAGTGGAAGTGGACGTCAAAATAGAAGAAGAGCTTCTGGATCTTTCTGAGGAAGAAGCAAAAAGTTTGGGCTTGGAGTCAAACCTCGACAAACTAATCCTAAAATCATATGAAATCCTGAATCTCATTACTTTCCTCACGACAGGCGAGGACGAAACCCGCGCCTGGACGATAAAGAAAGATTCGACCGCGCCGATTGCCGGCCGGGCCATTCACTCTGATTTCGAAGAAAAATTCATCCGCGCCGATGTGATAAATTGGGAGAAGCTTCTCGAATCCGGCTCATGGAGCAAAGCTCGCGACCTCGGCCTGCTTCGTACCGAAGGAAAAGAATATATCGTCCAAGACGGGGATGTTATCGAATTCAAGATCTAAAAAACCCGACGTTGAAAAAAGCCGAGTCTTGACAAATCACACATGAATTAGGCCGCTTCTTTGTAATTATCCGCAAATCCACTGCCGATTCCGGCTGCGGAAAAAAATTCCTCTGCCGTTTCTTTTGTATCAACCCGGCATCCGCTCAAGTCATTCAATATTTTTTTCTTTCCCGCAGCGTTCCATTCCTTCGCTAGAACTTTTTTTGAAAGTTTCCCATTCTCATCCAGAAGAATCTTGGCTCTTTGAATTATATTTTCTTTCATTTCAGCAGCTTCAGGATTTTTTTTTCTTTCTCCGCCTGATTCTTTTCCCGCTATCTTTAATATTTCCATAAATTTAATTTAGTTTTTATCTTTTTCCCCGCTATAAATCATTTCGGCAATTCTCTTTTGCCGCTTTTCAATTTCGTCGAAGCTCAGCATCGCCTTCCCATACGCCTCACGCATCTTTTCCAAATCTTTATCTATTTTTTCGTCGTCACGCATAATTTTTTCAAAAACCTATAAGATTATTTTAACACAATAGAACACAATCCGACAAATCTTTTTTCCCCGGAATTCCATGGAATAATTGGACAAAAAATGCTTCGTTTGTTATACTCATCAATACAATTATGAAAAGTCCGTTGTCTTTTCGCCCAAATCAAAAGGGGGATAAAAAGGCAAATTTCCGCCGGAATCGGGACTTTTCTCTGGCGGAATTTATTAATTTATAACAGCCAATAAAAATGGAGTACGAACTGTTGTTTTTTACCCAGGTATCAAATGAAAGCAAAATTAGCGGCATAAAGAAAGATCTGGAGGAAGTGATAACGAGCTCCGGAGGAAAAATGTCAGGTGATTTCACTGACATCGGAAAAAGAAAATTCGCTCATCCCATAAAACGGGAAACCCATGGTTTTTACAGCTTTGTCCGCTTTTCCATTGAAGACAAAGACAAGCTGCCGGAAATCAATAAGCGCATCAGCCTAAATGAAAAAATAATGCGCCACTTGATAGTCAAAGCTTCAGAGGTCGGAAAATCCGTTTCGGAGCGCGAAAACAGGGAAGCTAATGCGCCGGCGCCAGAAACAAAAACCGAGCCGGAAGCCGAGAAAAAACCTGTCGAGGAAAAAGCCAAAGCTGACATGAATGAGCTTGATGAAAAGTTAAACGAGATTCTGGATAAAACTCCGGAATAACTAAAATGCAAAATGCAAAAATTTTTAAATGTTAAATTTGATCATAGCATTTGATTATCTTGCACTTTGATTTTTAAATTTTAAATTTACCACCATGGATCTCAACAAAGTAATGCTAATCGGCAATACCACCCGCGATCCCGAGCTTCGGAGCACTCCTTCAGGGCAATCAGTCGCTTCGTTCGGCCTCGCCACTAATCGGGTTTGGAAAGATCAAACTTCCGGAGAAAGAAAAAGCGCCGCGGAATTTCACAACATTGTCGCCTGGGGAAAATTAGCTGAAATTTGCGGACAATATCTTCGAAAGGGCAGCAAGGTTTACGTCGAAGGAAGACTTCAGACACGCAGTTGGCAAGGGCAGGATGGAAATAAAAGATATTCGACCGAAGTGATTATGGAAAATATGATCATGCTTGATCGAAAACCCCAAGGAAATTTCTCTTCTTCCGTCGGCATGCCTGCATCCGCCGCCGCGCCCTCTGCTCCTCAGACTCCCTCTCAGCCCGCCCCGCCGCAACCCGAA
>JBAZXV010000006.1:0-81627 GCA_041659685.1 Parcubacteria group bacterium | reverse complement strand
GATAGTCAGGACGAAGTTCGAATCGAAGACATACCTTTTTAAGTAATTTTAATTTCAACTCATGTTTAATATGAAACAACAATATCAGCCTCAGCCAGCAGTAAAAAAATCGTGCTATTTCTGCACCAATAATATCGATTCCATTGATTACAAGGATACTTTGCTGATGCGAAAATTCATGAATTCTCAGGCAAAGATTGTCCCTCCTCGCCGGACCGGGAATTGTTCCAAGCACCAAAGAATGGTGACACGGGCCATCAAGCGGGCCAGGGCAATGGCGCTCCTTTCTTACACGATCAAATAAACCGAATAAAAAGAGCTGGCAGAAACAATAAGGAAAAAACCAAAGCCTTTTTTGTCTTCGCATGGTTTTCTTCCCTCTTCACTTTTATCTTTTAATTCACCATGCTAAATCTCTCCGATATCAAAACAGGAAAAACAATTTCGCTGAACAGCGAGCCCTACCTTGTGACTTTTCACCAGCATTCTAAGATGGGCCGGGCCGGCGCAGTCCTCCGGACGAAACTGCGCAACCTTAAAAACGGAGCGGTTCTCGAGAAAACGTTTCAGGGCGCAGACAAAATCGAAGAAGCGGAAATTTCAAAATCCAAGGCTCAATACCTCTATCGGGAAAATGACGAGTATTTCTTTATGGATAATGCCAGCTATGAACAGTTCTCGCTCCCGGCCTCCGTTCTTGGAAAGCTTACAAAGTTTCTTAAAGAGGGAGTTGAAGCGACCATACTCAACTATAACAATCGGCCAATCAATATCGAACTTCCCGTCAAGATGGAATTTCTGGTCGTCGAGGCTCCGCCCGCCATCCGAGGCAACACTGCCGACGGCGGGTCAAAGCAAGTAACTCTTGAAACTGGCATCAAAGTGAACACACCCTTGTTTATCAAAGAAGGCGACATTCTCCGCATCAATACTGAAACAGGAGAGTATGTGGAGAGAGCGAAATAAAGTCCGGGCTATAGCCTAAATATCGTTTAAAAAGCATGTTAACATGCTTTTTTTTGTGACTGGTTTTTGTTATTTGCATGATTTTTCATATTCTGTTTATATAGAATCATTCTTTATTCGGAGGATAGTCCAATGACAGACAAAGGCCGCAGAAAAGGCGTAATCCTCAAAAGCGACATCCCCGTGAAAACAAACACGGGGTGCGCGACTGTTCTTTCGGCAACCGTCGCTGCCCTGGCAGCCTCATATTTTAACCCGCCTTCGATTCAGAAGAAGGCTGATTCCCAAATTTACGCAAAGGAAGATCACGGCGAATGAACCTGAGCGAAATTGGCGCATTCGGAATTTCCGAAAAAAAGCGGCTGCTGCCATGACGGAGCGCCGCTTTCTAAATTACATCAGGATATAAGCGATTATTCCTTGATCTTGTCTTTTACCGCTTTCAGAATTTCCGTATAAACTTTTGGATTTTCCTTTAGGAAAGTTTTCGCTTTCTCGCGCCCGACGCCGAGCTTTGTTTCGCCAAAGGAAAAAGAATTTCCAGATTTCGTCACTACTTCATATTTCACGCCCGTATCGAGAAGATCTCCTGTCTTGGAAATTCCTTCGTTATACATAATATCAAATTCCGCCGTCTGAAAAGGCGGAGCGACTTTGTTCTTCACCACTTTGGCCTTCACTCTGTTTCCAACAATCTGCTCTCCCTGCTTGATTTGCGCCATCCTCCGAACTTCAATGCGAACCGAAGAATAGAATTTCAAAGCGTTTCCGCCGGGAGTCGTCTCCGGATTCCCAAACATCACACCGATTTTCATCCGGATCTGGTTAATGAAAATAACGGTCACGTTTCCTTTTGCAACGATAGCCGTAAGTTTCCGAAGAGCCTGAGACATGAGCCGGGCTTGCCGTCCGACATGGTGGTCGCCCATTTCTCCTTCGATTTCAGCCTGGGGAGTAAGAGCCGCTACTGAATCAATAACAATAACGTCAACCGCATTCGATTTTACGAGCGCTTCGACAATATCAAGCGCCTGTTCCCCGTTATCGGGCTGGGAGATCAAAAGATCTTCCACCTTTACCCCGATTTTTTTCGCGTACGACGGATCAAGAGCATGCTCGGCGTCGATAAAGGCGGCTGTCCCCGTTTTTTGGGCGTTCCCAACAATATTAAGAGAAAGAGTCGTTTTTCCCGATGACTCGGGACCATAAATTTCAATTATTCTCCCTCTCGGCACGCCGCCGATTCCAAGCGCGATGTCCAAAGACGGCGAGCCGGTTGGAATGGCTGCCACATCCACTTTCTTGATGTCTCCAAGTTTCATAATCGATCCATCTCCGAATCGATCTTTAATTTCCTTGACTGCTTCCTCCAGGAGTATTTCTTTATTTTCTTTTTCTTTGACCATAAATATATTTTAAGAATAAATTTTAAACTTTCAGATTTTCAATGTTTTAGAAATTAAGATGAAATAAAAACAACGCCGGTTAACTCTGCTAGTCGCCGGGAGTGAACACTACATCCCTCACGATTCCCGGATTGTCAGCCAAGATTTTTTCATCTTTCCCGTTGACTCTTATAAAGGTCTGATCGGCTTTTCCACTGGTTATCCGAATCTCTTTTTCCCCTCTGAAATCCTGAGTCGCTCCAGGCAGCATTGTCCCGGAATAAACAAGATCGCCATCCGACTCAACCGAAAGCCAAGTAGGGAGAGAATCTGCCCGGACCGTCACTTCGACCCCTTTCCCGCTTTCATTCTGTTCCCCATCCACTTTCCCTTCTCCGCCGCTTCCAAGATCCGGCTCATAAGCCAGATCAGGCTTTTGATAATCTGAATTTATATTAAGAGTTTTGGAGACGCTTTTCCCAAATCGGTTCGTGGAAGATATGGTGATCGCATTCATCCCGTCTTGAAGCAGGATATTCTCCTGAAATTCTCCCTCATCATTCACCATTACCGGTTGATCATTGATCGCAAGCTTGGCATCCTGGTCGGTAAAACCGATAACATTCACCGAATTTCCCTCCACTGCCTTGTCCGCAACCGGATCTGTTATAACCAGCCTCGGTTCCGCCGCAAACCGGCCTATTTCTTTATAAAGATAGAAAAATCCGCCCAGGACTATAATTACTATGACAGCCGCCGTAATTATCTTCGGAGTTATGATAAAACGCGGAACTCTGTCTTTTTTGGAAACGACTTCGATTTCTCCGTCTTTCTTTAAGTTGTTCTTTATGTCCTTTTCACGCTCATAAAGGCTGATCAGTTTTTTCGGTTCAGCCCCCAGATATTCAGCGTATCCTCTCAAGAAACCTTTAACATACACATCCGGCGGAAGAGAATTATAGTCACCCTCTTCTATCATAGTCAGGTAACGGACAGGAATTTTTGTTTCCCGGGATATTTCCAGAAGGGAAATCCGCCCTTCACTGCGAATTTTTTTAAGCTGCTCGCCTAAAGTGTAAGAATTGACTTTTTTTTGTGTAAATCCCCTAACCATAACTAATATTTCTCAATTTATACCGATTAATTTTCACAATAAAAACAGGTTTATCCAGATAAAGCCTGTTTTGTTTTTGTTTTTGTTTTTTCCGCCTCAACTTTCCGAATTTATCGGTAAAAATCCCTCTTTTCAAAAATTTTCAAGTCTGTTCATCAACGCATCTTGCGAAAGCAAAGCGAGAGTTGATTTTCTTTATTATAAACTCAAAAATCACATTTGCCAACGATCGCGCGTTTTTTGATCCTGAAGATCATCGCCGTACTGAACTTCGCTATTCTGACTGTTTATCGGTCCCCCGTCAATCAGAATCTCCCTCGGCTTGGATCCGTCCGCCGGACCGATTATGCCATTGGCTTCCAAGAGATCAAGGAGTCGCGCCGCCCGGGCATATCCGACTCTCAGCCGCCTTTGGAGAAGAGACGCCGATGCTTTGCCTGCCTTCACCACAGTGTCTTTGGCTTCTTCATAGAGATCGTCTCCCTCGTCATCGCCTCCCATGGCGCCCGCTCCGGTCATTTTTCCGCCAAGACTGACTCTCTGCGGAGCGGTTACCTCTTCGTTGTATTCCACATCTCCCTCAAGCTGGGACTTTATCGACTTCACGACTCTTTTTACTTCCGATTCAGAAACGAAGACTCCCTGAATCCTTTTCGGCTTGGGCGACCTTGCGTTGAGGTACAGCATATCGCCGTTTCCAAGCAGCTTTTCCGCGCCGGACATATCGAGAATAGTGCGCGAATCAATCTGAGTCGCCACCTGAAAAGCGATACGAGTCGTAATATTTGCTTTGATGAGTCCCGTCAAAACTTCAACCGAGGGCCGCTGCGTTGAAACAATAAGATGAATTCCCACAGCGCGGGCCATTTGAGCCAGCCTGACAATCGCCGCTTCCACCTCCTTCGAGTGCGAAGCCATAATATCAGCCAGTTCATCAATGATTATCACGATAAAGGGCAAACGTTTTACCTCCTCCTCAATCACTTCTCCCGTTTCTTCGTTCGTATAATTTTTTTTCTGGCCTTCTTTAATATTTTTGTTGTAGGAAAAAATGTCTCTTGATCCGGCTTCCTGAAGAGTTTTGTAACGCCGCTCCATCTCCCCGATAGCCCACTTCAAGGCATTGGCCACTTTTCCGTTTTCAACCACGGTCGGCGTAAGAAGATGCGGAATTCCGTTAAACGCGGTAAGCTCTACCCTCTTGGGATCGACAAGGATGAGTTTTAAATCATCCGGAGAGTTCTGGTAAAGCAGTGAAGTGATAAGGGTGTTTATACTTACGCTCTTTCCCGTGCCCGTAGCTCCGGCAATCATAAGATGCGGCATTTGGGTGAGGTCTCCCAATATATAGTTTCCGGCAACGTCCTGGCCGAGCGCCAGAGTGAGGTTTGATTTCCTTTCCGCAAATTCAGGACTTTCGATGATGTTTCGAAGCCTGACCATAGTGGTTGTCTTGTTCGGAACTTCAATTCCAATAAGGGATTTCCCGGGAATAGGCGCTTCAATTCTGATCGGGTGCTGAGCCAGCGCCAAAGACAAGTTATTATTAAGTCCCGTTATTTTTGAAAGCTTTATTCCGGCCGCGGGCTTAAAGCAGTATTGAGTCACCGAAGGCCCGACACTGATGTCCCCTATTTCAACATCAATCCCGAAATTTTTGAATGTGTCCTGGATTATTTTGGCGTTAGTTTCAATGTCTCCGGGCTTCGATTTTCCGGTTGTCTTTTCCAGAAGATCAAGCGGAGGAAGGTTCCAGCCGGCAGAACTGCCTTGTCTTTCCGGGATATGCGAATGTTTTTCAGGGACCGCTCGTTCCGGTTTTCTTTTCAGAATTTCACTTATCTTCGCCACCGTTGACGGTTTCTCTTCGACAGTCGCTTTCGGTTCGATTATTTTTTCTTCCCCTTCTTCCTCTTCTTCATCCTCGTTTTTTTTCTCTCTCATCCATTCAACCGGCCAAAGAAGCGCCCGAATCGGAACGTTGAGCGCAAGAAGAAACGAAGCGACGGCGACGGCAAGAAGAACCACTATTCCCGCCCAGAATCCAAAAAATTTCAGAGCCGGATAAGCCATGACCGTTCCCAAAAATCCGCCGCCCATTCCGCTTTTTGCAATTTCAGCCATTTCTGAAAGCGGATTGAATATGTGAATAATGCCCAGAATAGCCGCGAAAAAAATTGTTGATCCGGACGCAAGAAAAACATAGTATGATTCTTTGTCGCGTCGAAAGTATAAAAAGCCTACTGCAATCATAACAACAGGCAAAAGATATCTTCCGATTCCAAATGCGAGCGACAGGCCCTTGTCGAGATATTTTCCAAAAACACCCGCTCCGCCGAACAGACTGAAAATGGCTAAAATCGCAAATGCAATCAAAAAAACAGCAATAATACTCCGTCTCGTATCACCGCTTATGCCTTTTCTCTTCGGAGGCCTTCCCCTCCCGTTGATTTTTTCTTCTCCATTTTTCTCTTTTTTCCGACGTCTCCCCATTTTGTTTTTGAAGATTTAGGACTTTCCTATTCTACCATATTCAGGGAAAAACATCCAGTTTTCTGGCAAAACCGCCATTTTAAGACATTAGCCATGTAAAAACAAAGGATTTTAAAAGGCGTCCCCGGAGGGCACGCCTTTTTCAAGCCTTGGGCGGTGAACGCGTCACCGCAGGCCGGCTTGCTTGAGGTAACGATCTCCGAGATTTGGCAGCCATTCATCCGCCGGCTGGCCGTTCAGCCGAACATCAAAATCCTCGATATATTTGCCAATCATTTTTTTCCACCGGGCAAAATTTTCCAAAACCCAGTGGTATTGTTGCAGTGTCGAGGGAAGCGGGTCCCCATCCAACTTCCTGAGACGCTTCAGCCAGTGCTTGGCTCTCAGGAAGACAAGCCAATCGGATATTTTTTGGAGAAAGGCAAAGATTATAACCGCGCAGATAATTGCCATACATATCAACACTTCCAACTGATGATGCATGGTGATTTGCGCGGCGGCCAGCCTCAACTGCGCACAATATAAATAGATTGAGAAAGACGCCAATACCCAGTTAAGAACAAAACGAACCAACAAATAACACTTCATAAGTGCTCCTCCTGTACTCTTAAGAGTATTTTTGTGTCTAGACAGTATATATGGCGGATATTGATGTGTCAATCATGCTTTTTCTTGATAAAACAGCTATTTTGGGATAGGATGGGAACGGAAATACGTATTTTAATACTTACTTCGGTACTTACCTGTGAAACTCAAAGACAAAAACACAAGAAAAATAACGCGGGTAGGAAAAACCAGCCTCGCCGTCACGATTCCGATTGAAATCGTCCGGGAACTCAAGTGGAAAGAAAAACAGTGAGTTGTTGTTAAAAAATTAAAGGCGGAATCATTGTCCGCGATTACCTTAGCAAGAAATAAAAAAGCTTGTCCCATAGTAAACGTAACTTTACTATCGGGGTGCGGGGCGGCATACTTGCGGAGAATTGGAAAAATTTCTTAATTAGAGATAGAGAAAAATCATTTATATAACAATGGGGAAAAACGAAATAGAAAAAATAAATAATTTGACTGATCCAAGAGAACAGAATCTATTAGCAGATCTATACAAGGATGTAATTAAAGAAGCTGAATCCGATTTGGAGCTTATCCGGTCATCTCTCAAAGACCTAGTCGTGAATATTTTAAAGGAACAGCCGGATGTAATCGTCTTTCTGGACAAGGGAGCGCGCATGTTCGGGACTCCCGTGAAAAAATATCTCCAGGAATTAAATCTTCCGAAAATGCCTGGAATCGTCTTTTTAAATGATGAAAATCTAAAAACGGCATACACAAACAGAACTTTGTTGAACGAATCATTGATTGAAAATAATGTCGGTTATTTGGCGAATAAAAAAGTTTTTTTTGTCGACGAAACAATGTCCGATGGTGAAGGGGCGGCGACACTTAAGATGATAAAAGATTGTCGTCAGGGATTCGATAATATATTTTATTTCGCGTTGTCTTATGCGGGTAACGGAGGGGCAGACTACGATGATGGCCATCACCAGATGATGTTGGAAAAAATAAAGAATGACAAAAATTTTAAAATCCATTTTGACATTGTGTCAAACCAACTTTTTTCACACGCTTGGTCGAATTTATATGTTCACGACGCAGGGATAAGGGGCAGCATATATACTCGCCATAACACAGATTATAGAAATAAAAATAGGAAGAACGAAAATGACTTTAAGCTTGAATTTCAGACAGTCGCTGAAATAAAGAAAAGGATCTTGGCAACGTTAAGGTCTCTGGAAATTTCAAAAACCGCGGGAAATTAATTACGAAATTGAGTAAAATGGAAAAAATAAAACCCAGGAAAAAAGAAAGCGCCAATATCAATGATTGGGCGAAGGCGCTCAGGGAAAAGTTCCCTCATCTTGCCGACATGCTCGACGAGGACAAGACCGTGGGATTTCAAGGGGTTGAAAGATTGGACCTTCCCCGATACCGGAAAATCGAAACTACCCTCCCTGATTTCATGGACCATGCCGAAGATTATTTTGACGAAATCGGATCGCGGGAATTCTATATTTCTCTGATTGGCAGCAAGAAGGAGATGGAAAGATTTGGAAAGTCTGGGCTGAGCCGGGAAAGGGTTTTGGAATATATCAGGGAAAATATAAAACCTGAAGACCTAAACAGCTATAAAATGGTTCTCCAGGAATATTTCGAAAATAAGTTCGGAGGGAGCATCGTGATCGGCGAGGAAAAAAAGAATTTTATCGCGGAGCTGAGAAGAAAGACCATGAGCGGGATCGCCAGCGGCTATGTCACGCCTGAGATTACAATAACGAGAGATGCCAGCGGGGTTTTCCGATTTCCGGATAATTTAAGCGACCCGCAGGAAAGAAAACAAATATTCAGGGCCATCCAGTCGATCCCGCACGACGGCGGAGGCGGAGATATGAGATTAACTCCGGGATATTATGAATTCGCCATAGTCAAAGACGACGACGGAATGATTCGGCCTATTTTCATGGATTACAGGGATAATCCGGCCTATCAGCTGGCCTGGGAAAAACTGGGACCTAACAAGCCAAAGCCTTTTGTGCCTGACGAATAAATTCAATAATACCTTTAAAAGAATATGATTTTTTTCCTAACACTTAATGTTAGGAAAGCATACGAAATGACATTGATAATCTTTACTCTCAGCACATTAGACAGGGACTCAAAGAAAAAAATTGATTTTTAAAAAACCGGCACTAAGCGCCGGTTTTTTGTTTGAACAGTCAGGAAGGAATCTCGCACAGGTCACTGAGTGACTTTTCCTCGTGAATTCTTTTTATGGCTTCGGCGAAAGTCTCGGATGAAGAAAGCACCTTGAGCTTATCAAAATGAGAAACCGGAAGGGTGTCGCTCACAATTATTTGAGAAAGAGGGCTCGAAGCAAGATTTTTTTCAGCATTGCCCGAAAAAATGGCGTGGGGCGCGCATACCCACACGCTTTTTGCGCCATGTTCAAGCGCGGTCTCGGTTGCCTTGATGAGAGTGCCTCCGCTGTCGATCATATCATCGACGATTATTGCGTCCTTCCCTTTCACATCCCCGACAAAAGTCATCTTTTCAACCTCGCCGCTTTTTCCCCTTCTTTTGATAATAACGGCAATGGGAACTCCCAAGCGCTTGGCATACGCTTCCGCACGCAAAACCCCGCCCGCATCGGGAGAAACTATCACTAAATTATCATCGAAGTTATCTCGAAGATAAGGAAGCATGAAATAAGAAGCGAAAAGCTTATCAAAAGGAATGTCGAAAAATCCTTCGATCTGGTCGGCATGGAGATCCATCGTGAGGATGCGCTTCGCGCCGGCCGCCACCAAAAGATTGGCAATAAGTTTCGACGAGATTGGAACACGGGGCCGATCCTTTCGATCCTGGCGGGAATAAAAGAAAAGCGGCATAACCACAGTAATCCTTCCTGCTGAAGCCCGCCGAAGGGCGTCTATCATAAGAAGAAGCTCGACAAGGTTGTCGTTTATGGGTTGCGCTCCGGATTGAACAACAAAAACGTCTTTACCTCTTGTATTTTCAAGGATCTGCACCTTTATCTCTCCGTTTTTGAATTTTTCAGCGGAAGCCTTTCCGAGGGGAACTCCCAGACGCTCGCATATCTTTTCCGCAAGCGGCCTGTTGCTGTTTCCCGAAAATATTTTTATTTCGCCGTAAGGCATTGTTATGGAATTAATAGTTAGCATAAATCTTTTAAGCCCGGTTATTTTAATGATAAAATGATATAAGCCTTGGGGCAAGCCCCGGTCTTTTTTTTGCGCGGCAATGCCCTATATTGACAAACTTTCGCGAAATGCTAGACTGCAAAGCCCGCCAAAATTGGCGCGGGATAAAAATAAAAATCCCCAGAATGTCTATGGGCTAATAATTAATTTTATCCGGCGGTATTTCCAAAAAGAATCAAGCCGGAATAAAAAGCCATGGGACATCGAAGGATTTCTCCCGAGCAGTATAGGCACGGGAGATACGGCCTCTACGGCGCCTTCTCCATCGCCTCGGCGATTCTCGTCACGGGGCTCCTCGTTCTGGTGAACGTGGCAGGAGTTATTCTCGCCGCTCTCTCGCCCCGCTGAACAAAACTCGGATTGGCGCAAGGGGAATAAAAGAGAATAATCGAATTTTATTTAGGATTTTTTCTGAAAGCGTATTTTATTTTTTGAAAATAACCCCGATGGGTTGTTTTTTAATGGAAAAGAAAAATCCTCTGCCTAGGCGGAGGATTTTTCTTTATTCTTAATCTTCGATGATATTTTTTTATTTCGCCCGATACCCAGTTCCGGCCGGAATCAGTTTTCCAATAATCACGTTTTCTTTGAGGCCGCGGAGCTTGTCTTCTTTTCCGGTGACAGCGGCATTAATTAGGACTTTCGCTGTTTCCTGAAAAGATGCGGCTGAAAGGAAACTTTCGGTAGAGAGCGCAACTTTCGAAATTCCAAGAAGCAACTTTTCTCCTGTCGCAGATTTTTTGCCGGCCGCTTTCGCCCACTCGTTCGCCTCAATTAACTGGACATCTTCAACGATGTCTCCGGGCAAGAGAGTGGTATCTCCCGAGTCCAGAATTTTAACTCTTGAAAGCATCTGGCGAATAATGACTTCGATGTGCTTGTCATTAATTCCTTCCCCTTGCGCGCTGTATATTTCCTGCACCTCTCTGATTATATATCGGTGGACGGTTTCCTCTCCCTGTATTTTGAAAAGCTTCTTAAGATCAAGATGGCCTTCGCTCAAAACCTGCCCGCGAGAAACAAGATCGCCTTTTGAAACATTAAGATTCATAACCGCCGGGACTACATATTCCCGGGTTTCCATTTTGCTCTTCGGGCCTTCCGACTCGATTTTGATTATCTTGTCTTTTTCCGTCTCTTTGATGTCAACAACATGCCCATCGATTTCGGAAACGGCCGCTTCTCCTTTGGGCGGACGGGATTCAAAAATTTCATCCACCCGGGGCAGACCTTGGGTGATGTCGGTTCCGGCCACGCCTCCGATATGGAAGGTTCTCATAGTCAGCTGGGTACCCGGCTCACCAATAGCTTGCGCCGCGACAATACCGACAGCTTGCCCGACCTGGACCATTTCACTTCTTCCGAGGTCCATTCCGTAACATTTTTGGCAGACGCCGCGCTTAGTCTTGCAGGAAACAACAGACCTGATTTTCACCTTTTCAATTTCTCTTTTATCGATTTCTTCAGCCATCTCTTTGGTAACAAGTTCGCCTTTTGCAACAATAACTTTCTTTGTTTTCGGATCAATAAGGTCCTCGATTACAACTCTGCCGGCCACTCTCGAAGCAAAGCTTATGCCAACGGCGGCAGAATCTTCCCGATAGAGATAACCGCCCTCTTTGTCTTTGCAGTCGAGCTCCCGGACAACCACGTCCTGAGCAACATCCACCAGACGGCGGGTCAGATATCCGGCCGTCGCCGTTCGAAGGGCTGTGTCAGCCATACCTTTTCGCGCGCCGTGAGTGGAAATGAAATATTCCAAAACATTAAAACCTTCCTTAAAAGAAGATTTGACTGGAAGCTCGATGGTTTCTCCTGTCGGCCCGGCCACAAGACCTTTCATACCGGTCATCTGCACTACCACCGCTTCGGTTCCGCGGGCTTTCGAATAAACCATTGAATAAACCGGCCCCTCCTTATCAAGCCCCTCTCTCACCGCCTCAGTGATCTTATTTTTGGTATCGCTCCAGACTTCAATCACCTGGCTTTTTCTTTCTTGAGGAGTGAGGAGTCCCATCTCGAACTGCTTGTTGATAATTTCAATTTTCCCTTCCGCCGCCGCCATAAATTCCTTCTTCTTCGGCGGAACTTTAAGATCGTCCATTCCCCAGCTGATTCCTGATTCAGTAACAATTGAAAAAGCAAGGTTTTTAAGATTGTCCACAAATTTGGCGGTTTCGGCTTTCCCGGAAATCTCGAGACATCTGGCGGTTATCCCCCGCAACTTGCCCTTATCCATCTCGTCATTGATAAATCCGAGATTCTCGGGAATTATTTCATTAAAAATAATTCGGCCGACGGAAGTTTTAACCCGCTTTCCGGAAATCTCGGCTTCAATTTCCGCTCTCAGTTCTATTTTTCCGAATTGATACGCCAGAATTGCTTCCTCGGCTCCGGAGAATATCTTTCCTTCTCCCTTGAGCCCTTTCTTGGTATGCGTCATGTAATAGCATCCCAATACCATGTCCTGTGAAGGAATCGTTATCGGTTCTCCGCTGGCAGGCTTCAGAAGGTTTTTCGATGAGAGCATTATTTCTCCCGCTTCTTTTCGGGCCTCGCTGGTAAGCGGAACATGAACTGCCATCTGATCGCCGTCAAAGTCGGCATTAAAGGCCGCGCATACCATCGGATGAATTTGGATGGCTTTTCCTTCAATGAGCACGGGCTGGAAAGCCTGGATGCTGAGACGATGCAGGGTCGGAGCGCGATTAAGAAGCACAAAATGGTGTTCAATTATTTCGTCCAGAATCTCGTAAGCTTCTTCCGTTTCAAATTCAACCATTTTTCCCGCACTTCGAACATTATGAGCGTATTCTTTTTCAATCAGTTTGTTAATTATGAAGGGCTTGAAAAGTTCAAGAGCCATTTTTTTCGGGATTCCGCATTGATGAAGTTTAAGCTGCGGACCGACGACGATTACGCTTCGCCCTGAATAATCAACACGTTTTCCAAGAAGATTCTGTCTGAAGCGTCCCTGTTTCCCCTTGAGCATGTCAGCTAAAGACCGCAACGCCCGGCGCTGTCCGGTCGAAGCGGCAACTGAGGTTTGCCCTCGGCGCGCGCTGTTGTCAAAGAGGGCGTCTACTGCCTCCTGGAGCATTCTTTTTTCATTTCGAGAAATAACTTCCGGCGCCCCGATTTCGATCAGTTTCTTCAGGCGGTTATTTCGATTGATAATCCTTCGATACAGATCATTAAGATCCGAAGTCGCAAATCTTCCTCCATCAAGCTGAACCATCGGCCGAAGATCCGGAGGAATCACCGGAATTACAGTCGGAAGCATCCATTCCGGCCTGATACCGGATTGCCGCATGCCTTGAAACAGCTTCAGTCTCTTGAAAGCTCTTTTTTTATCGGAAATCTTTTCATCTTTTAGCGTTGCCTCAATCAATTTTATTTCCTGTTCCAAATCCGTATTTTCAAGGATTCTGCGAACGGCTTCCGCGCCGATTCCGGCCTTGAAAACATGACCGTATTTCATGGACAGGTTGAAATACTCCACCTCGGAAAGAACCTGGAGTCTTTTCAAATTTTTCAGTTCATCCTTTCCCGACTGGTAAGCGCCTTTGAGATCTTCAATTTTTTCTGACGAAGCGCCCTCTTCATTCTTGATTTTTTTCTGTTTGCTCTTAAATTCCGAATCAAGCCTCTCAAGCGCCTCTTTGCGATCCTCTTCATTCACTTCAGACACGACGTAGCTCGCAAAATACACCACCTTTTCCAAATCCTGGGCGGACATATCAAGAGCCAATCCGATTTTGCTGGGAACTCCCCTCAAAAACCATATATGGGATACCGGAACAGCCAGCTTGATGTGTCCCATGCGTTCCCGGCGGACAATCGAGCGGGTGACTTCAACCCCGCACTTGTCGCAGACTATTCCTTTATATCTGATTTTCTTGTATTTCCCGCAATAACATTCCCAGTCCTTGGCCGGACCGAATATTTTTTCACAGAAAAGGCCGTCTCTTTCATAGCGCTGGGTGCGGTAGTTTATTGTCTCAGGCTTTGTTACTTCTCCATGGGACCAGTCGAGAATATTATCCGGGCTGGCAAGCCTCAGCCGCATAAAATCAAAGTCACTGACTTTGGTTGTGGTTGGTTGATGCATATTATTTAAGATATTTTAAATTAAGAATCTAAATTAACCCGGAGCTATTCCCTTCCCTCTCTGCCTGTCGCCTTGCCTTCTTTCGCCGGTTCCTCTTTCTTGCCGCTCTCGTCAGCTTCTTCTTTCACGCCGGAAAGCTCAACGTTAAGGCAAAGCCCCTTTAACTCGTTAACCAGCACATTAAAGGAAGCCGGAACGTTTGGACTCTTAATTTGCTCCCCTTTGATGATGGACTCATAAGCCTTGGACCGTCCAAGCACGTCGTCCGATTTGATTGTCAGCATTTCTTGAAGGGTGTAGGCGCTTCCATATCCCTCAAGCGCCCAAACTTCCATTTCACCAAACCTCTGCCCGCCAAATTGGGCCTTTCCGCCAAGCGGCTGCTGGGTAATGAGAGAATATGGACCAATCGATCGCATATGTATCTTGTCTTCAACCAAGTGATTCAGTTTCATCACATACATATAGCCGACCATTGTTTTTTCTTCAAAGAATTCTCCTGATTTTCCGTTGATAAGCTTTATTTTTCCGTCCCCGGGAAGTCCGGCTTTTTCAAGCTCAATCTTTATGTCATTTTCGCTTACTCCGGCAAGAGACGGACTGGCTACTTTATAGCCAAGTTTAGAAGCCGCCCAACCGAGGTGAGCTTCAAGGATTTGTCCGATATTCATACGCGAAGCCACTCCGAGCGGATTCAGGATAACATCTACCGGAGTTCCGTCCGGAAGATAAGGCATATCCTCCATGGCGGCGATTCTTGAAATCACGCCTTTATTTCCGTGTCTCCCTGCCAGCTTGTCACCGACTGAGATTTTTCTGAGTTGGGCGACGCTGACCTGAATTTGCTGAATCACGCCGGCCGGAAGCTTATCTCCCTGCTCGCGAGAAAATATCTTAATATCGACAACTTTCCCATGCTCCCCGTGGGGAAGATAAAGAGAAGTGTCTTTAACATCCTTCGATTTTTCTCCGAAGATCGCTCTGAGAAGTCTTTCTTCCGGAGTAAGGTCGCCCTCGCCTTTGGGCGAAATTTTTCCAACCATTATATCGCCGGATGAAACTTCGGCTCCAATATGGATTATTCCCGTGTCATCCAAATTTTTCAGCCTTTCTTCTCCGATATTTGGGATATCGCGGGTCACGACTTCCGGACCCAATTTGGTATCGCGAACGTCAATGGAAAAATCTTCAATATGAATTGAAGTATAGCGATCGTCCTGAAGCAGCCTTTCGGAAATAATGATTGCGTCTTCGAAATTTGCCCCCTCCCAAGGCATAAGAGCCACCAGCACATTTTGGCCAAGAGCCAATTCTCCATTATCAGTCGAAGCTCCGTCAGCCAAGAGCTGGCCTTTTTTCATCTGATCTCCCCTTTTTACCCGTGGGATTTGATTCATGCAGGTAAAAGCGTTTGATCTTTCAAAACTTTGAAGGTAATATGTTTTTTTTACGGATTTCTTGTCTTCCCTTTCTTCTTTTATGGTAATATGATCCGCATCAACCTCAATAACCTGCCCGTCGTTTTGCGCCAGAACTACTTGGCCGGAATCAGCCGCCGCCTTATCCTCAAGACCGGTCCCGACATACGGCGAATCAGGCACAATGCAAGAAACAGCTTGGCGCTGCATATTGGAACCCATCAGAGCCCGGTGGGCATCGTCATGTTCCAAAAACGGAATAAGGGCCGTGGCCACTGAAATGCACTGCTTGGCAGAAACATCAACGAAATCAATCTTCTCGGCTTCGATCATCGCCGGCTGTCCTTTAACACGGGCTTCCACGTTATCATTCAAAATATTGCCATCCTCATCAGATTCCACATCCGCATGGGCAACGCTTTTTCTATCCTCAATGGTGGCATTTAGATATTCGATTTCCTTGGTAATATAAGGACGGATGGAAACATCGGAAACTTTCGCCTTTTTTATCTTTTGGGCCAATTCTTCGCTTATTTTTTCTCCTTTTGAAGCCACAATGCTTCCTTTTTCATCTTTAACGTCCTGAGAAAGCATTCTTCCTGCAAGATCCTCCGAATTGCCAGCCATCTTCGTAACCACTTTTCGATAAGGAGTTTCAACAAAACCAAATTCATTTATACGCGCATAACAGGCCAGATGATTAACCAGTCCGATATTCGGTCCTTCCGGCGTTTGCACCGGACATATCCTTCCATAATGGGAGTGATGGACATCGCGAACCTCAAATCCGGCGCGCTCGCGAGTAAGTCCTCCCGGTCCCATAGCGGAAAGCCTTCTTTTATGTTCAAGTTCGGCAAGCGGATTTACCTGATCCATAAATTGAGAGAGCTGGGAAGAAGCAAAAAATTCTTTGACCGCCGCCGCAACCGGCCTTGAATTTATGAGCTGGCCCGGAACAACAGTTGCAAGATCACAGGTACTCATCCGGTCCTTAATGTTTCTTACTAGCCGCGCAAGGCCCGCCCGGAACTTGTTTTGGACCAACTCTCCGACGCATCTGACTCTCCTGTTTCCCAGATGGTCGATATCATCCGGGATGGCCATCGGATCATTATTAAGGTTGATAATTTCTTTTATTATCATTATCAGATCTTCCGATCTTAAAATTCTGTGGTCTTCGTCGTTGGGACAATCGATCTCCAGCCTTTGGTTAAGCCGGTAGCGGCCCACCTTTCCGAAATCATATCGGTCAAAGTTAAAAAACATGGCCTCAATCATCTGCTTGGCATTATCAACCGACGCCAAATCCCCCGGCCTTATTCTTTTATAGACCTCCATAAATCCTTCTCCCTGATTTTTGGCCGCGTCCTTTTCAATCGTCGCCTCAATATAGTTCACCTCTCCCGTGTTAATATCCGCAAAAGTTTTTATAATGTCTTCGTCGCCGGAAATGCCAAAAGCCCGGAGAAGCGACGAAATGGCCACTTTCCTTTTCCGGTCAATTTTTACCCAGATAACCCCATCGAGATCCGTCTCCATTTCAAGCCAAGCTCCCCGATTAGGAATAATCTTTGCGCCGAAGAGTCTCTGTACCTTTTGATAATCCATAGTAAAAAACACACCCGGACTCCTGATGAGCTGGCTGACAACGACTCGCTCCACACCGTTTATAACGAAAGTTCCCCGATCAGTCATGATCGGAAGATCCCCCAGGTAAACTTCCTGCTCCTTAATTTCGCCCGTCTGCTTGTTTAGCAGTTTCACTCGGGATCGAAGAGGGGCTTCAAAGGAGATGTTTTTTGATTTCGCGGTTTTTTCGTCGTATTTCGGTTCGTCAAGGTAGTAATCACCGAAAGAAAGCTCCAAGTCTTTCCCGGTGAAATCCTTAATCGGATTGATTTCGTCAAGAAGTTCCCGAAGTCCTTCCTTAAGAAACCAATCATAGGAGTTCATCTGCGCCTCAATGAGATTCGGAAGAGAAACCATTGGAAGACGCTTAAAGAATTTCCTCTTTCGGAGAGAGGATTGCGGGCTGAAAGACTCTTTCACCCCGAGAGTTTTGGGCCCTAAAGACATAAAAGACTCTCCATTCCCATGTCGTTTACTTCGAAAATTTCTTGGAAGCAAACTGGCTGGTGAATGGTTTTAGTTTCACCCCGTGAAATAATTTCACAGGGCAAAGATATTTAATTAACTGTAGATAAATTATTCAAATCCCCCGTGCTTTAGTAACGTGCTTTTTACTCTATCACAACTTCCTTTTTTTGGCAAATCCGATATTCTTCATTCATCAGGCCCTTACACCGCCTTATGCTGATAATTTTTTGCCAGCCCAAGAATGTCAAACGTACATTTAGTTATCCTGAAGCTTGTCCAGCTTTTCGGCACTTCGCTTATTATCTCGTATCCAGAAATTTTGTCAAGCCCCAGCCTGTTGCGACGCAGAATCTGGTCCAGTTTCGAAAGCATTTTTTGGGAAAGATTATTTTTTTCCTCCCAATTTAAAGAATCAATTTCATTTCCACATTCAAAAATCATAAGCCGCACCTTGTTACTACTCTTAATTTCGAAAATTATTTTCATTGGCATATACTTTTCATACGGAGATGAGCTAATTTTTGCCGACTCGCGGTCAAGCCCGTCAAAAAATATTCGCCTTTTAAAATTAGCAGTATTCTATCATTTTGTCACTAAAGTTTTCGAATCGATGCTGGCATATCAATCAATAAAAACGTTTTCAGCCGGCTTAATTCTCCTTTTCACGACTATTCCAAGAGCCAGCACCGCCCCAATAAGGACAAAAATCGATGCCACAACAAAAACTCTTCCGTAAGCGGCAACCTGGGACTTGAGAATTATGAGACCGACAAATTCTTTGACGATTAAGGGGCTTTTCATGTTCATAAAACTGTTGCGGGATATTTCAAGCACATTTGCGTTTATTGAATTATTGAGAAGAGTTCCAAAAATGGCAATACCAAAGGCTCCCGCGATATTCCTGGCCAGCGCCAAAACGGATGAAGCAACGCCGATCTCATTTTGGGGAACAATGGAGGCGATAATATTTGTCCTTTCCGCCATCCCGAAACCAAGGCCGAACGCCATGATCGAAAGCGGCCAGACAATGTCGAAAGCAGTAGATCGCGGATCAAGATTTGAAAATAAATAGAGTCCGATGGCGGCAACGAAAGTGCTGGCGGCGATGATGTATCTGGGTTGCACTTTTCCGCTTAAGCTTCCTCCGATCGGCGCAGCTAAAATCATTATGAAGGCCATGGGAATAAACAAAAATCCGGTTTGAGTGGCATCGTACCCCAAAAAAGTTTGGGCAAAAATAGGAATAAGAAAAATCGCGCCCATCATCCCCATAAACACGATAAAATTATTCCCCAGAGTGTTCACAAAGGTTCCGATTTTGAAGAATTTGAAATCGACAAGCGGCTCTTCTTGTTTTTTTTCAATATCAATGAAAATATAGCCAAAAATCAGTATTGTCAGATATGAAAGCAGGCTTTTGGCGGAAAACCAGCCCCAATCCAATCCCTTATCAAGGACCAGAACTAACGCAGAGAGCGCCAATCCAAGCGTGATTGCCCCCCACCAATCGAATTTCTTGCTGACCTTTCCCGAAACAGATTCACTGATAAAAGCCATGGCCATGAACAGGCCAACGATACCGACCGGCAAATTAATGAGAAAAACCGATCGCCAGCCGAAATTGTCGATCAGCGGTCCTCCAATAAGCGGACCGAACACCGCGGCAGCCGCAAAAGACGATGACCAGATGCCAAGAGCCTGGGCTCTTTCTTTGCCTTCGCGAAATGTAACGGCAATAATCGCCATCGCTGTCGGATAATCTGCCGAACCGGCAATGGCTTGGATGATTCTGAAGGCAATCATCGAACTTAAGTTCCAGGCAAGCCCCGCGAGGACGGATCCGAGAATAAAAATCGAAAATCCCAGAACGTAAACCTTTTTTCGGCCGATGGTATCCCCAAGTTTTCCCCAAATAGGAACAAATATGGCGTTAGCCAGAATATAAGCCGTGGCAATCCATCCCGCCGCGGTTACCGTAATGCCAAAATCATCAATAATTTTCGGAAGAGCCAGATTGACAATTGTCTGGTCGAGCCTCCCTAAAAAAGTTCCAACAATGACGGTAAGCAGAATGAGCCAGCGAAAATTATCAGGATTATTTTTTATCCTTCTCAGTCTTTTGATCATGTGAGTCTAATCTTTATAAATCCAGGCTTCGGCAGACATCCCGTTCTTGAGCTCCGGATATTCCTTAACGTCGAAACGTATCTTCACATCAAACTCCTGCTTTTCCCGGGCAGTGGAAATATTAAAAACTACATCTCCGCTTCTTGCAGTAGGACTGACTTCATCGACCACCCCTGAATATTCCTTGGAACCGAAAGCATCGACTGTGAAAACCGCTGTTTGCCCGACTTTTATATCGCTCAATCCCTTATCCTCCACCACTCGGGCGACAACCCGAAGATCATCCGGCTTTACCATGGCGGCCACGGTTTCCTGGGGAGAAAAATTTTTTCCAATGTCATTTTGGGCTGAAATAATAATCCCCGCTTCTTTTGTTTTCACGATATCGTTTCCTATTTGGGCGACGGCTTCGTTCGCCCCGACTCTGCCTCCCGCTTCGACGAATATTTTCTGCAAAGTTCCCCCGCTTTGCGAAGATAAATCTATTGAAGAAGCGGCAACCGATGATTTCTCAACGTAAATCCGCTTTTTTGAAAGGGAAAGATATAAAATAGCCACCACTCCCGCAACGACAAATGCGATGAGGGCAAGAAGCATTAGCTTTTTTCTGCCGGAACTTTTTTCTTTCAGGCGATTTTCCTTGATGTTATTTTCCATAGCGACTTGCTTAAGAATTAGATCTCGTAATGAATATACTGTCTCCGGCGTTAAGGCCGCTGATTATCTCAACATTGCCATTCGATCCGTATATGCCGGTTTGGACTTCTCTTTTTAACCTCAGTCCGTTTTCCGAAAAGTAAACAAAGTTTTTCCCGCCTTCTTCAAAGACAGCGTCTTTCGGAACAGCGACAACGCCATTCTTTTTCTGAATCGCAACAGAAATATTCGCCCCTACGCCGGATCGAAGATTGGAAATATTCTCAGAAAGACTGAGGGTAATTTTATAATTTGATATGCCGTTGATTTCACTTTCCGCCGGATCAACCGCTGTTATCTTTGCATCAAAATAACTTTCCGGCCTGTCATCAAGATTTCCTCGCGCCGAGTCGCCTGCCTTAAGACTCCGGACATCCGTTTCGGAAGCGAAGGCTTCGATCTTATATGAATTTTGGCTGGCAAGCGTGATTATCGGGACATTGGATTGCGCCACCTCTCCTTCGTGGACGTCCTGCGCCGAAATAACACCGGCAAAGGGAGCTGTGACAACCGTCTTATCAATCTGAGCTTTGGCATTTTCGACATTCGCATAAGCCGCCGCCACTTTTTCTTCCTGCGAAGTTACCTGCGCCTCGCTGGCTTCAATCTGTTTTTTTTGCGCTTTCTTGTCGGATGAATTTGCGGTATCAGTTTTTTTGAGGGAATCGAGCTTGGCTTTTTCTTTTTTATAAAGTTCCTGATACTGCAAAAGATCGGCTTCGGAACTCTTGGCCAGATCAATTGCCTCGCTGTATTGAGCCTGGAGGTCAACGGCGTTGGCATGAGCCAAAACTGTTCCGGCTTCCACAAAATCTCCGACTTTGTGAGTCAATTTTGTAATTTTCCCCCCTCTTTCAAAGCCCAAATCGGCACCGTCCCGGGGCCTTATCTTTCCTTCAAGGCTGATTTCCTGGGTAATGTCCCCCCTTTCAACCTGCATCGTTGAATAATCCGGCCGCTTGGAAAGGTTGCCGTAAATGAAAATGGAAACTATTGCCCCGATTACCAATATTGCAACCAGGCTCATTCCGAATATATTTTTATTCATTCCCTTTTCAGTTAATTGTTATTAGATATCTTTTCGAGAATTCTTATCAGATCCTCTTTTTCCTTTTTGGAAAGCGAACTCAGAATTTTTTTCATCCGATCCGCTATTCTTTCCTTCCCTTTCATAAGTTCGTTTTTTCCGTGAACAGTTATCTGCAGCCTGACAACTCTCCGGTCCTCCTCATCGTAGACTCTCTCCGCCAGCTTATCATTCACTAAATTATTCACAAGGGATGTGGCAGAGGGAGGCGTGACGCAAAGATAATCGGCGATGTCTTTCATAAGGGGTTTATGTTCCCGGATATAGCGCAGCACTTCAAGATTCATTCCCGAGATCCAGCCTTTCCTTTCGTTTTGAAACCTTTCCTTGATCTGCCTGCCCAGTGAAAATATGAGGGAGACGGCCTGATTTGTGGCATCTTCCTTTTTCATATCATTAGAATATATAATATTTAGATTTTCTAAGTATATTGCCAAAATAAAGTCTTGTCAATAGCCCCCCCCCAGCCGACAAAAAAACGCCTTTCGGCGCTTCCTGGATGATGAAAACCCTTAAATCAAGTTCCGCTAATTTCAATCATAAAGTTTCCTGTAATAAAAGTCTACGTCCCGAACCCATTTGGAAGCGTCCGGCGAACTGTGGCTCGAACAGCTCTTTCCGCACTTCCAAACCACCATTTCCCTCGGTGTGTCTATATTCTGCGCCACCAGATTACCGATCCTTTTTCCCACCACGTTGACCGCCTGGGCGGGAGAATCAAAACAGCTATAGCCGGATGCGGTCAGATTATAGGAACCCCTGAACCCCCAGTAATTGTAGCATTCTTTGCCGTCTTTCTTGGGAGTGTTTTTTCCCCAGTTGCTTTCTTTTTTGGCGATCGCCACGAGGTAAGCGGCCACTTTGTTGTCTTTCTTAGCGATATACGGCGCCATTTTATCAATCGGATAGCCGGAAACAATTTTCTCGATATTATTTTCAAGCTCCGGAGATTTATCGCTGCGAACCGTTGATTTCGCTTCCGGCATGGAGCTTTTTGCGCTCATCAGGCAAAAGGTCGCAAAAACAACCGAAATCACAACTAAAAGACCGAAAAATATATCTTCGGGGGTTTTGAGATATTTCGGAGTGATTTTCAATGTTTTTTCCGCTTTTTTTCTTTGTTTTTTCTTTTTAGCCATGCTATTTTCCAAAAATGCAAAAACGGGCTTACACCCGTTCTTAAGCTATCTTACTGTTTGTCATTATAGCATTTTTTAAAGAAGAAATCAAATCTATTTAACAAACTAAAATAATGCTAAAATTTATATATGAATAAAAACAACAGCCGTTTCAGCGGAGCGCTGGCGGGAAAAAATCTGGCCTCCATCCGATTTTCCGCGCCTCATCAGGACAAGTTCCAAAAAATGATCGGGAAAAAACTGAAAGATGGTTTCAAAAAATTTTGCGGCCCGAGAATCAGCGTTATCGAGATCGGAACCGGCGCCGGACTCACCTCTGTTGAAATACTGAAGGCTGACAAAAGAATAATATTAGAGAGCATCGACAACGAACCGAAAATGATCAGGGTGGCAGAAAAAAATCTGAATAGTTTTATTGCAAGCGGAAGGCTGGAATTGATTTTGGAAGACGCGCTGAAATACCTCAGGAGAATTCCCGGCGGAAGCGTTGATTCGCTTGCGAGCGCGATGACGCTCCATAACTTCAAAAGAGTCTACCGCGAAAATATTCTTCGGGAAATATTTCGTGTTTTGCAGCCGCAGGGAATTTTCATAAACGCCGACAAATATGTTCCGGATGACGAAGAAGAGTATGGAAAAGAATACGCATGGCAACTCCGCCAATTCAATAAAGCGCCGAACGAAAAAATTAGAACGGCCTGGATCGAGCACTACAAAACTGACAATAAACCGGAAATTATTATGCGAGCGGAAGAATCAATCGCCGTTATGCTAAAGATTGGATTTAAGAATATAAAAATCAACAGCCGCTGCCGTTTGGAAGCCCTGCTCACCGCGAAGAAGCAGTAACCCCATAAAAAAGAAGGGGCGGGAAGGCCGGTTCTATTTTTATATCAATTCATTTTAAATAGTGAATGAGTTTTTTTCTTCTGCCGCTGGTCATGTTTTTTAGCAAATAACAAAATTCCGGCGAAGAAAGGTTTTTGGATACCGAGACCATGCGGGATAAGACAGGATTCCTGCTGTCTCCGGCAATTTTGACCAGATATCTGACCCCCTTCAATCTATAATTTAAGAGACTTGCTTCTTTCTCCGCGTTTTTTTCTTCCATAAATTTAACAAAGGCAAACGCGCGTATATCCTCAGCTCCATTGTCAATCAATATTTCTCCGCTAGCCCTTAAAACGGATCCGGAAGAAACTGCGTCATCGATTATTATTATTTTCTTACCGGATAAGTTGACATCGCAATACACTAATTTTCTTAACTCCTTAATCCTATCGCCTGGCTTTAGATCGAGATAGTACAACGAATTTTTCCAGGATTTCATTTTCAACTGAACATATTTTTTCTTAAGCAGCTTGGAAATCTCTTTGCCAATGTATTGCGCGGCGCTTGGCATTACATTCGGAATTCCGGCAATCACCCATTCGTTTTTCGCATAATCAGGGATACTTTCAATAATCACCTTTGATATGAAACGGGCACAAGATCTAATCTCTTTTATGTCTCCCATTTTTATAGCGGAAAATTTCTTGCAGATTTTGTTTATTTCGCATTTCTTCTGCACATGGCAAAATATAACCGTATATTTCTCGCCTTTGACTATGAATTTATTTCTCCTTAATCTTAATTCCTTCATTTCATAATTTTTATTATCCCCCTGCCGGCATCCACTTTAATCATGTCACCGTCATGAATAATTTTTGTAGCGCTCTTTGCGCCAACGATGCAGGGAATCTTGAGTTCCCGACTGGTAATTGCCGCGTGGCATAGCTGGCCCCCAATATCCGTAACAATCGCAGCCGCTTTCAGCATGAGTGGAGTGAATTTAGGACTCGTCATTTTTGTCACCAAGATATTGCCGCGATCAAATTTTGTCTTTGAAGCCTCACCGATAATCCTGGCGATGCCCTTAGCTTTGCCTGCATAAGCCGTCAGTCCTCTGATTTCTTTTTTCCGACCCCGCTTTTGAATTGAGGTTTTCTTAAGATATTTGTATTTTTCCGCAACGCGTGAATAGGCTTCGGAATCTTCTTTTTCATTTTTTCGCTTCAGTTCATTCGCGAATTCTTCGACATAGCCGAGTATCCTTCTTCCCTTTTCAGTACCCCACGCTTTTTCATTTGATTTTTCCAAGATATTTTTAAGCAATTTAAGCTCGCCGATAGGAGCCAGAAGCAAAATTTCTCTCCCGTCCCGAAGACTGTATCGGACGGTTTTCTTTACATTTTTCTTAAATTCCCCCGAAGACATTGGCAAAAAATCGAATTCAAAGCCGGTTTCCTTTAAGAATTTTTGAAATTGATTTCCTTGAGAAGTTCCTGCCGGCGCATGGGCTTCAAGCGCTCTTCCGATTCTCCAGGGAATCTTTGCCCGGGGAACGAGAATATTCAGATGACCCTTGCGAACCTTAACCTCATAACCTTGCATACGGTCTGCGTATTGGCCGGTCAAAATCCAATCTTCCGAAGGAATACCCCACTTTTCAAGAAGCCCAAGAAGATGCGCCAGGACTTTTTTAATTTTCATGATGCTTAACTTTAAAAAAGCTACAGCTTTCTATTTGCCTCCCTCGTCAGCCAGTATCTAAATCCGTTAAGGAAATCCGCTAATGTTTTTTTATCCGCCAGCGGTTTTTTGGCCATTGCAAGAGCCTTCTTCATTTTCAGAGTTTGCTCCGGATAGTATTTCGAAAATACTTCGCAGGATTTATCAAGATCAGAAGTCCAGGATTCTTCCCGGTCCATAACCAGGCTGAATCCCGCGCGAACAATTTTTCTCATGGTTTCCCTGCATAGATTTATAACTTCCCTGTCATCCGAAATAGACTCTAATTTTTCCAGAGTGTCATCCAAACATTTTCCGATATCGCTGTTGAATGCAGAGGCGATTTTTTTTGACGGTTTGAATTTCGGTAAATTTTTTGAAAGGTCGGTTCCATAAACGCAAACCGAGAGGTGTTTTATAAAGCAGCCCCAGCCATATTTGTCGCCGGTTGCTTCCTTAACAAAAATTGAAACAATGTCGACTTTGCGAACCGCCTGCCGAAATTTGTTTGACAATATATTCTGGAGATCCTTAATTTGTTCTTCAATTTCGGAAGTCGGCTTTTTCCTGAACGCGACGAGGATATCTAAATCCGATATTCGGGGCCGGGCCTTTCCGGTTGCCGCGCTTCCGTAAATATATATGCTGTGTATTTTGCCTCCAAATTTACCGATAATTTCTCGCCTGGAACCGGTAACGATTTTTTTAAAGGGCGCCTTTATCTCATTAAGACCTGCCCCTGATTTAATAAATCCATTTTTATCAACGCCGTATTTTCTCATGGCTCTATAATCGCGAATTATCACATAAAATAATTATATCACAGACATAAAACCGGCGTTTTAGAATACTCCCGTTGCAAACAAAGGCGGATCAGGACGTTAAGTAAATAGCGCCCTGCCGGAAAAAAATCATAACCGCATCCTCCTCAGTGATTTTAGCATGCCGGCGTATTTCCTTATGGCGCCGTTAACCGACTTTATCCCAAGATGCTTTACAAGGTTCACCCCTTCTTTTCCTACGCGGCTGTCCCCATCCCAAAGCCAGCGAGTGTCAGTAAACGATAATTCCTGTTCATCTTTGTTCACTAAAATATTAGCCGTCTCTTGAAACCACTCAAAGGGATGCTTTGCCAGCTCTTCAGGCCTTGTGTCAATTAATTTACCGGTGTCGAAATACATTTTTTTGGTTAAAATCGCAAAAGTAAGTAATTTTTCAATTAATTTTGGATACTTCAATAGTTCCTCGTCGCTTAACTCCCGGAGCGGAACGGTGTTTGAACCGGCGATTTTTTCCTGATAAATATAATAAGTGACCGGCAATTTCTCGCCCCTGGCCCGGAAACTCCCCGCCTGTCCATGAACTGCATTGGGCGGATGGCCGATAATTGTTTGCTCCTCAGGAAGAAAATTATCATGCTGGTGATTTTTGAGAACTTGGATGGTTTCAGCAATTAATCCGTTATCGCCGAGAACGCACGCCATCTCTTTATAGAATGGGTTGCCATGATCCTCCAGCGAAGCCAATAATTCTCTGCGATTTTTTTGGCTGGTATTTTTATCTTCTCTTCCGTCATGCCCAAAATATTCCCTCATGATTAAGTATTCCGCCACTCCGTTTTTAATAAAATCCTGGTCCGGATGAATTTGAAATCTCGGCCCGAACAGCTTAACCAAGGCGTCACTGACTCTTTTTCTGGAAAATTTGATTCGCAGTTTATCGCTTAAAAGAGGCGGCGTATAACCATCCGTTTTCCCGATTTTAACTATCCTATCCGGAAAACCCTCTCTTGGCTTGTTTATCTCATGAATATTCGCATGCGAACCTTCAGAAATACTTTTCCCTACCGCCCCTTCCTTGAAGGGACTCAGATCAGCTCCACTGGCATTTTTTTTCGCTGCTTTGTCAGGTAAAGATTCTTCGCCTGCACGAAATTCCATTCTTTTCATAATATTAATCTAAAGCCTTACTGATCGCTTTAATTATATCAGGAAAAAGCCAGGATGTTTAATCTTCATTACGACACGCAGATACACAGAAAAGCTGATTTGAAAAAAATGATGAAAAAGACTCCCGGTGTCGCCGTCGCAGTTGATAATTATTGCGCGCTTGAAATTATAGACAAAACTTACAGAATCATTTCTTCAAGATCTAGTGCGAATGCATATAAAGTATATTGGAAAAGCAATAAATATTTTCAAGAAATAATTGATAAAAGCAAGGAATATAAGGAGTTGAAAGAATTGATAAGAAAATGACTTAGTGCTTGCTACAGAAATGAAAATCCCCTTAAGGAGATTTTTCGTTTCAGTGAACTGACTAGTACACGCGGTTAGAACCGGATTTATGGAAAAGATGCTTGGCTAAGATATTTTTTTATCCTTTTCTTATTTGCTATCTTTCCAATCGGAACTGATTTTCCAAACTCCCCTTTCCCGAAAAGCAGGAATGTTTTGGCGCTTCGCCGCGTTGAACAAGGCTGGCGCTTTTTTGTTTTTTATTTTAGCATAATCGGACAAGGTAATGATTTCTTCTCCGGAAAGATAGGCTATGCGTTTGTGCAGAGATTCCATCACAGAAAGAGCAACTATTTTTTCCATTGGCTTGGTATTCTTTTTGAATCTGTACTCGCCAAAAGCATTATAGTAATTTCCTTTTTCTTTATCACGGATAATTATCGGCGGATAGCCTAATTGAACCAGCTGATAGCACATCAGCGCTCTGCCAATTCGGCCATTGCCGTCACAAAACGGATGGACAGTTTCAAAATCAAGGTGAAATAGGGAAATTTTATCGAGAAAATATTTTTCCTTGTCACTCACATATTGATTTATTATCACCGCAATCATACTGCTCACTTTTTCTGGAGGCGGCGCGATATGTGTTCCCACTCGAACATACTCGCCTGTATTTCTGAACCGTCCGGAAATATTATCATCAATGCCACCGATAAGCATTTGATGAAGCAGAAGAATCAGCTCCCTATTGATTTCCGATTCTTCCGACTTTTTCTTAATGTAATCCATGACGCGAGCCAGATTTTTGGCTTCGTATACTTCCCTGACACTGACATCGCGAGACATTTCCATCTCCAAAAGTATTTTCTCCGTCTCTTTGAATGTCAAAGTTGAATTTTCGATAGCATTTGAATTGTAGACGCTTTCCGGAATTTCGGTCTGGTCGATCAAATTCAAAAGCGAATCTTTGCCTTTTTTGAGGATATCATACTGTTTTTTCAAGGCCTGAATGTGGTTTTTGATAGGACGAGTCACTGGCATATTTTTAGTGAATATTATACTATTATCATACTCTATTCACTATTTTTGTCAAGTCGTGCTTCCGTAAGTTCGACAGAAGCAAGGGCACACAGCTAGAACCAAGTTTTTGAGGAGATATTTTGCCTTAAATATGAAGAAAATTCACACAAAAAAGGGATCAAGCAAGCCAATTTTTGTGAAAATAATTTTTTGGTCAGAACTGGAAAAAGTTTTGTGAAAGCCTTGATTTGAATTTTTCGAAAACTGAGCGGGTGAAGGGAAGCGAACGTCGCTTCGCTCCTTGAAACTTTTCGGTTTCAATACTTCCACCCCGGAGAAACTCCCGTTTCCCCGGCCCCTTTCCCGTTCGATTCCCACCCTCATATTCAGCAAAACAAAAAATCCCCTTAAGGAGATTTTTCGTTTCAGTGAGCGGGTGAAGGGAATCGAACCCTCGTCCTCAGGTTGGAAACCTGATGTAATAGCCATTATACAACACCCGCAGGTATTTTTATATTATAGGAGTCCAGACATATAGTAAACTCTCTCCCACCGCTCGCGTCAATTTGCCATCTCGGAAACATTCCTCATTAATTCCTTAAGACGTTCTCCCTCTTCCCAGCTGAATTCGCAGTATTCCTTCAGCTTCGAAAGGGATGCCGCGTTTATCTTGACAGTCGGGCGGCTGCGCTCTTCCTCAATGAACCTATCGACGGCCTCCGCAAATTCTTTTCTGCGGTTTTCAAGATCCGCTCTCAGTGATTCATCGTGCGGTTTTCGCTCTAACGCATCAAAACAAATTTTAGCCGATTGAAGCTTCCAAGCAAGCTCTTTCACAAATCTAAGCCTGATTTCCGCTCTGTAACCGATATCCTTGTTCTCAAAGCCTGATCCATCTTCGATCATAGCGCGAATACTCTTATTATTTACTATTTCTTCTTATTTCGGGCTGCTGGGAATTTCACGTTTCCGCCATCTGGCGGATCCTTGAAACCTTTCGGTTTCAATACTTCCACCCCGGAGAAACTCCCGTTTCCCCGACCCCTTTCCCGTTCGATTTCGGGCTGCTGGGAATTGAACCCAGTCGACATGCTCCCAAAGCATGCGTACTACCGGTATACGACAGCCCGGACACTTTTATATCCTATTGGAAAATTGTTATCCTGGCAATGACCTGGCCGGTCTCTAATTCCTGCCGAGCGAATAACCGTCCGCTTCAGTTCGGCAATTGATAATGCAAACCATCCTGAAAAGAGGATGGTTTGCGATTCCCTCGCACAGAAAAAACGCGAGGTAGTTTATCTTAAGCCAAGTAATAATTTATTCAGCTGGAGCTTCTTGAGGTGCTGGCACAACTTGAGATCTCACTGTTTCCTTAAGACGTTTCCCGGCTGTAAACTTTGGAGTGTTAACCGCTCCGATTGTTATTCTTTCTTTGGTCTGCGGATTAATCCCCTCCCGCGCCGCTCTATGCGTAACCTTAAAGGTTCCAAAACCGGCGATAGTGACCTTCCTGTCCTGATGAAGAGCGTCCATAATCACATCCACTACATTATCAACAGTCAACTCAACTTCTTTTTTTGTTTGGCCGGTCTTATTCGCAACCATTTCGACCAGAGCATCTTTATTGATATCGGTAGCCATAATACACCTCTCTTTCTATTTTAGAATTAATGAATACCTATCTTTTTTATTTATTTTAAGCCATTATCCGCCTTACTGCAATAGATCCGATCCATTTTGCCGAAATTCCGCCATTTTATCGTTACTGATGTTCAATACAGCGGCGCAATAATTTTTCTTTCTTTTGTCTTTGCCCTATCTTGCGATTTCAACAGCTCTTGTTTCGCGAAGAACGTTAACTTTTATTTCTCCGGGATATTTCAGTTCGTCTTCTATTTTGTCGGCAATTGTCCGGGCAAGTTTCAGAGCGCCAAGATCATCCACTTGATCGGGCTTAACAAACACCCTGATCTCGCGGCCGGCTTGAATGGCATAAGATTTCTCAACCTCCGGGAAAGAAGTGGCAACGTTCTCAAGATCCGTCAGGCGCTTGAGATAATTTTCCAAAGTGTCTTTGCGCGCCCCTGGCCGGGAAGCTGAAAGAGCGTCGGCGGCGGCCACAATCATGGATTCATTGCTTTCAAAGGGATAGTCTTCGTGATGGGATTTCATGGCATCAATCACCGCTTGTTCCATCCCGAATTTTTTCAGGATACTTACGCCGATTTCGATATGCGTGCCCTGCACCTCATGATCGATCGCTTTTCCAATGTCGTGGAGAAGTCCCGCTTTTTTTGCCAGACTGACGTCAAGTCCAAGCTCGGATGCCAGCGCTCCGGAAAGATGCGCCACCTCCAAAGAATGAAGCAGAACGTTCTGCCCGTAGCTGGTCCTGAACCGAAGTCTTCCGATAAGCTGAATTAATTTCGGGTCAAGTCCGGCAATGCCGACATCGTAAGCGGCTGCCTCTCCGGCTTCCTTGATTTTATTATTTACCTCCGTTTTGGCAAAATTAACCGCTTCTTCAATACGGGTCGGATGAATGCGCCCGTCCACAATTAATTTTTCCAGAGCCAATCTTGCGATTTCCCGCCGCACAGGGTTAAAGCCGGAAATCACTATGGCTTCGGGCGTGTCGTCAACAATGATCTCAATTCCCGTCAGTCTCTCCAGAGTCTTTATATTTCTCCCTTCCCGACCGATAATTCTCCCTTTTAGTTCATCCGACGGAATGGCAACGGTCGAGGTGGTGGTTTCCATTGCGTGACTTCCCGCATAACGCTGGAGAGCTATAGTCATGATATTTTTAGCTTTCTTTTCCAGCTCTTCTTTTCCCTCCCGTTCAAGCTTCTTCATTTGCTTTGCCACGAGATCTTTGTTTTGCTCCTCAGCCAGCTGCAAAAGAATTTTTTTCGCTTCCTCTTTTGAAAGCCCTGCAATCTTTTCAAGCCTTGTGAGCTGCTCCTGCTTTGCGGCTTCGGTTTCTCTTTTTATCTTTTTGATTTCTTCAGCTTTTCTTATCAGAAGATCTTTTCCCCGTTCCAGCTCGTCCAATTTTTTGTCGAGAGTCACCTCTCTTGCCTCCAGTCTTTTTTCAAGCCTGAAGATTTGATCCTGCCTTTTCTTCTCCTCTTTTTTGGCTTCTTCAAGAATTTCAACCGCTTTATTTTTGGATTCCAAAAGACTCGCCTGAACCGCCACCTCAGCGTCCTGGATCATTTTGTTGGCTTTCCCTTCTGCGGTGCCCAGTTGTTTTTTAGCGATTGACTGGCGGGCAAGATACCCCAACAGCGAACCAACCGCTAAACTTAAAATTCCAATAGCAAGAAGACCGAAACTTAGTTCCATAATTTTGAGAGCTATTCAGTTGATAACATCTATACATCTTGATATTTATGCGAAATACGTCTTTCGCAGTTTATTTTTTAGGATAATGATCCGACTTATAAACACGGGATATGACCTCAAATACTAGGTGCTAACTTGTTATCAATTGACGCTGCGTTTTAACAATCAACGAAGATTATATTAAAACATTCTGTTTTTTTTGTCAAAATTAAGCATACCGTGTTAAAATTTAATAACTTTCGAACTGGCACGCTAAAATTAATTCAAAGACTAAGCTATGCGGGCTAAAATATAAGTTTTTCATTTGACACACATGGTAAAACCAATTTTCTTGATAATCCTTGACGGCTGGGGAGTGAATCCGGCCTTCGAAGGAAATGCAATCGCGCAGGCAAACACGCCCACAATGAACAAACTGCAACGCTATTACCCCCAAACGCTCTTGCAGGCATCAGGAATCTCCGTCGGGCTCCCCTGGGGAGAAATGGGCAACTCGGAAGTCGGGCATCTTGCTCTGGGGGCCGGCCGGGTAATCTATCAAAACCTTCCCCGCATCACCCTTTCCATCCAGGAAGGAAATTTCTTCAAGAAAGAAGCTTTGAACGCCGCGATTGAAAATGTAAAAAAAAATGACAGCGCCCTCCACATCATGGGACTTGCCTCTAACGGCGGAGTCCACAGCTCCCTCAGTCATCTCTTTGCCCTTTTGGAGCTTGCAAAAAACAATAAGCTGAAGAAGGTTTATCTCCATCTTTTTTTGGATGGACGCGATTCCCCTCCCCGATCGGGAGAAGAAGTGATTGAAAACATTGAAACGCGTCTCAGCGAGTTCGGCAGCGGAAAAATAGCTTCTCTTTGCGGAAGATATTTCGCCATGGATCGAAACGACAATTGGAACCGCACCGAAAAGGCGTATAATCTTCTTACGCAAGGAATCGGAAAAAAAGAAAAAAGCGCCAAAGAGGCCGTCCAAAAATCCTACAAAGCCAATATTACCGACGAATTCATCGAGCCGACTGCAATTGAGGACGAAAAGGGAGAAATAAATTTCGTCACGGAGAAAGATTCCCTTATCTTCTTTAATTTCCGGGAAGATCGCGCCCGCCAGATTACCAAGGCTTTTGTCCTTCCTTCTTTTTCCAAGTTCAATCGTCAGAAATATCTGCCGGATCTGGAATTCATCTGCATGGTTCAATACGAGGACAACCTGCCGGTCAAAGTTATATTTCCTCCGGAAAAAATGGACCATTGCCTCGGTGAAATAATCAGTCGCGAAGGCCTCCACCAGCTCAGAATCGCAGAAACGGAAAAGTATGCTCACGTCACATATTTTTTTAACGGGGGCAAAGAAGATCCTTTCCCCAACGAAGACCATGTATTGATTCCTTCCCAGTCAGTTTCAACTTACGACAAAGCCCCGGAAATGAGCGCTTCCTCCATAACCGAAAAAGCGATTCAGGAATTAGGCACGGGAAAATATTCCTTTGTCCTGATAAATTATGCCAATCCCGACATGGTCGGACACACCGGAAATTTAAAAGCTGCGATCTCCGCCATAGAAACTGTGGACCAGTGCCTGGGCAAGTTAATTCCGGAGGTTCTTAAAATTGGCGGAACTCTTTTCATAACGGCGGACCATGGAAACGCCGAAGAAGTTACGAATCCCCGGACGGAAGAACCTGATACCGAGCACTCCACGTTTCCCGTTCCTTTTTGGTATGTCTCTCCTGACAATCAGCGCCAGAAAGGCGAATCTGAGATTTTGGAGGACACGACCAATGTGAGAGGATTTCTCAGCGATGTTGCGCCAACAATATTAAGCTTGATGAAAATAAAAATCCCGCCGGAAATGACAGGACAAAATTTACTGGAATTCTTAAGATGATTTAAACGAAGCGGGAATATCTTAGTGCTTATTTTTTCGTTAATCAACCAGTAGCAGCGCTGCCATCACGGCAATACCCAGAATCATTGCAAGTAGCTGTCCAATCGAGACAGTTATTTTTGTTTCGTGTTTAAGTTCCGGAATCAAATCCGATCCGGCAATATAAAGGAAACCGCCTGCCGTGACAGGGAGAAGAAAAACGGAAGATCCGGTAATGCGGCTCCCAACCGCCAATACAATAACGGCCCCCAAAATTGCCGTTGTGGCTGAGAGAAAGTTCAGCATAAGCGCCTTTTTTACGGTTAATCCGCCATGAATCATTATGCCAAAATCCCCTATTTCCTGAGGTATCTCATGAAGAACGACAGCTATTGTCGTCGCGATTCCAAGCGGAACGCTGATGGAAAAGCTTCCGGCAATAATCATACCGTCAATCAAATTATGGACCATGTCTCCGACAATATTCATTGTGATAACCGGATGCAAATGGCCTTCGCAGGATGCATCATGGCAATGCCTCCAGTGTATAAATTTTTCAAGCGCGAAGAAAATAATGATCCCCGACAGGACCAGCATGGATGCCAGCAGATTCGACTCCATTTTCTCAAAAGTTTCCGGGATGAGATGAATGAGCGCATCTCCAAAAAGCGCCCCGACTGCAAAGCTGACAAAGAAAAGAATAACCTTTCTGATTTTCGATTCGCCGAAAGAAAGCGTGAAAATTCCGACTAATGAAATCAGACTTACGGCAATCACGCTTAAAATTGTGTAAATCCAAACAGTCATGATTATTATTCCCATTTATTGATAATGTCGAACTCTTCCCCCCGCTCCGGATGGCAGATCAACTCCGTTTTTCCTTCCGGAAGATTATCCAGAAATTTTTTCCTGTCCCTTATCCAGTCGAGACTGACAAAGCAATCGCTTGATTGAAGGCCGGAACAGACAAACCGCTTGTTGTTAACCCTATGAAGCCTGCCAAGAACCCTGGAAACATTGCTTTTTTTTCTTAGGGGACCCTCTTTTCCAAAACGGATAAAATTAATTTTATTATCCCGAGCAAGCTCCAGCGCTGTTTTAAAATAAGGCGGAAAAAAATGAATGTATTCGTGGGAATTGATGCCATCCGGATATCTTCCAAAAATATCCCTGAATCTTTCGATCTGATAAGCCCACGCCTGTTTCATATTTTTTTTCCCGTTTCTCCCCAGAATATAGTGCAAAAGAAAAATCAGTCCTCTGCGGGCAACTCCGTCTTTAAGTTTATGCTTCTTGCCTTTCGCTCTCGGAAGCTCGAGGTGGATATCGAGCTTAACTCCTGTTTTTTTTAGCTCCGAGACATCTTCTCCGCCGAGATAATCCTGGCTTGCCATCACTGACACCCTGTCAAGCTTTCCTCTTCTAGCCAGCTCCAATATATTTTTGTTCGCCGATTTGCTTACACCGAAGTCATCGGCGGAAATTATCATTTTTTTTCTGTTTGGTTGAAGCATAGAATAATTGTGCCGAAGGTGGGACTCGAACCCACAAGAGATAAAATCTCACGACATTTTAAGTGTCGCGCGTATGCCAGTTCCGCCACTTCGGCTTATTTCTTTTTTCTGTTTCTTTTCCGATGAGTCGGTTGCGGACTATGGCAGTTACAGTTGGGACAAAGTACCTGAAGATTCGTTAGGCGATTGTCATTACTGACTCCGTTTATGCGATCAAGCTCCAATGGCAATCTTCCGTCCTTTGACTTTTCCTTCCATCCGCAAAATTCACAATGCTGCGGCAGCCTGCCTTAGCTTTTTTCAGACCAGCTTCTTTTCTTCATACAACGGCATACTAATTAGTATATAATATACAGTTAGTACGCCGTGCGAATAACATCCCGGCAATCATCTTTTGAGGTCCGAGGCGGAATCGAACCGCCGTACGAGGATTTGCAGTCCTCTGCCTAGCCACTCGGCCATCGGACCAAAACTATAAAAAAAATAGCATCATTTGAAATGACGGTCAATTGAAGCGGATTTATGCATTACTGGGCCGGCTTAATATTGGTCCGTTTTCGGCAAACATTCAAAACAGAGGCTTTTGTTTATTCTCCTCAACTTCAACTCCTTTTTCCGTTTTCTTATCAGGAACATATTTTTCTTTTTCGATTGCTTCAATAACCTTTGGAATCTTTTTGAAATCCGCCTTGAGGGTTTCGCGAAGGCTGCCCTGATAAAGGGCGGCCGCCGGATGATAGAGAACATAAAAGACCCGCCGCCCGACTCCCGGAATTTCGCGCCTCATTACTTTTCCATGAATTTGCGAAATTTTCTGGCCGGGAAGAAATCGCTCCATGGCATGACGGCCCAAAGTTACGATAAGCTTGGGGTTTATGATATTTATCTGTTCAATCATCCACGGCCAACAGGCTTCAATTTCTTCGGGAAGAGGATCCCGATTCCCAGGCGGACGGCACTTGAGAACGTTTGCAATAAATACATCTTCCCTCTTCTTTCCGATAAGAGAAATCATCTCTTCGAGAAACTTCCCGGCTGAGCCCACAAACGGGCGGCCCTGCCTGTCTTCTTCTGCACCGGGCGCCTCGCCAATAAACATAATCTCGGCGTTGGGGCTGCCTTCACCGGGAACAACCCGCGAGCAAGTTCCCCGCAAAAGGCACTTGCAGCAAGATACTATCTTTTTCTCGATATTTTTATATTGAAGCATATCTTTACGAACTGCTAATTTCATGCGACCTGCGGAAATTAAATCGTATGAATAAATTGTTTATCTCCTATTTGCAATTCACGGAAAATCACTCCACTTTCCAGCCATCGCCATCTTTTATGAGACGCCCTCTGATTTCGAAACCGCTGGAGAGCTTATGGCCCCCTCCTTTTAGGAATCGGGCTATTTCCGAGACATCCATATTTTTATATTCCTCGCTGCGGAGACTCCCTTTAACGCGATTTTCTCCCCGCTCGGACAAAACCAAAGAAAACTTTGTTCCCGAAACCGTATTGAGAATTTCTGCAACGCCGGAAATATCTTCGATGTCGCCCTGAAGATCTTCCAGATCTTTTTTGGTAATATAAGACATAATCGCCCCCGTCTTCGGACTAATTTCCGCCCGTTCCATGGCCCGCCCCCATAACTTCAGGGTTTCGAGTCTTTTGTTTTTGAATACCAGCCTGATTATCCTGGAGAGGGAAGCGCCTTTTTTCATGAGCTTGGCCGCTATTTCCATAACCTTCGGCGTTGTATTGGCATGTTGAAATATTCCTGTGTCTCCTATGATGCCAAGGAGGAGAAACTCGGCAATTCTTCGATTTATTTCAACGCGGTGAAAATCGAAAAAGTCAAAAATTATTTCGCAAACCGAGGAATATTTTTCATCGCTGATAATTATATCCGGCTTCACCTTGTTCATCCGCAATGTCGTGTGATGATCAAGAAGAATTATTTTTTGACCCTCATTTTTTGAAGTTACTATTTTTTCGAAACCCCGTTCCACAGCATCACAACCGATCAGCAAATCATACTTGGACGTATCCACTGTTTTAGGATCGATAATATCATCGCCAAGCAAAAAGTCTTTTAAGTGCTGAGGGAGAGAATTGACGCAAGTCACCTGCGCTTCTTTTCCCAAAAAACTCTTTGCATATTCTTTCAGGGCAAAAACGGATCCGACTGTGTCTCCGTCCGGATTAGAATGGGCCACAAGTAAAATATTTCTGGATTTTTCCAGCTCATTTTTTATATCTATAAATTCTTTCGAAAAAATACTGGTCATACAAAGAAAGAATCGCAACGGATATTATCGTTTCCCCGATTCGTTAAGCCGGCCTATAAATCTTTGAGAATTTTTTCAATCTCATCCGCCTGCGCTTCAGTCCGGTCAGAAATAAATTCAATTCTCGGAAGCGGTTTCATGTTCAGTTTTTTATTCAATATCCCCTGAATTGAATAAACTTTTTTCTCAAGTCTTCTGAGAGTCTCGCCGAATTTTTTTTCCGGAAAAACACTCACAAACACCCTAGCATAGCGAAGGTCGCGCGAAGTGTCAACTTTAGTTACTGTCAAAAAAACACCGAGGGGAATTTCGGCCTCTTCCTGGATAACTTGCGCCAGGGTATTCTTTATCAGTTCGTTGATACGATCAATTCTTGAAAACATCGCGTCTTCTTACGAATTGGATTTTATTTCCATCTGGATCAAGCAAGCTAAAATTCGTTCCCCAATCCTCCTCAACAATTTCCTTATAAAAAGAAACTCCTTTTTCCTTCAAAAGAGAGTATAGATCTTCAATATTTTTCGCTTCAACAAATATCGTTTGGGATCCTGGAACCTCCCTCTCTTCTTTTCTCTGTTTTATGCCAAATTTTGCGTTTTCAAAATTGAATGAGGAATATTTTCCTTCCTGAATATAATCAACCTCCAGCCCGATGACATCTCTGTAAAATTCAGTAGCTTTTTCAATGTCATTGGAATAAAAAACTGCTGAATCTAATTTCATAATTTCGCTAGGTATAAATTATAATACTTTCTTCACCACCTCTTCATGAAAACAAACAAGGGTGTCTCCCTCTTTTATTTTTGTTTCCCCAATAAAAGTGATTCCGCACTCGTTTCCCTCTTTCACCTCATCCACATTGATTTTGTTTTGCTGAAGATTGGAAAGTTTTCCTCGTCCCAAATTTTTTTCCTCGCGCAAAACTTCTATATTTTCCCCGTTGACCATTTTCCCCGAGATCACTTTTCCGCCGACAATCATGTCTTTTTTGCCCGTCATGAAAATGGCCAGCACTTTTAATTTTCCGAGATCGGTTCTGACGGTTTCCTCTCCCAACATGTCTTCCAGTCTCTTCTTGATATCCTCAACCAATTCATAGATGATTTTATAACTTTTTATTTCAACGTTGTTCATTTCCGCAAGGCGCTTGGCAACCGTTGTCGGCTGGCTGTTAAAGCCAAAAATAACCGTACCCGCCGTTTGTCCAAGCTTTACATCCGATTCGGTAATATCTCCCACTCCCTGTTTTATGTAATTTATTCCCACTTCCTCGGATTTGATGGTGCTCAAAATCTGGTCAATGGCCTCGAGCGACCCTTGCACATCGGTTTTAAGAATAATATTGAGTCTGTTCATATTCTGATCCTCAATGCTCTTCAGCATGCTTTGCGAATCGAATTTTCTTGTTCCGGTTCCGCTGGCTCCAAGATCCTTTTGCATGGCTCTTGCCGACTTCAGATCAGCCACACCCAGAAAAACATCGTTTACGTTGGGGGACTGATTGAGCCCGATGACCGTAACCGGCGTTGAAGGCCCGGCTTCTTTGAGCTGACGGCCTTTAAAATCTTCAATTCTTCTCACCCGCCCGGAAATTGATCCGACAATAATATCCTGTCCCTCTTTCAGGGTTCCCGTCCGCACTAAGACCGTCGCCATGTGTCCCTTTTTAGGATCAAGGTTGGATTCAATCACAACTCCGAGAGGCAGCCTTTTATAGTCCGCTCTTAAATCCTCAACTTCCGCAACAAGAAGGACCATGTCAAGAAGTTCGTCGATGCCAATGTTTTGTTTGGCAGATATTTCCGCTGAAACTATATTTCCGCCCCACTCCTCAATCATGATTTCTCTGTCCGCCAGCTCCTGTTTCACTCTTTGGACGTTAGCGTTAGGCTTGTCAATTTTGTTTATCGCCACCACCATCGGAATCTTCTTTTCCTTAAGATACTTGATCACTTCCTCCGTCTGCGGACGGACTCCGTCATCGGCGGCAACGACTAATATCGCAATATCCGCAAGACTTACTCCGCGCTCGCGCATAGCAGAAAAAGCCTCATGTCCCGGAGTATCAACAAACGTAACAATCTCGCCTTTCTTTTTTACCTGGTAGGCGCTGATGTGCTGGGTGATTCCGCCCGCTTCTTTCTCTACAACCGAAGTTTTTCGAATCGTATCAAGAAGAGTGGTTTTCCCGTGATCAACATGGCCCAAGATAGTAACCACCGGCGGCCGATGTTTCAGATTTTTTCCGGATTCTTTTTCCTTCCGCATAATTTCATCAAGCTGTTCCAGCGTCATTACTCCCGATCCCGACACCTCGATATCCTCTTCAGTTTCAAACCCCAAATCGGAAGCTATTACGGCTGCAGTTTCGTAATCTATTTCATCGTTGATTGTCGCCAGGATTTTATTTTTCATAAGCTCCTTGATGACATCCGTTACAGAAAGACCCAAAAGTTCCGCGAATTTCTTCACGGTCACCAGCGACGGAATTTTCACTTTTACTTTTTCTACATCTTCCATAATCTTTAAAACTTCAAATTCCTAGAACAATAATTAAATAATAATCAATGACCAATTTTTCAAAATAAAGAACATCTTGGTTATTCAGTCATTGGTGATTGGAACTTATTTGGATATTGCCACCCTACGGGTGGTCCCTCGTAGGGGGAGAATTTGGTTATTGGCTATTCTCAGTTTACGCTTTTTTTCCGGCATTGCTTCCCCCGGCATCCGCTTTTTTTATCGCGTCTTGCTCCTCGTCCGTGAGGGGATATTTTACGGCCTTCCCTTTCTCAATCGGTTTCGAGTAAACACGGTTCCCTTCCCGCGTATGGAGCGATGAGATTACCACGCCGGAGTTCTCTCCGTCAAGAAAGGCCACAGAAAAGCTTTGATCTCCGCCGAGGTCCTTAAAGGGATTAAAGCGGACGATGCCGACCTTGTGCACCGATTTCAAGGCCAGACCGTGAATCCGGTTCGAAATGCCGTAAAGATCCTGAATGTCCCGGTCAAGCTCTTTTAAGTTTTTCGCGTGTTCCAGAATTATCTTTTCAAGATCGACGCCGTTTTTCCCTGAAAAAAGCTGCTGCTGATTTTTCTTTAAGCGGCCGACATTGAGATGAAGAAAAATATTCCAAACCAAAAGCAAAATTGCGACCACGGCTGCCCCAATAACGCTTAGCCCCATGTTGTTTTGAATAATGGAATTCAGCATAATTCAGTTACTTAAACTTAACACTGATTTTTTCGGATGTAAAGAAAAGCTCCCCGCATAAAGGAAGAGTTGCGGATTATGAACATTGCCGGACTTTCATTTTTCTTCGCCAAGCTCACCAAACGCCTTAAGGGCTCGGATTTTCGCATCTTCGGGCATGTCTAAACACTCAACTTCTTTCAGGGAAAACCACCTGAGATCCTTCGTTTCATTTTTCTTCGGCTTCAACTTGTTTGTTTTTGCGGTTGCAAAATATGCAAAATCAATATGCTGGTGGTAAGGATTAATGTCATGAAGCGTAATGAGGGAAGGCCTGATGAGTTGTTTCGATTTTTTGAAGATTACCTTTTTATCGGGATCATAGATCTCGATATCAAGCCCGGATTCTTCTTTTGCTTCCCTTACTGCCGCTTCCTCGGGAAGCTCGTCCCGATCAATATGTCCGCCGACAGGCAGCCACTTCTTTAAGCTTTTATGAAAATGCAAAAGGACTTTGTTTTTATGAACTATCGTTGTCGTCACCGTAAAATGCCTGGTTATTTCCATAAAGTTAGAAACTACTGAAAAATTCGAATTTTTGCAGAAATTGTTGTTTGAGGAGCTGATTTTTGTCAAAAATTTCCGCTTTACGTGTGCATCGCTAGGAAATTTTTGGGACAAAAACCGGCTTCGAGTTCAATTTCAAGAAAATACGGATTCTTTAGCAGCTCAATTTATTATTAATTCGCAAAAAATTATTCGTCATAAACCTTATCCTTCGCAATCATTTCTCCCATATCTTCTCCGGATAGCATTTGTTTGAAGGCAATAAATTTTACGGTGCTTCCGGAACGATTTTCGAATGTGTGTGTTCCGTATCCCGGTTCAATCACATCGCCCGTTTTCACAATTTGTTCTTTTTCCTCTCCATTTTCTTTCCATCTCGCCGCAAGCTCACCTTCAATGATATATATCGTCTCCCAAATTTTTTCGTGGTGGTGCCACTTGAGGACCGCGCCCGGCTGCTGCTCGTCATACTGAAATTCATATTCGGGAAAACCGAAAATCCAGGCTTTCCGCCCTTCAGGATTATCAAAAAATTTCGCTTTGTCTTGGGAAACAATTTCCATTATATTAATCTAAAACAATTTTGACAGATCCGATAGTTTTCCAAACAGGTAATCCGGTTTTTCATTTTTTAGCCTTTTTTTGGAATGATATCCGGTGCTGACAGCAATCGAAGTTGCTCCAACTTGCTTTGCCGATTGAATATCAGAGATCATATCGCCGACATACGCCGACCGACCGGGATCCGTATCCAGATCTTTGCAAATTTTTCGCAAACTTTCAACCTTGTCTTTCACTTCACCGACAACTTCATTAAAGTAACGACTTAGCCCATATTCGGCCATTTCTTTTTTGAGGTTTTTGTGCGGATGACTGCTTAAGACCGCGAGCCGGATATTTTTTCTTCTTAAGTGTCGAAGAACTCTTTTTGCACTGGGCATGATTTTAGGAGTGATTCCCGACTTTATGGATTCATTATAATATTTTTTGTATTTTTTGTTTATACTCCCGGCGGTTGCTTTTATTCCCCGCTTATGAATAAAGCGGACAATGGTCATTTCGGTGTTTGAGAGCCATCCTTCGAGATTCATTGTAAGTTTTCCATAATCTTCGAGCATTTTCATATTCGCCGCAAAAACCGGCATCCTGTCATCGCTAAGCACGCCGCTCCAATCAAATATTATTAATTCCGGAATTTTATTTATATTCTTCCTGACCATTTTTTGATTAATTACCCATCCTGTATTTATTTTTTACCTTGATATTCCACTTCGCTCTTTTTGGTTTATTCAGTTTTTTCACTTCCTGAAATTCCGCTTTTTCATATTTCATAAAAATTCCCTGGGCTATTTTGGCGCCCTTGGGAACAATCGCTTTTTTCTTGGAAACATTATGGAAAAGCAAAACCAATTCATTGCTGTCTCCCCGGTACATTGGGTCGATTATCCCGATCGAATGCGGCATGATGATCCCAAACCTCGAAAAAGTTGTGCTCCGGGGCGCGATAAGCAGAAAATATCCTTCCGGAATTTCCATGGCTACATTGCAGTCCAAAGCTCTTGTTTCTCCCGGATTGAAAGTCACCCTTTTCGGCAGATAAAAATCAAACCCCGCCGCCATTTTTTCATATCGGGGCAGCGGAATATTTTTATTGAATCTTTTTATCCTTAATTTCATATTAGTGCTTTCCCGGAAGCAATAAACATATTAGCAGGAAACCTGGGATAAAGTGAGAACGCTGGCTTCCCCACATTGCTATAATACTGGATAGATAATATTTTAGCCAGAAAAAACCACCAGTTTAATGCTGATGGTTTCTAAGAATATTATTTTGCTTTTTAATCGCTTTGAGATGAAAGTCAGATCTTGAAAATCATTCTTTCCCATACTATGTTTTAGACAGCCCATAAGAATCTCGTTTCTCTTTGTCCATCAGGAAATCGTAAGCCTCTTGTATCGGCCTGGAGCCAATTTTTGTTCCCCCTTTATCTGAATGATGTTTCTTTATTAGCCTGCGAAAATTTGTTCTGATAAGTGCTTCGGTTTGCTGATCATCTAATCCACCTAATTCGCGCGGATTAATTTCGAGCAGACTATAATATCCTTCCGGATCATATGTCGGGTCTTTATCTGGAACCTTTCCATACAACTTTTCGGAAGTCATTGCCCATGGATCAGGATTTTGTTCCCGTAAGCTTCGATGTGCTTCTCTATAATGTTGAAGAAATTCTTTTTCTTCTTCAGGGGTTAATCCTCGGATTATTGTCCCTTCTTGCGCTCCAAGGTCTTTTTGCGGGGGAGTGAATTTGAGTTCGTAGGAAGGTTTATTTTCTCTAACGAGAACAGGGTTTTTTCGGCCAAAAAGATTAGCTGCTAAATTTTGTGCCAATAATTCCAAGCTTTCTTTGCTGTTGCTGCTACTGCTGTATCCTTCGGTTTCCTCTGCCTTTCGTTCTCTTTCTTGTTTAGTTGGGTGGAGTTTTCCTTCCCAAAAATAAATAGTTGTCGTTTCAGGGGAGGCCAATTTTTGGCTGAGGCCAAATCCTTGTTCAGTAAATTTACTTTCATGTGTTTTCGTTATGTCTTTTGCATAAATTGCAACTACACTAGGGAGATTTTCTTTTTTTTCTACTACATTGGGGGTTGGTTCACGAAAAGGCATAAGTTTTCAATTATTGGTTATTATTGCGATTGTTGATTTCTAAGCTCATATTAGCTCAATTGGATATTTCCAGTCAACAACCTAAAAATAAGCCCTGAAAAAAATACCTTTGAACGCTTCCGTGGAAAATAAAATATGGCTTGTTTCAAACTAAAACAGCCCTACCAGACACTTACAAAAGTGAGCGATAAGACTGATCTTAGATAGATGCGGAGAGGGAGGGAGTCGCCGCCTTGACGAGTAGTCACCCGTAGGATGAAACCTCACCACGCCAAAATTATAAATTCGGAGAGTAGAGGATTCGAACCTCTGGTCCCGTTTCCAGGACAGCAGTTTTCGAAACTGCCGCTTTCGTCCACTCAGCCAACTCTCCATTTTTTAACCCGTAATTTCACAAAATTTTGTCCGCTACGCTCTGGCTTCTGTTATACGGAATATTCGATAGCTCAAAAAGTATTACTCCCTTCCTGAGTGGCAGAAATGCATGCGAAATATCTTGGGGCACAAGGATGGCATCGCCATTCTTTAATAGTCTTTCCCTCACTTTTTTTCCAATTTTATACCTGAATTTAAAAAGATTAACTTTAGGCTTTCCGGAAATGGCAAAAAATTCCCAGCGTTTTGATTTTTTCGGATGATAATGGTTTCCTAAAACCAATTTATTTTTTACCGCTAATTCTGATGGCTGAATGGCGCGGAAAAGGCGCGGATAAAAAGGAAGCTTTATTTTTTCTGGCAAATAAAAATCAGATAAGCTTCTGACTTCCGTTTCTTCTGAAAAATTTATAACTTTGTAGAATTTTACTTTCATACTATTTGTTATTTTGTGGACCTAGGCGGAATCGAACCGCCGTCTCGACAATGCGAATGTCGCGTTCTGCCACTATACCATAGGCCCGATTTAATGTTTTACGAATGCCGTGTGTGGACCCTGCCCGCCTCCGCCAAAGGCGGATAAATATGGCGGGACTATACGACAGGCCCGTCTAAAATACTTTACGCAATTTTTTTCAATCTTTCCGCTTCTTCTTGAAGCAATTTGCTGTCTTCGCCGTATTCTCCGCTGTGCATACTCGTTCCTTCGTAGCTCGCCGCTTTGTGGTCAATATGGAAGCTGACATGAAAATTGTAATCCGCGATTCGCACAAAAAGATGGAGCCGGGGAAACGGCTGATCGGTGAGCCGGCGCACAAAGGCCATCTCGTCACCTTCCCGCTTTTGGAAAGCGTAACCGGCCCGGCGGAAAAAATTGACGACGCTCATTGTTGGACTTTCGATGACGAATTTCATAAATATTATTTTACTTTTGCAAAAAGGCAATGATCAATAAACTTATTGTCTTTTTTCGCGTTTTTCTTGAGTATTCCCTCAAATTTGAATTTATTTTTTTTGAGCACCTTCATTGAAGCCTTGTTGAAAGGCACAACGTGGGCATAAATCCTGAAAAATTTCAAATTATCAAAGCCACATTTGACCACTTTTCCAACCGCTTCTGAGACAATGCCCTTTCCCCAATATTTTTTTCCAATCCAATATCCGATTTCCGCCCGATGACTTTCTCTTTTTTGCCAGACATGAAGACCGATTACACCAACCGCTTTTCCGTCGATTTCAATTGCTAGGCGGAAATGATCCGGCTTTTTTCGTTTGTAGTCTTTCATAACTTCAGCCAAAAACCCCTCCGCGTCTTTCAATTTATACGGATATGGCATATGACCCATCCCACGCGAGACCATTTTGTCGTTTGCGTTTTCTGTAATTGACTGCGCGTCACCCATCTTCAGCGGCCGAAGAATGAATTTTTTACCTCTAATGACTTTCATGTAGATTAATGCTACAACAATAAAATACTAGCGAATCTTTGTCAGAATGTAAAATCCCGCCCCGCATACGAGCGCGGGGCGGGGAAAATAAACATTCGCTTCAAACTGCGAAAACTATTTTTTCTTCCGGGCAAGAGACGCAATTGCTGCACCGATGGCCGCACCAATGCCAGCTGAAATAATCGCCGCCTTTTCCGGATTCTTTTTGACAAACTCTTCGACTTTCTTCCCCGCTTTCACCAATTCCGCTTTTGCTTTCTTCAGCTCCTTGGCCGCCATAACCTTCATTTTCTTCTTAAGCTCTTCGGCTTTTTTCTTTGCCTCTTTTTTGTTCATAATTTTTTTGCAATTGCTAACGGGCCTGCAAACGTACCGCCAGGGCGGAACAGATTGAGGCGAACGATGCAATTTCAAGCACTATTGCAGTGCTTATTTCTTTATAATAATTAGTCCGATAAGCAAGGCGCCGATTCCGACAACCGCGTAACCGACCCCGCTGCTGATTTTTACCACATCGTTTATGAAATCTGCAATCCCGATCAGCGCAAAAACAAACCCAGTTAAAATAAAAAACATCCCCAGGGCATGCTCTTGGATGGAAATGTAAATATCGTGAAGCTGGCTTTTGATTCTTTCAAGAAATCCCCCCGCCAGATTTTTGGCGAATTCTCCCAGATATCCTTCGATTTTTTCTTTCCAGTCCGATCCGCCCTCCTCCGAAATGCTTTTTTTGTTTTTCTTCATCATATTTTTGTATTTATCTCTTTTTATTATACACTTTGTGCTTATCAACACAAACAGATTCAAACAATTTTTATAATGCTTTCCGGGTTTATGAACATATCAGTTAATCGTTTTTTCCAGCCGCTTACGGAAAATATAATTCCGAAATTATTCTTTCCAGTGACGATGTATTGTTTGTTTCAGCGCAGTCTTACTTTTTATATTCAATGCGGCCGAATAAAAATCTGATCATTTTATTCCGGCATTCGCATCATTTTTCGAAAGGATTAAATCCTTGTTCAAGCAGATGTTCCGTCGTGAGAAAGAGCGAATTCGGCAGATTATCCCACGAAAACCAGTCCCATTCCACCCATTTGTCAGGCTCCATCATTTTTACTTCCCCGCTTGCGTAATCCGCCACCAGCGCCACCGTGACGTAATGTTTATTCTCTTTTTCAAAAAAATCATTCGTGATTCCGGCAACTCTGATATTTTTTATTTCTATCCCCGCCTCTTCCATTGTTTCTCTTTTCGCGCCCTCTTCAAAACTTTCTCCAAATTCAAGATGCCCGCCCGTCGCGCACCAGGTTCCTTCGCCATGGGAATTCTTTCTTTTGCCGAACAAAACCCTGTTTTCTTTCAGGATGTATACTCCAAATCCTACTTTTGGTTCTTTTTTCATTTTTATATTTTAATTGGTCGGGCTGGAGGGAGTCGAACCCTCTGTCTCACGAACCCGAATCGCGCGTGTTGCCGATACACTACAGCCCGTTAAAAAATATTTTTATTTTTTCAACTAAATCTGCTGGGTCAGAATATTCAATGAAATTATCCGTCAGTAGTTTTGCTGAACTCGAAACTTTTGAACCGGTTCTATAAACACCCAAAATGGGAACGTTGAAAGCATCCGCCCATCCCAATTCAATTCCGAGTCCCGTCGCCGGATACGACAGCTCCGCGATCATTAAGTCGCGCGTTTTCAAAAAATTTTTCGAGTTCGAAGGCGCTTCGCTCATTTCATGGGGAAAAACTATCTCATGTTCTTCATTTAAAATGCTTTTTCGGATCGGATCATAGAGTTCATTTTTGTAATCAAATTTTTTTGAATGCCCGAAATAAATTTTCATTTTATTTGTTGCCCGCAAGGAGCTATATTATGATTTCTTCAGAAATTTTAGTCAGTATTTCCGCCACCTTAAGATTATTCCTCAATTTTCGAAGTGAGTCAATAATCCCTTCGGCGTCATCCGCAAACGATGGCTGTTTCATGAGAAATATTTTTATGGTCCTGTCATCCGGTTTTTTTTCAAAATACTTCGCAATTACCGCATACCATCTCTCGATTGTTTCCTGTGAAACGGGAAGGGAGCTTTCTATTGCCGGAGGATTGTTGAGAAGATAACATAATTTTTCCCAATTATTGTATCTTTCATATACCAGCTCATCCTCCAAAAGTTTCGCCGTCAGCCCATCTTCATAATCGGTGATTTCCCCCAGGGAATAAAATTCATATCCATTAAGAATCTCTTCCCGCCTCATGTCGCACCAAAGATGAAATTTCCAACCGGCCCGGAAAGGAGACAGCTTGGAAAAGTCAGGATTAAGTTCCTGAAGAATAAAATGCGTATCGCGCCTTCTGATCTCCGGAGCTACTTTGCGGACATCCGGAAAAAGCGTCCCGAGCATGAAAGCGTCTGCGTCGCTCCTTGGATTTTTTTCAAGGTATTTCTTTGCGTAGACGACGTGGGAAATTTGATAAGCCAAGATTTGGTATCTAGTATTTAGTAGCTAGTATCTTGTATTTAATTGATAAAAATATATACCAAATACAAAAATCACTTCACCCAATATTTTTTCTTAATTTCCTTATCTTCCTCCTCTTTTTTTTCTTCAATTTTTTCCTTCGCCATTTCGCGAAGTTTTGGCAAATTTTCTTCCGATAATTTTTTTGCTCTCTTCAGCAATATTTCCTTCTTATTTTCATTTGGATTTTCAATAACCTCTGAAAGGAGAACGTCTAAAACGGCGCCGATTTTCGGACCGGGTTCAAGCTTAAGCTCTTTCATGAGGTCATTGCCGTCCACTTTGAGCATTTTAACCGAAAGCGGGTCGCTCGAAACTTTATCCACCATATACTTGAAGTGGCGGAGTTTATACGGCACAGCCTTTGGAACTCCCGACCCCAGCCGATCGCCGACGCGAAGATCAATAAGATCATCGATATTTTCAAGCCCCACTTTTTGAACAAGCCGCCGCACGCTTGAGGCACCCACTTCGTCAACGTTGTAATAAAACATATGGTGGTCAACGAGCAGCCTGACTTTCTGAATAGCGTCGTTTGAATATTTCAGCCGTCGCAAAATTTTCTCGGCCACCCGCGCTCCGACATGATCGTGGTTATAGAACGTCGAATATGCGCCCTCGCCCCTCTTTGTTTCCGGTTTTGCGATATCATGAAGAAGAGCCGCCAGGCGCACTTCAATTTTTTTCGAAGGACAATTTTTGAGCGAAAGAATCAAATGTTCATAAATAGTGTAAATGTGATGGCGGTTTTGTCCCACTCCGTATCCTCTTTCGAGTTCGGGAATGACATATTGAAGCAGTTTCAATTCTCTTAATAATTCAATTCCTTCAGCGGCAAAATCCGAAACCAGAATTTTATTAAGCTCATCCTGGATCCTTTCAAGAGCGATATATTTCAAATTCTTAGCGTTTTTTGCAATTGCCTTTTTGGTTTTCTCTTCGATTTCAAACGGAAGTTTTTCATTCAATTTTCTTGGACCATCGGTTTTCTTAACGGCAATGTCTCCTCCGAGCGTCACCGCAAACCGCACCGCCCGCATCATTCGAAGCGCGTCCTCGTCAAAGCGTTCATCCGGATCCCCCACCGCGCGAATGATTTTCTTTTGGAGATCCTTTTGCCCGTCATACAAATCAATAATCTCGTATTTAGCATCTAGTGTCCGGTATTTAGTATTTTGAGATTTAAATTTTGAGATTTTGTTGGATATTGCCACCCTGCGGGTGGTCCCCCGTAGGGGGAGATATTGGATATTGGATATTTTTAACGCGAGAGCGTTAATTGTAAAGTCTCTCCGGCTCAAATCTTCTTCCAGCGTCTTCGCGAACTTCACCTCATCCGGATGCCTCTTGTCAGAATATTTCGACTCAACGCGATAGGTCGTCACTTCAACCACGCTTATTCCCTCTTTATCTCCATAATTCATAATTCCTAATTCATAATTCCTAATCTTTACCCCAACAGTCCCAAACTTATTTTCATAAAAACTATCTGGAAATATTTTCACAATTTCTTCCGGCTTCGCAATCGTCGTCACGTCCCAATCCTTCGGCTCAACATCCATAAGAAGGTCTCGCACGCACCCGCCCACGACAAAAGCCTCAAAACCGGCCATTTCGAGTTTTTGGATAATTTCGACGATTGGCTTAGGAATTTTGCTAATCATATTCCAATATTAACACGCTAATTCATTATTACAAGAAGAAGATGCTCAGTTGCATCTTCTTCTTAAAAACTTTCCATTAATTATTTGCATTCATCCAATACTAGATCTTTTCATCGCGCCCTCAATCAGCCTGTCGAGAAACTGTGAAAAGTCCATGCCGGCCCGCCTGGCGGCTTCCGGGGCAAGACTCGTCGGGGTCATGCCGGGAATGGTGTTGATGTCGGTGAAATAATATTCGTTATTCTTTTCGCTCCAGAGAAAATCGACGCGGGCGAGATCCTGGCATCCAATTGCTTTGAAGGTAGCCACGGCGCATTGATTCAATTTTTCCTCGTCTTCTTTTGAAATTTCGGCCGGGCAAACGTGTTTTGATCCCCCGTCTTCGTATTTGGCCTTGTAGTCATAGAATTCCGAAATGACAGGAATAATTTCCGTAATGGCCAAGACTTTTGGATCATCACTTCCCATAACCGTCACCGTGAACTCTCTTCCTTTGATATATTGCTCGAGAATTACTTCATCTCCATGAGAAAATGCATCCCGAATTCCCCTTTCTAACTCCTCTTTGGTTTTGACGAGAGAAATTCCGACTGAGGATCCGAGTTCCGATGGCTTTACCATCATAGGAAGAGCCAACTTTTCGATTATTTCTTCGAGATTGAGTTCTTCTCCCCTTTTGACCACCACATCATCCGGCACCGGCACTCCAAATTTTGCGGCAATTATTTTCGCTTTCGGTTTGTTCATTCCGAGTGCGTGCGCAAGCACTCCCGAGAAAACATACGGCACGCCGAGCATATCAAGCATGCCCTGAAGCCGCCCGTCTTCGCCGAACGGCCCGTGCAGAATCGGAAAAACCATATCTATCTTTCCGTTTATATTTCCCTCTGCGTATTTCACGAAACTTTTCTCTTCTTCGGAAATCGTGACGAGCTTTTGCGACTCCTCTGCACTGATCGCTCCTTCCTTTCCGGCTTTGTCTGAATTTAACTTCATGTATTCCGCCCCTTTGTCCCCGATCAGCCAATTCCCTTTCTTCGTGATGGCGATTGGAATTATATTGTATTTTTCTTTGTCGAGATTTCCCATCACTCCCCTGGCTGATGAAAGAGAAACTTCATGTTCCCCGGACTTTCCGCCGAAAATAACGGCGAGGTTGATTTTTTTTGACATAATATTATTTATTAGCTTTTACTTAAATATTCTACCAGCATAAAAGAACCTCCACAAAGGTTCTCCATTTAAGCATTTCGATCTTCAGGCTGGGCATATTTTTATTCGGCTTTTCCCAATTATTACGTTGTTTTTGCCATCATAGGTTAATGTTCCAAAAATCGTCCCGTCCTTCGGGTTCAGAATATTTTTAATTACCGGTTTCATCGAAGAGATAAGATCGGACCCGTATATTTCATCCGGCGACAGCCAAAGCAGATCCCCTTCTTCGCTTCCTTTTGGTTCTCCCGATTCGTAATCGGCGGTGAAATAAAAAACCAGCCAATTATTGGGATCATCGGCATAAGGGGCAATCTCAAGAAACACCACCTCGAGTTTATAATTATTTGCCCGGATCCCGGATTCTTCCCAAAGCTCTCTCTTCGCCCCTTCCAAGGGATTTTCATTCGGGTCTATCTTTCCGCCGATCGCATGCACCTTGCCCGGCGCCCACTTCTTATTCTCTGCGCGCTTTAAGAGTAAATATTTTCCGTCCTTCCGGACAAAAACATTCGTGCACATTATAAGTTCATGGATAATATTTTTTTTCATTTTTTCAATGGCTGAATGAATGAAATTTGCGGAAATAATTTTTGCATTTCTGTTCGAAAATCATCGTATCCTCTGTATCTCCGCGCTGTAAACCCAAACTCCTTCGCGGCTTTAATGTTTTCTTCATCATTGTCCCAGACCAGAACTTCATTCCTCTTAACACCCTCCAGTCTTTCGGACAGCTCTTCCCAAAATCTTTTTTGCGATTTCAAATATCCAAGTTGGGAAGAAGAGAATGTTTTATCAAAAACCTTCCCGAGACCGACCTCCTGAACCAGATATTTCGTCCTGTAGGCTTCGTTGTTTGTCGCGAGGCAACACATATATCCCAATTCTTGCAGAGATTTTATTTCTTGAACTATTTCCTCATCAAGCTCCCGTTCACTCTCAAACCAATATTTGATTAGCTCATCCATCGTCCCCTTCCATCCCCAAGCGTCGATATGCTTTTCAAGTTCTTCTTCCAAATCCGCCTTCCCCACCGCGCAAAGTTTATATTCATTTTTAAAAAAAGGCGCCGTTTCTTCAGCAGGTATTCCATAATCACGTTCAAGTCGGGAATTGAAATAAATTTCTCTTTTAACCACCACGCCATCCGCGTCAAAAATAATGATGTTTTTCATATATATTCTCTATCTTTTGCCCTTGGCAGAAATTTTACCCGATTACTTTTTGTCTCCCCAGAAGGAATCGAACCTTCATCTAGGGCTTAGGAGTCCCTTGTTCTGATCCGTTGAACTATGGGGAGGAATAACATTTTCTCCAATAATGTCTTTTACTGCTCTAAGAAGTTTCAAAAAATATGACCCTTTTGCTACTCTGATCCTACACATTCCATATCTTAATTTTCCCTTCTTCTTTCCCTTAAGAATGTTAATATTTCTGATTTTATTCACTGAAATCCCTACGACTCTTGCCCAAAATTTACACGCCTTCTTTATATTTATATCCTCGTAAACCCTGACTGTTACCCTTAAATCATTTTTTTTGACCCCTATTTCCGACAGATAATCTATAAAAGTTTTTATTAAAACAGGATCAGTATTCGATAGGCTGAAATCTTTTTTGTTCCCTTCAGCCCAATACAAGCATCCAATGATTAGAATTTTGTCCTTTCTAGTTATCTCCCTAATTACAGCTTCCGCCTCAATTCGAGCCTTTTTTTGATTTTCAATCATCCGGGATACACTACTTTTTTTACGATTATTCCATCGCTCTATAAATCTAGGGAGAATTTCAACATTTTGAATGTACTTGAAAATTGTAGCCTTTCCGTGACCTGTTTTATTTCTAATTTCAGGAAGACTATGCCCGCGCTTCCTAAGATGGACAATTCTTTTTATCTGATTTGTACTTAAAGGATTTTTTGCCATTAAGTCCATTTTATCATAACGAACCATATTAGTCAACTAGGACAAGATGGCTTTATCTATTGGACTAGAAAGGTTCACCCTTCGATTTATTTTTACAAGCGTTTCGAAGTTATCATCCTTGGATGATTTCACCCGAAATTTATGCCCGCATTCCTTACATATATAATATAGCAAATATTTTCCGCCTTTTACCTCCGCCCGCACCGGCTCCATTATTCCTCCGCAACTGGCCGCGCGGTCACCAGGGTTCACATCCACATGTTTTCCATATAAACAATTCGGGCAATGGTCCGTGTATCCATTGCCTTTGACTAACACTGCGCATTTTTCACAGACAAAGTCTTCAATTCGGCGTTGAAATTTTTTTGATTGCATTTGTGGACCGTACCGGACTTGAACCGGTGACCTTCTCGATGCCATCGAGACGCGCTACCAACTGCGCCAACGGCCCTTTATCATTACATCAACCTACCAATTATTTCGGGAATTTGCAATAACTCAATCAATATCTCTGCCGAAAAATAATCTATTCTGCAAACTCCCTTATAGTCTAATTTTTTTGAAGGTTTACCTTTAGTACGGGGATCTATCTGCGCTTTGTAGAATTGACCAGCAGAAATTCCGGTTGCATGTGACCAAAATATTTCCAATTTTTTAACATTTTGATCAGCCCTGCATTGAAGCGTGCAACGAAATTTTTTTTCGTCAATATCATAACAGCGCCTCAAGAGATTAAGAAATAATTTTATTATTAATGGATTGGAATTCCCAAACATCAAAGAACCTCTTTTTATGTTTCCCTGCCCCTCTCCGAGATATAACGATGCAAGTGCTATTTTTGCAATGTTTCTATTTTGTATCAATTTTGAAAGATGAACATTGCGGTTTTTCAGCAACTCAAGATAAGCATATCTTTTTTTCTTTCTAACCAGCAACGCTATTTTTCGGGCTTTCTCCAAATTAATTAAATTATATTTACGCACTTTTCTTCGATAACCGCTTGGCAAAAATATTGAACGGCACCAGCAAGACAAAGTGCTTTTAGGCACATCGACTTTTAAAGCATTCAAAATTTCCTTATAAGTTTTTCCTCTTTTTCTAAGCTCTAAGACTTTTTGTTTCACATTCGGTCGCTTCATATAAGCATCGTACCATAGAACCTATCAATGTGAAATATTTTCTTAAGTCAATATTATTATGCTAGACTTATTTTATATGGGCAATATTCGCGTAAATTTTCAGTATTTCCGGCAAAATGCGGAAAAAATTTTGATCATTTTGTTTTTGGCCGCTTTCTCTTTCAATATCCGTAAGGTTTTTTTAACGCCTTATTCTTTTCTCGATGGAACATTCAATGAATACCTGACGCCTAGTCTTGGTTGGGCGGATTTTCTGATGTTGGCCGTTATAATTATTTATACTATAAAATGGTTGTATAGTCAATTTGTATGGGATTTATCTGATAATTCATTATTAGACCACGTAATACGATTTATATCAAGTGTAATACAGTGTTTAAATAATGTTTCACGTGAAACATTATTGTTAACTGTATTTATCTTTTGGATGGGAATCTCAATTTCTTGGTCCCAAAATAAGGCCTTTGCGCTTTACAGATTCTCAACATTTTTAGAGATATTGGTTTTCTCTTATATCAGCATTAAATCGCTAAAAAACTCGAATTGGATCGACGTAGCCTTCTTGGCGTTAATCATTAACGGTCTTTTTCAGTCTATTTTAGGCAGTGCACAATTTTTCCTCAATAGATCAGTCGGAATCCATTGGATGGGCGAGAGTATTTTGGCCAGCAACATCGAAGGGGTAGCAAAAATAATCATACGGGGAGAAAAGCATATTCGCGCCTACGGAACATTTCCGCATCCCAATATTTTAGCTGGTTTTTTGATAATCACAATTTTCTTTATTTTGTCATTACTGCTAAAACGTCTTGTATTTGCAAAAAACAATATGGAAGTTTCACGTGGAACTTTTTTTTATCACATACCAACTCAATTCTTGGTCATCACCTTTGCAATCTTATTAATGGGATTATTATTAACATTTTCGAGATCTGCAATTATTGGACTCCTGCTTGGCCTGATACTTGGCCTTCTTTGGTTCAGAAAATTGCTGTTCAAAAAAATATTTCGGCGTGAGATTATCGTGTTAATATTTATCTTAATAATCTCCGTTACATTCTTTGCCCAATCACATATCAATGCAACTTCAATATTTTCTACGCAGTCACTTGAAGAAAGAAATTTATACCAACGTGTTTCATATGAAACAATTTCTCACCATCCACTGACAGGAATCGGCATAGGGCAATTTGTTTTTGGCGAATTTAAAAAATATCCAGACATGGAAGGATGGCAATACCAACCCGTTCACAATATCTACCTATTAGTCTTTAGCGAGCTAGGAATCGTTGGGGTTATATTCTTACTCCTTTTCTTTTCTGTGACCATGAGGCCGAAGATCAATAGAAAAAGCATATCATATGGAGAGTTGACATACTTATCTTTTTATTGTATTATATTTTCTTTTCTTTTCATTTCCTTGTTTGATCACTATTTTTGGGATATTAAGCTTGGAATGATTGTTTTCTTTATCCCAATAATTTTTCTTAAATTATCGGCAGAAAAATTTTTTCACGCTAGCATGCGCTAGTTTAGATGCGGTCAATATATACTTTCTCAACCCTCAAAATATCAAAATCCATGAGTGTTGGACAAAATATTTTTAGTTGCTATAATTACCCTAACGAGCCCCGTATATTGGCGTGGGAGAACAGAAATAAAAAGAAATATATCTATTAATATTCACCCATGTCTTGCGATAATTGCGGGGTGTTAATTTTGTCCATAAATTTAATATCATAATTAATAATAAAGATTAAAATGAAAATCAATCTGAAAAGATCGGGAGAATTTCTTTCTCCGAGAAGGCCGGCGGAACGTTATGCTGGCCAAAGAGAAGAGGGGACCAACGCGCCAAGTTCACCCCAGCCAAAAAAAGATGCGCAGGCGCCAAAGATTATTGACTGGATTATATCAGGTGCGGTTTATCTTCTCGCTTTCCTGGTGCCGATCTTCTTTCTCCCGATTGTTCCAAGCGTACTTGAGCTCAATAAGCAAATACTGATCGTTGTTCTCGGAGGGATTGCTTTTTTGGCATGGGTTGGAAAACTTGCTTGGGAAGGAAAAATTCGAGTAAAGAAAAACTTCCTTCTTATTCCTATACTATTACTGCTCTTCATTTTGGCGCTTAATACTGTTTTCTCTATTTATCGGGACCAGAGCATGTGGGGAAGCTTTGGAACAGAGAGTATGTCTCTGGTTTCTATTGTCGCGCTGATCGCGTTATTTTTGGTAGTCACGAATAATTTCAACACCAGAAAAAAAATAAATGTTCTGGCCTTGACTATCATCGGATCATCCGCCATTGCCAATATTTACGCAATATTTCAAATATTTGGAAAGTTCATCTTTAAAAATCAGGCTGTCGCCCAAAATTCATTTAATTCCGTAGGATCTGTTTATGCTCTGGCTATTTTCGTAGGAGCCATTCTGATTCTTACGGTTGCGATGCTTCTCGAGAAGCAATCCCTTCCGGTTAAAATTGCTCTTATTATTTTCTCCTTGATCTTTATCTTTACCATTATAATGGTAAATTTCGGAACTTCTCTCATCGTGTTCTTGATTGGCATGGCTATTCTTCTCGGGCTAGCAATCATGACAAGCGGAAATGAAGAAAAAAATCGGGCCTTAATATTCCCTATGGTAGTTTTAACCCTGATCCTGCTCGCAACTCTTATTGGAAAAAGAGGATCAATTGTAAGGGCGCAGCTTCCGGTAGAAGTGGGACTGTCATCAAGCGCCTCTTATGACGTCATGAAAGGAGCCTGGAAGGATGACTTTCTTCTTGGGCCCGGAATGTCTTCTTATGATTTGGCTTACCTGAAAAGCAAGCCGAACGAAATCAACCTTACTAATTTTTGGTCGGTTAAATTCAACGAGGCCAGCAGCAGATTTTTCACCATAGCCACCACAACCGGCTTTCTCGGAGCGATTGCGTTTCTTTTTCTGATTGGATCAGTTCTGGTGTATATATTCTCTTCATTCGTAAAGATATTCGGAAAAAACCAGGAAGGAACATATATGCTTATTGGCCTCACAGCTATGTGGTTCTATCTTACTCTGGTTTATTTCCTTTACCCGTCGAACATTACCGTCGATTTCATGTGGTGGGTGGCTACGGCTTCCATAATTGTTCTGACCTCCCTGTTTTTCCAGAAAAAAGAGGAAATTATCAGCGAAACCAGTTCCCCGCGCGTATCTCTCATTCTTTCATTTGTTTTTGTTTTGATCATCGTCGGATTTATCTCGCTCATCTTTCTTGAGGGTCAAAGATATGTTGCGGCTGTTGCATACAATAAAGCCCTGGCGAGCGATGTACAGGGAGCCAAGGTTGACGATCTTGTGAATAAACTTTCCCGGGTGGTTAATCTTGACCCAAACCGCGATCTCTATCATCGCAATCTTTCTGTCGCATTATTTGCCGCCCTTAATGACAGAATTTCCCAAAAAGGAGCAGAAAACTTATCCGAAAATGACCGGGCGGAAATCAGCAACTTGTATTTCGCCGCCGAACAAGAAGCCCAAACGGCTATCAGCTTGAATCAAAAAAATCCTGACAATATCGTTCAACTCGCCCAAATCAACCAAAATGTAATCGGGTCAAAAGACGGAGCCGACGAAGCCTCGCGAGATGAATATTTGGAATCGTTGAAATACGATCCGAAAAATCCTTCGAGTTATTACCAAATCGGTCAAATATATCTCATGATGGCTGATCTCGATACCGCAAAAAACTCCAGCCAGCAGCAAGGATCCGGCAAGACTCCCCAGCTTTCCGATAAGGCAAAAGAGTACATTGTCTCGGCTCAGCAGAACTTCGAGAAAGCTGTTGATGCAAAAAACAACTACATTCCCGCCCAGTTTATGATTGCCGTAACTCTCGACAGACTCGGTAAAATTGATGAAGCCATTGCAAAGTTGGAAGAAAGCAAGCAAATGAATTCTCAGGATGTGGGCATCATTTTCCAGCTTGGAGTTTTCTATTATAAAGCGGAAAAATACGACCAGGCCAAGGCGGAGCTCGAACAGGCGGTTAAACTCGCCGAAAATTATTCCAACGCCCGATACTTTCTCGGCCTCATCTATGACAAACAAAACAACAAGCAAAAAGCCCTTGAACAATTCAAAAAAGTGGCTGAGTTGAATCCTGACAACGAAGATATTAAAAAAATTGTCTCAAACTTGGAGGCAGGGAAAAGCGCCCTCAGCGGACTTGAAGAAAGTGCTGTAAACCAGAGCACCAGCGGCCAGTCCGAGCAAAATCAACCTTCTGTCCAGCGCGAGCAGCAGCCTGTTCCGCCGGAAACGCCGATTGAGAATACGAATGAACAGCAAAATCCGCCTCAGAATTAGTCAAACCGGATCAATAACAGCCAGCTCTAAACCCCTGCCGTCCAGGCAGGGGTTTTCTTGACAAGAATATTTTTCTCCGCTAAATTAGTACTTAGTACTGAAGTGTTGGTTTGTGTCCGAGCGATCGGACTTTTTATTTAAAAATAAAAAGCAAAAATAAAGGGGAAAAACATTCATTTTGTTCCTCTTCATTTTTACTTTTAACATTGAAATATGGCTAAACGAAAAAAAATTAATACGGAAGATTCGCAATCAGCCGGCCGCCTTGGCCAGTTTGGAAGCGCTATCGCTCAAATTTGCGAAGAAAAAGGAATATCCAAAGATAAGGTCGTTGAGGCAATTGAATCTGCCCTGGCGGCTGCTTATAAGAAAGATTACGGCCGGCGCGGCCAGCACATCCGGGCTCAGTTCAACGAAATTACTGGCGGAGCCGATTTTATTTGGTAAAGGAGGTTGTTGATGAATCTACCCGCGTTTTCGAAACTGAGGAAGACAAGGAATCTGCACCGGAAGAAATTGCGAAAAATGAAGAAAAAATCGAGGAAGGTCAAATTAAGATTCCCCGCTATAACCCTGAGAGAGATCTTACCCTGGGAGAGGCCCAAAAAGCAAAGAAAGATGCCAAGGTGGGAGATATTATTGAGGAAAAACTTGAACCAAAAAACGATTATGGAAGGGTTGCCGCGCAAACTGCCAAACAAGTTATTATCCAAAAAATAAGAGAGGCGGAACGTGATGCCATGTATGACGAATACAAGCAAAAAGAAGGCGAGGTATTAAGCGGCATAATTCAAAGAATCGAAGGACGCAACATTTTTGTTGATCTCGGAAAATCAACAGGCGTTCTTTTCCCTTCCGAACAAGTAGAGGGCGAAAGATATCGGCTCGGACAAAGACTCAAGGTTTATATTATGAAAGTCGAGGCTGATCCCAAAGGTCCGGGAATTGTTCTTTCCCGTTCGCATCCGGCGCTGGTGCAAAAACTTTTTGAAATAGAGGTACCCGAAATTTTTGCCGGAACGGTTGAAATAAAGGCAATGGCAAGAGAAGCCGGTTCGCGCACCAAAATAGCCGTGGCCTCAACCGAAGAAGGAATTGACCCTATCGGATCCTGTGTCGGACAAAAGGGGACACGGGTCCAGGCTGTTATTGATGAACTTGGAGGAGAGAAAATTGATATCATCGAGTGGAACGACGACGTGGCGAAATTCATTTCCAACGCCCTTTCGCCGGCAAAAGTTCTGGGCGTCAGCATTAATGAAGCAAAAAAAGAAGCCCGCGTAACTGTCCCATCCGATCAATTATCGCTTGCCATAGGAAAACAAGGACAAAACGTCAGACTCGCGGCAAAACTAACCGGCTGGAAAATAGACGTATTGTCCGGCGAAGAAAAGAATGAGGAAAAAGAGCCGGCAACTGATTCGGAAGATTCTGAGGATAAAGATATCAGCGCAAAAGACAAGGGGGAGCCGGGAGAGAAAAAGAAGAAAAAAGAAACGAAGTTAAAAAAAAGTGACAAAGAATCCGATAAAAATGATCCGGAAAAAGGAAAAGACGAAAAATAATAAATATTAAATTTAAAAAAATGACTAATCTTTGGCACGATTTACCGCTTGGAGAAAAAGCTCCTGAAGAGTTTAATGTCATCATTGAAAATCCCAAGGGATCAAAAAACAAGTATGAGATCGATAAGGAAACCGGCCTCATAAAGCTTGACAGAGCCATGAAGACCGCCCAGGACTTCCCCTTCGATTACGGATTTGCCCCTCAAACGCTCTGGGAAGACGGAGATGCTCTGGATATCGTTGTCCTGGCGACTTATCCGATCCATCCCGGTATACTTCTCAAGGTTAGGCCGGTAGCGATTATGCACATGGTTGACAGCGGGGAATCGGATGATAAGATTATCGCCGTTCCGGTGAAGGATCCTCGATGGGAAAACGTAAACGACCTCGGTGATATTAATCCTTATACCATAAAGGAAATAAAGCATTTTTTCGAAACATATAAATCCATCGAGGACAAAGTGGTTACTATTGATGGAACGGAAGGAAAAGAAAAAGCGTTTGAAGCAGTCAAAAAGAGCGTTGAACTTTATAATAAGAAATTTAAAAAATAATGCAGATAAAAAAACTTCCTAATTCTCAAATTGAAATAGACATTTCCGTTCCGGCAAAAGATCTCGAAACTTACCTTGATCATGCAGCGGAAGAAATTTCGAAAGACATCAAAGCCGATGGCTTTCGCCCCGGAAAAGCTCCCCGGAAAATTGTGGAGCAAAAGGTGGGAACTGAAAAAGTTTTGGCCCACGCAGCCGAGAAAGCGGTGAAAAAAACCTACGCAGACTTCGTAGTAAAAGAAAAGATCGAAACAATAGGCGAACCGAAGATAACGATCACTAAAATCGCTCCAGGCAACGATCTGGAATACAAGGCAGTTGTCAGCGTTATGCCCGAGATAACTCTGGGAAATCACAGAAAAGAAATAAAGAAGATAAAGAAGGAAGAAGATAAAGAAATCACGGCTGAACAGGTGGAAGGGGAACTCAAAAATCTGGCCGGAAACCGGGCAAAGCTAATTACTGTTAACCGGCCGATTAAAAAAGGGGATAGAGCCGAAATAGACTTTGAGGTTAAGATCGGAGGCAAAACAATCGAGGGCGGAACAAGCAAGAACCACCCGCTTACTGTCGGAGAGGATTATTTTATTCCCGGCTTTGAAGACAACTTAATTGGAATGAAGGAAGGGGACGAGAAAGAATTTAAGCTCGATTTTCCGAAAGACTACCACAAGAAAGACTTGGCCGGAAAAGAAGCTGATTTTAAGGTAAAGGTAAACCTTGTTCAGGAAAAAGAGGTTCCCGAAATTAATGATGAATTTGCGAAAAGTCTCGGTAATTTTGAAAATCTGGAAAAGCTGAAGGCCAGTGTAAAAGAGGGAATGGAATCGGAGCAAAAGAAAAAAAACAAAGAGGAGTGGAGAACGAAGGCAATCGAAGAAATTGTTGATAATAGCCAAATAGAAGTGCCTGAAATACTTATCAAAGGAGAGCTTGAAAAAATGACGGCTGAATTCGAGCAGAATATCGCTCAAATGGGGTTGAACTTTGATTCTTATCTGGAGCAGATAAAGAAGACAAAAAAAGAACTCCTGGATAATTGGCGGGAAACAGCCGAGAAAAGAGTTAAAGCCGCTTTGGCTTTGCGCGAAATTGCGAAAGCAGAACAGATTGAAATCGACAGCAAAGAAATCGAAGAAGAAATGAATAAAGTTCTCGCTTACTACAAAAGTTTTCCCGAAATGGAAAAAAGCGTCGACATGGCAAAGTTATACGATTACACGAAAGGCATGCTGACCAACGAGAAGGTTTTTCAACTCCTGGAAAGCATTAAATAGAATGCTGATAAAATATAAAAATAAATATCATCCAACATTAACTCATTATCATAAATATACATGGCAACAAATCAAATCCTTATTCCCACAGTTATAGAGAAAACCGCCTACGGAGAAAGGGCTTACGATATATACTCAAGGCTTTTGAAGGAAAGAATAATATTTCTTGGAGGCCCCATTGAAGATAATGCGGCCAACGCCGTGATCGCCCAGCTGCTTTTCCTTGACAGCCAAGACAATAAAGAAGACATCAGACTTTATGTAAACTCTCCCGGCGGACAAGTCAGTTCGGCTCTTGCGATATACGACACAATGCAATATGTCAAAGCCGATGTTTCCACTATTTGCATCGGCCTGGCCGCTTCCGGCGCCGCTCTTCTTCTGGCAGCCGGAAAAAAAGGAAAACGATTCTGCCTTCCAAACAGCGAGGTTCTCATCCATCAGGTAATGGGCGGGGCTTCGGGACAAGCCACCGATGTCGCCATTCACGCTAATCACATTATTAAGGTAAAGGAAAGACTTAATGATATTTTGGCCAAGCATACCAGCCAAAAAATAAGCAAAGTGGAAACGGATACCGAAAGAGACTATTTTATGAGCGCCGAAGAAGCGAAAGATTACGGCATTATCGATAAGATAATCAAATAGTTTTCTGCAGCAGCAAAATACCCCCCGATAAACGGGGGGTATTTTTTACTCGATAACTGATGCTACAAGATTCCTCCGGCCAAAAGAGAAAGCCTCTTTCTTTGTCTTCATATAAATGTCAAAGTGGTTTCCCTTGATGGCGCCTCCGCGATCTTCGCAGATATATGTTCCCATTCCTTCAATTTCAACCTTGGTTCCGAAGCGGTAGACCGAAGGACAAGCCAGGGTTCTTCCGGATTGTACTCTCGCTCCGGAAGCAGTAATTCCATCACTTTTCCCGCACTCATCGGCCGAAGCCGTATAGGCGCTGGCATTCATGACAAAACTCCCTGAAGGAATATTGCGTGTTGCTGTCGGACTTATTTTTTTCAGTCTGCTATAATTTTTCGAAGAGCCTTCGGATATATATGTCGGCGCGATAAAACTGTTATTAACCGAGGCGATCTTAACAATCTTAAGTTGCGTATCCCCCTTTTCTCCATTCGCAATTCTTTCGTCAGATTGATATTTTGGTTTTTGTTCTGTATTTTGGTTTGAAACTTCTTCGGCTTTTGCCCTGGCAATAATCGCGAAATTAAGGACAAGGCTTAACAGGATCGTGCTGGCCAAAATACGCATTTAATGTTATGAATTGTTAACGTCAAACCCTTATTCAGGCTTTTTTTCCTTTAGGAATCAATTCTTCTAAAAGAAAATAAAAAAGCCCTTTTAGGACTTAACGGACAATCATAGCATTTTTGGAGTGCGAAGTCAAGTATCGAAAGATCTCAATGTTTCACAGAAAAAATCTAATGTTTCACGTCTTTTTATGGAATATCTTCATCCCAGTGAATGATTTTTTCCTCCAGTCTCTTTATTTCACCCTCGGTCTTATCGAAACTTTCCCAATCCCCGCCGGCGAGGCAGTTAGACTGGAAAGCAATGAGGTATTCCAGTTGTTTCAGCAGCTCGAATTTAGACATGATTTTGTTTTTTCACGCATTTTAAAAATAAAAAAACGACTTTGTCAGAAAGTAGTTTTTTTGCCCTTCTTGAGCGCCTGACTCATTCAAGGCACTCTAATAGTATAGCTGACAAAAAAGATTTTGTCAACGCTAAAATGGAACGTGAATGCGGGACGGCAGGACAAAGGGAACCTGCGGCAAGCGATGCCGGGAAACAATTAATTCATGCTGCCGTCTTAACAATTTTTTATTTAAGGCTCTCATCATGCAATAATTTTGCGATTGTTATCGGACATGGTTCAAGTTTATCTGGAGGCATTGTTAGTTAATTATCCCTTGTCCGATTCAGCCTTTCACGGTCGACCAAACAAAAAAATCCCCCAGGGGGGGGGATTCTTTCGTTTTCTGAGCGGGCGAGCGGAATCGAACCGCCGTTTCAGCCTTGGCAAGGCCGTGTAATGGCCACTATACGACGCCCGCAGATTACATTAACTGTGCCGGGCCCCAGAATCGAACTGGGCACACAAAGATTTTCAGTCTTCTGCTCTACCACTGAGCTAGCCCGGCTAGAATTATTCGGATGTTAATTTTACTTTAAACTCAAGTCCTCTGCTCGGACCCTGCCCGCCCCCGGCGGGACTGAGCTAGCCCGGCAATGTGGGCGCGAGAGGAATCGAACCTCGCTGCGCTCTTTGAAACCCCTCGGTTTCAATTCTTCCGCCACGGGGAAACTCCCGTTTTCCCGACCCCTTTCCCGTTCGAGTGGGCGCGAGAGGAATCGAACCTCTGACCCTCTGTTTGTAAGACAGATGCTCTAACCAACTGAGCTACGCGCCCGCTTATTAATTCAAAATACTGTCCAAAAAAATAAATATTGTTATCAATATTCCCTTTCAGATACCTTTCTCCGAGGTAAAACTCCCGTTTTCCCGACCCCTTTCCCGTTCGAGGTGCCGTGGGGGAGACTCTCACTTCGTCGCTTCACGCCTCTTTGAAACCCCTCGGTTTCAATTCTTCCGCCACGGGGAAACTCCCGTTTTCCCGACCCCTTTCCCGTTCGAGGTGCCGTGGGGGAGACTCGAACTCCCACGTCCTTATGGACACCAGCCCCTCAAGCTGGCCCGTCTACCGATTCCGGCACCACGGCTTAAAATTTTTCCACTCTAATTTTTGGCTATTCTTCATGCTTTCCGGAATCTTCTTCTTTTTTCCCTTCTTCAGGCAAGGGATTGTTCTTTTTTTCCGTGTCGCTAATATTGCTATCCAAAGATACTTCTTCCTCAACAGGTATTTCTTCTTCCTTGGCTACGAATTTATCCAGTTCTTTCATTTTTAATTTTGACAGACGAAAATCTCTCTTTCTAAGATAATAAAGCTTGGATTGCCTCGTTTGAGCTCTTTTTACCGCTTCAATTTTCGAAATTACCGGGGAGTACAAAGGAACAGTTATTTCAATCCCGACTCCGAAAGATATTTTTCTTACCGTTACCATCGGCGAGGAGCTTTGCTTGCCCTTTATAGAGACAACAATTCCTTCAAAAACCTGGACTCGCTCCTTATTGCCTTCCTTAATTTTGCGGTGAATTTTTACGATATCGCCAGCTCGAAGATCCGGACGCTTTGCCGATTTTCGAACTTTTTCATTGAATTTTACTAGCTTTTCCGCTTCGCTAGTTGTCGCCTTCTTCTTTTCCATTGTTGAACAATATATGGCATTCCGCCCGAAAATACATTTAGAGCGAAGCCCATAAATAAAAAAATGACTCCTAAAAGCCTATTTATCTTATAATTATTCGCTCAAGAAGTCAAGATAAGCCACTAAACTCCTGGGGTAATTCGCTTCTTAAGGTGATTTTTTCGCCATTTTGCAGAGTTAAGGATATTTCGCTTGCATGAAGAAACATCCTGATATCTTCCCGATTTTTATATTTCTTGAAGGTATATTTTTTGTCTCCGACGATCGGATGCCCGATAGAGTGAAGATGGACCCTAATCTGATGCATCCGACCGGTCTTAGGGCTAACCTCCAGTAAAGAATTTTCGTTAAGCTCCTGAAGGAGCTTATAGTAAGACAGGGAATACCTCTCTTTTCTGACGTCTATCTTTCCCCGGACTAACGCTTGTTTTCGGAAATCCCGCCTTGATCTTCCCATCTCTCCCTCGATTTTTCCCTCTGCATGAGTCATTTTCCCGTAAACAAGGGCCAAATATTTTTTTGTTATCCGGCGATTTTTGAAAAGCTCCTTCAGGTATTCAAAGGATTTTTGGTTCCTGGCAACCAGCATAATCCCGGACGTGTCTTTGTCGAGTCTGTGCACGATTCCCGGACGAACATCGGGATCATCTCCGACATTTTTTATCTCCGGAAATTTTTCCTTCAGGAAATCAACCAGTGTTTCTTCCTTTGCTCCGGCACCGACGTGTACGGTTAAGCCGGCCGGCTTATCAACAGCTATCAAATCTTCGCTTTGGAAAACAATATTTATCATCGTGCCGGGGAGAGGACTCGAACCTCCATGGGTTGCCCCGCTAGCTCCTAAGGCTAGTGTGTCTGCCATTCCACCACCCCGGCATTTTTCGCGCTGACAATGAAAAATGATATCAGCTTGGAGAAAAAATTGCAACGCCCGGAAAAGCGTTGCTCTGTTTATCCGCCTTTTGCCCGCTGACTCTTATCCCAAGCCGTTCCCCCGCAATGCCGAATCGACGGCCGCAATAGCGACATATCCCATCAAACCGACAACAACGCCGATTATGGACCACTTCATCTGATTTTTGGCTTTTTTCATGGCGGCATCGTCTCCGGCGGAAAAAAAATACATCGCTCCGCTGATAATAAAGGAGAGAATCGCCAGAAAACCGAAAACTCCCAAAAGCCATTTAACGAGACCTTCGATAATATCCGGGAGTCCCTTGCTGGGAAGCCCGACATCCGGAAGAAGTACTCCGTCAGCAGAGGCTTTTCCGATAAAGAAAAATAAAAAAATGACTAACGCGCAAAAAATGACTCCCTTTGTTTTTTTCATTTTGCTGGCTGATTAATTAATTTTTCTAGAAACTGGTGGATATCCCGCCGAGCATGGAATTAACCGCATATATGACTATATATCCGACCAATCCGACAACGACTCCGATTATGGACCAGGTCATCTGATTTTTAGCTTTTTTCATGGCGGCATCGTCTCCGGCGGACGTGAGATACATTATACCGCTGATCACAAAACCGATTATGGCAATAAAACCGAAAATACCCAGAACCCACATCACTGTATTGCTGATTATATTATAAATAGATCCGCCCGGAAGACCCATGCCGGAATAATTCGAGGTGCTCCATCCGCTTGGAGCAGCAAAAGCGGCGCTGACACTTCCAACGAAACCTACTGTCAAAGCAAGCGTTTTTTCAATTTTGTTTTTCATTTTATTTCTCTTAGATTGATTATTTCGCGAAGAATTCTCCCAACCTGATTATATAATACATTTTAAAAACTGGAAATAGTCCGGATTTTATCCCAAATCGATATTTTCAGTCAGGAAATAGAAAAGCGACCCTCTTGTCGAGAGCCGCTAATGATAGTATCGGCAATATAACGCGCCTTAGAACTGAGTTGACGTTGTTCCCAGCAATTTGTTGACGGCATATATCACAACCAGACCAACCAAACCGACAATCACCCCGGTTATGGAATAATACATGGCTTTCTTCGCCTTTTTTTGCGAATCCTCGTCTCCAGCCGCCACAAGATACATTATACCGCTGATCACAAAACCGATAACCGCGAAAAAACCGAGAAGTCCCAACACCCACATCATAACGCCTCTGATGATGTCATAAATAGAAGATTGCGGAAGATTCGTTCCGGAAGGAGGCTGAAACTGAGCCAGGGCCGTAAAGGGAATCACTACCGCTCCAATTCCGATTTTTCTAATAACTGACTTTATTTTATTCATATCGTCACCTCCTTTCAATAATTATAAAAAATATATAAATTAACTTTCCGATGTCTGTTTTTATTTTGCGGCCAAAACGGGAAACACCCGTTCTTAGTCCTTAACCAGTATCATGGCCATGAATGTCTGCACCAGAATCAGGGAGCCGGCCGAGAGAGCGATGGCGATGAGCGAATACTTAACCGCGTTTCTTCCCATTTCGATCGTTTTCTCATCCCCCGAAGAAATAAACATGATGACTGATCCGTTCAATATTCCCAGTATACCAAAAATTCCGACGCATGCCAAAAGAACCTTGAGAACATTTGTTACGATCGTAAGAAGACTTGAACCGCCGCCTCCGCCGCTGCCCTTAAGAACAAGCAGGATGTCAGAAAGAAAGAGGGGAGCGGCCACCACGACCACCAGCCCTACCATTGCGTATATGAGAGTATTTTTTGCCCGTTCCGTCATCCCGGAATTTCCGCCGGATGCCATATACATTACTCCGCCCAGTATTATAAAAAGAACCGCCACGGTTCCGGCAATAGTCTTAAAATAATTCATTGCGCTTTGGAAAAGATCCGAAAAAGAATTGGCGCTTATTGGATTTATCACGCCAGTGTCGCTGTTTGCGCCGGAAGATCCCGATGAGGCATTGGGATTAAAACCTGAAAGCGGATCCCCGACGTAACCAGTCGGGCTTCCCGCGCAACAGACATACCCGTCTTTGTCTTTGCATTCTCCTGAAATTCCGCTCGTTCCCTCCGGACAAACCGAAGGAAAACAATTATAGGCGCAATTTGCAGCCAGGGATTCATTGCCGGAAAAGGCAAGTGCTCCGAATATAAGCGCCGCCAGAAAAAATAAAATTATTTTTTTTCTCGTTTTCATTTCTTTAATTTTATCCGTTATTCAATTCGAGTCATCCGCCAAGCAAGGTTACTATCTGTTTTGCGATAACCATTGAACCGATTGCGATTAAACTTCCAATAAGCGTGAACTTCAGAATTTTTTTTGCCCGCTCGTTTCTTGTTTCATCCCCGAAGGATATAAAATAGGTGATTCCGCCGATAAGAAAACCCATTATCGCGTAAAGTCCCACTAAATAGGCAAATCCCTCCAGAGTCCTCAGGAGTATCTTCGCCATGGAAGAACTTTCTGCCACACTGGAAGGATCACCGTTGAGAATGTTCATTATTTCCTTATAGATTACCGGCGCTCCGACAACCACTGCAAATCCTCCGACCGCGACGATTATGATTTTTCTTCCGAGATCGGTCATATCTTTTTTTCCAAAAGCGGCCACGGCATAGAAAGACGCCCCGATGATAATAAAGACTACCGCAATCGTTCCGGCCACAACGTTGAGATAACCCGACGTGCTGGTCAAAAGCTCGTCAAGCGTCTTTACGGTCTGGATATTTTCGGAAAAATCCATAGAAGCGGCAAAAATGCCTTTCGAAACCGCGAAAAGGGAGGCGAGAGAGAGAACTAAAATAAAAAATTTTTTCATCTGTATTCCATTAGACACTTAATCAGCGCCATACACATAATCATATATTTCATCCGTGCATTCAAGTGAGGTGGCGAATATTACATAATCATCCACCCAAACATAATTCAAACTGATTTTTTTTCCGTTCTCGAGGGTAAGTTCGGCATACCTGTACTTTCCATCCTTAAATTCCATTTTTTTCGAGAGATCGGATTCGCCGAGAGACGCGTTTTTGAAAAGTATCCCACTGAGGTCCGAAAGCATGCTCGGCTCCCACCTTGATAATATTTTTATGACGTCGGGAAAAGTCTCTTCTTTACTGAGAAGCCTGATATTCAGGAGCAGACCGTGATTTTCTTCGCCATCTTTGCCGGAACATACCATAAAGCTGTAATCTCCGCTTTTTAAGTATTTCTGGAGCTGGTCATCAACTTTTATTCCAACCGCTTTCTCAAAATCATTAAGCGGAATAGGGTTTCCTTCCTTGTCTTTAAACTGGATATCTTTCAATTCTTTGTTTTCTCCCGAAGAAGGCCTGCTTTCTGTTTGGGAATCAACATAGGAATCTATTTGCTCCGAAAGGCTGTTTTGGCCGCCTGCCGTAAATTCCTTTCTGTCTATACCCGGCAGGTCAGGCAATCCGTCACCCGCCTGGCTTTCACTTGATTCTTCCGTTTGCTGGCTTGTTTTTTTATTTTGTTCCTTAAAAAAATTGATAGCAGCCAAAATAATAATGGCCGAAACAATAACGATTAATATTATGATATATCTTTTTTTCATAAATTTTACAGGCTAATTATATCGCGACGGAAAAATTTTGAGCATAGTGGTTTTGCACGAGCTGCCGCCGTAATCCGCCGCCCGAATAACCCCCGCGCCTTTGCTGATATAGTAATCTCCGTTTGATATTTTAACATTATCATCTTTTCCGGACGAGTGGATAACCTGTTTGCAGCCCTGATCCATGCACATCACAACATGTCCGGAGACCAACAACAGATCGCCGGCACCGAAGGAGTTTCTGTTTCCATTATTAATGGAACTGCTTGCTGTCATTTGTTTAGTGGAACCGCCGGGACTTTTGAGCCCGGCATCCTGCCAACACTTATTCACAAACGCCGAGCAATCCAGGTGCCAGTAACCGTTTGAATCCTTTTTCCCCCTGAGCGGCCCTTGATCATAAATCGTCTGATCCTTAAGTGCCATAGCGTTTTTGAGCGCTCCGTCCGCGCATTGAGACGGCTTGTAATCCCCGGCCGGTTGCCCGGAAGTTGGCAGAGAAGAACTCGGGGCCGCCCCTTTGGTCTGCGTCGTGTCGCAGGTAAACTCCCACCAATTTCCTCCTAGAGGATTTGAAAACCCGAGCATCGTCATGATGATATTGATCATGAGCCAGCATCCCATGCCGATTACAAAGGCGGTAAGCGCATATGTGAGCGCTTTTTTGGCCTTATCTATCATTGTTTTGCTCCCGGTTGACACCATATAGAACACTCCGGAAACCGTTATAATAAGCATTGTCGCAATAAACAGAAGACCCATCAGCCAATCAAAAATGCTTTTGAAACCAATTACCAGATGGCAAAGAGTGCAATCGTCTTTGCAGGGAACGAGGCCGCCCGCAATTCCTGAGCTAGAGGGCGAAACCGCTGCCGCGGGGGAAGACGGTGAACTTGATGACGTTTCCGGCTTTCCCTGAGTTGCATCTTGATATTCCTGCGTTTTGCAGCAAATTTGATCGCTTGGACAACCCATCTCTCCTTTTTCCCCCAATGCCAACCCCGGGCCTATTCCCGAGCAACCGGCCATTCCCGCTGAGCCGCTGACGTAACATCTTCCTGCTACCATTCCTTTGTCTTCAGAACAAACTTTTCCGCTCACCAGATCAGTGCCGCTCTTTTTTTCACAGCAGGATCCTTCTTGAGTGAAACCATCCGCCGAAACGGTGCAGCCTTCTCCCGTCGGTTTTTCCGTGTCAAAGCAAGTGGGGCGACATTCGCCGGATGTACAGGCTAGCGCTTTACCGGAAAAAAACAGCCCCGCGGCCAAAACAAAAACAACTATCAAAATAGCTTTTGTTTTGCTTTTTTTTTCTGAGGCGAATAATCCCATTACATCCTTAGATTACAAAGAATCTTTCTTGATCAATAAATCGACATCCTTCTGGGCTTGTTCGATTGATTTTCGAGAATCAGCGTTCCGAAGAGCAACATCGTCGATCATTTCATCGAATATCCTCTCTACGGCCAAATTATCCGGCTGCGGCCAGCTTTTTGCCACTAGGTTTCCTTCAGCAAAAGGCGCCATCAAAATGTCGCTTTTCTGCGTTTCGATAATATCCCTTCGGGCAGCCGGCTTTTTTTGCTCCGCCGCATATTCCGCCGCCGGGTCATATTTCGGGTCCTGGGCGGCTTTGAAGTCTGCGTCCTGGCTGTACGAAGGCGGCATCGTAAGGTAACGTATGAACCTCCAGGCCTCCCCGATCCTTTGGTCATTGGTGGCTTGGGCGTTGGAAACGCCTGAATCCACGCCGCTCTCGATTACCTTATTATTCGAAACTGCGAATCCCCAGTAATTGGCGAAATTCAGATTAAGGCCCTTGCCGTTTGCATCAATGTTTTGCGGAAGAGTTGATATTCCGAGATTTAATTTTGGCGCTTTTGACTGAATTCTCGGCAATAGCCACGAATAATTCAAAGTCATCGCCGTTTGCCCCTCAATAAAGCTGTCAACGGAGTTATGCATGGTCGAATTCCATGAGTATTCCAAATTATCCCGATTGGAAAACTTTGTGTAGTAGTTCAGCGCCGCTTGTCCGGGAGGTATTTGATTGCCGGTACTGATGTTTTTGTTGGCGAATTTCGCAAAGGTGGAGGTGTTGCTTTCAGCATCATACATTTCCGCGCCTGCTTGCATCATAATGGCCGTTAAGATGTCGGTCGCCCGGTTAATTTTGCCTTCTCCCGCGCTGGCATCGCTCGAAGATCCCATGGCTGCCCCCGAAACAACGATATTCCCGAATGTGTCGATTTTTGTAATTTTTTTAACCGCATCATCAAACTCCAGCCAGGTTTTTGGAGGAACCGAAATTCCCGCCTGATTAAGCAGATCTTTGTTGTAATAGAGGGCGAGAGAGTCCGCGGAAAGAGGAAGGGCGTAGACTTTTGACTCTCTTACAAAGTCCTGAGACACAACATCAACAAATGCATCCTGAATTTGTTTTGCATTTATGACCGAATCAGGCGCCGGTGCCAGTTTGTCTTTATGTTTTGAGAGCCAAGAATTATGAATTAAAAAAATATCAGGACCCTTGCCGGATGCCAAAGCGTCCCTCAAGTCATTCTCGTAAGAATCGACCGTCAATTTTTTGTAATTTATTTCTTTGACGAAAGTATTTCGTTTTTTATATTCATTTATTACCTTCGCCATCACGTCGGAATCGTCAAAAAGACCCCAGACTTCGAGACTGACTTGATAGCTTGAGGTTGGCGCTTTGCACCCGCAACCGGAAAACGTAATGAGCAGAATAAGAAGAAATGCCGCTACGGATATTTTTTTATTCACTCAATTTGGATTAATTTTTATTTTGGATGCTTGTCGCCGGCAGGCGGAGAACGGGGATGCTCCTTCTTGACAATATTATTTCCGGGCAAGCAATAGCATCGAAAAGGTTAATGCCGATTTATTTTAAAAATCTCCTTGTGGCTTCTGAAATGTTAATTGAATTTTACAATAAACAGAAAAAAGATACAAACCGGGAATTTAATGCAAAGTCATCTAAAAAGCGGCTTCCAGGGAAGCCGCTTTTGATATTTCGTAATTTTTCGCTAGAGAACCGTCGTGGCCGCAATTTTGTCGTCTTGATTAAACCTCATTACGCGCACCCCCTGCGTAGCTCTTCCTAAAACAGAAATGGTTTTTAGGGGTGTTCGGATTATCTGGCCTTTAGCGGAACTTGCAATCAGATCCGCCTCAAGTCCGTCTGTGTTGACTACGTGGGCTGAAACCAGTTTTCCCGTCTTAGGTGTTACCTTTGCGGTTTTAATCCCTGAGCCGCCCCGCCGCTGAATTTTATAGCTTTTTAAGTCTGTTCTTTTCCCAAATCCGTTCTCAGTAAGAACGAGCAGTTGATTTCCCTTTTGTTCCTTGAAAACAGGATCCATTCCGACTACCAGATCATCTTTTTTTAGTTTGATTCCGCGTACTCCAGCCGCCCCGCGTCCCATCGGACGAACGTCCGTTTCCTTGAAGTGAATAGCCTGACCGGAAGCCGTTGTTATTATTATTTCATCCTTCCCCGCTATAGGCGCAATCCATCGAAGCTCATCATCCTTTGCCAGATTTAAAGCAATAAGGCCGGAACGCCGGACTTTGGCAAAATCAGAAATGGCTGATTTTTTTACTGTTCCCAGTCTGGTGGTCATAAACAGGTATTTTGCCTGGCTGTCTTTGCTGATTGAAATAATGGCGGTAATTTTTTCGCCTTGCGCAATCTGGAGAAAGTTCACAATGGCTTGACCCTTGGCAATTCGCGACGAAACGGGAATTTCATAGGCCATGGATTGGAACACCTTGCCGGTGTTTGTAAAAAAGAAAAGACTGTCATGAGTCATGGCGGTCACCACCCGATCAATCGTATCTCCTTCTTTGGTTGCCGCTCCGATCACGCCTTTTCCGCCTCTTTTTTGAACACGGTAAAACGAAGGAGGCATGCGTTTGATGTAATCATCTTCCGTAAGAACGATGATTGTCTCCTCATTGGGAATAAGATCCTCCTGTTTAAACTCGCCCACGGCCGATTTCACGACGCGCGTTTTTCTCTCATCTCCGTATTTCTCCTTGAGTTCCGTAAGCTCTTTCTTCACGACGCCCAAAATCTTTCTGGGACTCTTCAGAAGATCTTCGAGTTCTTTTATGAACCCTCTTTTTTCCTTCAATTCATCTTCTATTTTCTTTCTTTCAAGCCCGGCAAGCGTCTGAAGCCTCATTTCCAAAATAGCGGCTGCCTGCTTATCGGAAAGCTTGAACTTTTTCATAAGGTTTGAATGGGCTGCCTCCTTGTCGGGTGATTTTCTTATTGTGCTAATCACGGCATCGATATGGTCAAGCGCCTTTTTGAGTCCTTCAAGTATGTGCGCGCGATCCTTGGCCCGCTGAAGATCGAATTTTGTCCGGCGGGTAACAACCACACGCCTGTGGTTGATGAAATGCTCCAATATTGCCTTGAGATTTAAAATCTTCGGTTCAATTCCGTCCACAAGCGCCAGCATATTCACATGAAACGATTTTTGAAGATCGGTAAGGCTGTAAAGCTTATTAAGGACCTTTTTTGGAAAAGCTTCCTTCTTGAGTTCAATGACAATCCTTACTCCGTCTTTATCTGATTCGTCCCGAATGTCTCTGATTCCCTCAATCTTTCCCGTTTTCACGAGTTCGGCGATCTTTGATATGGTCGTTGCTTTGTTTGACGCATAGGTCATCTCGGTTACGATAATCTGGAATTGGCCGTTTTTGGTTTCCATAATTTCAGTCTCGGCTCGCGTAACTATCCCGCCCCGCCCCGTAAGATATGCCTGGTTTATGTCATTTTGATTGAAAATCGATCCTCCGGTCGGAAAATCGGGCCCCTTTACGAAATTCATCAGATCTTTTACCTCACAATCCGGATTTTCAATAATATGGATAAGGCCGTCAACCAATTCTCCCAGGTTATGGGGAGGAATATTTGTCGCCATTCCGACTGCGATTCCCATCGTACCATTAAGAAGGAGCTGGGGAACTTTGGTCGGGAGAACAGAGGGCTCCTCTCTTGACGCATCATAGTTGGGTATAAAATCGACCGTATCCTTTTCAATATCGGCCATCATTTCTTCAGCCAGAGGCATAAGCTTGGCTTCCGTATAACGCATCGCCGCCGCGCTGTCTCCATCCATTGATCCGAAGTTCCCTTGTCCGTCGACAAGAGGGTAGCGCATGGAAAAATCCTGCGCGAGTCTCACCATAGAGTCGTAAACAGCAGAATCTCCGTGCGGATGGTATTTTCCGAGTACTTCTCCGACTACCGTAGCCGACTTTCTGTATTTCGCCGCATGGGTTAGACCCAACCCGCGCATGGCATAAAGAATCCGGCGATGGACCGGTTTCATCCCGTCACGAACATCCGGAAGAGCTCTCGATACGATAACACTCATCGCGTAAGCGAGATAAGACTCTTTCATCTCTTTCGTTATTTCTCTTGGTTTTATGTACCCTATTTCCATGATTTTATTTGAGAATTACTAATTTTTATCAATACGCGAACTAATCCCGGCGAAATCGGAATGTCCTTTCCTCGCCATCAGTTCGCGTACTCATATTTGACTCGTAATTGATCAATCTTCAGGGAAGCGGGGGTATGCCGTCATTTTGCTGATCGCCACTTTTTTCATTTTCGCCCGCATTTTGATTATCGGAAGCATCGGCGCCGTTAATGCCCCCTTCTCCTGGTCCGGACGGCTGGACGGAGGCATTAACATCTTCCTGAGACGGAAGCTGGCTCCACATTTCTTGTATTGATTTCTTTCCTTCTCCCATATCGTCCTTCAGGTTTTTCAGCTGATCGATGGTTGAAGTATTGCTTTCCGCAGGGGCGTTGCTACTGTTCATTTCTGAAAAAGAAATGAGCCAAATGATCAGAATAATAGCAAAAGAGACGCCAGTAGCCGCAACGGCAATCCGTTCGCGCTGGCGAAGAGGCTTTTTTTGAAGATTTTTTACGTATTCCTGAAGCCCCATAAAATAACTTTCGTAACAAAAATCTGACTTTATTTTCAATTTAGCTGCTCAATGCCTCCATCATGACTATTTCCATCTCCTTTCCTTCCAAATCCTTCTTTTTGATAATTAATTTTGCCAGTTTTTCCTTTGGACAAGAACCTATTTCCTTGCAAAAAACTTTCTCGTCGTCGCCTTGAAATTTCGATCCTTCGATTTTATAGTGCATTGGCAGAATAATCTTCGGTTCGATCTGGCCGATCACCTCTTTAGCTTCCTTTCCATTAAGAGATTTTCGGTTTCCGACCGGGACCGCCAAAATGTCAACTCCGTTTATTTCCTCAAGCTGCTTCTTGTCAAGAGGCGTTGCTAAATCGCCAAGATGGCAAAATCGCACGCCTTCGCTTTCGAATATAAATATTGTGTTTAAGCCATTTTCCATCCCTTCCTTCTTGTCGTGGAAAGAACTGACCCCCTTAATCGAAACTCCTTTAATAGAATATTCTCCTGGTATGTCCAAAACCGCCGGCTCTCCTCTGAGAGCATCTGAGTTATTGTGGTCATTATGGTCATGGCTTATTGTCACAATATCGGCTTTTCCCTGGGGAGGGCGGAGTCCGATCTCCTTTTGAAAAGGATCGGTGAAAACAATCACATCTTCCCCTGAACCGCGCCCCTCGGGCTTGGTTGAAATCTTAAAACAAGAATGTCCGTACCATTGAATGGTCATACCTGATATCAGTTCGCCTTTCTATAAATAATAAATCGGCGACCTTGGAATTAAAACTTAAACTTCCGGCGACCGAAGCTCTGAAGAAATCGCCGCCGGACATAAAAAATAAAGCCTATAGCTCATTGCATAAGGAATAATAGCACGGCGGAGATAAAATATCAACCTTATCAGGCCGCCGATTTATCACTTTCATCGGAAGGACAACGAGTTCGATATTATCCTCCTAAAATCCTTATTATCTGCTGATATAAGCTGTTTTCTTCGATCGCCCCTTGCTAAAACTCCATTTATGTTATATTCTTCCTTAGCAGTATAATTGTTAACCTAAACATTAATCAAATGCTGGATAATATTTACGACACTCTGGCTAAAGAGGTCGACAAGGTTTCTGAAGAAAAAAGCGATAACATCAGCACAGTTTCGGAAGAAAAGGAATCAGAAGAAGTTAAAACTCAAACCGAAGAAAAAGAAGAAACGGCTTCAAGCATGGCCGATTTTTTGAACCAAGCCAAGGTCAATTTTCCCAAAGAAGGCGACGTCATTGAGGGAAAAGTGATCGAAATCGGATCGAACGCCATCTACTTGGATCTTGGTATTTTTGGAACGGGCATTGTTCTTGGAAAAGAGATCAAAGACGGACTCGGAGCAACAGACAAACTTAAAATCGGAGACAGCGTTTCAGCGACCGTAACAGATCTTGAGAATGAAGAGGGATATGTCGAACTCTCAATCCGCGAAGCTTCTATTGAAAAGGCCTGGCTGGATCTTGAAGAAAAGCAAATAGGCGAAGAAATATTCAATACCAAGATATTGGAAGCCAACAAGGGCGGTCTTATCGTCGAGGTTAACGGAATCACCGGTTTCCTTCCTGTTTCTCAACTTTCAAACGAGCACTATCCTCGCGTTGAGGAAGGGGAAAAAAGCAAAATTTTAGAAAAACTTCGTTCATATATAGGGACAGAAATGCGGGTAAAAGTGATTGATACTGACAGGGAAAGCGAAAAGCTGATCGTAAGCGAAAAGGCTGCCTTCAGCGATCAGGAGAGAAAATCGATTTCAGAACTCAAGATAGGGGATGTTATCGAGGGAGAAGTCAGCGGAGTTGTCGATTTTGGAGCTTTCGTTAAATTTCTTCCGCCAAGCAAAAAAGATTCCAATAACGAGGAAGACAAGCTCGAAGGACTGGTACATATTTCGGAATTAGCCTGGCAACTTATTGACAACCCCAGAGAAATCATTAAAACCGGAGACAAGGTGAAATGCCAAATCATCGGCATTGATGATACAAGGGTGTCCCTGAGCATCAAGGCGCTTCAAAAAGATCCCTGGTCTGAAGTGGAGAATAAATACAAGCCGGGAGACGTAGTAGAGGGTCAAGTGAGAAAAATCAATCATTTTGGAGCTTTTGTATACCTGGATGACGATATTCACGGACTTGCCCATATAAGCGAGCTGCTTGAGTCTCACCCGGGAAAGAATATAGAGGATATCATCCAAACCGGAGATACCTACAAATGGAAAATCCTGTCCATTGAACCTAAGGAGCACCGAATGGGGCTTGCTTTGACGGGGGCGAGCAAAGAAAAATAAGTCTTTCGGTTAACGCTTACATGGAAGCGAAATTTAGTATTCAGAAAATAATAATCCTTCTTTAAAGGGCAGTATGATTGTTTCTTTTAACGGAGATGAGGGGTCGGGGAAAAGCACGATTGCAAAAAAGATCGCCGAAACGCTCGGTTACCCAAGATATTACATGGGCCAAATTTTTCGCGACATGGCGAAAAGAAGAGGCTTAACCGTTGTTGAATACGGGAAACTGGGAGAATCTGACCCGCAAATAGACAAAGAGTTGGATGATCACATTCTCGAGCTTTCAAAAAACGAGAGTGATTTTATAATCGAAAGCAGGACGGCCTGGCACCTGATCCCGGTGTCTTTGAAAATATATTTGCGAGTCGATGAAAGAGAAGGGGCGCGAAGAATTTTCAAACAGCTTCAGGAGGAGGCCGGGAATTCAAGAAACGAAATAAAGAAGTTCAGCTCGCTGGAGGATATCATGAAAAACATCTCCAAGAGGAGAAAAACCGACGATTTGAGATATGAAAAATACTACGGGATAAACATCCGCGATTCAAAAAATTACGACCTTTATCTTGACACCACAGACCTTTCCCGGGAGGAAGTATTTAAAAAAGTTATTGAATTTATAAGAAAAAACCTTAAATAGTCAGTAAAACTGCGATAAAAAGACTCATAAAGAAGATCCAGGAAAATATTTTTCGCCACGATCTATTTTCCCAAGGCGCGAAAATCGTGATCGGATGCTCCGGCGGACCGGATTCGGTTTGCCTTCTGGATATTTTTTGCCAATTAAAGGACAAATACGGCCTTGGGATTGTCGTCGCACATGTGAACTACGGCCTCCGGAAAAAAGATTCTGAACTCGATGAAAAATTAGTAAGCGGTCTTGCCAAAAAATATTCTTTGCCGGTTGAAATCATCCGCACCGGTCGATATTCGCCGAAATCTGCAAATTTGGAAGAAAAACTTCGGAATTTCCGCTACAATTTTTTCCGAGAGGTGCAAAAAAAACACAAAGCCGGTGCAATTGCAGTTGCGCATAACCGCGGAGACCAAGCCGAAACAGTAATAATGAGAATCGTTCGGGGGACGGGACTTCGCGGACTGGGCGCGATTAAGTTTAAAAACGGAAACATCATCCGGCCCTTTCTCAATGTCTCTCGCAAAGAAATACTGGATTATTTACGTAAAAATAAGATAGGTTCCCGCACAGACAAAACCAATTTTGAGGATAATTTCACGCGAAATAAAATTCGAAACCAATTGCTCCCGCAAATCGCAAAGGATTTCAACCCCAATATCGAGGAAGCCTTGTATAATCTCTCGCAATCGGTTGCCGAGGACTATAGCTTTATCAGATTATTTTCCAGCGAATGGCTGAAGGCAAAAAAAAATCTGTCCGTGGCAGATCTGAGGAAACTTCATCCTTCGATCCGGAAGGAAGTGCTGCGCCTTGCCATAGAAGAATATAATCCAAATCTTCGAAAAATAGAGTTCAGGCACATAGACGAAATTATGAAGATAATAAAAAGCAACAAAAGCAAAACACAGGAAACAGAGATAACGGGGTTGAAGATTAAAAAAAAAGGTGATAAGTTAATAATCAGTAAAGCATGATTTTAATTCTTAAGAACAAGCTTCCTATAAATAACATATGAAAAATTTCATTAAAAATTTAGCAATAATTCTTCTCATCTTTTTCGCGATTTCCGGCATTGTGATGGTTTACAACGCGCCGGTCCAAAAAATCAGCGAAGTGAATCTTAATGAGCTTGCCAACCAAGTCAATGAAGGAAAAGTTAAGGATATCCAGGTTGAAGGAGAAAAACTCAATATAACATTAAACGACAACACGAAAGAAGCTTCGCGGAAAGAAGCTGAGTCCGCACTTTCCGAATCGCTCATTAACTACGGCGTTGATTCGGGAAAGCTGCGTACGGTGAGCATAAGCATAAAAGATACAACCACGGCCTCTTTCTGGGTAAACACCATAATTCCCTTCGTTCTGCCTTTTCTGATCATAGGAGGATTTCTTTGGTATATGATGCGATCGGCGCAAAGGGGAAATAACCAGGCCCTTTCTTTTGGCATGTCCAGAGCAAGGCTTGTTTCGCCCAAGACCAACGGGAAGAAACGAATTACTTTCGCGGACGTAGCCGGTTCAGAAGAAGCCAAAGAGGAACTTCGGGAAATTGTCGAATTTTTGAAACATCCGAAAAAATTCCTGGATTTGGGCGCCCGAATTCCAAAGGGTGTTCTTCTCCTGGGCCCCCCGGGAACCGGAAAAACATTAATCTCAAAAGCTGTTGCCGGTGAAGCCAATGTTCCTTTCTTCAGCATATCCGGATCGGAATTTGTGGAAATGTTTGTGGGAGTCGGCGCCAGCCGTGTCCGTGATCTTTTTAAGACGGCGAAAAAAAGCGCTCCTTCGATAGTTTTTATCGACGAAATCGACGCCGTAGGGAGGCATCGCGGGGCAGGTCTCGGCGGAGGCCATGACGAAAGAGAGCAAACCCTCAACCAAATCCTCGTGGAAATGGACGGATTTGAAACCGAAACCAACGTTATTGTAATTGCGGCGACAAACCGGCCGGACGTTTTGGATCCGGCGCTTCTCCGTCCCGGAAGATTTGACCGTCGGGTCGTTCTCGATCTTCCGGATATCAAGGAACGCGAAGCTATTCTTAAGATCCATGCAAAAAACAAGCCGTTGGAAAAAACTGTAAATCTCAATAGGATTGCCTCGCGAACTCCTGGTTTTTCCGGAGCAGATATTGCAAACCTTGTGAACGAAGCAGCTATTCTTGCCGCCAGGAGAGGCAAAAAAGTCATTAGCGACGACGAAATGAAAGTTTCGATTGAAAAAGTAATTTTGGGACCGGAAAGAAAGAGCAAAATTCTTAATGTAAAGGAAAAAGAAATTACAGCCTACCACGAAGCCGGCCATGCGCTTATCGGCTCCGTTCTTCCAAACGCCGATCCTGTCCAAAAAGTGTCTATCATTTCACGCGGACAGGCAGCCGGTTATACCCTGAGCGCTCCGCAGGAAGATAAGCGGCTTTATTCACGCGCTTACTTTATTGACGAGCTGGCCGTCCTTCTTGGAGGGTTTGTAAGCGAGAAAACAATTTTCGGCGACGTTACCACGGGAGCTTCCAATGACCTCGACCGGGCCACCGACATCGCAAGAAAACTCGTCACGAGATACGGCATGAGCAGCTTGGGACCGCGGACCTTTGGCCGGAAAGAGGAACTTATCTTTCTCGGAAAAGAAATCAGCGAAGAGAAAAATTATTCGGAGAATACATCCGACAAAATAGACCAGGAGGTTTCCAGGTTCATCAATGACGCTTTTGAAACCGCCAAGAAAGTGATTGCCGACAAAAAAGAAATATTAGAGAAAATTACCGAAACTCTTCTTGAAAAAGAAACTATCGAACAGGAAGAATTTAATGAAATAATTGGAAAAAAGAAAGAGGCAGTGGAAAATTAGTTCATATTTATTTTTCATAAAACAAAAAATGCCTGGCAAGGAAAAACCCAAAAGGAGGGAAGTCCCGTTTATTGAAATTCTGAAACAGTCGGCCAAAATCATCTGGGAAAACAAGTATCTCCTCTGGTTCGGATTTCTGATTGCACTCGGTTCTCCCGGAAGCTTAAACTACTCCGGAGGGGACAACAGATTAGAGGAGAAGGGCGGAGCCGCCGTGCGGTTTTTTGAGGCTCACCAGGGAATAGTTTTGGCGGCTTTTATTATTGTCTTCGCCATCGGAATTATTCTTTTCCTTATTTCCCTTGTAGGAAGAGCGGGCCTCATAAAATCGGTTAACCTGATCGCCACCAAGAAAAAATCCAG
>JBAZXV010000005.1:0-112954 GCA_041659685.1 Parcubacteria group bacterium | reverse complement strand
AAATCACCTGAAATGATTAAATCCGCGGCCGATGGGAAGGCGTTTTCCGTTTTTCACGAGAAGCACCCCTGCTTCCTTTTTCAAGATTTCACCGACAACCGAAAAATCGGTGAATTTCGAGCGCAGGTTTTTGAGATTTCCCGAGGGCATCGTGAATACAATCTCGAAATCTTCCCCGCCATAAAGGGCCATTTCGTGCGGATCGGATTTGGTCATTTCAGCAGCCGCTCTGGTGGTTTTCGAAAGCGGTATCTTCTCCCACTCTATCTTCGCTCCCGCCTTGCTCTCTTTACAAATATGGCTGACTTCGCTCGCAAGGCCATCACTGACGTCAATCATGGCATTTGCATATTTGGCGATCAACCCGCCAATTTGGGCGCTCCGCGAAACCGGCTCGAGATGTTTTTTTATATATTTCATCATCCCGGCTTTCGGACGTTTGTATTTTTCCAAAACGCGCAGTCCCGCCGCGCTTTTTCCCAAATTGCCCGTAACACAAATCAGATCGCCCGCTTTTGCGCCTGAACGCATCCGAAGCAACGGTTTTTTCACGTTCCCGATTAATGCCAAATTGAATGCATAATCTTCCGCGCGCGTAGTGTCGCCGCCCAAAATCAAAACTCCGTGCCTTGCCGCTGAAATATTGAGTCCCCGATATAATTCTTTCACAAATTCAACGGATGTCCGTTTCTTTAGCGCAAGAGACACCAAAGCATACTTGGGGACCCCGCCCATCGAGACTATATCGGAAACATTGGACTCCATTAGTTTCTTTCCGATTTGAAGAGGCGAGTGCCAGCCAATCCTGAAATGGTTATTTTCCACTATCATATCAGTGGCGAAGAGCATGTATTTTCCCGCCGCACATCGAAGAACTGCGGCATCGTCACCAATGCCTTTGATGACTTTCGGATCGCATATTTTTTTTCCGGCAATCCGCTTTATGAGTTCAAACTCACCGCCTATTTGCGAAATCAGCATTGGAATAATTTTTGAAATTTCTTGATTTCTTTTCCTGCGTCCCGCTTTGTCACTACCGCCGAAATTGCCGCAAGTGCGTCGGCGCCGGCCGCGATCACATCCTCGGCATTTTCATAGTTTATCCCTCCGACAGCCACAACGGGAATCTTACATTTTTGCTTTATTGTTTTAATAAGCTCCGTTCCGCAAGGCCCTTTGGCATCTTTTTTCGTGGTAGTAGCGAATATCGGCGCGACTCCCAGATAATCAGCGCCGGCCTTCTGCGCCCTTTTCGCCTCTTTCAAATTATGAACGGTCACTCCGATGATTTTTTCAGGCAACAATTCCCTCGCGAGCTCATAAGGCATGTCGCTTTGCCCTAAATGAACACCGTCTGCCCCAACAGACAAAGCGATATCCACCCGGTCATTTATTAAAAAAACCGCATTGCGGCATATTTTTTTCAATTTCAGGGCTTCGGTTACCATAATTTTCGTATCCGCGCATTTCTCACGGTATTGCACAAATTTCACTCCGGCAGCGACCGCGTTTCTCACATCGCTTGCGTTCCCAGCCGCGCTGAGTCCCGCATCAGTGATAAAGTAAAATCCACAGATGTCACTTTTTTTCATTTTGTTAATAAATTTTTGATATACTCATATTCCTCTTTCATTTGCTCCACGCTTTCACAATTGCTTTCGATAATTATCGGCAGATGCTGTTTGTCTTTCACAAAGTTCACGATTTCGGTTTGTTTGGTTGTTGCCAGCGGTTTGTGTTCATGTTTTGTCGCCTGCGGATTATATCCGCTAATATGCAACTCAACGATTATTTTTTTGTATTGTTGCCAAATTTCTTCGGGTAGATTTTTTCTTTCAGCGGAAGATTCAAACGCGTGCTTCACATCAAACGTCATTTCATAATCTCTATCTTTTTCGAAAACGCTTTCCAGATGTTCGGGCAAAAAGAACGGCGCCGGATTGTCGAGACTCATATTTTCAACAGCAAGATTGAAAGAAAAATTTTCAAACACACCCCAGTCCTCAACAAGGGAAGGATGCACCACCAGATGTTTGCATCCAAAGTGGCGATACGCCTTCTCAAGTTTTTTCAGGAGACTAAGGGTTGCCCGGTCTTTTTTGTAAAACACGTTAATTCCCGGCGAATGCATGGAAATATATTCAAATCCGGAAAGATGCCCTCCTGAATTCATGAACCCTTCTAAAAGATCCACTTCTTCAAGTCTATTTGCATTCAATTCGATTGCATTGCAGCCGATCCCGCAGCAAATATCAACAATCTCTTGCGATATCGAAGGAACTTTTTGAAAAATTGCTCCCGTTGAAAACCCTAAAAGCATAATTGATTTAATACCGATAAATATCAGATTTGAAAGGACCATCAGGGGATACCCCGAGATAATCTGCCTGTTCCTTGGAAAGCTTTGTCAGGCGCACGCCGATTTTTCCGAGGTGAAGCCTGGCCACCTCCTCATCCAATTTTTTCGGAAGAGTATGCACTCCAATTTCGTATTTTTTCGTCCAGAGTTCAATTTGGGCAAGAACCTGATTTGAGAAACTCGAGCTCATTACAAAGCTGGGGTGCCCGGTCGCGCAACCGAGATTCATAAGCCTTCCTTCGGCAAGAATATATATTTCGCGGCCGTCCGGAAAAATATATTTATCAACCTGCGGCTTGATGTTTTCTTTTTTGACGGCCTTTGCGCCATCAAGTTTTTCCATCTGGATTTCATTGTCAAAGTGTCCGATGTTCGCAACAATGGCCTGATCTTTCATTTTTTTCATATGATCAAGAGTAATGACATATCGGTTCCCAGTGGCAGTAATATATATATCAGCTTTTCCGAGCGTATCTTCAACCGTTTTCACTTCATACCCTTCCATTGCCGCCTGAAGAGCGCAGATCGGATCGATTTCCGTGATGATCACTCGCGCGCCTTGCCCCCGAAGCGCTTGCGCGCAGCCTTTTCCGACCTCTCCATATCCGCAAACGACCGCCGTCTTTCCACCGATCATCACGTCCATCGCGCGATTGAGTCCGTCGATTACTGAATGACGGCAACCGTAGATATTATCGAACTTGCTTTTTGTTACCGAATCATTGACATTGATCGCGGGAAACAATAGTTTCCCCTGCTCAAACCGTTGATAGAGCCGGTGCACGCCCGTCGTCGTTTCTTCTGATACGCCGGAAATTTTTTCCGCGGCGTTGGTCCAACGGTTCCGATTTTTTTGGTATTCTTTTTTGAGAACTTTCATGAGCTCCTGAAAGTCTTCTTCCGAATCTTTATAATTTTTTTTGAGCATCTCCGGATTATTTTCCGCTTCCGCTCCCAAGTGGACCATGAGTGTTGCATCCCCGCCATCATCGACAATAAGCTCCGGCCCTTCGCCTCCGCCGAAATCAAGGGCGCGCTCAGTGCACCACCAATAATCCTCAAGTGTCTCGCCTTTCCACGCGAAAACCGGAATGCCCGCCTTGGCGATAGCAGCCGCCGCATGATCCTGGGTCGAAAAAATATTACAGCTTGCCCAACGGACTTTGGCACCGAGATCCCTAAGGGTTTCAATAAGCACCGCCGTCTGGATAGTCATGTGGAGCGACCCCGATATTTTAGCACCCTTAAGCGGTTTTTTTGCGGCGTATTTCTTCCGAATCGCCATGAGGCCGACCATTTCTTTTTCGGCAATTTTAATTTCTTTGCGCCCCCAATCGGCCAGCTTCAAGTCTTTTATTTTGTAGTCTGTTTTCATGAATATTATTGTTAATAATTGTTATTTTTTATTTCTAAATTTGGGATTTATTTTGCCACCGCCTTGGCGGGGTCCCGCTACGGCGGGAAAATTAGAAATTGGAAATTAGAAATTGAACCAGTATTGATTAAATTTGCACATCTTCTCTGTATGAAGCCCTATATCTCTTCCTAAACTCTGCAAGCGAAAAAGAATGTTCCTGCGTTCCGTATTTCTCAATTGCGAAACTCGCCGCGACACTTCCAAGCCGCCCGCACGTCCGAAGATTATATCCCTTTTCAAGCCCCAAGAGAAATCCGGCCCGATAAGCGTCCCCCGCGCCGGTTGGATCCTTAACTTTTATCCCCCTGCATGTCTCAACCAAAATCTCCTGCTTATCCCGAGTTTCGATTCGCGAACCCTTCCCTCCATAAGTCGTCACGACTATTTCCGCCCGTTTCATAATTTCTCTTTTATCCCAACCGGATCTTTTCTGAATCATTTTTATTTCATAATCATTGCCAATAAGCATATATGCCCGGCTAATGGCATTTTTCAGTTCTTTATCGGAAAATGCCGGAATCTGCTGGCCGGGATCGAAAATTGTTTTTATGCCGGCTTTGGCGCATTGAAGAAGATGTTTCAGCATTACCTCTTTTTTTGTCGGAGAGATTATTGCTAATCCGGAATTCTTTTTGTTTTTTCCAACCTTTATGTCCGGCGCCGATCCCAGCGCGCCGTTATAAAAAGCAGTGATCTGGTTATCGTCCCGGTCGGTAGTGATATAGCACGAAGCGGTAAAAAGTTTTTTATTCTGTACTATTTTATCGGTTTTTATCTTCGATTTTTTTAAATATTCAATATACTCTCCTCCGTCCTGTCCAACAGAAGAGACGACTATCGGTTCGCCACCCAGCATTTTAACATTATGCGCAATATTTCCCGCCGTCCCGCCTTTGCTTTTTCCCATTTTTTCCACCGTGAAACAAACATTCAGAATATGGATATTGTCGGGCAGAATATGGTTTTTAAACTTGTCCGGAAAGTCCATGATGTGGTCATAGACCAATGAACCGGAAATTAAAATTGGCATATTTATTGAATTTATCTTTTATTTGAAGCAAATTTTAGACTGAGCGGAATTATTTTTTTCCAACCCAAGACCCAATCTCTGTGAAATTAATCATCTATTGTTTCACATTAACTACCGCGAAATCAATATTGTATCCCGGCTGATATTTGAGGGTCTGAACCCGGCTTTCCGGAAAAACATCGAGAATTCTGCTGATTATCCTTTCGTCGTAGCTCATTAGCACCACTTGAGAAGGAACAGATATTTTCCGCGGATCGAATTCCGGATCAAGATAGACGGCATTGCCCGATTTTTGATAGGTAAAGAGCTTTACTGTTTCCGCCGAAGTTTGAAGCCCGTCTTCCATTTTAATTCCCGGCCCGTTATCAACAACATATTTTTCCGTATCAGAAGGGAGACTGTTCAAATACCCGGCCATATTCATATATTGCTCGTCAAAAGCCCCGTGAACATCCTTGCTCCGATTCCAGTCCACAAAATAAAGTTTTACCGACCAGATTCCGCTCCCGACAACAATCAAGATGAGTCCGGCCCAAAGCGCTTTTTTATATTTTTTAAATTTTCCGGCAGCCGACCATTCAAAAGCTTCGTCAATGGCGAATGCCGCCAAAAGCAGCGCCGCCGGCAGGCTTCCGATGCTCCGGAGAGCGTGCGGAAGCCCCTCGAAGCTGATAGCCGAAGGCAGAAGCATTACAAAAAACCAGGAAAGCAGAAGAGAAACTGCAATCAGCCTCTCGCTTCTCTCGCCAAGGCGGATTCTTCGATAAAGAAGATAAAAAAATTCATATATAAAATAGAAAAGACCGATAAGGAAAAATATTCCGATGAACAAGGGAAGTTCCGGCTGGGATGGAAGATTGTGCCGCCAATTTTGGTCGCCGTAAAAATTGAATTGAGCGAGAGACAACCCAAAGCTTTTTCCGAGCGTCAGAAGCAAATGCCCCTGGTTGACTTCCGGATTGAAAACGGAAACCTGTCCAGTGCGGCCGCTGAAATGAACCGGATTATGCAAGAAATCAACAAGGATGGGAAGCGCCACGATTATCATCGCCACAGAAAAAGCGGCAATTTCTTTCCAATGAGTCGCGATAAATTTCTTCCGGTTAATAACAAAGAAGAGGAGAAGAACAATTAGGATCAGGGGCGCGACCCGAAAGGCGATGTAGGTGTGAACGCCCAGCCCAAAAAAAGCGCCGGCTAAAACATAGTCAATAATCTTTTTTTTCTGGATGCCGCGGACCAAAAAATAGACAGTGAAAACCAAAACCAACGGCAGAAGAATTGCCCGAAACGCAATCCGGCTGAAATTGATCGCCCAAAAAGAAGTGGCCGTCAAAAACCCGGCAATGATTCCTCCTCTCCGGTTCTGAAATAATTCTTCGCCGAGAAGGATCATCCCTAAAACCGTGAATGTTCCAGCAAGAACGGACCAGATTTTGAGCGAAAAGACGCTTATTCCAAACAGCCCGAAACTCAAAGCAATCATATTCATAAACAGTCCTTCGCGTCCGTTGTTGTTTTCGTAAAAAACTTTCCAATGATGAGCTGCGTTGGCTGTTATGGCGTCAATGCCATTAACCGCTTCATCCGGATAAACCCCGGGAGGGAGGGAGCTTAAATGATATGTCCGGAAAAAAAGAGCCAGAAAAACTACCAGCGCGGCCAAAATGATGTACGTCCGCCGGCTGATGTCCTTTTTAAAGAAATGATCCTTCCCCTTTTCCTCTGGTTTTTTCTCGTTTTTTATTTTTGCCATCTTTTTTCCGCTGATTCTCTCTCAAGATGAGCGGGAATCAGCAAAGTAAATTATTTTTATATCCCAGAAGCTAATTTTAAACTTGGCGGAAGGGGAGGGATTCGAACCCTCGATACCTTGCGGTATACCCGCTTTCCAAGCGAGCGCACTCGGCCGCTATGCGACCCTTCCAGAAGCAAAGCGAGGCAAAGAGCCTCGCTTATAATCTAGCAGAATTTCAATAAATTTCAAATTATTTCTCCATTTTTCCAATTTCCATCATCGTTTTAATTACCGTGTCGGGGTTGAGAGAAATGGAATCAATTTTTTCTTCGACGAGGAATTTGGCGAAATCGAGAAAATCCGACGGCGCCTGGCCGCAGATGCCGACTTTACGGCGGGCTTTATGGGCCTTTGCTATAACCTGCCGAATGAGTTCCTTCACCGCTTCATTGCGCTCGTCGTAAACGTGGGAAACTTTGGCGCTGTCCCGATCCACTCCCAGTGTCAGCTGAGTGAGGTCGTTCGATCCAATTGAAAACCCGTCAAAAATCTTTGAGAATTCTTTGGCCAGAATAACATTGGAAGGAATTTCACACATGACATATACCTGAAGACCGCCCGCGCCGCGCTTGAGACCATGCTTCCCCATTTCTGCAAGAACTTTTTTTCCTTCTTCGACGGTGCGGCAGAAAGGGATCATCGCTTTAAGATTCATAAGTCCCATTTCGTCACGAACCCTTTTGAATGCGAGACACTCAAGGCGAAATCCTTCTTTATAGTCCTCGTCGTAGTATCTCGAAGCCCCCCGCCAGCCGATCATCGGATTTTCTTCCGCCGGCTCGAAACCGGCACCCCCGATAAGAGTTGCGTATTCGTTCGTCTTAAAATCAGCCATTCTGACAATCACGTCCTTCGGCCAAAAAGCGGCGCAAATCCGTCCGATTCCTTCGGACAGTTTTTCCACAAAAAATTCTTCTTTATTTTTGTATCCGCGGGTCATCTCGCTAATTTTTTTCTTCTCCTCTTTGTTCCTAACTTTATCAAAATGAACCAGCGCCATCGGATGAATTTTTATATATTCCGTAATGATGAATTCCTCCCGCGCAAGTCCCACGCCGTCATTTGGAATAAAAGAAAGATCGAAAGCCTGATCCGGATTCCCGACATTCATCATGATTTTCGTTTTTGATTTTTTTATGTTCTTGAGATTCGTCGTTTTGATTTCATACTTGAGAAGCCCTTCATAAACTTTCCCTTCCTCCCCTTCGGCGCAGGAAACCGTCACCGCCTTTTTGTCCTTAATGGCGCTTGTGGCATTTACGGTTCCAACAATGCAGGGAATTCCAAGCTCGCGGCTGACGATCGCCGCATGCGACGTCCGCCCGCCGGAGTTAGTCACAATAGCCGCCGCAATTTTCATAATTGGCTCCCAATCAGGATCAGTCATTTCCGTTACCAACACTTCGCCTCTTTTAAAATCAGCGATCTTGGCGACATCTTTTATCACATTAGCTCTTCCTTGCCCGATTTTTCCGCCGACAGCCGCTCCGGAGCACAAAACTTTGCTTTTGCTTTTTAAAATATATTCTTCAAGCACATTCTTCTTTTTCTGCGACTGCACCGTTTCCGGCCTGGCCTGGACGATAAACAGCTCTCCGCTCCGGCCATCCTTCGCCCATTCAATATCCATCGGTTTTTGATAGTGTTCCTCGATCAATACTCCCCATTTAGCCAATTTTAAAGCTTCCTCGTCGGAAAGGCAGAATCGGCGCTGATCTTCCTGGGAAACAACCACATTTTGCGTTGAAGCGCTTCCGCCCACGCTGTAAACCAGTTTCGCTTCCTTGCTTCCCATTTTTTTCCCGATGATCGATCGGAAGCCCTTCCGGAGAGTCGGTTTATGGATAATAAACTCGTCCGGATTCACTTTACCTTTAACAATATTTTCCCCAAGGCCCCAGGAGCCATTGATGATGATGGCATCAGAAAATCCCGATTCAGTGTCAATCGTGAACATCACGCCGCTTGCTGCTTCATCGGAACGAACCATCTTTTGAACCCCTACTGAAAGGGCTACGCTGAACTGATCAAATCCCTTGTCGACGCGATATGATATGGCCCGGTCGGTAAAAAGGGAAGAAAAGCATTTTTTGATGGATTCCAGAAGCTGATATTCGCCCGTTACATTGAGATATGATTCCTGTTGCCCGGCAAAAGAAGCGTCCGCAAGATCCTCGGCTGTCGCCGAACTTCTCACGGCCACATCCACCCCGCCCGCAAAATGATTGGTATGGTCCTTCTTATCCCAAACGATATGGAAACTCTTGCGCGGATTGTATTCACGAGAAATACTCGAATAGGCCTCGATTATGGCATTTCGAAGATCGACCGGAAATTCGGCGGAAAGAATGGCCTGACGGACACGGTATCCCCGCTCGGCAAGGTTTCGCATATTGGAGGTATTAAGACCCTTCAAAATTTCTTTTATTTCCTCGTCCAGATTATTTTGAGAAATAAAATAGCGATAGGCTTCCGCCGTGATTGAAAAACCGTCGGGAACGTTTATTCCTTTTTTTCTGAGATTGGAAAACATTTCACCAAGCGAAGCATTTTTCCCTCCCACTATTTCTATGTCTTTTATTTTTGTCTCTCGGAACCAAAGAATTAATTTTGATTTTCCGATAGAGGCGGATCCGCTTTTGGCGGATATTCTTTTCATGCCTATCATTTTTTTATTTTTATTATTTTATTTTTATACTCTTCCGAACTCACAAGGACTATCGTATTTCTTCCACTTTCACGAGACTCATATGCTCGCGCTTTACGTGCGGCCGTCCGGCCACAATAATCAGCTTATCCTTTTTTTTCAAAAGTTTTTGCTTCTTTATTGTTTCCATTGATTTATCGATAAGTTCATCAAGGTCTTTGCAGTCGGGAAGAACAAAACTGAGCACCCCCCAGACCAGAGCCAGCTGGTTGTGAGTTTTTTCGTTATTGGTCATGACAAAAATTTTTTGTTCCGGCCGGTGACGGGTGATCATGCGAGCCGTGAAACCGGAGATGCTTGCCACGATAATCGCTTTTGCTCCGCTGTCTTTCAGGAGTTCATGGGCAGATTGGGCTACCGCTGCCGAAATCGAAGAAGTCCGGTCACCCAAAAATCCGTGCTCAAGATCGTCAAATGGAGATTTTTCAGTCCTCTTTATGATTTCACTCATCGTCCTGACTGCCTCAACCGGATATTTCCCGTTAGCTGTTTCCCCGGAAAGCATCAGCGCATCCGCGTGATCAATAGCGGCATTTGAAACATCCGTTACCTCCGCTCTCGTGGGACGCGGATTTCGGATCATTGAATCAAGCATCTGGGTCGCAACGATTACCGGCTTTCCGGCCCGAAGGCATTTCGCCACAATTTCTTTTTGGAAAATCGGCAGATCCGCCTGCGGCATTTCGATTCCGAGATCGCCCCTTGCCACCATAACAGCGTCGGTTGCCGCCAGAATTTTGTCGAAATTGCGGATTGCTTCTTTCCTTTCGATCTTGGCGATTATTTGGGCAAGTCCGTGTTTATGCTTTGTTTTCTTTTTTATCAGCCTCCTTAAATAATTTATTTCTTCGGCCGTCCCAACAAAAGACATAGCGACAAAGTCGACATCTTCATTCAATGCAAAATCGAGAACCTCCTTGTCATAGTCCGTAATCGCTCTCAGCTTTCCGGAAATTCCCGGGACATTGACTCCTTTTCGGGGCTTGATGATTCCGTCATTCACAACCTTTCCCAATATCTTGCCGTGTTTTTTTTCCAAAACCTTTATTTTTATCAGCCCGTCTTCAATAAGTATTTCCGAACCGACCCTGATGAGTTTTGCGGCCCCCTTGAGATCGAGATTCAGAGTTTTCGAATTTCTTTTCTCGCCGATTTTTTTGAGACCGTGCAATATTTTTCCAATCGGTCCCGCTTTCACCGGAAGCGGCGATTCGGCAACCCAGATTGTTTCGTTCTTGCTGACAGAAAATTCCTTGGTATTGCTGACCCTTATCCTCGGACCCTGAAGATCGGCTATTATGCCAACCGGCACTCCGATTTTTTCACTGACTTTCCTTACTGTCTTTATGATTTTTCTGTGCGATGCGAAATTGCCGTGCGAAAAATTCAGCCGGGCAACATTCATGCCTTTTTTAATCATCTCGGAAATCACATTTTCTTTTTCCGATGCCGGCCCGATAGTGGCGACGATTTTTGTTCGTTTCATATTTTATTAAAAATGAATTCGAATACTCAATTATAATTATGAAAATTATTGCGAATAATTTATTCCATTGCATTCGCCTCCAAAATCCGCGGCGATTCGCATTCCAATTATATAACAAAACAGACGACCCTGAAAGGACCGCCTGTCTTTTTGAAAGACGCTATTGCGCAATAGCATTTTTAGCTGATCAGCTTAAAGCTTCCGATCAAAGGAACCTCTTTCATTTCTCCCTTAGAAGCGTTAATGATTCCCATTATCGCTGCAATAATGAGAAAAATCGTTCCGAGCGGCCAGATGATAAACCATCCCAAAAAGGGAATAATTCCGCCCAAAACATTGACAACTACCCAGGAGATCAAGAGAATCAGCTGCTGATTGGCGTGGAATTTCGCAAAGGGGCTGTTTTTTGCATCAGTAACAAGGGGAATAAAAAAAAGAATCGGAATGATGTAGCCCACAATCGCCATAGCCTTGTTTTTTTCGGCATCCGACACATCAGCTTTGATTTCTTTTTTTTCTTCGTTTTTTTGCTCTTCCATAATTCACCCCGCTTTCTGTTTTAAAGACTTTATTTTCTTGACTACATTAAAGCATACTTTCCAGTTCCCGCAAAATGTCTTCCGGAATCGGATCTCTTTTGGGGCTCACTCCCGGATACCGCCACGCGCTTATGATTCTAATCCTGCGATTGGCCGAATTCAGAGTTTGGTATTTGGGATTTGGGATTTGGGATTTGGGATTTGCTTTGCATCCGCGGAGCTGGTACATCGCCCAAATTTCCCGGTTCCAGACTCTTTTCCCGTCTTTTGTGTGAAACGACGTCGGCTGCATCACCGCAATCGTATTTTTCACAATTCCCTCTTCTGTTCTCTTGGGATTTTTCACCACACGCAAAATCCGCTGGGCGGTGAGACCGTACTGTTTCATCTTGATGACGGCATGCTGCGTCCATTCATATTTTTCCGTATTTTTCGGAACCTTAAATTGCATAAAATTATTTTCTATTTTTTTTCCTCCGGCAAAAGCTGCCACAAAGTTTCAAAAACCGCTTTAAAAGTATCAACCATTGTCTGGATTAAGATGACGACCGCCAGGGAATCCAGTTTTGTGTCGACAATGAGAACTTTGTCGCGAAAAATATTGATGGAGCTTTTGAGTGAATATGTTTTTGGCAGAAACTTGTATTCGCGCAAGAGATTGGTTGTCAAATTCACATTTTTCCGCGAATCTTCGGAAAAAAGAAGTCGCGGCCGAATGCCGAGCTTCGCCCGGTCCTTGCGATATTGCCGGAAAAATTCTGGATCAAGGCTTTCCCAGGAAATGTCGCTTGAAATTACGTCGTAGGTTTTCTTTTTGAGGTTCTTATATTCATTATTGATGTCTAAATAGAATTGTTTGAGCTCTTCCTTAGTTTCAATGAAGCGCAGCCCAAACATTTGGGCCTGTTTTCTTTTGATTGATGAAAGGCTCGGCACAATTTTTTTGAATATATCCAGTTTCTTTTCAAATATGCTTGCCAACTTTTGCGGAGGCACAGGATGATAATATTTCCGGCTTTTGCGAAAATACACCAAGACTAGATTTTTGCGCGCGAGGGATTGCAAAATGGCGTAAACAGTCGTTCGTTTGATTCCCATTTCACGCGCCACCGCGCTCGCCAAACCCCCACCCAGCTTCAAAAGGGCGATATAGGCTTCCGCTTCCTGATCGGGCATCCCTAAATCCTTGATAATTTTCACGTTGTCCATATAGTGTCTAAAATATACAACACTTTATTTATATATCAATATTATATTATTTTTAAGCCTTTTTGTCAATATAGATAGTCTTTTATTATTGACTTTATCTTATAGCCTCGTTAAACTTGCCTGTTAAGATAAATAAAGGAGGCATCTTAACAATAATGATCTTTTGAGAACTATCTGCCGGCGGGCAAACGCAAAGGATGGAATGAAAGTGAAAAAGAAGATTGCCTATCTCATAACGCATGGCGAGCGGATACCTGAAACAGCCAACCCAGGTCACACGGAAGAAGGTCTTGCACAAATCAGATCGCTCGTATTGCCTGCCGACGTCAGCCTCATTATGGCCGGCACTGGCCAAAGGTTCGAGGATATCTTGAAGATAATCTCGGAAAAGCTGAAGGGCGTACCCGTGAAGTATTCCCCATTCTGCGGCGGCGCCGAAAGCCGCGGCAGCAACAAAACCATCATACTGGCAAGCGGAAACGTAATCCCAGCCGAGAGCTACGTTGGCCTGAAGGCAGCCGACATCTTCGATCCCTGGCGGCTCTTGGAGGCAGTCCCAGATCGCACGTTATTTCTGGCAGGCGGGGAATTGTTGGGCGCCCTGGGTTTCCAGTCGATCAAGCACAAAGCGTGCCTCTACGGGATCGACCTGGCGAAGAGGACCGCTATCATCCTCTCGAAGGTTTAGGTGAAGTGGGCAGGGACTCAATCGGTCCTTGCCCTAAATTTATTTCAAATTTCTAGAATATGAAAAATTTTTGCGGCAATAAAATTCAGTGGGTCTGGAAAATGCATAAGCTAAATACGCCTCTTTCCGTTTCCAGTTATCTTACCGGATCTTTAATGGGGCGAAAGCAATTTGGCTATCCATTGCATCTTAGCGCCTCCTGGTATGATCGAGGCGACATATATTTTGATAAAGAAGAAATTGAGATTATAGGTGATTTTTTGCGTTATAAAATCAAAACTAATCCTGCTTATCCGGACAAAATAGCTGAAAGCATTTTTTCTCTTTCCAAAAATATCGACGGTATGGAACTACCGAATATACTGGAGAGAGAGTTGCCGGAGCTCATTAAACTTTTCAGAAAACATCAGGAGTTATACTCAGAAATGCTGGGTTTTATGAGTTATCGAGGATCAGTGCAGATGGCAGATATCTTACAAAAAGAGATCCAAATTATTCTGTCTTATCGCCTCGCAAAAAAGAAAAAAATGAATGATTTTAAAAAATATGCAGAAATTATTTCATATCCATATTATGAAAGCGTCGTTCTCGAAGAGAAAAAATTTGCGCTTGGTCTGTCAGAAGGCTTTGGCAAGTTATTAGTCTCCCAGCAAAACGAAAAAATTGAAGAATATCTTGCGAGATATGAATGGTTGGCCTTTCACTGGTTCGTTGGTTCGCCACCACAGCCAAAGCAAATAAAAAAACGATTTTTGACGCTTTCTCCGACAGCCGAAAGAGAGCTAAAAACTATTCGAAATGACAAAAAATTAGCGGAAAGAAAAATGAAAAATATTATTCACAGTCTATCGCTTAATTCTACTGAAAAGAGAATTATCAGGCAATATCGCACTTGGCTTTTTTTGAGAACTTTCGTTAAAGATAATCTCAATAAAGCCGGATATAAGCTACTGCCGATCCTTTACGAAATAGCCGAGCGGATCAAGATTGAACGTAGCAGTATGCCGTTTTTAATTATCGAAGAAATCGATACAATTGATAAGCTGCCAAGGGAAGAAATAATTCAACATGCCGAAGAGCGAAAAAAGGGTTTTAGCGCGGGGATCACAGAAGATATTTTTAAATTCAGACCTTTTGAAAAACAATCTCCACTCACCAATAATGAAAATACGCAAGAAATAACAGGGTCAGTTGCATATCGGGGAATCGTTAGAGGTGTTGCAAAAGTAATATTGTCTCCGAAAGATCAAAGCAATTTGAAGAAAGGAGAAATCTTGGTTACGTCCATGACTACTCCGGACTTTTTGCCTGCCATGGAACGGGCGGCGGCTTTTGTCACGGACGAAGGAGGAATCACTTGTCATGCAGCTATTGTCGCCCGCGAAATGAAAAAACCGTGCATAATTGGCACGAAAATGGCGACTAAACAATTAATAAGTGGCGACGCTATAGAAGTTGATGCCGTAAACGGCATCGTGAAGATAATTAAGAAATGAAAGAAAAACAAGGCTTAGGTAAAACACTGCGGCTGTTTTTTAAGAGACAAAAAGCAATTTATTGCGAATAGTTCTTACTACAACTAATTATAGTAACATATGATAAATTTTTACTACGATATATCGTAGTAAATCAATCTCTATTTTCCGCAATAAAAAAAGTAGTCAATTATATCCACGTGGTGTAATTTGAGTACCCTTGCAGAAAACTACACATCCATTCCCCTGAGGCGCTTCACGCGCTCGGCGATGGGGGGATGGGTCATAAAAAGTGAAGATATTTTTTGTCCCTTGAAGGGATTAGCGATGAAAAGATGGGCGGTTGCGCGGTTGGCATGGCGCATCGGCGTAGCATCCGCGGAAATTTTTTCGAGGGCACGGGCCAAACCTTCCGGATATCGTGTGAGAAGCGCCCCGTCCGCGTCGGCGAGATATTCGCGCTTCCTCGAAATCGCGAGCTGGATGAGTATTGCCGCAAGAGGCGCGAGAATTGAGAGAATGATTCCGGCAATAAGCAATATCATACCCAGTTGGCCTCGGTCCCGATTGTCATCTCTTCCTCCAAACCACGTCCAGTGACGAAAAAAGTCGGCCATAAGCGCGACAAAGCCTACCAAAACCACAATCACTGTCGAAAGCAAGATATCCCGATTGCCGACGTGCGAGAGTTCATGCGCAACCACGCCTTCGAGTTCTTTCTTTTCCAGTTTTTCGATTATGCCCGTCGTGAGCGCGATGACTGCGTGCTCCGGATCGCGTCCGGTCGCAAAAGCATTCGGAGAAGGATCCTGGATGACATAAATCTTCGGAACGGGAAGTCCCGCCGTGATGCAAAGATTTTCGACGATGCGATATATCTCTTTCGCATTTTCATGCGTCACTTCTTTGGCGCCGCTCATCGCCAGCACAATTTTGTCGCTCCACCAATATGAAGCAAAACTCATTACGACACTAAAAATTACGGCGACGACCAAAATCGTCGAATTGTTCATCGCTCCGGCAAAAACATACCCGACGCCGATAACAAATATCAAAAAACCAGTGATGTAAATCCAGGTCAATCTTTTATTTTTGTCAGCTTGATTATAGATTGTTGCCATAAATTTAAAATAACCGATAATCAAATTCCAATAATCAAATAAATTCCAATTCGCCAATTATCGAATAACCAAATATTTGGTCATTGCAAAATTGGTTATTGATTATTATTTGGTTATTGATGCTTGGTTATTGGTTATTTTATATTTGGTGCTTAGTTATTGGTCATCCAAAACTAAAACTCAACTTTAACAGCTTCTTTCTCAGTTGCTTCCGCTTCAAAAAATTCGCGGGCGGTGAAACCCAGCATACCGGCAAAAATGTTATTTGGAAAGACTTGAATTTTCGTGTTGAAGTCGCGTACATTGCCGTTATAAAATCTTCGCGAGGCTTGGATTTTGTCTTCCGTATCAGTGAGTTCGCGCTGCAGCTCCAAAAAGTTTTGGTTGGCTTTGAGATCAGGATAAGCTTCCGCCACCGCGAAAAGACTTTTCAGGGTTTGAGAAAGGGCATTTTCCGCCTGCGCCTTGTCGGCGGCAGACTGGGCTCCCATAGCCCGAGTTCTCGCTTCTGTTACCTTTTCGAAAACTTCTTTCTCGTGCGCCGCATACCCCTTAACGGTCGATACCAGATTAGGGATAAGATCGTACCTTCTCTTTAGCTGAACATCAATGTCGCTCCAGGCTTCATCAACCCGGTTCTTTAGCCGGATAAGCCCGTTATATATCCCTATCGCCCAAATAATAAGCAAAGCAATTATTCCCAGAATTACCCACATAATCATAGCGTTTTTTATTTAATGTTTAATAATCGAGTAATATTTCGGAAAATAGCGTTCTCCCGAAAAACTATTAGTCACTGGACACTGGCTTCTGCGCAACGTCTTTTTCCATTGCCGCCTTAATCATTACGCGGGAGAAAGAAAAATTTTCTTTAACCTTATCTCCCTGATTTTCCAAATTTTGAGCGGAGTAGCTTTTGGCAGCGCCGATGCCCGCCTTGTCATCTTCAGCGCCAGCCACAATCCCCGATCCAAGATTAGCCTTTTTTCTCAGATCATTCCTGAAAATCAACCCCAGCTGAAAGATTAAGACCAATGATAGCACCGCCGCCGTTGAAAAGGCAAATTTTCGAAAGAAAGAAACAGCCGGGATTGCATCGGAGAAATTAGGTGAAACGTTTTTTGAGCGAAACTTCCATTCGCGGAACGCATCCTCTTTCAGCGCCGCACTTTCCGGCTCATATTCCCGATATATATTTTTCTCAATTTTATTTTTTTTGGTCGGAATAGATTCGGATCTCGTGATTCTTTCTTTGGCAATATTTCTAAGATCGATGGTTTTAAGTTTCATTTGCGACTCAAAAGCGCGCTTCGGAGCGGACATTGCTGGAAATTTTACTTCTCTCTTCAGCGGAATACTCGCCTTGCCGGTTTTATCCCGGTTTGTTTCCTTTTTTTCGAAATTATTAACAACACTGAAGTTTTTCTTTATTATTTCGCCGGTTTCCATCTCGGCCTCCCGCCTGATTTCAAGTTTCTCCGGAAGTTCGGCGGCTGAAAATTCTTTTTCTCTAAATTCGGCGATGTGAGGAACAAAAATTTTTTCGACTTCAATTCCCTGATTGACTTTGGTATTAATTTTCCCGGCCTGATTTTTCGCGATTTTCATTTCCGCTTTCTTTGCTTCCGCATCACAGAGGAATTCCGAAAACCATTCTTCTGTCGTATACCAGCGCTTGCCGATTCTGATCGATCCCAGATCTCCCCGCCGCGCCAAAAGACCGAGGTACTCCTGGGCATATTTTTTTTCTTTCGCCACTTTGGAAAGCGGTATGAAATTTTTCTTCAAATCTCCTTTTTTCATCTTTATCTTGAGATATTATCCGCAAAAAAACAAAACAGTTAATAATTATCGGCGCAGTGTCCGGAAAAATTATGCCTGTATAATACACCAGATTTCCTCGTTGCGCCAATCCGATATTTCACCGCTATAAGGTTCTTATCCTTGATAATAAAGATTTCCCGTGACTATTATTACAAAACTACTTGCAGAATCTTTAACATTTCATAAATTCGCGAAAGCATGTTAAAATAGGGGCATGATAAACATGACTAATTATGACATCGTAATCATTCCGCTTGCAGTAGGCGTTTTTACTCAAACCGTCAAATTTATCATTTATTCATCCAGGCACGGATTAAAGTGGGAATATTATTTTACGCATGGCCATATGCCAAGCGCCCATACCGCTTTTGTCGTTTCAACAGTGACCACGATAGGATACTATGCCGGAACCACTTCTCCCGTCTTTGCCCTCGCGATCATCTTTGCCGTCCTCATTATTGATGATGCCCTTCGCCTTCGGATGTATCTGGGTGACCAGGGAAGATATCTCAATATGTTGGTCGACCAGCTTCCCATAGACAAGAAAAAATTCCCCCGGCTTAAGGAGAGAATCGGCCACCGAATCAGCGAGGTTATTGTCGGAGGGATTATCGGATTTGTTTTGTCTCTAATTCTTGCAAGATTTCTCGAATCATTTTAGGATCATTCCAAGGAATTCTTTTTTTGCCGACAGCCATTATCTCTTCCGCGCCTTTTCCGGTAACAGCAATGATATCTCCCGGCTTTGCAATCTGCAAAGCTGTTTTTATTGCCTCTTTTCGGTCTAATATTCTGAATGCATTCATCCCTTCAGTTTTTGATTTGGAGATTTGAGAATTATAACTTTTTTGAAAATTGAAAATTGAAAATTGAAAATTAGGAATCTCTCTTTCAACTTTTTGTCCGGTTACACCCTCAAACACTTCATTAATTATCCTTATGGGGTCCTCTCCATACGGGTCTTCGTTGGTCACAATGCAGTAATCCGCCGCCTTAGCCACGATTTCGCCCATAATCGGCCGTTTTCCCCGATCCCGTTCTCCACAGGAACCAAAAACAGCGATGATCTTGTTGGATTCTTTTTTTAATTTTCCCAAGTAGACATAGAGCTTCTCAAGGGAATCCGGGGTCACTGCGTAGTCAACGATTATTTCAAGTCCGCAGTTGTTTTCGATGCGCTCCATTCTCCCGGGCACTCCCTTGATCATCGCAAGCGCTTCCGAAATTTTTTCAAGGCTTATCCCCTGCGAAAGTCCCACACACGTCGCCGCAAGAGCGTTTTCGACATTGAAATCGCCCGGCGTATGAATTACGAATCTTGAATTATGAATTATGAATTCGGATTGGTTTATTCCGAGTTTAATGTTCTCCGCCTTTATTGTATTTATACCCTGATTCCTGATTCCTGATTCCTGATTCCCTAAATGATATCCGTATTTATCGCCCGCACCATATTTTAAGAAATTATCGGCAAATTTCATATTCAGATTCACCACCGCCGCCCCATTCTTATTTTTCGCGGCCATCGCAAACAGCTTTTCTTTTGCCCGGCTGTATCTCTCTATCGTTTTATGGTAATCCAGATGCTCCCGAGACACATTCGTAATTACCGCCACTGAAAAATCAATCCCGAAAACCCGGTTCTGGTCAAGGGCATGCGACGTTACCTCGACAATTGCATATTCGCAGCCGGCCTCAGCCGCTTTTTTCAAAAAAGCTTGCAGCTTGAAACTCGAGAAGGTCGTGAATTTTGTGTCATTCACCCATTCTTTCTCTCCAATTTTGAAATTGATCGTTGAAGCCACCGCAATTTTGCCCGCCCCGTTGCCATCAGGCTTTGCGGGGTGGCCCGCTTCTTCCAGAACTTTGGCAATCATCTGCACTGTGGTTGTTTTCCCGTTCGTTCCCGTCACGCCGATAACTTTCAAATTCCGCGATGGAAAACCAAACCAGACATTCGCGAAGACTGCCTGAAAGAGATGGTAGATATTCTTGATGGATTGAGGGACGAGTTTTTTTGCTCCATTAGGAATCATATCGCTTTGATTTTATAAATATGCAGTCGTTTTGCCATTTGAGCGCAATATTTCTAACCGGGTTCCCTAGATTATACTCTTGATTTTTTGGATTGCTCTGTATAAATTGTATTTTAACGGATTTAAGATGATATCGTAACTTCCCGGAAATCTGGTTGCCTCGACTCCCGGCGCGAAACCGGTTTTGAATTTTGTTATCCCGCCCCAAGAATTTGAGATTTGAGATTTGAGATTTGAGATTTTCACTCCCCCGAAATCATATCGCTCGCAGCCCGCTTTTTTTGCGTCCAGAATCTGCTGCCATTGGAGAAGATACGGCGCCATAACATTTCGGTGCTCGTTGTCCGACGCTCCGTGCATATAAGTCGCTGTCTTTCCAAAAAACAAAACCAGATTCGCCGCGATTATTTTCCCTTCGTATTCAGCTATGTATAGCTTCAGAATTTCAGGCGGAATCGTCCCAAGCATTTTCCGGTAATATTCTTCCGGATGGGACGTGATTTCGTCACGTTTCGCCGTAATTTTAACCAATCGCAAAAATTCTTCAATATTTTTTTGCGTTGCGCGTTGCGCGTTGCGCGTTGCGCGAACACCTTTCTTTTCCGCCAACCGAATATTATATCGCGCCTTCTGCTTCATCCCGGCAAGCAATTCTTCCTCGCTTTTTGAAATATCCAGCACCAAAATTTCCCTCGGCTGCATATCCACGGCTGATTTTTTTATTTTATATTTCTCCGACAAATTTTCTCTTATTAATTCGAGATTTTCCTGACTGTTCGGCTCAATCCGAATCCACCCCACATTATTTTCTTTTGCCAACTTAAATAAATTTTCGAAAAAACTTTCTATCTTTTTTTCATAATTCCTAATTCCTGATTCATAATTCAAAAAAACAGGTCCTCGCGGCACATAAAAATACTTCCCGACAACCGGCAATGTATGCACTATCACATATGCATACATGAGAGTGCCGCCATTTTCTTCTTTTTCTTCCAGCTCAAAAGTTTTTCTTCCGACGCTTTCCTGAAATTTCCGCCAATAATCCGACTGCAAAAAACCACCATCGGGGGAATGATCCTGAATGAATTTAAGCAAGGCTTTATCCATAGATAACCAATAATCAAATTACAATAACCAGATAAATCGCAATAACCAATGACCGAATAATCAAAGCTTGTTCTTGTTATTTTCACACTTCGTTATTATGGCGGAGAAAATTTTCTTTAGTTCTATCGATTCGTTAAAAAGATTCTGAATTTTTTCTTTGAAATCAGGATTAGCCTCAATAATCAACTCCAACCAAAAATGGGTTTCTTTGGCTTCCTTCCGCGATATCTTTATTCTCATTAAAAAGTCTTTTTTGCTCAAAGCATCATTAGCTTCACGATAATTTGCTCCAATTGAACCGGCGGAGCGGATAATTTGATCAATTAGTTTGAAATTAACTGTGCTATTGGGCAAGGCCTTGCACATTCTGATTATACGCTTGGCGAAATTTAGAGTTCTTTCTTCCAAATCAAAATTGGCATTTTCGGATTTGGTCATTGGAACTTGGTTATTGATTATTATTTGATTATTGGTGCTTGATTATTGGTTATTTCCCAAGGCTCTTGAGTGCCGCCCTCACTCTATCCGAAACATCCTTCACGCTTTCCGGCACAGACTTCAAGGCTTCCCGCGCCTCGGCATTGGTGTAGCCAAGCGAAATCAAAGCTTCAATTGCTTCCGAATCAGCCTTGGCCGTTCCATGTTCTTCTCCCGGAAGTTCCGTGATACGGTTTTTGAGTTCCAAAATTACCCGTTCGGCTGTTTTCTTCCCCACTCCCGAAACCCGCGTAAGAATCGAGGAATCCCCTGAAATCACCGCCGTCCTGACTGTCTTCGGCTCTGCAATGGAGAGGATGCCAAGCGCCGCTTTGGGGCCTATTCCGGAGATGGAAATGAGAAGTTCAAACATTTCCAGTTCCTCAATAGAGAGAAATCCGTAAAGCGATAAGGTGTCCTCCCGAACATAGGTATGGGTAAAAATCTCTATTTCGTTTTTTCCGGCTATTTTTCCCATGGAAAAATTGGTAACGAATACTTTGTATCCGACACCTGAAACATCCACGACGACATAATTGTCTCTAAAATATGCAATTTTTCCCGTTATCCTGGCAATCATTTGTTTGTATCTAGTATATAGTATCTGGTATTTAGTATTTTTTTACAATACCTTGCGACTATTTACAAAAATAGCCTGTCGTGTTAGAAATATAAGGTAATTTTTCGTATAATATTTTTAAAACTTTCAATTGTAATTTTTAACTTTTTATTTTAAATTTACATTTGAGATTCAGCAAACATGCCAATAAAACAATCAGCCAAAAAATACCTCCGCGCTTCAAAAAAAAGAGCGGTGCAGAACACTCAGCTTAAGAGAGATTTCCGCGTTGCGGTGAAAAAACTGAACGAGCTTGCAAAGGCCGGGAAATTGGAAGATGCCAAAAAAATATTTCCGACTGTCCAAAAAGCCCTCGACAAGGCCGCTAAGTCCGGCGTCATCAAAAAAAACACTGCCGCGCGCAAAAAGTCACGGCTCGTAAAAATGATGAAGAAGTCTTCTAAATAGATACCCTGAAAACATGAAAAAGCGCCGGCGAGGCGCTTTTTTTATTGCCGGGTGAATTGGAAGAAGCGCCCGGCTTGAAAATAATTTTCAAGAAAATGAAGATCGATTCGGGCCTTCCGCCTTATTTCTTCGTCTTCATTCGGTATACGCTCGTGTCCCGTTTCTCAAAATTAAGATTCTGATAAAATTGGTGGGCTTTTTTTCGATTGTTTCGGCTGGTAAGATCCACATGCCGCGCGCCTCTTTTCTTTGCCTGAGAAATGATATGTTTTATTATTTTTTTTCCCAGTCCCTTGCTTCTGTGTTCCGGATGAACCACGATGTCCTCAATCCAGGCGGCTTTTTTCACCAGAGTTTCCACATAATGCAGGCTGCCCATGCCGATAACCTCTCCGTCTGCCTCCAGAAGGTATATTTCCAAAAGATCATTATTCAAGAGCTCCCGTACTCTTTTCCGGTCAACACTATAATTATTCGGCGAGAGAAATCCGAGCAGGTCATTGATGGACTTTAAAACGCGCCCATCCAGCTTCTTGGCATCCCTGAGAAGATAAAACTTGGTCCCATTATCCTTTTTCATAATAATTTATCCCCGTGCGCAAACTCGGGGAGCTTTATTAAATTGATGCAATAAACATATCAAGCGCCAATCCAATTTCAATTTTACCAGTTTTCGCCTCAAAATCAATTTGGCAAAGACGCCCGTATAATTCCTTTAACTTCTCAAGCGAAAAATTCCTTCCTTGCTCAGCGCTTTTTTTTGCGACAAATGGATGAATCTTGAGTCTTGCGGCAATCTCATGAGGAGAGCTGTATTTTTCCGCAAGCGGTTTCACTTTAAGAAGATTGCGAAACTGAAAAAAATACATCGAAAGGAGATAAAACGGATCTTCGCCGGCATCCAGGTGATCATGCAAGAGTTTTATGGATCCTTTCTTGTCCCCGCGGGAAAGCGAATCGATCGTTTTAAAAATATCGGTGTCGATTTTCGATTTCACGAGCAGATCGACATCTCCTTCGGAAATTTCTCCCGCGCTCCTGTAGCTGACAAGCTTTTCGGTTTCCTTCAGGAGAAGGAAAAGATTATTTCCGACATAGACCGAAAGTTTCACCGCCGCCGCCCGGCCGATTGAGACCTTTCCTTCTCCGATTTTACGGACTTCTTCGGTGATCCAGTTCGTCAATCTTGCCCCATCCAAAAATTTAAACTCCTGTTTTTTTGATTTCTCCAAGAGAAACTTTGCCAGCTTAAGTTTCTTATCTATTTTTTCTTTTTCCCAAAAAATAATCGTAGCGCCTTCGGGTTCTCCTTTTTTCAGACGGGTCAAAAATTCTTTATTTTCCGCCGCCGCCTTGTTTTTGAGGATGTTTTTCACAACTGCAAGTTTCTTGCTTGAAAATAATCCTCCTGAATAAACTTTTGCCGACAAATCATCCGTCGCAACTCCCTGCTCGGAAAAATCAAAAACAAAAAGGGTCCCGCCCTCTTTGTTTTTTTCCAAGAATTTGTTTTTTATTTCGGCGAGCTTGCGACCCGAACGGAATTCGTCCTCACCATACAAAAATATTATCATATTTTAGAAACACAAATCACAGTTCACAAATCACAAATTTTGTGTTTTTTATTTTTGGGCTTTGCCTGGGCTTTTGTTTTGTAATCTTGCGAACTACTGTTGCGGTTCCCACTTGAGCGCCTGACCAGGCTCCAGAACTTCAACCCAAATTTGTCCAGGAACAAACTTGACCTCCTGGCCGGACTCGTCATACATAAAAAGCTTGGATGCCCATTTGGATTTGTCTTTTTTCCAGCGGCCCTTTGTTTCTTTGCCATTGATATAGTAATAGGCGTCTCCTTCGCTCACGCTGTCAAATTGCGGATCCCCGATTTGCACATTATTATACTGGCCTTCGATTTGTTCGGAGCTGGCAATGACAACCGCCACATTTTTTGGAGCCAGTCTTTCCCCGTTATTGGCATCGGTGTCGGCAACTTTATTCCAGGTGCGAAGATAGGTATTGGTCGCTTTATCATAATCATACTGAACGGCGTACGGCCCGGCGAAACCAATCCGGAGATGGCCGCCGCTGGGCCGTTGGTCGGCCGGCGCTTCAGCTTGATGAGCATAACCGGTGAATTTATCTTCCATGCGGTAATCCCGGGCCTGCGCGCATTCCAAAAGTTTGCTGAATTTTGCAAAGCCATTATCCGGAGGAGCAATGCCTTCTTTTCGGAAACCGCATTCGGAAGCTTTCTTGCCAAAACTCCCGTTTAGGTCAAGATTGTCGATCACTCCCTTGTTCAAGATGTCCCCGGCAAAATGAGACCCTCCCCAGTGGGTGAGAATCGCGTCCCAGCCGGCCGCAAGGGCGATATAGTCGTGCCTGGTGGAACGGATCGAGCCGACTTCCGCAGGATCATTGCAGACATAGACTCCCATAAGACGGGTGATACTCGCCGTAATGGCCGGCATTTCAAGAACAAGATCTGCGCTTGAAAATCCGCTGTCCGGACGGACGCTGAGATCAGCCGCCTCCATAACTGCAATCGGCCGCCTGTTCCAATTTGCGCAAGGCAAGTTGGTAAAAGGGCTGACTTCTCCCGTATTAAGGGGGGCTCCCGTGTCAACTTCCCCTTTCATTGAATCCAGATTCAGAGGATTGTTCCCGCCTCCTCCGAACCATCCGCGCCAATATCCTATCCCTATTATCAGCACAATAAGCACAACCGCCGCGACAATTATTTTTTTCTTTTTTTCCATTGATTGGAATCTGCGAAACATATTAATTTATTAAAAATTATTTTTGGCATTTTGGGCAGAAGAAGGTCCCTCTTTGCCCTATTTTCTCTCTTTGCACAATTGTATCACATTTCGGACATCTCATTCCAGTCCGGCGGTAAACCTTGAGGACTTCCTGAAATTTCCCGGGAACCCCGGCCGTATCGCGGTAATCAGAGTCGGAGGTTCCCCGCATTTTTATGGCTTTTTTAAGGGTTTTTTTTATGGCAGAATAAAGCTTTTTTCTTTCCTCGGGCTTAATTTTGCAGGCCGGCCGATCCGGCAATATCCCGGCTTCGAATAATATTTCACTGGCATAGATGTTTCCGATACCGGTGATTTTGTCCTGGTCCATAATAAGAATCTTTATTTTTGTTTTCTTCTTATCCAGTATTTCATCCAGCTTTTCCAAAGTAAACTCCGGGCTCATCGCATCGACTCCAAGCTTTTTTATTTCACTAATTTCTCCGATCTTTCCGGTGTCTGCCAGAATTATTTTTCCGAATTTTCGAAGATCTGAAAATTCCAATGTCCTTCCGGATTTCAGGTAAAATATATGATGAATATACTGATTAACCCTATCGTCAAAATAGTCTCTTTCACAGCTTTTTGCTTTTAACTTTTTGCCTTTAACCAACAGATGCCCCGTCATCTTGAGGTGAATGTATATCGTCCTTCCGCCCGAGAGATTCAAGAAAATATTCTTTCCTATCCGGTTGGCGCCCAATATTTTTCGGCCCGCTGTTTCTTTTCTGAATTCTTCGAGCGGCATCCTGATTGTTTTTTTCCAATCGCTCCAAAAATCGACGATCGTGTCGCCTTTTATTTTCCGGTTTAGATCGTCCACGATTGTTTGAACCTCGGGAAGTTCTGGCATATTATAAAATTTAATTTACGCTAAAGGTTAAAATTTCCTGAAAATGAAGCGGTGATGGATTTCGGCCGACTTCTATTAAATTATTTGGAATAAATTCCTTCCTGATTCTTTTCACCAATATTTCATTTGCCGGATTGTCTGAAGAATATATGGGTCATATATTTTTCGCTTCTTTTGCCCTCGCCTCCCGGATAATTTCGTTTGTCTCTTTTTCTGCGTTTTCCGGTCTCAAAGAAAAATCTTTTGAGTTTTGATAAGCCGGATGCACCTCCATTCCGCTTGGAAAAGAAATTTCGCGAATATTTTTATTATGGAGGTCAAGGCGGGAGAAGTAATAGTCAAAGGGAGGCCTTGTTATTCCTGTGAATACGATTATATCATTATTTTCTATTTTTTTTAATACATCTTCGGCGATCGTCTTGTCGTTTGACCCGTAACTCAGAACTTTTTCCCTCTCATAAGCCACGGCCTGCCAGCTTGTAAAGGCAATTATTCCCCCAATGGCCGCCGCCGCATAGAAAGATTCTATCTTTGAAAAAACAAACGCGAGAAGCATGACAAATGCGGGAAGCACCACTGCCTCATATCTTCCGGCTGAGTAAAAGGGGAAAAATTGTGAAATGATAAGGGCCGCGAGAAGAGGAAATATCAGATAAATCAAAGCAAAGGTTATTTTTTCCGCCGGCAACCGGCCTCTTTTTCTCTCTTCCAGAACATATTTGACGGTTCCGTTAATTTTCGTGGAATCGACCGCAAAGAAATAAAAAAACAGGGCAATTCCTATCGCGATAAAATAGGAAAATCCGTTGCCCCAGAAAAATGACCGGAATGTTTCAAAAATAGTTCCGATTCCGGCCGTCCCTATCCATTCATTAGCTCCGCTGTCTCTTATTTTAAAAAGGATTATCACCCAGGGAACCGAAAGGACGGCGACAGCCGCTTGCGAGAGCAGCAGTTCCCTGTATTTTTTCCCAAATACCAGCGTGCTTATGACTTGCGAGGCAAGGATAAGAACGAACCAGGGATGGAGGTGGATTCCGAGAATGGAAAATGCGCAATAAATAAAGTAATCCCTCTTTTTTTGCCTGCCCCAGACGAGTTTGGAGAAAAAATAAGCAGAACAAATGCTTGCTAAAATTGCCAATGAATATTGACGGGCTTCGACAGAATAGAATACGCTGAAAAAATTTCCGGATAAGATGAATGCCGCCCAGAGGCCGGATTTTCGGTCAAATATTTTTTTTGCAAGAAAATAGATCGCCGCTATCGACAGCAAAGCGCAAACCAAAGAAAATGAACGGAGGCCGATCTCGGAATTTCCGAAAATCGCCGACCAACTCTTCAGGAGATAAACATATGCCGGGTTATTGGCGGTGTTGATGGATTTTGAAAACAACTGCAGATAACCTTCTTTCAGCAGATTCGCGCTGTCGGATTCGTCCAGCCAAAAGGACCGGGCGCCGATAAGGTAAACCCGCAGAAAAAAACCGAACAAAAGGGAAACGGCAACGACCCCTATCTTAAAAACATTCCTTCTTGCCTCCAAAGCGCGGCTATTGTTCGATAAGCGGCTTATTGTTTCCATCTCTTTTTATATATATCGATGCAAAATCGTCTTCGTAAGCTTTTTTCCATTGCGAATTCTTCGAGATCGCTTTTTGAAAATTTACTCCCCAGGGAGTAATGTCATTCCGATAGAAAAAAATCGCGTTGAAATCATACTCTTTGTCGATTTTTTCGAAAACAGCCGGATCATCCTGCATAGGCTTATAAACTTCGCTGAAAAATGAATCCGGATAGGCTTCGGGCCGGTTATCCACAAACACTTTCTCTTGCGGATATAAATTCCAGATAAGGTATCCTCCGATATCGTAATTATTGAATACCGGACCCTTGATATTTTCCTTCCGGAAAAATTCCGCCGCTTTCTCGTTTTCCGGCAAAAGCCCTATTCCGCGATCCGTTGAGTGAAGGCTGATAAATTGATAGCTGACGATTGCGGCAAATACGAATATGAAAATATATAGTACGGAAAGGCCGTCCTCTTGAGCCGGATTTCTTTCCTTTTCTTTAAGAGAAAATATTCCGCTGATGTTCTCAGCCAGAACGGGCAGGGCAAAAAAACCTAAAAGCGTTAAGTTTCTGATCGCCAGCCAGCCCATGGTCCCGAAAAAAACGGCAAAAACAAGAGAAGAAAAGGAAATCTTTTTCCGATCTGCGAAAAAAAGCAGCACGAAACTCAAAAGCAAAAAAATCAGAACCACTTTAATGAGAAAAAAATTTGAATTCACTATTCCGTAACTTTCAACAAAAGACACGGATTTATTTTCGACGATCGTGTAGCCGTAGTTTTTGAAAATTTGGAAGGGATAAAGAAGGCCTTTGATGCCGAAAGGGTTGATCAGGGATCCAAGAGCACTTAAAAAAAGAACGATGGTCAAACTTTTTACTCCGCGCGCTTTTTCGGAAAATTCTTCGTCGGACAATTTTGAAAAAATAAGCTGCCCGATGCCGGAAAGCCAGAAAACTCCGATAATGAACAGACCGGCAAAGAAATATACGTGAAGGTTAACCCAAAGAATCATGAGGATAGGGAGAGCAAAAAGCCGGCTTGTTGCCAGCTTTTTTTCCTGCCAGCTCAAAAGAGCCCAAAAGAAAACACCGGCAAAAAAATAGCTGAAAATTTCCGGCCTGATCTCACCCCTTTCCGCCATGAGCGGGATGAGGAGCAGCGAAAGGAGCGCCGCCGCTGTGAAATTAGATTTCTGGCGGGCAATTTGGAAAAACATTGCAAAGATTGCAAGACTGAAAATAATATAAAAGAGAGAAAGTCCCGTGAAGCCGAATAACTTATAAATAAAATAAAATAAGACTCCGCTTCCCCAATGATGGTTCACGACTGGAAAATCCGAATTTGTGTAAGAATAAAAATTTTCGTGAACGGGTGAGTTTTTTTCGAAAAGATTGAAGTGATTCCCGACAAGCCACTTTCCATTCTCGAGATGCCGCCCTAAATCCGCCGTCGCCAGATCAACTTTATTGGCCATAAAAACCCCCAGCCAGATCAAAAGTATGAGGAAAATACTGATTTTTATATAAAATGTTCCGTTCTGACGATTCACTGGGGCGCCTAAATTTTGCCTGCCCGAAATGCTTTGATTCTTGATTGATGGCAATTGGTTTTTCATAACAATCATTTTTCTTATCTATAATATTCTTTCTGGCGCATTTCAAAGCAGGCGGGCAATTTGTTCTTTGCATTTTGAATTAACTCCTATATTTCTCCCCAATTGTCTCCGACTTTGACGTCCACGATGAGAGGCACGGAAAGTTTGTAGACATTCTCCATAACGCCTTTCATATCCCGCGCGAACTTGTCGGCCTCTTTTTCCGGAACCTCAAAGAGAAGTTCGTCGTGTATCTGGAGAATCATTTGCGATTCGGAATACTTTTCAGAGATAAGCTTGTCCGCCTCAAGCATCGCGAGCTTGATGATATCGGCCGCAAGGCCCTGGACGGGCATATTGATTGCCATCCTTTCCGCTTGATTTCGAAGTTGATTATTTTTCGCGTTGATTTCCGGAATGTACCGCCTTCGCCCAAGCTCCGTTTCGACATATCCTCTTTCGCGAGCGGTTATTTTCACTTCATCGAGAAATTGAGCCACTTGCGGATAGTTTTCAAAATATTTTCTGATAAATTCCCTGGCTTCGTCTTGCGGAACCCCGGCTGACTGAGCAAAACCAAAAGTGCTCATGCCGTAGATTATCCCGAAATTAAGAGCTTTTGCAGACCGCCTCATCTTACCCGTAACTTTGTCCAGATCAACTTTGTTTATCCTTGCCGCCGTGGCCGTATGAATATCTTCCCCGTTAAGGAAAGTCGTAATCATCCTCACGTCGCTTGAAAGGTGAGCCGCAATTCGAAGTTCGATTTGAGAATAATCCGCTCCTACCAAGAGACAGCCCTCTTTCGCCTCAAAAGCGGTGCGGATAATTTGCCCCAGTTCCGTCCGAATCGGGATATTTTGAAGATTCGGATCCGACGAGGAAAGCCGGCCGGTTGCAGTTACGGCCTGATTGAAAGTGGTGTGAATTCTCGAATTGTCGTCCGTCATATTGGGCAGAGTATCAAGATATGTCGTTTTCAGCTTGAATAGCTCCCTGTATTCTTCTATTTTCGGAACCATCGGATGAAGGTCCTTTATTTTTTGAAGCTCCGGAGAAGCGGTGGAGAAACCGGTTTTCCCCTTCTTAATGTCTTTGGTTGAAATTTCCATTTTTTCGTAGAGAATTCCCCGAAGCTGAACGGAAGAATTAACATTAAATTTCTCGCCCGCCATTTTTTGGATTTCTTCTTCGAGTTTTTTTACTCTTTGATCAAGCTTCGCGGATATCCCCCGAAGGACGGACTTGTTGATTTTTATTCCCGTTTTTTCCATCTTGGCCAAGATCTCAACGAGCGGCATTTCAAGTCCTTCAAACAAATCCTTAATTGTCTTTTCTTTTCCGCTCTCTATTTGCTCCCGGCTGATTTTCTCAAGTTTTTCCAAAATCCGCTCCCTTAAAGCGAAGTTAAGCGCCGCTTTTTGGCAAAGTTTTTCAATCTGGCCCTTGTCTTCTTCAAAAATAAGACTGGCTTGCCCGGATTTTTTATCATCCCTCCGGACCATTACTTTCAGCTCGTCCAGGACAAGATCTTCCCATGACAGATTGGAACCGGAACTCAGAAGATAAGCGGCAATTTGCACATCAAAATAAATTCCTTTCAGGCTTATGCCCTGCTGATCGAAATTTTTCCATTCTTTCTTGAGACCGTATCCGATCTTTCTTATTTTTGCATCTTCTAAAATATTCTTTAATCTTTTTTCGATTTTTGAGGCATATTCAGCTGATTGCGGATCGGAACTGATCGCCAGCATTTGTCCGTCAGATACGATCGAAATCGGTTCTTTTCCGCCGCGCAATTTCCCATCTTTTATTTTTCTACACTCTACGGCGCCGGCTTTTTCCTGATGCCCGGGTCCTGCTTCCTCCATTTCCCCGATGTGGTCTTCATATCCCGGCAATCTCCGAAGGAGTGAAAAAAACTCCAGTTCGCGCATAAGGTTGATGACTTTCACGCGGCTGAAATCTTCGGTTTCGCATTTTTCAATATCGAAATTAACCGGAACATTGTCGATAAGACGCGCCAATTTTTTACTGAAAAAGGCCTGGAGCTTGTCTTTTTCAAGTTTTTTGCGGATCCCTTCTTTTATGTCAGCGAGATTTTTATACACTTCCTCAATGGTTTCGTATTTTTTTAGAAGTTCGGTGGCTGTTTTATCGCCGATGCCTTTCACGCCCGGAAGATTGTCGGACGGATCGCCCCGAAGTCCTTTATAATCGATCATCTGGTCGGGCCGCAAACCGTATCTTTCCATAATTTCTTTTTCCCCGTAAAGCACTGAATCGCTCATTCCCCTCCGCAGGGCAAAAACTTTTACTTTGCCGTCAACAAGCTGAAGGGTGTCGAGATCGCCCGTAACAATAATCACTTCGACGTCCGGATGGAGCCTTTCCGTTTTTCGCGCGAAGGTGGCGATAAGATCGTCGGCTTCGTATCCCTCTTTTTCAACAATGGGAATATTGAAGGCTTTGACCATTTCTTTTACCCGCGGAAACTGTTCATAGAGATCATCCGGGGCTTTGACGCGGGTGGCTTTGTAGTCCTTAAATTCCTTGTGCCGGAAAGTCGGTTCTTTGAGATCAAAAGTAGCCGCAATATACTCGGGCTTGAAGCGGCTGAGCACATTAAGAAGCACCGACGTGAAGCCAAAAACCGCATTCACCAATTCCCCTTTTTTGGTTGAAAGGGGGGGAATGGCATGATAGGCGCGGTGAATCAAGGCGTTGCCGTCGATGAGGATTAGTTTTTTCTTGAATTGCATATTTGTCGTCTGATTAATGCAAAATGGAAATCTCAAAATGAAAAATGACAGTTAAAGATGTAAAATTTATTTAAATCGGATATTTTTGTATTTTACATTGCCGCGCCCGACTTCGCTTTGACAGTTGCAGAATCCATAACCATTCAATACTCTATTATTTTCTGAGGTTTATGTATTATAAAAGCGGCGAAGTCAAAGCGGGCGGGTCATTTTGCATTTTGACTTTTGAATTTTGAGTTAACTGCAATTTTTCTATTATTCTTGTCAAAATGAGAAAATTTCAACCAAATAGCAGACTTTGGAATTATTCGTTTTATCCTTTCCGCCCATTCGACGATAACCACATTATTTTTCCCAGCGATTATTTCTTCCCAACCGAGTTCCAAAATATCTTTTGGCCCGACTCTGTAAACATCTATATGATAAACGTTCATAATTCCTAATTCATAATTCCTAATTCCGTAGTGCTTAAGCACCACAAACGTCGGGCTGGTGAAGGGCCCTTTTACTCCGAGCCCCTTAAGAATTCCCTGGGAAAATGTCGTCTTCCCGCTCCCGAGTTCCCCGGAAAGACAAAGAATTTCCCCGCCCCGGAGTTCCTTTGCCAGCATTTCGCCGAGTTTTTGGGTTTGTTTAGCGTTGTTTGTGACAAATGCATCTTTATTGTTCCTTGTCCGTTGATCACTGTTCATTGATTTAATTGTCGCATAAATCCGGCTTTTGGCAAAGATAAAAGGCCAGCCTCGCCGCAACGTGAGTTGCATTGAGAACCGGCCTTTCTTTTTCCGCCTTACCACCGATGTTAGTGGCGAGAGTGATGCGGTGACGGGCCGCGTCTGGAAACAAATCTCCGATGGGCAGGAGAAAAAGGGGGAGGATTGGCGCATCCAATATAATGTCCGTGCCGTCTCCACCTTTGGCTCTCTACAACCCATATCCACCCAGGGGGTAACGGGCCTTCCCACACCAAGTATGTTTCACCCAAAGGATTCGCGTAGGGTACCCAGCTTCCGTATTCACGGATTACTCGAACTCCAGGCGGGTAAGGGCCAGGATGTGCGGGTATCATTTTGGTCGTAACGTAATACCCAAACCCGTCCCAGGTCCGCACTTCGACAAAAGCCCGGGGATGCGCCCATGCCTCAGCCGCAAACATCACGACCAAGGAAACCATTGCCAAAACTGCTAACAACTGTCTCCTCATTGAGGAGTCCTCCTTACTTTTTCTTTACTCAATTTTTAATCTTTGACTTTACTCCAAAAACAGCTAAAAGTCAACCCCGCTAGAGATTTAGCCTTTCTTATGCGGAAATATGACATTGATATTTTTTGCTTTAAACAAAGGAAAAAAACTCAAAATCTCTAATGAGGTCAAGTTCTTGTGAAACAATCTGAAATAACCCTATTTTATGCCTAAAATAGAATGTTTCACGGTACAAAAAAACAAGCCTCTCGGGCTTGTTTCTGATTCCTTTAGATTTAGGCTATTTTCTCCATTGTCCCGCTGGAGCTCCGCCCCCAGAAAATTGTCGCCTGACGTCAGATTCCCTTTGCTTCAAATTATTCATGACTTCGTTATATCTGTTTTCTGGAAGCTGGCCTTGCATATACAGCCTGTCCGCTTCTGCTTTTTGCTGAGAAATCTGCTGAAGCTCATTGTTATATCTCTGATACTCGCCTTGCACCAAATTCTGCATCATTTGATTTTGTTGCCTCACTCGATCTTCTTCCATTCTCCTTTGATAATTAATGGCGTCCTGCCTTTCTCTTAGTATTTGCTCGCTCATTCTTCTTTGCTCTTCCGGAGTTGCGCCTCCGCCAATAATTCTGCTCAATGTATTTCCAACTGACCGTCCGATATCATCCATCGCCCTCTGCCCGCCTGTACTTGCCATTTGCTCTACTCCCTGACTGAAATGCGGACCGGCTTCCGCTTTTTTCACGTTTCCGGCCATTGCTCCCGCCAAGACAGTTCCGGCCAGCATAAGCGCGCCGGCTCTTTTTCTCCAGGTTGAAGCTTTTGAAGAATCATCAATACCCAATTCTCGAGTTTCCTGGTCAAGATAGGGTGCAATTTCCGACATCATCACGCCACTTTCCTGTCCTTTTCCTAAATCCGGTCTCTCAATTTTGGTTCCACTCTCTATTCCCATATATTTTTCTTAATTTAAATCCGCTCCTTTTGATAATTCATCCAGCCTTTCCTTCTCCTCTTGAAAAATAATCCGTAATACTTCACTGGCTTTTTTCTTATCGGATTCCATCATCGAAAAGGCCTGCTTTTTTCGCTTGTAAATGTCGGTAAACCAGCCGATCTCGTCGGGAAATTTCATAAAAAGCTCCAAAAGACCGCCGGCGTATTCTTCCGGCGCGGCGCCAATGAGAATTTCCCACTCTTTTTTGTCGGACTCCTCGATATTGCTGGCGTTTATTAGTTTGATCAATTCTTGCTTCTGATTCATTAATATAAATATAGCGATAGAATATCCGACTGTCAAACCGAAAATTGACAGCCCCCGTCCCGTTTGATATGTTGATATACTAACTTTGTTCAACACTTAACGTAAGGCGCATGGCGCGATAAGCTTTCGTTCTGCGTTCTGCGTTCCACGTTCTACGATGCCGATATCCATTCAGGACCAAATAAAAAATCAAATTGAATCCGCTGAAAGCGTTTTGATTTTAGTAAAAAACGAAGCCCCAAACGAGACCGTTGCCGCCAGTTGGGGCTTTTTTCATCTTTTGAAAAGCCTCGGGAAAAAGCCGACTGTGCTTGAGACTAACGAACAAGACGAGCGGCTTTCTTTCATTCCCCGCCCCGGCCAAATCGAAAAGGAAATAAGGGGAGCCCGAGACTTCGTAATTTCATTCAGCACCAAATACAACAGTATCCTCGGATCTCGCGTCGAAAGAAAAAATGAGGTCTATGAAATTTATGTGACTCCGGAAAAAGGAACTATCGATCCCCGGGATTTTTCCCTGATGCCCGCCAAGTTCAAATATGATCTCCTTGTTATTCTTGGCTGCCAAAACCTGGATCAGCTGGGAGAACTCAAGGAAAAAAATTCCGATCTTTTTTTTGAAGTCCCGATTATCAATATTGATAATGTCAGCGCCAATGAAAATTTCGGCCAGCTTAATCTGATTGACATGACCGCTTCCTCCGTTTCAGAAATACTTTCTGATTTTGCCAAATCAAGCTGGGAAAAGCATGTCACGCCCGACTCCGCCCAGTGCTTTCTCACGGGAGTCATATCGGCCACTTCCAATTTCCAGTCCCTAAGCACCACTCCCCAATCCCTGATGGCGGCTTCCTGGCTTATCGAAAAAGGAGCCGATCAGCAAAAAATAATAAGGAATCTTTTCAAAACACAGTCTTTTTCCTTTATGAAGCTCTGGGGACGGGTTATGGCCCGTCTTAACTGGGACGAAAACCTGAAATTCGCCTGGTCGCTCGTTTCCATCGAGGATTTCGTCCAAAGCCGGACAAAACCGTCCGAGCTTCCTCTGATTTTGGAAAAAATAAAGGAAAATTTTTCAGCCGGAAAATTTTTTGCCATTCTGTATTCCGAAACCCTTGAACGAAGCGTTGCGCTCGTCAAAAACACGGAGCCGGAATTTCTAGTAAAAATCCGGGAAACTTGCGGCGGAGAAATTAAAAACGGCCACTTGGAAATTGTCTTCGAAGGAAAAAATGTCCTCGAAGCCGAAAAAGATTTGTTGGACTGTCTGAAAAAATAGCGTTTGATCTGCCCATAAAAGCTTTTTTAACCGCCCTCCAAATTTCCGGGGGCTGTTTTTGACAATTCTCCCGTTTCCGCCTGAAAATAATGCGAAGCAAAAATTGGATATTCTTCCCTGAATTTCAATATTTACGGGCTGACTTTCGAGTTGTGTTTTTGGGGCGGATGAAATAAAATACAGCTATGCCAAACGAAAATAAAAATCCGAGTGAAATTCACGGAACTCACGAAAAAGAAGTCCGGCAGGTGCTCTCAAAGATGAAAAAAAGATCCGAGGAGCAGCAGGCCGCGGCTGTCGCGGCAGCTTTGAAATTGCCGTATATAGACCTGAATATATTTCCGGTCGATCCGGAAACATTGTCGACTGTCGAAAAAGAAGATGCTGAAAAAAATGAAGCTATTTGCATTCAAAGGGCGGGAAAGAATATCAGCCTGGCTTTTTCCAATTTCAAAAATCCGGGATTGAGTGAATTTATCGAAACACTGCGAAATGAAGGCGGCTTTAAGATAAAGCTGTTTGTCTGTTCCGATTCGGGACTGAAAAAAACGCTTGAAAAATACGAACACGTCGCCCTGGTTGATAATCTGGAAAGCATGCAACTTTCGCTCTCCGGAAAAGATCTTGAAGAATTTGAAAAAAACCTTAAGGACGTTATCGATCTTAAAAAAAGAATCAATGAAATACCGACCACGGAAGTCATCAACATCGTGATGGCCGGCGCGGTAAAAATGGGAGCCAGCGACATCCACTTCGAGCCCCAACAGGACGGAATCAGGCTTCGTTACCGGCTGGACGGAATCCTTCAAAATATCACCCTTCTCCCAAACCAGGTTTATCACTATATATTATCCAGGGTCAAAGTGCTTTCCGGGATGAAAATTAACATTCGCGACATTTCTCAAGACGGACATTTTTCGATTGAAATGGAAGGGAATGAAGTTGATGTCCGCGTCTCGATTCTTCCCGGCAACTTCGGAGAAAATATCGTGATGCGCCTTCTTAATCAGCAAGCGGTGGCGCTCAAGTTCGACGATCTGGGTCTTGAAGGCCTGGCTTATGACAAGTTGCTCGATGAAATGAAGAAACCGAACGGCATGATCCTTAATACCGGCCCCACCGGATCGGGAAAAACCACGACTCTCTATGCCATCATCAATCAGCTAAACTCGCCGGAAATAAAAATAATCACAGTTGAAGACCCGGTTGAATACAAAGTTAAAGGAATTTCGCAGACGCAGGTGTCAAAATCACGGGGCTACACTTTCGCCAACGCTTTGCGTTCCATTGTCCGGCAGGATCCGGATGTCATTCTCATCGGCGAAATCAGGGACGACGAAACAGCCAGTATTGCCGTCAACGCCTCCCTGACGGGCCATCTGGTTCTCTCAACACTCCATACAAACAGCGCCGTCGAAACAATTCCCCGCCTCGTTGACATGGGGATAAAGCCCTCCCTTATTCCCGCTTCCGCCAATGCCATCATCGCCCAAAGATTGGTCCGCCGCCTTTGCCCTCACTGCAAAGAGCAATACAGTCCGGCTGACGTCACAATCGAGAGCATCAAGAAAATACTGGCGGTAATATCGCCGAAAGCAAAGCTCGCTATACCGAAAGACTTGAATAAACTTTACCGGGCCAAGGGCTGTCCCAAATGCCACGGACTGGGGTATAAAGGAAGACTTGGAATTTTCGAAATTTTCACAATCAACGAGGAAATCGGGCAAAAAATCATAGCAATGGCACCCGAAACGGAAATCCTGTCGCTCGCCCTTGAAAGCGGGATGGTGACCATGCTTCAGGACGGAATCCTAAAATCTCTTCAGGGGAAAACCTCCATCGAAGAGGTTCAGAGAGTGACCGGCGAGGAAAAATTTTTGGAAGAGCTTTATGAAAAAATTATCAACCAACTCCTCCTCCGTTCTGTAAATATTACGGCGGATGTCGGAGAACAGACAAGAAAAATAGAAAAGGATCCCGCCGCTCTTCGGGAGATCATTTCCAATTTTCCTTCGGAAAAAATTCTTGACATTATCATCGCCTCCGCGCTTGTTCTCAAGGCCGGAGACATCCATATCGAACCGGAAGAAAACAGCGTCAATATTCGTTATCGGATTGACGGCATACTTCAGGACGCCGCTCAAATTCCAATGAATGAATACCCTCAATTTTTGGGAAACATTAAAATATTGAGCGGATTTAAGTCGGCGGACGTGGAAAGCGGCGTAAAAGACAGCCGTTTTTCGATAAAACTCGAGGACGGAGTGCTTGAAAATATCAAAGACCGCGAAATCGACGTCAGGGTGTCAATTATCCTGGGCGGCTACGGAGAAACTGTCGTTATGAGGCTTCTTAATCAGGGAGCGCAAGCCATCGTTATGGAAAAACTGGGAATCCGAAAAGAAAATCAGGAGAAAATTCTGCGCCAGATTAAAAAACCAAACGGCATAATTCTCAATACCGGTCCTACCGGTTCAGGAAAAACCACCACTCTTTATTCCGTCCTTTCCATTCTCAATAAACCCGGGGTAAAAATAATCACCGTCGAGGATCCGATCGAATATCGCCTCAAAGGAATTCTTCAGACGCAGGCGGATGACAAAAAAGGCTATTCTTTTCCGCAAGCGCTTCGAGCGCTTCTTCGCCAAAATCCGGACATTATGATGATCGGAGAAATTCGCGATGAGGAAACAGCCCAAATAGCCGTTCAGGCTTCCCTCACCGGACATCTCGTGCTTTCGACTCTCCATACTAATAATGCCGCCGGATCCGTCCAACGTTTGATTAACATGAACATCAACGCCGCTGACATCGCCTCTTCCGTCAACGCCTTTATGGCCCAAAGGCTGGTGCGCCTTCTTTGTCCCGATTGCAAAGAAGAAATTGAACTCGACGGAAAAACTGAAGAGCACATCAAAAAAATTCTGGATTCCATTCCCAAAAGCGCCGGCATTGAAATTCCGGAAAAAATTGGCCGCATTTTCAGAGCCAAAGGCTGTTCCAAATGCAACAATATCGGTTACAAGGGCCGCACTACCGTGAGCGAAGTCCTGGAAATAACCAAAGAAATGGAAGAGTTAATAACCAAACGCCCGACAACTTCGGAAGTTGAAGAAATGAGCAAAAAGCAAGGCATGATTACCATGGCCCAGGACGGAATCCTGAAAGTTATCGAAGGGGTGACCACAATGGAAGAGATAGAAAGAGTAACTGCGGAATAAATAAATCGGCATTAATCCCAGGACAATCCGCGGGATATTGACCCGCTTTAAAAAATATCAATAAAAAAATCCCGCCATGCGAGATGCCAATCCTTCCCACTTTTAAATTTTTGTTTTTAAAGCCCTCTAATCTGCAGGCAAATCCCGCAACTAGGGAATCGCGGGGTAGGAACAGTGCCGAGGAACGCTTCAGCCGAAACCGATACGCCCAGATCTGGGCAAGAAAGTCCCCTGGAAGGAAAGTTACGAGCTCCCCTTATTGCCTGCAAGTTAGAGGGTTTAAAAGAAAATGCTTTTCGTCCGCAATTGTCCGAACAATACAGATTAGCACAAGCTTATTTTTTTGTCAAGCGGAGCAAAGATTGCTAGAATAATGGCGCAAACCGCCCTATCCCGTGGATATGCGGAAATGCTTCCCTCAAAAATCCGCATATTAACGCTAAATCCTTAATTTATAGAAAATTCCATGATAACATCGTCCCCTGAACAAACCGATGATATAAAGCTCGATGTGACCTTGCGACCGCAAAGTTTCTCCGAATACGTAGGACAGGAAAAAATAAAGAAAAACCTCAATATCCTTATTGGAGCCGCCAAAAAAAGAAAAGAACCGATTGAGCATGTATTGCTTTACGGGCCAGCCGGGCTCGGAAAGACGACTTTGGCCCACATTATCGCCAGAGAAATGAATACTAACATCCGGGCCACATCGGGACCGGCCATTGAAAAAGTGGGGGATCTAGGTTCTATTCTGACGAATCTCAATGACGGAGACATCCTTTTTATCGATGAGATACACCGCCTGAATAAACTAATAGAAGAAGTTCTCTATCCGGCTATGGAAGATTTTAAGCTCGATATCATAATTGGGAAAGGGCCGTCTGCCAAAACTCTCCAGCTTGATCTTCCCCGTTTCACCTTAATTGGAGCTACGACCCGCCTGGGATCGATTTCCTCTCCTCTTCGCAACCGCTTCGGCGTTATTCATCGCCTGGATTTCTATGAAAATGAAGATGTTGAAAAGATAATACACCGCTCATCAAAAATTCTTTCCGTGCCGATTGACAGCGCCGGGGCAAAAACGATTTCCTGCTGCAGCCGCCGCACGCCGAGAGTCGCCAACCGGTTGCTGAAACGGGTTCGGGATTTCACTCAGGTCGAAGATCAAAGCGTTATTACCGAAGATCTGTCCCGCCGCGCGTTTGAAAACCTCGAAATTGACGAACTTGGGCTTGAGCCCGCTGACAGGCATATCCTCCGAACGATAATCGAAAAATTTAACGGCGGACCGGTCGGAGTGCAAACATTGGCCGCCGCCACTTCTGAAGAAGTTGAAACTATTGAGGACGTCTACGAGCCGTACCTTATGCAAATTGGCTTCATCGCCCGAACTCCGCGGGGACGCGTCGCAACCGAAATGGCTTACAAACACCTGGGAATGGTATATAATAAAGAGCAAGACAGGCTTTTTTAACTTAAGACCGAAAAAATGCCGGGAATAGCAACCTTTTTTTATCTCGTTCTAATTATCATTTACTTGGCTATGGGTGCGGCAATCGTTTTTCATATGCTTTACTACAAGATCAACCGGCACGTCGCACTTGTTATGTTTCTTATTTACGTTATTGGCGCCGTTTTGCTTCTTGTCTCAAACTTTATTATTTTTCGTTCCGTTAATTGGTATATGCTGATATCCAATGCGGGATTTTAGCCTATGTTTGACGAAATTCATTTTCCGGGACAACACGACAGCGAGAAGATAGTGCTATTCTTGCGCAGGCACTGGTTTGTTTTTCTTATGCGGCTTCTGCTAATAATAGCCGCCGTAGTGGCGCTCGTTTTAATTTTTTTCCTATTCTCCTCCCTGACATCCAACTTCTCGGAAAGTGAATACCACAACCTTGTGCTTTTCGGAGAAAGCCTGGCGACTCTTTTCCTGTGGAATATGTTTTTTATCCTCTGGCTCGACTACTATCTCGACGCCTGGATCGTGACGGACGAAAGAATAATCAACATCGAACAAAAAGGATTTTTTGTGAGGAAAATATCCGAGCTTAAGCTCACTAAGATTCAGGATGTCACCTCGGAAATTATCGGCGTTATTCCAAGCCTTCTCAATTACGGGAACATATACGTCCAAACAGCGGGAGAAAAAGAGCATTTCTCTTTTCTCCAAATCCCCGATCCGAACCTCGTCAAGAATATGATTGTCAATCTTCAGGAAAAAGAAAGGGTTTCCGAAGAGAAGGAGCTGGGGGAAATAATCAGGGGAAATAAATGAGCCAAATCTTCTCATTCAGGCAAAAAAGAGCATCTTAAAATCAAATTTTTATATTTAAGGCCTGGAGCCATGCTTAGGCTAAACAAAACAACAAAAATTTATTTTCCGACAGCCTTTTCGAGCTGTTTTTAATTGCAAAATGATATACAAACATCCGTATTTCAAATTGAACGCCGAAAGCAAAAAAGTCTTTGATGAAAACAACAAAGAGCTGGCGCTGACAGGCAACGCCTATCGATTGCTTGTTTTTTTATGTGACAAAAAAAATGCCACCCTGACTGACATTAATGATTATTTCGACCCTGCGGGATCCAAAGACTATACTGAAAACCATGTCCGGCAATATCGGTATAAGATAAATTCCCTGATCGGCCATGGAATAGTCGCGTATAAAAATAATATCTATTCAATAAACGGCACGATTTCAAAATATGAAAGTAATGCGGATTTGGAATCAACCACTCCAAAAACACAGGGATCCGAAAAAAACCGGCCCAAAGAAGATGTGAACAAAAATATAGCCAAAACACCTCGACGGAAAATAAAAAAATTATCCAATAAAGAAAAACTGGTCATTCCGTCCCTGATAGTTCTGCTGATAATTTTTAGCGCGATTGTTCTCAGGGATAAAAACAGAAATATCGGGGTAGCCACAAAATCAAGCTTAGCCACCGAAACAACGTCAAATTCCAGCCCAAAGCCTCAAAATGATATGGTATTGATCCCAAATGGGGAATTTCTCATGGGAAGCACCGAAAAGCAGGCTGTCGAAGCCTGGCAAAAAAACAATGACGGTTACGGCAAGGAAGATTATTTGGCGGAATATCCCCAGCGGAAAATAGCGCTCGGGGATTTCTATATCGACAAAAAAGAAGCGTCCAACGGCGATTATAAAATGTTCGTCGACGCGACAAACCATGAAACTCCCTCGCTTTGGGGAGATCAGAATCTTAATTCGCCGAACCTTCCCATCGTCGGAGTTGATTGGAATGATGCTGACGCCTATTGCCGATGGATTGAGAAAAGATTGCCCACCGAAGCCGAATGGGAAAAAGCCGCTCGCTCAGCGGACGGAAGAATTTGGCCCTGGGGAAATACTTGGGACGGGGCAAAGGACAACCACGGCAGAAGCACCGAATATGGATTTGATGAAAGCGACGGCTATAAATACACTGCGCCTGTCGGCGCCGAACTTGGCATGAGCCCCTACGGAGTCCTGAATATGGCAGGCAATGCCTATGAATGGGTGGCTGATGATTTTAATGCTCACCCGGAAAATGACAAATATATCCAGCAAGATTTCAATAAAGGATTCAAAGTTCTCAAAGGAGGAGCCTATACTGATGGACAAAGCGAACAACGCCCGGCCTCAAGGGTCGGCTATCAAAAGGATTATAAGGATGTCGATATCGGATTTCGTTGCGCAAAAAACAAATAATACGCTCTAATATTTCTTCATACAAATCATTTTTGGACTGTAATACGGATTTATTACGGTCTTTTTTGTTTTGATGCATGTAGGATTAATTTTTAACGAAAATATCCATGAAAAAGATCATCTTTATTTTTATTCTCTTGTCTGCGGGCACAGTCAGCTTTTTTGCGCGGACAAATCCCAGCCGGGCGAATTCCGCGCCGCATATTATTATTAATGAAATCCAAACTTCCGGCGCAAGCAGTAATGATGAATTTATTGAGTTATTTAATCCCACCGATCACAATGCGGATATTTCTTCCTGGTCGATTCAATACCATGGAGGAAACGCAAACACTTTTTATAAAAAGAATTTCGGATCAAGCGACAGTATCCCGGCTCACGGATATTTCTTGGTTGCCCACGGATCCAGCTATGCCGGAGCAATGGAATATGATATGTCATGGAGCCAATCATTTTCTGAATCGGGAGGGACGGTTTTTTTGGTTTCCAATCAAACAATGTTTACTAATGAAAATTTGACTGATTCAGTGATGGTTGATCGAGTCGCTTATGGAACGGGCAATAGTCTGGTGCCAGAAACAACATCGGCCCCGGCACCTGAATCCGGTAAAAGCATAGAAAGAACTGACTTTATAGATACGGAGGACAATGCGGCTGATTTTTCCATAAACATTTCTCCCTCGCCCCAAAACAGCGGTGTCATTGAAAGTGATAGTGACGAATCTTCAGGTAGCGACGAGTCCAAAGGGGATGCAGAAAACGATGAAAACGGGCCTTCGGAAGACACAGGGAAGAATAGTGTTATCATCCCGGACACATCAAATCCCTGCGCCGACGCTTCAGGGGACATTAAATTGAACGAGATATTCCCCTATCCGGAAAGCGGCAATGAATTTGTTGAAATTATGAACACCGGCGAAAATTGCGTGGACGTTTCCGGATGGAAAATAATGGATGAGGCCGGCCACAAAAAAGAATTTCCCGAAAAATCAATAGTGAATCCGGAAGCTTATCTTTTTCTGGAAGGAAATCTTTATCTCAACAATGATTCTGACACTGTCTATCTTTTAAATAAGAATGGAAACACAAAAAACGACGCACTGGACAGCAGGCATTTTGAAAAAGCCCAAAAAGGTTTTTCTTATTCTTTTGACGGAAAGATATGGCAATGGACCTCCTCTTCTGCTCCCGGAGAGGAAAATATAATCACGACTGCGGATTCCAAGGAAAGCGCCGAAGATTCCGGCGCCAAAGAAGATTCCGGCAATTCCGATTCTGCAGAAATTTATTCCTCAGCCGAAGGAGCATACTTCAATGAAATTCTTCCTAATCCCAAGGATGGATCAGACAATGAGTATATAGAAATAGCGAACGGCGAAAGTGGTCCAGTCGATTTACGCGGCTGGACGATTCGCGACGGATCAAAATCGGGAAAATACGTCTTCAAAGAGCACCTGGAGATTGGGACCGGAGAATATTTTGCGCTATACAAAACTGAATCCAAAATCGCGCTCAATAATTCCAATGAGTCTGTTAATTTGTATAATCCAAAAGATGAGCTTGTTTCCAGCGTTTCATTTGATAAATCATCAAAAAATTCTTCCTATAATTTCGACGGCAAGAACTGGAAATGGAGCAAATATCTCACTCCCGGCAAGAAAAACAAGTTTGACTCGGAGCCGACAGTGAAAATCGAAAAGCCTAAGCGAGTCTATAAGGATATTTACACGGAATTTTCCGCCAAAGCTAAAGATAAGGAAACAAAAAAACTGAAATACGCCTGGGATTTCGGCGACGGAAAGAAAAGCCATCTCGCAAAGACTTCGCACAAATATCTTGATACCGGAAAATACACCGTGACGCTAACCGTCAGCGATGATTCTCAAACGGTCGAGAAAAGCTTCACTATTGCAGTGAAAAAATATCCCCGCTCCGATCTTGAGATCGTGAAAATCGTCCCCAATCCCGCCGGAAAAGATTCAGATGGAGAAATCATTGAAATTAAGAACAGTTCGAAGAAAAAAGTCGAACTCGACGGATGGAAAATTGCAACGGGGTCGGGTGAAAAAAATTACAACCATCCGATAAGCGACGGAATAACCTTGGATTCGGGTGAGACGCAAACGATTACCCGCGAAATATCCAAATTCTCCCTTAATAACAAAACTGGGAAAATACAACTTATTTCTCCTGATGAAAAAATAACCGACGAAGTTGAATACTCGAAAGAAAAAATCGACGAAGGAGAAGCCTACGAAAAAATTGATGGAGAATGGCAATGGATTAGCACTCCGGAAAAAGAAGAATCTTCCGAAGAGGAGGGTTCGAGCGAGAATGGGAGTGATGATTCGGACGAAGGTGAAGTTCTGGGCGTGATTAATGAGAATATTTCTAACAATTCCAGCTATACTCCCGAAGACGCTTATATATTCTTCAAAACTATCGGGTTCTTTGAATATCGGCCGCAAGAAAGAAGTTGGTGTCCAAAAGAAAACTTATGTGACATGCCCCTGCTTATATCCTCGATTTAACCAAGCGTAGTTATCGGGCGGGATTGGGTGATGAAGAATTTCCCCTTTTCGAGCGCCCATTCGATATCTTGAGGTTTTTTGTAGTGTTTTTCAATATCCAAACAAATCTTTGCCAGTTTTATTATTTCTTTATCTTTAAGCTTTTGTTTGTCTCTTTCGTTTTTGGGAATACCCACCTTTTTGATACCCGACTTATCTCGTATAATCTTCATCGCTTGATTGGAGATATTCTTATCTTGTAAACAATTTTTATTTTTAAATTGTAATTTTGCATTTTGATTTTTGCATTTTGATTTATCTATGACATAAGTGTCGGGAGTAATCTGACCGGAAACAATGGCTTCGCCAAGACCGTATCCCGCTTCGATAACCATTTGGTTTTTATCCTGAGTGACTAGATGAGTCGTAAAACAAACGCCTGAAATTTCCGATTGGATCATTTTTTGGACGACCACCGCCACACTCACCGGATAGGAATCTTTGATTTTCGACGTTCCGGCCCGAATTTTTTGCTGATGCTTTTTGGTAAAGACTTGTTTTTCGAAGGCATAGAAAAGAGCTCTTTGGGTAAAAAGCGACGACCAGCATTTTTTCACATTTTCAAGAATATTTTTTTCGGTCGAGTTGAGGTAGGTTTCGAGTTCCCCCGCCCAAGAAGCTACCGCCGAATCTTCGGCCGTCGCAGAGCTCCGCACTGCTACAAATTTCTCTTTCAGTTTTTTGAATTCCGCAAGAAATAATTTCGCGAGGTCTTTCGGCATTGCAACGTCATGGATCATATCCCGAATTTCGTGCGAAGCTTTGTCCACCGAGCTAAGATCTTTATAGTTTATTATTTTGAGAATCGAAACAACATCGACCCCAAGATCCGTTTCTTCCAAAAACCGGTCAAAGGCGTCAATAATAATCACAAACCCCGGCGGAACCGGAATTCCAGCTTGCGTCATCTCCCCCAGCGACGCCCCCTTCCCACCAGCAATTCCGACATCTTTTTTCGAAATTTCTTTGAATGTTTTTGTGAACATATTATTTTATGAAAATAATTTCTCCTGTGGATCTTTTTTTATCAGATATTTTTTCACTTCCGTTGAAAAATTTTCGGCTGTTTCAAGCGCCTCCTTTGTTTCTTTTTCACTCAAAGGAAGAAGGGGATCATAAGTAAATTGATTTCTTTTTCTCCTCATTTTATCGAATCTATCAATAAGATCGCTAAAATCCTTTCCAAGAATATATCCTGCGACTTCAATTGTAGTTTTGTGCTGCTGGCCGTCATCCGGACGCAAGCCATGTAAAAACAAAATTGCCCGGGCAATTTTAAGCATCGCCGTATATGCCATCGCAAAACAGGTTTCTTCATCGATCAAAATTGTTTTTCGGGAGGCGGCAAGATTTTTTGTGGCACTCGCCAAAAGCGCCCGCACCTGGTCCAGTCCAATTTTCTCTCTCCTCAATAAACCGCGCCGGATGAGATTATCGGAGTATTCTTTTAAATTCATTTTTATCTCCGGTTAATATTTGATATTTTTTCACTACATTCTTCAGAAAAGATTGATTTTTTATTTTTTTCCGAAATTCTTCCGCGGAAGAATAGATATGATAATTTATTTCGCGTCCAATCGCTCTCTCCAGCCGTCCTATATTTCGGCTCAGTTTATTCTCATCGGGCGTGCCTATTATTATAATATCAACGTCAGAATCGCTCTTAAACTCTTCTCCTTTTAGATAAGAACCAAAAATAAAAGAGAATTTAACGCCCATCAGACTATCGAGTATTTTTTTTAGTTCGGCCTCTATGCCAATGGTTTTTTTGACGATATTTTCCAGGTCAGAAAAAATAGGATTTTTTCGGTCGAGTCCATAATAGCGCAGATTGGCTTTTTTTTCAGACTTCACAATACCGTCTTTCACGAGTCTTTCAAGTTCTCTTTGCGTATTTCCGGCTGATGAACCGATAATTTTCGCGATTTCGCTCAAATAAAAGCTCTTGCTTTCGTTCGCAAAGAGCAATTTCAGAACTTTTTGCCTGGTTTTCGATCTTCCAATTATACTTATCATGTTTATATTATATCACTTACTCTATTATGAGTAAATACTTACTCTTTTATGAGTAAACAAACGCAACAACGCTGCTCCTCGTTCGCCCTACTCCTTCTTCAAAATCCTCACAACTCCCCCGTCCGCATCCACTTCCACTAAATCCCCGTCTCGCAAAACTTTTGTCGCGATTTTGGTGCCGATGATGCAGGGCTTTTTTAGTTCCCTTGCCAAGATCGCTGCATGACATGACAGCCCACCTTCGTCGGTGACAAACGCGGCGGCTTTTTTCATTAAAATAACGTAATCCGGAGTTGTCATGGGCGCAACTAAAATGTCGCCTTTATTGAATTTATTGAAGTCTTGATAATTTATTATTATTTTTGCTTTTCCTTGAGCTATGCCCACCGAGGCGGAGGCTCCCTTTATTTTATTTATTTTATTCCCATCCACTTTACTGAAATGTTTATACAGCTCTTGGCATTTCTTTCCGGTTAATAGAATTTCTTTATTATTTAAATATCCACAAACAAAACCCTCATCCCTTTTTCTGATTTCATTCTTGGAGACTTTGCATTTTCCTTCTTCGATGGACTCCAATGCTTCCTCAAAAGTCAATTGAAAAAAATCATCCCGTGAAATACCTAACTCTTTTGAAAAATATGCAGCAACTGGATCAATATAAAACCATAACTGCTGAGACAGTTCCTTGATTCTGTTCCGCATATAAATGCCTATTTGAAGAGATCTCAAGAGACTGATTTCCTGGCCTTTGCCAGTAAATTTATATCCTGGAGATTTTTTTTGAATTCCCTTAATTTCATTTAAAACATCTTTTTCCCCGTAAGCTTTGATAATATTATACCCCGTTAAAACCCAAGAAAAATTTTTCAAGTGAATTTTTATCAGCTCGTCTTGATTTTTATGTTTTTTGATTTTTCTCAGAGAGTCTTCAAGATTTTCAATCTCCAGCCTGGAATAAGGAAAAGCAAATTTTAGCAATCCGCTTTTTTTCTTCTTAAGTCCATTTTCACAAAAATCTGCCAACACCTCTGCAATCGCGTAATATTTCTGAATTTTCAATAAATTATCACGATATCCCCCAAAAGCTTCCAGCCGGTTTATTTTTCGGGGATTTTTTATCTTTTCAATGAACAAGCCTGCCTCTTTCTCCTCTTGTTTGAATTTATTATAAATTTCCAGCGCCCAATTTTCATTTTCTTTAAAAGCGTCATCAAAACATTTGAACGCGTCCGCCCTTCTTCGATTGGAAAGCATATTGATATCCTTTACCCATAAATCGTCCTTAATCTTTATGACAATTTCAGGAGTTATTTTAACTGGGGCGGTTTCCGCTTCTAAAACTATTTGTTTTGATTGCAAATATCCCGGACGGCTAACGTAAGTTTCCCATTTTTTAGATTTAATGGTTTTTATTGTTTGACTTTGTGTCATAACGATTACTAAATTTTATCTATCATTGCCAGTGCCGCTTCGGCCGCTTCGCGGCCTTTGTTTTCTTTGCCGCGGGAGCGGACTTCGGCCTGCTTGAGATTTTGCGTCGTTAGCACTCCAAACCCAATCGGGAGACTGAATTTCAACATGATCTCCATGACCCCCCGTGAGACTTCATTACAAATGTAATAGTAATGGTCCGTTTCACCTTTGATGACCGAGCCGAGAGCCACCAACGCGTCGAATTTTTTCGTTTTGGCCAGCTTCTGGCAAGCGAGTGGAATCTCAAAAGACCCGGGAACCAAGACAATTCTTACATTTTCATCCTTCACTTTGTTTTCTTTGAACGTCTCCAGCGCACCTTCAAGCATCGACCCAGTGATATTGTCATTGAATTGAGAAACCACAATTCCAATCTTCAGTTTCGACCCGTTTATTTTTTTTGATTGTCCTTTTTTAGCTTTTAGCATGTTCTTTTCTTGAAATATTAGTATGGCAATGGCTATTTCTTATTCTTATCGCGAAACCCTGTAATCTTAATTGGTTCTATTTCATCTTTTTCCATCAGCCGCCTGATGGCAACAAAAATGACCTTGAATTTCCTGTCGTATTTTCCTTCCATCGCTTCAATCTTTTCCCGCAACGCTTTGTTGCTGATTATCATTTCCCGAATCTTTGTAAAAGTCCGCATAATTTGGATGTTTACTCTTATCGCCCGCTCACTCCTCAAAACAGAAGAAAGCATTGCTACGCCTTGCTCCGTGAAAACATACGGGAGATACTTTGAATAGTGGCCTCTGCCCTTCTCTAAGATAACATTTTGTGATCTTAGAGAATCTCCTGAATTGGAAGTCACAATTTGTGACCTCCAAACTTCAGCTTCTTCTTTATTGAGTTGAAACATAAAGTCTATGGGAAAACGCTTTTTATTTCTTTTCACTGCCTGATTTAACACAAAAGTCTTAACCCCATATAATCTCGCCAAATCACGATCAAACATCACTTTCTTCCCCCGAATCATAAATATTCTGTTTTCTATTATTTCACTTGGCACGATTATATTTTTCATTTTTGTTTTGATTAATATTTTCTATTTCTTAGCAATCTATCCAGATATTTTGCAATCGCATCCACCTCAATATTCACTTTTTCGCCCACTTTTATTTTTCCCAGATTCGTGTTTTCGAGCGTATAACTCACGAGCGAGACTGAAAACCAGTCCTTTTTTTGCTCAACAATTGTGAGACTGATGCCATCCACGGAAACCGAGCCTTTCGGCGCCAGAAATTTCATGAATTCTTTCGGCACTTTTATTTTTAATACCACCGACTGCTTCACTTTTTTAATTCCGACTATTTTCCCGACACAATCCACGTGCCCCTGGACGATATGCCCATCCATAAGGTCTCCCAAACGCAAGCTTCGCTCAAGATTCACCTCCGCACCTTTCTGGAAATCGCCGACTGTGGTTTTCTTGACTGTCTCCGGCATCCATTCCACTGTGAAATTACTTTTTGAAATTTTTACTGCCGTGGAGCAAACTCCGTTTATCGAAATACTTTCGCCGAGCTTGATTTTCCAGTCTTTTGGAGTTCTTATCTCGGCAAAAAGACTTCCCTTTTTCCAGGAAACTTTTTGAACTTCCGACAATTTTTTTATTATTCCAGTAAACACAAAATTAGGTGAATTAGATAATTAGGTATTAGAAATTGCTTCTATGTCTCTTTTAATTTGATTCCTTAGTTCATCATCATTCTTAAATTTCATTGCATCCCTCACTTTATCATTAATCTCTATCCCTACCTCTTCCCCATATAAATCTCCCGAAAACCCAATGAGATGCGCTTCGATCAGTTTCCCATCCGGACTCACGAATATGCCGGCTTTGTATTTTTTGCCCTCAAAGTTAACCATGCCGGCGTAGACCCCGCTCTCCACTTTATCTTTCAATTCAATATTCGCCGTCGGAAAACCAAGCTCCCGACCTTTTCTTTTTCCCCCGACAACTTTTCCCGAAACTTTCATATTTTAAATAATCAGGGTTACTATCTCAAGCTTTTCACTAGTCGCTCAATGTTCCCAAACATTATCTTAGCAATTTCATTGTCACTAAATCTTCCCTTTTCCGATAAAATCTCGGCGATTTTAGACAACTTTCCAATTTCGTCCATTTCTTCGTAGAGGTCTTTGGAGTCAAATCCTCCAAAATCGCTGCCTATTGCCAGATTGTCCGCCGAACTTGTCAGATCGCTGGCTTTTTTCATGCCATCGGCAAAATCTTTTTCCAGTTTTGGAAAAAAAGGTTTTGCGGGAACCATACCCACCACCCCTCCTCTTTTCGCAATCTCCTGGAGAAGCTTCGGCGTAATAAATCTTTCCATATCTCGAGACGGCGTTCCGAGGCCCGTGTGAGTGGCAACCACTTTTTGATAATCTCTTGCCCTTTCGATAATATCCGCCGATGTTCGCCTGTTCGCATGGGCGACATCGATTATCATCCCTAGCTGTATCATTCTGTCTATTATTCTCTTGCCCGCTGCGCTCAGCCCTCGGTTCAAATCCCCCTTAGCGCCTCCTCCGATATGATTATCATGATTATACATCGGACCAATCGACCTCACCCCTCGGTTAAAAAGTTCTTCGACAATGTCTGGATCTGTAACAATATCTCCGCATTCAAGATGTAAAACGATATTAGTTTTGTCGGTTGAGGGCAGACCCAGATCTTGGGGTTTCTCGATAATTTTGAAATCTTTTGTGTTTCGATAATACTCAATGATTTTATGATGGTCGTTTAAAACCGATTCTTGTTTTTTTGGATCCCCCTCGGTGGCGATTGCTTTTTGAGCATCATCAATTCTTCGATATACTGAGGCGAAAATCAAATCCACCTTTCTGAGTCCCTCGGGGGTCAATTGCTTCGCTCTTTTTATCGCGTGGCTTAATTCGGGATTACCCAAAATTTCTACTAATTTTGGATTCGCGAGATCAACGTGAAAATCCCCCTTTGGCATTTCCTCAAATTTATTTTTTGTTTCCATGATATTATTTCTAAAGTTTAATGTTTTTTTTGAAGAAATCGTTCGCGCTTTCCCCTTCATATCTTGCGCTGACGAGGGAAGCGCTGGTTGCGCGAAAACCGGGATGGACATCCACTTCAAGAAGATAAAGCTTCCCCCTTTTCACCAAGATGTCGGACCGAGAAAATGTTCTGCACCTGAGAGAAAGATGGGCCTTTTCCGCCGTTTCCTTGATTTTTCCGATAATTTTTGCCGGGAGCTTTGCTGGAATTTCGAGCTCGATAGTATGGTTATCTTTTATTTTTCCGGAAAGAATACCTCGGGACCCGACATCGAAGCCGACTGGTTCGTAAGCCTTTGGTCTCTCATTTCCAACGACCAAACAAGTTGTCTCCTGGCAATCTTCAATGAATTCTTCAATAAGAAAACCCGTGTATTTTCTGACATTGCCGTTCAGAATGGATGTTAAGCTGCTTTTTCCGCGCGCTATGAAAATTCCCCGGCTGTCTGTTCCCACCACATCCTTGATGATGCAGGGGTATCCCAAATGCTTGTCAACTTTGCGCAAAATATCGCTTTCTTGATGCTTCCATAAAAAACTATCAACAAAAATATCTTTCGCGACGGGTAAGCCACGCAGTCTGAAGATAAATTTTGAAAGCAGCTTGTTGGTTCCGACAAAAGTTGACCGCGCGTCGGATCCGAGATACGGAATTTTGTGAAGCTCCAAAAACGATTCGACGTCTGCTTCATTGCCTCGCCCGTATGAATTTTTGAGAACAATGTCTATTTTTCTTTTTTTAAAATCTCTAAGTAATGAAATATGTCCCCCTTTGCCAAAATCATATTTAGTCAAACGAAAATCGGCCAGAAGGTTTTTCAAATCTTCGAATTGTTTCTTGTTGACCAGTGACTGTTTTTTGTGGCCATAAAAAACCACGGCTAAATTTATCTTTTTTCTGGGCATATTCTTTTAGACCCATTTAAAATTTATCTCGGCCAATATATCAAAATTCAGCTTTGGCTTTATTCTCTCCTCCGCCGGGATATATTTCTGGCCGTAATAATCATACATCTCTGCTAGAGAAGTTGTGAAGAAATCTCGAACCGGCATCTCAAAAGCTCTCATCAGATATTCCTCTTTCATGCCCCCCTCAAAAAAAATATCATAAGCATACAAGGTCTTCAATTTTCCTCCTTATCTTTGAAAATAGAAAGGCATTCCCGCCACTAGTCCGTCTGTCTGAACAAGCTCAAGCAGTTCGACTTCTTTTTTGTCGCCGAACTCAAGAAGCGTTTTCTTCCAAGCCTGTTTCATGAGATGCAGATATTTTACCGAACCATATCCGACTAACGGTTTTACCCCTGAATAATAATTGAGAACCATAAAGATCATAAAAAGGCTTGGGTAAATTTCTTTTTTCCTTAGCAATTCCAATATTTCTTCCTTTTCCAGAGTGACCGGCAAGTCCTTGAATCTTTCGTCGGTCGGAACCAATTTATTCCCACTAAGATACAAACGCAGAGATTGATCTCGTCCCGGATACTTTCTCCAGAAGAAATGAGTTCCTTTCATTTCACTTTCCCTCCAAGTTACGACAATCCCTCGAAAATTTTCGATCACTTTTTCCCTAAGTATCGGGTTAAACAATATTTCACTGATAATATTTTTTTCTTCCAGCAGTTTAACAAGGCATTCGGTGACAATTTCTTCCTGAGTCAGATATATGAGATCGGGCAAATTTTTTCGCAATTTTTCTTCAAACAAAAAGGGCCAGGTGCCTTTGATGCTTACTGTAATTTGGTCTAAATAATTTTTGCATCTGGAAAAATCGAAAGATTTTATCTTGTCGCATTCTTTTAATAAAAATTCTTTCTCTATTTCGCTGAATTCTTTCCATCTATCTGATGTCTTTAACCTTTTCACAAAATCGAAATCCCTTTTGGGGATATAGTATGAGCACAATTCTCTCTCGCTGCTGCTGAACAGCGGGACTCTTTTATCATGAAAGGAAAATCCATTTTTGCTGAAATAATTGTTCGGCGGCACGTCGCCGCTTGAAATTACTATTATTGCGTCCTGCTTAGTTTCACAATTGATTTTTTTCACGCTGCTTATGATGTTTGATGAAATCAAAAGCGGGTTGTTGAGAATTTGATGATGGTCGGCAATATTGGAAGAAAGCCCACCCGACAAATTTATTTTCATATTTTTTTCAAAATCTTCCCCAAACAGGGCTTGAAGTTTTTCTTCGATGACGCTTCTTATAAGCTCTTGCCTTCTCGAATGCTCGCTATTGGTTTTGTAATTATAAAGAGAATTCGAATATTCGCTGATTTTCATTTCCAGATTCAAAAGTCGATATACTTCGGGCGCATATTTTTTATACTGCGCGAGCATCAGTTCTTTTTCCTCAGCAATCTCTTTTTTCGTCATAGAGCACTAATCATCAGTATTAAAAATGACTTGAAATATGTAGCTTAAGAGGATAGTATTATATTACGCTAAATAAGCTAATATTTGCAATTATGTCGGGACACTCACATTGGGCGGGAATAAAACATAAAAAGGCGGCGCAGGATGCGAAACGTGCCGGGGTTTTCACGAAAGTCGCGCGCATCGTGACGCTGGCCGCCAAAGAAGGGGGCGGAGACCCGGCAACAAACTTCAAATTGCGCCTCGCGATCGACCAGGCGCGGAGCGTTAATATGCCCAAAGACAATGTTGACCGGGCAATCAAACGTGGGACGGGAGAACTCAAAGACGCAGCCGCCATTGAGGAAGTGATTTATGAAGCCATGGCGCCGGGAAACATTTCGATGCTCATCAAAGTTGCCACTGATAACAAAAACCGGACGCTGTCGGAACTTAAGGCTGTTTTCAATAAAACCAATGTCAAAATGGTTCCCTCCGGAAGCTTTAAGCATCTTTTCCGCCAGGTCGGGACGATTTACACTGCTACTAACAATGACAACGCCAACGAAATTGAGCTTGCAGCCATCGACGCAGGAGCAGTCGATACGATTTTCCAGGGGGAGATGCTCCAAATTATTACCGATCCCAGAGACCTAAAAGAAATTAAGGATAATCTCGAAAAAAAAGAAATTAAGATCGACAATGCCGGATTGATTTTCGTTCCCGTTTCGCCCATTGAAATTAATGAAGAAACTAAAATAGACTACGAGAAACTTCTGGAAAAACTTGATGAGCTGGACGACGTCCAAGAAATATACGACAACCTTTAATCGCGCAACTCGTAACGCATAACTCGACACGCAATTTATGGAAAACAATTTTCACGAAAAATTAAAAAGGCTAATGGACAAGTATGTGCACTTCGTCTACAAAATCACCAGAAAATTTCCAAAAGAAGAGTTATACGGCGTGACCTCACAAATCAGAAGATCCGCTTTGTCAGTTATCTTGAATTATATTGAGGGTTTCGCGAGATACGGAGAAAAATCAAAACAAAGTTTTTACAGGATTTCCTATGCATCTCTGAAAGAGTCGAAGTATCTTCTTCATTTTTCTCTGGTCGAAAAATATATGGAAAAAAATGATTATAAAATTGCTCTAAGCATGGCAGATAAGATAGGCGCCATGCTTTTTGGCATATTAAGAAATGAAAAATAAATTTCGCGACACACGACACACACAACACGACACCCGAAAGGAAACTGGACCTTTGAAAAGCCGGGAGTCGCGTTCCGGGTTACGAGTTTTGGGAGTGGATCCGGGAACTGCCACAACGGGCTGGGCTATTGTCGAAGAAGTCGAAAAAAATCCGCGACTCATTGCCTGCGGATGTATTAATACTTCCAAAATGAAGACTGATGCCGAACGTTTGGTTGAAATCGGGCGCGACCTTAAGTCTCTAATCGAAAAATACAAACCGGCTGAAGCGGCCATCGAAGATCTTTTCTTTTTCAAGAATCTTAAAACGGCCATAACCGTTGCCCAGGCGCGGGGAGTGATTTTGTATGAAATCAAAAAAAATATCATCCCCCTTTTTTCCTATACGCCGCTTCAGGTGAAACAGGCGCTTACCGGATATGGGCGGGCGGATAAGAAACAAATTCAGATTATGGTAAAAAACGTTTTGAAGCTTAGAAGCGCCCCTGAGCCCGATGACGCGGCCGACGCGGCGGCCATCGCGATCTGCCATCTCAACTCCAGGCTCTCGATGCGCGTAACGCGACACCCAAAAAATGAAAAATAATTCCTTTCGCGAGTCGCGTTCCGGGTTACGAGCTATGCAAAAAAAACATTGACAAACCATCAAAAAATAAGTAATATTAAGCCATAAATAGGGGCTTTTTTTATTCCTGGCCCCGCGTAAGATTGTGTCCTTCGCCAAGCCTTTGCGACCTTAAAATTTCGCAGAGATTCATCAAAATAATCATACTAATTCTTTAATGTCTAACGGATGAACCAATTTATTTCTCTTGCCCTCTCCAGCGGAATACCGCTTGATACGCTGGTTTTGGTCCTAATTTTACCAATTATCGTCACCATGATCGCTTTTTTCCGCCAGGTCGTTGGTATCAAGGCTTTTGGCATCTACACCCCCGCCATTATTACTTTTGCATTCCTGGCCACAAATGAAATCCGCTACGGCATTACGATTTTTGTTACTGTCATAATTGTCGGAACGCTGATGCGTCTGGTTCTAAAACCTTTTCGACTTCTTTATCTTCCCCGCGTGGCGATAATGATCACAATCGTCGGTTTCTCCATTCTTGCGCTTCTTATCCTGGGCGGCATCAACAGCCGCACCGGACTCGCCAGCGTATCTATTTTTCCTATCGTCATAATGATAACACTGGTCGAAAAATTCGTAGCCGTGCAAATTGAAAAAGGAGGAAGAGCTGCCATAATCCTAGCCGTGGAAACACTTATTATTTCCGTTATCGGGTATTACATCGCCAGCTGGGATGTTCTCATCAGGGGCATCTTGCATTATCCCTGGATCAGCCTTTTAACCATCCCTGTGAACATACTTCTCGGCAAATGGACAGGACTTCGTCTTACTGAATATTTTCGCTTTAGGCAAATAATCAAGCCCCGATGATTGAATTTTTTCGAAACAGCCGAAAAATTTTGGGAATGAACGCCCGAAATCTTGAGTTTATCCGCCCCAACAACCTGCGCCGCGCAAAAAGGTTGGCGGACGACAAGCTGCTCAGCAAAAAAGTGCTGAAAAAAGCAGCTATCCCTGTGCCAGGGCTGATAAGCAGGATTAACGACATTGATGAACTCGAGGACTTCGACTGGTCAACCCTTCCCGATAGTTTTGTTTTGAAGCCCAACCGCGGATTCGGCGGAGAGGGGATTTTAGTCGTTTACGGCAAGAAAAAAAACGTTCCGAATGTTTGGATTAAGGCTGACGGATCATTGATAACCGTTGATGACATCAAAACTCACATTCGAAATATTATTGACGGAAGTTTTTCTTTGTCCGGAGTTACCGACATCGCTTTTTTCGAGGAAAGAATGAAAATTCTCAAACTCTTCAAGCCATACGCCTACAAAGGCATCCCCGACATCCGGATAATCGTATACAACAAGGTTCCCGTAATGGCCATGCTCCGCCTGCCAACCAAGCTTTCAGACGGCAAGGCCAATCTTCAGCAGGGAGCCATCGGAGTCGGCATTGACCTCGCATCCGGCGTCACAACCACCGCAGTTCTCGGAAAAAACAAGATTATTGAATATATTCCCGGAACACGGCTTCTTCTTTCCGGCATCAAGATCCCTTATTGGAAGGACATATTGACTCTGGCGATTCGGTCCCAGGAGGTTTCCGGCCTTGGATTTTTAGGAGCAGATGTGGCCATTGATCCGGTCCAGGGACCCGTTTTCTTGGAACTCAACGCCCGCCCCGGACTCTCCATTCAACTTGCCAACCTAGACGGACTGTTCGGTAGATTAAAAAGAGTCGAAGGGCTCAAAATTAAAACGGCCGAAAAAGGAGCGGCAGTCGGAATGAATCTTTTCGGCGGAGAAATTGAAGATGAGATCGAAGACATTTCCGGAAAGAAAATTATCGGGACGGTTGAAAAAGTGAAGCTTGTCGGAAAAGATGGAAAAGAAATCGAGACTGAGGCAAAAATTGACACAGGAGCATACTCAACCTCAATCGATATTGAGCTCGCGAAACAGCTCGGGCACGCAGACCTCCTGGAAAAATTCAGCAAAATAGATTTTTCGTCATATAAACTTTTATCTGAGAACGAAAGCTCCATAAAAAAAGATGTTCTGGAAAAAAATAAAGTACATATCCCCGACCTGGAAGACGTAGCCGTTGTTTTCTCGGCCAGCGGATCTTCGATCCGGCCGGTTGTGAAAATGGAGTTTATAATGGACGGCGAGACCGTTGTTTCCAGAACCAATATCACAGACAGAAAGGATTTGAAATATCACGTCCTTATAGGCAAAAGGGATCTTAAGAAATTTTTAATCGAAATAAAATAATGAAAAAAGTCTTATTACTATTCGGCAAATATAATTGGAGAGAAAGCCGGCCATTTAATAATAAGGATTATCAATATTCCTATGAATTTTTTTATTCCCTCTGTAAGGAAAACGGAATACAGATGTACCGATCCTCCTATGAGTGGTACAACTATAAAAAACATATCTTTAAATATTCCTGGGTTTTTGAAGGAAAAAACGCTAATTGGAAAAGAGTTTACAATATTAAGCCGGATCTAATATTTGATAAAACAAAAGCAAATGCAGAAGCCTACTACAGAAAAGAGCTTATGCGGGAAAAGTTCCTTTTTTTCAATAACCTAGAATTTACTAAGCTGATTGACGATAAGCTGACTACCAGCCTTCTATTTGAAAAGTGGTGTAAAAAGAGTTGGCTCATTACAGACAAAAAGAATCTCTGCTCTATTTTAAATAAAATCAAGACCGAGCGAGTTGTCCTGAAGCCCTTAATTGAAAGCGGCGGGCAAGGCGTCCAGATTTTAAAGAAAAAAGACGTCAATAAAAGCGCAAAAATCAATGGCCCATATCTAGCTCAAGAGTTTATCGATTCTTCCGGAGGCGTCCCTGGGTTTAGCAAAGGCACTCACGACTTGCGACTAGTTTTTGTGAATAATAAATTTATTTATTCTTATACCAGAGAACCAAAAAAAGGAGGCCTCCTGGCCAATCTCGCTCAAGGTGGATCGCTCAACATTGTCCCAAAAAATAAACTCCCACGATCTTTATCTCCCGCCGTAAAATATGCCAACAAGCTATTCGAAACTTTCTGCCCCCGCATTTTCTGCATTGATTTTATGTTTGATGAAAATAAAAAGCCTTGGATAGTGGAATTGAATTCCATGCCCGGACTTTTTTTCACGCCAGCGGAGAAATCTTCAATGATCCGGGTTTATAACGAACTCCTTAAAATATTTAAAGGAGAACTTCGGGTATGAAAAAACTGCTTTTAATCGGGGTTAGCGAAAAAACCCACACCATACAAAGAATTGTCGAGGAGCTCAAGAAAGTTGGTTTTAATTTTGATTTTTTCAGGTGGAGCGAACTGGTATTCACGTCCGGAGTTCTTTGGGCAAAAAACAAAAAAATTGATCTGGGGGCGTACTCGGCAGCCCTCCTGGACTCGCCGGGATACAATCTTGTTCAAAAAAATCCCTTCGGGTTGAGAAAAAAAGTGATTGCCTCAATCAATTTGTCGAACGAACTCAATCTGATCGGAAGCATCCTCCGGGATAAAGCGAAGTTTATCGTCAACGGAGAAGCAATCCTAAAATATCCCTATTATAATAAATTCAGCCAATCGTATATATTCGGTCTGAAAAATATTCCCTCAATCAAAACCATTCACGTTAGTGACAACGAACCCGAAAAAGTTCAAAAGATTCTCACGAAATTCCATTTCCGTTATCCCATTGTGGTGAAAAAAAGCAGCGGAGGGATGGGACTTGGCGTTTTTAAGGTCGGGAGCAAAAAAGAGCTTGGCACTTTTCTTAAAAATAAAAGAAGCGCCAATTTAGTTTTCCAGCCGTATCTCAAAAACGACGGGGATTACCGCGTATTGGTGCTGGCCGGAAAATCCCTTGGCATAATGAAAAGAAAAGCCGCGTCCGGAAAATGGAAAAATAATTTCGCCTTAGGCGGTTCCGTTGAAAAATACATCGATCCAGAAATGGAACGCTTTTCCGAAAAAGTTTGCCGCGATCTTAAGCTGGATCTCGCAGGCTTGGATGTTTTCAAGATTAAAAATAAATATCTCGTAATTGAAGTAAACTTATTCCCCTGTTTCGAAGGATTTGAAAAAGTCCATCCAGGCGTGAATGTGGCAAAAAAAATCGTTAATTTATTGAAAGATAAATAGCCTATGAAAAGAAACTTGATAATTAATGCCGATGATTATGGCTTGTCAAAAAAGTTTAACAATGGAATTTTGGAGTTGATTGAAAGAGGAATCGTGACAAGCACAACGGTTTTGGTAAAAAGAAAATTTATCAAACCAAATGATTTATTAAAACACAAGACTATTTCCATCGGCCTTCACCTGGATCTTTTCCTCGAATCCTCAGGGGAAGATATTGAGAATCAGATAAAGAAATTTAAACAATTATTCAAAAAGCTCCCTTCCCATCTTGATGGCCACAGATACTACCACCTTCTCCCCGGAAATTTTTCAAAAGTATTAAAAATTGCCAAAAACTACAGACTGCCTGTCCGCTCCGCCTCTTCCGTGGACAGAAAAATTATAAAGAAAATGGGAGTTAAAACCCCAAACCAATTTATTAGTTGGCATCCGGATAGGAAAAACAAGCTATTTAGGGATCTAAAAAACGCCAAAACAGAAACCGTCGAGCTGCTTTGCCATCCGGGATATTTCGATCCAAAATCAACAGCCAGCTATAATAGGCAAAGGGAAATGGAGTTAAGGACACTAAAAAGCCCACAATTCAAAAGTTTAATCAGAAGCTTTGGGCTGATAACCTATGAACAAATTTGAAGTTTTAAGCCACCGAGAAAAACCAGAAAACATTCCGGGTGCTCTGGATGATCTTTGGTATAAAAGATTTAAGAGTGTGGGTGCGTTTCAAGATTTTGAATATTTGACCGGAAAAAAGGAAATTCGCGAAGAACAAAAAAAGGGATTTTTCGCCGGAGAGATCGAGAACCCCACTTTAGATTATCCAGAACTAGATAATTTTGATTATGACCAGAAAGAACAGCGACTTTTACTGCTTAAAAAAGAAATATTATCCCAAGAAAAGGATATCATCGCCCGAGAAGCTTATCACCTTCGCATAAACGAACAACTGGCTGTTTTAAGAATGCTTAAAGCTGCACGCGCTGGCGATGACCGAAGATTTTGCAGATATTCAAGATTTATATACGGAAGCCCCGAAGAAGAAATTTATCAGCATACTATTTATCAGGTGAAGGAAGTTATTGAGCAAAGGGTGTCTGATGCCGATCCGGATATTTCCGCCGCAGCCGTAAGGCTAAAAACGGAATTGCTTGAGGCCTTGATTAAAAATGAAAATACGATTGACCCAAAAGCATTTAATTTGCCAGAAATGAAAACTTTTGAAGACGAAAAAACGTATTCGGCTGAAGAAATGAGAGCTGCTTTTGAAAAATACTTAAATAAGCATCAGATAAAGGGCTGGAGGGTTCTTATTGAAAAAGAGGGAAAAATAAAAAAGTTTAATGTTAGTCAGCAAAAAAGAACCATAAATATACCCTCAACGAGAAAAGAGGAACACTCTTTTCTCCTAGCTCTCTTGGAACATGAGATTGGAACCCACATTATTCAGAGAGAAAAGGGAGAGCGTTCCAAGTTAAAACTCCTCGGCATGGGATTAGACAGATCTCTGAAAGGCGAGGAGGGTATCGCCACTTATCGAGAGCAAAAAATAAGAGGGACTAGGGGCTTCCGCGGCCTGGATTACCACCTGGCGATTTCTCTTGCTTTGGGGCTTGATGGGGAAAAAAGAGATTTTCGAAAAGTCTTTGAAATTATGAGGGATTACCACTTTGTAAAATCCAAAAAGAGTAAAGACGCTGCCATCGAAGCGGCAAAAAACGAAGCTTGGGATGATTGCGTCAGAATTTTTAGAGGCACGACCTGCAAGACTCCAGGAGCATGTCTCACGAGAGATATTGTTTATCGAGAAGGAAATATCGGGATTTGGAGATTGATAAAAGAGGATCCTGCTACAGAACTCTTATTTTCTATTGGAAAATACGACCCAACAAATCCACGACACGTTTTTTTTCTCAAACAATTAGCAATCACGGACGGTGATTTAAAAGATTTGGAGAAATAGTGTACTATGTTGACATAAGACTTATTTTGTAGAAAAATAACAACTTAAGTGTTTCATGATATACCCCAATGAAAAATCTTGTCGATAATACCAAAAATGCCTTAAAGCAGAGCAAGAAGCCGCGTAAGTGGCTGAGGAGGATTTCGAAACTTTTTCTCTGGAGCGGCACGGCGGGGCTGCTGCTGGCAATCGGTGTTTTTGCCTATTATGCCAAAGATCTTCCAAGCCCCACAAAACTCAATAAGCGCCAGGTAGCGGAATCAACAAAAATATACGACCGCACGGGGCAGCATATACTTTATGAGATTCATGGAGAAGAAAAAAGGACCAGCATCCCCCTCGATCAAATGAGCGAGATTGTCCGGGCGGCCACGATATCGGCTGAGGATCAGGATTTTTATCAGCATCACGGAGTCCAGCTCAAAGCTATTGCCCGGGCAGCCATATACGACTTAGCGGGCCAAAAAAGAAGCCAGGGAGGCTCAACTATCACCCAGCAACTGATAAAAAACACTGTTCTTACAAACGAAAAGACTTTCACCCGAAAAGTGAAGGAGGTCATTTTAGCGATTGAGCTTGAGCAAAAATTTTCGAAAGATGAGATCCTTGAAATGTACCTCAATGAAATTCCTTACGGATCGAACGCTTACGGAATCCAGGCCGCTGCCCAGACTTTTTTTGGAAAAGACGCCAAAGATTTGAAATTGGCCGAATCGGCTCTTCTCGCCTCCCTCCCTCAGGCTACAACCTATTATTCCCCTTATGGAATGCACCAGGACGACCTTAAAGCGAGGCAGGAGTATGTTCTGGATCAAATGGCAAAGCTGGGCTATATAAGCGCAGACCAGGCGAAAAACGCCAAGGAGTTTGATGTTCTTGCAGAGATAAGGCCGTTTCAGGAAAAAATAGACGCCCCTCACTTCGTCATGTATGTTAAGGAACAACTTGTCGCAAAATATGGGGAACAACAGGTAGAAGAGGGTGGGATGAAAGTTTATACCACTTTGGACTGGGAAAAACAACAAGCTGCCGAGGAAGCAGTGCGAAGCGGCGTTGACCAAAATGGAAAAAAATATCGCTTCACTAACGCCGCGCTTGTTGCGATTGACCCCAAGACAGGCCAAATCTTAGCAATGGTGGGATCGAAGGATTATTTCGATAAATCTATCGATGGAAATGTGAATGTGGCTATTCGGGATCGCCAGCCGGGGTCGTCATTCAAGCCCTATGTTTACGCAACCGCTTTCAAAAAAGGGTATACACCTCAAACCGTCCTTTTTGACGTAGAAACTAATTTTGGGACCAAAGATAATCCCTACACCCCGCAGAATTATTCCAATAATTATCGGGGTCCGGTAAAAATGGAGGAGGCGCTCGCTATGTCATTAAATATTCCGGCAGTGAAAACTCTCTATTTGGCCGGCGTTGATAACTCCATAAACACCGCCCAATCCATGGGGATCACCACATTAAACAACCGCAGTCGATACGGCCTTTCTCTGGTTCTTGGCGGAGGAGAGGTCAAACTCGTGGATCATGTTGCCGCTTTCGGAACCTTTGCCACAGCCGGAACCCGCCACGACAAGACGGCGATATTAAAAATTGAAGACTCTGCCGGAAAGACACTGGAGCAATACCAAAGTTCTGCCGGAGAAAGAGTTTTAGATAGTAATGTTTGCAGCGAGATTGACGCCATTCTTTCCACAAATCATCTGCGCTCTCCTGTTTTCGGGTCAAACAGTCCCCTTCGTTTTGACAGTCGGCCGGTAGCCGCCAAAACCGGAACAACAAACGAGTGGCGAGACGGCTGGACACTTGGCTTTACTCCGGGACTGGTGGCCGGCGTTTGGGCGGGAAATAACGACAACTCCCCCATGGCCCCGGGAGCCGACGGGGTATACACAGCCGCTCCCATCTGGCGCGAATTTATGGACAAAGCTTTAGCCAATACGGCTATTGAGAATTTTCCCGTTCCGCAAGACGGTAAAACAGGAAAACCCGTTTTGGACGGAGTCGTTAATGGCGAAGAAAAAGAGGTAAAAGTCTGTAAAATAAAAAAAGACAAATATTGCATACCCGCTGATAATTGCCCGGACGGGACCGATGAAAAGAAAAAGAAATTATTCAGCGCTCATGACATTCTTTATTGGGTTGATAAGGATAATCCCCGCGGAGACATACCAAAGCAGCCGCAAAAGGATCCCCAGTACGACGCCTGGGAAAAGGGGGTTCAGAAGTGGGCTGAAAAAGAAAAAATAGACATACAGGGTGATATTGGGGAATGCAAATAACAATATATAATAAAAATCGTCGGCGCTACTGCGTATCCGACGATTTTTTTATCCAGCAATTCAAAGCGTAAATTTTTATCCTAAAAGCATGTGATCAATACTGGTTTATGCGGCCAAAACCCTACTTAACGCTAATTTGAAAAATAATATCTTTTCCAATTTCCCTGTTCACTTGATTAATAATTCTTTCTCTTTTTCTCCAAATTTCACTTGCCACGGCCGGATGAATTGTTTTAATAACTAACTTATTTTTTCCGTAAAAAATATCGCGAATATCTTCCGGAGACAAATTTTTTATTTCAGAAAGAATGGCTATTTGTGAAATTTTAATAACAGCCTTATCACCATCTTTAATTTGCACCCCATCTCCGGAAAAAGATTTTTTTTTCTTAAGGATGTCCTTTATGGATTTCATTTCTTCAATTCCTAATCGGCATAATTATATGAAAGAAATTTTTATTAGCCCCTCCGTCAGTTGTTTCCCGAAAAATAACCGGGCCAAAAGAATCATTAAAATCAATAAAAACATCCTCTGACGAAAGAGTTGCCAAGCCTTCGATGAGATACCTGCTATTAAAAGAAATTGTAATGCTTCCTTTCATTTTAATATCAGCATCCACTTCGGTAACGTTTTCACCCGCCTCAACAGACTGAGCTTCCACTCTTATTTTCTTTTCTCCATCTTTAATTTTAAGTTTAACTTCCCGACTTTTACTGTCGGAAAAAATACTTGCCACCCTCACTGCCCTGATCAAACTATCTTTTCTTAACCGAACGTTTGATGAAAATTCTTTAGGCACGACCTGTTTATATTCCGGGTATTTTCCGTCAATAAGCCTCGAGACAAAAAGAATATTTTCCACTTCAAAAAAAATTTGGTTTTCTCCCACAAAAATTTTTACTTTTTCTTTTTCCGCGTCAATACTTCGCGCCACCTCCTGAAGAGTTTTTGCAGGAACAATAATCGAGTTATTTTTACTTATATATTTTTGGTATCCGGGAGTTAAATTATCCTTTTCAAGTTTTATCACACTTTCTGCGAGCCGAAAACTGTCTGTTGCCGCCAAAATCAGCCTATTCTCTTCGAAGCCAAAAAAAATACCGGTAAGTTCCTGCCTGGTCTCATTGACCGCGGCGGAAGAGATTACTTTTTGTATGCTTTCCTGAAAAACCTGACTCCCGATCTCCAAAATCGGCTCTCCCTGCGGCCTTGGAATCAACGGAAAATCTTTAGCATCTATCCCTTTAACCGAGGCTTTATTTCCTGGATAAGAGATAAATAACGTATGATCCTTTGTTTCCGCCGATATTTGACCGTTATCCGCAATATTACTAACCAGGCTTCCGATAATTTTTCCCGGGATGACGATTTTCCCTTCTTTTTCCACTTTAGCCCTTAATAAACAAACAATCCCTATTTCAAGATTAGTAGCCGAAACTTTCAACCTTCCTTTTTCCGCCTCCAGTAAAATATTAGACAGAATAGGAAGAGTAAGATTTTTTCCAATTATCTTTTCCGCCATTAAGATTCCCTTTTTAAAATTATCTGTTGTTGAAATTGTTTTCATAAAATAAATTATTTTTTTAAATGTGTTAAAGTTTAGTTTGGAGTAGATTAATATAAATTAATAATATATTTAATAGTTGTTGTTAGTAGGTAAATAAGTATCTGGGGAAAAGTTAATTTGAGTCTCTGTTTAACGGCAGATTATTTAAGTGAAAACTGATGATAGGCTGAGCGATGCGATGTCAATAAGGTGTGGAGAAAAATATTGATAATTAATTTTATTTTTTTATGCCGCTTAATCCACAGGATGATCGTTCTTTTTAGCCGCCGTTTTAATAAGGATGTGCCCAGATTATCAACAAGTTATTAACTTTTCGGAGCAAATTATGCCTAAGGCTGATTGTAGAGTTTGTTTTTAATGTTATTTATTTCCTGCTCCAGATTTTCATCCCGTTCTATTTCTTGGCGTATTTTTCCGTGGGCATGCATGGCGGTTGAGTGATCTCTCCCTCCCAGTTGCTCGCCGATTCCAGGAAAGGAAGCCTGGAGTTCTTCACGCATTAAAAACATTGCTACCTGCCTTGGTTTCACAATGTCTTTCCGTCGAGAACGGTTAAGAAGGTCTTGCCCGTTTATATCATAAAAATCGGCCACAGTTTGAATAATTTGCTTTGGAGTAATCCCCTTTTTTCTGCCGGAGTGAATTATATCAGAAAGAACCTTCTTAACGTTTGCGAGATTCGGCTCAATTTGCTTTAGCTCGCAGGAAACCATTACGCGGCTCAGGGCCCCTTCGAGCTCCCGGATGTTGTGCTGGATATTGGCGGCTATGTAATTGAGAGCGTCATCTCCTATTTCAAAATCTTTTATGGCGGCTTTGTGCTGAAGAATAGCTATCCTTGTTTCAAGATCCGGGCGGGAAACATCGGCGATCATTCCTCCCTCGAAGCGGGAGCGAAGCCGCTCCTCGAGGGTAGCTATGGCCTTGGGAGGCCGGTCACTCGAGAGAACGATTTGTTTATTGAGTTGGTACAGAGTGTTAAAAATATGAAAAAATTCTTCCTGGGTTTTCTCTTTTCCGGCTATAAACTGAATATCGTCGATAATCAAGAGGTCAACTTCCAGATATGGCTTTTTAAAATCGCGAATATTCTTTGTTTTTATGCGATCCACCAGATCGTCAGTGAAACGCTCGGAGGTGGAATACAGTATTTTTCTTGAGGAATTTTCTTTTAGGATGGCGTTTCCTATGGATTGCAGCAGGTGGGTTTTTCCAAGACCTACGCCGCCGTAGATGAATAGCGGGTTATAAACGCGTCCGAGGTTTTGGGAAATAGCTAAGCAAGCTGCATGAGCAAGTTCATTGTTTGAGCCCACAATAAAGTTGTCAAAGGTGTAGCGGGGATTAAGATTTATCTGTCCGATGTCTCCCGGATGATTCTTTTGAGGAGTTTCCCTGAGATCGATTAAATTATTTTTTGACGGGATTACAACCGAATCGATTTCTCTTTTAGAGGCCGTTTTTTGGCTGGCAGAAACGACGCAGCGAACCAGATTGATGTCTTCTTTAAAGCTTTTTATCGCCCTAAGGATGTATTGATTATATTTATTTTCAAGCCATTCTTTGGCAAACCCGTTAGGAACACTTAAAATCACCTGACTTCCTTCAAAGTCCAAAATTGCGGTGTTTCTAAACCACGTTGTGAAGCTGGCGGGCGAAACTGCCAGCTCTACTTCTCCTAATACTGCCTGCCAAATTTCCTCGTTGGTCATCGTAAAGTAAGCTTAAGTTTTTATATTATATCACATAAAAAGCGGGAAAATACGTGAATTTGTTGATAACTATGTTGATAACCTGTTGAAAGCATAAGAAATTTTGTCACATATAGCAAGTACTTTAACTGTTTTCTTTTCTGGCGCAGTATGTTTCGTGTAAAAACACTTGTTTTTTGGCTTCTCACGTGCCGGCAAAAGGAAGCGGGCGCGAGGAAATTTTTGATTGACCAGTCCCTTCTTTGCTGATACAATCAAAAACAGTTAGAAATAATCTGTTCGCATCGGATACTCGCTTCCCTAGGGAACAATTTGCCTTAGGCAACTCATTAAAGAATCCGAGGATTTATGCGGGCGCTTAAAATTAATGAAAAGAACTTATCAGCCCAAAAAAAAGAGAAGAGTTAAGAGGCACGGATTTAGAAAGAGAATGGGGACAAAAGACGGACAAGCGGTTTTGAAGAGGCGGCGCCAAAAAGGCCGAAAAAAGCTAACGGTCTAATTTTTCCAAAATGCTTCCGGCTAAGTATCGCCTAAAAGACAGAAAAACATTTAACGAAGTCTTTAAGAGCGGAAAGACGATTTCCAATGAAGTCTTGGTAATAAAATCAAAGGCGATTGCTGAAAAAGAAATAAAAATCGGTTTTTCCGCCGGATTAAAGTTTTCAAAGAAATCATCCCAGCGCAATAAAGTTAAACGTTGGATGCGGGAAGCGGTCAGAAATATCCTCAGGAAAATAAAGCCGGGATACAACCTGTTGTTCCTAATTAATTCGAAATGCCCCTATAAGGAGCTCAGTCAGGACATTATCCGAAATAATGTTGAAATTCTTCTTATAAAAGCCAAAATATTGCAATGACTCAGATATTTCACCAAATCATTTATCAGCCAATCTATAACGCTTTAATTTTTCTTTATGACATTCTTCCCGGACATGATCTCGGGGTGGCTATTATTGTCCTTACTTTAATTATCAGGTTTATCCTGTATCCGGTGGCAAAGAAGCAGATCGAATCCCAAAAAAAGCTTCAGGATCTTCAGCCGGAGATAAAAAAACTTCAGGATAAATACAAGCAGGACAAGGAAAAACAGGGAAAAGCGTTAATGGACTTTTATAAGGAGAAAAAGGTTAATCCGGCCTCGGGCTGTCTCCCTCTTATCATCCAGATCGTCTTTTTTATTGCTCTTTACCGCGCTTTTATCGCCGGGCTTAATTTTTCCTCAGGATGCAACGATCTTTATTCTTTTGTCACTTGTCCCGAAAAGATCAACAGTAACTTTTTCGGCCTTTTAGATCTTACGAAGCCCAGCATCATACTTGCGGTGCTGGCGGCTGCCGGGCAGTTTGTTCAGACAAAGATGATGGTTCCTAGCGCAGGCAATGTCGGAAAAAAAGGCGATTTTACAAACGTTATGAACCAGCAGATGGTCTATCTGGGGCCGATCCTTACCTTGTTTATAGGGATGAAATTTCCGGCGGGACTTGCGATTTATTGGATTGTCAACACTCTATTCGCCATAGCTCAGCAATATATAATCATGAAAAATAAACCCGCAGCGGAAAAACCGGAAGTCAGCCAAAATTCATAAAAAATGATTATAACTAAGTTTAATATACAGCATGACTAAACCAGAAAACATCGAAATAATAAAAAGTTTGATAGACGAGATTCTTAAAAAAATGGGGTTTCTCGATTTTACCGTGGGCATTCGCGAAGAGGCCGGACCGGATGGGGAAAACCTGGTTTTCAATATTGTAACACAAGAGTCGGACCTGATGATCGGACAATTTGGAGTAAACCTTCAGTCTCTCCAGCATCTCTTGCGGGCTGTGGCGAGAAAGAAAATCGAAGAAAGGCTGCGTTTTTCAGTTGACGTGAATAATTACCGAAGACAAAAAATGGCATCCCTGGAAGAAACGGCCAAAAGCTTTGCCCGTCAGGCCATAATTGAAAAAAGGCCGGTCGTTCTCAGGCCCATGAGCGCTTACGAAAGAAGAATTATCCATATGACACTTTCCGGAAATGACCAGGTAAAAACCGAAAGTATTGGAGAAGGAGAGGATAGAAAGGTTGTCATAAAACCAGTGGGATCAATCGAAACTATGAGTACCGGCGAATAAATTTGGTTTAGCGCCTTTACTTTTTAAGTTTGTAAATATAGCCGTGTCTTCTCTTCCCCGTAAAATTGCCTATAACGTCGTTTTTTCTTCAGTTGCCAAAATCGCGGGCACTGTTTTTGCATTAGTCGGAATAGGTTTTATCACCCGTTATCTCGGAAAGGACGGTTTTGGAGATTATTCAACCGTTTTGGCTTTTTTTGCCTTTTTTTCCGCGCTGGCCGATCTTGGCCTTTACTCTATTTCAACCCGGGAAATATCCCGGCCCGGGAGCGACGAGAAAAGCATCCTGGGGAATGTCTTCACGATCAGGATAGCCGTCTCCGTTCTGATTGTAATCGTTTCGCCGTTGATAATTATCTTCTTCCCGTACTCTTCCGCGGTTAAGACGGGCATCCTTCTTTCCGCCCTGGCGTATTTATTTTCTTCGGCCTACTCCGTTCTTATCGGACTGTTTCAAAAGAGGCTGGCCATGGATAAGGTGGCCATAGGAGAATTTGTCGGAAAAATAGGACAGCTTGCCGTGGTTGTGATCACGGTTAAAAATAATCTCGGCTTTCTTTTCATTGTCAGCTCGCTCCTCGCAAACATGATTCTCAGTTTTTTGGTTGTCTATTTGTGGTCTCGAAAATATCTTATTTTCAAGCTCAAGCTCGATTTCTCAGTCTGGAAAAAATTTCTGCTTGAGTCGTATCCGGTTGGCATTTCGGCTGTTATCGTCTTCGCTTATTTCAAACTGGATACTATTTTACTGTCGATCTTGAAAACCAGCTCGGATGTCGGAATATATAACGCAGCTTATAAAGTTTTGGAAAATATCGTCTTTTTTCCGGCCATGTTTATCGGCCTGGTGATGCCTCTCATGTCCCGATATATTTTTCACGACCGAAACAAATTTTTAACGATTGCCAATAAGACATTTAAGGTTTTTTTGATCATCACTGCTCCTTTGGTAGTGGGGATCCTTTTTTTAGCTAAAGACATTATCCATCTTATCGGGGGGGCGGATTTCTCTGAATCGGTATCGGTCCTCAGGATTCTCTCGTTTGCGATGGCTTTCATTTTTTTTGGAAATTTTTTTACCAATGTTATTATCGCCGGAAGCCTCCAAAAAAAATTAATGAAAATACTTTTTATCTGCGCCCTGTTCAATATATCATTGAATCTGGTGCTCATCCCCCGTTTTTCTTTTAAGGGCGCGGCAATAACATCGGCTCTTACCGAATTTCTGGTAGCTGTTCTTTCCGGTTTTCTCTGCTGGAAACTGCTCCGCTACCGTCCCCGTCCTGAAAAATTATTTCCGATCGCCGTGTCGGCCGGAGTTATGGCTGTCTTTTTATATTTGTTTTCCGGGTTAGGGTTTGCCGCTTTGGTAGTTTTAAGCAGTACGATATACTTTGCTCTTCTCTGGCTATTCCGGGCCATTAGCACCGAAGAGATAGCCGGATTGATAAATAAAAAAGGGGAAGAAGCGCGCGAATATGAAACCGTGCCGTAACTGTCGTCGTGGCCGGTCATTTTTCCGAATAAAGCCGAATCAAATGAAACTTTCCATACAAATTGTGAATTACAACAGCCGCGAATGCTTAAGGGAATGCATTGCTTCTCTTCTCCCCTTTATTTCCAGAAACAGTGGGAATGTGGAAATAATAGTGATTAATAATGACGCCGATCCAATTGGCGATTTTTTAAACCATTTGGATCTTGGGAGCGAGGTTTTTAGGGTATTGGAAATAAATAAAAATATCGGCTTTGGAAAAGCGCACAACAAAGGCATTCCAGCGTCTTCGGGCAGTTTCGTGATGTTTTTAAACCCTGACACCAGGATCGAAGGCGGGTCTCTGGATAAGATGCTGGCAGTTTTTGAGACGGATCAAAAAATAGCCGTTATCGGCCCGCTTCTCTTCAATCGAGAAAATAAAGTCCAAAAGGATTGCTACGGCTTTAAAAAAACTCCTTTTTCGATAATAAGCTCAAAGCTGAAGAAAAATAACTGGCTTCCCGAGAATATAAAATTTTTTGAAGTGGATTGGGTGAGCGGAGGAGCGATGATGATTAGGAGAGACGCGTTATCGGCCATCGGCGGGTTTGATGAAAATTATTTTATGTATTTTGAGGATATTGATCTTTGCCTTCGGGCAGTGAACCAGGGATGGAAGGTGGTTGTGAATCCGGAGGCGAGGATATTTCATGAAAGCGGGAAAAGCTTTGCGAGCGAGAAAGAAAAAAAGAAACATTACTACGCATCTCAAAATTATTATCTTCATAAAAATTACGGCCAGGCAAGTGCGCTTTTGGCAAAATTATTGAGATTCCCTTATTACTTGAAAAATGTTTATTTAAAGAAATGATGATAGAATATTTGTTTGTTGCCTTAATACTCGTTTTGCCGTTTCAGTTTGCCCTAAACGCCGGCAGTAACGCGGATTTAGCCATAACCAGAGTGATTATTCCGGTTGTCTTTTTGTTGTGGCTTTTTAGGGGGCTCGCAAAGAAGAAGATTTGGATATCGAACAAGGCCGAAACATGGCTGATTCTCATTTTCTTGTTTTTTGTAATTCTGTCCGTATTTTTTGGCGAGGATAGCGGGAAAAGCTATCGAAAGTTAATGTATTTTTTCACGACCGTTCCCTTCTTTTTTGTAGCGGCCGATCTGTTGCTGAGCGGCCGGTTCAGGCAAAAAGTTGCCGAGGCCATGGTTATAAGCGGAACAATGGCGGCCGTCTTGGGAGTTGTCCAATTCTGTCTTCAGTTTATCGTTGGTTTAGGCGCAGAATTGAAGTATACGCGGGCGGTTGCCCCGTTTTTCCTGGGGCAGTCTTTGGGAAAGCTCGTGGAAAACAATCCAAGCTGGCTGGTTAACGTATCCGGAAATACCTTGATGCGGGCTTTTGGCTTGTTTCCCGATCCGCACTCCTTTTCCGTTTTTGTCAGCTTATGCTTTTTTGTCGCGGTGGGATACGTTGCAAGCAAAGAAAAAAGACGTTTTCGCGGTTTTGCTATTTTTGGCTTAACAGTAATGCTTTTAGCGGTACTCCTCTCTTTTTCTCGAGGGGCCTATCTTGGAATATTAGGAGGGATTATTTTCTTTCTGGCGGCCATGCTTGGGAAAAAAAATATGTTGGGGAAAATCTTAATAGTTCTTGTTTTTGTGATTTTGGCGATGATAATTTCCGGGCAGTCTTCTTTTTTACAGAGGTTTTCTTCGTCTTTTAATATGCGGGAAGGATCTAATGCGGAAAGAATAAAAAACTGGAAGCAGGCAGTGGAAATAATCGTTTCGCGTCCCCTGACGGGAGTTGGCATCGGCAACTATGCGTCGCAAATAGATCCATTGGCCGGAGAGCGATCCTCCATATACGCCCACGATATCTTTTTGGATATTGCGGCAGAAACGGGAATAATAAACGGGATAGTGTTTGCGCTTCTGATCCTGATCCCGGTCTTTCGTTTTTTAAAAGAAAAGGACGTCCTGGGGTTTGGCTTGGGGGCAAGTCTGATTTACTTTTTGGTTCACGGAATTTTTGACACCCCCATTTGGTCGCCGCAAGTAATGGTCCTGCTCTTGGTGATTTTGGCTTTCGGGTTTCCATTAACTAAACATAAGAATCAAATCTTAGATGCTAAAATTTCGGGATAAAATTCAAAATTTGCTTATTCCAGCCGTCTTATTTCTTCTGCCGTTTTATTTTATAAGATTCAGATGTCGGTGGTTATCTTTGAATTTGGTTGAAATAATGATTATTCCGATTTTTCTGCTGTGGATTTTTGATGGTAAGAAAAAAATCCGGGAGTTAGCGGCTGAATACCGGAATTATACTCTCGGAGTCTCTTTGATAATTCTGGGATTACTCTTGTCCGTTCTTATAAATAAGGATTACTATATCGGCTTTGGGGCTGTTAAGGGCTGGTTTCTGTTTCCGATAATTTTTTCAATTATTTTGAACGATTATCTTGGGCGGGACGAAAAAATATTGAAAAAAATCTTTCTTTCCCTTTTTCTGTCCGCAGTTTTTATTTCAATGGCAGGAATTTATTATAAAATCGCGGGCCTTCTTTCTTATGACGGCAGGCTTCATCTCTTTTATGATTCGCCGAACCAGTTGGCCATGTTTTTGGCTCCCGGACTTATCATCGGCGCTTTATTTTTTTTGGAAAAGAAATCAAAGTACAGCAGAACGGGTTTTGGAATCGGACTGGCGCTTGTGGGATTAAATATTTTTTTTACTTATTCCTTCGGCGCGTGGATAGCCATCGCGCTGGCCTTTACGGTTTTTTCAGGCCTTAAATATATAAAATTCAGGCAAGGGATCATCATCTTTTCGATCATTGCTTTTCTCGCGGTTGCAGGTTTTCTGAATCAGAAAGAAAAATTCAGGAGCGCATTTTTCCCAAACGAGCGTTCATCTTTGGCCTCGCGAATAATGATCTGGAAGTCGGCGGGACGAATGATTGAAGATAATCCCCTTTTTGGAATCGGACCGGGAAATTTCCAGGAAAAATATCTGGAGTACCAAAAATATTTTCCTCCTTATCTGGAATGGGCAGTCCCGCAGCCGCATAATCTGTTTTTTGCGTTTTGGCTTGAGGCGGGGCTGATCGGGCTTGTGGGGTTTGCCGCGCTAATTTATCGGTTTTTTCGGGACAATAAAAAAGCGATTTCAAATAATCGCCTTTTCGGCACGATGTGCTTTGGAATAATACTGTATTATCTCATCCATGGTTTCATCGACACGACGTATTGGAGGAATGACATGGCTTTTGTTTTTTGGACGGTCGTCGCAATAAATATTTATCTTGCCAATCCTTCGCGAACCAGAATGACAGACGCGGAGTTAAAATCCGGGGATAAAAAACAGAAACCATATCTTTAAATTAGGGCCCTTCAGGATATTTTTTAAAGTTTAACTTATCGTTAATTTATAAAGTTTTCCGTCGCTCTTTGAAATAAAGAAGAGCGTTTTTTCATCTTCGGAAAGAAAGGGATAAAGCGCATCATAAGATCCGCCGATTTTTTCAGGATCAACCAGTCTTTCTTTTTTTCCTGTGGAGGCTTCAATTTTCCAGAAAGTGTCAGCTGTCGAAACTTTTCCGGAAATCCAGTCGTTTGGAAGAATTGATGATTCGGGAATATTTCCGGGAAGAGCGCAAAAAAGATATTTCGAGTCTGAAGACCAAGCGCACTTCGAGGCAAAAGTATAGAAATTAAAAGATTGGAATTGCCCTCCCTGCGCATTCATGATGGCGAGATCGATCTTGTGCCCTCCCTTTTGGTCGGTGAAGCTGACCGCCGCCATTTTACCGTCAGGAGACCAAAGAAGGTCGACCCCGAATTTATCTTTTAATATTTCCCTTTTGTTTTCGCCGCTAAAAGAAATAAGATTTACGGAGGTCGGAGTAAAAGCATTTGGGCTAGGCCAAAAAGAAACATCCGAAGTGCCTGAAATCGGGCTTATTTCCACCCCCTGATAATTAAAATCGGAAACATCCCGCCAGTTTTTTCCGTCGGGATCGGCTGTGCTGACAGTCCTTTTTTTTGTTTTAGGATCGTAGTATTTATAAATAATTTTGTCGCCGGCGTTTGACCAAGCCGCGGAATCGAGATTTTCTTTGAGCAAATATACTTTTTTATTGGCGATATCAAAATAGAGAAACTTTGTTTTGCCGGTTGTCGGCTCGGTTTTAACGATAACTTTGTTTTTTTGCTTATTCCAAATGATTTTTTTTATATTGCTGAATTGCTCGGTTGAGACGACCTTGCTGAGCTTTCCATCGAAATCGATCTGGTTCAGCTGACCGTTGCCGGAAAGAAAATAATATAGCGACTCTCCATCCTGAGAAAGGGCCGCTCCAAAAACCGGTTCATCGGATATTTCTGAAACGGAAAAATTGCTGCTCCTGTCGCCTGAAGAGGCGCTTGTTTCCGTTGTCTTTGCGGGGATTGTTCCCTCTGAAGAGGATTTTTTCGAAGCCTCTTCGCTTACTGCCGGAGAAGGTTTTTTAAAGGCGAAATTATAGATAAAAATAGCCCCGACGACGAGCGCTAATAAAAGCGTGGAAATGGCGAATATTTTTTTTGACATCAAATTTATTTTTTCAGCGAAAATTAATTTTGGGGAAAGGGTTTGCCGTTTGGACAAAAACTCAGGCCGTAATTTTGACCGGCGGCCTTTTCACTGACTCCAAACGGGACATTGAGCGTAACCTTCAAAAGGCAGGCTTGCTCTTTATCAACGCCTAATAATTTGATAAATTCATCTTCCGCCTGCGATCGGGCCAAATCCAGGTTGGGATTTTCAATAGTAACAATGAAGCCCTGATCGGGCGGATAATAAGACATTGCGTAGTTATCGCTCTTGGCAAAAACTACGGATCCGTCGAAGGCAATTTTTTCTACGGGATTTTTTTGAATATTGTTAACAGCCACGATTCCCTTGCCGGTATTGATATCTATTTTATCAGATTGCGTCTGATTATTTTCAGGTTCGGCAACCGGGTTTTCGTTCCGGCTGTTTTTGGAGGGTTTTCCGGTAACAGCGGTGTAAATTACGGAAGCGACAATAATAATTAACAGCAAGACTGCAAAATATATTGTTTTTTTCATGCCGGCAATAGTTAGTTGATTAAAAGCCGCATATTTTGTTGGCTCCCCACTGGCTCCACGAGCTGCCGTTATTTCCGATTGAGCAAGCCTTCTTGATATTATTTGTCGGGTCCTGAGCGGCCTGGACGCATTGCTGATAGAGGCCTTCATCAACAACAACGGCTTTGTAATTTTTTCCTGAAAAAGCACTTGGGCAATTCAAGCCCCCGATGTCATGAACCGTCAGATTAATTTGAAATAATCCGACAGAGAATGAATGTCCGTCAGCTGTTATGTCAGATTTGCTTGTTTGGCCCGCCCCGCCTCCGCTTTCAGCGTTGCAGATGGAAGAGGCCTGATACGATCCCGATCCAAAACAGGTATTTTTTAGATTGCTTTCCGAGCATGGGCCGGAAGCAACCGGCTCGCACTTCCCGCTGCCCGTTCCTTTTCCTGTGTTTCCGGCTCCGCCGCCTCCGCTGCCGGTTCCGGAGACATTGCTGGTGCCGGAAGAGCCTATCTTAAGGGCGTCCAGCTTGAATGCCACCAGGTCCGGATTGATTGTCTGAAGAAGGACATACGCGATAAGGCCAAGAATTAATCCGGAAAGAGCGGAAGAAACAGTCGTCTTGGCGTTTTCTTCCTTGGCAATATTTCCCGCGGCCATAAGGTATTGATAAGCTCCGATCATGAGCATAAACATCGCCATAATCCCAATGACCGCAAATCCGAAATTTATAATTTGCTTCAGGTAGGTGGGAAAATCCGAAGTTTGTCCAAATCCGGGAATCTTCTCTTGGTTCAAATAAGACGATGATGATGGCGTCCCAGCGGCCGTTGATTCCGGAGTAGCTGCGGCGGAGGTAGCAGCAGCGTTATTTTTCATAACCTCATCAACCGATGTTCCGGCCAAAGGATCTTCCCCCGATTGGGCAGACGAAAAGTCGCTCAACGCGAAGTTAAGCGCGAAAAGTAACATAATAAAATACAGAAAATTGGCTGTTCTATTTTTCTTCATAAAGGCTGACTTTTTGTGTTAAGGCATAAAATCCGATACTCAGGAAAAACATAACGATAAGAGTAAGCGCGAGGCGCAAAAGGTACATAATATAATGCGGGAGATGAGTCCCGACAGCAGCCAGGATTTGAGTGGTGCTCCCCTGGCCTACCGTTCCCCAGACGTCATCGTTGTCATTCCCCGGCGCCGTCTTGGTGGTTGTCAGAGTGATTGACGTGTCGCCCTCGGTTGTTTGGGGCGATATCCCCCACGTTGAATAGATAATATTTTTCTCATCGTCTCCCCAATACTTTTTTACTTTTGCCCCCAGCGCGTACGACTGGTTTTCTGAATCACTTCTTGTTTTGAGCTTTATGTTCCGATTGTTATTTTCGAGAGTTATGTTTTCAAGGCCGGAAGCATATTCATAAACATTTTCCGATGCCATATCGGATCCATTGATATCCCAGTCGATTGAAGTGTTCAGGGTATCATTGTCAAAAATGTAATCAGGGACAAAACTTAGGTAATAAGAAGCTTCCTGCCCGCTCAGAGCCTGGAAAGCCGTGCTGCTTTCAATAGTTCTGTAGCTGTATTTTTTGTCCGGATTCTCTGCAGTGTAAGTTACCGGCCACGAAGTTCCGGAATCGGCAGATTTAATAAACAGAGCCGGCTTGACGACGGTGACCGCGCGGCTTCCAAGAGCTGGCTGCAGCTCGTCTTTTGATGTGGCAGTTACGGAAATATTTTCTATATCTCGTTCTTCTTTGGTGACCGGAAAAAAAACAGTTGTGTCGCTCCATCCGTCAAACTGAGTTGCCGAATTCGCGGGCGCGGAAAGCATTTCCCCGTTCAAACTCCAGGAAAAAACGCTGTTATTGGGTTTGAATTTACTGCTGACTGCTTCGGCGGCCAGCATCTGATATTGCATCGCCGGACACAGGGATTTATAGAGGCCTTCGCTGCAAACCTCCTTTCCCAATACTGCCTTGCCGTCCTTGATATCAACTTTGTATAATTTTATTTTTATGCCTTTTTTGCTGACTCCGACCACAACGCTCGATCTTCCTCTGCCGGACTTTTCGTCGGCGGCCGTTGAAACAGTGAGAGTGACTTTAAAATACGAGGTATCCCCGTCTCCTTCGAGAGATTTTTTCTTTGGCGTAAAATTGAGACTGGCTATCCCTAATCCGTTCAGAGGAGAAGCGGTGCCAAAGTAGTCAGTGACGTTTTTTATTTCTTTCCAATTGTCCGTTGAGGGGCTGTCTCCTTCGGATATTTGCCAGGTGTAATATAAATTATTTGGATTATTAGTGGTACTGTCCAGGGAGGATGTGACGGTTATTTGGTCGGCATCAGAAATGGTTCCGTCTTCTTGGATATTTTCTTTATTGTCATCGCTTGGATCAGCCAGCGGATTATCAGGAGAATATGACAGTGAAACTTTTAATTTTTCGTCCTCTCCCTCGTTGGGAGCTTTGGTTGCCATAAATCCATAGCCGTAATCCCCGGAATCATCACAATCATCGCCATCCATTAATCCGGTTTTTGTCGAATCGCAAACATCAAGATGTCCCCACATTATCTTATAGTAAGCGGTTTTCTCGTCGGTAGGGACCATAGAGGTTCCCTCCGCTACCACGCCCACTCTGTCGCCAGACTGGTAAGTCCAGGTGAAATTTTCCTGGCCAAGTCCAATGACGTCCGCTCCGTCAGCAAAACCGTCTCCGTCCGTGTCGGGATCGGTCGGGTCTGTCTTCCATTTTTCCTCCTCGCCGGTGGGAAATTTTCCGGAACCGGATCTGTAATCCGTTGCGTTTATCCATTTATGTTTGCAGGGAACCGAGACATCCAACCCGGAAGAATCACTGGTGGAGTCGTCAGAAAGTTCGTTTTCCCGGAAGATGCCGGCATCATTGCTGGAACCAAAGTTATGTTTGTAGCACCGGGAAACCTGGGTGGTATCCTCTTCGCTGTAGTCGGAGAACCCGTCTCCGTTTGAGTCTTCATGGACTGTTGCCCAGTTTGTTCGACAGGAACCATATTCGCTGTCGAGACAAGCTGCCATATTGCTTTTATTTGCTTCCTTAAATGTGTCATAGCAACCGTCAAAAAGACTGTTATACGTCAGGCCGCAATAGTCCGTATTGCTGTCTTGCGGGCATTTATAGTGCGTTATTTTCTCGGTTACTTCTCCGGTATCAGGATCCGTAACCTCACTGGTTGAAGAGCACTGAAGAGACGATTCAGGCGTGTTATTGTAGCAGCAATTATTTCTGGCTGTTTTGGCGCTTGTATAAGCGGATTCTCCGTTCCCGGAAAAATAATTTACGCATAATTGGCAATAGTGATTGGTCTGACTCTCTTTTGGCGCATAATAAGTGTTCAGCGGCTTATAGGACACTCCGTCGTTATAAGAGCATTTGTCCCAGCTGTGGTCGCCCAAGGAATCGCACCATTCCGTGGCGGAACTATAGGCCTCGACTGTTTCTTCCGGGAGGCCGCCAACGCCGTCAGCGCCGCCCATCGGCGCGATAGTCTTGTCTTCATCATAGCTGTTGGAATCAACTGCGGGCCAGCCGTCCTTGTCGGGGTCTTTTTTGGGATCGTCGTAATTTTGTTCGTCAAGATCCGGATCGTAGTCGCCCCTGGCCATTACGCGAGACGCTTCAATTATTCCATTGCGGACAGAATTTGTCGCAGTTTGAACAGATCCGTCTTCCGTGTGGATAATATACCAGGTATAATAAAGATTCTGGGGGTCATTTTTGAAGAATTCCGGAATAGCATGGGCGGTAACTTTTTCTCCCGGCTTTGGATTGGTATTGTCGAAAAATATGTCTACTCGGGGGGTAGACATTTTGCGTTTGGCTGTTTTCCAGATGTTCTCATTGAAGCCATAGCGATCCTCAATTGACTGAGTCGACTCCTCCAACGTAGAAGTTGCCGCGTCGCCGGTCAGATTGCTTATCGATGAAAAATTTGCTTCTTGCATAATTTCATTGATATTGATATTCGTCGAATAGGGGCCGACATTAAAACTGTAGGCTTTTGCAAGGGCGGGAAAAAGAAGATTTGAAACAAGGGTTGCGGATAAGGCGGCGGATACGATTACTTTTTTGTTTATTTTCATATTTTTAACCTTAGATTATTCCTTGATGGATGTATCTTATTATCATTATATCGAGACTCAGGGAAATAAGCCACATCGAGACAAACGGATAAATAATGGAGCGGCTTTTCTGAGATATCACTCCCGCAAAAAGAGAGGATGAGCCGATGAGAAGAATTATCAGCCAAGGACTTCTTGCGTAAAGGATTGTTTGGGCGATAGCCTGGATAACAATCGCATAGCCTCCAAGTTTATTCTTCATTCCCAGTCCGATAAATCCGCGGAAGAGAAATTCCGAGGAAAAGTGGGCAGAAAGGGAAATAACAAGCTGAAACCAAAGAAAAATCCAGAAGCTTTTCACTATTCCGGGAGAAATCTGGAGTTGTCCGCGCAAATTGGGGTTTCGGACTATTAAGTAATTTATTAAAACAAAAACGGCTGTAAAAATCGCCGAGAGGACAATTCCCTTCGTTTTGTCGCCAAGGCTTATCCCGAATGAATTGAGTTTTTCCTTTAGCAGAAAACGAATAACGAGCCAGGGAAAAATAAAAAACAGGAAAATATCAATCCAAAAAATCTCTCCGTTCATCTGAGCGGGAAAAATAATTCTGACGAGGACAGCCAAAAGAGCGCAAAAACCAATTGCGATTTCCTTTTGATTATTCCGGATAAAACTGTCTTTATTGCTCTGGCCGGATAAGTTTATTTTCATAGATATTTTGGTTTTCAAAATTTTATTTTGCTGTTTTTTCGTTTTAAGTGCTGGCCGGGGCCGTCTGGTTTTCCGGGGATTCCTGGGCAGGCTTGTCTTCCTGCGATTGTTTTTCCAAATATCGGTCCAAAAGAACGCAAAAATACAGGATAACCGCGAAAATTACCGCCCAGGGGAGCCAATCTATTCCGGGCAAGGACTCGGCTATGAATTCAATGCTCTCGGTTATTATATATTTGGCCATTCCCCGATTCTTGATGTCCGCTCTGACCAATATCAGGCAGGTGACGGCCAGAATCTGGAGCATCACATTTGTAATGAAGGACGCAATCATTCCGGCTCCGGCGGCTCCGGTCCCGATTATGGGGATGGCGGCGGCTCCCGCTGTCAGCGCGGCGAACGCTAAATCGAGGATATCTTTTCCGAAGGCAAACGGAATTAGGAGAAAAAGAAACGGCCAATCTCGCAAGATATCTATTTGGGAAACAAGCTGAAAGCCGACGGTTGCCATTTTCCACGGCCGCGAAATAGCTTTTGCCGCTCCCCTCGCTAGTTCCTTGTCTTTGTTTTTTCCAGCGGCGTTTTGAAGCCGCTTCAATTTGTTTTGGTAAAGATCCTGATTTTTGTCTTTTCCTCCTGAGGGGCGTTGGTAGGGCCTTGTTGCGTTGTGATTATAATTTTCCTTAAGCTGGCGGATACGATTTGGATTGCCCAAAGCATCTTTCGCTTGGCTCGGATAGGAAAAACCGGGGTCCCGGGCGGTCTTAACCGGGCTTTCTCGGCCGTCATTTCTTTTTCGGTACTTGGATAAGTCCATGAAATAATGAATTCACTGTTTCTTTAAGCATCAGCTTCTAAAAATATTTTGCTTTTTATTTTTCTTCCTCTTCGAGTCTTTTCTTTTCCAGAATTTCAGCCGGGTTGGATGTGACGAGCTGGTCTTCCGGATAGGACGCGATTATCTGGATAGCGACATGTTTGTTTCCGGCAAAAAATATTCCTTCTCCCACGTTGCTTTCGAGCAGCATGAATTTTTCCTGATCAGTGAGAAAAAATGTGTCGCCGATGATGTCAATCGCAGCCGGTGATTGCTTGAGGAGGAGCTGAATGGAAGAATTTGTCACGATCGGCTTCCCATATCTTGAGGAAAGAAAGTCGCTGATATCCTGGGTTATTGTGGTAAGACCGGCATAATATTTTCGGCAGCGTTTTGCGATGGAAAACATGAATGATCCTGCGTCCTCATGCTGCATCATGACCCAGGCTTCGTCCACCACAATGAGGCGCTTTTTCAAGGTGGATCGGATCTCATTCCAGATAAAATGCAAGATCACATACATGGCGACCGGCCTCATCTCTTCTTCCATATCGCGGATATTGAAAACAACCATCTGATTTTCAAGGTTTACATTTGAAGGATTATTCAGGAATCCGGAAAAAATACCCTGGGTGTATTTTTCGAGCCGGGTGGAAAGGTCTTCTCCGCCCTCCATGCTTCTCAGTACTTCATAGAGATCCGACATCGTGGGTATTTGTTCCTTCGGAAATTGGCGCAAGTTTGTTTCCGCGGTAATATCCTTCATCGCATAGGTTTCCGTTATCGCCCGATCAAGAATCGATTCCTCCTCGGGGGTTATATTTCCAAGCATTATATGGAGGAGCCCGATGAGGCTGGCGATATTGTTTCGAAGGATATCCCTCGGATCTTCGTCCTCGGGAACTTTTGGCAGATCAAACGGGTTAAGGTGGTAATTTGAGCTGAGGGAAATGTTTATGAAACTTCCGCCAACCGCGTCGCAAAGATGCTGGTATTCGTTTTCCGGATCAATGACAATAACATCCGTTCCCATCATTAAGGAACGAAGTATTTCAAGCTTTACGGCGTAGCTCTTTCCGGCGCCGGATTTGGCGAAGATAACCATGTTGGCGTTTTCCATTTCAAATCGGTCAAAAAGCACCAGGCTGTTGTTGTGTCGATTAACGCCGTAAAGGATTCCGGTATTTGAGGTGAGGTCAGAAGAAACAAAGGGAAAAGTGGTTGAGAGCGGAGAGCTGTTCATGTTGTTTGAAACGGCGAGTTCGTCATTGGCCAGAGGCAAAGTGGAGGAAAAGCCTTGTTCCATGCGGAAAATAGCTTCTTTCACATAAACCAGCCTGGCCTCCAGGAGGGATTCTATGTTTTTGGCGGCCTTTTCCGCTTCTTCCTGGCTGTTGGCATAGAACGTGATGTAAAGTCCGAACTTGAAAAATCTCTCCGTTCCCTGCTGGAGCTGGTCGCGCAAAGACTCGATATCTTGGAGAGCGGTTTCGAGGATCGGATCGCGGATTTTTCCGGCTTCGTTTTCCATATGGATCTGAGATTCGACCTGAGTGGCGGAGCGCCGGAGGCTTTTTAATATTTCCGTTGTCTCGATAGGGTGGATAAACATGGAAACGTCCATTGGAACATCAAGATTTATGATTGGTGAAAACCAGGCGGTCTGGAGATATCTGGGATAGGTTGTCACAAAAATGGTCTTGGCGAACGTTTCGCCAATTTGATAAAAGCTGCTGTTGAAACGGATGGCCGCCGGAGCAATCAGATCCACGACGGAAGACAAGCCCTCATGGTAAATTTTCTCAATTTCGGCATCCGAAGAAGAAGCGGTGAGGACAGGCGGCTTTTCTTTGTCTTTTTTCTTAATAAAATCAAACATAGATATTCAGCGATCAATGATCAAAGATCAATGGGCGAATTTATTGATCATTTTTCTTTGTTCGTTGGTCCTTATTTATATTCGGCTGATATTTAAATCTTTAGTATCGATTTTTTCCGCCGATTCAATAACAGTCGGGTTATAGGCGTTAAAATAGAGTTCTATGAGTTCCTCGGTCTTAAGGGGTTCCATCTGAATCCCGGTTCCACCAAGACCGGCGATGACGTGGTCAACTCTTTGCCAAAGCTGATTTTTATAATTCTCAAATTCCATTCTTTTTTCGAGCATGGCTTGTTTCGGGTTCAAGGCAATTTTTATCCGGTCTAACAGGCCTTCTTTCTGCCCTTCTGTGAGGGCGAAGGGAATTACGATATAGAACGATTTTGTCATAATGCTGGCGGCTCCGACCATGTTTTTAATGAAACTCCGATATTCGCTGACTTGAAAACGCAGGAGTTCGTTCCCCTGAAGCTTTTCTTTTTCTTCAAGAAGCTCCAGATATGGCTTTATATCAAGACGGGATGAGCTGATGACAATTTGAATCGGGAAATCCAAAGAATTCAAGAAATTCTGGTAAGCCGCGACGATAGCTTCCTGCTCCTGGGTTCCCTTGAGGTCAAAGTTGATGGAAGAAACCATGAGGACTGCGCGCATGGCTCCGTTCTTCAAAATTACGACATTGTCTTTGATTTCGGCTATGTCAACATATTGCTGGGCGCTAGTTCCCGCTCCCTCATTTTTAGTCAATTCTTTTGAATGCAGTTGCTCCATAGCGATAAAAATTGAAAATGTAAATCTCAAAATGGAAAATAACAATGTAAATTATCAAAATTTTTTCCCCTTCAATGTAATAATGCCTTTTGCAATAACATTCGATATTTCAACTAATTCTTGCAAAAGCCAATCCAATTCTCCCCGATCTCCTTTTTTTGTGTCTCTTAAAAGAGCCAACCAGACCTTCGATTCATTTGCAGATTTTAGCGAATGAGTAAAAAAGTTGATGAAGTCCTTTTTTGAACTCGCTGAATTAGCTTCTATATAATTCGACAGAACGCTTGTCCCGCTCCTTAGCAACTGTTTCCCCATAACATTACAGACAGAATCTTTTGGCAATTTATCAATAAATTTTATTAAACGCAAGGCAAAATTATATAATCGCTTCTTGAATTCATTTTTGAATTTTGCCCTGTCCTTTTCCATTTTGATTTTTCCATTTTTCACTTTTTTGTGTCCAGTGTCCAGGCGATTTTTCTGAGCTGTCCGGCGCTTGGAAGTTTCTTCGCCTCAGCATGCGGAATTTGTTTGCTTTTCTGAATTAATGCCGCTTTTCTGATATCAATCATCGGCTCGGAGAATTTTCTCTTCCAGACGTAATTTTTGGGACGCATCAGATATCGGAGGGCAAACCCGGAGAATGTAAAAAAGGAAACTCCCTGAGGTTTATAAAATGCGAAGGCGCCGAACAGGACGGCAAGCGGGACGGCCGCAATAAAAAAAGATTGCCGGTCGAGAAGGTTATAAAGCGCCAAAAGGACAGCGCCCATTCCGAACATCCAAAGAAGCTGCTTCGCGGTCAGTCCGAAAGCAATCTTATCTTCAATGTCTATAAATTGTGGAACATTGGCATGCACGGTAGTAAATTTAAAATTCAAAATTCAAAAATATTTTTTAATGTAAGAAGCAAAAAATTATTTTGAGATTTAATTAATTTTTCATTTTGAGATTTACATTTTCAATTTTGTTGGTCTCCTCGCAGATCAACGGTGTTTCCTTTTATTTTCGGTTCCGGCCTGTTTTCGCGGGATTCGCTTCCGAAGTGGGGGCGGATGATATTTCTGTCGGGCTGAGCATAATGATAAGACGGTCTTGCGGTTTTCGGGGCGGGAGCCGGATTTTGCGCAGGAGGAGACGTCTTGGGCGGGATGCTCGTGCTGGAAACGCTTCTCATTTCCGGTATTTTTTTTACGGAAACGCGGGCGACCGGAACCCTGGGGATGCCTTCCGAAAAACTGACATTTGCAATGTTGTCGTTTTTTTGTTCGAATTTTGATTCGTGCGTGCCGGGAGAAGGGTAGGGATTGGCAAATTTCATTTCACCCGAGGTCGATCCGGGAGAATTCTGCGCTTTTTGAAAATCGCGGGAGGGAAATGCCGGGCTCGGGACATTCCGCGGCGCTTCCGGTTTTGAAAAAGTCCTGGGCGGGTTATTGAGGCCATTGCCGATTTCTTGCGGCCTTATTTTTTGATAAGGATTAATGAATATTTCCGGCGCCGCTTTCTGTTTTAGTTCGACTGTCTCGGGTTTCGCCGCATTTCCGGACTGAACAGGGTGTCTTTCGATGTGATGAATAAAATTAATTGAGGACGCGGCCTTTGGCTGGGAAGAGGCTTGTCTTGACGGAGCTTGAGAGGTCACTTTTTTCAACAGATCATCAAAAACCACTTCCTGCCTTCCAGCATCAACCGGGAGCGGGATGTTTTCATCGAAAGACCTTAGTATTATACTCAATTTTTCCCTTTCTGGCGAGGACAGATTCATCGCGTTAACGCTTCGAAAAAGATAATTGGTCCGGTCCATGGAGCTGTGCCCGGTTTGGCCGAGGTGCGAAGTGTAATCATAAAGCCAGTTTCGAATGGAAGGCCGGACAGGCCGGTCGAAAGATTTAATTTTGATAAGAAAAGAGGTAATCAACTGCTCTCCCAATTTCGGAAATCGACTTAAGGCTTCCGAGACGGGATAGTTTACCTCATCGACTGTGTTTCTCACATTCCGATTAGCAGGGCCGCTGTAGAGGGGTGGCCTATTTCCGGTGCTTCCTTCAATGGCTCCGGAGAGATACATTCTTTTATGTTCCTCAAGCTCTTCTCCTGTCTCCGGAAGAGTGTATACGAGTAAATAGTCATAGGCATGCAGAATTTTTTTTAATAATTCTTTGCTGCTTATCGGCATTGAAACGGCATTTGCATCCATATTGATAAAATTTATCACTGCGGATTCATCCCTTTCAGCCGGATTGAAGGTCTGATCAAATTTGGATAGCCAGGATCCAATAGTAAGCTGGCCAATACGTTCACTATTTCTTAAAATTGCCGATCTCAGGGTTTTTCTAAGGCTGTCTCTGATCGAATAAGGGACTAGAAATAATTTTTCCGTAAGAAGGTTTTCTAGGGAGGCTTCAATCCTGAAAAATTCGAGCACGTTCGATTCTAAAAAATTGGCACATTCTTCGTCTTCAAGATTAGGAAAGGCGACTATTTTGAGGTCGAGAACAGTTTTTTGAAAATTATTCGAAACATTGCGTCCAGTTCCTTGAAAATTTTCCTGAAGAAATATTTTCCAGAGCTTAAGAATCTTCCAGGCCTCAAATGAGTCCAAGTATTCAATCGCCTGTTCAGATTTATTTACTAATTCGCTAATATTCATAGGATTGATAAAAGCAATAGGCCTACATGACTATCGGTTTCCCATTTTGATCATAAACAGTCCGGCTTCGAGGCGCTCTTTCTGTCACAACCTCGATCTCTGGAGCTTGATCTTTGTCGCCTCCACCTCCAGCGGCTTTGGATTTTCCACCTGGCGGAATGGGCGTGCGCTTGGCGCGAGTCAGGAGTCCATTAATTCTCTCAACATCAAATTTATATTTGTTTAGCTGTTTGTAAACTGTTTCCGTCGAAACGCCTGCCGCCATTTGAAGGGCGGCGCGGTAGGCGGCGGAGGTATAGGCCTGTTCTTCGTTGTAAATATGTGTCACTCCTGGATCGATTTCGCCCGCAGCATTTTTTCTTTCTGGATTCCAAGCTTCAAAGAACTTCCTTTGTTCATTTCCGCTGCTATCAATATATTCGAATCCCTCCTTTTCTCTCATTCCTGCCAAATTGAGATAAAAGTCTTCATTTAGAGCGTCATTTTGGCCTGATTGCTCCAAGCGGCTAGGACTGGTTCTGTCGACTTGCGATATTTCAGCCAAACTTGTATAGCGCAACGCATCAAGTCCTTGATCATTGGCTTCGCTGGTGTATTCGTTGGTATCCCAGTTGCGGTGAGTTTTTTTAGCTCGGTCCTGGGTTTCAAAAACAGTCTGGTGTTTCTTGGCAGCTTTGAAAGCTTGTTCTTTTTTCTCCGTCCTGACCAGTTTTCCGCCTGCGCCGCGCTTCACGGCTCCAAAACCAATTCCTCCATTTCCGGCTGCAATTTGACCAAGGTCTGAGAGCTCCTTGTTAATGTAGCCAGCGTCTTTCTTTTCTCCTTTTTGCGTCGACGCGAGCATCCTCTCGACCATATTTGAGACATCAAAGCCGTCCGCCGTTATGTCATCTTTCGTAAATTTCCTTTTTATTCCATCTATCTCGATTTCTTGACTGAATAATTCTTCAAAAGTCATCCCGTTCCCAAGCTTCAAATTTTCATCATCCCAATGTTTTCTGATGAAGCCGGCTATTTCATCCTGGTCCCTGTTTCCATAAGCAATCCTAAAAATTCCGCAAAGCTTTTCTTGCGCTCCCTGAATATCGGACCCGATAAGTTTTGTCATTTCGTCCCCCAAAACTTCAAAATCATCAGCATGCTCTTTGTATCTTTTCATTTCCTCCATTTTCAGCCTGTCAATCTCGAGCTGTTCGAAATTAGTACTCGTTCCATCAACTTCTCTATGGAAAAAGTCCCTTGCCTTTCCGGTTGCAACACGCAGAGATTTTTGATCAACCTCTTCAGCTCGTTGCTTCCATCCTTGCCAGGCGGCTCTCGGGCTGAGTCCGTGTGGCATAAGCCATTTGCGCTCTCCCCACTTAAGGCCCGCTTTGGCACCGTATTTGATTCCCTCTCCCGCTTTTTTGGCTCCCCATCGGGCGGCGCGATACCCGCTGACTGTTCCCGCAAAGCCTTTGATGGCCTTGTCGGCGACTTTGGTGACTTCGCTTGCGAATTGGATGCCGAATTTTTGGGCCATGATGATGGAAGCGTATAGGAAAACTAGCGTGACGCAATAGGGCAGAATTGTCTGAACCACCCAGGTGACGGCGGCGTCAGAAGTATTACTTGAATTTCCGGCGAGAACCGTCTCCATATTGAGTTTTGTCGATAGCCAGAGAAAAAAAGCCGCCGCTGGGCCGAAGTAGGAATACTTGAAAAGGGCGTCCCACCAGTCGGAAGAAAGTTTTTTGAAATCCGGAACGGCGGTGGCAAAAAAAGCGAGCGGAGAAACGATAATGATAAGCCAAATGGCAACGAGGCGGATGATGAGGAAAATGGCGAGGACAAAAAGGGCGACGGCAAACATGAAAAGAAAAATAACCGAGAAAAGAAATTCTACTGCAATTACTAGCTTATCTGGAGATGGATTATCAAAATATTTCGTATTTTCATAAACAATATCCGCAATCTTTGAAATGTTGGCAATTCCGGCGGAATATCCGTTATCCCCCTTGAGGGCGCTGAGGAAATAATTCATGAGAAGCTGGGATCCGTCGAAGATAAAGATGGCGATGGGTTTTGAAAAATTAATGAGGAGCGCCATGATGACCAGCATTAGGAGGGTTTTTTTGAGGTGGTATTTTTCAATCTGGAGAATGGTGCAAAAAGCGATGAAAAGGAGGACGAGGAGAAACAAAAGATTGCAGACGTCCCTCACCGCCGCCCATCCGACTGTGATGACCGGCTGATTGACAAGATTATAGAGGGTCGGATCGAGTGTTTTATCAAGAATGAATGCAGCCGTGGACACTAATTCTTTGCAAAGAATTAGGATGACCTGTAAAACACCTATCACAGCCGTTAGAATGATATCAGCCAAGATGCTTCTGCCTGGTGCATTAACCCCCGATGCGACATCGGCAGTTCCTTCCATTTTTGTTTTGAAATTTGCATCGAGGGCTTGTTCCGCAGTTTGTCCGGCTCCCGCAGCGCTTATAATATCCATATCATAAAGATTTCCTCGCATTTTTTGGAGATCGGTCCAAGAATAATTATTCTGGACATCTGTAAGCGCGCTGTCGGTCCAATATTTTCCATTATTCCAGGAGTTTCCCTTTTTAAGTTCATTTATTTGCTCCTGGGTATAATCATATTTATAAGCGCGACACTTGAAAGGTGAAGAAAAAAAGATTGAGACAATAATAAAAAACACAACTAAAATAAAAAAATTCCCACGGGAAAAAATGCGGCGGGTGCCGGCATTATTTACTTCGGGCGTATCTTTTTTTGATTTTCTTTTCCGGAAAGGAAAAAGCATTCGATTTACAATTTTATTTGAGTCCGCTTTGGATCATATTTTGGAGCTGGCCGGTGGTGGTTTTGATTGTTTTCCCGCCGACGCTGGTAGCGGTGCTGCCCATACTGCCGACAACGCCGCTTAAGGCGCTCCCGATTTCCCCGGTTCCGCTGAGCTGTTTATTGATTTGGCTTGAGACCGTGGAGATTCCCGTTTTCATAAGAGTGGTAAGTGTGGAGGTAACCATCGAAGTCGCGATTTGGGGAATAGAATCGGCCATAGCCAGCATATCTATCGGCATATTGCGGACTTTCGCGGAAGCATCAGCGACATCGGACGCGGGAGTCACGATGGTTTCTGTTCCCTCTCCCTCGCTTCCATAACCCACCGTCCCGTATTTTCCGGTATTGCTTCCGCCGGCCTCGGAAGCTTTTTTGGTGACATTTTGGTATCCTTTTCCGACCTCCAACTCCGCAGTCTTTATGGCCTCTTTTTGGCGGGCGCTTTCTTGTTTCAGACTTTCTCCCAGCATGGCATAGTAGGCGGGATCATTTTGCGGCTTGGCGCCCTGCCTCCAGGCGCCCCACATATTTTGGGCGTTTCCGGGAGTGAATACCTTGCTCATGTCTCCGTTCGTGACGTAATTTTGAATATCGGGTTTTACGGAAAAAGGATTCGACAGAGTCGCATCTTTGGCGGGAGATGTAATCCTTTGGGTTACGGCGCTGGGAAGGCCGCTTTCAAGGCCGCTGAAAAAATCTTTCGTGACCTGGGTCGAATATTTCGAAGCTGAATTATAAACGAAGTTTTGCCAATTGGGGATGATGAGCGATCCCCCGCTGCTTCCGGCAGAGCCGATAAGCGAAGAAAGCCGGCTTTGGATCGTCCGGATAGCCACCATCTTGAGATTGGAAATCATTGTTTCCTTCATTTGCGTGTAGACTTCCTCGAGCATTTGTTTATAGGTCGCCGCCAGAAGATCTTCTCCCCAGTACCCGGCGCGCGCCGGCGCCGGCGCGAAAAAAGAAAGCACTGCCGCAAGAAGAATAAGGACCGATATTTTTTGAAAAAGAGATTTCATATTTTTATTTTTCAAATTGAATAAATTTGATATCGTATTCGTCCAAAATGGTTTTCAGCTTTTCCTGAAGCTTGAGGGCCGATTCTCCCACTGCCTGAAGGGAGCTCAGCGATGCCAGATTTTTGACCGGATCTGCCGAATTGATGGCCACGTCGTTTTTGTAATCAAGCGTATAGATTGCGAGCTGGAGAGCCGATTTATGGATGTCTTTCATGACATAGGGAACCTCGACTTTTTTCATCTGGTCGATGGATTCCCTCGTGTCTTTGCCGTATTCATCGATTTTTTCCTGATCTCCGGAAATGATGGCGCTCAGAATATTTTCCGATTCCTTGCTCAAACTTGCCTGAAGGCTGCTTGGGTCGTCAACTGCAAACGGGGCATTGGCTGAAAAAATAAAGGCCGTTTCGGATAAATATTTTTCTATTTGCGCTTTTTCCTCCTCTTTGATTTCTTCCGGATCGAGATCTTTGTCATCAACCGGCGGCAAAATTTTTATTTCGTCATCCCTGATTTCGGGAAGGCTCTTTTCCGTATCGGTGGCGGTGAGCGAACTTTGCACGATTTTATCGAAATCCTCTTGTGAAAAAGTCGGATTGCCCGTAAAATCTTCCGATCCTTCGGATTTATCGATTGTTAATTTCAAGAAATTATTTATCATTTCATTTGTCAGGTTCGGGTTTTCCGGATCGGAAGACAGATCGTTGATGTTGCCCGAAGAAAGAAGATCGGTGCTGGAAAGCGCGGCTGAATTTTCCGCAGACTGATCGGCGGCTGAAGATTTTTCCGCTTCCTTGTTTTCTGCCGAAGCTTGCGGCGCCGCGAAGAAAAGCTGGTCTCCGGGAGCCGGCTTCAGGGGGTTATATCCGCTCTGGACCTCTTTTTCGTCAGAGTAGCCGTCTCCGTCCGTATCCGCCTTCCGAAAGTCGGTTCCCAGGGATTTTTCTTCCTGGTCAGTAAGGCCGTCCTGGTCGCTATCGAGGAAAATGTTATTGCCGTTTGAGTTTTGCGCCATGGCAAAATAAGTTGCCGCGAACACGGCAAAAGTCGCAGCAGTAATTGCCATCATTTTTGTTTTTGGTGTTTTCATTCCGTTAGTTTTTTTGTTATTTTTTCTATCACGAATTCAGTCTAAGCAAAAGCGCCCTGACAGCATAAAAGTACTCCTTTTTAATGCCTAACAGGGTGAATGATTGTTGCTGAAATTATACCATAAAAAATTATTGTCAACAAAAAATATTTATTGATAAATCAGGGCTCTTTATGATAGAGTTTCAAGTGTAAAGATACGGATTGGAAAAAAGACATAAAAACAGCAATATGTTTGATAAAACGAGAAAAATAGTGGAGAAAATTGAAAATTATCCGCTGGACTTCAGGGTTTGGCTCTCGGGCTTTTCGGCAATCATGATCGCGAGGCTTTTTCTTGAGAATTTTCTTTCTGATTTCAAGGATAAACCGCTTGAATTTTTCGCGGGTTCCGCTCTTGTCACTTTTTTGTTTTTTTTATTTGCTTATCTTCTCATCTTAATTTTATTGAAATTGGCCCTGAGGGAAAAAATCCAAAAGCTGGCCAATGTTCTCCTTTGGGGATTTTGGCTTGCCGCCTTTCCCCCGTTAATCGACCGGGTTTGGTGCGGAAAGTTTCAGGCATGCTGGAGTTTTTATACTTTTGACGGCTTATCCGGTCTTCTGCGCCGCTTTCTCACTTTTTTTGGGGATAATCCCAGGCTGGGAATCACTTACGGCGTCAGGACAGAAGTGGCTCTGGCCGTGCTTTTTGTGGCAATTTACGCTTATTTAAAGACAAAAAAACCGCTTCGCTCTCTCGGCGTCGGTTTTTTGGCATACGTCATCCTCTTCGTTCTTGGGTCTTTTCCTTCCTGGCTGACTTTCCTTGTTTACCTTCCTTCAAAAGGCATCGGCGCTCTGGAAGGTCACGACGTGGCCGGTCTTTTCCTTTCCGGAGCGAAATATTTTTCCTTTGAAAACGGCGATTTCATGAATTCTCTTAATATTAAAATGAGCTTAGTATATGCCTTCCTTGCTGTTCCCGCCCTTATTTTCTTTTTCTGGCAAAATTTTCAGAAAAAGTTCCGGGCAGTTGCGAAAAATATCCGCTGGATCCAAATCATGGTCCACGCCGGAGTGATAATTTTCGGCTTTGTTCTCGGTGTTTTCTATTTTCCCCGTAATTTTCCCAATCTCCGGAGCCCCGATTTTTCCGGGGTGTTTTTCCCGTTTTTGGCTTTCTCAAACTTAATTCTTGCCGCCGTTTTCGCCTGGATAGCTTCCATTTTTCCAAATGACGTAGTCGATTTTGAGATTGACAAGGAAACAAACAAAAAAAGACCGCTGGTGACCGGCGAAATATCGAAGGAGGAATACTGGCAGCTTTTTTTGGTTTTTTTTGTAATGTCTCTTGTGCTGGCGGCCTCGGTCGGGGTGAAGTTTTTTTTGATTGTCCTTTTTTATCAGGTCATCGGCTGGGTGTATTCTTGCCCCCCGTTTCGGCTGAAACGCTTTCCGATACTTGCGACATTTATTTCTGCCCAGGCGTTTATTTTGCTTTTTATGTGCGGTTTTATTCTTATTTCCGACAATCAGGACATCTCTCAATTTCCGATGAAGATTTTTTGGCTGCTGACAGTTTCATTCACAATTTCCCTTCCCATAAAAGACATTAAAGACATTGAGGGGGACAAAAAGAACGGAATTTGGACTATCCCCGTTCTTCTTGGCGAAACGGGGAGCCGCTTTGCGATCGGCCTCGGGATCTTTATCTCCTATGCCTTGAGCGTTATTTTACTTAACGCCAAAATACTTTTTCTTCCGGCTATGATTTTGGGCGCGATTTCTTTTTGGGTTCTCCAAAACAAAAAAATTTCGCCGCGCAGGGTGCATATCTGGGTATTCGGATTCCTGTTTTTGTATGTTGTGCTGATGGCTTACTTCCTTTTTTTGCCGAGCATAATGGTTTGATTCGGGAAACTGGAGAATTTGACTTCGGGGGATTGCGCGCGTTAGTAAGAAAAAAACTGAGCTTTGGATGGAATCGCAATATGATTACGGCCTAACGCGATTCCTTCAGAACATTAATTTCTTCCCTTCTTAGCTCCTTGCTTAGTCTTATCCAATCCTCGACGCCAAGCTTCTCGGCTCTTACCTTCGGATCAAGGCCGGATTTTTTTATCAAATTGATGGCATTGGTCTTTTGAACATGAAAAACGGAAGATAAATTATTTGCAAGCATCTTCCTTTTCGACGAAAAACCGGCGCGGACGAGAGAAAAGAATTCGCCCGCATCCGTCTCGGGCGGATTTGTTTTTCTTTTTATGCGAATTACGGCAGAATCCACTTCCGGCGCAGGCTCAAAATTTTCGCGGGGAACGCCAAAAAGCATTTCCGGACTGGCGTAGTATTTTACGGAAATGGAAAGTATGCTTTCCTTTCCATCAAGCGCAACAATCCTTTCCCCGACTTCTTTTTGGATCATCAAAACCATTTCGCCCGGCGGATATTTTGTTTCAAGCAGGAGGCGGATTATTTTTGAGGTAATGTAATACGGCAAGTTGGCGACGACTTTATAATCTTGGAAATTATTATCCTCGATAAGTTTCGGAAGATTTATTCTCAAAATGTCACCCTCAATAATCCCTATTCTTTTTTCAGCATCCCGCACTTGATGCGGGATCCAGCCGCCGGGAATATTTTCTGCATCCCCGCTGGAACTTATTCTCGTGAAACGAGGACGGGAATGAAAATCACGCAAGTTCTTAAATTTTTTATTCAGATCCCTGATTAGGTTTCCATCAATCTCCACCGCCAAAAACCGTCCCGCTTTTTCAGCGAGGTATTTGGTGAGGATCCCCTTTCCGGGACCTATTTCAAGGATGCTATCTCTGGATGTCAAACCAGCCGATTTTGCGATTTTTTCGGCTATGTCTTCATTGATGAGAAAGTTTTGTCCGAGAGATTTTTTTGGGATCATGAATCAGGAGTTACGAATTGTGGATTAAAGCCTGTTTTGAAAGTCCGTATTCTGCTGCAATTTCACAATTTCGGCTGCAAACAATTCACCGCTCGTCGGCATATACGCTGTATATTCCTCCTCACGCTTCATTGTTTTCGCTCGAAATTTTGAAATTTCGCGACGAAAGAGACTTTCAAAACAGGCTTTAAGAAAAATGGGTCAAATTGCCATAATTCCTAATTCATACTTCATAATTCAGTTTAATATTTCTTCCACTTTTACATTGATCACGCCCGCGCCGATGTCGCCGATTTTTTGGAAGGCTTTTTTATTTAAATCGATTACCCGTCCTTTTCCATAGGGACCCGAATCGTTCACCTGCACAATCACGGACTTGCCGTTGGCGCGATTTATCACGCGAAGATATTTTCCCATCGAAAAATCAAGACTTGCGCACGTCATGTTGTCTCCGTTTGCATACCAAGTCGCGCTTCCGGTCTGGGTTTTCCCGACAATGATTTTTGTTCCCGTGACTTCGATTTGAGAAACCGGCGCTTTTGCAATTTTGCTTCCCAAAAGCGCGCGGTTAGTTTCTTTTCCGTTAGTATAAGTTACTTTGTAGGTTTTTTCCCGAACTCCCTTTTCTCCTTTTTGCTTGGTTTCATGTTTCCTCCAAAGGACGGTCGAGTCTTCTTTTTCGACAGTCTGGAAAGGAATGCTTTCCTCGACGGTAATTTCTTCGAAGTTTATTCTGGTGACGACAATGTCCAAATCCGCTTTCAAAGAACTGTCGAGTCCGGGGCTGATTTTGTCGGCGTGAGAGAGTGTCACATCGGCTTCGAGAACGGCATCCCGGACGGTTGTTCCCAGAGTATCAAGCTTAATTTCTTTTCCGTCAACTTCGATCTCAACCGGCAAAGCGCGCCGAATAATCACCCGGCTTCCCGGGAAAATTTTTGCGTCCGGCGCGGGGAAAATATAATCCTTTTCGGAAAGGCCGAGATGCTCTCCGGCGAGCAAGCCAGAAACAGTATCAGCCGTTGTGGCTGCGGGAAAGATCAGTCCGCCGTCGGAAATTTCAACCGCGAAAATTTTGTTTCGGCCGAAACTTCTCTTCCCAAACGGCCAGAAGAGATATAGCGAAATAGCAGCAACTATTACCAGGAATAATATGAATGATTTTTTCATAAATCAGGCCTCTTTAGCCCGGGTTTATAATATACAATGTTTCGAGAAAAATAAAAAGGCCGGCGAAAAATCCTTCAAAAACGCTTTTTATTCGAATATTAATGAAAAATAAAACACGCCGGCATGCCAGTGTGAAGTTTTTTCCTTTTCGCTTTTTCTAGGCCTGCCTTTGCCTGTATTGAATCGCTTCGGCGAGGTGCGGAACCTCGATGTTTTCCGATCCCGCAAGGTCGGCAATGGTTCGGGCAATTTTAATTATTCTGTGATAGGCGCGGGCGGAAAGATGAAGCTGGCTCACGGCCCGGCGCAAAAGATCCAATTCTTTTTCTCCCAGCACGCAAAATTCTTTAATGTGCTGGTTTTGCATTTCCGAATTAGTGATTATTCCGCCGAGGTTTTTAAATCTTTTGAGTTGTTTTTCCCGGGCGGAGATTACTCTTTTCCGTATAGAAGTACTGTCTTCCCCCATCTTTTTTTCGGAAAGTTTTTCAAATCTCATCCGCGGCACTTCCACATGAATATCAATCCGGTCGAGGATCGGCCCGGAAATTTTACGCTGGTATTTGATTATCGAAGCCGGACTGCAGCTGCAAAGCTTTTCCGGGTCGCTGGCATTTCCGCAAGGACAGGGATTCATGGCGGCAATCAGGGTGAAGCGGGCGGGAAAATTAAGCGTAGCCTGCGCCCGCGATACGGAAATCGTTCCATCTTCGAGGGGTTGGCGGAGATTTTCAAGAACCGGCCGGCTGAACTCCGGGAATTCGTCCAAAAATAAAACGCCTCTGTGCGCAAGACTTATTTCTCCCGGTCTTGGGTATTGCCCTCCTCCCACGAGAGAGACGGCTGATGCGCTGTGATGAGGGGATCGGTACGGTCTTTCGGAAACGAGCGCTTTCCCCTTCTCCAATTTCCCGGCGATGGAAAATATTTTTGTGATTTCAAGCGCCTCCTCGAAAGCGAGGGGCGGCATAATGGAGGGAAATGTTCGGGCAAGAAGCGTTTTTCCGCTGCCGGGAGGGCCCGAGAGAAGCACGTTGTGTCCTCCGGCGGCAGCCACTTCCAGGGCGCGTTTGGCATATTCCTGGCCTTTTACATAAGCCATATCGGAAAAATATTTTTGGGGAGCAAAGAATTCCGATAAATCCTGCGGAGGTTCGGGAGAAATTATTTTTTCTTTAAGAAGATGAAGAACCAGGTCCTTGAGGTTTTCCGCGGGGATTATATTCAGGCCTTTAACGATACTGGCTTCCCTGGCATTTTCATGCGGGACGATGAGTTCCTTGATGTTTTTTTCTTTGGCCATAATGGCTATGGGCAATATCCCGTTGACCGGCCTTATCTTCCCGTCGAGAGAAAGCTCTCCGACAAACATTTTTTCATTAGTATCGGACTTAACCTGCTTGGTTGCGATCAAAAATCCCAAAGCGATCGGCAAATCATAAAGCGGACCTTCTTTCCGGATATCAGCCGGAGCAAGATTGATTGTTACGCGGCCGCACCGGTGAGGAGGGCGGAATCCGGAATTTCTAATTGCTGCGTCAACCCGATCTTTGGCTTCTTTTACGGCTGCATCAGGAAGACCCACGATAGTAAATGCATGAAGCCCTGAATGGGTGTCTGCCTCGACTTCTACCGGGTGGCTCGAAAGGCCGAGAGTGGTGGCGGAAAGAACCTTGGAAGACATAAAATTAAACTTAAAACTCAAATCAAAAAATTAAAACTTTGATGCCTCTTTGCGGGGATTATTTTTAATCATGCTGTAAGCCAGCATTATTATTCCTATTGTAATACATATATCGGCTAAATTAAACACCGGCCAAAATTTAAGGTCTATAAAATCCGAAACGCACCCATGCGTTAACCGGTCGAAAAGATTGGATGCAGCTCCGGACAATATCACCGTTAAGGATATTTTCTCAATTTCTGTTTTGCTTTTTGCAAGGCAATAAACAAGGATTAAAAAAATGACGACCCAAACAAGATAAAAAAAGCCCGGCGCAATGGGGATGCTCCAGGCGATATTCTTGTTGCAAACGTATCTTATTAGTTCAGGCGCGAACATTGATTTTCGCGCGATAAATTTCAACAGCTGGTCGAGAAAAACCAGGAATAAAAAGAAAATTATCTTTTTCATTTTTCTTTAGGATTTACAATCCAGGCATTTCTCGGCTTGAGGGTACGCCTCAAGTCTCTCGATAGGAATTTCTTTTTGGCAGTTCAGGCAATAACCGTATGTTCCGCTTTCCATTCTGGCGAGGGCGGAATTAACTTTTTTTAGTTCACTTTTCAGTGTTTCATCAGCCGCCAGATTACTCTCGTAAAGCTCCATTTCATCGGCATTTTGCTCCTGATCCCTCTCGATTTCGGGAAAAGAGGTCTGGTATTCCCTGTCCGTGCCGGCTTTATTCGTTTCGGTGGCGGCTAAAGTTTCTTCCAGACGCGTTTTTTCGGAAATCAATTTTTCTTTAAGCTTCTCCTGGATTATTTTGTCAATCATTTTTTTCTGATTAGTGTTTAGCGTTGAATTTAGTATAGCATCGGAACGCAAAAATACAATAATAGCAGATAGTAAATGTATTTTAAGTGTTTTAATTTCGCTTTTCGGTTTTCCATGTCCAGCTCAATCGAAATGGCGTCGAGCCTATAATCGCAATCAATCAGTTTGTTGCGCCGCAAATAGTTGGAAATTATTTTTGAAAGCTTTTGATATTTCACGCGGTCAATGGCCAGTTCCCCGAGGGACGAATAGGCTTTTCCTTTTTGTCTGGATTTAACTTCAACGAATACGATCTCTCCGCTTTTTGGATCTTGGGCGATTATATCAATTTCGCCGATTCGGTAACCAAGATTATTCTGGAAATTAAGATCCAATATCTTGTATCCATTTCCAATCAGATGATTTGCGGCGATGGTTTCGCCTGTTTTCCCCGTGTTGTTTTTCTTGTTTTTGTCCATTAATTTAAGAATAGCAAAAATCGGGCAACAAAAAAACCGCTCTTAAAAGCCGCTTCCTTATCCACCCGTACTTAGTTGGTCAATCCGGCGGGCTCAAACGCCCGCAAATAATAATATGTGGCGGAGCCCGCCGGCGTTAGACATGTAACAACATGCTAAGAGTGTCAGTAGCCCGGGTGAAAGGCATCATGACAACATTCTATGGGCATGTGCTTTGACTACATGCCTGATTCACACTGACTGCCCCACGGTCTATTGTAAAGAACCTTGTTTTTGATTTTTGTATTATTTTTCAAAACTTACAAAAATGTGTTTATTTTTGTATTTGTGAGCGCGCCAATCTCGAAATCCGAAACCTTGTCAGACGGCGAAAATGGCGCACTCATTTCTTCCGCGTTGGGAAGAAAAAATGGGGAAGCCAATGAGTTCCAATCACAAATAGGGGGAAATTGTGATTGGAACTCATTGGCCCGGTTTTTCAAAGAAAACTTAACTTATACATACAGTATAGCACTTTTTTTCCGAAAGGTCAAATTAAATTTAGATATGAGACATGAGAGACGGGAGACGAGAACTAAAAATAGATTAAACGTTATAAAATTGTAAGTTCTGATATCTCAAGCCGCATATCTCAAGCCTCGCATCTATTTTTCCGACATGTAATCCAGGATGGATCTGGCGGAATATTTGGAAGTAGCGAAAATAAGGTAGCTTTTTTCTTTGTCGGTTATCACAGAATAGTCAAAAGAAGTGTTGAGAGGGGATAGAAAATTGAAATATCGGATATCGGCATTCTTATATTTGCTTGAACTGAAGCTTGCTGCTGAGTCTGCGGGAGGATGGTTCAGGTAAAAAGCCGTCAGGCTCAGAGGCAGGCTCTTTTCCTGCTGCAGCAAAGTTTCAACCAGCCCCGCGGCAGCGGATAATTTAAATGCCGCTCCCATGCGAACCTCTGAATTTTCCTTCTTCATGAAGAGGCTGTAATCGTTTTCCAACTTTCCGGTCAGACCGGCTGGCAGGGTAAGCCCCAGGGCGGTTTCAAGCTCCGCCGGATTTATCGCCTGATTGTTTTTATTAAGGGCTTTAATTTCGATCATTTCGTTCTCAGCGGATCCGGCAAGGAAATTATCGGCAAAAGCCTGAAGAGTTTTTTGATTTTCTGTCTTATCGGAACTAATGTCGACATTTATCTGGCGAAGGTTTCCATTTTTCGGCTGAACCTCAGTTTGCTGGGACGGCTTCTCGGACGGAGCGGTTTCCTCCGCTGTGTTTTCCGCGGGCGTCTTTTTTATGAAAAACCAATAATAGTAAAAACCGCCGCCGATGAGGGCCAACATGAGAACGGCAGAGAAGATAACGGTCAAAGTTTTTTTTGGATTTGCCTTTGTTTTTTTGGCATCTCCTTCTTTTTTTATCGAAGAAACGGCATCTGTCCCTTCAAAGGGTGATTTTTCATTAAAAAAAGATTGGGATCCGAAAGGATTGAGAGCTTCGTTTTTCAGCTCATCCTTGGGAAAAGGGGGGCTGGGTTTTTCGTTTGCGGTTGCCGGAGCGTTGGGAAGATCTGCTTTTGGCTGGGATTGAGGCGCTGCCGGTTGAGGAGTCGCGGCCGCAGCAGCGGGCGCGGATTCAATTTTTGCGGTTGCTTCCTGCGCCTTTTTTAAGTTTCCGGCCTTGAAGTCTTTATAGTCCTCTTCCAAGGTTCGAATCTTTCCGTATGAATTGGGAAGAGCCCTGCTGGGATCAACATTTGTAGGATTAACTTCGTCATTAGAAGTCTTTGACTTGAATTGGAACATTTTTGCGCGCCCGGTTAAATTCCGCCGAGAGGATCCGCTTGAGGCGGATTATTTAACCGGGTTAATTTTGTTTTTATTCCTTTTATTTATTTTACGCTATTTTCTAATCCTCGCATAGTGAGGTTGATTCTTCCCAGATTATCGATCTCCTTTACTTTGACCGTTACCATCTGTCCGACCTTGAGAACACTGTCCACCTTATCGATTCTTTTTTCCGATATTTCGGAAATATGGACAAGTCCTTCCTGGCCGGGGAGAATTTCGGCAAAAGCTCCGAAGTTCATAATGCGGGTAATGTGTCCCTTGAAAACTTCTCCGGGAACAACTTCATGAGTCAGGTTTTTCACCCAATCAAGAGCTTTCTTTCCGGCTTCCGGATTGTCAGCCGTAATGAAAACCAAACCGTCGTCTTCGATGTCAATTTCCACTCCTGTTTCATCGATAATCTGATTAATGACTTTTCCGCCCGGTCCGATGACATCCCGGATCTTTTCAGGATTGATTTTCAGGGTGATGATGCGGGGAGCGTAAGGAGAAAGGTCGGCGCGCGGCGCGCTGATGGCTTTTTCCATTATTTCAATAATACTGAGCCGGTTTTTACGCGATTGATCCAGCGTGCTTTTAATTATTTCGAGCGTGAGGCCGTCGACTTTCACGTCAAGCTGAATGGCGGTGATGCCTTTTTGGGAACCGGTAATCTTAAAATCCATTCCGCCGAAATGATCCTCAGGCCCCTGAATATCAGAAAGTAATTTGTATTCTCCGTTTTTTCCCACTACTATGCCGATTGAAATTCCGCCTATGACTGATTCTATTGGAACGCCGGCATCCATAAGCGCCAGAGTGCTGGCGCAGGTGCTGGCCATAGACGAAGAGCCGTTGGAAGAGAGCACTTCGCTGACCACTCTTACGGTATAAGGAAATTTTTCTTTGTCGGGGATAACCGGATCCAGGGCTTTCTCCGCAAGAGCTCCATGGCCGATTTCCCGCCTCCCGGGACCGCGCATCGGGCGAACTTCTCCAACGGAAAAGGGAGGGAAATTATAGTGGTGCATGAATCTTTTCTTTTCATCGAGTTCCATCGTGTCTATCACCTGTTCCATTCCGGGGGCGCCAAGCGTTATAACTGAAAGAACCTGGGTTTCCCCCCGGGTAAACAATCCTGATCCGTGTGTGCGGGGCAGAATTCCAACTTGGCAGGAAATCGGGCGCACTTCGTCAAGTCTTCTGCTATCGGGTCTCTCGTCTTTTTCAAGGACAGCCGCTTCGAACATTTTTTCCATCTCATTATCAATGACAAGAAGAGCGAGTTCTTTTTTCTGGCTGTATTCCTCCGGGTAAGCGGATTTGACGTATTCCGACACTTCCTTAAAAAGCTCCTGCTGTTTGGCGGTTTGCACGGAGTAATCTTTTTGGAAAAGAGCCGGCCGGATTTTTTCAGAAAACTTGCCGATAATTTCCTTGGAAAAATCTTCCTCGGCTTTAAGAATGAGGCCCTCGGATTTCGGTTTTCCGATTTGATTTTGTATTTCTTTGATAAACGCAACGATCTGGTCGATTACTTTTTGGGATTCGCTCAGCGCTTCAAATATCTTTTCTTCCGGAACTTCCTTCGCGCTGGTTTCAATCATGTTTATTTTTCCCTGGACTCCGCAGACAATGGCGCTGAAAGAGCTTTGGCTCAAGTCTCCGTTAACCGGGTTGATGATGGTTTTGCCTTCCTTCTCTCCGATTCTCACTGCTCCGACAGGTCCGTTCCAGGGAATATCGGAAATAGCCAGGGCCGCAGAGGCGCCGATGATTCCGACCAAAGCCGGATCATTTTCCTGATCAATGGAGAGAACGGTTATGACCACCTGAACGTCGTTTCTCATCTGCTGATTGAAAAGAGGGCGGAGGGTTCGGTCGATAATGCGCCCATTGAGCACCGCCTCATCAGTCGGTCTTCCTTCTCTTTTTATGAATCGGCTTCCCTTGATTTTTCCCGAAGCGTAGAATTTCTCTTCGTAATCAACCATGAGGGGAAAGTAATTCATTCCTTCCCTGGCTCCCGGACTCATGACCGCTGTCGCCAACACCATTGTGTCTCCGTAGCTGACGGTTACTGAGGCATTGGCCTGATTTGCCAGAAGACCGGTTTCGACGGAAAGCTTTCTTCCGGCGATTTTTGTCTCGAATTTTTTTGCTTTTTCCATTAGAGCTGAAAATATTTCCGAATAGCGCTAATAAACGAATCTCACGTATTCGGCGCCGATTAATTCAGCCCAGGATACGTGGTATTTGCTACTAGCGCTTTCAGAGATAACAATTAATGCTTATATTAAAAATTTTTTCTTGTTTTCGCTTAGGTTTGTGAAATCGTCCACAGCCTCAATGAGTTTTCCCGAAGTGGACTCTTGAAAGGCAATCACTTCCACCCGGCAGCCTTTGGTATTCTGAAGGTATTGAACAAGCGGGATATAATCGCCGTCTCCGGTAACCAGAACTATAACATCCAAATGATCGGCGAGTTTGATGGCATCAACTGTGATTCCGACATCCCAGTCCCCTTTTTTCGCTCCTCCGGGAAAAATCTGCAAGTCTTTGGTGCGGACTTCGTAACCCGATTTTTGAAGGGCATCAAAAAAATTCTTTTCGAGTCCTTCGATTGTACGTATTCCATACGCAATAGCGCGTATAAGTTTTCTTCCCGAAACGGCTGTCTTGAGGATTTCTTTAAAATTAACCTTTTTCTTGTGAATAACTCTGGCGGAATAATACATATTCTGAATGTCGATCAAAACTCCCACTCTTTGTTCAGAAAATTTTCCTGTTAGCATGTTAATATTTCAAATATTTAAATAAAAAACAAGTCGTCCTGACAAGCAGGACGGACTGTTATTCTTTCAATCCGAGACCGGTGACAAGTTTCTTATATCTTTTCGTGTCCTTGGTTTTGAGGTAAAGCAAGAGCTTTTTCCTTTTCGACACCATCTTTAGAAGGCCTCTTCGAGAGTGGTTATCCTTCTTGTTTTTCTTAAGGTGAGTCGTCAAACTCTTTATTTTTTCGGTAAAGAGGGCAACCTGGACTTCCGGCGAACCCGTGTCCTTTTCGTGAACTTTAGTTGTTCCGATAACCTTCTCTTTCTTTTGCTTTGTTAAAGCCATAAATATATGCTTCTTAGTAGTTATCTGAAGTGACTTAATAATACTATTAAAGCCGGTTTTTAGCAAGGAAACAGGCTGATAATTTCCATTTTTTGCCAATTAAGCTATTATACATAAAGTATGGAAATAATCAAGGGTCTAAACGAAGAGCAGCGAGAAGCGGTCCTTACAACAGAAGGACCGGTTTTAGTGATTGCCGGCGCCGGATCGGGAAAAACCAGGCTGCTTACGCATCGAATCGCATACTTGATTAAAGAAAAAAAAGTTTCTCCTCGGGGCATTTTGGCGGTAACATTCACCAATAAAGCGGCGGAAGAAATGAAAGAGAGAGTGAAGAATCTGCTTGGCCCCGGTTTTTTCCAGCAGCCGTGGATGGGAACCTTCCATCACATCTGTGTTAGGATATTGCGCACTGAAATCGATAAAATCGGATATAAGAAGAGCTTTGCGATATACGACGATTCGGAACAGCTTTCCCTTATAAGGAAAATAATGAAAGAAAAGGAAGTGAGCACGGAGCAGTTTAATCCCCGGGCGCTGCTTTCCGTTATTTCAAAGGCTAAAGGAGAACTTCAGAGCGTTGAGGACTATATTTCCGGAGGAAGTTATTTTGAAAGAGTGCTCGCTAAAGTTTACGGGGCTTATCAAAAAGTGCTTCTTGAAAACAGCGCGCTGGATTTTGACGACATACTTCAGAAAACTGTGGAGATTTTTCGAAAATTTCCGGAAACTCTTGAAAAATACCAGAATATTTTTCGCTATATTCTCGTGGACGAATATCAGGACACAAACCATGCCCAGTATGTCCTGGTAAATCTCCTGGCCGAGCGTCACCGCAATCTTTGCGTTGTTGGGGATGATTGGCAGTCGGTTTACGCTTTTCGGGGAGCAGATGTCAGAAACATTCTGAACTTTGAAAAAGATTATCCGGAAGCAAAGGTTATAAAACTTGAGAGAAATTATCGTTCCACACAGAAAATTTTGGATGCGGCTCACGGAATAATTTCAAAAAACGTTAACCGGAAAAAGAAAAAACTCTGGACGGAAAATGTTGGAGGGCATGACATTATCATATACAAAGCCGGAGACGAGCTGGAAGAGGCCGGCTTCATCGCCTCAGAAATCGGCCGGCTTGTCGGGGAAGAAGGTCTGAGGCTGAACGACTTCGTGGTTTTGTATCGCACCAACGCTCAATCGCGGGCTATCGAAGAAGCTTTCCTAGAAACAGCCATTCCCTACCGGGTGATTGGAGGCCTTCGGTTTTACGAGCGCAAGGAAATAAAGGATTTCCTGGCGTATTTGCGGTTCATAAGCAACCCGCAGGATGAAATAAGTCTCGGTCGGATTATTAATTTGCCGCCTCGCGGAATTGGAGAAGTGACTCTGGGCAGATGGATAAGGCACGCCCGGGAGAACGGCGTGGATCTTCTGAAGGCTTCCCGGAAGACTGACGAAATGGCCGGCATTAATTCGGCAAAAGCGGACATGATTTCCAAGTTCGGAGTTTTTATCGGCCGCATGGCTGAAAAAGCGGAACGGACAAATCTTATTGATCTTATGGAGTCGGTCCTCGTAGAATCCGGATACCAAAAAATGCTTCTCTCAGAGGGTGAGTTGGGCCAGACCCGCTATGAAAATATCCGCGAACTTTTTACGGTGGCGGAAAAACACAAAGAAGAGAAAGGCATGGAAGGTCTGTCATCTTTTTTGGAAGAAGTGGCGCTTGTTTCCTCAACTGATAACATCCGGTCGGATGGCGGAGCCGTCCATCTTATGACTCTTCACGGCGCCAAAGGATTGGAGTTTGATACCGTTTTTATCGCCGGCATGGAAGAAGGTTTGTTTCCCCATTCGCGAAGTCTTCTTGATTCCCGGGACATGGAAGAAGAAAGAAGGCTGGCCTACGTGGGAATCACCCGCGCCAAGAAAAGAGCTTATCTTCTCTGGTCGGTTTCGCGGAATATTTTCGGATCGGTCCGAATCAATGTCGCTTCCCGCTTTCTCGAAGACATTCCCGGGGATTTGGTGACTAAATATGACCATGGATACAAAAAAACAAGGGAAAAAAAGAAAAAGAGCGGAGCGAAAAAAAATTCGGAGTCATTTTTGAAAGACGGCGAACGGGTACGCCACAAAACTTTCGGCGAAGGGGTTGTCATTTCGGTTGAAAAGGATCTGGTGACGGTCGCCTTCATGAAAGCGGGAGTGAAAAAACTGGCTGCGGAATTCGCGGAACTCGAAAAGATATAAAAAATAACATGCTTGCGAAGGCGAATACAATGAAGTATATTGATAATAAAGTAAATCATTGTTAAATTCTTAATCCAAAAAAATGGATAAAAAAATTGAAGAAAGCCTTTTCCATCCAGAGGAAGGATCTTTTATGGATGAAGTTCCAAAAAATGTGAAGCATGAATTTGTTGAACAAGGCATTGGTCAAGAAGTAAAGCTTGTCCGAAAGGAGTGGATACAAGTCGAAGAAGACGCAAAGAAAATTGGAAAAATGGCCAAAATCATCGGACAACACGAGGGTAAGGAAGTTGATGCTAGCGTCTTTGCTGTTCTTATGGAGCAAGCAAAGGAAGAAGACAAAAAGAGAACGGCAGATATTCAGAAAAAATCAGAAGAATTATATTCTGCTTGCACACAACGCGAAGTGTCAGTTGACAAATTTTTCTCTGACAATCCAGAACTAATACGTAATAAAAATTTTCTTGAGACATTTCTGAAAAGTTATCCTAACTTCGTTGCTATTTTTAGCAATCGCATCCCGGAAGATTTAAGAAATAACGAGGATTTTCTTTTGAAAATGGTTGATGCGTCAGCAAAAACAATCAGATATTTCCCCTCTGAAGAAATGCTGAAAAACTTGGATTTTTTGTTAAAAGCTGTAGAAAAAAGACCGGATGTTCTAAATGAAATCAAAGATATAGGAGAAACAAATGAGTTGATTAAGCTGCTGAATAGCTTGGTTATATAAAGGATCTTCAATGAAAAAAGAGCCGGTCAAATACTGGCTCTTTTTTATTCAGAAAGTTCCATTTTTCAGTATATGAATCCTCTCACAATGCCGCTCTTTGTTGAAATAGTGCGGGTGCTTTTTTTGGCAAAGCCGCGGTAATTCATTTCGGAGACCGTGAAGCTGCTTCCGCTGACTGATTCGACAACGGCGACATGCCCCCAGCGGGACTCTCCGGTTACGACAATGGCGCCCGGTTTTGGCGTGCGGCCCGTAGCTTTTCCAAAGGCGCGGGCGTTGGTGAGCCATGCTCCGGCATTTCCGCCCCACGGGACGTATTTTTTTTGGGCGACATACCAAGTGCAATAACCGTAGGGAAATCTGTGTCCCGCTCCCGCTTTTACGTCTTTGGAATTGGAAGAAATCGACGCATACTGAACCTGACTGGTTGAAGTTGGGATTGTCGAAGCCAGGCGGGTGGTCTGAGTTAATGGCGCACTTGGCGCTGAGACGTATCCGTCGGGAAGAATCAGCTCCTGTCCTTCCTTTATTTTCTCATCCGCCGGAAGTTCATTATAGGCGAGGACTTTTTGTTTGTCTGAATTATATTTATTGACTATCGTTTCCAAGGAATCGCCTTTTTGGACTTTATATTTTACTCCGGTCACGGGAAGAATGGCTATCTTGTCTCCAGGTTTAATAAGCGAAGTTTCCGAAAGGCTGTTTGCCCAAAGAATAGTGTTGACTGAAACGCCATTTTTGGCGGCGATGGAACCGGCGGTATCTCCGTCTTTGACTTCATAGGTCTTCATTTCCCGGCGTCCCATGCCGGAAGTTTGGGGATTATAGGAAGCCAGGAGAATTTGGCTTTGGGCAGTCGGTATGGTCATCTCGTAATCCCCGCTGGGATAAAGATCTTCTTCCGCCGAAACATCCGTGTCGCTGAGATATCCCGGTCCGGCCAATGGGGCCGTGGCTAAATTATTCTTTCGTCCGTTTTGCAGAGTAACCTTATTTTTCAAAGAATCCTTGTTTTGAGGTCCGGATTTCAGGGAGTCAAAGAGAGAGCCGCGGGCGCCCTTTGTTGAAGAAAGATTAATGAGCGCCACCAAGGCAACGCAAATAGCGACTACAATAGTAGCCGAATGCTCCCTGAACAGAGCGAGTATTTTTCTTCCGACGAACTTTCTTTTCAGGTAAGAAGTCGAACTTATTTGAAGAGAATAAAGCCTAGAAGAAGCAAGCCGAATATTTTCTCCTTTTAGCACTGTTCGCATTCCTCTCCAGACGGTCTGGATGAAGATTTTGAAAAAGTTACTAATAGGTTTCCCCTTTCTGTTGGATTGGAGGCCCGCAACTGGAACAGAAAGACTGCCTTTCGGAAGCGATAACCTGCTAATCCCTAATTATTACACGAATAATAGGTTATCACAGAGGAGAATTATGTCAAGATTAAAAGTGAGAAGGAAAATATTTTGATAAATAATGCTTTATATAAAGCAAATTAATATCATATATCGGATTTGAAAAATCAAGGTAAATTTTTCCCTAAGGTCTTATGAAAGCCAAATATTAAGTTGGTCCAAAAAAGGCAAAACAGTGAAAAAAAACGAATATTTTGCTATAATTAGGAACACTTAAGTCTTTTAGTCAAAAAATGAACTTTGAAAGACTGAAAAGAGAATATCTTGAATATCTGGAGATCGAAAAGGATCGTTCCCGGAAAACAATTGAGAATTATGGCCATTATCTCGATCGCTTTTTTGCGTGGGCGAAAATAAAATCTCCGGAGCAAATTACGGACGAACTTGTAAGAAGCTACCGCCTGCATCTTAATCGTTTGGCAGATGGAAAAGGATCGTCTCGCCCCGGCTCCGGCGGAGCGGGCCGTCCCCTCAAAAAAATTACGCAAAATTATCACGTGATCGCCCTTCGCAATTTCCTTAAGTATCTGGCGAAACGGGATATCAAAACCCTTGCGGCGGAAAAGGTGGAACTTGGAAAGTCGGAAAAGCGCCAGATTGATTTTTTAGAGACGGAGGAAGTGGACCGGATGCTCGAATCAGCCGGCGGAGCGGATCTCAAGTCTCTTCGCGACAGATCGATTTTAGAGCTTCTTTTCAGTTCCGGCCTTCGCGTTTCTGAGCTCATAGGGTTGAATCGCAGCCAGGTAAACGTCAGGACGAGAGAATTCAGCGTCCGGGGAAAAGGCGGAAAAGTGAGAGTCGTGTTCACATCCGATCGGGCAAAATCAGCCCTTGAAAGGTATATGAAAAAAAGAGCCGACATTGATCCTGCGCTTTTTGCCCGGGTAGGCATCAGGCACATGGAAGATAAGAACAAAACGAATGATCTTCGAATCACTCCGCGGACCGTGCAAAGAATCGTAAAATATTACGCTTTGAAAGCCGGGATTGTGAAAGATGTTCATCCGCACACTCTTCGCCATTCCTTTGCAACCGATCTCATCCAGAACGGCGCCGATATTCGCAGTGTCCAGGAGATGCTTGGACACTCATCCGTTACTACGACTCAGGTTTATACTCACGTGACAAATAAACAGCTAAGGGATGTCCACAAAGCTTTTCACGGGAAAAGGCGGAAGTGAATTATTGCTCACTAATATTTCTTCTATAAAATTAAGGAACCCAGGAAGAATTAACTTCCTGGGTTCTTTGATAACCTTAAAACTGAAGGCGTTCTCCTTATGTTTTTACCTTCAGCGCTTCGGCTTTTCCGTAATGCGTCCCGATGCTCCGGCGAAGAGCGAGGCGGTTGCCGGCGTCGTCCTCCCGAGGGATCACCCGGATTTTGCCGTTGTCAAAAGCATTGAGCATTCTCTGCCGCAGGATTTCGGCTGTCTGACCCGCGGTTTGATTCCCCTTGATGGCGGCATTAGCCAACAGGTAGGCGACTCGGGAGCCGTCGGACTTGAATACCCCGTCGACATAATCCATGGCGGAAGGGATAATTGTAATCCTCTTCTTCTTGAAGTAATCCCAGTCGATCTTTACCACTTCCCCTTTCGTCAGCGACCAGGGATAGCCTTTCTGCTGCTGGGGGCCGCCCGGTCCTGTCACAAGCGCGATACAGACCGAGACCTGATCAGTCCGAACCTCCGGGACCACTTCATTGAGGTAGCCGCCGCTGGTGGCTTCCAGAAGCTCCGGAAAGTTGCGAAGCAGCTTGAGAACTGATTGAAACTCCGGTTCCCCTGGGCGGATATTGACTTCGCAAACCCGTATGGAAGTCGGTCGGAAATTTTCGTCGAAAGAGACGAAACATCCCGGATAGAGGACACAGGGGCGCAAGACGTTCCGCTGTCTCATATGCTCGATCAGTGGTTCAATGATAGTTTTCCCCGCCAACTCCAGAAGAGCGGGAGATTCCATAGGGTGGGGGGAAATGGAGCCCATTCCGCCGGAGATGGGATTATCGAGTCCGGGCGGGCGATCGAAGCGTTCCGGGTAATCCATGGCGGTCGGAAGGATCTGATAATGTCCCTGGCCGTCCACCAGGACGGTGAAGCTAATTTCCACTCCGGACATGCGGGCCTCGATAAGAAGCGGCCAGGGCGACTTTTTCCCAAAGCGCTCCTTATACTTGTCCTTGAATTCTTTCAAGAGGTCATTATAGGCATCTTTGATTTGCCAGGTATTGAGGATAATCCGGGACCCCTTGCCACCGGCGCCGTAGGGGTATTTAAGGACAACCCCGCCATGTCGGTCGATGTAGGCCAGGCAGACTGCCAGAACCTCCTTGTAATTCCGGGCGTCGACCTCGGTCCATTCCGGGGCAACCGGAACACCAGCTTCGTCGCAGTAGCGCTTGCAAACGATTTTGTCGGCTTCATAGTCGGCTCCGGCGCTCGAGAGGCCGATAACGCGATCCCCATGGCCGGCATCAATGAGTCGATCCACCAGGCCTTCAAAAAGGAGTCCTTCCGGAAGGACCATGGCGATATCGAGAGCACCTGCTCCGAAAGCCTCGATGAGAGCCGCAGCGTATGCATCAGCCGAGTTATCGGGAACCGGAAGAAAACCAATGGGCCATTCGATTTCTCTGGATTCGGCCCAGGGTTGCATTGCTCCAGTGCCTCTCACGACTATCCCCTTGTGCTGGCGCAGGTCGTGTTCGCTGGTTGAGAGCATGGAAATAATGGCCGCAAGAAGCGTCCGGCCATCTGTGCCCAAAAAACCAAGTTTCAAAGGATCTTTTTTCTTTTTTTTCATGACAAAGTCTCTCCTTGTGATCTTTATTTTCTCCTTAATTTCAGCTTATCGCGGGAGCAGGAGCAATGTCAATTTTTCGGATAAAAAAATCCGGACGCCTATCCGGATTTATAAAATATTTCAGATCATTTCTTTTTTCTTTTTACTTTCTCCACGATCTTTGTCAGCCGGTAGGTGATGAAAACCACGGCAGTGGTGACGACTGCGGCATAAATAAACATGGCGGTGATGTCCCCCGATCCTTGGGTGCCGAAAACGCGCTCGAAGAGTTTTCGGATGGCGTCGTTCCAGGCAAGAGCCGCGACCAGTCCCATTGCTCCGGTCATCAGGGTCACAATTTTTTCAACGAGAAGGATGTGGACTTTTTCATCTTCGCTTCGCGCATCTTTCTTTTCCTTTGATTTTTCCTCGGCCATAAAAAGTAATTCTACGTTCTTATGCATAAGCCTTTCTGGATTAAATATAATATGGAATAATAGAGTTGTCGATAAACGCGCAAAAAAATCAGTCATTGACTCAATCTGTTTATTTAGATACGATTTATAAGTAAAATAAATTTCTCGGGACCATAGCTCAGTGGTAGAGCACTCGACTCATAATCGAAGGGTCGTTGGTTCGATCCCAACTGGTCCCAATATTAAGTTGACTAAGTTAATTTTATCTTCCGTAAGTCAGCAACATAACCGTAATTGAGCTGTTTTTAATGTCTGATGCAGCGCGGAATGTTTTGGCCAGCTAAACATATTAATGGGCAATTGGCTCAGTGGTTAGAGCGCTTCCTTGACATGGAAGAGGTCACAGGTTCGATTCCTGTATTGCCCACCTAAATTTTATCCAGCAGCAGAATGTCTTCCGTCTGAGGGAGGAAAGCACGCAAAAAATCCGCCATACGGCGGATTTTCTTTGCGATGTATGAATTTAGGCATTTTCCGGTCCGCCCAATCCTGACGGGACTGGCGTCGGGGAAATCTCTTTTACCAGTTCCGCCTCCGGGACTTTCTCCGCTTCTTTGGATTCAGTTTTCGCAATTTCGCGGAAAAATAAAGTCCAGGCCGTGGTTTTATAAGCGGCGAAAACAGAAGAGACTAAAAGCAGTACCAGAAGAAAAAATAAAATCGCGAAAACCAGAAAAATCGTGAAAATGATTTTATTAAGAAAAAATAAAAGCGTCCCAGTCGGAATGAGAACGACGGCTGTCAAAAGCGCAGCCGGAAGGAGGATTATGCCGGCGGCAACGCTTATGGCAATGAGAAGAAGGCCGAATATGATCGAGTTTTTGATATTTTTCAAAAGGAGATTGTAACCCGTTTCGATAGAGGGCCAGACATTCAGCTCGGATAGGATAATATAGAATCCGGCGTAAAGATTGGTAAGGGCCAGAACAAAAATCAATGGAATAAAAATAGCGACAGCGAGGATGCCGACGAAGACGGCATTAATCCATGATCCCGTCATAACCGAATAAATTACCGGAATTCCCAAGACGAGAATAATGGCGAAGACTGCTAAAAAAAATAACAAGAAAAGCTTCACCAGTTTTCCCAAATATTTTCTTCCATCCTTCCATCCGTTTTTAAAGCTGGATTTTTTCTTGGTGGCGATCAGGTTAACCGATTTTATGAGGCCCGCTCTTCCTACAAGGGAAATAAGGAAAAGAATAATTCCGATGGCGAAGACAATAATAAAAGCCGCCAAAACTATTCCCGGGTGA
>JBAZXV010000004.1:0-135493 GCA_041659685.1 Parcubacteria group bacterium | reverse complement strand
TTTAGACTTCTCCGCTTTCGCTCGCCACTACTTACGGAATCTTTTGGATTTCTTTTCCTCCAGGTACTAAGATGTTTCAGTTCCCTGGGTGCGCTTCACTGCCCTATGTATTCAGACAGTGATATCTCAACACAAATTGAGATGCGTTGCCGCATTCGGACATCCCCGGATCAAAGCTTGCTCATCAGCTCCCCGAGGCTTATCGCAGATCGCTACGTCCTTCATCGCTTACTTCAGTCAAGGCATCCACCATACGCCATGAGTAATTTACCGCTCTATCGCAATAGTTCGCTCGTATCAGATACGAACGAACTGACCAGCAATTAGTAATCACTAATTGCTTATTATTTGAAAGTCTTGTAATATTAATATTTTTTCCGCGAATCCGAATATATTAAATATTTTTTGACTTTCCCCGATATTCACTTTTCAAGGTTCCCTTTCGCGGAAACATTGGCTTTTAATTTTTATTATCGGCCAGTGTTTCCCCAAAAGAACTAAAAAACCGCTTCGAGGGAAGCGGAGAACGCATAAAGAAATACGCAAAGTTTATCCGCTTCTTCCTATTAATTTTATGGATTTTATTCCCATAGAGTTCGCTAAAATATAAGTTTTTATTTTATTATTGGCTGCTTAGTTATAATATAACTTCCCAAAATCCTTGTCAACCCCTAGACAGGCTTTTTACTCGCTTTTTATTTTTTTGATAATTTCTTCCGTTTTCTCGCGCAAATTTTCCTTTGCTTCATTGTTTTCGAGCCTAAAATCGGCTTTTTTTCCAATGTCGGGAATTTGAACTTCCGTCTCCGCTTTTTCCATCTCCTGAAACTTTTCAAAACTGACCGCATCATCCGCTTTTTCTCCTCTTCCAAAAACCCTTTCCCATCTCGTCTTTGCGTCAATTGTCACGTATATCACACGGGAGTCCGGAAAACTTCTTATGAAATCCAAATCTTCTTTTATTCGCATGCCGTTGAGGACAATAATCCCTTCGCCCGCTCTGTTAAATTTCCTTCTCAGGCTGTCGGCGATTATATTATTCCCGTATCGTCCCCTCACATTGTTGGAAAGCCAGATAAAATCTTCTCTTCCCACCCGATCACTTTCAAGAAAAACTTCAAGAGCTTCCCTGAGCGGATCGCTAAACCTGAAAAGCTGCGCCCCGCATTCGTTTTTCAGATATTCAGCGACTGTGTCTTTGCCCGACCCCATTTCTCCGACAAGGCCGATAATTATTTTTTTTGATTCCATAATATGAAAGAGAAACAAAAAGTCCAAGATTTTCATTCTTGAACTTTTTGCGATTTATGCAGATACTCTGTAAGATTTTCCCATTGTGGAACATATTGAAATGCTTTTCGTAAGCTTTCCTTTGAGTGTTTCCGGTTTCGATTTATTGAGCGCTTCAATAAATGACTTGAAATTTCCTTCGAGCTTTTCCGTTTCAAAAGAAACTTTTCCGATAATCTGGTGGATGTTCCCCGAATTGTCATTTTTGAAATCAGCTCTTCCTTTCTTCAGGGATTCTATTATTTCTTTTACTTTCGGAGTAACGGTCTTATTTTTCGGATTCGGCATCAGTCCTTTCGGCCCCAATATTTTCGCGATCGTCGCAAGCTTCGGCATCATCTCCGGAGTGGCGATAGCAATGTCCGCGTCGATTTTTCCGGAAGACTTTATCTTGTCAATCAGCTCTTCTCCGCCGACTGTATCCGCACCCGCTTCTTCGGCCGCTTTTTTTTCGGTGGTTGTGAACACTGCAATCTTTACGCTTTTGCCTGTTCCATTCGGAAGCTCGGCCACGCCGCGCACCTGCTGGTCTGATTTTTTCGGATCAATGGAAAGCCGAACATGAACTTCGACTGATTCGTCGAATTTGGCTTTGGCGTTCTTTTTTACCTCAGCAATGGCTTCGGTTATAGGATATTCTTTTTTGTCATTTTCTGTGATCATTTTATTCCGATTTATGATTTACGATTTAAGATTTAAGAAATTCAGGAAGAAATCGATTCATAAATCATAAATCTTATTTCTTAAATCAAAAAATATTATTCCACTTTAATGCCCATGCTTCTCGCTGTTCCCTCAATAATTTTCATTGCCTGCTCAACATCGTTGGCATTAAGATCCGTCATTTTCGCTTCGGCAATTTGGCGAACCTGGGCTTTTGTTACCGTCCCCACCTTTTGCTTCAGCGGATCCGCCGCTCCTTTTTCGACTTTGGCCGCTTTTTTGAGAAGCTCAGCCGCCGGAGGAGTTTTTAATATAAAATCAAAACTGCGATCTTCATAAACCGTTATTTCAACAGGAATCACATTTCCCATTTTGTCTTTCGTTGCATCGTTGAATTTCAGGCAGAAATCCTGAATATTAAGACCGTGCTGGCCCAAGGCGGGGCCGACAGGAGGAGCCGGATTGGCTTGCCCGGCTTTAATTTGCAATTTAACAACTGTTTTGATTGGTTTAGCCATTTTTTTACGACACCCGCAACTCGTAACTCGACACTCAACTGGAATTTTTTTCCTTTTGCGAGTCGCGTTTCGCGTTATGCGTTATGCGAAAATTATATTTTCTTAATTTGTAAAAAGTCCAGTTCCACCGGCGTTTCCCGCCCGAATATCGAAACCAGCACTTTTATTTTCCCGCGAGCCTCATCGATAACGTCAACTTTTCCGTCAAATTCCTTGAACGGCCCATCCACGATTTTAATCGCATCGCCTTTCTGAACATCAATCTTATATTTTGGTTCGGAGACTCCCATTCTTTTCTTCATTGAGTCTATTTCCTCCTGGGCAATCGGAGTAGGAGTTGTTCCCAGACCGATGAAACCTGTCACATTCGGCGTGTTTCGGACAACATACCATGAGTCATCCGTTACAACCATTTCCACAAGAACATACCCGGGAAATATCCTGTCTTCAATAACCGTCCTTTTCCCGTTCTTGATTTTGATCTTTTTTTCCTTAGGAACCATCACGTCAAAAATCCTGTCCTGCATATCAAGCGATTCAATTCTTTGCTTCAGGTTCTTGGCCACGTTGTCTTCGTAGCCGGAATAGGTATGGATGGCATACCAGGCGCGGCCGTGATGTTGAGTTTGTTTAGCCATAAATTATTGAAAATATCAAACAATAAAAAACAAAAAAATCCAATTTCGCCAATCTTTCTATTTTTTTCAAAAATAACCGCCGCACTGCGTTTCCAAATGAAACCTTCCTAATATTTTATTACCACAGTCCTCAGGACATACTCAAAAAAATAATCCAGAACCCCGAGAAAAATCGCCACTGACAAACTGAAGCCAATGACCATTCCGGTATATTTTATCGTTTGGTCCCTGGTTGGCCAATTGACCTTCTTGAGTTCGCCGCGCGCTTCCTTTATAAATGTAGCAACTTTATTTTCCGCCATTTTTTTAGCCTTTTTTAAAAAGCCTTTCGGGGGCTTTTTTATCTGTTGTTATATTATAGCATTCTAAAAATCCTGTCAAATAGGTAAAAAAAGACCGCCTCTACGCATAGTGACGGTAATTAATATATTTTTTCTACTTTCTTTACACACTATTCTCAAAAGAGCTAGGAGCTACTGAATCATAATCAGACCTGCATCCGCAATTCCTTACATCAGATTTTTAGTAAAGACTTTCGTGCCATGTATCATCATTACCCGTGTAAATCAACCTCCGTTCCCAACAATCATAGGAATGATATTTATCGCTGTGCAATTTCTTTACCAGAAAAAGAAAAACGAGAATATCTTCCTCCGGATCGATGTCATCAATCCTTGATTCTTCTTCAACAAGCCAGCCTACGGCATAGAAATAACTCGTTTGCGGTTTTTCCGTATTTGGACGCAGGCGGAAAGTTATTTCATTAGTCGGCCATCCCCATTCAGGTTTCTCGCCAGAATATTCAGCGCTGGCATGCATCGGTTCGTTGAGAGAATAGCGATACATATCTTCCTGCCAAAACTCAACCGGAACCCGACAGAAAAAAAACTTGCCTCTCCGACCCTCAAAAACTTGCTGTGGATACATACAAAGCACCCTCCTTCATTTTTAGGAACATTGCCAATATGATTTCATTGACAATGCTTAATAGTAGCATAATCATAGGTATTAGTCAATAGCAAAATTCACATAGCAAAAAATGGCCTTATAATGGCCATTTATAGACTTTACGGTCATACTTCACCACTGCAAAATTAATGTTAAGAGGGTGGATTAATTAATAATAAGAAAAATTAGTGTTCGGGCTGATTTTTAGTTTTTCCCGGCTGAACTCTTTTATTCATCGTCACATTATAATAGTAGGCGGTTCCGGCGACGATGAAAGATTGCGCGGAAAGTTCTCGTTCCTCAACGACCGACAAAAGCTCGCCGATAATACCGAAGGATAACGCGTTTAATTTTTCATAATCCTCTTGGGATATCATCCGCGCCTGAGGAAGAGAAGCCAAATCATCCCCTCCTCCCGAAATGATATTCAAATCTTTTATTCCCCTATAAACTCTTTCCTGCATAGCATCGATGACTTCCTTTTGAATTTCTGAATCATATTTTCCAAGATCGACTCCCTGATTCACCCTTTCTTTCAATAACCCAACCGGATCTTTGATTTCCATTAATACTTTCTTCAGCCTTTCTTCTCCTATTCGAACGACCTCCATAGCATCGGCCAGGCCGGCTTGCATATTTTCCATATTTTTTATTTAATACTTATTCAATTTATTTAGAGAAAAAGTATAGAAAAAACGCTTTTTTGAAATAATTGCTAGACATCCAAATTTGAAACACTCCTTGCTTCCGCCTGAATAAATCTCTTTCTCGGCTCAACTTCAGAGCCCATTAATATATCGAAGATTTCATCCGCCTTTTGGGCGTCTTCCACCTTAACCTGAAACATTACCCGGTTAGCGGGATCCATCGTTGTTTCCCAGAGTTGGGACGGATTCATTTCCCCAAGACCTTTGTAGCGCTGTACGTTCACGCCGGACTTTTTCTCTTCGTCGCTTATTTCTTCCTCCGCTTCTCCTGTATTTAATTCATCTTTCTTTTTAGCCTTAGCGGAATTTTTTTGTTTCTCCGCCTTCTTTTTCATAAATTCTTCAATAATTTCATTTTTATCTTCATCGTTGTATGCATAATGCGCTTCCTTGCCTTTGGAAATGCGATAAAGCGGCGGCTGGGCGATATAAAGATAGCCGCGCCTGATGATTTCTTCAAAATTACGATAAAAAAACGTCAGAAGAAGGGTGCGAATGTGTGATCCGTCTACGTCGGCATCAGTCATAATAATGAGGCGATGGTATCGCATTTTGTCATAATTGGCCTGGTCCCCCACTCCTGTTCCCATGGCAATGATCAGATTTTTTATCTCCTGCGACAAAAGCATTTTATCAATCCGCGCCTTTTCAACATTTAGTATTTTACCTCGAAGAGGAAGAATGGCTTGAAAATTCCGGTCGCGGCCCTGCTTGGCGCTGCCGCCGGCGGAGTCTCCCTCAACAATATAAAGTTCGCATTTTTCAGCGTCGCGCGACGAACAATCGGCCAGCTTTCCGGGAAGCGTCATTCCCTCAAGAGCCCCTTTTCGAATTACAGCGTTTTTCGCAGCCTGAGCGGCAAGGCGGGCTTGCGCCGAAATCAGGCACTTTCCGATGATTGATTTTGCATCCTGCGGATTTTTTCCGAGAAACTCGTTGAAGCCTTCGGCCATTACGGATGAGACAATTCCGCGCACCTCGTTATTTCCCAGCTTCGCTTTGGTTTGGCCTTCGAATTGGGGATTTCTCAGTTTTACGCTGATGACCGTCGTCAGGCCTTCGATGACGTCATCCGAAGTCAGATTTTCATCTTTTTCCTTCAAAAGATTGTTTTTGCGGGCATAATCATTCAGCACCCTTGTCAGGGCCGCCCTGAATCCGGTAACGTGCATTCCGCCTTCAGTCGTATAGATATTATTGGCGAAAGAATATAAATGGTCTTTTAGGCCTTCGACATACTGCAGAGAAATTTCCACATACACTTCATTTACCGTTTTTTCTACGTAAAAGGGACGGATATTTTTGACTTCCTTTCCGCGATTAAGAAACTTTATATACGAAGCAATTCCCCCGTCAAAACAAAATCCAATGCTTTTTTCTTTATAGGCGTCGGTCTTTTCGTCCAAAACATACCGCTTATCAAAAATTCTGACGCTTACTCCCTTGGTGAGATAGGCCTGCTGGCGCAGATAATCGACAATCTTGTTCCAATTCCAATTTATTTCCGGAAATATTTCCGGATCCGGCGAAAAAATGATGGTGGTTCCAGTTTTTTTTGAAGTGCCGATCGATTTCATGGGCTTCAAAGGCTTTCCCTGCTTGAATTCTTGCATCCAAATTTTCCCCTGGAGATGAACTTCAGCACGGGTATAGATCGAAAGCGCATTCACAACGCTGACGCCGACTCCATGAAGCCCGCCTGAGATCTTATAGCCATCTCCCCCGAATTTTCCTCCAGCGTGCAATTTAGTCATCACCGTTTCAAGCGTTGAAACTTTCGTCTGAGGGTGCTTTTCCACCGGAATTCCGCGACCATCATCTTCAACACGCACTCTATTTTCCGGCAAAAGCTCAACGACCACGTTTTTGCAATGCCCCGCCATAGCTTCATCGATCGAGTTATTGACGACCTCCCAGATCAAATGATGAAGACCTTCAACCGAAGTCCCTCCGATATACATTCCTGGCCGCTTGCGCACCGGCTCAAGACCTTCAAGGACTTGGATAGATTTGGCGTTATAATCCGATTTTTTGGACTCTTTGATTTTCTTTGGCATTATAAATTGCGAATTATGATTTATGAGTTACGAATTATGCAATTTGGAATACATAATTCCTAATTCCTACTTCATAATTCATTTAGATAGGAACCAGAGCTCGATAAGCAAGGCCGCCACTATTACCAGTCCCGCGTCCCACCAGATGAGAAATCGGAAACTCTGAAGGATAAACATTCCCGTTACGGCAAACGCGACCAGCATTCCTTGGCGAAAACTGATTCCGACATTAAGGTAAGCAGTTTCGTTTCGGGAAAATAACCTCCGGAGCCAAAATAAAAACAGTGTGGCCAGCCCCGTGACCGAAAAGAAAAGACTTACATAAAACAAAACCTGTCCGATCAAACCGTCTCTTGCCGGATTGACATAATATATAACGACCCCCAGACAGCAAAGCGCAACTATTGTGCTGAGCCTCATTCCCCAAAGGTAGGCGCGAATTGTCATTTTTGTTCCGTTGAATGGTGACACCGGGCGAAATTGCCGCTTTGCGGCGCTTAACCAGGCGGACTCCTTATGTTACTCTTGTTATTGTAGCAGATTTTTAAGACAAATGCAACTAAATACCGCCTCCTAAAAAGCGGATGCTTATGCTAAAATAGCTCAAAAAAACAGCCAACTGATCGAATACTTTTTCTTTTTTAATTATACTATTCCTTCAATAATTTTGCAATCAATTGTCCCCGGCTGACGCAAAAGAAACCTCCCGAAATTCAGGAGGTTTCTTTGATAAGAGACCAAGTCAATCTTATTATTTTATTCGAACCGCATTTGTTCGAGTCACTTCGCCATTTCCAATAATGGAAATCGTCAAAGGATAAGTGGATCCTTGAATAAAGCTGTCCATGCCGTAGGTGCAGGTGACTTTTTTGCCGTTTCTCGCCGACCGAACTTTGGCCGCTTGCTGAAAACCGAGAGTACAGCTAACGTCCGATCCTTTTTTATAGAGGTTCTTGCCTTTTACCGTCAATTTGAAAGTTTTTCCGGCCTTATATTTTATCGTCTTTTTCTTTACGCTCGAAATTTTCATTGCCTTTAACTTCGATCCTTTTTCAACCGCTTTGAAAGAACTGAAATGTCCCGGAGTAAAAGACAAAGTTTTCGCCGTCGCGTCCCAAGTGATTCCGCTTATATCGGCTCCCTCGACGGCCTTTCTCATATTTGCTCCGTTTGACACATAGATATCAGGCTGCTCGGAAAAATCAAGGCCATACATGGTAAGGGTGGCTCCGTAATTAATCATATCCGGCACCATGGCGGCATTGAGGCTGATATATCCGTCATTAAACTGAACAAGGTTGCCGAAATTATTCATGAAACTGAAGAAACGATAAGTCATGAAATCGATCGTATTGGAAAAACCAATTCGTCCCATCGGCACGCCGTTTTCGTTTTTCTGAAAATACAGATTATTGATCGCGTGCCAGTTTGTGTTTTCCGTATCGAAGAGATTAGTAATCGCACCGTCAGCGGCCATGCCGCCTTCCATTTCAGTTCTCATTTGCGCTACTTGAGAACACATCTGCGTCATTTCTGAGCGCGCCTGGGACGTATCTCCATCTGGTTCGCTAAAATCAGTCGGATGCTGGGTTATGTAGTTATCAAGCGCGACCAGGCAATTTGCGGTATCATCCGGTGTTGACATCTGGGAAAAAATTGCCCAAAACATGTCATCCGGACCCGGCATTTCTCTCTGATCTCCTTGATTTGGCTCAGCCATAACCGGCACCGCCATCGCAACCATGGCAATCAGGGCGATGCTCGCCAAAATCACCTGCTTTGTTTTTATTTTCATTTTTTATATAATTATTAATTATTACCCGATTATTTTAAATTATATCATTAATTAAAAAACGTGTAAATTCATTATTTACATCTTCTATTCCAACCCGGCGACAAGCATATAAGTCGCTGCCGGACTTCAATTTTTGTTTCGCCTTTTTTACACTGCCGCCCGGAATATGCCAGCAGTCAGAAGAAACAATATCTCTTTAGATTTCTTTCATTTGATCCAAGCTAGAAACTGCTTATTTCTTTATAATATTTTTTTATCATCTTTCGGGCTACCGGGCCAAGATTTTTATTCGCAAGAATTTCTTTGAGCGTGAAATATCTTGCCCTTTGCCCTTCGAAAATTTTTGTCTCGCCAAGCTTTGCGTCCGTTTCAGCAATGTAATAGTGGCTAGTCCGCGGAAATTTTTCACCGCACAAGATATGAGTGACTTTTTCTTTTCCCAGAAGCTTAAAATTCGAAATTTTTATATTCGACTCTTCTTTGATTTCTCTTTTAATTGCCTCAAGCGGAGACTCTCCTTCTTCCACCCCTCCGCCAAAATTTCCCCATTTTCCCGGGTAAAGAATATTCGGCTTGTTGTCTCGAAGAACAAACAGAATCTTTTTTAATTTCCTATTTTTCACAAAAACATTCGATCCGTTCAAGATTTTCAGTTTTTTGAACATCCCAATCATATGCGCTCCCTGCTTCAGGCGGCCGCTCGCGCGAAGGCCAAAATTATAGCTTTTTTTGAAATAGAACCCGGCGTCATACATCAGTTTCTCCCATTCCGGCCAAGTTCTGTATTGGCCGGTCCAAGGCATGTGCGAACTGCTGACATTGATGAGCCAATCATTCGCGATAATGAATTCCCAGCGTTTTTTTTCGTTTAAAGAATAAAACTTTTCCGTAATAATTTTGTCCGTCTTGATTCCCAGCCGCCTGTTTATTTTTATCATTTCCGGATCAAATTTTTTCGTGAATGATTCCTCCCAAAGGAGAATCATCCCGCCCGGTTTCAGAATTTTTCTGCAAATCGAAAGCATTCTCTTTATCGACCCGGCATCGGGAAAATGATGAAAAACGAATTGCAAATTGATGAAATCAACCGATTCTTTTTTGATCGGAAAAGATTTTGCCTTCGGGCTAACTTGAAAATAAGAACTCTTTTGCGGTTCGTGAAAGTTGCTTCTCTGCGGAATCGTGTCGATGCCGATTAATTTTTTTATATTTTTATGTTTTTTGGCAAGATAATTGATTGTCGCAAGCTTGTTCGCTCCGATATCGAGAAACATTTCCGTTTCATTAAGGTCAAAAAGCTCAATGGGATCAATTTCATCCGGCGGGTTTTTCGCCCGGTCTTTCGCTTCGAGCATTATTTTTTCACACACCCTTCTTAGCCCTTCCCGATCCGCTGTTTTTCGGTTTTTGAAAGCCGTAAGAATAAGATCCCGCGCCATTTTTTCCGGAAGCCCCGCTTTTTTGAAATTCACGCCGAAGAATTCAATGAGAAGATCTGTTACTTCCCGGCTTTTCCAAATTTCGAGGGGGTGTTTGGCGGGATATTTTTTTTCTTCGGCTTTTTCCATAATAGATTTCTCTCTCAAATAATTCATTCTCAACAGCAATGAAAATCGCATCATTGGACTAGTTTGCTGGCACGAATATTATAAGGTTATTCTTATTTTGTTTACGGCGCCCGTAAGATCTTTGAAATTGTGGATCATGATGTCCGGCGATCCCTTTTTGAGCCTCGTTTTTCCGTGATACCCCCAGGTGACGGCAATCGTCGGCACTTCAACTTTTTTCGCTTCCCGCAAGTCTCCCAAGGAATCAGTCACAAAGACGCATTCTTCGGATTTCACTTTATACTTCGCAAAAATCATCTTAAATTTCTCAACTTTTGACTGATGCGCGTAATATCCCAGAACTTTTTCAAAGTATTTTGAAATATTTACAAGCTTCAAAAATTTTTCAATGCTTCTCTCCGGACTGCTGGAAATGATAAACAGCTTGTGTTTTTTTGCGAGTTTTTTGATCTGATCTTTTAAGGGAAACAGGAGGCTTCCATCCAGACGAGAATGATATTCAGCAAAGCCATATTTCAAGTTCTTTTTCGTATATTGAATAACCGGCTTTTCCCAAACATTGCCGTTGTGATGATCGCGGAATTCTTTCAGGGTAAATTTTTTCTTCTGCTCTCGGGAGATATTGACATTCAGCTGGAAAGTATCCGCAATCACCCCGTCGAAATCGAAAATAACGGCTTTAAGCATAAAAATATTAAAATTATTCTTTATCTCAAAATATTTTCACTCTCATATATGCACATATAAGAGCATTGCAATTCGAATAGGTGACTTTTTTATCATTGTCTTGATTTTATTAATATCTCTTTTTCCTTCACCTGATTATTTATAGTCTTTCCTTTGAAATATGATAATGCCTTGCTTTTTATATTACCACTAATATCTTTATAATCCGAAAGAGATATCCATTCGAGAATCTTTTTTCCCGAAGCTGATATCTTATCGTCCTTAGTGGCGTCTCTAAAAATTGTATCGAATTTTTCAATTTTATGCTTAAACCCATGATTTATCAGATCCCTGAGAACTGATCCGATTTCTTTTCTCTCAGATCTAAATTTCGCATCTGTTATTTTTTTCAGCCCCGCAATGAAAGATTTCGGATCGTTTGACATTACGATAAGTAGTCCGTTTTTCGCCAGCATTTTTTTGGCTTTTTGGAGATAGACCGAACCTTTAAAGGTAAAAATGCTGTGAATGAATAAAATCAAATCATACTCGCCTTTTTCAAAATAGTCCTCGAATTTTCTTTTCGCAACTCTAATATTATATTTTTTCGCGGATTTTAGGGATTTTTTGAGCTCCGTGACAAAAGCAGACGAAGGTTCAACCAGCGTTGCGGAAGCATCAATTCCCTTTTTTGACAATAGATCGAATAGGAGTTTCAACCTCTTTCCATCTCCCCCGCCGACATCCAAAATTTTCAACGATTTTTGGTCTTTAATATTAGGATAGATCCGCCGGAAAAGCTCAATGACCAGCGAGTCCGGCCGGCCGTAGAGAATTTTCTTGTAATCATTATACTTCTTCGCCCCGTGCACGGTGTTTAAATATTTAATATATTTTTTCTTAACTGAATCCCTGTTTTTTATCTCTCGCGACATTTTAGCAAGCAGGTTATCACTTATATTTTCTTTTATCAGTAAACTAGTTTACTGATAAAAATGTTATTTATTATCAAGAGCGTTGAGTAGTAGAAAATGCAATGGGTATTTTCTTTTGATCGCTTTCCAGGAAAACGGAGTTGCCGACATCCTTTTTTCGATTTCCTCATTTTTCATCGCCCTATCTTTCTCGTGCCTTTTAATTATCTCTTTATATCCCCCAAATCCGTTGTTGAGCCATCTTTCGACATGACTGATCGTATTGCTCCCGACTTTCATTTTTGTTTTTATATCCTCGAAACTTTTCCCTTCCAGAAGCATTTTCGCAATCTGAATTCTCCGAGAGATCATGACGACCTCACTCAAGGTCAGAAGATCCTTGAAAAACTTTTTTACTTCTTCCCTGCTCCCAAGAAGCGAAATCATATCATAAAATTCTCCCAGATATTTCTTTTTCTGAAAATCAGTCAGTTGATTGTATTTCACTTTACCGGCCATAATATTTCTCTTAAATATTACTTTTTATTTCTTATCAGTAAACTAGTTTACTGATAAGAAATATACAGCATTACCCCGTAGCCAATAACAAGACTGTATTTCCGAGTTGAGAAAGTATTCGTCGCAATGATATTTCGGAGAATATTAGTGGACATAGCTCGCCGCGTTGATGTCAATCGTCGTTCCGGTGGCGTGATCCGCAAGCCCGCTCGCGAGAAGCGCGGCAATGGGCGCAATGTCACGCGGCTCAGTGAGACGATTGAGCGCGATCCCCTGCATAACGAACTCTTCGCCATATTCATCCTGATCCATAGCTTCCTTTGCCATGTCAGTCCGCACCCAGCCCGGCGCCAGCGCAAAACACACAATATTGTCTTTTCCAAAATCCCTGGCGATGGATTTGCTGAGCGAAACCACTCCGCCCTTGGAAGCGGCGTAGGCTAAGTATTCCGCCGTATCCCCCCGATATGCGGCGCGGGATGCTATATTAATAATCTTTCCTCCGCCTATTTTGCGAAAATGCTGAATAGCCAGACGCGCAAGAATTCCAACGGATCGCAGATTGATTGCCATCGTCCGATCCCAAGCCTCAACCCATTTGTCGCCGTCGAGCGGAGATAATATTGCGACACCAGCATTATTCACAAGAACGTCAATGCGCCTAAAATCCTTTACAACTTTTTCGAAAAGATTTTTGCATTCCTCCGGTTTTTCAAGGTCTGCTCCGAAAGCTTGTGAATTATTCCCGATTTCCTTGGCTATTTTTTCAGCTTCCGCCTTATTTTTTCCATAGTGAACCGCCACTCGCGCTCCGGATTTTCCCGTTTCTTCCGCAATTGCCTTCCCAATTCCCCGGCTGGCGCCCGTCACGAGAATATTTTTGTTTTTGAGGCTGATTTCCATAAGTTTTCCGTTATGAATAATTACGAACTTCTTATCTTAAAGTCCATCCCCCGTCGACAATGATCGTTTGGCCGGTAATATAACCGGATTTTTCCGAAGCCAGAAAAACAACGGCATTGGCAATGTCCTCGGGCTGACCCATTCGGGAAAGAGGAATCATAGCAATGGTTTGTTTCCTGGTTTCCTCGGCGGCAGTTCTCGGCTGGTCCGGTTGACTGGCGCCCGGAGTGTCGATAGCGCCCGGCGCCACGGCGTTCACGGTGATTTTTTTCGGCGCAAGTTCAAGCGCCAGCGCCCGGATCATCGCATTAACGGCTCCTTTCGTAGCGCAATAATGCACTAGCCCTTCAAATCCCACAAAAGCGGCGACGGAGGAAATATTCACAATCCGCCCGCCTTCCGGCAGAACTTTGGCGGCTTCCTTCGAGCAAAGAAAGATGCTTTTCAAATTCACGTTCATTACCTTGTCCCAATCGGATTCTTGCATCTCGACAAAGGGTTTAAAAGGATAAATTCCGGCGTTGTTGACGAGAATATCGGCGTGGCCGAATTCCTGAATAGTTTTCGAGAAAAGATTTTCCACTTCTTCTTTTTTGGAAACATCGCACTGGACAGCGAGTGCTTTCGGCCCTATTTTTTTGATTTCTTCAGTCACCGTTTCTGATTCTTTTTGGTCAATGTCCGAAACGACGACGTTCGATCCCTCTTTCGCGAGAGCCAGAGCAATTCCTTTTCCGATACCTTTCGCCGCACCGGTTACAATCGCTGTTTTGTTTTCAAGCAGCATACTTTTGCTTAATAATAATTATTGATTTTATTTTAATATTCCATTGGAATTCTAATGGTTTACTTTCTTTTTCCTCATCACGATATTCCACTGCCCTTTTCTAATAATATTTCCGTCCTTGTCATCCTTATATGAATCCACCGGTTCTTCGATAATTTCCATATTATTGGCCGCCGCAAGATGCATGATTTCAGCCAGAGAATATCCTCTGGACTCCAAACTGCCCGCTTCATCGAAAATTTTGTGGTTGCCGTCAAAAAAATCTTCCGACCGGACTCTCAAGAAAAAAATGCCGTCCGGCTTCAACACTCTGGCCGCTTCCGCAAAAGATTTCTCGGCGTCCCACTTTGTCACATTGAATTGGAAAGACTGGACGCTGACGACTGAATCGAATTTTTCATTCTGAAAAGGCAGACGGCTCTGATCCCCCTGAACTAAATTCGCCTTAAGCTGCTCGGCCTCAAGTTTCACTCTGGTTTTTTTGAGCCCCTCCTCAGTGAGTTCTAGACAGGTAACATCGTGTCCCCTTCTCGCCAAGGGAACCGCATTGCGCCCGCAGCCGGAACCGATATCCAGCACCTCGCGGCCAAGCTCTTTTTTGTATCGGTCGAAAAAATCAATTACTCTTTTTATTTCCCACTTTCCGCCCGCCCATTCTCCGCTTCCATGCTTTTCCTCCCATTTTTCTTTTGTGGCGGATAAGTGATTTCTGGTTAGAGATTCTTTTTCCATAGCGTTAAAATATATAATTTCATGGCTTATTTGCGGGAATTTTTTGAAGAATAAATTTTATCAGGCAGGCGGATTTACCAATATTTCAATTTCAATTCCCTATTGGAATATTTTTTTCTAAGAATCAGATAGGCTTCGTATAAATCCGCTAAAAACGGCTCTATTGCCTTCTTTTGCCCAAATACTTCGCGTAAAGACACTTCCTTAATAAGTTTTTCGTCGCTGATCTGTTCTCCTTTCTTTCGATATTCTTCAGCAATTATTTTGCTAACTCTGAATGGATTTTCTTTGGCAAGATTCGCCTTGATAGCCACGCCCATTTCAACAATCAGTTTCTCCGCCAGCTCCGGATTATCTTTTTGAAATTCTCCAAGTATCTTAGAATTTATTTCCGGCAAAAAAATGGTATAGAAATTTTCCTGCCGCTCGCAAAATTCTTCAAAACTATACAGTTTCATTTCATTTCCACTTGAGTTTTCAACTCCATGCATTTCGGACATTTAATTATCCTTTAAAAAATTAATATTTCAGCGGAATTTGAAGGAGATAGGACAAGAAAATAATTTATTCCGGTTGGTCTGCGCCCTTCCTGTAATAAATCATCATCAATAAGTATGCGGTGAGCGAAAGGGTAAACACCGTTTGCCCGATCTCCAAAAAAATATCATTAACGGAATAATATTTAACCAACAGAATATAAGCGGCAACAGCCCTGATTACAGATCCCTTTATGGAAATATCTCTTGAGGATTTTATTTTGTGGATATGGAATATTTGGACAACAATATCAATTGTAAAAAAAGAAAAGGCTATCAGGGCGCTGTAGTTTATAATTAATGGCAGCATGGATTATTAATTTTTAAAATTAACATTATCCTAATCCTGTCTTTCATAAGGATGCTCTTTCGTCTCTTCTGCCAGCCTCGCAGCGTTTGCCCGGCAATCATAATTGCGATTAATTTTTTTGGCGGCATAATATTCGAGAAAAAGCCTCATCACCCCGTAGTTCGTCAAATGCGCTTCTTTTGCGATTTTCATGAGTTCCGTGTTTTCCATCATTCGCCCCACAATATCGACATTCAAAACCTCTTCCGGATTACCGCGCTTAGATCGCTTTCCCACTGGAAGTGAGGACTTGAATTCCCCGATAATCGAATCAACATTATATTTTTCAAGAAAGTCCTGCCATTTCTTTATGAAGGCATTATTGGCCGGTTCCTGGTTTTCCATTTCGATTATGCGGGCAAAACTTTCGTGCACCGCGAGATACGTTGTTTTTTCCGTATCATCTCCGCCTTTTGAACCGATAAGGATATAAGCCGAAAACGGCCCCAGCCCTAAATTCTCATTATTCTGCCCGATTTGACTGCTCAGATCATCGCGAATTATTTCGTGGCTCAATCTCTTCGCGGGATCGTTTTCGGAAAACATCCAAAGGTTATATTCGGGATCCTTTTCTTATCCCCACTCGAACACAACCACGGGAATTCTTTTTTCAATGGATTTCAGTCCTGTGTCCCTGTAGTCAAAAGCGGTAAGCTCCCTTTCCGGCTCGGCAACGGGTTTTGCCATAGCTAGTCTCTTCTTATAAACGCCGACAAAATCCGGCTCGGGCGTTTTTTCTTTCCGGCCATCAATATTCAGTTTTGATGTTTCTTTTGAAATTTCCATATATTAAAAAGGCGGGATTTTGAGACTGATTGAGTCTAGTTTTTAATAAAATATTCCCATCCAGGTTGCCAATTTTTCGTATTTCGCCAGTCCTCGACAATCGCTTCATTCCAAGTTTTGCCTTTAAGCAGTACATCCAGCGCCAGCTGCGGAGCCTGATGTGCCACAATCGCGACATGTTTTCCATCGAAGTTTCCTTTCAAAAATTTCAGAAAATCATTCATTCTTTTTTCCACGTCCTGATAGCTTTCTCCGTTTGGAAATTTTTTTTCGATATATTCGATCGGCTTTTTTTTGAAAATCTCGGCCGGCTTTCCCGTAAAATCACCATAGTTTGCCTCCCTTAATCTCTTATCTTCTATAATTTTATATCGATCGCCAAATCCCAATTCAGCCGAATCAATGGACCGCTTCAGGTCTGAACAAAATACGACATCGAATTTTTTGTCAGCAACAATTTTACCGAGTTCTTTCGCTTGTTTTTTCCCTGATTCGGATAATTCTCCCGGCTGCCATCCAGTTGCTAAATCTTGCTCATTATCCAGGGTAGTTCCATGGACAAAATATGTTATTTTGATTGGCATAAGTTTTATTTAAATTATCCCGGCGGGATTTTGGAGGATTAGATATTTTTAGAAATAAAATCCACAATCAAATCCAAATGTTTCTGATAATGTTCCGGATTGGAATAATGATGGTCGGCTCCGGGAATTATTTCCAGCTTACCGTTTGGGAGAATTTCAACCAGTTTATCGCTTTGTTCGATTGGAACCGATGTGTCCGCGTCACCGTGGACGATCAATGTCGGAATCGAAATATTTTTACCCGCTTTATAGCCGTCGTTATTCTTAAAATCCTCGAAAAATGTATAGTTCAATTTGAATTTGTTCCCCTTACTGTCGAAATAATCTTTATACCCCTTATTCTTCCATTCTTCCAACTCCTTTTTATTTCCTTTTCCAATTTCTCTTTCCATATAATCCGCGACCGGCGATTTCAAGGCTAGAAGCGAAAGGTCCTTGGTCTTTGAAGCCGCGATTATGCTCGCCGCTCCGCCAAAACTGCTCCCAAACAAACCCATTTTTGAGTATCCAAGACTTTTGAGATAATCAATCGCACGCAAAATATCATCAACACCTTCTGAAATTGTGATATCCTCAAATTTTCCTTCGCTTTCCCCATGTCCGAAAAAATCAAAGCGGAAAGTCGCTATATTTTTTTCATTGATGAGTTTTTCAAGGATCGGGTAGGTTCTAGTGTCCTTGCTCCTCGTGAACCCGTGGCAAAGGATCATAATCGGCCTTGAGACATCATCCGCCGGATTCGACAAAACCCCGCAAAGTTTCAGGCCGTTTGAATTTTGGAAGAAAATTTTTTGATGCATCAATTTTCGATCTTTATTTTTATATGCTCCCAAAAATCCACCATTCGCTGATAATTTTGCAAACAAGCCATTTTGGTTTGAGATAAATCAAAATCAGAAATATTATCACCGGGCACTACCGTTTCTTGCATCCAATCCACAATATCCCCTTCCGGAAAAGCAATCAACCGATTCGTGTCGATAATCCTTAGCCCGTTTTTAGTAATTAGAATATTTTTTAGCATCAAAATATCATAAGGAATTTTTCCGATCTCAAGCGGAAGTTGTTTGGCAGCATTTATAAGATTGCTAATTTCATTTCTTATTTTATTAAGTTGTTCCAAAGACAAACTTCTGCTGAGATATTCCGAGAGTTCTGAGCTCTGAATTTCAATTTGCTTCTTCAATTGATCCGGGCTTAAAGCCCTAAAATAAAGCATGCCGATGTTTGCGCCGTGATAGACAACGTAAGCTCCATTCAATACTGACTCAGGCAAAGCCAATGAATTAATTCTGGGCTGGATTTCATATAAATGTTTCGGTCCGTCTCTGCTTTCATCAATCTCGTTCCTTTCCGCTCCCACAACAATATTTGTCGGAACAATCAGATCTGGCAATCCGTGAGAGCTAAAAAATTGTTGCAACCCTTTATTCCTTTTATGCAACCTTTTGGCTATATTTGGAAATCTCCAGGCTTCGACCGCCTTTGCCACATATTCCGGGTTTTGTAATTTTTCTCTCATTTGCAAGAGATAGGCGTGTCGATCCGGCTGCTCTTTTTCAAATTTTTCGTTATCCCTGGAGGATGATATGGAATCTTCTTTTTCATACTGCTCCTGAACAGCTTTGATTATATCTTTAGTTAGGGGTTCATCTTCTTGCGGACCGGATTTTTTCAATCTTTCGTATGCTTTCGCCGTTCGATGGGTATACGGATTAATCAGATCGTCGCCCTCAAAAATATCCGTCCAGGACATATCAAATTCCGGCCATTTGTATTGCTTGAGAACATAACCGTTCGGAACTTTTTCTGCAGTTACTTGACTGACACTTGAGAGTTCGACAACTTTCACTTGCTGTCCGTCTGCCAATCTTTCATTCTCAATCTCTGCCTGATCCGCTAGAAATGTTGGACGTTCAATATGCACCATAAAACAACAAATATTTTAATTATCAACTTATTGTGCGAAAATTACTCTTCCAAAACTAATAGTCTCATGATCATGCACATTCAGTCCAGAATTTTTCAAGATTGCAATAAAGTTTCACGCCGTTTGAATTTTGGAAAAATATTTTTTCACTCATATTGCCATAAATTTAAAAACCAAGTCCTTTTTTATTTATTTCAATTTCCTTCCGTGCTATTTTCCTTGCTGATTCGGAAAAGAAAAATGATCTGTTATCAATATTTTCCTTCAATTGTTTGAAATAGGAAGAAAATCCTTCTTTCCTTCTCCTATGGTCAGCGCCAAGACCCAATTTGCTAAAACACCATAATTTGTCCGCGTCTCTCATGATTCCATCTTCCTTGGACAAAAATACTTTACGCGTATCATGCTCGGAAATTATTTCAACTATTTTCCGAATTGATCCCGAAGTATAACCAACATCTTCCAATATTTTTTTAGCCAATTTCACTCCTTCTTCTTGGTGACGAAGGCGGATATGCAGCATCTCTTCTTTTGTGGCTTTTTTATAAAATATAACGAATCTTTCTTTGTCAGATAGCTGGCTCCAACCGATGTCATGCAAAATAGCCGCGGGAATAACAATTTCCTCATTCACGTCTTCTATTTTGCAAAGTTTCAGAGCGAAATTTGTAACAATCTCCGCATGTCCCGCGTCATCCCTTTTATCTTGATATGGCAACGCCGCATCCCAAATTTTTTGGTATATTTCCTTGGAAAAATTCATAACTTTATTTTTTCAGCGCCAATAACTTTATTTTTCTGAAAACATCCCTAAATTCTTCGCTCATCATTTCAGGTGTAAATTTTTTGCTCTCCTCTTCCGATAAATTCAAAATCCTTTCTATTGGAAAAAATCTTAGACTCACCGCTTCTCCGTCTTCAACCTTTAAATCTTCCACGTTCCCGTCAAAACGAAAAGCATATATCTTTTTTATTGAGTTATTTTTCATTCCAGTGAGTTCATCAATAATGTTTCCTCTTATGCTCGCAATAAAAGTCAGATCATTTTTCCTCGCCTTTATTCCAGTTTCCTCCTCCAACTCCCTTAATGCAGTCCTTTCGTATTCCTCACCGATCTCAACATGACTGCCGACAGAAACATCAAACAGCCCCGGATAGGTATCCTTAATCATAGACCTTTCCTGAAAAAGCAGCTCTTCCTTGTTATTATAGACCCAGACATGGACTTCCCTGTGAAGCAGCCCTTTTTTGTGGATATTTTCGCGAGTCTCCTCTCCGACCACTTCGTCATTTTCGTTAACAATACTTAATCTTTGCATGAGTTTGTTCAATCACTTAAAATAACCTCCCGCCGATTTCCGCCGTGTCTTTTTCGGGGACAATGAGGACGCAATTGTCTTCCTTGTCCGGGACGCCGAGGGTGAGGACTTCGGAAAGAAACGGACCAATTTGGCGGGGCGGGAAATTAACGACGCCCAAAATAACTTTGCCCATGAGCTCTTCTTTTTTATAGAGCGTAACCAGCTGGACCGACGATTTTTTTACGCCAATCTCCGAGCCGAAATCGATCGTGATCTTATACATCGGTTTTCGGGCTTCCGGAAAATCCTCGACTTCAATGATTTTCCCAACCCTAATGTCCATCTTGTGAAAATCTTCAATAGTTGCCATAGTTTTGTGCATTTATAAGTTAAATATACTATTTTCAATGAGAAAAATCAATGCGGCAGAATTGACGCAAGACGGACTGTAATATAGCATATAGTATCCGGTAAAAATGCCGGAAATATCATAAGGAGGAAATGTTCTTGGACAAAAAAATAGCCACGCGGAATTTTCGTCTTTTTCTGACCGGCCAAGCCATTTCCTTCACGGGATCATGGCTGCAATATGTTGCCTTAACCTGGCTGGTTCTCAAGATAACCCATTCATCTTTCTGGGTGGGAATCGTATCCGGCCTCCCCCTGATAACAAGCGCATTTCTGGTTTGTTTAGGGGGAATAATCGCGGATAAATTCAAGAAAAAGAACATTTTGTATATTACCCAATCAGCCCAAATGATCCAGGCTTTTCTGCTCGGATTTTTGGTAATCACAGAAAAAGCATCGTTGCCGATCATTGTCATTTTGGCTTTTTTTCTGGGAGTCGCCAGTGCTATTGACAGACCCGCCAGAATGGCATTTATTCCGGAAATAGTCGGAAACTGCCGAATCAAGTCAGCAATGACGATATCAAACATCATTGGCCAGATGGCAAAGGTAATCGGACCCGGTATAGCCGGATTCTTATTAACTTTTACGGGCATCGGCTGGATATTTGTGATCAACGGCGTCTCCTTTCTGGCAGTTATTGCCACCTTGCCGATGATTATCGCGAAAAGAAGCCGAAGATCCTTGGTCGCAAATCCGTTTGAAATGTTTTGGTCCGGAATGAAATATTCGGCCACCGAACCAAAAACCCGGCTTTACCTGATTTTGTCTGCTTTAATCGCTGTAGCGGGATTTGCCTATCGGCCGATCCTGCCGAATTTTTCCGTTGATCTGCTTAACGCGGGTCCCGGCACGCTTGGATGGCTCTTTGCTTTCGTGGGATTGGGGTCTGGAGTCGGCTCCTTTTTGGTCCTTAAAAAAGAATTAAGTCCGTGCCTTATCGCCGGCGGTTCTTTTTTTGCCGGAATCTCTCTTTTCCTGTTACCCATGCTGGTTCCCAGTTTGATTAGCGGCTTCGGGCTCTTGTTTTTGTCCGGGGCGGGATTCGCAATCAGTTCCCTGACGGCAAAAATATTGATTCAAATAATAGTCGGACAGGAAATGCGAGGCAGGGTTTCGGGAATACTCATCGCGGCCACAAACGGAGGAACGGCCCTGGGACATTTTGCCATGGGAAGCTTGGCCAGTAATTTCGGTTGCTCTATGGCACTGAGTACTAATGGCATTTTTCTGCTTCTTGTCGCAGGCTTTGCTTTTGCGGCTACAAGGAAAGGAAGTAAATAAAAGCCCCGTCTGAATGGATGGGGCTTTAATCTTTTCTATCTAACATTACGATTCCTAAAAACCTTCACTTGCTTCCGCGCCTAATCTTCCGGATCGTCTTTATATAAGTCCAAAAGTTCTTTGACGGTCATTTCCTGAATCTTCGTCGGCTTGCCTTCCTCATCAACTTCTGAATCATTCACAAAACAAATCATACTATCCTCGCGCAAAAGACCGCGTTTCAGTAAATCCCGATACATTCTGCGGCACGCGAGGCATGAATGCAATACTTCTGACGGCTTGTTTTCATCGTCTCCTTTATCGTGTTCTCTTGAGACGATTACAATTGCAATAATCAATTTCACGTCATACGCAAGCGCGCTTTCGATAGCGTGTCTCTCCGCGCAATGTTTTTCATGATACTTGGTCCAATCCTTGGTCGGCTTGAAATTCGCCCCGTAGTGAATCACCGGCTGATCGTCAGGAAAGTCGGCATCAAGCGTCAAAGCTGTGCAACCCACTTGGAATGGCTCCTGACGCCATGATACTGCATAGTTTCTATTCATTGCCGCTCCGATAATCAAACCTTCTTTGCATTCCCGGTAGTATCCAAGATACCTCGGCATATTGCGCTCGATCGCTTCCGGACTGAAATCATTATGAACCGGCGGACGGTAATCCACCCGAAAATTTTCAAGTCGAAGAAATATCATTTCAGCCTCCTTTTCGCTGACGCCAAATTTTTTCGCCGCCCGCGTATATATCTGCCGGAGAAGCGCCCGGTCGTCCATTTGCCTTTGATCGGCGTCCCCGTGCAAGAGAAAACTGATTTTTACATGCTCGTCATAGACAAAATTATATATTTCGAGTTGCGACTCGGTTATTTTTCCCGCTCCAAGCGCCGCCTCAGACCACGGTTCAGGTTTTCCTGTTTGTTCTCTCGATTTTGGCGATCTCACTCTTTCCTGATGCAACTCATCGGGCGATTTTTTTCGAGCATTCAATTTTTCGGAATCTTCGATAGTGGCCATAAAATTTATTCCCCTAAAAATAATTTACTGACCGCGCGCAATCCCGGCGTGAAGTTTTCAGAACTGTTTTGCAATTCAGAAATTAAATCTTTTTTTGGAAACCATTTAATCTCTACGACTTCGTCTTCTTGTATCTCGAAATCGCTGGCATCCTTTTCAATCCCCAAAGTGAACCACTGGACAAAATAATGATATTCAACTTCCATTTTTATTTTCGGCCCGATTTTTGGATGGATATTCTTGAGACCCAATTCTTCTTCCGCTTCTTTCAAAATATTTTCTTCATAACTTTCCCCCGCTTCGACAGTCCCCGAAACCGCCGGACCCCATTTCAAAGGATCGTGCGTTTTGCTTCGATGCCGGCGAGCGAGCAAAATTTCCCCGCGCGAATTGGTGACCCAAAGGGCCGAAACGCGATAGAAGCTCTCTTTTTTCGCTTTTTTGCGATCTTCTATTCCGATTACGTTGTCGTCTTCATCAACGATATTCAGCTTTGACATTATATAATTCCGAATTATTTATTTTATTTCCTCCAAACAATCTCTCAACGCTTCGTTTAGCATTTTTTTTCCTAGCTTTAACGACGCTCTCCTCCGCACATCGCGGCCGTAAAATCGGAAACAATCGTCCGAGAGAGGAATTTTCATTTTTCGGCTTATTTTTTCCTCTTCGGGATAGCAGGCCCAAAAAACAGAAGTTTCGTTTTCTTCAGCGTGCTGCATATCGATGCTAATATTTTCCCAAGGATTTATGATTTTGAGCTCTGGAATCTTCTTCGCGACTCTGGCGAGCGCCGCCATTTGTCCGCCACCGGTGTGGGCTGCGATGCCGTATATTCTCTTGAATCCGTGAACAATGAGATTTTTCACGAGCCCCGTCAGCATTTTTTCAAAAAGGGCTGGCTCTAGATAATATAAATTGCCGGGCAGTTTTTTCCCAAGATGCCGATCCATGCCGACAAACTTTTGCCCTTTGACAAATTTATGCTTATCCGTTCCGAGATATATCGGCGGAAGAATATAACCGGGTTTCTTCTTTGCCAATCCCTCGCATAATTTCACCGCGACGAGATAATCCGTTTCAATCGGCAGATGATTCCCGTGCCATTCCAAAGTGCCGAGAGGAATATACGCAATCTCCCTCTTCGCCATTTTTTCAAAATCTTTGAGATATGTTTTCATAATTGTTTGCACATTGATTATTACCGGCGGGATTTTAGCGGATTATCCAGTTATCCAGACAACTGGATTGGAGGAATTTTTTTTGTGAATAAGGAACCTAAGACATCCTCCCTTCAACCTCCGCCACGGATTTGCCGGGGACGATTTGGACGCGTTTCCCGTCAGCGTCCAATACCGAGCAGAAAACAGCTTTTAACTTGATGTTTTACAATTTAGCAAAATTACACGGCCGTGGGAAAATGCTGAATTATGCTTCGCGGCGCTACGTAACAAAATACGTATTTATACCTAAAATATACTATTTCCAGGCCGAAAAATCAACAAAAAAGGCCGGCGCATTGCCCAGCCCTTTCGTTGTGATTTTTTATTTGTTCCCTAAAAAGCGGGATTGGAATTGGCAGAAATTAATTTTCCGAAACAGACAAGGAAACTCCCGTTGTGCCTTTTTGGCCGTCCTGATTTTCGGAAATCGTAACCAAAGCTTCCCTATCGCCTTTTTTGAAGCTTATCATCATTGCTCCGTAGTCGGCCTCTGTTTCCTTTATCCAGCCGTTTTTGGCCATCTCCTTTCTGTATTTATTCACTGCGTCGCTCACGCTTTGATTCACCATATATCCAATCATGTAACTGGCCTTGGTCCCGTCCGCCGGATTGGCCACTGTGGAAGTGGCAAAGGTTATTTTTGCATCTCCATAAACAAACACATCGGAAGGAAAATCGGACGGCAATTTGATGGTGCCCTCATCGGAAGCGGAAAATGTTCCCGAGTCGGTTTCAACACTGACTGATTTTCCGTCAGAGCTTACGTCTGCTTTTTGGCCCGTGCCTTTTTCAATCATTTTTTCCATAACATTTTCTCCGATCTTTTGGGACACCTTCGCTTTAAAGCTGCGCACTACGAAATAGCCGCCGGCAAGCGCTACAATTCCAAAAACGACAATAACCACTATGACGATTACTATCACGTTGCTGCTACTGCTCTTTTGGGGCTGTTGCCCTGCCGGAGTTTGCTCAGCCGGTTTTTGCCCGGATTGGCCTTTTTGTTTTTCCTCCATTGTTTTTTTGTTAATAAATTAAAAGAATCTTACTTAATCTCATATTACCATGCAATACTTCTTCGGCATAGATTCAACCTCGTCCTGCATCTATTTAAAATATACTATTTTCAAGCGAATAAATCAACATTACGTTGTCATTGACATATCATCTTAAATATGATAAAATATAAAGCTTAGGGCAATCGTGCCCGAAAGTGCACCTTTTTCAATATTTTAGTAAATTTAAGGAGGAAACAAGTTTTGAAGGAAATCATATAAAGAACGTGGACTGCCGCTAGTTTTGGTTATCACCCACCCCGACAGATTTTATGAGAAGGGTGACCCGGGTTTGACGGAAGAGGGCATGAAGCGTCTTGGGGAGATACTGGTGCCGCTTCGCATCATCATCGGCACTAAATTTGTGCACATCGCCCATGGGACCGGTCAAAGATTCCTGTCCGTCTACAAATTTTTCCAGGAGCATCTTTACGGAACCACCGGGGGAATCACCAGAACGGCGTCCCTCTTCCTTGGCGCTCCCGACGCAAACCTGAAGAACAGCAAAGACCGCATTCTCGCCTCGGGCGACTTTGTTCAGGGAAATGAGTACCTGGGACTGACCAAATCCACATGCTTCAGCCCCTGGATTCATTTATGGGAGTTGCTGAAAATTGCGGATTCTAAGCTTGCCCGAGTGCTGCTTGTCTTCGGCGGTGGCGAATTCACGAATCACCTCCTCAAGGATGCCGGACTCATTAAGGAATTAAAGTCTGCGGAGGGGCAGGTTTATGAGGTTGATTTTGTCAAGCAATTGGTCCGACTGACTGAGGTGCCGAAATCAGCCGTCTGACAGCGACCTTAAACTCAAAGCGGGCGCGTTGCGAAGAATCCTCAAGGATTCCAAGCACCGCCCGCTTTTCAAATGGCGATTGGCCGCTACTTAGACACTCGGTGTCTAAGTGATTTTTTTAAAGGACCGGGCGCAAAGCCGGGTCCTTTATTTGTGATTTCTGATGAATTCAAGGGCTGACCGGGCATCTTTGATACCCAGATCAATGGTTTCGTTAAGACGCCGTCGGTCGGTGTCGATCGTGCTCCTGAGAGGCAGGTCTGCCGATGGACGAATAACTATCACGCGCGGATCATTCAAGGCCTCTTCCGTTTCGCGCACAAGAGCCTCAAAGTCGCATACGAGCCGGGATACCGTTTTTGATATGATTCTGCATATGATCCCCAGCACCTGAAAGGATCTTGCGATACGGAATCCCTGCTGTTTGTTACTGACCGCAACAACCAGTTCGGCACCGTCTTCAAGGGCCTTTTTGACGGGAAGCGGATCGCTAAAAGCTCCGTCAAAAAACATTTCGTTGCCAATCCTGACGGCGCCGTGGAGAATTGGCGTCGCCGCAGAGGCTGTCATGCACCGAAAAATATTTGCATGAGTCGGCATATGATAGACAGCTTTTCCGTCCTGCAAACGCGTTAAGACATAAGTGAGCCGGACCCGGGAACAAAATAACGCATCAATATCCAAAAAAGAACGTCTGTCCTGGAAGATCTTTTCGAGATAGTGAAGTTTCAAAGCGTTCCGAATTCGAAACAAATTGATGAGCTTTCGCCCGTTAACATGCCGCCGCCACGTTTCCTCGCAAACTTCATGCTGGCCGGCCGCAAAAAAAGAAGCGGCATACACACCAACTGAAGATGCATATATGGAATCAAAGTATTCTGATCCCAATTGCCTGCCCAATTCGGCAGTAACTCCGGCGCCGTAGGCGCCGAACATAGCGCCCGAACCAACCACCAGAGCTTTTGTCACCGAATGTCCTCCTCGCTGTATTTTTTATTTTTTCCGATTTTTTAAGTCAGAAAAATTTCACTTCCCTAACTAAAATATACTGTCTCCGGAAGAAAAAATCAAAAAACCCGGCGGCTGATCTGCGCGATAAGCCAGCCGGATCCGGCTGTTTTGAATATGGAGCTCCCCGAGTTTACGCTCATGGTTTTCTGCAGAGGGGGATAAATATTGTTCTGGATAACTTATTATTCTTTCTCTTCCGAATCTTCACCGCGCTAATTCTCAAACTGGAATTTCAGATCACTGCTCAGTGTCTGCTCCTGGTTAAATTCCCCGTTTTCCGTTTTCAAATGAACCTTGACCGGCACATCCCCGGCTCCGGATTGCTTCTGAATGAGCAGGCGGTAATCAGCATTGTTTAGCTGCTCCGGCAGTTCATATTTTATCATCACGTCAGTCTGATTCGCAATCGTGGCATGCACAATGAAACCGAAATATTTTTTCCCGAACTCGTTTCCGTCAGTCAGACTGGATGCCATCTTCTTTTCAAGAAGATTTGATCCTTCCGGCGCATAAACGCGAAGATAAGTATGATAATCGCTCGTGCGCCAGTCAGCCTGAGATGCCGTATTTTTATACAGGATATGAAGAGTCACAATCGGTTTTTGCGCCGTAAAATCAACATCGTAGGAGATTTCCCGTTTAATATAATAATCAGTCTTCAGGGATCCCATGTTGGCGTCAACCGTCATCAAATAGTCCGATCCCCAGTCATCCGCCACGCTTCCGTCCCAATGAACGCTTTCGGCAAGCGACTGGAGATTTGAATCTTCGAAATTAACCATGATATTCCTATTTTTGAATTCGGAGTGAACAAAATTAGCAATTTTGGGAATATTATTGAGAGCGGTCAATTTGGAAATTATTATGGGCGCCATTTTTTTCATTATCATTTTCCGATTCTCAGTGTCGAGCTCCGGATCAATAATATATTGCTTCTCCACCAGTTCTTCAAGCTTCAAGGCTCCGTCTGAACCGGTAAATGTCTGGGAATAGCCGGGGACGGAAACAGGCCCGGTAATTGCAAGTATATCATTGAAGACCTGGGCATTAACGGCAATCACGCCGTCGAATTTTCCGGCTTGCCCGCCAAGACCAAGAAAATATTTGGCCTTTTCGGCGTTGGCCGGAAAATCAGGCGAAAAATTCGAGTCCCTGAACTTCCATCTCTTTATTTGCATCATTCGCTTCAGCGGATAAGGGGGAGCAACCTTGGCGGTAATTCTCCGGTCAAGCAGGTTGGCATCTTCAAGAAATGTTGATGTCACCTCTCTGTTTTTTATCTTTATGACGGCATACTGGCCGAGGAATCCCCCTCCGGGGCGCAATTCCATATTATTCTGAAGGAGAACGAGAAAAACCCTCTCTTTGTCGTCGTTTTTCGAAAATTCTCCGACCAGTTCGTTAAGCACATCAATTTCCTTCTGTTCGTCTTGAGGAATCGGCAGGAATTTGGAAATCGAACTTATGGCCGAAAGCGCTTTCACTCCGATCATCCCCTTGTGATTTTTGGCATACAAAAAAAGAAAAGCGGTTCCTGTGATCGCCACTGCCAGAATAATGGCTAATGTTATTTTAAGGGTAAGATACCTCTTTATTATTTTTATTATGTTCCTGTCCTTCCCGGAATGAGATTGATCCTCCATAAAAACATTTGATTCTTTTTGACTACCGATTTTTATTGTCGAGTGAAGCGTTTATTTTTACTTTTGGATTATAGCACAAAATCCGTTTTTGATTCAGGCCCTGCGTCCTGTTTGTTAATACAACGGAAATTAATTCCGGACGCAAAATATTTTTCGGTTTTGGATGGAATTTCCCGGAACAGAGCCATAAATTTCCCCCGTAGGTATATGATAAAGAACAAAAAGATTGACATGCCGCAATAATTTCGCTAAACAAAGACTAAGACACCAATGAAAATAAGGGGGGAATTCCGTGAGTACATTTAAATACTGGAGAAAAATATCCAGATTGACTCAGTGCGCTTTGGGGGGTTTTGCCTCCTACATCATTGCATTACTTTCCGACGGCCCAGCTTGGTTCACAATGACAAAGGCGGCGGCGGGTATATCAATGTTTTTTTCAATTTGGGGCGCAAGCGTATGGCACTACGGCCGTTGCCGAAAGGTTTATGCCAAGAAGCATTGGGATCCGGTATACATAAAAAATCCGAGGCAGGTGCTTTGCGCCGGAGCAGTCGGTTTCGCGATCTCAATACTGATTTCTGCGGTCTTTTTGCCGGCGGCCTGCATCATAATCGCAATTTTGAATGCGGTCACGATTATGTTTTTGTATGCCAAATTCCTGGACCAATATTGGCCCTGGAAGAATATCTCAATTGCTTTGGTGTGCATAACGCCATTACTGATGGGATGGTTCTCGGGTCATCACCTCAACCCTATTGTGATTCCTGTGATTATCGCTGCATTCTTTACATACCTCACTCGCGAGGTGTTTAAGGATACAGTTGATCGCGAGGCCAACAAGGGGGAGAGATTTACTATGGTTATGAAGCTTGGCATCATCGCAACCACGAAAATTGGAGGAGGAGCACTGATTGTGGCTATATGTATGTTTTTATATTCACTGAAGTATGCGCCTCAATCAGCAATTGTCTGGATTTTATTCTTAGGAGGGACGGGATGGCTTGCCTGGTTTGCCATCAAATCTTTGCAAGGGGTTAACGTGGCTCCAAAGTTCGTATGGATGGACGGCGGAATCGCCATGATCTTGACGGCTCTTTTGAGCGTGCGATTTTACACACACTAATTCAAGGGAGCTGAAACTGTCAAAAAAAGGGGCGGCCCGCAAGCTGTCCCTTTTTCATTTTAGCAACCGGCAATCCCCTGTTTTCAACAGAAAACGAAACCCCCGAACTTGAACTTCTTGTGATTTTACGCTAAGGCGGATAAAGATTTTACTTGATTTTTACGCCCATCTTCTTTAAATCTCTTTTCAGCTGGACGGCTGATTTGAAATGAATGGTTTTTATCCCTAATTTTTCCGCCGCTACGAGATTTTCCAGATTATCGTCGATAAAAAGACAGTCCCCGGGCTCGGAATTTATTTTCTCAAGTATGAGCTCATAGGCTTTTCTTTCCGGCTTGCAGACAGCCGCTTCGAAAGAATACATTATTGAATGAAAAAGCCTGTGGTAATCAAACCTTTTTTCACAATGCGCAACCCATTCCCTGGTGTGCACCGACAATAATCCAAGCTTGTATCCCCTTTTCTTAAGTTTTTCGATAATTTCCCGAGTTCCCTCGATTTCGCCGAAATTCATGCGGACTATTTTTTTGAGCTCTTTCACCCGGATATCCCATTTGCTCTTGTTTCGAAGAGTCCGCCAAAATTCATCTTCCGTCATCTTCCCCTCGAAAAATTTTTTTGTATCCTTAGTGAGAAGTTCCGTTGATTCAATTTTTTTCTTGAGCCTCTTTGTCAATATTTCGTGCGTCCCCAAAAGGCCGCGCAAATATACTTCCGAGAGATCGAATATAATGGCTTTAATCATATCAAACAATTAATTATTCTCTTTGCGAATATACTCTTCTTTTTTTGTCATTAATACGGGAAAATATTTACCGGAAAAGAATCAATGAAAGAAAAATTGCTTTTGTATGTTATATTATTAGTATAAGCATTAAGATGAAAATATGAAAGGCTATGTCGCCAACATAGAAAAAGAAACCAGGGAAAACGAGAATTTCCGAAAAGTTCTTTATACAGCCAAAAACAGCCAGCTAGTGGTGATGACTCTCAAGCCCAATGAAGAAATCGGCGAAGAAACGCACGCGCTCGATCAGTTCATCAGGATAGAGGAAGGGAAAGGAAAAGCCGTTCTTGATGATATAGATCACGAAATTGAAGATGATTTCGCAATTGTCATTCCGGCCGGAACAAAGCACAACATCATCAATACCTCGCTTGATTCTCCGATGAGGCTTTATACAGTTTATTCCCCGCCTGAACACCGGGACGGAGTCGTCCACGCCACAAAAGAGGACGCCATGAACGATAAAACGGATGAGTTCGACGGAAAAACGACAGAGTAAGCTTGGAATATAATGAATAGCAAAAAGAGCCCGTTCGACGGGTTCTTTTTCGATTCTTTCGAATAGACTATCTCTTTCTGTGGGCCAACTGCCCGCAAGCCGCTTCAATGTCCGTCCCGAAGCGGTATCTTTGAGTGGTGAAAATTCCGGCTTTTTCCAAAATATTTTTGAATTTCAGGATTTTCTCGGGCGAGGACGATTCAAATTTTCCATTCGGGTTATAGGCAATGAGATTAAGCATATATAAAGGTTTTTTTAGTAATTTCGCCAGTTCTTCGGCCTGCTTTTCGGAATCATTCACGCCACTCAGCATGACATATTCAAACATGACTTTGCGGTTGGTTTTGGCGATATACTCATCCACTGCCTTGAATATTTTTTGAAGCGGATATTTTTTGTTCACCGGCATGATCTCCGAGCGGAGCAAATCATCCGGCGCATGGAGCGAAATGGCCAAATTGCTTTGCGGAAATTCCTCGGCCAATTTTTCAATACCCTCTGTGATGCCGGCCGTTGAAACAGAAATTTTTCGCGCTCCGATGCCGAAGGAATTCGGATCATTCAGAATTTCAACGGCTTTTTTCACGTTTTCCCAATTGAGAAAGGGCTCGCCCATGCCCATGAAAACGATGTTGGTTATCTTCTCATCAGTATTTTTTAGTTTTCGCGCAAAAAACAGTACCTGATCGAGAATTTCGGATGCGGTGAGATTTCTTTTGAATCCCATGGAACCCGTCACACAAAACAAACATCCCAACGGACAGCCAACCTGCGAAGAAACGCAAATCGTATTGCGCTTGCCGGTGTGTTTCATGAGCACCGTTTCAACGGTGAGTCCGTCTTCGAGTTTCATCGCCGCCTTCACCGTGCGGCCGTCTTTTGAAGAAAACATTTCGCCTTTGATTTCGAGAGGCGCAACTTTTTGCAGTTTTTCACGGATATTTTTCGAAAGCGTCGTCGCCTCGTTCCAGTCTTTAATCAAATCATGAAAAACCGCCTTGCGCGCTTGCGCGAGGCGAAAAGCCGGCTCATTTTTGAAAATTTCCTCAATTTTTGAGAGATTCATTGTTTTCTTTATTAGCCTTCTGGCGTTTTCCTAACATTAGATGTTAGGAAGGGTTCACGCCTTATCTGCAAACAGAGTAATGCTATCACCAACCCGGCAATTTCTCAAGAAATATTTTTCTGAAACAAAAAATTTTTTCTTTCGTAATCATAATTACGAAAGGTCGAAGATTTTAATAATATTTTTTAAAACTATGTACAAAGAATATCAAAGCGGCGAAGAGGGCGAAGAGATGGAATCGGGAGAAGGCTGGATGGGATGCATGGGTCACGGGCATCAGTGGCCGAAGAAGATGAAAAAGGATTTTATGGGGGCAATGCTCAGAAAGAAGGAAAAGATGCTTGAGGCCAAGCTTTCATTCATCCGGGAGATGAAAGATATGATCGACAAAATGCCGGAAGAAATGAAGGAAGAAAAAGAGGAGAAGTAGGAAGGATAACAAAAGCACTCCTCGTTGGAGTGCTTTTGTTATTGACGGAAATTGTGAAATACGGCAGGAAAACTTTTGAAACAGCTTTCGACCAGTATGTTGAATAACAGGGAGAGCCTTTCCATGACTATTGATAAGATAAAAGTGTTGATGAAATAAAAAAATCCCATCGTAGGAATCAAAACTGCTGGGCGAGGGAACCGACTTCGTCGGTCCCCCCGCAAAAATTATTGATGCTTAACCTCGTTGTTAACGAGGCCTCTGGGCCTTGCCGCAAGCGCTGCAAATGATGACTTGCATGCGGCCGCGATCGATAGTATTGCGCTCCTGCGCGTAGTTGGGATAATGATGGCAATCAAAGCACTCACCATCAAGATCAAATGCCCGTGGAAGGTCGGCATACCTGATACTGACTGGAATCTTCACCGGTTGCCTGATCACAAAAGCGGCGCGTGAGCGGAATTCCTCCGCCGGCGGATAGTGGAATCTGGGCGGATTAACCTCACTGAAAAAACGTGTCGTGCCTCCGTCTTTCGGCAGCATCTTGACACCCGGAAGAGGCTGGGGTTCGGTAAGGTTCGTCCTAACTCTCAAAGTGCCGAAGCCGTGGATAGTACCGGATCCCACGCTTCTCCGAGGACCAAAGTCATGGAGAACTCCATGGAACCAGCGCAAGTCACTTTGAGGACGTTGACGCTGGATCTTTTTCTTCAGCCTTTTCCGTTCGCCTTGGATTTCACTTGTAAGTACTGGCAAAGTTTTCCTCCCTTTGGTCTGCTGACCCTTGTATTTAAGAATACTGGAAAATTAGCAGGACACTGACGTTTTGTAAAGACAATGTCCGTAGTTCCTTATCTCTATCAAAAAAGAGGCCATAAATAAGCCTCAAAAATGATGCGGGGACGACCGGGCTCGAACCGGCGACCTTCTGCGTGACAGGCAGACGCTCTAACCAACTGAGCTACGCCCCCAAATTATATAAATTTGTTATTTTAAATGGATTGCCTACTAATACACTAGAAACTGAGCTACGCCTCACATTCTTCAATTTTTGTATTTGTAGCAGGGGCGAGACTCGAACTCGCGACCTCAGGTTTATGATACCCGCGCTCTAACCGGCTGAGCTACCCTGCCAAAATTTTTACTTCGTTTTGCCAAGAGCCTCCAGCCAACCCATGATTTGATAGAATAAACTTGAACTTTTTGCAATCCTTACGCACAGAGTTCCGTAGTGTTGAAAATGATTATCGTAAATCTTTTCATTTTTTGCTTTTATGAGAATAGGTTTTCTGAATTGCCCGATCGATATGTTGGTTTTTTCAGACCAGTATTTATTCACATCATCCAGCCTATCATTGTGAATCCTGTTTATTGTGACATACATTATAAATCTATCTTCCGCAACATTCAAAATATTTCTGAACCATTTCATTATGAACCTGACAATCTCCGGATCGGAGTTATAAAACCTTACTCTCGGATCTTTTTTACTTCCTTCACCCCAGTATAAAGCGAGTCCGGCGATAAATAACTCTCGTTTTTTTATCTGCTTAATATCGCGTTTTCCCCTTTCGGAAAAATACCTTATCTTCCGTCGCTTATTTTCTTTTTGAATACGCGCGCCCTTGAGCCGTCCCAAATATCCGCCCTTGACCATTTGTTCGTGAAGCTTTTCGGCCTGTCCTTTCGTTAACTCAATATCTGCGCACTAAATACTTACCGAGCTTTTGGACACTTCAATTTTTTCAGCAATTTCTCTTATACTTAAGCCTTTTTTCCTTAGATTGCGCGCCTCTATTCTCTTTTTTGATTTAGCCATAGAGCACTCCGTTATGTTTTCGCTTAGTATTGTATAGGAGGTTCTAAATTATATCAAATAAAAACATTAGCACTTTCGTGCTTCGTTATTATTTGCGGACGCTTGTTGCGGGGGTGGGATTTGAACCCACGACCTGGTGGTTATGAGCCACCCGAGCTACCGGACTGCTCTACCCCGCTGTAAAACAAAATAATAGTATATGATTTTTACTAATTTGTCAATAATTACGTAATCATTGAAAAATCAAAGTTTGACTGACAACAAGCAATCGTTCATAATGCTAATCAACAAAAAGGATGCACCATTTAAAACCTTACAGCGGGAGGTTGGCAAGCATGCCACAGACGCAACAAAGTATTATTCCGTATCTAGATCTTGGATTCCATCCTACAAGAAAAGGCATCTATTGGGTGGAAGTCGGTAACGGCCTTGATCATTTCACGGCCGCAGCAGCACTGGGCAGAGCTATATTAAGCCATGCCGAACTGCATAAGGGCCCGGTCGTTTGCGGAAATAAGAATTACAAGTCCTTGTTCTTAAAATCCGCGCTCGACTATGCTTTCGAATTGCCTGTCCACTGGGTTAACTACCCTCGAAATGGAGGCAAAAGCATATTCTTTTCAGCCTGCTGGCAACCCGAATCAGAAAATCATGATCAGGGAGCCAGCGTTATATTTAAAGGCAGAAGATTAATGCTGGTCAGAACAGAGTCAGAACTCTTAAGGGTCCCGAAAGCAGAGAATCTGCTTAATTATGCCAACTCGATCTTATTGCCCCACCCCGACTGCGCTTGCGTTTTGGCACTTCCCGCCTGAAATTAAGGTAAGCAAGGGGGGCCCGGAATCTCGGCGCTCCCCCCTCCCCCAAATATATATCTTAGATCCTCAAAAGGGATTTTTATTTTGCCTAAACACTAAAATTGATTCCAAAGAATCTGGTTTGTGACTTCGTGGTGATATATTATTTCCGAAGTTTTCACTGTTTTTCCAAGTTCTCGAGGACTGCGGTCGGCCACCTCCTGTTTCGGCGAAAGATATTTTTCCTTGTTTTCCTCCCCCAAAATCTCACCGACAAAATCACTGGCTTTGAAAATTTTGATTGCGTCGTTGATTGTCCCGGGAAGGAATCGCAACCGGTCTCGCTTGCCCGAATCTTTTTTCAGCTTCTTCCCTTCAAAAGCGGTTTTGAGAAGCGAATAAATCGTGAGATAGGGATTGGCGTCCGGGGCCACGGACCTAATCTCGAGGCGAGTGCTTTTTTCGTCACCGACCGGAATGCGGATCATCGATCCCCTGTCTATTGATGACACCTTGATTTGATTCGGCGCTTCGAATTTCGGATCAAGCCGGCGATAGGCATTTACGCTTGAGTTGAGAATAAGACAAAGTTCCGGCGCGTGATTCAAAATTCTGAGGATTATGTCCCAGGCCGCTTGGGAGACGCCTTCTTTTCCATTTTTTTCGTAAAAGATATTTTTTCCGCCTTTGAAAAGAGAAAAATTAAGATGCATGCCGCTGCCGTTGATTTGAGTCGTGGGTTTGGGAAGAAATGTTGCCGTCATTCCCATATTATTCGCCACTTGGCGGCAAACAAGCTTATAGAGCTGAATCATATCGCAAGCCCGGAGCGCATCTTCATAGGTAAAGTTGAGTTCAAACTGCGATGGCGCCACTTCCGGGTGATCTTTCTCATTTCGGAATCCCATCGCCCTTTGCGCCTCGGCCGCCTGATCAATGAAGCTTCGAAGCCTTCCGAGAGGAAGAGAATGATAATATCCTCCGCTTGAAATCAGTTTGAATTCATGCGTTTCGGCGTATTTCTGCTCGGCTTGCTTTCCGTCAACCAAGAATCCCTCCACTTCGGCTGAAACATAGGCGGTGATGCCTTCCTTTTTATTGAGTTCTTCGGCATATTCTTTGAGACGTCCGCGAAAGTCGGAAGGATAAAGCGACCGGTCACGGTTCAGGACAAAAGCAAATAAAATAATTTTTCCCGGACCGAAGACATCGGACGGAAGCCAGCGAAAGCTTGGCCAGTCAATCTTTAGGCGCAGGTCTGATTCCGAAAGCGCGCTGTACCCCCGAATCGAAGACCCGTCAAAAGTAAGGTTCTCCGCCGAACGCAGTAGAAAATTTTTATCGTAATCAATCATGTGAAAGCGCCCTTCGATATCCGAAAAGCAAACCGTTACCGCTTTGATTCTTTTCTCTTTTTCAAGATAATTTCGATGTTCTTTTTCCAGTTCTTCCGGTTTCATTTTTTTCGCCTTCTCTCCCGCTTCAAAGTTCATTTTTTCAAGCTCATCATAGGGAATTTCAAGAAAATTTCTGAGAATTTTGGCATCTTCCATAAATATTAACATTAAATGATTATATTATTATATTAAAAATATCTTTTTTTATTGTTTTCGTCAATTCGGATATAAAAAGCGGCCCCCAAGAGATATTTTCCGGAAATGTCCGGAAATAGTTCCTCTCGAGGGCCCTTTGGCTTTGGTCATCAGACCTCCTTCCCCGCGGGGCTGATGAGATAGTTTAAGTACCTATAATGGCAGGCCTCGGAGTGGCGCTGATCCAACTGCACAGCCGTCATCTCGAACTCCTGGAATGCCGCAATGCGGTTTTCCAGGTCGGCCGCCGCTATCTCCTTTTCTATAGCAGTCAGGGCCGCTTCTGCAATTTGCTGCTCCTGATCGGCATCGTTTTTCCGATCCAGAGCCTCCTTTTCCAAGGTCTCAGCTTCTTCTAACCTGCACCGCGCTTCTCGGGCATCAAGCTTTGCAACATCCAGAGCCCCAATCATGCTCTTAAGTTTTTCCGTGGCCCGATTGGCTTCGGCTTCCTTATCCTTCAGTTGCCCCTTCAGGACTGCCTGCTCATCCAGCAGCTGTTGAAGATCGTTCCTGAACTTATCCAGGGCCACCGAGGTGGAGATCTTGAAATAGTTCCCCTGATACTGGCTGTAAGCCAAGCTGGAGAAGACTATTTTTTCCCCTTCGCCGTTCCCTTCGGGCCCGTTGGCCATGATGCCGACATCGCGCATTTTGGCCAGAAAGAGGTCAAGGCGCACTCCCGCCAGACCCATCTCATTAAACCAGGCAATTCCCAGAAGGTTAGGCGCTGCCTCCAGCATTTCAAACACCGGTATTTCATCGGGAGTCAAGAACAGCGGCCGAAGCGGCGTGGGCGCAGAGAATACGATGGCCTCAGGCACGGCCTCTGCTTTCGCTGTGAGGTCCGTTTCCGGCGCCGTCAGGAGCGGCTTGCCTAAATCATCCAGTGCCGGCGGTTGATTCAAAGGACCGACAATCGGACCGAGGCGGTCGCTAACGACTAAATCCACGGGACCATCCACTTGCGGCTTTACTTCCGGACTCGGAGAATCTGCGGCTGCATCAGGCTGGTCGCTGGCGGGTCCGGCGGGTGCTGCGGGCGCCGCCTCTTCGACCACCGTCTGTTTTTTCGGCCATTCATCAATAAAGCTTTTTCCCCTTTCTTTTATTTTTTTAGCCTCCAGAGTCCATGCCCAGGGTTTTTCCCCTCCCTGTTGCTTCAGAAAACCGTGGACGTTTCCGGCAAGGGTCTTTAAAAGACGCGTAGCATCCTTTTTGTCAACCTTCAGCTGTCCATGCCAGGGGATATCGTCCTTGTGAAAAGCCTCTCCCCTAGTTAGGTCGAAGAGCTGATTAGCTAACACACGAAAATCATCCAACCTTTTTTGAATTGCTTCTTCAACGTCCGACATATCCTCCTCCGTGCTAAGAAATGAAATTAAACAACTCCGCTAAGAGCGGTTAATTATCATAACATAATAAATACTCTTGTCAAAAAATATTAGGCGACGTAATTCAGAAGCTCAATTCGCCCATTTTATGCTGAAGAAAAGCACTTGCAAAAAAAATTCATTGAATTTCCCATTCTTTCCTGCTAACATTTGAATATAAAATAGATTGCGAAAAATTATCTGTAGTATGAAAAAATGCCCAAAAAATTCGCCATAATCGACCTTGGAACCGGAAGCGTGAAATCGCTCATTGTTGAAACGGCGGACAGCGGCGAATTCCGAATCCTGCATCAGGAAAGGATCGAGCCTTGCCCGGGAAAAGGAATGCTGGACGCTTCTGAAACCATTTTGGACGAACCCTTGGAAAAGAATATCAAAGCACTTAAAAATTTCCTCTCGAAAGCCAAACACCACGGAGCCTGCGAAATTCATATTATTTCCACTGAAGCTCTCCGCAAAGCCAAAAACAAGGAGGCGGTTCTCAAAAAAATATCCGAAGCTGTCGGGATCCTTCCGGTCGTCATTTCGCAAAAGCGAGAGGCCGAACTTTATTGGAAAGGAATCACAGCCGATTTTCCTGAAAATATGGAAATCGCCGCCATCGATATCGGAGGCGGTTCCATTCAATTCATGTTCGGGACAAAAAACAATCTGCGTGGACATAAGCTTCTCCAGATCGGCGTCTTCCGCCTAAAAGAGAACTTTCAAACCAGCGACCCTTTTTCGGATGAGGATATTTTCAATATCGAAAAGGCAATCCAAGATGAAATCTCGGATCTTGATGTGAAATTTTCTCCAAATGTTCCCTACCTTCACGGATCAAGCGCTGTCATTGATTTTTATAAGGCCATTGGAATTCCGATGAAGCCTTACCGCTATTCAAAATCCCATCCGTTCCGGGTTGACCTTTCGGTAACCCGAAAATATTACGAAATGAACAGAAAAATGACCGAGGCGGAGCGTCTGAAGCTTTCCCCGGCTCTTCCCGGCTTTGCTTCGGCCGCTGTTATCGGCCTTGCCAACGTCCTTCTCATCGCAGAAAAAACAGGTCTCCATTTCGAACTTCCGAGCAACAACAATATTACCCAGGGAATCGTCCGAGCGGCTATTGAAGGGCAATTATAGCGAAAATATTATGTTTATCGCTTAATCCGGCTGCCTCTTGGCAGTTTCTTTTTTTCTGGACAAACGGGAATTTTTGCGCTATTATCGATTATTGCTGCTCTTTGACAGCAAAATATTCACAAACCAAATTCCCAGAAAAGGAGACGGGATCATGCCGCATCATCCCGAGTGGATTACGGCCGATTATCTCACTAAAATGACCCGCTGTCTCCCTATTGGTGACGTGTGGCTCATGCCTCAGCAGATAATCCGTTATGAAAAGTTTACCGACATCATCAATCTTCCCTATTTCTTAAGATATTGGGCGGAGAAGATCGAAAAATTACATTTTTTGATCCCGGCAATTGACAAGTTTGACTCTCATTTTCGCGCGTTTAAACAAAATAAACTGTCGCTTGAATGGGATGAGGAGGACATCAGAGTCGCGGCAAGAAACTTGTTCCGGATGTTTCTCGAGAGACTTGGCGAAATCTATTGGGAATATTTTCGCCTTAATAACGATGGCTTTTCGGACAAAAGATTGAAAACTCTTAACGAGCCTGCCTGGATGAAAAAAATGCCCAAAGCCGTCCGGGGAGATCTTCGGGCCAAAGGCGCGGTAAACCGTTTTGACCAGCCGTGGCTTGTTCCCAACCTGCCCTTCACCGGCATAAGTTATCTACTGAACGATAACGGACTTTTCGCGGCTATTGACAAGGTTCTTTATCTCAGAAGACTTATGGGAATTCTGCAACTTTCCAATTTAATGGACCCGAGCCGGACCTACTCACAAGGATTCATCCATACGCGTTTTGTTCACAGTATGGATACATATGTGATAATGCTCCTCATCCTCTATAACAACCGGCACATTCTTCCAAAAAAGCTTTTCAAGAGTCTCGCTGTCGCCGCCCTCATTCATGATCTGGCCACCCCGGCCGGGGGCGACGGAACAAAAATAATCGACCCGGATTATTTTTGCGAGGAAAGAAATTTGCCCGAATACATTAAGTTGTATTCAGCCGGATGGAAAAAGGTTTGCGAGTCGCTGAACCTCATCGAGGAGATCATTTTTCAGAGCGTCCGCGGTTTGGGCCTCTGCGGGAAAATTCTCGATGTGGCGGACAAATTAGCTTATTCATCCCGCGATACAAGCATCTTCCTCAACCGTTTTGATACGGGAATGAAGCTTATTTACTCCGAAGACTATCGGGAAATCCAATGGAGATCCGGTATTCAACCACCTCTCTATTCAGCTTGGGATTCGGTTAAAATCGTAGGCCAGGAAGTTGTCTTTCTTAACCCAAAAAAATTGGGCGATGCAATGCATGGGCGCGCGTTGATGTGCAAAAACTTCTATTTCAACGCTTACGCCCGTTCTTTCGAAGCGATTCTGGCTAAATGCGTTCTCAGCTATCTCTATGCCAAAAAACTTATCAACAGAAGCCTGCTTTATCAAATAACGGATAGGGATCTGGAAGGGATCGTTTCTAAATTCACAGGCGTTCCTTTTGCTTTTCATGCCTCTCACGCCCTCGGCCGAATCACTACTGAAACTTTTGCGTCGCTCGAAGCTGCAAAAAAAAGAGAAGCCGAAATCATTAAGGATGGCAACTTTTTTGTCACAATCGAGGACACTCGCGGCCGAATCAAGCCGGCCACCCATTTTCTCGTCCGGACTCCGGAAGGGAAAATTTGTCCCTATTCTGAGGCCTGTCCTGAAGAAGCTGGGCATATCCAATCAATCGTAACCCTGGAAAAGGCGTTGTTTCTGCATTACCTCGAGAACACCGAAATCCAGCCGGAAGCCGCGGAAAAACTCCGAATCTTTCAAAAAGAAGAGCTGGGAAGGAGGGAATTCGAACAAAAATAGAGCAGTTGACCCCGCGCGGCCGACTGCTCTATTTCAATTTTGGAGAATATCAAAAAAATCTCTGTTCTATAATTATGCCTGCCTGAAGATGAAACATTATTGAGGACGGACTATGGCATAATTATTGTTGATGTAATATTATTTTTTCTTTCGGTTAATGTATTTCGTGTGGAGCATTTCTTCCGCTTTTTCGCCTCCGGGTTTTCCCAAAAATTCCTTGTATATTTTTTTCACTAACGGATTTTCGTGCGATTTTCGAAGCGGCATTCCTCTGTCGCGGGACATCACGCTTTCTATGCGGGCTTTTCGAATCGCCGGGGATGTCGGGACTGGCTGGCCCCCGCCGCCTATGCACCCGTTCGGGCAGGCCATGACTTCAATAAAATCATAGTGAACTTTTCCCGCCTTGAGATCCTCAAGAATTTTTTTCGCATTTCGGATCTCATGCGCCACCGCCACCCGAAGCTTCATATTTTCAATCTCGATTTCCGCGCAGCGGATTCCTTCTTCTCCTCGAACGACCTCAAAATCGAGCTTCGCTAGCTCCGCGCCGGATATGGTTTCCACCGCCGTTCGAAGAGCCGCCTCCATCACTCCCCCGCTGGCGCCAAAGATGACTCCCGCTCCTGTTGATATGCCGAGCGCCGGATCAAATTTTTTGTCCTTGAGTTTCGATGGATTTATTTTATTTTTTCTCACTAACCGGGCGAGTTCCCGTATCGTGAGAACAATATCGACATCCTGACAGCCGCTGGCCTTCATTTCTTTTCGCTCCGCTTCATACTTTTTTGACGTGCATGGCATAATCGAAACGGAAACTATGTTTTCCGGATTTATTTTTTCTTTATTGGCATAGTAGGTCTTGATCAAAGGCGCGAGCATCTGCTGAGGAGATTTGCAGGTCGAAAGATTAGGGATAAATTCCGGGTAATATTTCTCGACATAAAGGACCCAGGAGGGACAGCAGCTGGTGAACATCGGAAGCTTTCCTCCCTTTTTGACTCTTCGGATAAGCTCGTTTGCCTCTTCGATAATTGTAAGATCCGCTCCCAAAACTGTATCGAAGACCTTGTCGCAACCAAGCTCCTTGAGAGAAGCAACCAGTTTTCCCTCCCAAAACGTTCCCGGCTTTTCCCCGAACTCCTCTGAGAAAGTGAAACGCACCGACGGAGCGGTTTGGACTATCACCATTTTTCCGGGATCAGCCAGCGCCTTTTCAAATTTGGCGGTCTCATCTTTTTCGGTTATCGCCGCCGTGGGGCAAACCGCGCTGCATTGCCCGCAAAAAATACAGTCGAGCGGAATTTCATGAGGCGTTCCCACATTTGTCCGCGAGCTTCGGTAATTGAATCCATAAGCCTCGACCGTTTGAATATCCCGGCAAACCCGGATACACCGGCGGCATTCGATGCAATACTCGCTATCGCGCGAAATGCATGAATTTTTTTCATCAACCGCCACATGCGACCAATTGTCTTTCAGTAAATCAAGTTCATCCCTGCTTTTTAATTCTTTTCTTCGGGGTGTGAACTTAAAAGCTTCAATATCGAAAATCTGAGCCAGGTTTTGAAGCTCGCAACGCCCGTTTCTTTTGCACGAAGCGCACTTTCCCGCGTGATCCGCCCAAAGAAGCTCCAGATTAATTTTTCTGGCTCTATTCACGTTTTCCGTCTCCGTCTGCACTTCCAGTCCTTCGCAAACTTTTTGAGCGCAAGACGGCACCAGACCCTTCGATTGATTCGTTTCCACAAGGCACATCCGGCAAACGCCTTCGGAAGGGAGAAGATCCGGATGCGCGCAAAGAGTCGGAATCCGAATTCCGTTTCGCTTGCAGACGGAAAGAATAGTTTCCCCTTCGTCAGCCGGATATGATTTATTGTTGATTTTAATCTGCATAATAAACACTAATTTAACGAATATTAACACTAATACAACGAAAAAACATTAGTTCAATTCGTGTCATTATTCGTTTTATTCGTGTTTGGAAATATTTCTTTCTCAAACATCTTCACTGCGTCGCTCCAGGCCGTCGCCGCAAAATTTCCCAGGGGACAGAAAGTCGTATTGGAAAGCGTCCACAATATATCCTTGATGTTTTCCCTGTCTTTTTCGCGCAAATCGTTGTTTTTCATTCTTTTGGCTATTTCCCAAAGCCGGAATGTTCCTTCGCGGCAAGGCACGCATTTTCCGCAGGATTCCCGATGAAAAAAACCAGCCCAGGAATAGAGAAAATCTTTAATATCCGCCATCTTATCCACAACCAAAATCGAACCCGCTCCGATCGGATATTCGCAGTTCCCATATGTTAGCGTCTGATCCAGTTTTCCGCGCGGCATAAGGCGTCCCGAAGCTCCGCCGATCTGCGCAAACCAAAATTCCTTTCCGCTCACCATTCCGCCTCCGTAAAGGGAATTGAATATTAATTCTTCCGCGGTTGTTCCAAGAGGCGCTTCCACCACTCCTTTGTTTTTTACCGCTCCTTCCAGCAGAAATAATTTTGTCCCGGGAGAAGAATTCGGCCCGATTTGAGAAAATGTTTTCGCGCTTCGCTTGATTATATATGCAACATTTGCCAAGGTCTCCGCATTGTTAACAATCGTCGGCTTACCGAAAAGTCCGCATACGGGCGGAAACGGAGGCTTGAGTTTCGGTTCCCCTCTTTTTCCTTCGATAGTGTTGATAAGCGCCGTTTCTTCGCCGCAAATATAAGCTCCGGCACCCTGGAATATTTCCACATCAACGTCGACCGCGCTGCCCATTATTCCCTTTCCGACAAATTCCTTATCGCGCGCCTGATCGAGAGCAATTTTCAATATTTCCGCCGCTTCCCTGTAATGTCCATTCAGATAAATATAGGCTTTTTTCGCCCCGATTGCATAGGCTCCGATCAAGAGTCCCTCGATAATTTGGTGGGGATTCTTTTCTGCAATTATCCGGTCCTTATAAACTCCCGGCTCCGATTCGTCGAGATTGCAGATCATATATTTCGCATCCGAATTGGTTTTTGCCGAGTATTCCCATTTTTCTCCCGTCGGAAAACCGGCTCCGCCGCGGCCGCGCAGGCCCGATTCTTTTATTTGCAAAATAACATCCTCCCGGTCCATTTCCCGGATGGACTTTCTGAGAGATGCATAGCCGCCGGCTTGTATATAATCTTCAATCCTGAACGGATCTATTTTGTCCCAATTTTTTGTGATTATTTGCATCTGGCTCACAGATAATTAAGTATGATATCGTCCACCATTTCCGGCTTCACTTTTTCAAACACCTGATCGTCTATCATCATGATAGGTCCGCGATCGCAGAGACCCTGACAGCTCATGATTTCCAGCTTCACTTTTGGAGAAGCATCGTTTTCCGCTTCGATTTTGAGAAGCATTTCGATCTGACGGATAATTTCAAGAGATCTTTCCATGACGCATGGACCGCCAGAGCAGACCTTTATTATTTTCTTTCGCTCCGGATGAAACTTTATCAAGTCAAAGAAGCTGGCAAGGCTGAAAACCCGCGCCAAAGGGAGGGAAAAATATTTTGAAATTTCCCGGCAATCTTTTTCGCTTATGTATTTTTGCTCTTTGTTTATGTCTTTTATCGCCCTCAAAAGATTTTCCGGTTCCGGTTCGTATTGAAGCAGTATTTTTTGGATGGACATGTAAATATTTTAACATATTTTCAGTAAAATAAAAAATAATGTATAATGGAAATACTTAAGATAACCCTAAAAAAACTCAAAGCGCAAAATTCAAAACTCAAAACTACAACTTAAAATTCAAAATCATAATTTTGAGCTTTGAGCTGTGGCTTTGAAATTTGAGATTTGAGTTTTGAGATAGAAAAAATGAAAAACGCCCAAGAAAAAACAACTACCGCGTCTTTTCCGGTTACTACCTATCAAGCCAAAGATGTCGCCTGGACCCTTACCCTCACTGCCGCTGCCGTTATTTTTCCGGCGCTTCTCGCCCATACTCCCCATAATCAGTGGATCACCGGAACAATCGTGAATGCGATTCTTTTTCTCGCCGTTTGGCGAGTCGGAATCGCCAACACGCTTTTGATCGCCATCTTGCCGTCATCCGTCGCTCTCATGCGCGGCCTTCTTCCCGCCCCCATGGCAATGTTGATCCCGTATATCATTTTATCAAACGTTATCCTTGTTTCCGCTTTTTACGTTTTCAAAAAACACCTTTTAGCAGGCGTTATTTCCGCGTCATTCATCAAGTTTTTAGTTCTCTTTGCAATTACTTCACAGCTTCTGAAAGTCGCAAGCCCCCTTATCGCCATGATGCAATGGCCGCAACTTTTCACGGCTCTCGCCGGAGGATTGATTGCAATCGGTTTTATCAGACTTAAGTCATTTTTCTAAAATATACTCATCTTAGAAACAAAAGGACAGATCCTTATATCTGCCCTTTTTCTATTTCCCAACATTAAATTTTTGGATAAGCCTGCTCTTTTTGATTTTGCCAAGACTAAGCCTTGGCAAAGCTCTATTTCGCTCCCAGCTCTTTTTTCACTTTTCCGACCAAATCTTCAAGTTTCCATTTCGATTTTATGAAATAATTGGCCGGGCCGCTGGCAAGAATTTCATTAAGAGTCTTGTCATCCGGGTTGAGGTTGGTGAGAATTATAATCGGCACTTTCTTTCCCCATTCATCTTGGCGAAGTTTTTCCATCATCGCCTTCCCGTCCATTACCGGCATGATAAGATCAAGAACAATGAGATCCGGCTTAGTCTCGAGCGCTATCCTAAGTCCCTCTTCTCCATTTCTGGCTTCAATCGCAGAAAAACCTTCCCGCGAAAACTTATCCGCGAGAGCCTTGAGCATCGGAAGCTCATCCTCGATAATTAGAATTTTTTTGTCATCCATTTTTTTATTGCTGATTAAGGAAATTAAGATTTTTTATTATTTTTACGGTTAACTTTGTTTATTGGCAAGCTGACATAAAAAATCGTTCCTTTCTTTTCGTCGGATTCGAACCAGATCCGCCCTCCGGATTGTTTCACAATAGCTTTTGCAATATATAATCCCAGACCGGTTCCTTCCGTGTCCTTTGTCCGTATATTATCAGCCCTGAACATTTTTGTGAATATTTTTCCTTGCTGGCCTTCTGGAATCCCATATCCGTTATCCTTGATTTTTATAAGGACATTGCCGCTTTCTTTGACTAAAGTCACCTCGATCTTTCCTTTTGGAGGGGTATATTTTAGGGCGTTTGATATCAGATTTTGCATAACGATCCTTATATGTTCGGGATCGGCCTTTATTTTCGGAAGGTCGTTTTCGAAATTTTCAGCCACGCTTATCTCCTTGTTCCGGATCAAAGGATTGAGCTCTCCCAGAACACTTCCGATGATTTCTTTCAAATCAATAATCTTTGGATCAACAAGCAGGGTTCCCATATCAATTCGCGACGTGTTTAATATGTCATCTACAAGATCGATCATCCTTCGATTGCCAATGTATATTTCAGAAAGATACTCTCTTTGTTTCTCATTAAGCCCCCCGACCTCCTGATTAAGAAGCATTTCCGTGAACCATGAAACAGATGTCAGTGGTGTTCTCAGTTGATGAGAAGCAAGAGAGACGAATTCCGTCTTGGCTCTGTCGACTTCACGCGCATGGGCAATATCCCGTTCTGCTTCGGCTAGCTTGTCGAGAGACCGAAACGTAATAAAAATAAGATATGCGAAGATTGTCGCAACAACAATCAGGTGAATCAACGATTCATAAGAAGAATTATATAACCCGATTCTTTGAAGATCCATGACGACAACCTCCAAAAAAAGAAGAAAGAGCAAAATTAAAAACAGCCTCCTTGACACATGGCCGCTCAGTTCCTTTCCGCAAAATACTCTTATAAATCCCGCTTCCGGACGCAAAAACAGAATTCCGGCAAAGATTGCCACAAAAGAAACCGCCGTATGAGCCGCCATTCCTTTATATGTGGAAATCGTGTACAGGGCGGATATATTGTAAACGAAACCCAAAAGCGATACCAAAGAGATAAAACCGGTCAGGATAATAATCGACTGGCCTATGGTTATCGCTCTCTTTGTGTTTCGGGAGAAGAACAGAAGAGACAAGCCAACGGCGATAAAATTAAGCGCGCTCTGCGGCGACATGCGCACCACTTTTTCTCCCATCTTTTGGGCAAAAAATGTTTTATCGATCTTTAAGTCCAGTCCGATCAGGTATTCAATTAAAGTCAACAGTCCGACAAGAAACACAATGAAAGAAAGAAAGAAAAACAGCGGCTGGATTCTTCTGGCCGCCTTGCCATTCAATGAAAAAAATAACAAAGCCGCACCGACCAGAATGAAAGAAAAGGCCGTATTTGGAGCAATTACGGGAAAATTTAGATATATTCTTTTGAGGATTTCGATGTTAAACTGCCATCCGATCAGCGCGGCAAGGCCGGTTAAAAAAACAAAAAAAGATAAAATTTTTGAAGTCGATTTTAATTTATTTGCTATTTTGATGTCGGTTTGGGTATTCATTTTAAGAGTTTCGAAACATTTCTATCTTTCTTTCCACGACTTTTTGGACCGCGTCCCGCGCCTCCGCCAGGACTTTTCTCGGATCGATGACTTCGCATTTGTCATGAGTGAATTGGCAGAGAACCGTATTGAAAGCCACCCTGATATCCGTGTCAACATTAAAGCAAACTACCCCTCTTTTTACGGCTTCCGTGACCTTGTGATTCACCCAATCGCTGGCTCCATGCAAGATTATAGGAGTCTTTGGCAAAAGCTTTCTTATTGTTTCCAGCCGCTCCCAATCCGGCTCTGGACGCTCTCTGAAAAAATCATGAGCATTCCCGATACCAACCGCCAATGCATCGATTCCTGTTTCTTCGACAAGCCATTTGGCTTCCAGCGGATCAGTCATGAATTTGTCCCAGTCGGGATTGGGATCCATTCCTCCAAGATGCGGGACTTTTCCGATTTCCGCCTGAACATCAACTCCCTTCGGGTGAGCGAAATCAACCACTCTTTTCGTTATGGAAATATTATCCTGAAGGCTGTATTCGGAGGCATCGATCATTACCGAAGTCATGCCAAGTTCAACCGCCCGGGCGACGATATCAAAGCTTTTCCCGTGATCAAGATGGAGGCCGATCGGAATTGATCCTGATTCTTTTTCAATTACCGCCTTAATAACTTCTATTATCACGCTGTCCCCGGCGTAGCTTAGCGTTTTTTCGGTGACCTGAATGATTGCAGGCGTATTCTTTTTGACCGCCGCCCGCACAATAGCCTGAGTCACTTCCATATCGGGAGTATTAAAGGCCCCGACGGCATAACCATTTTCCTGCGCCTCCAATAAAATGTCCTTTACGTTTGCCAGCATAATTTTTATAAATTCTGAACACCGAACTTTATCGGTATTGCAATTAAAAATTTAAATATCAAATTTTTACAGTAAATATTATGTTCATTACGATTCGTTGATCACTTTTGCAATCTTTATGAAATCGTAAGGCACAAGGCTTTCCCGCCCGATAAGACCGCCGTCCATGGCGGGATTAATGCAGACTTGATTTGCAAAACGCACCGCGATACTGCCGCCATAAAGTATTCGGACTCTTTCCATGGCTTTATGGCCGTATATTTCAGCTAATATTTTTTTAATGATAAGTTTTGCCTCTAATATTTCATCTGACGCCGGAACATTGTCCGAGCCGACAGACCAACTGGGCTCGTAAACGATATCCACATATTCTATTTTCCCCGATCCTACGCCATCCACCGCTCCCTTTAGCTGTTTTTTTATCACTTCGACAGTTTGGTTGCTTCTTCTTTCCTCCATATTTTCGCCGATGCATAGAATTGCCCGCAACCCGTTTTTGAGAATCGCTTTCAGTTTCAAATTGATAACCTCTTCGTTTTCTCCGAAATATTTTCGCCGCTCGCTGTGCCCGACAATCGCGTATTGCGCGCCATTCGCCTTTATCATCCCGGCCGAAATTTGCCCCGTGTAGGCGCCTTGATATTCCCAAAAAACGTCCTGCGCCCCAAGTTTCACGTTCTTGAATTTCCGCTCCAAAAACTGCCGGAAATACACAGCCGGCGGACAAATTACGATTTCTGCCCGTTCAAAATCTTCTCCCTTGGTTTCTTTTTCCAATCCGTCAAGATAACGACCAAATTCAACCGGTGAAACGGGATTCATCTTCATATTTCCGACCACGAGTTTTTTATTCATATTTTTTATTCCTAAAGCCGAGCTTTAGGAATGATTAGAAATATAGCGTGATGAGCGTCACAATCGCGCCCGCGGTCATGCATCCCAAAACAATCAGCGGAATTGATTTTTTGATTTTTACGTCGAACACGAATGCCGCGAGAGGTCCTGTCCATCCGCCAAGGAGCGGGATGGGAGTTGCTGTTAGAATAAAAACCGCAAATTCTCCCCATTTTTCAAATTTTTTTTGTCCGCGATGACGGGTATGTTCAAAAAGCCAACTAAAAAATTTTCGGAAAAAAACAAAATGCCTTGAAAGAAATTCGGCAATCGGCCTCAATATGAGGACAATAAGAATCATCGGCAAAAGATTTCCCAAAACGGACCAGAGATAAGCTGACCAAATCGGCAGTTCATAGACTTTCATCGCTATCGGTATTGATGCCCGAAGTTCCGAGATTGGAACCATTGCTATCAGGAACGTAGCCAATTCGGGGGGGAAATTTTGAAACCAGGTTGAATAATCTATATGCAGCATTATAAATTACAGATTCAACACAGATTTTTTTCACTAATAAATCTGTGCTAATTTGCGTATCTGTGTTTAATTCGTTTTTAATTTGTGTTAAGTTTGTTTCCTCAATTCTTCCGCCGCATGTTCCGGCTCAATCGTTGAAATTTCAATACCCGTCGAAAGCTCAAACCCGGCCCAAGTGGCCGTATGGGGAAGGATTTCGATATGCCAATGATAATGAGGATAGTCCTTGCCATCACAGGGAGAAGTATGGAGATAAAAATTATAAGCGGGATCTTCCAGGGTTTTATATATCAAACTCACGGATTTTTGCAGCGCTTCGCCAAGATCGATTTTTTCTTCATTTGTTATTCGCTCAAAATAGGGCTTATGAGCTTTTGGCATGACCCATACTTCAAAAGCGGCTCTTGAAGAGAACGGGCAGAAGGCAAGAAAATTATCGTTTTCAAAAATCAATCTTTTCCTGTCCTTGAGCTCCCAGTCGACAATTGTGCAATAAACGCATTTTCTCGTGTTTTTGTGATATGCTTCCGCGCCCTCAAGTTCCATTTTGACGCCGGGCGAAACGACCGGAATGGCCATCAGTTGGGAGTGAGGATGCTCTACCGAAGCCCCCGCTTCCCGTCCGTGATTGTGAAATATTTCAATATAGTTAACCGACTTTTTGTTCATCAGATTCAGGTAGCGGTCCTGATAAGCATCAATAATTTCGGCCACTTCTATGGGATCAAGATTGGCTATCTGACGAAAATGATCGCGGGTGACTATAACCTCGTGATAGCCAACGCCGTTCATTGCAAAATACGGGCCTTCCTCATATGATTTTGCCGACTGATTTCGCGAAAATGCCGGATATTTATTCGGAATTACCCTTAGACTCCAATCTCCGTCCGACTGGCGAAAAATCAGGACGTCCTTTTCCTGTCCCATCTCTTCCGGAAAGCAAAAAAAACATTTATCCTGCAGGGCGGGGTAAGGTTCTCTTTTTTTTATAAATTCTCCCGGCCTCTTGCCTCTTCCCAATGCGATAACGACCCAATCTCCGGTAATAAGATCGCGGCGTAATTCGGATATTTTTTTCGGTTTTTCTTTTTTATTTTCCTCCATTTTCACATAACGTAGAACATAAAACGCGGAACGCTTTTTTAATTGCGTTATGCGTTATGCGTTTTGCGTTTTGAGATTTTATACTGCCCAGTCATTAATCTCCATTTTGTCTTGAAAAGATCGATTATTACCTGGGTAAATCCGTTTTTCCCAGTTAGGCTGACAGTTGATCCTTCCTCATTCATCCAGCGGACAGGCATTTGCTTAATCTTAAACCCCATTTTTTTTGCAAGGACGATGAGCTCGAAGTCGAACCCGAAACGGTCCACCACCATTCGGCTGGCAACCTCCTCGGCCGCTTTGGCATTTAGCATCTTAAATCCGCACTGCGTGTCCGGATAACTCCAAAGCCCCAGGACTATTCGAATAAGCCAATTTCCCATGTCGCCCATTGTTTCCCGATATTTAGGCTGATGCACTTGAATATAAGCTCCCTTTATGTCGCGGGAACCAATAACGACATCGTATCCTTTCTTGAATTGCGGCAGAAAAGTATTCAGATGGTTGATCGAAGTCGAACCGTCAGCATCAAGAAAAACCCGGACATCTCCCTTTGCTTCCAGAAGCCCCTGGCGAACTACATATCCCTTCCCGTGATTTTTTTTATTTTCAACAACACGCAAACTCTCAAATTTGTCTTTGTAGCTTCTTGCCACCTCCGCCGTATTGTCAGGAGATCCGTCAACCACAATAAGGACTTCATATTCGAAGTTTTTATCTTGAAGATAATCCTTAATTTCTTTGAGATTGTTTCCCAGCCTTCTTCCTTCCTTATAGGACGGAATGATGACAGAGAGATAGGGATTGTTTTTTGTTTCAGGCATAAACACAAAAATAAAAAGTAAAATTAAAAAAGCAAAATCAACAACGAAAAAGGAAAAACGATTCTGGTTTTTCGGTTTTCAGCTTTACCCCATCGCTATTCCTTCTTACTTATTTTATCATATTATCCCTTTTTATCCAACCACGATTGCAGTATGATCCTTGCCGCTTCCTGATCGTCATATCTTTTTATTTTCTTCGCGCCTTTTTCTATTAGATTTCGCTGCGCTTCGCGGGTTGTAAACATTTCGTTTTGGTATTCAACTTCCATCTTTAGCTTATTTTTAAGAAATTCGCCCAGTTTTTCGCTTTCAGACAGCGGTTTGTTCGCATCCTTTTCCTGGTCTCGCCGGGGCATAATTGAACCGCTCAAAATTCCGATTATCACTTTTGAAATATTTTCCTTTTCAATAATTTCTGCCAATTTTTGAAGGAAATCCTTGTCATTTTTAAGCATTCCATAGGAAAAAGCCATCCGCGTCTCATTGTCCGCCATCGCAAGGCCAATTTTCGACTGACCGTAGTCTATGCCCAATATTTTATCATCCATGAAGACTAAATCTTTGTTAATATTTCGCATCCGTTCTTTGTCACCGCCACCGTGTGCTCCCAATGCCCGTTCAATTTCCCGTCCGCGGTTTTATAAGTCCAACCGTCTTCAGCCAAAACAATTTCATAATCTCCTTCGTTAACCATCGGCTCAAGCGCAAGCGTCATACCCTCTTTAAGCTCCATGTTTCCAAGTCTTTTATGATAATAATTCAGAATCTGAGGCGATTCATGGACTTCTTTTCCGACTCCATGCCCGACCAGATCCCGGACAACCGTAAAACCGTTTTTTTCAGCATGATTTTGAACCGCTCGTCCGTAATCACTCAATCTATTGCCCGGTCTGATTTCCTTAATTCCAAAGTCCAGACATTCTCTCGTCACCTCCATAATTTTCTTTGCCGTATCGGAAAGTTTTCCGACCCCGACCATGATCGTTGCATCCGTGTTTAATTTTTTATATTCGACTCCGAGATCAAGTTTTACCAGATCCCCTTCCTGGATAATTTTATTTTCCAAAGGCAAACCATGGACAATTTCATCATTCACGGAAACGCAAAGCGCCGCCGGATACCCTTCGCCGTATCCGCCCGGCTTATACCCAAGAAATGAAGGCCGTCCGCCCATAGAAAAAACAAGCTCCTTTACAAGCTTGTCCAGTTCAAACGCACTGATGCCAGATTTTATCTTTTCACCGACTCTCTGAAGCGTTTCGGCCAAAATCCGCCCGCCTTCGCGCATTATTTCGATTTCTTCCTTTGACTTGATTATCATCATGTCGACGAATTAATTTGAATAATTATTCGCGCATAATCGTTTGCCATCCGCGGTAATTCGCGTTCTAGAATCCTTCATAATCCCTCATTATCATCTGGGATTCGATCTGCTTCATTATTTCAATTACGACACTCACTACGATAAGAAGTCCCGTTCCGCCGATCGTAAGAGATTGAATATTGGTGATCCCCTGGACAATGAAAGGCAAAACGGCGATGGCGCCCAAAAAGAAGGCTCCTGCAAGGGTGATGCGGTTGAGCACCCTGTGAAGATATTCCGAGGTCGCCTGTCCCGGCCGTATCCCGGGAACAAATCCTCCCTGTTTTTGAAGATTCTCGGAAATATTTTTCGGATCAAAAGTGACCGCGGTATAAAAATAAGTAAAGAGAACTACGAGAACAAAATAGGCCGCCCCGTAAAACCATTGGTTCTTAAAAAGGTTATTGACCATATTGGCCAAATTGGCAACGGCAGGATTTGAAGCGTGGATGAAAAAGTTGGCTATCATCCCGGGAAAAAGCATGATTGACATGGCAAAAATAATCGGTATCACCCCGGCCTGATTCACCCGAAGCGGAAGATGGGTCGAAGTTCCTCCATAGACTCTGTTTCCCCTTATTCGCTTGGCGTATGAGACGGGAATATTCCTCTGGCCTTCAGTGACGAAAACCACTCCGGCGATCACAAGAATTGCAAAAACAAGATAACCAAGATAGGTAAACAGCATGGAAGGCTCCCACACGACAAAAAGCCTCGAGAGAGAGGTGGGCAGACCGGCGACAATTCCGGCAAAGATTATAAGCGAAACCCCGTTTCCGATGTTTTTCTCGGTAATAAGCTCCCCCAGCCACATCAGAAAAACAGTTCCGGCGGTTGCCGTCGCTATGATTGTTCCCAGTTGAAGCGCGGTGAGAGAACCAAAAATGCCCTGGGAACGAAACAAGTTGATCATGGCAAAGGTCTGAAGAGCCGCCAAAGGAACCGTCAGCCATCTTGTCCACATATTGAACTTCTGCCGGCCGGCTTCTCCTTCTTCCTTATAAATCTGCTCAAGGCGCGGAACAATCATCGTTAGAAGCTGCATAATAATCGAGGCGGTGATATAAGGACCGACTCCGAGCATTACAATCGAAATATTCCGGAGTCCGCCGCCGGAAAACATATTGAGCAGGCCGAAGAATTGATTGTTTTCAAAGAAATTCCGAAGCTGATCGACATTTACGCCCGGAACGGGGATATTGGCCGCAACCCTAAAAACAACTAAAATCCCCAAAACAAAGAGGATCTTGTTGCGAAGTTCTTTAATCTTGAACACTTGAGTAATTTTTTGAAGCATATACTTCAGTGAGCAATAACCAACGAACAGCGACTATTCGCTTTTTTCCCGTTCACTGTTTTTTGTTTGTTGATCACTGGTAATTTTTCCCCCGGATTTTTCAATCTTCTCTCCGGCGCTTTTCGACACAAGACACTTTTCAATCGTCAATTTTTTACTGATTTTTCCATCGCCCAAAATCTTAACCGGCATCTTTATTTTACTAATTAATCGCCTATCGCGCAAAGTCTGAGGATTAACCGTTTCTCCGTCAGAAAAATTTTTCTCAAGATCCTCAAGATTGACGACTTGATTTTTGGGATAAAGAGACTTAAATCCCCTCACTTTTGGAAGATGCTCGATAAGAGTGGATCGTCCGCCTTCAAAAATAGGGTTGACGCTTGCTCCGGATCGCGATTTCTGCCCTTTCATGCCGCGTCCCGAATAGGTGCCTTTTTTTCCTCCTCGTCCGATTCTTTTTCGGATTTTTCTCTTTTTCAACTTAAGGTCTTGAATTTGCATATATTTCTATGGTTCTACTTCGATTAATTCCTCTTTATTTCGTTTGTTCCTCGGCAAGTTGCCTTCCGCTTATAGACTTCACTCTTTCAAGCGCATCAATCGTGGCTCTTGCAACACTTAACTTGTTTGAAGAACCCATCGATTTCGAAACAATGTCCCTGATGCCTGAGAGTTCCACGATTGCCCTTACCGCGCCGCCGGCTACAATTCCCCTCCCGGGTTTAGCGGGCTTGAGAAGCACTTTTGCGCTTCCGCTCTTGGCTTCAACATTGCAGGCAATTGTGTTGTTGTGCCGCTTTATCTGAACAATTTTTTTTCTCGCTGCATTATAAGCTTTTCTGACCGCCTCGCTGACATCGTTTCCCTTTGAAACACCGATTCCAACCTTTCCGTTTCTGTTTCCAATCACCAAAACAGCGCGGAAACGAAAGCGGCGCCCGCCTTTAACAACGCGGGTTACACGCGCAAGATCAAGAAGCTTTTGGTCATATTCAGGTTTTTCTCTCCGATTTGTAAATTTTTTCTTAGCCATAATTTCGATGATCAGCGATCAAAAAATAAAAAAATTAATTGTTGTTAAAATTTCAGCCCTTCTTTTCTTGCCCCTTCGGCCAATGCTTTCACTTTTCCATGATATTTATAACCTTTTCTGTCGAAAACAACCTGCTCCACTTTTTTCGCCTTGGCGATTTTGGCAATTTCTTCCCCTGTTTTTCGAGCCGCTTCAATATCATTTTTGGAGTTTTTCAACTCCCGGCTGTCAAACGCCGCTAAAGTCGCATTTTTCTCATCGTCAATGATTTGAGCGTAGATATAGTGGTTGCTCCTAAAAACGCAAAGCCTCGGAAAGAGGGTCGTCCCTTTCACTTTCGCCCTGACACGTTTCGCCCTTTTTTTTCTCATTTGCAATTTATTCATACCTTTCAAAAATTTATTATTTCTCGGCGGACACCGCTTTTTTTCCGGCTTTCTTTCTCACTATCTCTCCGACATATCGAAACCCTTTTCCCTTATACGGTTCAACCTTCTTGAGAGACCTGACTGAAGCAGCAAATTGCCCGACTTTTTGCTTGTCGATTCCAGAAACAATCACAATATTTTTTTCAATCTTTACTTCAAGTTCTTCCGGAATATCCACTTCGACGGGATGAGAAAAGCCGAGAGCCATATTCATTTTTTTTCCTTGGACCGCCATTCGATATCCTACTCCCTGGAGCTCCAGTTTTTTTTCATATCCTTTGGTCACTCCTTCTATCATATTGGAAATGAGAATCCGTGTCAGACCCCAAAGCGATCTCGCCAATTTAGTTTTTTTCAGAATATCCACCTTTATCTCTTTTTCTCCAATCTCCACCTTCACATCCGGGTGAAATTCAAAATCGAGCGCGCCTTTCGGCCCCTTGACGGAAATTTGTCGCTTGTCGATTTTAACTTCCACTCCTTCCGGAACGGTTATTAATTTTTTTCCAATTCTAGACATTTTCATGTAAATCGTAACTCATAGCTCGTAACGCAAAATGGCTTGTTATGCGTTATGCTTTATGTGCTACGCGATTATTTACCAAACTTCGCAAATAACTTCTCCGCCAACACCTGATCTTCGGGCTTCTTTGTCGGTCATCATGCCCTTAGAGGTTGAAACAATTGAAAAACCAAACCCGTTTTTCACACTTTGAATTTTTCCTTTTTTCGTGTATATCCTTTGACCTTCCCGGCTGACCCTTCTTAATTCCTGAACGAACGACTGCTTCCGTCCCTTCTCATCACGGATATACCTTAAAGATATCCGCAACTGCTTTTTCCCTTCGTTTTCTTCCACTGCAAATTTCTCAATAAACCTTTTCTTGAGCAGTATTTCAGCAATAGCCGTCTTGAATTTTGAGGACGGCATAGAGACTTCCGGATGGCCGGCTCTCGAGGCATTTCTTATTCTGGTCAACATATCGCTAATTGGGTCCAACATAATGATGTAATGATAATATACTAATTTTATGCTAATCTGCTATTTACAAATTCGTTGATGTTTTTTGCGCCTGACTAACTGCATTCGCGCGTTCTAATAACATTTACCAGCTTGATTTCTTTACTCCGGGAATTTCTCCGTTGCTCGCCAGTTCCCGAAAACAAATGCGGCACAGCTCAAAATCACGCATATATCCGCGTTTTCTTCCGCATTTCCAGCAACGCCGGACAATACGTGTGGAAAACTTCGGTTTTTTTTGAGCCCTGGCCCGAACTGATGTTTTTGCCATAATTCTTTTAATTATTCGCTTTTAATAGGAAATCTCAACATCTTAATTATTTCTATCCCCTCTTCTCTCTTTTTTGCCGTCGTAACAACCGTAACTTGAAAACTGAAAATATTCTTTGCATTTTCCGCCATGATTTCCGGAAACACAGTATGTTCTTTGACTGCCAGATTCAAATTTCCGGTTTTATCGAAATTCTTCGGATCAATTCCTCGGAAGTCCCTGATTCGGGGGAGGGCAGAACTGATAAGCCTGTCCAGAAAACTCCACATTCTTTCTCCGCGAAGAGTCACAACAACCCCCACTTCCTGTCCCTGGCGAATTTTGAATCCGGAAATCGACTTCTTAGCCTTGGTAAGGACAGGCATCTGTCCGGAAATATCCCGAAGTCCCTGAACAATTTCGTCAACTGCTTCTTTTTCCTTAAGATATTTTCCAAGTCCGCAATTGAGGACGACTTTGGAAATTCGCGGGATCGACAAAATATTTCTTTCCTCAAATTTTTCCTTGAACTTGGGAACGACTTCCTTATTATATTTTTTCAGTAAATTATTCATATGTATTAGATTTCGCTCTGACATTTTTTACAAACGCGAAACTTATTTTTTCCGCTTATTTTAAATCCTACCCGTGACGATTTGGAACACTTCGGACAAACCAGCATGAGATTTGAAGCATTAATCGAAGCCGGAATGGTTACTCTCTGGCCTTTTTCTCCCTGTTTTCGGGGACGAGAATGTTTTTTGACCAGATTAAGCCCTTCAACGATAATCCTGCCGTCGTCCGGAAAAACACGCAACACCTTGCCGGTTTTTCCCCGGTCCTTTCCCGATAAAATTTTAACTTGGTCGTTTTTTCTAATTTTCATAGTTTTTCATTATTCTTGCCGCGCCTTCGGAATTCACCGACGGCATCAATAAGCGATTACCAAACTTCCGGAGCCAGAGATATAATCTTCATATATCCTTTATCTCTTATTTCCCTCGCTATTGGCCCGAATATTCTTGTTCCTTTCGGCTCCATTCCGTCAACTATCACAACCGCATTGTCATCAAATCGAATATAAGAACCATCTTTTCTTCGCAAAGCTTTTTTTTGCCTGACAATCACAGCCTTAACAACCGCTTTTTTCTTGACCATTCCGCGCGGTTCGGCCTCTTTTACGGAAGCCACAATAACATCCCCGATCTGGGCATAACGCCTGCGCGTTCCACCAAGAACCTTGAAGCACTTAACCATTTTTGCGCCGGTATTGTCCGCAACTCTCAATTTTGTCTCAGCTTGAATCATAACTTTCTGTTGCTAATTATTCGTATATCACTTGCCATTTTTTGCCTTTGCTCATGGGTTTTGTCTCCACTATCTTGACCTTATCCCCCACTTTGAAACGATTTTCACTATCATGAGCCTTGTATCTCTTCGTGGCCAGGTATTTCTTGAGATATTTGGGGTGGGTTTTGAAAATATTAACTGCCACTACCGCAGTTTTTTCCATCTTGTCGCTTACCACAGTTCCTGTCATAACTCTCTTGGCTTTATTGGATTTTTGGTCATTCTTTTCCATTAAATTGATCTTACATTATTTATTCTGTCCTTTTCTTTTCGATAAAACCGTCATGATCCGGGCAATCCCTTTTTTAATCTCCCGTATTTCACGGTGGTTTTTCATCTGCTTTCCTGAAATATCGAGCCTCATCTTAGTCTCCTTATTGCGAAGATCGCTGAGGTCTTTTCTGAGTTCGTTGTCATTTTTTCCTTTAATTTCCTTGATTTTCATATATTGAAATATTCATGTAAAAATCTTTTTCCGAAATTTATCTTTCTTCTATCCTCGTTTTAACGCTTAACTTGTCCGACGCAAGCTTCAATGCCTGCCTGGCAATGGAATTAGTAACCCCGTCCATCTCGAAAATTATTCTTCCGGGCCTTACCACCGCCACAAAATGATCTACGCTTCCCTTGCCTTTTCCCATCGGAGTTTCGTCTCCTTTCTTTGTCATCGGTTTATCGGGGAAAATTCTTATCCATATTTTTCCGCCCCTCTGCACATATCTTGTCATTGCGCGTCTGGCCGCCTCAATTTGCCTTGAGGAAATAAGCCCCGCTTCCAGCGACTTGAGACCGATGCTTCCAAAACTGACTTCCGTCCCTTTCTTGGCTTTATTCGGTATTTTTCCGCCTCGCTGGTGCTTTCTATGTTTTACTTTCTTGGGCATTAACATAACTTCTTTATATCATGCGAATTATCGCGGATTTTTTTCCGAATGCATCCAAATAATTCATTTGCATCCATTCGTTCTTATCATTCGCGACTATTTGCATTATTCAAATTTTTCTCCTCTATATATCCAAACCTTAATTCCAATTACTCCGAAAGTCGTCTGGGCTATCGCCTTGGCAAAATCTATGTCCGCTCTCAGCGTGTGAAGAGGAAGCGTTCCTCTGGACAGCCATTCCCGCCTCGACATATCCGCCCCGCCAAGCCTTCCTGATATCTCAATCTTTATTCCCTTGATCCGGTGGGCTTCCATAGCCTGATCCAGTATCCCCTTTAAGATTCTTCTAAAGGGAATTCTTCTTTCAAGCTGTTCAGCTACGTTCCGAGCCACCACTTGGGCGTTTTCTTCGCTATTCTTTATTTCCTCAACCTCAACTCTCAGTTCCGTTTTCTTGCTTTTGAAAAATTTGTCTTTGATGGATTTTTTGAGGTCTTCAATGCCGGTTCCGCCTCTTCCGATAATAATTCCGGGACGAGCCGTTTTTACGATTATCTTCACCATACCCGATGATCTTTCAATGTCCACTCCTCCGACTGCCGCATTGCGAAGACGCTCTTCGACCATCCGGCGAATTCTGATATCTTCCCGAAGCTGTTTGGCATATTCTTTTTTACTGAACCACCTTGACCTCCATGTGTTTGTTATTCCGATTCGAAGCCCGCGTGGATTTACTTTCTGTCCCATTGTTATCAGTGATCAATGAACAATGAACAATATTTCAATCTTTGTTCATCGCCCTTTGCTCATTTCAAATTACATACTCTTTCTTCTAAACACTTTCTTTAAAAATCCCTTTGATTCTTCCGCTTTTTTTCTATCATCCCTGAATTCTTTGTCAACTCTTTCTTTTACTATGTCTTTTTTTTCTTCCTTTGTCTCTTCTGTCTCTTTCTTCTCTTTTTTCGGCTTGCCGGTTGCTTCCTTTATTTCCTTTATTTCCTGCTTTTTTACTTTTTTTCTCCCTTTTCCCTCAACAATCTCCTCAAGCGTAATTTCAATATAACTTGTTCTTTTCAGGATCAGACTTGCCCGTCCGTGAGCTCTCGGCAGCCATCTTTTCAGCTTAGAGCCTTCGTTCACCATGACATCCTTTACAAATAAATTATCCTTATCCAAACCAAAATTATTCTCGGCATTGGCAACAGCGCTTTTCAGTAATTTTTCAAAACTCGGCGCCGAACCCTTGATAGTGAACTTCAGTTGATTCTGAGCATCTTTCACCGAAAGCCCCTTAAGCATCCCTGCCACAAGACGGACTTTTCTCGGCGACTTTCTGTAATTGTTTAACTTGGCTGAAACTTGCATTGTTGGTCAATTATCTAAATAAAATTAGTTCCGATCCCTTATTTTTTGCCTCCCGCAACGGCCGTTTTTGACGCACCAGATTCTCTTTGGACCGCCGCCGCTTCCTGCTCCTTTTGCATCTTCCCGCCATGCCGGACGAATTTCCGGGTCGGCGAAAATTCTCCCAGTTTGTGTCCGATCATTTCCTCGGTAATAAAAACAGAAATAAAATCCTTGCCGTTATGGACACCGAAGGTGAAACCAACCATTTCAGGCGTAGTCGTCGAGCTTCTTGACCAAGTTTTAATAACCGACTTGTCGCCCGGCTTTTTGTCCTGAATTTTTTTGATTAACCTTTCGTCCACGTAAGGACCTTTTTTTAAACTCCGCGCCATACAGATAATATGTTAATAATTCTACTTTCTTCTCTTGAGAATAAACTTATTGCTATACTTATACTTTTTTCTGGTCTTTTTGCCAAGAGCCGGCTTCCCCCACGGAGTTTTCGGATGCTTAAGACCGATTCCCTGCCTGCCTTCTCCTCCTCCGTGCGGATGATCAACGGGATTCATGGCTGACCCTCGAACCGTAGGCCTGATTCCAAGCCAGCGAGACCGCCCGGCTTTCCCTATCATTACTGTATTATGGAGATAATTACTCACCTGTCCGATTGTGGCCCAACAATTTCCGCTTGCCAATCTTATTTCACCGGATGAAAGCTTGAGTTGAACTTTATTTGCCTCAAGAGACATGATTGTCACCGATGTTCCCGCGCTTCTCGCAAGCTGGGCGCCTTTTCCAGGAGACATTTCAACCATGGAAACTTGGGTTCCAACTGGAATATTCCTCAGTATTGCCCGATTTCCTCTTTGAATATCAGCCTTTTCGCTTGTCAGAATCTTTTTTCCCGCAACCAGTCCTTCGGTGGCGATAATATATCTTTTCTCTCCATCGGCATATTTGATAAGCGCAATCCAGGCACTGCGGTTGGGATCCCTTTCAATTCTGTCGACAACAGCCGGAACGCCGATTTTATCCATCTTGAAATCAATCTCTCTATACAGGCGCTTGTGACCGCCTCCCTTGTGGCGAACTGAAATTTTTCCGCCCGAGCGGCCTTTATCTCTCTTTATGAAATATGTCAAACTTTTCTCCGGTTTTCCGAATTTTTCTTCCAGCTTATTGACCGACATCTGCCTGCGTCCGGGAGTAGTTTTTTTATATATCTTAACTGGCATATTATTATCGATAATTGTTGCCGCAGAGCGACAATTTTCTTACGCTTATGTTATTTGTTATTAAACCCCTTCCGCCGCCGCGATCGTATCGCCCGCTTGAAGAGTTATTATCGCTTTCTTGAATCCCTTCTTATATCCGATCGTTCTGCCGACAATTCTCTTTTTGGGGCTGATTTTAATCGTGTTTACCCCGACTACTGTTACGGCATAATATCCTTCAATCGCTTCCTTAATCTGGTGCTTGCCGGCGTCTTTTCTAACCCTAAAAACATATTTGTTCTGAACGCCAAGCGCCGTTGATTTCTCCGAAATGATTTGCTCTAAAATAATTTCGTGGGCGAAGTTATCCTCTTTTTTTACTTTTTTCTTTCCTGACGGTTTGACTGCCTTCGGTTTTTCCGGCGTTTTTTTCTGAACCGGCTTTTCCTTCTTCTCTTCCTTAACTTTCGCAGGCTTGTCCGCAACAGCCTTCTTCGGCTTTTCAACCGCTTTCTCTTCTTCTTTTTTTCCGATTATCTTATCAAAAATTCCCATTTTTTTTCGAAATTTCAATTCGCACTTTGAAATGCGGATTAATTCTTATTTTTACCCGGCTTAAAACTATTTTCCAAAGTTTTTACTCCCTCTTCGCTCATCACGAGGTACTTATGATTCAATATATCAAAAACATTCAGATTTTCGACGTCAATATTGCTTGTTTTCACAATATTCCGACTCGCTCTTTTCATCTCTTTTTCGCTTTTACTGAATCCAAAAAGTATGCTCCCCTTGATATTTAAACTGTCAATCGCCTGTTTCGCGAATTTCGTCTTGATCTCTTTCATCTTGAAATTTTCAAACAAAAACATTTCCTTATCCTTTACTTTTTCCGACAGCACTACGGAGAGAGCTTTTCTTTTCATTTTTTTCGGAACATCTTTTTTGAAATTTCTTTCTTTGTTCGGACCAAAAACAATTCCTCCCTTTCTCCATACAGGAGTCCGAACCGAACCCACTCTTGCCCGTCCCGTACCCTTCTGCTTCCAGGGCTTCTTTCCCGAACCGGCTCTTTCCGCCCGATCCTTTGTGTGAGCAAGAACCTGCCGGCGATTAGCATATTGCGAAACATATATCTGGTGAAGAAGCGCGTCATTTTTCGAAACTGCAAAAACAGAGTCGGCCAGTTCGATCTCCTTAACTTTTTTGCCCTCTAGATTGTATACTGGAAACTTGATCATAAGATAGTTTTCGGAAAAATTATGCCGTTATCTCGACAATTCTTCCCCTTACTCCCGGAACAGCTCCCTTGAGAAATAAAATATTATTATCTTTATCGATATCCACTATTTTTAAATTAACAGAGGAAGCTCTTTTTCCCCCCATCCGTCCGGCCATTCTTTTTCCTTTGATGACATGCTCGGGGTAAGTCGCTCCAATTGAACCTGGTGCGCGAAGGTCATGCTTGTGACCGTGAGATTTTGGAGATCCCTTGAAACCGTGGCGCTTTACCACTCCCTGAAATCCCTTGGCCTTGGTGATTCCGGAGACCTTCACTTTATTCCCGATTTCAAACTGATCAATATTGAGCTCGTCACCGGCTTTAATGTCTTTAATTTCGCTCTTAAATTCTCTTATCTTTGAAAATTTTCCCTTGGCTTTGGGATTCGGCAGTCCGGCCTGAACTGCTTCGTATCCGTCTTTCTCAGCGGTTCTGACCTGAGACACCGTATTTGGATCACACTGAACCAGGGTGACATTCAGCGCCCCTTGCTTTTCATCATATATAGTGCTCATTCCGAGCTTTTTTCCGAATATAAACTTGGCCATACTCGCTTCCGTTTTTCACCTTAAATTATCAAATAAAAAACTGGCTTCAAACCAGCTAAAACCCAAAGGGGATTTTAAGGCTAGCTTAGTATCCCGCTAAGCGGGACTTTAACTAGTTCTGCATGCGAATGCTCGCAAATGCTCAAGCGAATGTATTTGAATAAAATTATTCGCGTTAATTCGTTTTTTCATCCGCGAAAATTAGCATACTACATCTTGATTTCAATGTCCACACCTGCAGGAAGATCAAGATTGGTTAAACTATCGATGGTTTTCGCATTGGGACTGAAAATATCAATCAGTCTTTTATGGATTCTCATCTCGTACTGGTCACGACTGTCCTTGTGAACGAAGGTTGATTTGTTCACCGTGTATTTGCGAATCTGAGTCGGCAAAGGCACCGGTCCGGAAATCTCCGCTCCCGTTCGCTCTGCCGTTTCCACAATTTGGCGCGCGCTGCGATCAATAACCTTATGATCGTAAGCCTTGATCTTTATCCTGATCCTGGGCTTCGCCTCTTCTTCTGGTTGCTGCTTCTTTGTTGCCATCTGAAATTTGGTATACCCCCACGCCAATCCTAATCAAATTGATTTTTCCCGCCTGAAAATGACTAAGATTGGTGTGGGGGTGAATATTAAAATTTTTAAATAATTCAACCTTCGAAACATCCAAATCCAGCGCAGTGCGTGAAGAATGCCAGGCACCGGGCGCGTTGAATGTCCAATGTTACTTAACGATTTTTGTGACGACTCCAGCTCCGACTGTTTTTCCGCCTTCACGGATCGCAAATCTCATTCCTTCTTCCATGGCTACAGGTGCCATAAGTTTTACGCCGAGATTGACAGTGTCACCAGGCATAACCATTTCTGTTCCTTCCGGAATAGTAACGTCGCCGGTAACATCGGTCGTTCGGATATAAAACTGCGGCTTGTATCCTTTGAAAAACGGGGTGTGTCTTCCGCCTTCTTCTTTGGTGAGAATATAAATTTCCCCTTCAAATTCGGTGTGAGGAGTGATTGATCCGGGTTTTGCGAGAACTTGTCCTCTTTCCACATCTTCTTTTTTTGTTCCGCGAAGAAGGACTCCGGCGTTGTCGCCAGCCTGGCCTTTATCAAGGGTCTTGTTAAACATTTCAATTCCCGTGACAATAGTTTTGGTTGTCGGTCTGATTCCAACAATTTCAACTTCCTCGTTGATATTTACTACTCCTCTTTCGATTCTTCCAGTCACCACTGTTCCACGGCCTTCAATGGAAAAAATATCTTCGATAGGCATCATAAATGGCTTATCCACATCACGAACCGGATCCGGAATTTTTTCATCAAGAGCGGCAATAAGATCCAAAATCGGTTTCGCCGCTTCATCATCTTTACTCTTGGTTTCGAGAGCTTTCAAGGCAGAACCGCGGATAATGGAAGCGTTATCTCCGTCAAATTCATATTTCGTAAGCAGTTCGCGTACTTCCGCTTCAACCAGGTCAACCAATTCCGGATCATCCACCATATCGACTTTATTCAGAAATACCACAATTGCCGGAACACCGACCTGTTTTGCGAGCAAAATATGCTCTCTGGTTTGCGGCATCGGACCATCAGTCGCACTCACAACCAATATGGCTCCATCCATCTGAGCGGCGCCAGTAATCATGTTTTTGATGTAATCGGCATGTCCCGGACAATCTACGTGGGCGTAATGCCTCTTTTCGGATTCATATTCGCAGTGAGCCGTAGCGATTGTTATTCCGCGTTCTCTTTCTTCAGGAGCCTTGTCGATTTCATCGACGCCTTTTTCCTGAGCCTGCCCAAGAAAACTGAGAACGTGCAAAATCGCCGCGGTAAGAGTTGTCTTGCCGTGGTCGACGTGACCGATTGTTCCGACGTTTACATGAGGTTTTGTTCTTTCGAATACTGCCGCCATATTTTTTCTTTCCGAAGTGACATAGAACCAATTCGAATTCATGCCAATTCGTTAAATTTACTTATTTATTAGATTTTGGTATTAGAATACCTACGAAAACATTTTAAACTACTTATTAAAATTTGGCAAGTCCCCTTAAACTTAAACCAAATATGCGCAAATTTCTCAGAAATATTCGTATTTGTTCGCTTCTGCTGTTCGCGTTCAAATATATTCAATATCTTCCAGCTTTTCAATTTCACTTATGAGATCTTCTTTCGCATCCTCTTTGTTTTCCCGCCACATTGCAATATCGGAATTAATCTTATCAATAAGCTCTTCTTCTGTCAATAATTGGATCGCTTTCGAGGATAAACAGCTCTTTTCATATTCGTCCCAGCCCATCACGACGAATTCGGGTCTTTCATTTTCAATGATAATGAACTTTCCTCCGGTTTTTTTTATTATATTTTTCAGATTTTCAGAAAGCATGGATTTCTTTTCAAATTACCACTTTATGCGAACACATGAATCGATATCTTGCGATAAATCCGAATAACATAAATTTTATCCGGGCATGATTTGCAGTTTGCAGAAACTTACTTTTTTCCTCCGGTTTTGATTTCTTCCGCCACATTCTTAGGGACTTCTTCGTAATGTTCAAATTCCATGCTGTAACTGGCTCGCCCCTGAGACATTGAACGGAGTTGCGTGGCATATCCGAACATTGAGGCAAGCGGAACAAGACAATTGATCACTTTTACCCGGGCGTTGCCTTCTCCTCTGTCTTCAATATCCATAATTTGGCCGCGCTTGGAATTAATATCGCCAACGACATCCCCCATAAACTGCTCCGGGGTTGTCACGCTTACTTTCATAATCGGTTCGAGAATAACAGGATTCGCCCTCTTCGCCGCTTCCTGGACCGCAAATGACCCGGCAATCTTAAAGGCGGCTTCCGAAGAATCAACATCGTGAAAAGAACCGTCATATACCGCAACTTTAACGTCAACCATCGGATAGCCGGCGACAATACCGTTCCCAAGCGCTTCTTTCGATCCTTTTTCAATAGCCGGAATGAATTCCTGAGGAATGACGCCTCCCTTAATTTCATTTATAAACTCAAATCCCTTGCCCTGTTCATTCGGTTCTATGCGAAGCCAGCAATGTCCGTATTGGCCGCGACCGCCTGATTGGCGGATGTATTTTCCTTCCGCTTCAGCCGTTTTTTTGATTGTCTCGCGGTAAGCCACCTGCGGACGGCCGACATTCGCCTCAACTTTGAATTCCCGCTTCATCCGGTCAACGATAATATCCAGATGGAGTTCTCCCATCCCTTCAATAATCGTCTGTCCGGTTTCCTCATCCGTGTGAACACGGAAAGTCGGATCTTCTTCGGAAAGTTTTCTGAGGGCTACGCCCATTTTTTCCTGATCGGCTTTTGTCTTCGGTTCGATTGCAATATTAATAACCGGTTCCGGAAAAGTTATGGATTCAAGCACTATCGGCTTATCCGGATCGCAAAGAGTATCGCCGGTTTTTGTATATTTCATTCCCACCAAAGCTCCAATTCCTCCCGAATATAGTTCCTGCACTTCCTCTCTGTGATTGGCATGCATTTGAAGGATCCTTCCAATTCTTTCTCTCTCCCCCTTGGTCGAATTCAAGACATAGGATCCTGCTTTGACCATACCGGAATAAACACGGAAGAACGTAAGCTGCCCCACAAAAGGATCAGTCGCCACCTTAAACGCCAAAGCGGAAAAAGGCTCTTCATCACCAATTTTTACTTCGATCTCCTCGCCTGTTTTCTCATTAATCCCCTTTGCCGGAGGAATATCAGCGGGAGAAGGCAAATATTCGACAACCCCGTCAAGAACAGGCTGAACGCCTTTATTTCGAAGGGCCGTTCCGGTGTAAACAGGATATAGTTTTCCCGACACCGTTGCTTTTCTTAGGGCCGATTTAAGTTCATCCGTCGATATTTCTTCTCCGCTCAGGAATTTTTCCGTGAGAGCATCGTCTGTTTCAGCAACTCTTTCCGACATTTTTTCCCGCCATTCTTTCGCCAGATCCGCAAGATCCGCAGGAATTTCATCTTCCCTTACGATTTCGCCTTTATCGCCCTCAAAATAGAGGGCTTTCATCTTCATAAGATCCACAACCCCCTTGAACTCGTTCCTTTGGCCGATGGGCAGCTGAATAGCCACCGCCTTGGGACTAAGCCGATTCCAAATCGAATTCAGGGAAAAGAAAAAATCCGCCCCTTCCTTGTCAATTTTATTTATAAAACAAAGTCTTGGAACGTTATACTTGTCGGCCTGCCTCCAGACAGTTTCCGATTGCGGCTCTACTCCTTCCTTACCGTCAAAAACCACAACGCCTCCGTCAAGGACCCGAAGACTTCTTTCCACCTCAACCGTAAAATCAACGTGCCCCGGGGTATCGATAATATTAATCTGGCAATCCCGCCAAAAACAAGTGGTGGCGGCGCTTGTTATGGTAATCCCTCTTTCTTTCTCTTGCTCCATCCAGTCCATCGTCGCCTCCCCTTCGTGAACCTCGCCAATCTTATGGGAAATTCCGGTATAAAATAAAACACGCTCGGTGGTAGTAGTTTTACCGGCGTCAATATGAGCTATAATCCCGATATTTCGGTATTTTTCGATTGGGTATTTTCGTGCCATAAAATTGTCTAAAATTCCAATAATCAAGCACCAGTAATCAAATAATATTCAATAACCAATTTTTCAATCACCAAACTTTTGGTTATTTAGTCATTTGTCATTGGGATTTATCTGGAGATTGGGATTTGGTTATTGGAAATTCCATTTTGCGCAACGAAATTACGCGAAATGGGCAAATGCCTTGTTTGCCTCCGCCATTCGATGGGTATCTTCCCTCTTCTTCATTGCGGAGCCTTGTTTTTGAGAAGCGTCAATCAGTTCGTCGGCTAGCTTCTCCGATATTTTTTTTCCTTTTTTATTCCTTGCGGCGCTGATAATCCACCTGATGGCCAAAGTCGATCTTCGGTCGCCCAAAACTTGAACCGGAACCTGATAGTTAGCGCCCCCGATCCGGCGCGACTTAAGCTCAACCAACGGAGAAACATTCTTGATCGCTTGTTCAAAAACGTTAAGACCTCCCTTTTTTGTCCTTTCATGAATCGCCTCAAAAGAGTCATGGATTATTTTTTCCGCGATACTCCTTTTACCCCTCTCCATCAAATGACCGACAAATCTTCCGACAATAAGACTTCCGTATTTTGAATCAGGTTTCCAATTTTTTCGATAAACTCTTTTTCTTCGTGGCATAATCGCTTCGCTAAATTAAAAATTCAAAAATCAAAATGAAAAATGACAATGCAAAGTTCAAAATTATTCGATGCTAAAATGATTTTATAATTCAACGCATTTTAACATTTTACACTGTCATTTTCAATTTTGAGATTTGCATTTTGCATTTTAGGCTTTTGGCCGTTTCGCTCCGTATTTCGATCTTCCTCTTTTTCGGTCCGTAACCCCGGCGCTGTCCAATACTCCGCGCACAACGTGATAGCGAACTCCCGGAAGATCCGGCACTCTTCCTCCGCGAATCATAACAATCGAGTGTTCCTGAAGATTGTGTCCGATTCCGGGAATATAAGCCGTCACTTCCATTCCGTTCGTAAGCCGCACCCTGGCAATCTTTCGCAGGGCGGAATTCGGTTTTTTTGGAGTTGTGGTCGACACTTTGACGCAAACGCCGCGCTTAAAAGGGCTGTTTGTTTCAACCGGCCGATTTTTGAGCGTATTAAAAATCCTCGTCATTGCAGGCGATTTCGTTTTATTCTTCTGGACCTTTCTGGGTCTTTTTTTCAGTTGATTTATTGTTGGCATGTGTATTTCGTCTGACCGCATCACGGCATAAAACGTTGCAGGCGATCTAAATTCAAAAATGTAAAATTTTATATTTACTTAGCCCGCCAGATTTTATTTTTATTCATAAATAAAACTGCCAGTCAGCTAGCAAGACTTATAATATAGAATTGAACATAAATTGTCAACACTATTTCCTGGCAATTTATCAGCCGGCATATCAATTTCAGATTTATGCCGCTATTTTCGCCCGATTATTGCGGCTGAATCGGCCCTTCAATTTTTGTCGCCGTGAACTCCGTAACGGAGAATGTCGGATTATCCGAATGGGCAGTGACATTATCCCCGGTCTTCAAATCATTTTTTCCATTAGGGAAAACCGTGTCGCTGTTGATAAATATTTTATATTCTTTAATTATTGTCGGTGCCGCAGCGAAATCTATATTCTTGGGATCAGTCACCTTTGAGTAGTCCATCCAATGCACCTCGACAATCAAGTATTTATTATTCATTTCCTTAACTTGCCCGTTTATTTTTTTTTCTGCCTTCAAGAAATCCCCCAGAGGAGCCTTCACAGCAACTGGAATAATAATTTCAGATGCGGTCAGATCATCACTTTTGTAAACCAGCTCATCCGAAGTCACGGAGACTTTCATGCCGACGGACAAATTTTCATATTCCATTGATGGATATTGGGTTTTGTCATTGACTGCCACCTTGTAGTCTTTCTTTATCTTTGGAAGGGAATTTTCACTCCCCAGCAGGCTTTCCTCTTTTAACATCGGAAGCTTCGAGAAATCAACTATTTCTGCTTCAACATCAAGCAAATTTTCATTCTTGGCCGTTATCACCCCCTTTATTTTTCTCGTATTGTCAGTTATCGTATTTTGAACAGCTTTTACTGAAAATGGACTGCTTAAGGCCGCTTTCTGATCGTTTAAAGTGTCTTTTTTTATTCCACTCACTTCGTTTTTCAGATTCGTTATCGTTTTTTGCTGATAAGCGAATAAGATGCCGATTAAGACTAAAGTTATTCCAAGGGCAATTACAATAATGAATTTCGTTCGATTTTCCATATGTATAAAAATATTTAATTAGTGACGCATCCGGCAAAACTGACACTCGGCAAACAAGTCCGAGGAGTAGCCACGCAACGGGAACAAGTACTGCAGCCGCAAGTGTCATATCCACAGCAAACAATCCAGCCATTCGGTCCGCTGCACATACCCGTGCAACAAGAAGAACATCCGCATGAGAATGATTCGGTTGATCCGTCACTATAGCTTCTGGCTTCCGTTGCCGGATCAATATTGGCGAAAGAATGAGATCCGCTCGTGACGCTGGTTCCGCAACTGCCCCCACCGGTGCAAGTGCGAGGCGCAGTTTCGGTATAATTCAAATATTGTCTCCATCCTGAGGGGCATGAGGCGCCGGGGAATTTGCAAATTGTCGCTGTTCCAACTGTTGTCGGAACGCCGCCCGCGAGAGTGCAAGTTGGAAAACTCACGACTCCGCTAAGGCATATCTCCGTTCCAGTTACAGTGGTGCAAATATCTCCTTCTTTGACTTGCTTGCCCGCCCCCGTGTTGATTGGCGCGGCGATATTTCCGTCCGGAGGAGTTCCGGAAGGCTCAACCCAAGCGCGGCCGAATTGAATGGAAACGCCGACCAGTATTCCAAGAAACAGGACGCTGACCCAAAAAGTAATCTTTTGGTGGAATTTTATATTTTTTATTTTTCTTTTCATAATACTTAATGTTAGGAGTAATTATTTCTAAAAACATGGAATTTTCTCTCTATTCAGCCGTCGTCATTTGAACCGGCCACTCAATCTTCGTCGCAGTAAACTCAGTCAAAGAAAAGGTCGGCGTTGCTGAAAAAGCTTTAACCACGTCATTAACCTTGAGGCTGTTCCGGTCACCTTGGAAGATGGTTTTATCATCGATATTAACCTTATATTCCTTAGTCACTGTCGGATTCTCCCAAAATTTTTCCCTATTTGGCTCAACATCTTTTGAATAAACCAGCCAATTAACTTCAATTTTGAGATATTTTTCATTAATTTCAGTTATTTTGCCGGCAATATCTTTTTCCTGCTTGATATATTCTGAGGGAGGGATATTCAGCTTTGTGAGAATATATATCTCGGACGCTGTCAGATTGTCAGAAATATAGACTGATTGACCGCACATCACTCTAACTTTCACTCCGACTGGAATTTGCTTGAAACCGATCTTTCCTATGTCAGGAAAATGGGTTTGATCGTTTACGACCACGGTGAAGCTTTTTTTTATTTTTGGCAAAGAATCTCCTTTAATTAAATTTTCTTCTTTTTGGCCTTCTAGCTTTGAGATATCGGCAACCTCCGCATCAATCACAAATGAATTTTCCGTTTTTGACCGAATAATCCCCTCTACCGAGTTTGCGTTTTCCGTTATGGTCTTTTTGACGGCCGCTACAATAGTTTTCTTACTCGTATCCATGTTGACCTGATTGCCTGATCCAGCTTGTCCAATCTTCCCGACTTTACTATTTAAATTGGAAATCATCTTTTGCTGAAACAAAACCAATCCGGTAAGCAAAAAAAAGAAAATGGCGATTGCTATATAAATGTATTTTTTGTGATTTTCCATAAAATAAATATAAATTAATTTGGAACGCATCCAACTTGCGTAACATTCGAATTACAGGTACTGGGAATGTCGCTTTTCACGCAGGTATCACAGTTCCAACATACTGGAGGATTATAGCCCGCGCATCCCCAATGCCAACCGGACCCCCAATTTTGATAAACATAATACGAACAGACGCTGTCACTGTCGCAACCGCATGTCACATTTCTTATCTCGCCGCTATAATACGGCTTCGCTTCCGTTGCCGGGTCAATATTGTCGAAAAAGTGAGAACCACTGGTGGCACTGGTTCCGCAACCGCCCGCTCCCGTGCAAGTTTGTGCCGTCGTTTCGGTATAATTCAAATATTGGATCCAGTGAACTACGGCGCCATTAACTTCTGTATCGTGACAGCTGGCTCCCGGGAATTTGCAAATAGTGGTTGAGCCAACCGTAATCGGCATGCCACCTGCCATAGTGCAGGCCGGAAAAGTGACCAGATCACCCAGACATTTTTCATCGCCATTTCCGAACTTATCCACGCAGATGTCTGCCGGATTGGACGCAGTTCCCGTTTTCAACTGCTTGCCCGCCCCCGTGTTGATCGGCGCGGCGATGTTGCCTTCGGGCGGATTCATCGAAGAAGGCTCAACCCAGGCGCGGCCAAATTGAATGGAAACGCCGACTAGTATTCCAAGAACCATAACCCCGAGCCAGAAAGATAGGCGATTATAAATTTTTGCTGTCGCTCGTTTCTTTTTTTTCATAACTTGTTGATTACAACTAACTTCCTCCGGATTATGTATTCGCGTTATGCGCCATATGGCTCATTAGGGATTTGTTTCGATCCATCCGCATTGAGTTGCCGCGCTGCATGTCACTTTTTCGCCGCAGTCATTGCCGCAAGTCCACGAAGCGGTTTTTTCATAATATGTCGGCACCGAGGCTGTGCCGCTGGCACAGAGCTTGCTCTCATCAACGTTTCTATCGCATATATAGTCAACTGGTCCGCACACTCCGTTTTCAGGAACAATTATTTCAGGTTCGCAGGATTTCGAACCGCAGCCACGAGTACAAGTCCAATTCGTAAAACTTGTCTCTCCGTCGAGGTCGGGAGCGCAAGTGGAACCGTAACTGCAAAAATCGCTGCAACTTGTTCCGGAAAAAGAACTTCCCTGGCAAAGTTTTTTAGGCACGCAAGTCAGATCACATTCGGCAATTTGAAGCCCATCCATTTTTATCCATCCAAGCCCTGAATTTCCCGAAATAGTATTCTCTTCCCCTGAACTCCACGCATATCCTGAAAGAACACCGGAGCTATCCATCATCACCTTGTATTTTTCGCCATTATTATCACCTCTTAACCTGATCCAGCCGCTGTCTCCCATTGATTCTATTTTCGCATAGCCGTCAAGATATCCCGTATAATCATCACCTCCCGTTTTATGCCATCTGGCAGCATGGCAATCACCCTGTCCGCTGCAAAATGATCCCGGATCGCCTCCAAAATTAAGCCAGCCTAAGGAAGGAAGATCTTCCTGGCAGTCCGCTCCGGAATCAGATTGAGATCCGATACCAAACCAGGCCTTCCCGCTCACGTAACGGACATTTTCGCCCAAATCGGTATTTTCAAAATAAACTTCATATTCGGCGCTATCGGCAGTCTTAAGACAAGGGCCATTGACGCTCGAACTTGATTTCAGCCATCCGATTGTCGGAGGTATACTGGAATCATTTTCCGCGTGCCCCGCAATATAATTATTCCAAATTCCCGCTCCCCACCCGTCCAAAGCCGCTCTTGTCTTCGAATCCGTGAACAGAGAAATTAAGCCAATTGCGATGGCCAGCAAAACAACAAGAAATATTTTTTTGACATTATTTTCTTTGTTTTTTTTGTTTTTCATAGAGTATGTTTAAAAAATCTATAACCCGGTTTTATTCTTTGGGCGGCTGGACCGACTCTTCAATTTTTGTCGCCGTGAATTCAGCCAGAGAGAAGACTGGTTTGTCTGAATAAACATTAACATCGTCACCAACTTTGAGGTCATTCCTGCCTTTTTTTGAAAAAACGGTTTTGTCGTTTATTAACACTTTATATGTTTTTACTATTTTTGGCGCGGATGCCAGATCAACATTTCCCGCGCTGCCATCTTTGGGATAGTCGATCCACTGAACTTCGATTACATAATAATTATTTCCGATTTCTTTTATCGCGCCGCCGATATTTTCAACTGTATCAAAATAATTTCCGGTATTGGAGCTAAGGGCTTTTGAGTCAGGCAGAAGCCAGACTTTCGAAGCGACAACAGCGCCAGAACCATAAACAGATTCCTCTGAAAAAACATGAACATTATCGCCAATTTTCAGAGTTCCCAGTCCCACTGGCATTTCGGTTTTCTCATTCACATTCACGATGAATTGTTTTTTGTTTTTAGGCAATTTATCGCTTTGCTCAAGTTCGTCTTTCGAGAGATTCGAAATTTTTGAAAGGTCAACTACACTTCCCTCAATATTCAACGAATTCTCCCCCTTCGAAACAATTGTCCCGGTAAAGTCTTTTGTTCCGTTCTCTATGGTGCTTTTAACAGCCTTCTCCATGAACTGATTCCCTTTGGAATTGTCATCCTGGTTTGCACTATTAGACGATTTGCTGATTTCTTTTATCGCCTTGCTTAATTTTCCTATTGCTATTTGCTGGTATAATAAAAAACCAATAATTAATACGGTCAAAGCCACAATCAGTATATTTTTTGTTTTGTTTTCCATAATCTTAATTTTGAAAATTAATTGGATGTGCACCCGACAAAATTTATGTTCGGCATGCAGGTTTTTAGTGTGGAGGAAGTGCCTCCGCACCCATGGCATTCCGGCGACGCCCCGCACCAGCTTCCGATTGGGTGCCATACTCCCGGAGGACAACTGTAGGTCGTATAGCAACAAGAATTCCAAGAAGAGGTGCAGTCTTGATAAGTTCCCGCTTCGGTTGCCGGATCTATATTCGCAAACGCGTGATGTCCGGTAGTAACACTCGTTGCGCAATTTCCCGCTCCCGTGCAGGTATTGGCGGTTGTTTCGGTATAATTCAAATATTGGCTCCATCCCGAAGGACAGGACGCGCCGGCAAATTTACAGATGGTTGCGGAACCGACGGTTGACGGGATTCCTCCCGCAAGGGTGCAGGCCGGGAAACTCACCAGGTCGCTGAGACATTTCTTGTCTCCGGTGCCGTGAGCGTCAACGCAAATATCCGCTTTTTGAGAAGCCGTTCCTGTTTTCACTTGTTCGTTCGCTCCCGTATTTATTGGCGCGGCGACATTCCCGTCCGGCGCGGTTGCAGAAGGCTCAACCCAGGCGCGAGTGAATTGAATGGAGATACCAATCAATAATCCCAACGTCAAGACTCCCAGCCAAAAAATTGGGCGAAGACTCACTCTGTTATTCTTTGTTTTTTTCTTCATTTTTTTGCAATTAAAAAGCGGCGCGTTAAACACCGCCGATATTAAAAACCAGGAAACACCCCTTTTTCAATTTTTTTGTTTTTTTCCCCATTTCAAGATTTCAATCTGCAATGATTATACCATAACTAAAAAATAGATGCCAATATCCCGAAACTGACCCGCTGTTCTATATCCCGACCACGACTCGGAAAAAAAAGCTCTGAATAAAATGAAGAAATATACTGATTGGCCCCGAAAGGGCGTAGATGAGGATAAAAAGAAAAATCAGACCGAATTGTTCAAGTTGCATCTTTGTTTCCTCGCGGATTGGAAGAATGGCAAAAAGAAGTTTTGAACCGTCAAGAGGCGGAAAAGGAATGAGATTGAAAAAAGCGAGAAGCACATTGATTAAAATTGCATAGGAAAAAACGGAAAAAATAACCCCGCTTTCGGAAACCGAAACCTGGCCTGTCACAAGAAAAACCCGGAGGACAAAACCGAACACCAACGCAATAAGTATGTTTGAAACCGGCCCTGCCGCACCGACAAGAGCCGGCCCGTATTTTTGGTCGCGCAGGTTATAGGGATTATACGGGACAGGTTTCGCCCAGCCGAAGATGAATCCGCCGGCAAAAAAAGTGATAAGAGGAACCAGAATCGAGCCGATTGGATCGACATGGCTGATTGGATTGAGCGTCAGCCGACCCATATATTTGGCGGTCGGATCACCAAGCCAAAGAGCTGCAAGTCCGTGAGAAACCTCATGAATTATCACGGAATATATGAATACAATTACTATTATGATAAACGTCAACATATTTTTATTTCACAAGCTTCAACATGCACCAACTGCTGAAATTATTATCTTCGCCCTAGATAATTAATACTCTAATCTTGTAAAAAATCTTTTCTTATGTTACCCTGAATAGGTTAATTAAGCAACTGAACGCACAAATTTTACACAGATTTTTGCCAAAGATTAAACACAGATAACACAGATTTATTCAAATTTGCGTCATCTGCGTAAAATCTGTCCAAATTCTGCGTTTAATCTGTCAATAAATATGTCCAGAGTTTGCCAAGTCTGCGGTCGCGGTCCTAAGTCCGCGCAAAAACGCTCCCATTCCAATATCGCCACAAAAAGAGTTATGGCGATTAACCTTCAATCCAAAAAAATCGACGGGAAAAATCTGAAAATCTGCACCAAATGCCTCAAAACCAAATCCAAGTCAAAGTCTAAGAAAAAATAATCTATCTGCCCGCATCTTGTGAAAATTTAGTGCGGGGGCACCAAATGCCTCAAAACCACCTCAAAACCAAAATCCAAGAAAAAATAGCCCTTTTGAGGCTATTTTTTTGCAAATCTATTTAAAATACTTTAGGATATCAATTATTTCGGCGTAACCTGGGAAGTCGGATTATCAAACAGTTGGATGAAAATATCATCAGCCGTGAATTCAGTTTTATCTCTCAAATTTTCAAATGTGCCGATAGCCACGCTGCCCTTCACTTTGAGATCCAAAAGACTGGCGCCGGTATCTTTTGGAGAAGTATCTTTCGAAAATTCTCTTTTGGTTACCTTGGTATTATTCGTGACTTTGATTGTATAAATCTTTTTCTCGCTAATGGAATTGAGAGTAAGAGTGCTCCCATCGATTTTTTCAATGGTTCCTCCTATAAATTGTTCTTTCGTTGCGCTTGAAGGATTCGCCGCTGATCCGCTTTTTTGAGTCCCATTTTTTTGTTCAACCAGCTGGATTTTGAGTTGGTCAAATTTGCGGTTGAAATATACCCCCAAAACAAGACTTCCGATAATCAACCCCACGAAAAGAGCAACGACAACCGCGATTACATTTGATTTCGAGAAGAATCCTTGATTTTCCGGAAGATTCATAATTTTGTTTTAGTGTTTAGTCTTTGACGCAGGTATAGGTATAAGCGGTATAGCCAACCCAGCCTGAAGGGCCGCCCCAATCGCAAACACCAAGACCCGGAATATGATCACAATAGGGCAGATTATCTCCACCACTACTATCCCATCCTATTTGCTTCACCGTCCAACCGCCTTCACACATCGGAGTTAGTCCCCGACAGAATCCCGGGGGTTCATCTGTGCAGCTGTTAGATAAACCTGCTGTCGCCCCACCGCTCCATATTAAGGTGCTGATTCTTCCATCAATCGTTCCGCTCGGAGTGCCCCCAAAGCCACCGCCCACAGTACTCAAGCATTTCGTCGGATCGCTGTTGAGACAAAAATCCTTTGCCGAAATTTTTCCCTGTGTTGCGTTTCCCTTGACTTGATCATTGATACTTGTATTGATCGGCGCGCCGAGATTTCCGTTGGGGGGCGTCGCGCTCGGTTCAGTCCAAGCTTTCACGAACTGGATGGCAAAGCCCAGAGCGATTCCGATGACAATCACGGAGAGCCAGTGGATGAGGTTTTTTTTGGTCATAAACATCAACTTTAAGATTTTATTTTTCTCGCCAAGATTCAACCTTAAAAAATATTATTTGGGAGCGTTTTGCGAAGAAGAAAATTGCGCCACATAGGCAACATTTTCCGCCGCGACAGCGTCCGCTGTCTGCCATGGATCATAGGAAGAGACAGAGATCGCATCCCCTTCTTTCAAATCGGCGAGCGCTCTCTTATTAAAAACAGTCTTGCTGTTTGTATTCACCGTTATCTTTTTGTCAATAAAGCTAACACTTCCCCCGCCCGGATTTTGAGGTTTTGAGTAGTCAGGCAACTTTATATCAACCGTAATTTTATTTCCGGAGATACTTTCAATTGTTGCGGGAAAAATCTGAAGCACTTTTGGAGGATTTTTTTTCTTCGATGAAAGTAAAGTGTTGCTTACTGCATTGGGCGAGATAGCGCTGATGTATTCTTGCTGGCGGAAGAGAACGATGCCGAAAAAGATCACGATCACAAACAAAACACTGATGGCGCCGAGGGTGAATTTTTCAAAATTGTTCATATTTGTCTATGAGTTAATTTGTATTATTAATCAATTGAAAGGCAGATTATATCGGCGTACAAGACCTCGTGGGGGGAGCCTCACCAACGCCGCCGCCGCCGCAAACACCATCATACGAGCACCAATAGCTTCCACACGTCGATGAAGAACTAACTTGTCCCAGACACGAGCCACCACAACTTCTGGCGCAAAAGTCATCCGGACATTGGTATATTGTCGGAGCCGGAGGTGTGGTTGTAGTTGCCGTAGTTGTGGTTGATGATCCGCTTGGCCAGGAAGTGCGACAATCCGTCCCTATGCAAAGCTGGGTTGTTCCTGTCACGGTCGTCGCAGATAGAGTAGAAGCTGTAATCCCACCGGATTTGGTCTGATTTTGTGCTCCCGTATTGATCGGCGCGCCGAGATTTCCGTTGGGGGGCGTCGCGCTCGGTTCGGTCCAGGCCTTCACGAACTGGATTGCGAAACCCAAGGCAATTCCAATGACAATCACGGAAAGCCAGTGGGTGAGGTTTTTTTTGGTTTTTTGATTCATTTAGTGAAAAATCAAAATTTATATGAAACACTACGTGCTAGATACAAAATACCGAATTACGGGTTCGTTTCGATCCAACCCAGACCCTTGATGCTTATTGGCGAAGTGCACGATCCGGACCCGGCAGTTGCTTTCAGCTCAGAAGATCCATACCTGAGATTTCCTGTTTCCGACACATCGCAACTACTGCTGACATCGATATTTCCCTCGGAGTCAGTGCCTGATTCAGAACAGGTCACAAGAGATGCGCATTCCGAATCACCCGATGCGGAAATTTCTGATTTGACGGATTTAGTTTCGCTGGTAGAAAGCGTTATTTCACTCGGACAGTTCAGCGTGCAGGCAGGCGTTTTTATCACCCGAACTTCCTCTGTTGAGCTTCCGCAGTCACCGCTTATCTCCACATCAGCAGTAGCATCGGAAGAAAAATTGTTGGCAGAAACATATACTTTGTGAGGATTGTTATCCGGTATGGCCAATGAAAATCCATCTGACGGACTCGAACAGTCAGAGTTTTTGGAAAGCTTCACTACTCCGGCGGGATCGACGGCAAAATTGATCGTTTTGCTCTCTGAAACATCTTTCAGTGTGACGGTAACAGGCTGACATTTGTTTGCAGGTTCCTTGAGATAGACCGGCGGCGTGGGAGTGACTGACGCAACAGAACACACAGGGGTGTATTTCGCCCCGGAAAAATCAATCCATCCTAGTTCATCGCCTCCCGCCGTGGCAAAAGTCATTTCCGCCAAGGGTTTGGGTCCGGTATCTCCGACCATTTTCGCTAAATCAACCCCATAATTGCCGTTCATGTGAACCCAACCTGACCAACCCCCGCTGTTGTTATTCGCGCTTTCTTGGGCAATCCCAACGATTCTCGCCCATCCAACCAATTTATCGCCGGAGCGGGATACTCCAGGACTGCCGCTGCTGCCAGCGGGCAATGCGCAACTCAGGGCTTTGTATTGTCCGGCTCCCGGCGCGCCCGTCGTGCAATGATCCTGAGGATTGAAATCGATCCAGCCAAGCCCCGGGCCTGAATCATCTCCGCCGCTCCAAGCGTAACCGGTAACAGGACCATCGGAGCCTGGAATATTGACTCCATAATCAACCGGCGAAGAAGTGTTTACGCTGTTCATGCTAATCCAGCGGACATTAGAATTGGTTCCGTCATACGGAGCAGAACCATCCGATTCTGTCCCCCCTCCCCAAAGCCATCCTGAAGCGTTATTTTCCGTTCCGGCTTTGACTTTCACAATGCTCGCCGCCGCAAAGACCAAAACAAAAAGAGCCAAAGTGAAAATCCACTTTCGCCCTGACGCAAAAAACCTCTTTCTTTTTAAATTAATCATTTTTTTATTTTTGTTTGTTATAGCGATTACGACCAATAGTCTAGTAATATAGTAACACATTTGCTGTCCGTAAACAATAATCCGAGCCGGACTTATCCACAGGCCCAGAAAACCGAAAAAGAGACCGATTGAAAATCCCGGCACCCGTACTTTTAAAAATTGGAGAAATGAGATAGAATGAAATAAGCGCAAAGTGTAAAATGAAAAACGCAAAACTACAACGAAAAACTAAAAACTTTTAACTTTAAATTTTGGTTTTGCGCTTTTAGCTTTGAGTTTTGAGCTTATATAATATGCCAAACAAAAAATACATAATTTCCAGCTGTATTGTGCTATCAGCGCTAATCGCCAAATCAGCGTTCGCCGTCTGCCCCGTCTGCACTGTGGCAGTCGGAGCAGGGCTCGGTTTGGCGGAATATTTCGGCATTGACGATTCAATTTCCGGGCTTTGGATCGGCGCGCTGATTGTTTCAATGTCGGTTTGGACAATCAACTGGCTCGGCGGGAAGAATATCCGATTCAAAGGACGCAAGATTTTGGTTTTTACCGGCTATTATACCATCATTCTCCTCCCCTTATGGCTCAAGGGGAAAATAGGCCACCCGCTGAATACGTTTTGCGGCTTTGACAAGCTTCTTTTTGGGATAATTTTGGGAAGCGTCTTATTCTCCGGCGGAGCATTTCTTCACATTTATCTCAAAAAAAGAAACGGAAATATCTCGTATTTCAAAGGCCAAAAGATGGCCTTCCCGATTTCCCTCCTCATATTTGCCAGCCTTATTCTTTATTTTACCTGTTAAAAACCTGACATCGAATGTTAGGACGCTCCCAACATTTGATGTTAAGAAATTTGCAAATGTCTGAAGAAAAAAACGACGACAAACTCAAAAGAATCAACGAACTGATTGAAAAAGTCGATGAAATGAAAAAACAAGACAAGATGGATCTTTCATCCGACCAGGATTTGTCTATCGCGATAATGAATCTGGTGAGCATTGAGGAACATTTCTTTTTTACAGGCGCCAAGACCGGAAAACCGGAATATTATGACCTCCTTCAGGAAGTTCGAAAAATGCGCGGAGATCTTCTGCGGAAAATTATCAAGGAATATGAAGGCGAAGTCTGGTGCATATCGAAACATCTTCTCGCCGCCTCAATGCGGCTCATGGAAGTCGGCACGAAACAGCAGGGGATGGGAAACAAAAAAGAGGCTCAAGAGCTTTTTGAGAAAGCCTACGACCTCTATTCCCTCTTTTGGGGCCTCAACATGAAACTGATCAATACGGATGACATAAAGAAAATAGACCAGGGAGCCGTCAATATTCACGACCAGGAAAAAATATCTCCCCAAAGCGCTTCCGGATCCGACAAAAAATCCGAAAATATCGATTCGAAAAACTCAAACAAAGGTTTTATGGGAAAGCTCGGCGAACTCGTCCGAAAAGCGGTGGACTGCTGTTTGGAATAAAAAAATTATAAAAATATTTTGTATAGTTTCTAAGATTCCCAAAAATTGAAACTTTGGGAATTTTTTTATGCCCCCGCCCTGATTTTTTCATCTCGGGCGGATGCAAAAATGGATGCCTTTCAAAAATTACGGCGGCAATTCCGCACATTATTCAACGCCCGATTCCAATCGATGAAGGAGTCAGCTGAAAAATATGACTCTTAAATTTCGTATGAATATTAATAAGCGAATTAATCAATTAACCTAAAAAAATGCATTATTACATGAACGGATTCAACGGACATTACGGACTTGGATTATTCGGGCTCGGCGGCCTGATTATGGTGATATTTTGGATTTTGGTCATTATCGGAATAATTTTCCTGGTAAGATCCTCTTCGAGCGGTGTCAGACATGTTCCCGAAAAAAGGGAGAACCGCGACAATTCAATGGCAATCCTAAAGGAAAGATATGCGAAAGGCGAGATCAATAAACAAGAGTTTGAAGAAAAAAAGAAGAATTTGCAGGAGTAATTTTCAGCCAGAAATGGAGAAGGGCAGGCTTACTTTGTTTCGGCCTGCCCTTTGATTTATTCATTTTTCCCCTTTTTTTTCTACGTCTACGCTGTGCCAAGGTCCTTCGGAACCTTGGTCTCGTCAAAAACGATCAGGGATGGCGGTTTTTCTTCCAAATCCGATTCGCAGGATCCGGAACCGACACCCGCCCACCTGTCCGAGGGAAGTCCCGTGATGAGGGAGGCCTCAATGTCCCTCAGCAAGCCGACAAGGTCTTTCAAGTTTCCCCGAAGAAACAATTTGGCCCGTTCGGCTTCATCGCCCTCCAAGGGTCTTTCAAGCCGGCGCAGCGCCGCCATATCGCTAGATAAGTTTCTGACCACCTCAAGCATTTGCGGAGATAAGAAATGATTGAGCTTATCTAGCAAACAGCCAATCCCATCTGTAGTCATGACTTCCTCCTTAAAGAAACAGGTTAACAGCCAAAAACAGGCGCGCCGCGGGAAATCTGCTGACCGATGTTCCCTTTTCCGTCGCAACGCTCATTCCTGATCGCTTGCTCACCGTCAATTGATTTCATTGGTTCAGGGATTGAAGGATACAGAAATTCTCTAGCCGGCACCGAAAAGCCCCTCCAAGGACTTGCCATTTTCCGACATCCTGGCGATATTCGTTCTGCAGCCATAATAATAAGCCCTCTTTCCTTTATTTTTCTTTTATTTACTTAATGAAAGTATTAATAAAATAATGTTGCTTGTCAAACAAAAGAGCACTCCGGAATATCCAGAGTGCTTGTTTAAAAGTCATTTAGTAAAAATTTATGAATTATTCACTTGCGGGCAATTGCAATTCCTGTTTCCTGCGCGCCGGCTTTTATCTGCCCTTCCGTTTCCATTGTCTCTTTGCTGAAGCCCGAGTTCTTCGCGGATTTTATTGGCTTCGTCATATTTTCCTGCCAGCATCAGGCGGTGCATTTCCGAAAAACGGCTAAAATTTCCTTCATTTATTACATCCGATACTCCCCGGCCGTTCATAAGATTTTTCCAGGAATTATAGTCATTGTTTTCAAAGGCTTTTTGCATCGCTTCATACCTTACACCGGAAAAATTAGGACCTCGCTGTTCAGAATCGCCCTGATAGGCATAAGCTGAATAGGCAACTCCCGAAGCGGTAATCAGCGCAATAACCCCGACCGGAAAGAAAAAATTTTTTCGCATATTTTTTTATGAATTTTTAATAAATAACTTATTTATTATCGGTTTATGCCTCGCGAAGCAACAGCCAGCTCCGTCTATATTTTACGCATCCCGCCGTTCCAGCTTTCAAAGATTTTTCAATCGCAATAATACTGGCCGTCCCCAGGAATCTGCCCCGGAATTTCTTCCGGAGCGAAATTAGAAAATTGCACAAGAAGGCTGCCTTCCGGATGAAATTAATGGAAGATGCAAAAAATCCGCCAATCTAATTTGACGGATGCTTATGTTTATTGTAATAGCGAATCAGAAATATATTACGTTATCGAAAAGCGGGTTTAATCGAATTCAGCTAATCGTCCGGCCGCTCGCGATTTTCTGCAAAAGGAGTAAACCGCGTAGCTTATTATTTTCACACTTAGTCGTCCAAACGAAATCGCATCGGGCGCGCCTGCCCCCTTCCCTGCCAAGGCCTGATTTCCTTCGCCAGAAAAACGTTTTCCCGCTCTTTTTCACCGATAATTTTCACTTCTTCACCGTCCCTGATTTGAACCGGATCGAATTCGAGTGTGTTCTCGTCTTCATGAACAAGCCAGACAAAACCGTTAAAATCCTCCAGATTAAAATCTCTTTCATCAGTAACATTTTTCACCGTTCCTCCGAGAAGCCCCTTTTCCGGCTGAACCCAAAAGCCTTCGTTTATCTGGCAGCAGTTCATTGCCTGAAAAGACGGAATATTTCGGTCGAGATACCGGTCTATCCTTATCCCGATCCCTGAGGCCGAAAAAATTGATCCAAAAACGACACTGCTCAATATGCTCAGACCGAAAATCGTGAAGGCATGGTACTGATAACCCTTCTTTGTGTGTTTGTAATTGAAATAAGCCAGCCCAAAAAATAAAATCAGAATAATTATCCAAAGATAGGGAAGAGAAAAAATAATGTGCTGAAACGGGGTTCGTCCCAGATATTGATAAATATCCCAGTCGCTGTTCATAGCAACGGTCAAAATAATGCAAAAAGCCAGGCTTCCCACGATGACCGAAAAGATAAAAGCCGACCAGACCGAGCAGTCGCGGAGCAAAAAAATCCATCGGGGCCTGGGAGAAATTTTTTCTTCCTTGATCTTATCAAGCACTCTGTCGCATAACTTTTTCATAGTTTTTGCCTAAGGCTAAGCCTTAGGAAAACCCCAAGGATCAGCCCCGGGATGCATATCAAAACTTAATCCCCCTTTTATTACTGATTTTCTGGAACTGCTTCTTGGCTCTGTTTATCAGAGTTGCCACCGTTCCAAGAGGTTTTTCAAGGATGTCTGAAATTTCCTTATAGTCTTTCCCCTCCAAAAATTTCAGAACCAAAACTTCCCGGTATTTTGGATCTAATTCGGAAATTGTGGCTCTCACTTGTTCTCCCGTGAATTTTCTCTCCGTATCGCGGGCCAAATCCTCATCCGTCGCGATAAACTTCAAAAAATCTTCATCAGCTTCAAATTTTAGTACTTGCGGGCGAACTCTTGTCTTTCGCCATTGACTGATCACCTGGTTATGGGCGATACGGTATATCCAGGAAGAAAATTTTAGGCCGGGATCGAAGTCGTTGAGGTTGCGGTAAACTTTCACGAATATCTCCTGAAGAAGATCTTCGGCGTCTTCCTGGGTCGACGCTGAAATTCGCAGAATATAACGCTTTAGCTTTGGTTCGTATCTCTCCACGAGACATGAAAAATAATCCTGATCCTTGAGCGCCAGGACAACCAGTTCTTCATCTGTTTTTTTTTCGCAACTATTATTATCTATCATTTGCAAAAATCTTAACTAGAGGAAGGTGCAGATATATCCCATGGGTTTGGCATTTTTATTTTTAGGGAGAATAGTCCTCCAAAATGCCACGTTCATCGCTAAATTTACTTCCCCGATGCTATTGCGGGATAAACCGATTCATTATAAAGGCATTTTTCTTATAAATCAAGATCGCCGGTTTTTTCCCAATTCTTTTCATCCAAGACAATAAGCTTGTTATCCCCCAGCATATATAGATAGTCGTCTATATAAACCGCCCGTTTGATTTGATTTTCTGAGACTGTTTTGGCCAGGTTTATTTTATCGCCGGCATAGGAGAAAACATAGCCTCCTTTTGCGCCTGGAAGAAAGAATATTTTATGTTTTGCGTCCAAAAGAAAAGCGTGGTGAGTCTGGGAAATTTCGGAGTAATATTCATTAAGATTATATTTTGCGATCTCGATCGGGTTTGCCGGAACACTTACGTCGAAAAGAGATATCTTCACCCGATTGTCTTCTTCGCCGATTCCTAAGATCCTTTCTTTGCTGATCGGATGAAGATAGGAAGAATATCCCGGAATTTTGAGCTCGCCCTTTTTTTCCGGATTCATCGGATCGGAAAGATCAATAACATAGAATGGATCGACTTGCTTAAAGGTCACGACATAACCTTTGTCTTCGATAAACCGAACGGAATATATCCGCTCGCCTTTCCCAAGATCTATAACCGAACCTTCCGTTTTCATATTGTCGCCGAGAACATAGACATCATTCACCGTTTCGCTCGAGCGCGCTCCGCCCAGGCCCCAGCCAAGGAAATTCTCTCCGACTGTTGTGGCGACTCTGAGGTCTCCCTGATATTCGTCAAGAGAAAATTGATTAAGGAGTTTTCCCGGAACATTTCCAGTCGCCTCGATATTCAGACTGCCGGCGCCAATTTTTACGATTCCCGTACTGTCAAGATCGCGGCGATGATTTTTGAGAAAATCTCCCATTCGGTTTGAGATCTCGTTTTGCATTCTCATTCGGTCATCGTCAGAAAGAGAATTCTGGAACCGTCCGATCAGTTCCCAAACTTCAGTCATCTTGGCCGAGCTTGAAATGTCGTATCCTTCAAGCTTTTTCAGTTTTTGAGCCAGCCAATCCGGCACAAGGTCTCCATTTTCCGAGAAAAACGAAGCTAAAATTTTCACTGAATCTCCGGGAAAATAATAAGTGACATAAAGAGCTTCAGGCGACATATAAACCGTTGAAGCGGTGTAATCGCTTGATCCTACGAAGGAAACGCTTTTTTCAATTTTTCCCGAAGCCGGATCTATGATCACTGTCGAATAAGTTGCTTCAGCCGGAATTACGGTTGCAGGCCGGTAAATATCCGTGCATTTTATGGAAAACGGAACGCCTTGCAGAGCTAGAGGCTCCAAAAGGCAGGATTCGTTTTCGGAAAAATCAGTTTTCATCGCCAAATATATTTTCCCCTTGTAAAACCTCGCTCCGGCAATCGAACTTGATTTCTTGATTTCCATATTCCAAATTTCTCTCGGATTTTCAGGATTCGAGGCGTCGTATCCGTATATCCGGCTGGAATCCTGAGACCAAAAATATCGCTGGGAAGGAATGACAATCAGATACTTATCGGATAAGAGCAGATCTCCCGATCTGTTTATTTTACTGTCCACCTTTAAGTTTTCTGGCGGGAAAGCTGCAATTGATTTCGTCCCGCCGGTCTGGCTCAGCGGAAATAGTTCCCTTGATTCATCAGTTCTCCCCGCGGTGTCGTCAAGAGGCATTATTTCCGGCCTGTCGACCGAGAAAAAAATTTCCTTTCCGTTTGTTTTCACTGTGTCCGGTTCGTCTATGCCTTCCACCTGAACGTTCGTTTCCGAAACGCGGCTTGGCGCCGCACCAAGTCCGGTTGCCTGGGGCACGTTGATGCTATCGGTGCTTTTTGCGCTCATTTCCATTAATCCTCCGCCTCTTCCGTTGGAAAACACCGAGACATTTTTTGCTTTTTCAAGATAGTCCTTAAATTCCTGTTCCGAAGCGAACTTTTTAACTTCGGTCAATTTCTCTTTTTGATTGTTTACCGGCTCGATTTCCGAAACCGGCGCTCTTCGAGTTATTCTTTGCGTCCAGAGAAAAGCCAAAATGAGTATCCCTATAACAGCGAGCGACGCCAAAACCGCAAAAATGAACTTGGGATTATTTTTTTGATTTATTTTTTCCTCCATTTATTTAAATTATTTTTTATTGGTTTTGTTCGCCGTTCTTTGCAAAAATCGGGGAATAACAAGGCGGAAAACTCCGGAAACGATCTCTCAGGCGCTATTCAACGCCGCCGGTCTTTGCTTCCCAGTATTTCTCCGCGTCCTGCTCCATTTCGCGAAGACGCGTGTAATAGTCGGGAAATTCGTCGAGATGGGCAAGAGCTATTTTTCCGGTTGTCATGGAGTCGTCATTTGAAACATTTGTGTTTGAGTTTATTGTCCCGTGCTCAAGCTCAACGTCCATCCCCATCCGAAATTGTTCAATGTCGAATTTATCCCATTTTACGCCCAATTGCTCTCCGATAGCCCTTGCCTGTTCGCTTGTAAAAACCTTATTTTCAGACATAATTTATTGTTCAAAACGGTTAATCTTATTCCGATTTTTTTGTTCCAATCGATTATCACCAACCGCAAATTAAAGAGAATCATTTTTTTCTTACCCCTTTGAACGGTTTCTTATCTGCTTTTTGATCCATAAAGCGGCCCGAATCGGAAGACCGCTTCGTCCAGCGCTTGTTTTTTGGATTCCAAACCTGGTTGCGCTTTTTCACCGAACCGGTTCGGGTTGCATTTTTCGCCATATATATTTCTTGATTATATGTGTTTTTATTATAGCATAAATAAAAAACGCGGCGAAACGCCGCTTTTTTTCCAACGTATTTCTCTTTGGGATGCTAATTGCAAACTGACTCAAGACTGCAAAGATCGACCCAACCTGAAAGTTCGGATTCTTTTTGCACATAACCCCGAATGTCAATTGAAGCGCCCCTATGAATGCTGAGATGCAAATGTTTCCGTTCGCCGTTCGTTTCCGCGCTATACGCTTTTCCGAGAATTCCGATCTCTTCGCCTTTTAATAAATCGTCTCCGGCTTTTTTTTCAATGCTCGCAAGTTTCAAATGTCCATAAACAACGGTAGCTGGCCCGCCGTCCAGCTCGCAAGTTTGAACCAAAACTCCGCCATATCCAGCGGCTGTTTTTTTGAGTGCTATTTTTCCGTCGCAAACCGCTTTTACCGAAACATCAAGGCTCAGCTCTTCCGGGAAAATTTCAAAATCCGTCCCCGTATGGTATCCCCTGAATTTTTCCGGTTTCACAGGCGAATTTTGAGGAGTAATATATTGGCCAAATTTCTTTTTGGTAATCCTCTCGCCGGCCCTGTCCAAAGGCGGCTGGAAAGCGGGAGGCGGAGGATCAGGCAATTCTTCCTGCGGCAGCACCTGGCTTTCCACTATATTTTTAACCTTTTCCGGAAGAGCATTTTCCACAACTGTCTGCTTAACGGTGACTATGCTGTAAAGATTATAGATCAGTATCACGGCGGAAAAAGAAACAATCGAGGCTAAAATAATTATTTTTTTATCCATTCTTCTAAGATTAAAAAATATCCGAAAAGATACATCCATTGTCTGCATTTGCGATATTTTTATTTTAACACAGCAACCTTCAAAAACATACCAAAAAAAGATGAGAGCCTCTTCCAATTATGGTTGAGGCTCTGAACTATTGGCCTTGCCGGAATTAACGTCGCGCTAGCATGCCTCCAACAACCCGAATTCTCCTTTAATATCAACGTCTGAAGGGAGGCCGCAAATCGTATGGGCAACAGTTACTCCGGTGAGCGGAATCCTGACTTTGAATTTCAGGCAGCCTTTACCGCTGACACAAACATCGAAACAATTTTCATTTTCCGCAACGGATTGTATCAGTTTTCGTATCGCCTGAGTATCCTGGCCGCCAAACACTGACCTGATTTCACTTGCGTTCATTTATATATCACCCTTCCTTATATTGTTTTCTGACCCCGGAAAAAACGCGCCTCCTTTAAGTAAGTTCCGACTTCCTGATTTAGATAATACGCGATTCAAGGACAGAAACTTTGCTAAAATAAAAAAAGACTCTTTTGAAGCCTTGTTTTAAAGCACAAATAGCTCGTTTTTTTCAAAATCAATTTTTCTTATTGAAAGCGACCACGGCCGCCAGAATCATCAGCGCCGAAAAAGCCAGCAGAAAAAATGCATTCACCGGCTGGGAGTGTAATATTATTTTCATCGCTTCGCCCGATGTTATTTGATCGCTAAGAATTATTTCCCTCAGCGAATCCACGCCATATGTAAGCGGATTTATCGAAGCCAATGCCTTCATCCAATTCGGAACAGCTGTCAGGGGAAAAAATGCCCCGGAAAGAAAAAACATCGGAAAAATCAATATTTGCATTATAAGCCCGAAACTTTCAAGAGATTTAAGAAGAGAAGAAATCAAAAGTCCGAGGCCGGAAATGGAAAAGGCGAGAAGAATCATAAAAAATATCAGTTTTGGGATTAAGATAAAGTGCAGGGTAATGCCAAGAAAAGGAGCAAGAATAAGAAGCAGCAAGGCTTGCCCGGAGGCCACCGTAGTGGCGCCGAGCGCTTTTCCAAGCGCGATGGAAGTTCTCGAAACGGGAGCAACCAAAATTTCCTTTAAAAATCCGAATTCCCGGTCCCAGACCGTCGAAATTGTTGAGAAAAAAGCGACACCCATGACATTCATGGCGATAATCCCGGGGTACATGAATTTCAAAAAATCTATTCCCAATGTCCCGGTCGCCAAAGTTTGTCTCAGTCCCGTGCCAAAAATAACCAGAAACGTCAGCGGCTGGATAATAGTCGAAATTATCCGGGCTTTGTCGCGCCAGTAGCGAATAATTTCTCTCTCCCAAATTGTGTAGATAGCTGTGAAATTCATATGCGATTTTGAATATGTAAAATTCGGTTTTGATCCGGCAAAAATTTTATCCTCCTCCATTCTGTTTGTCAGCCTCTTCTCCGCAACTGCACTTGCGATCTCATCATGTCTCTTTCGGAAGCGTGTTCGTCGCGAATCCGGCGTCCGGTGAGATCAAGAAACACATCATCCAAAGTCGGCCGCCTCATTTCAATGGACTGGATTTTCGACTCCAATTCATTAAAAAGCTTGGGCATGAAAGTATCGGCGTCCGCGACTTCGATTTGCAGATTATCCCCTTCCCTCTTTACTTTGAGATCATATTTTTCCTTAAGTTCTTTCTCAAGTTTCTCTTTTTCCAGACTCTGCATGATTATGATATCACCGCCAATTTTTTTCTTAAGGTTATCGGGCGTGTCGAGCGCAACAGTCTTTCCCCGATCTATGATTGCGATCCGGTCGCAATATTCAGCCTCGTTCATATAGTGCGTCGTCATGAAAATTGTCATGCCTTTCTCGTTTTTAAGCTTCAGAATATATTGCCAGAGGTGGGCCCTCGTCTGGGGATCAAGGCCGATGGTGGGTTCGTCCAAAAAAAGCACAGCCGGATAATGGATCAGACCCCGGCCGATCTCAAGGCGCCTTTTCATTCCTCCTGAAAAAGTCCGGACGAGATCATGCCTTCGGTCCTTAAGTTCAACCAGATCCAAAACCTCGTCGACTCTTTCTCTGTAGTCGGCCTTTGAAACTCCGTACAGTTTTGCATGAAACCGCAAATTTTCTTCCGCCGTAAGCCGGTCATCGAGGGACGGATCCTGAAAAACAAGTCCGATTGATCTCCTGACATTGTCGCGGTCATTGAGGATATTAAAACCGTTTATTATTGCATCGCCGCCGGTCGGATCAAGAAGAGTGCACAGTATATTGATGGTTGTCGACTTCCCTGCCCCGTTCGGGCCGAGAAAACCGAAAATCTCTCCCTTTTCTACCGAAAAAGAAATCCCGTCAACCGCAACGACGGAATCAAATTTCTTTTGAAGTTTTCTTACTTCGATGACATCCATAGAAAGATTTTTTTGTAATACATATCAATACGTAAATAATTGGATTTTCTTCATCCGCTTGGAAAAATGTTGAAAATATTATTCTGCGCTCTTTTTAATTTCCTGCGCAAGAAACGGATTCCACATCGCGCCTGTCGCCGACATCACCGCGTCCGCTCCCGCATCCCTGTATTTTTTATAATCTTCGGCGCTCGAAACTCCCCCGACTCCGATAATCGCGAATTTCATCCCAAGTTCGTCGCGGAGATCCTTGAGCCGCTTTGTTTGGTCAAGTCCTGCCCATTTGATCGCCTCGCCGCAAACGCCGCTCACAAGCCGCCCTTCTCCGGGAAGCGCCTGCTCACCGTTTTCCTTTCTGACCGCCGCGCCGATCGTGTTGATGGCTGAAATTCCGTCCACGATATTTCCGACGTCCTGAATCAATTTTTTGAGAGCATCCTGATTTTCGTAATAGGCGATTTTTATCACAAGCGGCGTGCTGCAGATTTCGTTTTTTATCGCCTCGCTCACTCTTTGAACCATGGCCACGTCAAAACACATCAGGTGCGCCGTTCCTTCATTTGGACAAGAAAAATTCACTTCGAGAACTTTTGCGCCGGTTTCCTTCACGAGCCGCGCCGCCAGTACGAAATCCGAAACAAACGCGTCAATATTTCCGTCTCCTTTTTTTGTTCCCTGAAAACTGCCGACGACGATTTGTCCCTTTCCCGCATAAGCCACCGCGTCGGCAAGGTCCTTTTGCCAGGTTTCGACATCGTAGGAAGGGACTCCGAAAGAATTGGTAATCGAAAGCGGATCCGCGTAATTGTCTTTTGATGTTATACCTTTTTTAGCTTGTTCAAGGGATAAATTTCCACCCAGATCAACCGCCACGACATTCGGAAAAGCGTTGCAGGGATAAGATTGGGTGCGGACGGTCTTATAAACGGCAATATCAAAACCCATATCAAGCGCTGCTTTCACGAAGCGCCCGTTGAGAAGCGGCCCGGCCGGAATGCCGAAAGGGAGATATGCTTTATTGCCAAGAAAGCCGGATTGCGGCTCTCCCTGATTTTGAAACTTTTCCGGGTTTTGAAAGGCGCCAAACGGTCCTTTTTCATAATTTTCTTCGTAGTTTTTTTTCGGATCGTAAAATGGTTCGCGGATCATAAGTTTATCTTTAAGAAATTATTTTTATTAAATTAAAATTCTTTTTTCAAAACATCGAGCAGCAACTCAAATTTATCATAGCCGCAATCTTTATTGAAATGCCCGGCTCCTTTAACGAAAATCGATTCCGCCTCCAGTCTCCGCACTGCCTCCCTGGATTTTTCTGCCGGAACATAGGGATCGTTATCGGAATAAAAAATATAAAACTTTTGGCAATTTTTCTTTATTTTTTCCCAATCAAATTTTTTGTCGACGAATGTTTTGTTTATCTCATCAAATTTCGGATTACCCAAATATCCAACGAATCCGGCCACGAGAAATGCCGCCTTTATCAATCTGTCTGATTTTTCCAGTAAATTCAGAATAAAAGCCAAACCGAGGCTGTGTCCGATGAAAATCGAGTCTTTATTGACATATTTTTCGCAGCTCTCAAAAACTGCCAACCAATTTTCAAGCGTCTGATTTTCAGGAGTCGGAAATTTCGGAACATAAACCCCCAATCCTCTCTTTTCAAGTTCGCTTTTTATCCATGGAAACCAGTTTTCTTCAGGATCGCCATATGCACCATGTATGAGGAATATATTCGGCATAGGAATTGTAACCGCTAAAAATCATACACATAAAGCTTGCTGGCAATCGAAAATTTTGACCTGTTAAGAAGGATTACTTTTTCCGGCTTTCTGTTCTCAAGAGGAAAAGTGCAGGAGACAAGGCGCGTTCCCGGAGCGAATTCTTTCTCAAACTTTATTTCCAATTCCTTCATTTGACGCGGAAGAAGATAAGTGAAAACGTGAGTTGCTTTCGAGAGATCCTCCCGAAAAAAATTTTTTCTGAATATTTTTGTTTTTCGCGACCTTCCGGACTTGCGGTTTCTTATCCAGGCAAGAAGAAACACGGCCAGGCTGATTTCATATCCCACGTAATTCGCGAGCGGTTGAATATTATAGCAGGCGGCCAGGACTTTCCCGTCTCCGCAACCGAGATCATACACCACGCTTCTTTCTTTGATTTCCAGCGCGTTGGTTATCTCCGGAAGCACTGAATTCGGAACCGGGACAAAAGGAGCGCCTCCTCTCGTAAGCCGGTGGAGAGAAACAAGATAAGAAAAAGAAAAAAATAAGATAAAGGCGCCGACAAACAAAACTATGATTAGATAAAATATAGCCATTTTTTGTATTAAAATTCGGGCTGCCGGGAATCGAACCCGGGCTACAAGACCCCCAGCCTCGCGTACTACCACTATACTACAGCCCGCTATGTTTTAACCACATTTTCCTGCGTAAATATTGAGATAAGATCCTATCTCAATAAACATCAGATGCCAACAAGAAAAATAAAATTAATCTTCCTTAATATGATCGGCTTTTGTTTTGATATTTGAGATAGTTTCCGTAAGTTCGGTTTCAATACTATTCATTTTCGACGCAATTCCGTCAAGTTGAGATGCAATCGCATGAATTTCACTGAGTTTGCTGGACAATTTACCAACTTGTTCGTTAATTTCGCTTTTTAGTCCCATATTTTTACTTTAATTTTTATTAACTCTATTTTTAATCTATCACAAAAAAAATTCGAGGGGAAGACGCGCCAGTCTTCTCCCGCCCCTGACTCTGCGCGGCTTTTATATTGCCTTGCACTGAGAAGCCTCTCCGCAGATACAGCAGGCCTCCGTGCCTACCTGAACTCTTAACAATTTCTCGATATAGCCGGCAATCAAGCTGCCCTTGCCGGGATTCAGAATAACTATTTCACTAAAAATCGGGCATTTCTTTGGAAAAAATGGCGTACATCTTTTCACTTTTATTGCCACAGGCCCATTCCTCCCTTAAATAGTCTTTTAAAAATCTACTACACTAAAATGAAAAAGGGAAGATGCCGCGCGGGCGCCTCCCCTTTGATTAGCTGAATTTTTCACCTTTTTCTGCCGCAGTTGCACAAATTCACCGCCAGCGATGCCGCCTCAATAGCCGCCAGCACCTGATCACAATGCACTCCGGAAGTAGCAAATTTTCCTATTTTTCCGGAAACCTCCCACTCAATTGTCACGTGAACCAGAGCCGAAGATTTTCCTCCGGGCGGAATATTGACGGAGTAGTCCAGAAGATCGGGAATTTTTAGGGATTGAGATTTTTTCGCCCACAGCGCAAGGGCGTTCATAAACGCGTCAAATCCCCCGTCACCATCCGCTTCCAGTTCATGCTCTTCGCCGCGATATTTGATTTTCGCTTTGGTCGTTGCTTTTCGGGCAGTACGCGAGCAAGTTTCAGCTGAAACAACCTCAAATACAATTAATTCCGGCTGATTAAGAACCGACGCCACGACAAAGGGAAGATCTCCAAGCGTTATAGCTTTTCCCTCATCGGAAAGTCGAACCGTACGAAGAAGGACGGCATTAACTTGCTCATCGGAAAGTTTCCACTCAAGCCTTTCAAGATTAAAAAGGATATTGGATTTTCCGGAAAGTTTTCCCATCGAATGACGGATTCTGGATCCAAAATCTTCCGGCCTCAGCCAACGATGCGCATAAAGGCTTTTTTTTCGATTTCCATCCGCGTGAACTCCGGCGGTATTTGAGAAACATTCGCTCCCGGTCATGGGTTTGTTGGGAGGCATCCGCCGCCCCGACATCAAGGCGACATTGCGGCCGAGGCCGCGAAGATGAGTAATTCTGATGTCTGTACGATAGTCAGAAAGTTGATCCCGGATTCCAAGAGTGATTTCGTCGAGTGGAGCGTTTCCTGTCCGTTCTCCGAGTCCATTGACAGTCGCATGTATTCCCTTCGCGCCCGCTTTCACGGCCGCCAGACTGTTCGCAACCGCCAAACCATAGTCATTATGCCCATGAAAATCATAGTGGAAATGCAGCTGCCATTTCATCATCCTAAGAACCATGTTTTCCGTCTTCCACGGATTCAAAACCCCCATCGTGTCGCAAAGCATTATGCGCCGGATAGGCAAATCTGCTATCCCGTTCAATAGCTGCTCAATAAAACCGGGAGAATCCATCATCCCCTGAGACCAGTCTTCAAGATAAAGATTGACTTCAATTCCGCAAGCTGCGGCATAACCCGCGGATTCGGTAATTTTTTCGAGATGCCTTTTGACATTATGTCCCAGTTGCTCCCGAGCGTGGAGCTGAGAACCTTTGGCAAGAAGGTTTATTGTCTTTCCGCCGGCTTGCCGGACCCAATCAACCGATTTTGTCCCGTCCAGGAAAGTCAGGACTTCGACATGACGATCGAGACACTTATCGGCTGCCCATTTCATGACTTCGGCAAGCATTTTTTGCTCTTTTTTTGAATGGCCTCGCGCCGAACAGACCTCGACCCGATCCACACCAGCTTCAAAAAGCGCTTTTACGATCCGGGGCTTCCATTCCGGCGAAAAACTGCCGTGCGATATTTGCTCCCCGTCCCGAAGCGTCGTGTCCATTATTTCCACTCTTTCTCTTTTGAACATTTCCGACTCCTTTTTTTTGATTTTTTCCGCTTTCATGTTTTTCAAAGAACCGCTGCTTTTTTAAAGCAAAAACCGACCCATTATCAGGTCGGTTTTGTAAGCGGATCTTAATTTATATATTACAAAACTAACCCGACAATCTCGGCCGGTTGAATAATGCCAATAATATTTTTTGAACGACTCGGGCTTTTCATTTGAATTATTTATGGATTAGTTATGTGAAATTAATAATTTTTTGGTTGGGGGGAGGCGCATATTGGCGTCTCCCCAATTTTCTTAGCACAAGAGGCTCCCGGAACGCCCGCCGTTCAGCCGAGCTTCGGGAGGAATTTTCCATACTTTGACTTTATCCCAATTTGTAGCGGGACAATCGCCATTCAGAGAGCATCCGGACTTTTCACAGAAAGTGGTTCTCTCATGGTTCCCTTTGAACCCAAAACTTTCGAGAAATGCGCGCAATAAATCTTCGTTCTGCGCCATACATTCCCCAAAGCTTTTTGAGCATCCCACCCCGAAAACTTCGGCCAACTCTTGAAAAAAATCCTGAATTTGCTGGCAGCCTCGGTAAAACACCACTCCGCCAATCTCAAATCCTCTAGACATAAATATTTCCTCACTATGATTTTATGATTATTTTTTTGTGCTATGTGACAAGGAACAAAAAACCGACTCGTTGTTGCCGAGCCGGTTCTGAATTCAAGAAATTTGACTTAAACGCAAAACTCGCCGGGCAACTGAGGTCGGATAATAATAATGCTGATAATGTTTATGAAGCGGGTTTTGCTGTTCATTGAAATATATTATACACGCTATTATAAATTGGTCAAGCCTCCGGACATTCAATCATTTTATATGAAGCTCCCCAAGTCTACGCACGGGATAACCGTCCGTTCCTTCTGGGAGGATAAAATTTCAGATTATTATAATCTCCGCTCGAGACAAGCTTAACAGCATATTTTTTGATGGGGAGGGCTGGACGCTTTGCAATTATCCAGCCCTCTCTTTGGTCAGCGCTCTGGATGGCGTTGGATGATGTTGGGTCCGGTTTTTTCGTTAATAAGCCGGAAACCTTCGGTCCGTGCGACTTCGGCGCGGCCCCAGGGCGGTTCTATTGAACCTTGGTGCACATTACGCAGAGTCCTTTTCGGTTCCAAAGGTTTTACTTCCTCATTGGGAGCGGCGGCGATCAGTTCTTTCGCTCCGGTCAGGAAAATAAGACTATATTTATGATAATCTTGTCCAAAAATAGTCCGTCCAATACTCCGAACATTGGTCCTCTTTCCAACAGCTCCCGGGTGCTTGGAAAGGCAGAATTCATAACCGCAATTAAGGCTGGGACACAGAAATTTTACCCCTCTTGCCGTTTGCTTCACCGCACTTCTGCATTTTCCCCCTTTGGGAAGCTTGTGGCACTCCCCATATACTTTCGGAGATAAAACTACTCCTACCTCGGACACCTTACTGCCGCTTTCTTCAGGACCTGAACACGCCATTGTTCGCTGCCTCCTTGTTTTTTTGACGCCTCGCTGGGCAAAAATAATCCCGCCGGAATTGATTCCTCGCGGGGTGAAATATTCTATGGGCAAATTATTTTCTGTTATTTAGAATACTTTACTCAACGAGAAATTATAGTTGCTATTGACTAGCATCTTAATCCAAATCTTCACAAAATTTTTTCCCGTTGATCTTCGTTTCATGCTTACTAAATCATAATCCCCGAATGCACTCTCGTCAATATTATTTTTCTATAAGAAATCATTCTTTGGAATGAAGCTCCTCTAAACAGAAAAAGAAGCATCTATCCGACGAACTTATCTCGTAGTTTTCCGCAAAGAGAGATAAATTCCCAAAGTTAATTGATATTGAGTGAGGCTGGCTTTGCAGCCCCGCTCTGCCGGCAAAATTTTTATGCGGGTAGATTGGAATCCGTTTGAATTTCCACCTTTACCGGCGCGCCGCGGAGAAATTCGCTAAGCTTCTCCTCCAGAAACGACTGCAGATCATCCAGACAATGCTGGAAATACATCGGTCTCTTTTGACGGCAAACTTCTCACGTCTGGCGCTCAATCCCTTTTTCCTGTCCGCTCATAAGTTCGGCGATAATTCTAACTGTAATCGGCATTGCTTCTCCCTTCTGAATTAAAGATGCCCGACTTTTTTGCCGGGCAAATTTCTCTGTTAGTTCTAAAAATAAACTATGCAAAACAATTTGTTTGGCAAAAAACCAGCTTTTTTTGCAATAGCAGAATGTATAATTTTGTTATTGGATAAATTTTCATAATCCTAAAAACCGACGTTAATACTGGTTGTTCATATAAATTTAACTCTGATTTAAGATGATGGGGTCAGGGCTCTTTCGAACCCCGACCCCATTCTGGCACTGTGCTCTCCTGAATTGAAGAGCTTGCCTTCCTGCGGCATATCGCGGATCTATTTGTTTATTTTCTCCCTTTGTGATATACACTCAAGATATTTTGTCAACAAAAAAAGGGAGTTTGGTTACTCCCAGGGAGACAGCGTGTTGCGCTGTGATCCTCCCCCCGGATGCATAGCAACAATGAGCTATGCCCGGAAAATTTTGGACCTGCGATTTATCTTTTTGGTTCTTTTAAATACGTGGCTTATTGCCGCACGTTAGGCCCGAGCGGAAAACCTTTGTCCGTTGACCGCAGCCGGCCTCACGGAAACATGCCCCAGTCTTTGCCTGATCGGAGGACAGCTACTCTCCGGACACCCATAAGGACATTTCCCTTCTTTGCATCGCTCCCTGCAATTTTCCGAGCCTTCAGCGGCTGAACATAAAACTTCTGTAGCCATTTCTGCCTCCCCGTTAATTTCGACTTGGGCACGATTTTTCGCTGCCTGTCTAAGCTGAGGTTAGTTTGGAAAATCTCGAATTGCACCTGGCATTTGGATTTTTATGCTTCCCGACAGGGCACTTACCCGCTGCTATCAAATTCGAGCAGCGACGGCTTCCTTTTTTTCTCTTGCACCGCTCCCCCTTTACTGTAATTTTCTCTTCATGATCTCCTGAGCATAAAAACCGCTGAACTACCGACCGATAAAAATAGTAATTCCGGTTCCAGCAACGAAACCGGCAGGTGTCGCAAAACAGCTCGTCCGCTTGAGTTTTAGCGTCAGTTTCAAGCCTCAACTCAGCTTGCTTCCCGAACGCCGGAAGGCATCGCGGGCAAAATTTGACGATCCCGGGATTGAGTTCGAAGCCGCCGCACTTGCGGCAGATTTCCAAAATTTTCACTTGGCAAGGAACAGTATCCTTTGTGTTGCAGCGCGGTTGTCCAATCTCCGTCATACTCGTCTCCCCTAACTCCTTTTCGAAGATCACATCCAAACCCGTTTAGGTCCAGGTAAATAAAGCATACTTAGCCACCTAAAAGGAATCCTCCAGCTTTTTCCTTCGATACAATTGCATCGATACCACCCGGCGGCACGCCAAATCTCTTGACGGCATAAGATGCAGAAGCACCCTGTCTTGGAAAAATTTATCATTTTCCCCTCCTTTCGGCCTGATATTTTTTCGACGATATATAAAAAAACCGCCGTGTTTTGCGCCGGGCGGAGAGTTCTAATCTTTGTTTATATAAATCTTCTAATTGATGATCTTATAAAACACTCTGCTCAGCGAAAAACGCGCCACGACGAATAGTAGCACTAGGACTAGCAGAGTCTGGATGGAATTTTTCGCTAAGACAGTTTGCATAACAGTATTGATGTTAATAGATAATATCCCATTCGTCAAGCATTGGTTATCCACAGCCATATCCGCCGACATTTTTCCCTTACTAGTCAAATACTGCCACCACTACAATGGCGATAGTATTTAATCATTTGAGATGGATGCCTGATTAAAGCGAAAAAATTGAGGCGGCCGCTCCGAGAAAAGGCGCATTTTCGCCCAGAGAGGAAATCTTAATCTCGGGAGTTCCCAAAAAATTATCAATATTATTTTTAGCATATTTAAGCATCAAATTACCATTATTTAGCGCCAACGCCCCACTAAGAACAATTAATTCCGGATCATAAGCGGCAATGACGTTTGAAAATCCCCGGCCATTTATTTTTCCCAGTTCATCCATAAATTTCAAAGCTATTCCATCTTTCCTTTCGGCCGCTTCAAAAATGTCTTTTGCCTCGCTTAGAAGCTCCGCTTCTAAGTTATTTTTTTTCGCCCAAATTTTGAAAAATTTCGGCATATTGTTTCCTGAAGCATATGCTTCCCAGTGTCCGCGTCCTTTTTTGCAAGTGCAAAGCAGATTGTATTGAGTTTCAACTGTCATATGCCCGACTTCCGACGCGTTTCCGCCTTTTCCCAGCAGTAAATTTCCGTTGATAATCGCTCCCCCGCCAATGCCGGAAGAAATTGTGACATAGACCAGATTAGAAAATTTCTTTCCCGATCCGAAATATTTTTCTCCAAGCGCACCCGCGTTGCAATCGTTGATCATCATAATCGGCAATTTGAATAATTTTTTTAGCGGTCCGACTAAGGGGACATAAGAAAAATTCATATTCGGCGGATTCACGCCGCTACCTCTTTTATAATCAATCGGACCAGCAAAACTCACTCCGATACCTTTCACCCTTTCCAAAAGCTCGGCTCTTAGAATTAACTTTTTTATTTCTAAAATCACTTGCTCTGCCACGACTTGTCCGTTTTTTCCTTTTTGGATCGTTTTTGTGACGGTCTTAGCGATTATTTTCCCTTTTTCGTCGACAATCGCCGTCCGCAAATTCGTCCCGCCGATATCCACTGCAATCGCCAAATTATTTGATTTTTTCGCCATATATTTAAGTTTAACTGCCTGCCGATATTCTACCATAAAAAGAAAAGTCCTCCCAAGACGATTTCGCCCCGGGAGGACTTCCGAATTTATTTGCGCGTTGGCGCTTTTTCACCAGCCGGCAGGACGACTGGTCTGTTTTTCCTTCTGTTTTACGGATTGATGGTTGGAGAAAATTTCAGTAAAATCATCCGACCGTGACACGGCTTGTTGAAATTCTGCGTCGGAGTTAAGGGCATCAATTAAATCCTGGCGGCAGAGTATGCGTTTTCCCAACACTTTCGTTGCAAAAGCCGTCAAAATGGCTTCACCGGCCTGAACCATGATTTTTTCCCGGAAAAGCGATTTATGCGCGCCAAATGTAACGGCAACCGCCACAACATATCCACCGATTTTCGCCATCAGTTTTCTGTAATTCTCGTCTTGATTATTTTCAAATATCATAACCCGCCTCCTTGAGATAAAATAAATCGACCTGCATTGAGGCCGACTTTGGTTCAGATATATTTTTTGCGAAATAAGCATCACGGAAATCCAGCCAAACCAAAATCAGCCTTGGATGAATTCCACCAGGAAATATTTGTCATTGCTTCAAATTTTGCATAGAAATTCATTTTCTTTTTCTGATTAGCAAAAAAGTTGTAGTGTTATAAGGATCGTGATGCATGTCATAGGCAAAAATCTTTAACTTATATAATTTTGCCGCTACTTGAGAGGCTAGTGTAGCAGTTGTCCTTGGTAACTTACCTTCCTTAACCATTCTCGCGCATAGTGCCGTATCATCATTGTCATTGCCATATACAAGTTTAAACTGAGGATATTTCTCTTCAAAGGTACGCTTGCATTGACTGACTGCTTGGGGATGCCCAAAAACCTGTTCGATTTTTGAAAAATCAGTTCTGGGATCGCCCATCAAACATTGGACTATTTCCATGCCATAAACCGCTAAAACGTCAAAGTCATATCTTCCCATAGCGTGCATGCTTGAAACATATGCACCCGAACCAGAGTTTGCCATTGCAAAAACTCCCACGTCTATCTTTTTTTCCTGGACATTTTTCAGAACATTTTCCGCTGTAATCAAGAATCTAAAATCAAATATTTCCGGATTGATCTTATTTTCCTCAGCAAATCTAATTATTGACTCATGAGTAAAACATCCGGCAATGCCATGAATGCCCACTGTATAACTCTTTTTCCTCAAGCTGAATATCTCTTCTCTGGAAAGACTCCACTGAATATTCAACTCCGGTTTACTATAATCTTTTTCCTCAAGAAACATTTTTTTATTCGACTCTACAAACCAACGCTCAAGCCAGGAGCGACAATTTTCTTTTTCGCGCTGAGGTAAGCCAGCAATGTATTTTCGCTGTTTTTTCAAATGTTTTTTGATATTTTTCTCCAGCAAATCATCCCCGAGTTTCTTAAAAGTCTTCCTTGCGCTTTCCAGAAGATTTCCATGAGCTTTGCATAGCAAGTCGGCCCGCAGCCAAGGCGATGTACTGTCCACGATATGAATGTAAGTATTATGAATCGAGTTAAAAGCCGGAATTGCCCACTTGCGCAATTCTTCTTTAGATGGTTTTTTTGCCTTGTTATCTTTGACGTATTGTTCGACTAATTCGTCAATCATTATCGAGAGCAGCTCCGGAACACTCAATGTTAACGCCATCATGAAATCATGCTGATTCTCTGATTCGGCTTCCACGATTTTTATTTCTTTTGATTCTAGATATTTGATTATGTCGCAAGTCATAGGATGCTTCTGACTATTTTTATCCGTTGGAACAAGCGCCCATTTTTGACCGCTTATTGGTATATACGGGCCATGCAAAGGATGCAATGATAGATGGGCAGCTCCGGTTTTTTTCAGCACTGCGGCAATATTTCTTTTTATGGAACAAATGTCGACTAAGAGCTGTTTACTGCTTAATTTTTTTCCCCTCACCATATCATCAACGATATCCCGAGGGACGCTAAACCAGATTACATCGGCTTTCCATGCTTTTTTCCATTCATTGGCTTTACTTTGTTTGTCAATTTCTATCACGGGTCCCAGCGGCTTGAGAAAGTTGATGAGAAATCTCCCCATCTCGCCATTGGCTCCGATTATCGCGTTTATCATATATATTAATTTAGTTAATGAATTGATTTTTGAAAAGTGGTAGCGCCCGAAGCAATTTGAGAATTGCCCCGGGCGCGGCTTTACTGAAGTAACTGGTAGGCATTTGCCACTAGCCTGGCGCCGGCCTCAGTGATACCGGCGAAAAATACCATTTGCGGCGAACCATATTCGCCTATTTTCTCGAGACCGTGGATTAATCTTGCAGACTCGGTAGTGATGCAACCATCGGCCATCCCTTCCGAACAAGCTTTCGCGGCAGCACTGTTACTATCAACAAGCATAATACGCCTATGTCCGTTGAGGAGCGGTGCCGGCGAAGGATGTGATGCAATTTTCCAGCCCACGGGAATACAGCCGTTAATTTCTTTAACTTTTTCAACTCTTGTAGCCAACTGCATAGTATCGAGGGCCATTGTAAAGTTAACGAAAAAAGGCAAGCAGTCGCGATTTGTGAAAAAAAGCTCATGGAGTTTAAAGTAGACCGCACAGGTCCAGAAAAATCCCAAAATATTTTTTCCATTAAGCTGTCTGCATTCGGTTAAACAGACTTCCGGGGTTTCACAAAATTTAATTTCTGCTTTCTCCGAAAGACCTCTTTCTAGAGACCACGCCTCGGCCGCCTGATGAATGTTAGTCCCGTCTGGTCCGAGACAGAAGTGAATAACCTTCCTGATAGCAGAACTCTGCAAGATCTCGCCAATTCTGTCTATAGGCGGCAAGTTCGCTATTTCCAGAAAACCTTTGATTTTCATCTTGCTTTGCGCTCCTTATAGATTGCTTAATAACCTTATATTCCCGTTTAAACAAATGCAACATCCATTGCACTTCCCAAAGGGCATCCTGGAATCACTCATCCGCTTCACCCAAAGAGCACTGGAAGCTTTCTTCCGTAAATTAGTGTTGCCTCCTAATACACAGTTGCGATCAACCCAGAATAATTGCAATCCAGACAGTCTCGCCAATCCCGCCTCTCCCAATTCGCTCCTGATGGCCTCAAGCATCGTGATTTATCCCCCTTCCGATATTTTTTGATTAATCTCAAGCCATACGGCTGTCTCAACTCTCGTAATCAGCAAAAAGAGAGCTAGGATAGCCGTACGGCATGCATTTTAAAGAACAAAAAAACCGCGCCTTGGAAGGCCGGCCTTTGGTTTGCTTATAATTTCTGAGAGAATTTATCTTTTTGCTAAAATTCTACTCAAACCAAAACCGACCTGGCGTGTAAACCAGAAAAAATAATAGCTAAAGAAAAATGTTTTGGTTTGATTAATATTCATTACTGAAATATTCTAGCAATTTAAAAAATTTATGTCAACAAATAAAAAATTGGGCCAGTCCATTCGGACCAGCCCTTTATGCTGTAGGGTATTTAATTTTCTTTTTTCCCCACCTTTCTACATAGAGACATGACTTAATCCGACAGCTAAACCAGCAAAATTTAAAGAGGGAATTGTTGCTCGATGATAGATAATTTGCCTCTATCTCCAGAATCTGTGTTAAGGAAAGATGAGAGAACCCCGCAATGGAAATGAGAGAGCCCGACATTCCTTTCGAGGGCTCTGGACAAAGGACAAAGGGACAATCATCAATCCTTTTTTCTGGATAAGGATAAAAGACACTCCCTCCCAAAAAGAATCTTTTTAGATAAGAATGAATTTGAACCATGAGCACCTCCTCACTTCATTTTTTGTTTCGTGACTTAAACAATCAGGTTTTTGATTTTCCAGATTAACCATTAGTCACCCTTCTGCCTGAAGATTTCCGAGGCATTGCATCTCCTGTCCCAGTTTGCAGGGACTAGTGCAAAAAAAGGCACATTTCCTGAGATTCGGGTAATTTATCGCGAGGTTCATAATTAAGAAGCTTTCCAGAGCTCCTCCGCGATCCAGAAAATTGAGAAGTATCCGACAATTTTTCCTCATTTCCTCCGGAAAATATTTTCCGTCCAGCACCACTGCTTTTTGCTGATTTTCCATAATCATACCCCCTAAAATGCGGCCTTAAGCCGTAATTTAATAAGATTAAGGACTATAGCGTTAAAGAACAAAATCCCGGGTCCGTTGATCGGCCCGGGTTTAGAGAAAATTCATGCGAAGTCTTTTATGCTGGGGTAATTTTCGATAAACCAAAACCGACCAAAAAGCTTGTCTTCTTGGTATCCTTCTTCATGCCTTGGTTGTTTACCCCGCGGCGAACCGGCGTGGGACGGATTGCAAATATGTTCATTTGCATTTATTCTATCAATATCCTTTATAATGTCAATACAATCCGTGAACAGATTAATTTTCGCTTCAACAAAAGACTCTGATATGCATTATGCGGTGAAGACGCCCATCACCAGCTCTTTTTTCTATATTGAGGTCGGAAAATCCTCCAAAGGCGGACCCGCCTCGGGCGGGAAATATGCCCTGCTGGACCGGGTTGATTTTGGCACTATTCCCAAAAAAACAAAAATAAAATCCGTACTGCTTAATCCCCTTTCCGCGCAGGCAAAAAAATTAAGACTAAAAACCTCCGATCGCAATAAACTCGCTTATTATATCCTCAAAAAATACGGCTTACTTAATAAAAATATTGAAGTGCCTATCCACTTTCCGCTTGATATGGCTGATTTTTTGCGGAAGAATGGGACAAAACTCACTCCCACTTTTCCCTTTTTTCCCGAAAGAGCCGTAAAAACCGAAGAAGAAATCGGATTCATCAGGGAGAGCCTGGCACATACCAAACTGGCTTTTCGAATAATCGAAAGCATCCTCCGAAAGTCCAAAATTGGTGAAAAGAGAATTTATTTCAAAAATAAAATACTCACCAGCGAATTTTTGAAACAAGAGGCGGAGAAAGCGCTTATTGAAAAAGGAATGTTCGACCTTCTCGGAATGATCATTTCCGCCGGAAAGCAAACCGCCATTCCTCACGAAAGCGGAACCGGTCCGATTCTTCCGCATCAGCCGATTGTTTGCGATATTTTCCCCCGTCACCGAAAATCAGGGTACTTTGCCGACATGACCAGAACTTATGCCAAAGGAAAACCGCTCCCGGAGATCCAAAAGATGTATAACGCTGTTTTAAAAGCCCAAAAGGCGGCCATGGAAAAAATCCGCGCTGGATCTCGGGCGGAAGGAATTTACGACGTTGCGGCGAATGTCATTTTAGAGCAAGGGTACGATACCGGAGAAATCGGCTTTGTGCATGGCTTAGGGCACGGAGTCGGACTCGACATCCATGAAAAACCCAGCCTCAAACCCCGCTCGGAAGACATTTTGAAGGCGGGAAACATAATAACCGTCGAACCCGGCTTGTATTATCCGGGGATCGGAGGAATTAGAATTGAAGATATTGTTTTAGTCACCAAAAACGGCAGCAAGAATCTGACAAATTACCCGAAGAATCTGGTAATTTCCTGACCTGAATTTCCGGATCCAAACATGGTTTTTAGGCTCCACTACCCTATGAAAAACCAAGACCATATTACTTTCGTCATCGACTTTGACAGCACTTTCGTCCGGGTGGAAACGCTGGATGAGCTTGCTTCCGTTGCGCTGTCGGGAAACCCGAACCGGAAAAAAATCGTGGAAGATATTTCCGGCATAACCAGGCTCGGAATGGAAGGAATAATTACTTTCGACGAATCTCTCCGGCGCAGGATTGCTCTTCTAACCGCCCATAAAAATCACATCAGGAAGCTCGTCAAGCAACTTACGGAAAAAATCTCCCCTTCCATAAAGCGCAATAAGCTTTTCTTTGAAAAACATGGCAGCCGGATATTCATTCTGACGGGCGGTTTTCGGGAAATCGCGGCTCCGATCGTGAAACCCTTCGGTATTCCGGAAAAAAATATCTTCGCAAACGATTTTATTTACGACGAAAAAGGAAATGTCACCGGTTTCGACACAGGGAACAAGCTTGCGAAAGAAGGAGGAAAAATGGAGATTATCCGTTCGCTGAAGTTAAAGGGAAATATTTTCGTCCTTGGCGACGGACACACTGATTATCAAATCAGAGAGGCAGGACTCGCGAGCAAATTTTTCGCTTTTACCGAAAATGTTTGCCGCGAAAGCGTCGCTCGAAAAGCGGATCACGCTGTTGCAAATTTTGAGGAGTTTTTGAAACTGACGGATGAATTCAGCCTTCCCAAAGAAAGCTTGAGAAATCAAATTGCTTCTTGATGAGATGAAGCTTCCCAATCTTATGACCGTAGTTTTCTGCGGAAGGGAATAAAAAACGCCCAAAGTAAAAGCCGGATCCTCCAATTCCGGCTCAGGATGCGCAATAGCCTGCCCACTTTCTTATATGCCCGATGGCTACCCAGATAATTCTCTTGTCGGCATCCGGATTACAATCGTAGGCAATATACAGCAATGTGGAAGTAGGAGCGCCATAAAAGCATGGACTGCAAACGGGAAGCGACAATGACTCATTGGTCCCGTATCCCTTGAGAGTGTCAGAACCGGCATAGGCCTCGCCGCAACAGGCGCATTTTCCTGAGATTAGCGGCCGCGGCTCTCCCGAATGGCGGCTTTTTTCTTCAGCAATTTTTCCCGCCAAAGAACCTCCTCCCTCTTCTAAAATTATTTCAATAATCTTACAATAATTCAGAAAAAAACAAAAATGTCTCTCGGGACATTCGATATTCAACCATATTTAATGCGCTTAAAGGATCGGCATTTCACTCCCAATATTTTAGGGATTTTTTCATGAGCCCCCGCACATGTCTTTTCCCGGTTTTTGTCCGCCATCTCTCCGGCGGTCTTTCTTTGCGGAAATATTTATCCAAAAATTTAAGACAGTCTTCTTTTCCAAAATTCGGCGGACTTTCGTGCCAGTTAATTTGAGCCAAACCGTCAGCTTCAAACACCAACTGGCGCTCGTGGCTTTCAATATTTTCGTGCTTGTCATGCATTCTGACAAGATAAGCGATCTTTTCAATTTCTTCCTTGGAAAAACCGCCGATCCTTTCAAGCACTTTTTTTGCGATTTTCGCCCCCCTTTCGGCATGTTTTTTTTTCATAGCCATCGCTTTTCGAAAACCGTACCCGTCAGAAGCGTGGGGATAGCCAATGTCATGGAAATACATGGCAGGGACAAGGATTTTTTCGTTTCCTCCTTCGCCGAGAATCAGTTTTCGCATCCACTTCACCGAATCCAGAGTGTGAGGAATATCCCAGTTTTCCTTGCCATTTTCAAGAATAGCCAAAACCTCCTTTTTGAGTTTTTCTTCAAGTCTTTTTTGAAGCTTCATTATTCTATTTCAAAACCTGATATTTCAAGACAACCGAGTCCTCGTTTATTTTTTCAACGTTTAATAATTTCAAATCTATGTCGAAATCTCCGCCAAAAACGCCAAGGCCGTCGCCGAATATTTTCGGCTCGACCGTAAGCCATATTTCGTCAATGAGCTTATTCTTGAGAAATTGGGTGTTAAGATAAGCTCCTCCGCCGAGTATCGCGGATTTATGGCCTTCTTTTTCAAGCTGTTCAAGCACTTTTTCCGGTTCTCCCGTCACCCATTTCACGTTTTCCATTTCCGGAAGATCTTTTTCGAGCGTAAAAACAACATTGAGCCGCTCCGGAAGCGGCTTCGGAAAAGTCTTAAATGTTTTTTCGCCCATAATGACAACGCCATGTTCTCTTGAAACGGAAGCAAACATTTTTTTGTCTTCCCTTGATGTCCAATCCGGAAAATGATCGCTGTTTTTGGCAATTTTACCGTCGGCCGTTACGGCCATCATAAGGATAATCTTCATTTGTGATTTATGATTCAAGATTTATGATTTATGAATGTTTTTGACTTTTTTATGAAGCCCTGAAGAAGCCGGTGAGCAATATTAGCTTGCTCACCAAGAGCGAATAATCTATTCTTCGATAAATATCCAATATCGTGTGCTAGAAGAATTTGATTTTTTAATTCTGTTAAAGATCCTTGCGCTTGATAGTAAAATTGAACTTTTTCCTTGTATGTACGCCTCCCGAATCCCTCTGCAATATTACTCGTAATAGACGTCGCGGCCCTTCTCATCTGATTTGTCAAAGAATAAATTTCTTCCTTAGGAAAGTTTTTTGTTTCTTTATAAATCAGGATTGCTAATTTATGACCTTCTTGCCAAACAATTAAATCAGTAAAAGATTTTATTTTGGATTTATTTTCCATTCTTAAATCTTAAATCATAAATCCCGCTTAGGATCCGCCAACATTCACGATTTCCGCCTTGATTGCCGGATGCGGATCATAGCTCTCCAGAGTAAAATCTTCGTATTTAAAGCCGTCGATATCTTTCACTTCGGGATTCAATTTTAATTTTGGAAACGGGCGCGGTTCGCGTGCCAGCTGTTCTTTCACCTGGGCAAAATGATTGGAATAGATATGAACATCTCCGAAAAAGTGGACGAATTCCCCGGCGGGAATTCCCACGACTTGCGAAACCATCTGAAGAAGCAAGGCGTAGCTTGCAATATTGAACGGCACGCCCAAAAAGAGGTCCGCGCTCCGCTGATACATGCCGAGATTCAGTTTGCCGTTTACCACCGCAAATTGAAATGTCGTATGGCAAAAAGGAGGAACTTCGTTTTTGTTCTGCGGCGAGGCCATTGAATAGATGAAGTCCGGATTCCAGGCAGAAACGCAGTATGATTTTCGATAAGGCTTGTCTTTGAGACCGTTTATGCAGTATCCCAGCTGATCGATCAGATGTCCGTCCGCCGCCGGCCATTTGCGCCACATTCGGCCATATATTGTAACCAGATCGCCCCATTTACGCACAAAATCGCTGTCTGCCGCCTCGGCTTTGAGCTTTGCGATAAACTCCCCCTGCTCCATATCTTTTTCCGGCTCATTTTTGAGGCAATGCTTATGATATTTTTTCCAGGCCCATTCGTCCCAGATGTGGACATCGCGATCAACCAGATATTTTATATTCGAGTCGCCCGTCAAAAACCAAAGCAGTTCCTCAAAAACCCCGCGGTAAAAAACTTTTTTCGTGGTGAGCAGGGGAAATCCTTGCTCAAGATCAAAGCGGATCACCCGCCCAAAAACGGAGCGGATAAAGGGAAGCTCTTCGCCCTTCTTCTTGTATTGATCCTGCACCTCGGGAGTCAGAAAAAGCGGTTTATCCGCGCCATTTGCCAAAATATCCTGGATGAGATTCAAATACTGGTATTCGGGATGGTTTTGATTTTTTTCCATTTTTCTAAGGTCGAACCCTTGGAGCATCCTAAGGTTCGACCTTAGGAGTCCCAAAAGCCGAGATTATAGTCCTAATAGTTCCACTAATTGTTTGATCAGCGAAACCGCTACCGGCGGGGCAAGGAGACTGTATACTTCAACGCCTTCATCGTCCTTCACGACAAAAGGTTTTTCAATGGTTTTAACTTTTTTTGTTTCCGGATCCAACTCATAGACATATTCCGGAGTAATTTCATAGTCATCAACGTATTCTTTTGACTTATCGACCGGAACAGCGTTTCTAATGAGCCCTTTTTTGATGCCGTGCAGGGAAAAAATCTTGTCAATGAGCTGGTCGTCCATTTCCAATCTTTCGCGGATTGATTCGATCCCCATCTCATCGCCTTCTTTTCCGTACATTCTCGACCGTTCATGGTCCGAATTATCGCAAATAAGATAAAATTTTCCGTCTTTTTCGTCATATTCGACTTCCTGAGTCGTAAACAGTTTCAGATTGCGGGGAGTGTGGCAGATCGGGCAGACTCTCCTGTATTTCATTCGTTCGTCGATAACCGCCTCCGGAATATCAATCGCAATGAAAATATCCGGATCCTCGCGATAGTCGACGAGCTGCTTGAAGAACATGGCATAAGAAACCTGGTCCAGGTTTCTGGGAAAGCCGTCTATAAAAATAGTTTTTTTGCCGATTTTGTCTATTTCCCGCTTTACGAGCGCCATTATGAATTCGTCCGGAAGCAAAGTCTTCTGATCTCTTCCCAAAAGAGCGTCGAGAGCCTGTTCGGGAGTGATATAACCGCGATAATTTTTGTGGAGGTAATCCAAAAGTTCTTTTTTGTAGTCTTCGTCTTCTACTGCCGCATGGAGATCACGGACGATATCGCCGACCGAAAGGTGGGCAATCTTATCACGGCCGAAAATTTCCATCAGGAGCTTGGTATATGTGCCTTTTCCGGCATTCTTTTTTCCGAGGAGATAAACAATAAAAGTTTTCCCTTCGTCAAAAAACTTCTGGAGTTTTTTGATATCTTCGCCGATCTTGGCTCCAAAATATTCTTTCCTTTCGGCAACATCCGAAAGATTATACTTTTTCGTTACGCCTTCCACTTTTGTCTTGAAAAGCGGAAATTCTTCTTCGTATTTCATAAGATGTTTGTACAATCAGCCCATTATCATCCCGCACTTAATGCGAGGTAATAAAAAAAACCAATTTGGATTAATTATTTCACTTGATAAAAAAATAAAGCCCCTGAGCTTGTTGATATATTAACAAAGAAATACTTTTTGGGCAAATCCGCCTAAGTTTTTGAAATTTATCAAATTGAAAACCGGCCTGTGAAGCACAACGTGGCCGGTTTTTGTGTCCCCTCCGCGCGACGCGGCGCGGGGGGGCAGATCTAGAAGAAAGGACGCAGCCAACTTGCGATCGCCGCGCTGATATTCAGCACAAGTTAATCGAAGGCGGCGATAGCTATACCAGCAGCAAAGGCGAAGATTGATATTATCGGATAATCCCACCTATGCCGTGAAACCGATTTCTCGGTAGACCAACGCGCCTTGGCGATCAAATCTTCTCGAGGGCTCGAAGGTTCCGATCTTGCCGGCAAAATCACCGGTCGGAAAATAAACCCTCACCACGCCATCCTTTTCGCCAAGAAGCATTACTACATCACCTTTCTTGGCGTTGTGAGGCAGGATAAATTCGGGCTTACCTTTCTCCGTGAAGTCACTTGGGAGATCGGCTTCGTTATAGATGAGGACAGCAGTCCCGGGTCTGACTCGTTTCCTGTTCCACCAGATCTTGAGGTTTGGCTGGTAGTTGAAATTACGGAATAAATCCTGGAGGCCGGCCGTTATGATTTCCTCCTCGAAAAGAAGGTCTTCAATCATACGCTCGCACTCTTCAACCCTCGAATCCACAGCCGTTTTTTGCCAGGTCACCACCGCGAAGGTGGAATGGCGTCGGGCTTCGTTCGCCAGCTTAACGGATCTCAGCGTTTCCCGCTCTCCATACAGGAAACCAATTGTAAAAAATAATGCTAAGGCACCGATAACTAAAATAATCGTCCTTAGGGCATCGTATTGCCGCTTGTTTCCTGAGCCATTCCTCATCTTTTTCACCCTTCCTTATTCTTTTTTTAAGTTATTTTCTTCTAAAATTGCCTGCGCGCGCGATGGCGACAGAGCAATATGTTATTTTATCATAAAAAAAGACCTGTGTCAATAAGACCCCGGAAATATTTCTGTCTATAATCCCTTGCTTACCAAATAAGACGTTATATAAGCCTCAATAAAGGCGGCGACAAAAAGCAAAGGGACGACAATTTTGAAGTATCTTTTTATTGAATAAACAAAGGCTTCTTTGAACGGCTCCCCGTATCTTATTGTCCGGTAAAATCTCACTCCCAGCCACAAACCATATCCGGAAGCAATCAATATCGCCGGAATCTCTATTATTCCGTGAGGAAGAAGGCTTAGGGCTACGCGAAGGAAGCCTTCCCGCGCTCCAAGAACAGCCACTACAAGCCCGATTAAATTAGCGTTTGAGAACACGAAAAAAATCGGCACAATTCCAAAAAGGAAACCGGTGAGAACTACAAAAAAAGCCTTAACGGAATTATTGAGGAAAATAAAAATAAAAAGATAGAAAGTATTCAGGCTTCTTGCAAAATCAAGGCCGGAAAAAAGCTGTTCGACAGCCTGGCGGCTCTCGTTGGGATATTTTAAGGCCGTCAAGTATCCATTCCCAAGTGACAGGAAAAATATCACCCAAATTATGAATATGTAGGAAGAGACAGGTTTAGCAGTCATTGTTATTTGCCTGAAAGCCATAATCAAAATTAGAGCTCCCTGATCTTACGCTTTTGGTTTTCTGCAAAGGGGGGCGAAGCTTTTGATAAAAAGTAAAAGCTTTTATTTTTTCCGCCGCTTTTACATTTTATTTTTCAGACCTTAATTCGGTCTGCCCCTTCCTATTCATTACAAATTTTTTTTCGAAATATTCCATCTTGAGATCAGGCTGAACCGCAATTTCGACTCCAAGTCCCTCCATTGTCTCTTTTTGGAAGTATTGGTCAAAAATAAAGTTGCCAAGAGAATAATAAATTTTTTTGCCTTCGTATGTTTCGCTCGATTGAATGACGTGGGGATGGGTGCCGATCACGGCATCCGCGCCTGCATCGATGAAGCGCCGGGCAAGAAAGCGAACCGATTCTCCCGGGTCGCCGATTTCATATTCCGTGCCCCAATGAGGATAAACGATAATGATGTCCGATTGTCCTCTGGCCTTTTTTATGTCGCCGATAGCTTTTTCTGAAGACCCGGGAATTGAATAGTTATAGTTTATCAATGCAATCTTTGTTCCTCCGACCGTCTGGGAAATAGATTCATTTTCTTCAGTCCCCGTGTCTCCGAAATATTTAATCCCCGCTTCGTCCAGATATTTTTTTGTCTGCTCAACGCCTGCCTCTCCCTGATTCAGGATATGGTTATTTCCAAGACTGACCGTCTTAATATTATTTTCAGAGAGAACATTTGCCACAGCCGGATCGAAAGTGAAAATCAGATTTTTCTTTTCATCCATTGCCGAATCCTGACTCACTGATTCATTTTTCGTAATGGGCCCTTCGAGATTTCCGACAACAAGGTCATACCGGGCCAATTCATTTTTGAGCGGTTCCAATGCATAGGCGTAGTCGCCGCGCCCATATTTTCCCGCCGCTTCCCGAATATAGCGGTCAAACATCATATCTCCGGCGAAAAGGAGTTTAATCGGATGCCTGGGAAAAACTTTTTCTTCCATATTTCTGCCACCGCTTTTGGCCGGATCATTCGGCAATATTTTTTCGGATGAAAAATCTTTTCCATTTTCACGATTAAGAAAGACCAGTAAAGCCGCCGCGAGAAAGACAAGCGTCATGCCAAAAAATATAATCAAAAGCCTGTTCTTGAGAATTGAAAATTTGATCATTGAAAATTTCAGCCCGAAGCTGACCCGCCTTTGGCGGAGATTAAAAATTTAATCCGCGACTTCGCATTTTTCGTTTTCATTTTTGCATTTATAGATTATATCGCCCTTCTCGTCTGTCCTCAATGTTCGGATATTTCTTTTTCGGAGCGCCTCTAAAACTTCGTTCGTCGGATGGCCGTAGGAATTATTCGCGCCGACGGAAATAACCGCTTCCTCAGGGCTGGCCGCGTCGAGAAACGCTTCGCTTGATGAATGCTTCGAGCCGTGATGAGCGACTTTTAAAATATCAACATCTATGCTGCTCCCGCCTGCCTCGCCGGCAGACAGGCTCTCAAGAATCTCATTTTCCGCTCCCGATTCGATGTCGCCGGTAAACAAAAATGAATTCTCTCCCCAATCAAGGCGGGTGACAATTGAAGAATTGTTTGCATCACCGGCATCCGAATCAACTCTCCCGGGCGGGGAAATTATTTTCATATCAATTCCATCGAATTTTATTTCTGTTCCGCGCCAGGCTTCCAGCTCGTTCACCTTATTGAATGAAAGCACATCCTTCCATTCTTTGAAAACATCCGTATCTTTTTCGGCTCCGGTGAGAAGCACCTGATCAATCTTATAATTCCTCGCAACATCAATTAGTCCCGCAATATGATCCTTGTCCGGATGCGTCGCGATAACAAGTTCAATTTCGCGGTCAAAGAAAGGAATATATTTTCCGATTTCAGAAAGCTCCCTTTTTCCGCTCGGGCCGCCGTCGATCAAAATTTGCTTTATTCCCTTTTGAATCAGAATCGAGTCCCCCTGGCCAACATCCAGAAAGATGACTCGGAGGGGCTTAGTCCCTGCGGTTATTTGGTAAGAGAAATAAAGAAATGTCAGTAATAGCGCCGCCAAAAACATATAATAAATTTTTCTCTGCTTCATTGGCTATTTTTTTAATAAATGATAAAAGAAATTTAATCATATAACCGTATCCCAAGGAGGTAAGCTATATCTGCGCCGCAAACACCCGCAACGTCACCAGAAAAATTCCAATAGCGGTTTGCCTTCTTCAACTCCTCGAGAAGCCGGGATGGATGTCCGGTTTTGAAGGGCTGCATCCCGACATTATTTCCCACCTCAGGGTCATGAAAAATTTTTCTCTGAGGGCGTTGCATTGCTGGACAGAGAGCAGGGATCAGGCGCCTAAATTTTTCCCTGGCATATAACTATCCTTCCAACCGGTTCATTTTCCGCCAACCGCGGCCGGCGTTTTCTTTTTCTATAAAATATGAAGTTCCCCGAATTTGCACACAGGGTATCCATCTGTTCCTTCGGGGAGGCGGAATCCCCCGAAGCAGAAAAGGAAGCATTCATAAGACGAGCTTTCGCTCTTGGTTTTCTGCAAAGGGGGATAAATAGGGCATTTACTTCCATCATTGTAATGGTAGCAGAGAGTGCTGATCGGTTATATTTTTTTCAATATTATTATTGCGCTCTTTTTGCCTGAGTCTGAAATAGAAAATCAGGGCAAAGAGCAGAACATAATAGACCGTTATCCATTTCCAATCGAAATTTTTTATTTCAACCGAAGCCCAGGAAAGATTTGCCAGCCATTGAACCGCCGCTATTTCAAATTTGAGAAGGACATAGGGAACAAAGCCAATAAGCTTCCCAAGCGGAACGAACATAAATCCGATTACCCCCGCCGCGAATCCTGTCCCCATTATATACGGAATCGCCGGTAAAATCACAAAATTGGCGGCAGGGGAGACCAAAGAAATTTTTTCAAAGGAGTTCATAATCACGGGCAAAACGAAAATTGTTGCGGCCATTGTGAGAATGACGGTTTCCTGAATGAACTTCGGGGCCCTCCCCCGCCAAAAAAAATTTTCGAGAAGGGGAGAGAGATAAACGATTCCCAGAGTCGCAAGAAATGAAAGCTGAAATCCCGCATCATAGCGGAGCAGGAGTGGATTTATCGCAAGCATTGCCGCGGCCGCAAAGAGAATCGCATTTTGGGAGTTGGCCAGCCTCCCCTCCTTCATCGCCCAGATGACAAGTGCTCCCATAATCCCCGCTCTCACCGCCGACGATGGCGCACCCGTCATCAAAACAAACAAAACGATGCCAAGCACCGCAAAAGAAAAAACCTGCTGGCGCCAAAGTCCGAAAGCGATTCCCAGCCACATGAGAAACGCGGCGATAATTGTAACGTTATATCCCGAAACCGCAACCGTATGTGTTGTCCCTGTTTTCGAAAAAGCGTCACTGAGATCTTTTGTCATCCGCTTGCTCCCGCCAAGAATGAGCCCCTTGAGATATGCCCCTTCCGGATCGGGAAAAATCGCGGAAACTCTTTCCTCAAATTTGTTTTTGGCGGCCAAAACTGCCGCGTAGAATCTGTTTCCCCTGTTTTTGGCGACTGCGGCTATCTGCGCTTTTTTGCAAATCCGGTATATTCCATCTTTTGCCAAATACATTTGATAGTCAAAATTTGAATCTTCATAATTTTTCGGCTCCTCCAAGTTGCATTGAATTTTCAGCTGATCTCCATATTGATACTCCGGATAAATATCTGAATTTATGAGTATTTTGTTTCTTTCCTCGCCCTCGACAATGATCTTTTGATATTTTTCATCCGTTTCCGGCTCCTTTGACACTATTCCGGAAAATTCAACCGGCCCCAGTTTTTGATTGCTTAAGTTACTTCTCGCCAAATCGAGCGATATATTTGTCCGCCAAATTCCGAGCGCCAAAAACAAAACTGCCGCACTCGCGACTATCATTCTCTTGTTTTTATAATTTATGACAAACAGAGTTATCCCCGCAACAACAAGAATCAAAACAAAATATTTTTCAATTCTAAAAAAGGACGCCAAAAAAATTCCGATTAAAAAGCAAAGAGACAATATGAAAAATATCTTAGACCCCGTCAAAAAACCTCCCTTCGGTTCTTTTTTTTCGCCTGAAAAATTTTCGACTTCGCGAAATTGATATGATTGTTTTGAAGAATTTTCTAACGGGGCAAGTTTGCTCACGCAATCATTATACCAAAAAAAGCGGACCGAAACCCGCTTTTTTATTATTTCGACCAGACATTTAGTTTTGGGTTAGTCTGGAAGCGATTATCATCTTGCACAAACCGCGCATGGAAAACCTATTGCTGACAGCAAACATAAGCTTCGCCAAGATTCTTAAAACCCCACGCACTGGGACATGCGCCACCCGGCGGATTAAAATAGGCGGCGCGATCGTAATATGAAGCGTAGTTGTCAGAGCCACCGCAACGTCCCCACTTACCGGCAGAACCCTTATTGACAAACCCCGAGAGACAACCGCCAGAATATGACACGTAACACCCTCCTCCCGCCGCCCAAGCCACCTGGCCGGAGGCATTCTGGGCGATTAGAACATTTCCAGCCACCGGAGTAAGACCCGGAACATTAATATACGAAGTCGATATTCCCAGAACGCCCAAAATTCCGTTTTTGATTTGAGAAACCGCACTGGTATTCAGCGGCGCGCCGACGTTGCCGTTGGGAGGAACATCCGTCGGTTCGGTCCAGGCTCTCACAAATTGAAGGGATATACCGAGAATCAGTCCGACTGTGACCACGCCCGACCACCAGACGGCGTTTTCGAAAGCTTTTTTAATCCTGTTAGACATATTTTTATTTTAAGAATTAGATTATATATCAAGAATTTATATTAGTTAAGCGAGATGTCTAATGGGATAAATTTTGTGTTCCATATTATTGAAAATTAATTTTTTACTTCCTCATTTGTTCAAGCTTCTCAAATTCCGTCTGGATTTGTTCCGGAGTCGGCTGGGTAGCGCTGGATTCGGCTCTTTGCTTTTCGAGAGAGTCGAATTCTTGCTGAATCTGTTCAGGGGTTGATTCTTTTACGTCCTGATTTCTCCGCATCGCCTCCAGTTTATCGAATTCTTTTTGGATTTTTTCCTGCTCCCGCTTGGCCTCGGGAGACAGATCAGTAGCGGGATTTTTTAATGAAGACTGATTCTTGAAGAAAAGCGGGACTATCGCCACGATCAAAACAGCCAGAATTACAGCCGAAGTTCCGATGATAATGTATCTTTTTGCCTTGAGAGGTTCGTAGAACATTTTGGTTTTGGAAGGTTTTCGCTGGTTTTAGTATAGCACAAAAAAAGAGGAGGTTATCCACAAGCGCACAAATTCACAACACCTCTAGTGTTTGTTGGTTTTCAATCTTACTTATCCGATTTCAATAAGTTTCACTCGAGTAGATTTTCCGCCGATGATGCTTATAAGACTTTTTGGAACATCAAAATAATCCGCCAGAAGTTTAATCACCGCCTCGTTGGCTTTCCCCTTTTCCGGAACAGCTGTGACCTTCACTTTATATTCACCATCTGAAATTTTCAGGACTTCGTTTTTCCCCGCCCTGGGGGTCACCTTGGCGTAGATTCTCATATATCTGTCGCACAACATTCAATGTTGGGGCCGCCCTAACCGCCCTGGCATTGAATGTTTTTATTTTTTGACCAAATTCGATAAATCATGTTAAAAGCCAGCAGCAAGATTAAAAATCCGTTTGCCCAAATAAATGTTTCCCGAATAATTCCGCTCCCAAGGTCTGTTCCAAGATACAACGCATGGATTATTACCGCAATATACAATCCGAGATTCAAATAGTGAATAGTCCGCCAAAATTTCTCAGAAATATGTCTTCGGGCGTATGATGTGGCGATCAAAAGAATCATGAGATAAAATCCCACCGTCCCCAATCCGACAAGAACGGGTTCAAAGCCTGAATGAAAGGGAATTAAAATATCTGCGAGATTAAAATTAATATATTGATGAAAAAAAAGGGCGGTGCCATGGATAACGACGAAAATAAGGGCCTGAACAGAGATCCAGCAATGCACATTGAGACTGCGAAGGCGTAAAAAATATTTTCGGATTCTAGGAAGACAGGAAACGGATCCGACAAAAATGGAAATATAGAGCAGAAAAAATCCAACAAGCGCGCTTGCCCGAATAATATACCAACCCCAGGGAATAACAAGTGTATTTTCCATATATATTTTCACTTAGACACTCGGTGTCTAAGTGGAGGCAAGATATTTTTTGGATTCGGGGGTGATGAAGATGCCGCCTTTATAATCCAAAAAAACGGCGGCAATTCCGTTTTTTTCCGCAAAATTCATTCCTCTTTCCTTCCCCATCAGAACCAATGTTTTTGCCCGTCCGTCGGCGTTTTCCGTATTTTTTGCGATTACGGAAACAGTCCGAATTTCATAGGAATAGCTGTTCGGATCCTTCGGATTCACGAGATGATGGAATTTTTTTCCTTTAATTTGCCATTTTTTCCGGCTGATTCCGGAGGTGGCAATTCCTCTTTCGGATATTTCAAGCATCATTTTTTCTTTCGGCACGCCTTCAATTTCAATTCTCCATTTTTCCCCTTCGGCGTTTTTTCCCGCAATCGACATATCTCCGCCCGAATTAATCAAGAAATCATGCCAGCCCCTGCTTTTCAAAAATTTTGCGGCGCAGTCAGTGATATAACCTTTGGCGATGCCGGAGAAATCCATCCGCCGCGCAAAAAATAATTTTTCCTCCCTGATTTTGAGATCCCCGCTTAAGGGTGTTGCGATTTCATCAAAATTTTCCGGCATTTCCATTTTTGAAAAGTCGGTTTTTTTAAAATCTTTTTTGTATCCGATTTTTTCAAGGATTTCAATAACGCGCGGATCGTACATTCCGCCGCTCAATTTGTTATAAAAAAGAGCCCGCTTGGCCAAATACACGATATCGGGCAAGGCCTTCTGAAATGACCCCAAATTCGAATTCAAACGGTTGAGCTCGCTTTTTCCATAAAAACGGCAAAAAATTTTTTGTTTGGTAAAATAAATATCTTTCAGCGACTCAAGGTCCGATTCCGCTTTTTCTTTTTTTGATGCATCGCCGAAAATTATTTCCGCCTGAATATCAGTTCCCAGAGCTTTAAAGCTTATTTTTTCTGAATATAAATTCATAATTTCAAAAGCAATTTAAGAGGTTTTGGTTTTGGCGTTAGACGGTTTCGGTTTTTGGACCGGCGGCGCAACCGGAGCGGAAACAGGGACAGGAATCGGATTAGCGACGGTTGAATCGGGAGAGGGTTCAACGGCGCCAGCGGCCCCGGAATCAGCGCCAGTCTGACTGTTTTGGCCCGGATCATCTGCCACGCTGGAATTAATTTTGGCGGAATTTTCAGCCTCTAAGCCGCTGCTATCCTTTTGGAATTTCTCAAGAAGACGGGGCTGATCCTTCTCGCGGATAATAAAAACCGCAGCTGCGGCCAAACAAATATTTATAGCAAAGACAATTATCTTGACACTGTGTTTCCTTATCCTTCCAAGCATATGTTCAAATTATTTTCTTTCAAAATTGAAATCGTTTGCGAATATCTCAATTCACCCTGTCCTTGATTTCTTTTTTAATATTATCGTCTATCTGGTCGGGAAGCATATCTCCTGCCGGATTATGCTCGGTTGCTTCCCGGTAAACGAATCCTTCGATTTTTCGAACAACTTTTTTCATAAAATCCTTTTCCGGTTTTTGAATCGTAAAAGAAAAAGGTGAAAAATAAACTGAGAAAATACCGCCAAGCCAGACGACGGCGACTGCGAGAATTATGATAATTAGGAAGAGTTTTTTGAACATGAATTTGAGCGCAAAGTGCAAAGCTACAGTTCAAAATTCAAAATTTCAAAAAAGTTTTTAGCTTTGCGCTGTAGCTTTGAGTTTTGCGTTTTGAATTTTGAGTTCATCTAATCTCCACTTTCCCAAAATACTTTTCAATATTTTTTCCTATTTTCTCCAAATCCATCTTTTTCCCTTTTATTCTCTTCTTCAGATTCGGATCCAGAATTTTCCCCTTGTCTTCGTAGGCTTGCAATACATATTTTTTCACGCCTTCAAGCCATTTTCCTATTTTCTCAAAATCTCCTTCTTTATGCAAACCCGGAACAACTGTGGTTCGAAATTCATAATCAACGCCAGAATTTCTGATAAGATTCACGCTTAGTTTGATACGCTCGATGTCCAGATTATTATTCGCTGTTTTGGCGTAATTTTCCAGTGAATTTTTGATGTCCATAGCCGTATAATCGAGCAAATTTTGGGCATATAAAAGCCTCAAAACGTCTGGCCGTGTTCCGTTTGTATCCAATTTTACTTTGAATCCCAGCTCCTTTATTTTTCGGATAAAATCAATGATATCAGGCTGAATCGTCGGTTCCCCGCCAGTGATACACACGCCTTCGAGCTTCCCCTGCCTTTCTCTCAACAATTGGAAGAACTCTTCTTCTATTTTGCGTTCCATGTTCCATTTTCCATGTTCCACGAGTTCGGGATTATGGCAAAACGGACAGCGAAAATTACAGCCCACGGTAAAAACCGTGGCCGCGATGTGACCGGGATAATCAATAAGGGTCAGTTTTTGGAGTCCTCCGATAATCATATTTTTCGCATAACGCATAACGCATAACGCATAACGCGCAACCCGAAACGCCCGATTGAAGATCATCTTAGAAAAATCGTTATGCGTTACGAGTTGCGCGTTTCGAGAAAATTATCCGACCACAAATTCTTTTCGGTCTCCATATTCCGTCGCCTTGCCTTTGTTCCATTGTTCAACGGGACGGATATAGCCGACGATTCGGGAGTAAACTTCGCACTTTTGCTCCACAACGCATTTGGGGCAAAATTCATGTTCTCCAACCAGATACCCGTGCGACGGGCAGATGCTGAAGGTCGGAGATAAAGTAAAGTAAGGAAGGGCGTATTTTTCGGAAACTGTCCTCACTAGTTTTTTTGTTGTTTCGATGTCTTCGATTCTTTCCCCCATAAAGCCATGCAAAACCGTTCCGCCGGTGTATTTCGTCTGAAGCGGTTCCTGGAGCTGCAGCGCCTCGAAGAAATCATCGGTGTGCCCGACGGGAAGCTGGGTGGAATTTGTGTAGTAGGGTTCGATCTTATCGTTTTCTCCGATTTGACCGTTCGCAAATATCATATCGGGATATTTTTTGCGATCTTTTATGGCAAGCCGGTAAGAAGTTCCTTCGCCCGGAGTCGCTTCAAGATTATAAAGATTCCCTGTTTCTTCCTGATATTTTACGAGCCTTTCGCGCATATGAATCAGAACTTCTTCGGCAAATTTTATCCCTTTTTCAGTTGCCGTAGTTTCTCCCATGAAATTTTTAAGAGCCTCATTCATCCCGATAATTCCGATTGTTGAAAAATGGTTAGCCCAGTAATTTCCCCGGCGCTTATAGATGCTGTCCAGATAAAATCTCGCGTAAGGGTAAAGTCCCTTCTTCATGAAGCTGTCGATGATTTTTCTTTTTGTCTCAAGGCTTTCCTTGGCAAGATCCATTATTTTGTCAATCCGCGCGTAGAAATCTTTCTTGCCGGCCGCTTTGCTCTTGGATTCTTTCTTCGCCAAATATCCAATGCGGGCCAGGTTAATTGTGACAACGCCGATCGAACCGGTCAAAGGGTTGGCGCCAAAAAGTCCGCCTCCTCGCTTATGAAGTTCGCGATTGTCTATCCTGAGCCGGCAGCACATCGAACGCGCGTCGTCGGGATCCATATCCGAATTGATGAAATTGGCAAAATAGGGAATGCCATATTTGGCAGTCATCTCCCAAATAGGCTTCAGGTGCTCATCGTCCCAATTGAAATCCCGGGTGATGTTATAGGTCGGAATCGGAAAAGTGAAAACCCGCCCGTTGGCATCGCCTTCCGCCATTACTTCGGCGAAAGCTTTGTTTATCATATTCATTTCTTCCTGAAATTCCCCGTATTTTTCCTTTTGCGGCACTCCGCCGATAATCACCGATTCTTCCGCCATATTTTTTGGAGGAACGATGTCCAGGGTGATATTCGTGAAAGGCGTTTGGAATCCGACCCGGGTGGGAACATTGACATTAAAAACGAATTCCTGCATGCATTGCTTCACCTCCTTGAAAGAAAGTCCGTCGTATCTTACAAACGGAGCCAAAAGAGTGTCAAAATTAGAAAATGCTTCCGCACCTGCCACTTCTCCCTGGAGAGTATAGAAAAAGTTAACCATCTGCCCGATAGTTGTTCGGAGGTGTTTAGGCGGTTTGCAGGCGATTTTCCCGGGAACTCCGGTAAAACCGCGGCGGAGCAGATCCTGAAGATCCCAGCCGCAGCAGTAGGCGGCGATTTTGTCGAGATCATGAATATGAAAATCTCCCTCGTCGTGCGCATCGCGAATGGCTTTTGAATAAACGCGGTTTAGCCAATATTTTGAGCTGACAATTGAAGAAATGTAGTTATTAAGGCCCTGAAGGGAATAACTCATGTTGGCATTTTCTTTCACCTGCCAATCGATTTCCTTTATATATTTGTCGACGAGATCCACCGCTTCCTTAAGCGCTTCTTCCGATTCGCGAATTTTCCGATGCTGTTCACGATAAAGGATATAGGCTTTAGCGGTTTCCTCGAAGTCCAGGATCATGAGAACGCGCTCCACGAGATCCTGAATTTCCTCGATTTCAGGAACGTTTCCTTTTTTGTAATTTTTATTAAGGAGCTGGACTACCTTCGAAGAAACTTTTTTCGCATCCGCTTCTTTGCCCTCGCCCGTTTCCGCGAAAGATTTCATCACAGCTTTGGTGATTTTTTCCTGTTCAAACTTAACGACGCGCCCGTCGCGCTTCACTACCCGATCAACGCAACCCTCCCTGCCTGAGGCGGATCTTTCTTTTTTACTGACCATTTTTTGACCCTTTTTAACTGCAATCATTTTTTTGTTTTCACCCCCGAAATTAGAAATTAGACATGAGATTTGAGATAGAGAGTTGAAAGAAATTATTTTCTGATCTCATATCTCTATCTCGATTCTCAACTTTGTGAAAGTTTCTCCGCTTCTTTCTTAAAGCTTTCTGCGCTGCCAAAAGATTTATAGACCGAGACGAAACGCAGGTACGCCACATCGTCAATTGCCTTCAATCTTTCCAGAACCAATCCGCCGATTTCTTTCGAAGAAATGCCGCAATCCCCTTTCTGATGAAGCTTATATTCAATCTCATCAACCATTTCCTCTATTTTTCTGTCTTCCACCGGCCTTTTTTCAAGCGCCTTTTTAATTCCCATCTCAAGTTTTTCTCTTTTGTAATCCTCCTTTCGCCCGTCTTTCTTCATGACCACAAAATTCAGAAGCTCTAACTGTTCATACGTACTGAAGCGCTTCCTGCATTTCAGGCATTCCCGCCGCCGGCGAATAACTTTTCCGTCGCCGGATTCCCGGGAGTCTATCACTTTTGTTTCTATATGACTGCAGAAAGGACAAACCATAATTTTAGAGATGAGATAGAGATTTGAGGAGTGAGTCTGAATAATTTCTCATATCTCACTCTCACATCTCAATTCTAATTTTTGAGAATTAAGAAGGGAGATCCGAAGAACCCCTTTTTACACTACATCTTGTGTTCCTGAAAGGAATTTTACCACAATTGCAAAAAGCCTGTCAAACAGGCTTTTTTATCGTAAAATTCTGAGTTATCCACAATTCGCTCTGTTAAATAGTTGTCAGCCGCCGTTCTTCCGCCAGATTCAACAGAGTAAATCTATTTCTTCATTTTTCTTCTGATAAACGCCGGGATTTCGAGTTCATCGTCTTCGTCTTCCCCAATTGAACTTACTTTCGATTCGAAATTAATTTTCCGTTTGGGCTTATCGGAAACTTTTTCCTCGACGATGAATTTCGGCTTTTCTTCCATTTTGGATGCTGAAGAAACCTGAGACGGAACAGCCGGCAAGGATTCTTCTTCATCAAAAAGGCTCTTTTTAGCCTCCTGAAAAGCCGGGGAATGATTCGCGGCAGTGATAATTGAAGATTCATTTACGGTTTCAGAATCAAATCCGGCCGCCACAACAGTCAGGCTGATCTCTCCCTTCTTAGCTGAATCGTCAATAGTGGCCCCGAAAATAACCTTGGCGTTGGGATCAATGCTTTCGGTAATAATATTAGCCGCTTCATTAATTTCGAGCATGGTGACATCCGGGCCGCCGCTTACATTAAAGAGAATGCCCTTGGCCCCGTCAATAGAAAACTCAAGAAGCGGGCTGTTAATGGCCATCTTGGCAGCCTGAGAAGATCTGTTTTCACCCGAAGCGATTCCAATTCCCATAAGAGCTGATCCGGAATCCTGAAGAATCGCTCTCACATCCGCAAAATCAACATTAACGATGCCGGGCTTGGTTATGAGATCGGATATTCCCTGAACGCCTTGCCGGAGAATGTCATCGACAACCCGGAAAGCGTTTACCAGTGTCGTTTTCCGGTCAATTATCTGAAGCAATCTGTCATTCGGAACAACGATGAGCGCGTCCACTCTGTCTTTCAAATTTTCAAGACCCTCATGAGCAATCGCCTTCCTCTGAGCGCCTTCAAAGCTGAACGGCTTTGTGACGACAGCAATAGTCAGGGCTCCGGCTTCCTTGGCGGCTTCAGCCACAACCGGTGAAGCGCCAGTGCCTGTTCCTCCGCCCAGCCCGCAAGTTACAAAGACCATGTCCGCGCCCTTGAGGACTTCGTGAATTTCGTCACGGTTTTCTTCCGCCGCCTGACGTCCTATTTCCGGATTCATCCCCGCCCCCAATCCCTTCGTCAAATTTTTTCCTATATGTATTTTCTCCGGCGCTTTTGAATGATGAAGGGCCTGAGCGTCAGTGTTTATCGCAACAAATTCGACACCCTTGAGTTTGCACTCAATCATGCGGCTGATCGCGTTGACACCCGATCCGCCAACCCCGACAACCTTTATCCGGGCAAACGTTTCTACATCTGGTTTTATTTCCGCCATAAAATTTACTAAAATCCTTTTAATTATCAGTATGTCAATCTAGCATAGTGCCTTAAAAAGTGTCAAGAACTTAAAAAATCCTAAATTCTAAGCGCCAAATCCTAAACAAATCCAAAGTTCAAATACCCAAATATTCAAGATGTTTTGATTTTTATTTTTGGATTTGGATATTGTTCGGATTTCGGATTTAGGATTTAGGATTTGAAATTCTTGCCTAGGGTAAGAATTTCCTTAGCCATCCTTTCATCTTATCCACTGTCTGCCCCATTTTCGGGATACTGTTCATGCCCGGCATCCTTCCCTTTGCCGATCCCCCGTCAGCAAGCTCTTCCATGCCCCAGAGAGCCAGCCCCACAGCCGTGATAAACCCAGGTTCGTCAACTTTGTCAACAATTCCCCCAAGTTCAAGCGGAAAACCCGTCTGAGCCGGGAGCCTCAAAATTTTCTTCGCAAGGTCGACAATTCCGGGAAGTTTGGCTCCGCCGCCGACGATCAACGCTCCTGCCGGAAGCATTCCCGACCGGCCTGTTTTCCTGAGCTCCTTGTCGATCATCGTGAATATTTCTTCAAGCCGCGCCTCAATGATTTCAGCCACGTGATGCCGTGAAACCTCGCCTTCTTCATTTTGGTCTATTTCCGCCAAATTAATCTGATCTTTTTTGCTAATATCATCCGGAAGCGCCGAGCCGTAATTCACCTTCACTTTTTCAGCCACATCAATCGAAGTCCTGAGGCCTATCGCCACATCATTTGTGATATGGCCTCCGCCGATGGGAATAACTCCCACCTGAACAAGTTCTCCTTCTTCGTATACGACGAAATTCGTAGTTCCTCCGCCCATATCCACCAGAACCACTCCCAGCTCCTTTTGCCTTTTGTTAAGGGCGGCCTTGGCGGCGGCAAGAGCGGAAAAGGCCATGTCCTCTATCTCAACGCCGGATTGATATACGCATTTGGAAAGGTTTTTAACAACCGGTGAAGAGCCCAGAACCAAAAGGGCGTTAACTTCAAGTCTTATCCCGTTCATCCCGACGGGATCTTTTATATTCTTTTGATCGTCCACCGTAAAGCTTCTGGGAATGACATGGATTATTTCCACATTGGAAGGAAGAGATATTGTCTCAGCCGCCGTAAGCGACCGCATGACGTCGTCGCCTGTAATTTCTCCGTCCGCCTTTCCGATGGCTACAACGCCCTGACTTTCCTGGTATTTAATGTGATTCCCGCCAACACTCACCACCGCCTTTGAAACAGGGATTCCCGATGTCCTCTCGGCATTTTTTACAGCCTCTCCGATCGATTTAATGGTTTCTTCAATATCAGCCACTACTCCCCGGCGCACGCCAAAAGAAGAAGTCGTTCCCACACCCATAACGCGCGGTTTTTCCTCTTCTTCGAATTTCTGAAGAATTACCGTTCTAATATTGGATGATCCCACATCCAGTCCGACAATTATATCTCCCTTTCCCATTGTATTTAATCAACAAATTAGGCGTCCCGATAAAATTATACAAAAAAATCAGATGACCTGCAATAATAATTCTTTAAAATAAGGATAAAATATGGTTGCGCCGACAACGACCGCCCCGACCGAAGCCAGAAGCACTGCCGCCGCCATCACGTCCTTTATGAGATGAGCATAGGGATGAACCCGGGGTTTCAGTATGTCAACCACCCTTTCAAGGATGGTATTTATGATTTCCATCACAAGCACCGAGAAAATAACCAAAAACAAAGCCACTTTCTCCCAGCCGCGAATTGAAAAAATGAACATAAATATCACAACCAGCATCGCCAGCAGAATTTCCAACTGAAAATTTTGCTCATTCCTGAGCATATACTTCAGCCCGCGAAAAGCGCAACCAAAACTGCGAAAAAGTTTTTTTAGATTATTCACAGATCAATTATATTCTTTAAATTTCAAACTTGAAATCCTGTCCTGCACCTCATACATTTTTTTCCCGTGTTTCATGCCGAGAAGATGCAACACCCCGTGAGACAAAACGAAAACCAGTTCTTTTTGAAAAGCAACCTTGTTCTCCTTTGCCTGCTTTGAGATTATTTCCGGACAGAGCACAAGTTCCCCCGAGTAAACTCTTTTTCTTTTATTATAACCTGAATCGTATGAGAAGGAAAGCGTGTCCGTCGGCTTGTTTTTTTTGCGATAAATCCGGTTCAACCGCCGAATTTCACTTTTTTCCACAAAAGCAACGGAAACAGAAAAATTCTCCCGATTGCTCTTTGAAACATCGAGAGTTTTTCGGACCGCCTTCTGCACAAGCAGTTTGCTGATCCTTTTTCTTGTTTTATTGGCAACTTCTATTTCCATCTCGGATTTTGTCTCGAAAGAGAATTTTTTATTGTCGGTCGCATGTCTGCAAACAAGCAGGCGGCAGAATGAAGCTCCCGGCGAAACGGGATTATTTCTGAATTAGCGACGGCATAAAAAAGTTACCGCCGATTTATTTTATGACAGTTTTTCTTCAACAATTTTTTTGACGATCGCGCCGTCGGCTTTCCCTTGAAGATCCTTCATCGCCACTCCCATCAATTTCCCAAACCCTGATTTATCGGAAATCCCCAATTCCGCCGCCCTTTGATCAACAATTTTCTTCACTTCTTCTTCGCTCATCCGGGTAGGAAGATAAATTTCAAGGATTGCAAGTTCCGCCCTTTCCTTTTGAGCCAGATCGTCGCGTCCTCCTTTTGCATACTCCTCGATTGAGTCCTTCCTTTGTTTCGCCTGACGCGTGATGACCAAAAGGACATCCTCGTCGGAAAGATATTCTTTGTCCTGGGCCTTCTTCTCGATCTGAAAGTTTTTTACGGCCGAAATAAGGAAGCGCAAAACACCCGCCTTCTCTTTGTCGCCGGACTTAAGCGCCGCTATAAGATCGGTTTTGATTTGCTCGTGAAGCATATGATTTGACGGATTTTACGCGGATTAATAACGGATTGCACACAAATTACACAGATATTTTTTACAAATCTGCGTAATCTGCGTCAAATTTGTAAACAATCTGCGCTTAATCTGCAGTTCCCTATTCTCCCAGTTTTTTCTTGATTCTTTGAAGCGCTTCCTCGTCAAACTTCCCCATTTTTTTGAGCTTGTCCACTTCTTTTTTGATCTTGGAGCGATACATGGCCGATTCCCGGACTTGCCGGCGGCTTTTTGGTTTCGCATAAAATCTTCCTTTTCGCGCCGAAAGCAAAACACCGCTCTGCTGAACCCGTCGGCTGAAGCGCTTGATCAAACTGTCGGAACTTTCCTTATCTTTCTTTTTTACTTCTATCATAAAAAACCTCCCTTCTAAAAAATGTAAAATGCAAATATCAAAATTAAAAATGACAATTCAAAATATATAAATTACCTCATCTCGAGAAATATGGACATTTTGAATTTTACAATGTCATTTTGCATTTTGATTTTTTAATTTTTCATTTTAGAGGACGAATGTCCTCTTTTAGTCTCGCTCCTCCGATTAGGTGCAAATGGATGTGCCCCACTTCCTGTCCTCCGTGCTCGCCGACCCGAATAAGGAGCTTATAGCCTTTTTTTGAAATATGCAAGTCATCGGCGATTTTTTTTGCCGCGATTATCAATCTCCCCATCAGTTTTTCGTCTTTTTCGGTAATTTCAGCGATGCTCTTGATGTGCTTTTTTGGAATAACCAAAACATGGACTGGAGCAATGGGATGCAGGTCCCGAAAAGCGATAACCTCATCGTCTTCATATAAGACATCGGCCGAGATCTCCTTTCTCGCAATTTTGCAAAAAACGCAATCCGTCATAACAATACTCAGCGAACAATGATTAAAAATCAAACTTATTTGGGATTATCTTGAAAATTATAATGTTTCCCATTCCCCGTTGCTTGGCATTCGTCATTGCATTTTTATGACCGTACCTGCTGTTTTCAGCCTTTTTTTGACTTCGTCGATCACTTTTTCCCCATTAATAACTTCCTGGTTGCCGCTGGCCATATCCTTTATTATTACCGTTCCGTCGAGAGCTTCTTTCTGGCCTAAAATCAAAGTTATTTCCACACTCAAACGATCGGCCACTTTGAGCTGGGATTTCAGGCTTCCCCGGCCGAAACTCTCCGCCACCATTATTCCCGCGCGCTCAAGCGATTCGAACATTCTGAGGCTTTTTTTCTTGGCATAACCTCCCAACTGAGCCAGAAACACTTTCGGTTTGGGCTCCCTGTAAAACCTGGCGCCCAGTTTCTTCATTTCATTCACCAAACGGTCCATTCCCAAACTGAATCCGACAGCTGGCGTATTCTCGCCTCCCAAAAGTTTCACAAGTCCGTCATATCTGCCCCCGCCGCCCAGAGCGCTCTTTTTGTCTTCGTCCCCCCCGTTTGACGAGAAGAATTCAAAAACGGTCCGGGTATAATAGTCGAGCCCTCTCACGAGAGACGGATCCAGTTCAAAAGGAATTTCAAGCTCCTCCATATATTCAAGAAGTTCCTTGAAATGAATTCGGCATTCGTCGCAAAGATGGTCGATCGATTGGGGAGCATTCGCCTTAACCTGGACGCATTTGTCTTCTTTGCAGTCAAGGATGCGAAGCGGATTTTTCTCAAGGCGCCTTTTGCAGTCAATGCAAAGCTTTTGCTTTTTGGATTCAAAATAGGAAACAAGAAGATTGCGATAGCTCTTGCGGCAAGCCGGACAGCCGATACTGTTAACCTTAACCGAAACATTTTTTATGCCCAGCTGGTAAATAATCCGCCAGCCCATTTGGATGATTTGCACGTCGATGATCGGATCATCTTCTCCAAACGCTTCGCAGCCAAATTGAAAAAGTTCCCGATATCTTCCTTCCTGAGGTCTTTCATAGCGGTAGCAGGGACCGGTGTAATACAGCTTTACGGGCTTGGGCGAGACATGCATGCCGTGCTGAATGTAGGAACGGGCCACTCCGGCGGTAAATTCCGGCCGAAGCGAAACTTTTTCGCCGCCCCGCGTGCTAAAAGAATACATTTCTTTCTCAACAATGTCCGTTCCCGATCCGACTCCGCGCGCAAACAGATTCGTAAATTCAACAATCGGCAAATCAATCCGCCGATACCCGAAATCAGCTGCCGCTTTTTCAGTGACTTTGCGAACTTGCTGCCAGTAAGGCTGGTCGGCAGGCAGAATATCTCGCATTCCGCGCGGCGGCTGGAGAAGGAGTTCTTCTTTTTCCGGGACTGATTTTGGCTTATTGGATGTTTTTTTCATAATTTTTTTCTGATTTGAGGACATAATTTTCAAATTATCGCAAATGTTAAAACGAATGAATGCGAACAATTCTGCCGGCCTGCCGTCAAAATATTTTCGCCTTTGAGAATGGCCAGGCCCGGACAACAACCTTGCCGATAACGTCGTATGACGGAACCGGACCCCAGGATCGCGAATCGGAACTGTATTTCCGGTTATCCCCCATCACGAAATAATCCTGGTCGGTCAGATTGACCGTTTCCTCCCCCATTGTTTCTTCGCTCGGAGAAAGATAAGGGCTTTCGTCGAGAATAAACCCGTCAGGATTATCTTTGTTATAAATCTTGACCTGATCGTGCGAGATTTCGATTTTTTCTCCCGGAAGTCCGATTATTCTTTTTATATAATACACGGAAGGATTTTTGGGATAGCGGAAAACAACAACGTCTCCGCGCTTGAGCTCTTTGAAAGAATTGACGGTGAAAAGATTAATCTTTTTGTCGCCGTAGGTGAACCCGACATCTGTTTTTTTGTAGCCCAATTCATTGATGATAAGATATTCTTTGTCCTCAAAATTAGGCTCCATTGACGCCCCCTGAACGAAAAATGGCTGAATTAAAAAAACCCGCAAAGGGACTATTATTAAAACCACCCAGAGCACAACCTTGATCATTTCCCAAAATACGCCGCCTGCTCCGTAAATTTCCTCCGGAACCTCCTGTTTGTCGTTTTTTTCCTTATTTGGCATGTTGTTAATCTTCCGGCGCACAACCCGTTTTAAAATAAATGCCGGCTAAACAAACCAAGTCTCACTAATCTGAGCTTTTAAAAGGCATTTTTGAGTTGTGCTAAAGGGATAATAGCAGAAAAAATGGGTCTTGGCAAGGCCGGCTGGTCTTATTTCTTTAGGCTTTTCCCAATACATAATTCTGGGCTATACTGTTTAATATGCCAAACCAATTTTTTCCTTCCAATAGCAACAACCTGCATAATGGGCATCCCTCCCCTGAAATTCGCCCCAAAAGAAAAAGGAGATTCTTTTTCTGGCTTGTGCTGGCGACAATTGTTCTCGGCGTTGTTTTCCTGGCTTCCATGGCTTTAGCCTATAAATTTTATTCCACCAGCAAAAAAGTCATTGAGAAGAATCCGCCTGCTTCTTTCTTTCAAAGTCTTCGACAGGTTGCAAGTTCGGAAAGAAAAACCCTGCGGGGAGAAAGCGGCGGCAGGATAAATATTTTGCTCTTGGGCCTTGCGGGCGAAAATTACCCGGGAGAAAATCTCACTGATTCGATCATAATCGCAAGCGTCGATCCCAAGACATACAAAACAGCGATGATCTCCGTTCCCCGCGATTTTTATGTCCAGATTCCGGACACTTCCAGTTATACGAAAATAAACGCGCTTTATGCGCGCGGTGTGGACCGAAACGGCAAAGCGACGGAAGGCATCGAGGATTTGAAATCGGCGCTTACCGATATTACCGGCCTTCCCATCCACTATTACGTCGCGCTCGACTTTGACGGATTCAAGAAATTCATCGACGAACTGGGCGGGGTGAAGATTCAGGTTCCAAAAGACATCCACGACGAGAGATATCCGGGACCGAATTTTTCCTACCAGACATTCGACTTGAAGCAAGGCCTTTATACTTTCGACGGCGAAACGGCGCTGAAATACGCGCGCACCCGCCATGACGAGGACGGTGATTTCGGCCGAGCCGCGAGGCAGCAGCTCATTTTGGAATCGGCCCGCTCAAAAGCGTTTTCCATCGGCACGCTGCTTAATATTCCGGCGGTAAACAACATTATGAACATTCTCGGCGACCACCTGCGAACCGATGTTCCGCTTGATGAAATGGAAACTTTTTTAGAACTTTCCAAAAAAATCGACACGCATCTCACGATAAACAAAGTTTTGGACGCCGGAAAAGCGGACAGTCTCATGGCCGTGTCGCATGTTGCGATGGGCCGGGTGCGGGCTTTCATTCTTGTTCCGCGGACGGGAAGCTATGATGAAATAAAAGATCTCGCCAAAAATATTTTCGACCTCGAGCTTGTGGAACGCAAAAAACAGGCGATCGCGAATGAGAAAGCGACCGTCGCGGTTGTGAATGTGAGCGGAGAGAGCGGTTTTGAAAAAAAATTGAACACCTTGATCACTAAACTTGGCTACCAGGTTCAAACCGAAATGCCCGCGACGATAAAATCTCAGCGGCCGACTTTGAGGAATCAAACATCGATAATCGACCTCACAAACGGCCTCAAACCTTTTTCCCTTGAAGACCTTTCAAAAAAATTCTCGGCTGAGATTTCTGAAAACACCCCGGGGAACGTTCCTCCCCAGTGCCAAAAAGCCTACTTTTGCCTTATCGCCGGATCAAATTTGATCGACAGTTTGAATTACGAGGAAGGGACGATTGAGGATTTGGAAAATGAATACGACAAACAGATAGTTGACGAAAGAGAGTATATTGAGCTGTTGAAAAAAGGGACGAATAAGAAAAATTAATTGTTTGATATGCCAAAAAAAAATAAAAGATTCATAAATTTCAAAGACACAGTCGACTTGGGAGATGAAAAAAGATTTTGTCCGCCCCATCATCTCCCTCATAGGTTGCCTATTTTGCATAAACCGGTTGAGGACGAGCCCTGCCACACTCATAGATCCATCATGCACCGAATGCATCATAATTTCTTTTGTAAATTCTTGAAATGCCCGAATTATAAGTATATGATGGAGCAAACAAAAAAAGTTACAAACTCAAACGATCACAAAAATATGAAAACAATTTTAATCGCTGGGCTGGGAAATCCCGGAAAAGAATACGAAAAAACCCGCCATAACGCCGGGTTTATGTTGGTGGATTATTTTCGCGACGCCAATCGGGAAATTTTTTCAAGTTGGGAGTTTAGCAAAAAATTAAACGGCGATATTTCCACGGGAAAAATGAACGGCAAGAAAATTATTCTCCTGAAACCCCAAACTTTTATGAACCTGTCCGGCAAGGTGGTCTCGGCAGCGATTAAATATTATAAAATTCCTATTCGAGGTGAGACCTCGAATGGCTTGATTGTCGTTCACGACGAAATTGATTTGCCTTTGGGAAGTTTTCGTTTTTCTGTTGGCAGCTCCGCTGCCGGGCACAAAGGCGTTCAAAATATTATCGATGCACTCGGCACCAAAAACTTCACGCGGCTTCGGATCGGCATCGATAATCGCGGGCAACAACCGATTGAAACAGAAAAATACGTGCTGGGGAAGTTCGAGGATGAGGAGCTTGCGTCGCTTGAGAAAACTTTTTATGATTCTGCGAATGAATTGGCAATCGAGCTCAAAGATCAAAGTGAAAAACCTAAAACTGCAACTTAAAATTCAAAACTTTCTTTGTTATTAAGCATAAAAAAATCCGGCGAAGCCGGCTTCCAAAATTTTGCATTTTGAACTTTCGATGTATGTTTTCTGTCTCACCTGAAAGCGCTGAATTGGGGTGCATTTGCACCCTATCCAAACTTACCCAACGATGCTTAAGGAGGGGTCACATCGCCGGACTTCCAGGCAAGACAGAAAACACATACTCGCTTGTTTAAATGATCAGAGGGAAAAGTTAAAAATTCCACCAAGATAGGATATTTTAGCATATCGGCAGAATTTGTCAACCCGTTAGTAAAAATCTGGCAAAAACTACGTCGGGTTATATAGAGCAAGACTTATCCCTACTTATTTCATTCCTGGAAGTATATTAAAAATATCTGTTCTGGCCGAAGGCCGGTCAAATTTTTGTTGCCGGGTCAATTCTATGAATTTACGCCGATCAAAGAATAATATTTTCAATCGGATTTGAATTTATTTCTTCTCCATTTTTTTCCTAACATTAAATGTTAGGAACGGTTAATGTTAGGAACGGTTACCCCAACATTGAATGTTGGGTCGGGTTACTTCACACACACATATGCACGACCGGCGATGCCATTCGTGATCCCGGTTTCACAAAGATTCCCGGGGAAATTAAGATAGACAAAGTCAGGATAATCACAATAAAGGAAATCCCCAAGATCCTTTTGGACCGTAAAGTCTGTGTCACATATGCCCTGTGTCCCGACAGCGACGCTGGCTGGACATAGAGGTCGGCCCCAAGATGAGCTTTTGAAGCAATACGCCGTGTATGAAATACTTGGAGAGCTTGCCACCGCCGCTTCTATCGCGCGCTGGGTTTCATTGCCCTGGCTTCCGACGGAGCGGACGGCTTTCACTTCAGAGAGGTCGGAGGCGGCGTCTTCGATGATTTTTCCGTCTTTATCAAGAAGGTAAATCTTACAGGAGTCCGCTCCGAAAGAAGCGGGACAGCTT
>JBAZXV010000003.1:0-150081 GCA_041659685.1 Parcubacteria group bacterium | reverse complement strand
CGGAATTCTCAAGGAAGCTCTGGATAAAAAAGAATTGCATATTGGCGATCAGCGTCCGAAAGCCTGAAAATTAGAATACCCTTTGCAATACCGATAAAAATTAAAAAAAAATTATGCCGAGAAAGAAAAAATCTCTGCCGAAAAACGCGAGGCAAGTTTTCAGGGGCGTCATTTTTGACGTCTGGCAGTGGAAACAGAGAATGTTCGACGGGAGTCATGCCACTTTCGAGAAACTGAAACGGGCGGATACGGTGAATGTTATAGGAGTCGTCGGAAAAAAAATAATAGTTCTGCGGCAAAAACAGCCGGATTGGAAAATGCATAAAAACACTTTAGCGGGCGGAAGGGTGGAAGAGGGAGAAGCGCCGCTTCAGGCGGCCAAGCGGGAGCTTCTCGAGGAGACCGGATATGTTTCAAAGGAATGGGCGCTTTGGAAAAAAATAGATCCCTACGAGAAAATTGTCTGGACAGTCCACAGTTTCATTGCCAGGGATTGCATTAAAAAACAAGATCCTGATCCGGACGCGGGGGAAAAGCTTGAATCGAAACTGGTCACTTTTGAAGAGCTCCTGAAGCTTTCCGATGACCCAAGTTTTTATGAGGGGGAACTTAAAAATTCTTTCCTCCGGGCGCGATTCGAAAAAAAATACCGCGAAGAATTCAGGAAATTGCTTTTCTGAAATTATTTGCGCCTTGGGGGTATAGTATACTATGCTGATTACACAAATATATGCCAGCTAAAAATCAAAAACTTCATCTGGCCACAATCACCGTTCTTGTGAAGGACAGGCAAATGCATTCGCCGGAGATTAACCGTATTTTGACTGAAAACGGGCACCTGATCCTGGCGAGATTGGGGGTTAATGTCCAGAGGCACTGCATCAAGCATTGTACCGCTATAATCACCGTTACTCTCGAGGCGACTGCCAAAGATGTGAGCCGTATCGCAAAAGAATTGAACGGACTTTATGGGATAACGGCAAAATCCCTGATTGCCGCCTGAAATACAATCCGACTTTACTAATCGGTGAAATTTTTTTGCCGACCTTTTAGTATTATTATTAAATCGTTCTAATGAGCTCTGACGTCGAGGAAGTAAAGAGCCGAATCAATATAGCCGATTTAATAGGAGAATACATTCGGCTTCAGAAAGCGGGGAGCAACTGGAGGGCTCTCTGTCCTTTTCATAATGAAAAAACTCCTTCGTTCATGGTAAGCGAGGAAAGAAACAGCTGGCATTGTTTCGGCTGCGGAAAGGGAGGAGATGCTCTTTCCTTTGTGATGGAGATGGAAGGGATAGATTTTCGGGAAGCGCTTGAGCAATTGGCTCAAAAGGCGGGAGTGGAGCTTAGGAGAATTGAGAAGGGAGACAGAGAAAGAGAGAACGCAAAACCAAGGTTGTACAGTATTCTGGAACTTGCCACAAAATGGTATGAAAAAAATCTTTGGGAGGGGAAAGGCCGGGAAAAAATTTTAAAATATCTGCGCGGCCGCGGTCTTCAGGAGGATACAATAAGAAATTTTCGATTAGGGTATGCTCCGGACGGCTGGAGGAACACGCTTGATTTTCTCGCCGGGCGAGGATATAAGACTGAAGAGATCGCCAAGGCGGGGCTTCTTGTGGAGAAAAACCGGGAAGAGGAAAATGTTCAAACCGCAAACCGTTACGACAGATTTCGGGATCGGATAATTTTCCCTGTTCAGGACATAATGGGCCGCGTAGTCGGTTTTTCGGCCCGGGTGGCTCCGGGAGGAGACGAAAAGAACGCAAAGTATGTAAACACCCCTCAAACGGAGCTTTATGACAAAGGCAGGATTCTTTATGGATTACACCTCGCGAAAATAGAGATCAAGAAAAGGGACGAGGCTATTCTCGTTGAAGGCAATATGGACGTCATTGCGTCCCACCAGGCGGGTTTTCAGAATGCGATTGCTGTTTCCGGGACAGCCCTGACAACCGATCAGATAAAGATAATGAAGCGCTACTCGGAAAATGTCAAAATGGCTTTTGACATGGATTCGGCCGGCCAAACGGCGGCCAAGAAAAGCGCCCGCATTTGTCTTGAAAACGATTTAAATGTTAGAATAGTCTTATTGCCCAGAGGAAAAGATGCGGCTGACGTGGTTCGGGAAGACAAAAAAATTTGGGAAAAAGCCATCGGCGAATCCAGAGGGCTGGTTGAATACTATTTCGAAGACATTTTTTCGCGTTTCGATTCTCAAAATCCTGCGGACAAAAAGAAAATTGCCAAAGAGCTTCTGAATGTTATTAAGGACATATCCAATCCCATCGAGCAGTCGCATTGGCTGAAGGTTTTAGCGGAACGGCTTGGAACCGAGGAAAAAATCCTGGCCGATGTGCTGGATCGGTCCCAAAAAAAAGAAAAGAAAACCTTTTTTGAAAGCGAAGAAAAAGGCGAAGGCAAGGCAAGTTATCCGGGGTATTCTCTTGAAAAAAAAATTATCGGACTCCTCGCGGCTTTCCCAAAGGAATGCCGCCGGCAGACAGAAAATATCAATTCGGACTATTTTTCGGGAATTCAAAGTAAAAATATTTTACTGGCCGTTCTGGAAAATAAGGAAGATTTTAATATAAATAAAGTTAAGGCTGGGCTGGCTGACTACGAAAACACGAAACTTCTCGACGAAGCAATTTTTGAGGTTGAGGCGGAAATCGAGATGAATCAGACCGGGAATCAAAAACCGCTTGATCCGGGTGAAGAGCTTAAATTATACGGAGAAAGGCTTAAAAAAATACGGTTAAAGGAAAAAATTATAGAGATCACCCAGGGTATCCGGAAAGCGGAAAAGTCAGGAAATAAAGAGGAAATAAAAAGGTTGATGAACGAATTTCAAAATCTGGCTTCGATAATCGGCGATTGAGAAATTATTTGTCTGGCCAATAAGTTATTAAATTATTATTGTCATGCCCATAAAAAGGAATAAGAAAAAAACTCAGATCAGGCCGGGAAAGGCGAAGAAAAAAGCAAAAAAATCTTCCAATAAAAAGTCTGTGAAGAACAATAAAAAAGCTGTGAGAGACAAGTCAGCGAAAAAACAAAGCGGAAGACCCGCCAAAAAAATCCAGAAGAAGCCGAAGGAATCCAAGAAAGGCCAGCCCGTGCCGGAAAAAGAAAAAACCCCGATAGATGAATTTGTCCGGCTGGGAAAGCAGAGAGGATTTGTTACTGAAGATGAAATTCTGCATGTTATTCCCGAAGTTGAGAAAAATCTGGCAATTCTTGAAAAACTTTACGAAAGATTGGAGGCGCAGGGCATCAAAATAATAAGCTCTGACGAGGTTTTGAAAGAGGAATCGGAAAAAATAGTCGAACGCAAGGAGAAGAAAGTGGAGAATATCGATATCCCTCTCGATCTCGATGATGTTTCTTCGGATTCGGTTCAGATGTATCTTCGGGAAATCGGAAGAGTTCCCCTCCTCAAGGCCGAAGAGGAGGTTTCACTGGCAAAAAGAATCGAAAAGGGAGATCTCTCCGCCAAACAAAAGTTGACGGAGGCCAATCTGCGTCTTGTTGTCAGCATCGCCAAAAAATATGTCGGGCGAAGCACGAATTTGTCCCTCCTCGATCTGATCCAGGAGGGGAATATCGGTCTTTTTCGCGCTGTCGAAAAGTTTGACTATCGGAAAGGCTATAAATTTTCAACTTATGCCACCTGGTGGATCAGGCAAGCCATAACCCGGGCTCTGGCTGACCAGTCGCGGACGATTCGTATTCCGGTTCATATGGTTGAGACGATCAATAAGTATACTCAGGCTACGCGGCGGCTCGTTCAGGAGCTCGGCCGGGATCCTCTTCCCGAAGAAACCGCGGCTGAAATGGGGATCGAGGTTGACAAGGTTCGTCATATCATGAAGATTTCACAGGAAACAGTTTCGATTGAAACACCTGTAGGCGACAGCGAGGACGACAGCATCCTGGGAGATTTCATAGAAGACACGGAAACGGTTATGCCTCACCAGTCAGCGGCTCGAAAGCTTTTGATGGACCACGTTGATGAAATCTTAAGGGATCTTACGCCTCGCGAACAGAAAATCCTCAAGATTAGGTTCGGCCTTGAAGACGGAGTCACGCACACACTCGAAGAAGTCGGCCATGAATTCGGAGTGACGCGCGAACGCATAAGGCAAATTGAAGCCAAGGCCCTTGATAAAATCAGGGAAAGCGGGATGGTGGAAAAATTAAGGGATTATTAAACAGCATTAGGTATATATCTCTCATAGAAACGCAAAATGCCCCGGATTATCGCCGGGGCAGTCTGTCATAAACACTGGTCCGCAACTATAATGAATGGAAGAGTTATCCTTGTCGACAGGGAAGACAAAAAAATCGGGAGCGAAGATAAGCTTAAGGCCCACAGGAGCGGAAAAATGCACCGGGCTTTTTCTGTGCTTGTTTTTAATTCCCGCAGGGAGATGCTTCTTCAAAAAAGAGCGAAAGGAAAATATCATTCCGGAGGTCTCTGGACGAATGCCTGTTGCAGTCATCCGCGTCCGGGTGAAAGAATCCTGAGTGCGGCGAAGAGGCGGCTTGGGGAGGAGATGGGGTTTACCTGCGCGCTGAAAAAAGCATTTTCTTTCCATTATTGCGCCAAGCTGGATAATGGAATGACGGAAAATGAATACGATCATGTTTTGAGGGGAGAGTTCAACGGAGATCCCGTTCCGAACCCCGACGAAGCGGAAGATTGGAAATGGATGAATTGGAGAGAATTAAAAAAAGACATTTCCAGAAATCCCCGGAGATACACCTATTGGTTCAAGATTGTAGTTGAAAAGCTGGATGGAAGCAAAAAATAGGAAAAAGATAAAACCCCGATCGAAGTCGGGGTTTTTATCATCCGCAGAAGAATATATTAGCTTCTTGAATCAATTTTATAGAAGTTTATTGCAACGTCCGAAATCCATTTCCGGACATTCTCCGCGCCGTGTCCGGCGCAACTGGATCCGCATTTCCAGGAAACCATTTGAGCGGGGCTTTTCACGCCTCGATTTACTAATTTTTCAATCTTGCCGCCGACTTTTTCAACCGCTTGTTCGGGAGAATTGAAGCAACTGTATCCGCCTGCAACCGTTGTTCCGCCTCCCTTGAATCCCCAGTAGTTGTAGCAGTCGCGGCCGTTCTTTTTTGGTGAATATACTCCGAACTTGCTTTCTTTCATGGCGATTCCGACTATGAAAGCGGCCACCGGACGCGGTTTTTCCGAGATGGATTCAATCATGGCGGCCATAGGAGTTCCCTTCACAATCTTTTCGACGTCTTTTTTGAGAAGATCTTTTTTGTCTTCCCCTGTTTTGGCTTTTAATTCTGCATTGGCCAGGTTCTTCCGATACTCATCATTTTCGGGGGAGCATAATTTTCCTTCCTGGTTTTTGAGATCTGTTCCAATCAATCTTACCTTATAATTGTCATTAATAGGAAGATTATTGGTTGAGTCCACTGTTTTGGAAAAGGCCGTTTTCGAGACGAAAACGAGAGAGAGGATAAGGGCGGCAATCAAAACGGGGAGGTAAAGATCCTGCTTTTCCCATAAGTGGCTTTTTAAGTTGTTTTTTATTGAAATCGATAATTTTTTCTCTTTTTGCCAGTTATTCTTGGCAAATTCGCGCATTCCTTGGAGTTTTAAAACAGCTCTTTGAAAACGGAATTTCCCTCTCCTATCGCAATTTTGGCCTATTTCTTGGTTTTGATGTTGATCTTTGGCGTAAATCCCCCCATAAAAAGTGGATTTTCCAAAGTTACCCATTAAAAATGTTTTTAAGGCTTAATATCCTGTCAAACCCTTGCTTCCTTTTCGACTATTTTTACAAGGATTTGGGAAACAAATTTATATAATTAGGCTTAAATAAGCCATATTTATAAAATTTGTACCAATAAAAAAATAGCATTAATTTGCTACATATCATTGGTCACAGAGGGTATGCTAGCAGGAGATCAAAATAGTGTCAAATCGCATTTTGCGATGCGGGAAAGAGTATTAAATTTGGCGGCGTGATTTTACATGCCCTGTCTGTCTTGGGAAAAACAGGATATTTATCTCCCTGTATGGAGAAAGTCGCGTGCGCGTTGCGGAGTCTGGCTCAAGAGGAAAATCAAGGCGCGGCTACGAATTTTCCTTTGAATTGATTTTATAGAAGTTCACTCCAACGTCCGAAATCCATTTCCGGACATTCTCAGCGCCGTGTCCGGCGCAACTGGATCCGCATTTCCAGGAGATCATCTCAGCCGGATTGGAAATGCCCTTTGCGACAAGGGAGTTTATCTTCTTTCCTATTACTTGAATGGCGTGTTCCGGGGAATTGAAGCAGCTGTATCCGGATGCGGTGGTGTTTTCCGGGCCGCGGTACCCCCAATAGTTGAGGCAATCCTGCCCGCTCGCGTCATGAGGGGCATATACTCCGAACTTGCTTTCTTTCATGGCGATTCCGACTATGAAAGCGGCGACAATTCTGGGCTGCTGGGCGATGTAGGGCGCCATAGCCTCCATTGGCTTTCCCTTGATATAGCGCAGGATCTCTTTTTCGAAGGCTTCATGTTTCTTCTCTTCCACCTTTCCCAAGAGGCTGATTATAACGTCTTCGTCAGCCAGCTGAAGAGGCTCGATGTCTTGAATATCTTCGTTTTTGGCGTCCATGGCGCCGGCCACCCGGCCTTGAATTTCAGAATTGCCATTCGACCGGGCAATTGCGTTTTCTCCGAATTTTTTTTGAAACAGGAAAGAAATCGAAAAGACTGCAAGGGCCATAATCATAAGACAGGCGTAAAATTTTCGGTTTCCCAGCATGAAGAGGGAAAGGGCGGATTTCCTTTGCCAGTTGCTCATCTGAGGAGTCAATGAAGTTTCTTTGTTTCCCGTCAGTCCGTCAAGAGAATTCAATTTTTTGATCCTGTATTTGACATGGCAGCCTCTTCTGATTCGGGCATTTTTTTCCGATAACTCAAAAAAGCCCCGGGGAAGGCCTGCTTCGAAATATTCCCTCCGTCCGTCGGCGTGGAATACCGTGACTCCCAAGGGGTTGTTTTTTATCCCTTTTAGACACTCGCGCGCCTTTTCTATTTTGGGAAAAGTATATTTATATTGAGGTCTGTTGCGAAAATCTACAAGACAATACATCGGACAGAGGTTTAAATTAAGTCTTATTCTTCACTAATTATTGTATAGCAAAATTGGCGAGGTGCCAAGTTTTAGGGGGTAAAAAGATACCGAAAATATAAACCAAAACGCAGAAACTCGTTCATCTCTTTGCCTATACTTCGGTTTTTAATCCTGCCCATAAAGCGCTAACACCATTTTTTCTCCCAAATGTATATCTTTCTCGTCCCAATCGTGCATGTTTTTCATGATTATTTCTTTCTTGTATGCATAGGAGTCGCCTTTTCGAGTGCCAACATCGTTGGTGATGAAATTATGCGCATCGTATCCTTTGATAACCAGCATATGATAAACCGGCCCCGGCGGTGTGAAGTTGGGGTTTCCAATGTCCCGTCCGGCGAGCGGCGCCAAGACCGGATTTCCGGCGGCAATTTCCGCCTCAATGTCTTCGATTGAGGGATTGCTGATGATTTTTCCCTTTATTCTTCCGTCGAAATATATATCGACAAACTTTTTTACCTGGGAAACGGTTGTGCTTTTCCATTCGCCGATTTTCTTTTTTTCAACGTCCTGCATTTTTTGGAGCTCGGCTTCGAACTGGTTCCGGGTCAGCTTTTTCCCTTCGAGAAACAGCGCGGCGTTGAGGACGGATGATTCTTCGCACATATCTTCATGAAAGGCGTCCCACTTGGAAAGCGGAGCCTGGGAATAGAACGGCATATCGAGTAGAAATTTTTCGGGAATATTCTGTGCCGGCTGTTTTGTGGCCGGCTCCACAACGTTTTCTGCAGTTTTGTTTTCCGGTTTGGGCGTTTTCACCGCTTCGGTTTGATTTTGGACGGAAGGGGCGGCTCCGCTGGATGGATTATTGCCGTCGTTGGTTTCTTGGCGATGCAAAGTGAAATAAGACACAATAATTGTGATGACTATAATCAGGAAAATAATAATTTTGCCGATCTTCCTATTCATCAGGATGTTGTTTACTTAACTTAAGGGGAATATCTCGAAATTTATCGATTTTGTAGACATGGGTATTTTCGATTCGCAGGATAATGTCTCCAAAACGATTCATTATTTCCTGAAACAATTCCCGCAACTTTTCGCGGTTTTCAATTTCAACATCAATTAATGCTTGCCAGTTTCCGAAAAGCCGCAAAAGATGGATGATGTTCGGGTGATTTTGGCAATATGCAAAAAATTCTTGAAATTTTTCGGAAGTGAAATTCGTCACCTGAAGTAAAACACGATAGCGCGGCCAGCCTAACCTGTCATGATCGAGAAGTGTCGCATTGCTCTGAATTATGCGCTCTGCATTGATCTTTTTCAAATTATATATAATTTTATCTCTGGAAACGTTGAGCTTTTTGGATAAATCGGAAATTGGCTGTCGGGCGTTGTTGTTCAACTCCTCCAGGATCTTGAGCTGAAGATTTGTGAGAGGAAATTTTTCCACATCTGCGCCGGTGAAGGCCATAGGGTCAGGCGATTGTTTCGCCGAACGAGGATTCAGGTATTCTCTGCGAAATTGATAAAAACCTACCGCAATAGCGGTTTCGTAGCTCACGATAAAGTGGTGAAATTTATCATAAAAAAGGTTAAACACTTCGACTGTTCGAAAAATATTGGAAGAGGATATGACGAGATGAAGGTCCCAGTATCCGTCGCCCCGCATAGCAATGTTGAAATCATTTATTTTTTTGAGATATTCGTAAAGCTCTCTTTCTGCGGCAGAGGAAAGGTTTTTTAATTTTAGGAAGTAAGAGGCATTGGAATTCCCTAATTTTCTAAATTCAATCATCGGCCAATAGGCCAAAATAAGTTTGTCTTTTTCAAGCTTTTCAACGTGATATTTCACAAGTTGGGGCGAAATTCCCAGTTCCTGGCCGATTTTCGTGAGGGATTTAGTTGAATCTTCATCTAGGGAATAAAGGATCTCCTGGTCAATTTTTTCCAAAATCATATTAAATATATGTAAATAATAAGTCTATTATATCTTATATTTAAAAATAAGTCAAATATATTTTTTAATAATATTGACAAAGTAATCAAAAAGTGTTAGGTTGAGGGGTAAAAAAATAATCGCTTTTTAAAAATTATCAAGTAGCTGAAACTCGGACCGCAACGCGGCTCGACCAACAATTGAGGAGGATGGATAATGTTTTGGAAAAAGCTGGTGGCGACTCTTCGGAAATGGTCACGGTATGCAATCCAACAGGAAATTACTTCGATTCAAGGGGCGGCTCATGAAACCGAACGTCCGGAAAGGCACTCTCATCTCGAGACTGCGGAAGCAGAGAAGTTTTGGAGAAATCGGCGGTTGGAATTAGGAGAAATCCAAAGCTTGTGCGCCTTAAGGGAACATTGCCAACGCTGGCCGAGAACGGAAAGAAAATTGGTATATAACCGCGCCGAAGAAATTGTCCAAGCATCGCTCGATAAATATACGGCGGAAGAATTGAACAAATACATGTCATATTGTATTGTTCCCGAAGATATGCAGAAAATTCTTCAGGAACGATATCGGGAAATTATTCAGGATCTGCCAGATGAAATTTTTGCGAGTGCGGCAGGACTGAAAAATATTTTCCGGGATGGATACAATGAAACTATGTTATCGATTCTTGTCCCGCGGATTACCGCGGCTCTCTCGCCGCTTGTCTCCAAGCTGAGCGAAGGGGATTTGGAAGAGATATGGTCTGCGCTTCCCCAAAATTGTAAAAATGAGCTGTGGCCGCTTAAAAAAAAGCGGGATCGGAAATTACTGGAAGAAAAAATTTGTTGGGAAACAAATCCCGAAAGCTTGGAACACTTCTACAAATGTTTCCCGGATCTTCGCGCCATGATTTCCAATCGCTACGTCGCGCTAATGGGAACTCTTAGCCCTCAGACAGTGAGGTCTCGCGAAAATAAGGACGACCGTCTAAAAGGTCTGAGAAGAATCGCCAGCGAAATTTATCTCGAAAAGATCGGTCAGGGGTGCGAGGATTATCCGATCCATTGGTTTTTCGACGAGATAAGATACTGTCCCGAGGAAGCGAAAAATGAAATGCTCCTGCTTTTCAAAAAGAGAATCGAAGCAATGACCCTTGAAGAAATTGATGATTTGATCGGGACTGGTTATCGTTTTTGTCCTCCGGAAAGCGCCATGAATTTGGTGGTGGAGAGATATGAAAACTTGGCTACCCCGCTCATTTCCCAAATGGACCTAAGGGATGTTGTTCGCTTCCACCGTTACAACTGTCTGTCGCAGAAATTCTATACTGCGCTGGAAAAAAGGTTTGGGGAGATCATGAGTCAGGTTGACAGCGTCGATATTTTGGAAGATCTCGGTGATAATCTGTCATGGATAAGCTTGGTTGAAATCGCCAAAGAGAGATACAGGGCACTTCTAGCGCTGCTTGAGACAGCAGAGGAAATAGAAGAAAGATACCTCAAAGCTCCTGATTTCTTGAAAATGGCGATTTTGGAATTTCTCTAAAATCCCAAACGATGAAAAAAATCCAAAAATCAAGGCCATGGGACAAAGCTCCCACGGCCTTTTTTCATAAATTGAAAAGTTGTTAATTCCGTGTTAGTAGTAAATAATAGGCGCAATAATAAATAAGAAAAACGTTATGCCAAAAATAATAATCGCCTCCGGGCCGGTAATCGTGGAAGACGGAAAAGCGCTGCTCAACCAGCATGGGGATACGGACTTTTGGAAATTTTGCGGAGGAAGAGTCAGCGAAGGAGAATCTCTTTCGGAAGCGGCTAAAAGGCGGGCTAAGGAAGAGATGGGAATTGAAATTGAGATATCAGATCCGAATCCATTTTTTGTCTATACAACCAAAGAAACGTCGGAAGGTACGCAAGATGTGATTTTGGTTCATTATCTTGCCAAGAGAACAGGTGAGATCAAGCCGGCGGATTTTGTCCGCGAATGGAAATGGATTCCCTTTGCGGACCTTCCGAAAGAAAATCTGGCGCCGAATATTCTGCCGGCGCTCAAGCATTTCGGATTTTTGAAAAACTAGATTTTTCTTGGAACAAAAAACAACCCCCGAAAAGGGGGTTGTTTGATTTGAATATTAGTATCGGTCTCTTTGACCTCCACCAAATCCGCCTCTTCCGCCTCCGCCAAAGCTTCGTCTTCTTTTGCGGTTGCATTCCTGACAATAAAGTCTTCCGTATGTGTCGTCATCACGTTTGGTCGGTTCGAAAGGAAGTTCTTTGATGTCTACACCGCATTCGGTGCATTTGAGGCCGAGCGCTGATACGTCATGCATCTGGCGCTGAGGTCTATTTTGGTAATCCATCGTAGATTCGCCTAATTTGTTAATAATCTTGATCTTTTGCGATCAGGATAGCTCTCACTTAGGCGAACGACTTTATGTATACCTTATATTATGAATACTTGGTTACTTACGCCTAATTCGATAACTGTAGTGTATATTATCACGAACGGCGCCAAATGTCAATGGAAACGGGCAATTATCACTATTCCATTTGTTTTTCCTATGATATATTTAAAAAAGAGTAAATCTTGTTTGAACGATTAATTATAACGATGGAGAAATTCTATAAAAAGGGAGGAAATAATTGGGAATATTGCTTCTACGTCGAAACAGAAGAACCTCTTTTGGAAAGTGAAACGGGGATCCTGAGCTGGCTTTTTGCGGAAACTTTTGAGCCGGAAAATATCAGTCGCGTTTCTTTTCTCGATCCGAAAAAAGGGGAAATAATCGAAATCGGACCGAGAATGAATTTTGAGACCGCTTTTTCAACCAACGCCGTTTCCATTTGCCGTTCGTGCGGACTTGAAAAAATAACCCGAATCGAAAGATCAAGGCGGTATGAGCTGCCGGAGAAAGAAAAAAAAGAGGAATTTGTCCGGATGAATCATGATCGGATGACGGAATGCGTCTACGAAAGTCCGCTTGAAACCTTTGAGGTCGGGATTAAGCCGGAAAAAGTTTATGAAGTGAAACTTTTGGAAAATGGAATAGGGGAGCTTCAAAAAATAAACAAAGAAATCGGTCTCGGAATGGACGACTGGGACATAAATTATTATTTCGACCTGTTCACAAAAACTTTCAAAAGAAATCCGACCAATGTCGAGTGTTTTCAGCTGGGCCAGGCCAACAGCGAACACTCGAGGCATTGGTTTTTTAAGGGGAAGATGATCATCGACGGCAAAGAAATGCCGGAGAATCTTCTCGATATTGTAAGGTCCACGCTCAAAAAAAATCCCGCGAACAGTCTGATCGCTTTTCAGGATAATTCAAGCGGCATAAAAGGATACGAAGTTGAAACGATTTTTCCGGAAAAGGGCGGGGAAAATTCTTCTTTTGCGAAAAAAAAACAGACCTATCATCCCATTTTCACCGCTGAAACCCATAATTTTCCGAGCGGGGTGGCCCCGTTTCCCGGGGCGGAAACCGGAACGGGAGGGCGGATCAGGGACGTCCAGGCAACCGGCAAAGGAGCGCTCGTCATTGCCGGGACAGCCGGCTATTGCACCGGAAACTTAAATATTCCAGACTATGACATTTCCGGTGAATCCGCGGATTTTGCCTATCCTCCGAACCTTGCCACTCCGAGAAAAATTTTGGTTGAAGAGAGCAATGGAGCTTCGGACTACGGAAACAAGTTCGGAGAGCCGGTAATCCAGGGGTTTGTGCGGACGTTCGGAATGAAAACGCCGATCGGTGGAAGGCGCGAGTGGATCAAGCCGATCATGTTTACCGGCGGAGTGGGTCAAATTGACGCGAAACACCTCAAAAAGGATGATCCCGAGAAAGGAATGCTGGTCGTCCAAATTGGCGGACCGGCTTACAGGATCGGTATCGGGGGAGGATCGGCATCCAGTATGATTCAGGGCGAAAACAAGGAGGAGCTTGATTTCTCGGCGGTTCAAAGAGGGGACGCGGAATTGGAACAAAAAATGAACCGGGTTGTCCGGACGTGCGTTGAAATGGGCGAAAATAATCCAATTGCCAGTATTCATGATCAGGGAGCCGGCGGACCGTGCAATGTGATTACTGAAATTGTTCATCCGGCCGGAGGGAAAATTGAAGTAAGAAATATAAATTTGGGAGATAAGACGCTCTCGGTGCTTGAGATTTGGGGCGGTGAATATCAGGAGAGAAACGCTCTTCTGGTTCGAAGAAGCGCAATTGAAAGTCTTAATGAGATTTGCGAAAGAGAAAAAATAAATTGCGAAGTTCTCGGAGAAGTTACCGGAGACGGGAAGATTGTTCTCCACGACGCCGAGGATGACTCGACCCCTGTCAATCTGGAGCTTGAAAAAATTCTGGGGGATATGCCTCAGAAAAAATTCGAGGTCGAACGTCAGCCGGAGATGCTGAGATTATTCGATCCTCCAAAAGAATTTAAAATAGGAGACCTGCTTCAGAAAGTTTTCCGGCTTCCCTCTGTCGGATCGAAAGGGTATCTCGTGAGGAAAGCGGATCGGAGCGTTACCGGTCTGATCGCAAGACAGCAGTGCTGCGGTCCGCTCCAGCTTCCCGTTTCCGATGTGGCGGCCGTGGCGCAAAGTCACTTCGGTTTTACCGGAACAGCCATATCAATCGGAGAACAGCCCATTAAGATGCTCGTAAATTCGAAGGCCGGAGCGCGGATGGCGGTCGGGGAAGCGCTGACAAATATGGTTTGGGCGAGGATAAGCGGTCTCTCGGACATAAAATGTTCCCTTAATTGGATGTGGGCGGCAAAGCTTCCGGGCGAGGGGGCGGCAATATATGATGCGGCCGAAGCTATGCGGGACATTATGATTGATTTCGGGATAGCGGTGGACGGAGGCAAAGACAGTCTTTCCATGGCAGCCAAAGTCGGCGACGAAATCGTCAAGGCTCCCGGGCAAATGGTGGTTTCGGCCTATGCAACTATGCCTGACGTGACAAAAATTATTACTCCGGATATAAAATGTCCCGGAGAAAGCCGGCTTATGCTGATTGATCTCGGAAACGGAAAAAACCGTCTGGGCGGTTCGGCTTTGCTTCAAATATTTTCTGAGATTGGCGATGAATCGCCGGATGCGGACGATGCAAGGGCCCTGAAAAACGCTTTTTTGGCAATTCAAAGAATGATTGATGAGGGCCTAATCCTTTCCGGCCATGATCGGAGCGACGGCGGGCTTATTACTACGGTATCTGAGATGGCTATGTCGGGAAATTCCGGGGCAAAAATCAACATTCGCGGAAATGAAAACGCGATACCGGAACTTTTTTCGGAGGAATTAGGACTTGTGGTTGAATATCTTCCCGAAAACGAGGAAAAAATTCAAGAGATGCTTAAGGAATACGATCTAACGGGAGAAATAATCGGCGAGACCGCCAAGGGAAAAAAATTATCAATTTCCCAAGGAGAAAAAAAGATCCTGGATGTCGATACAAAAACGCTTCTTTCCTGGTGGGAAGCAACCAGCGATCGGCTGGAGGAATTTCAGATGAATGCCAAGTTTGCGAAAGAACAGGCGAGCCGGCATATTCGCAAGGGGATGAATTACGAAGTTCCGTTTGAACCTGAGGGCACTGAACAAAAATTGATTGAAGCGGAGAAAAAGCCGAAGGTTGCCATAATCCGTGAGGAGGGCAGTAACGGAGACCGAGAAATGACCTCAGCCTTTTTTGCCGCCGGTTTTGAACCTTGGGATGTCATGATGACCGATCTTATCGGAGGGAAAATAAGTCTGGCTGATTTTCGGGGCGTGGTTTTTGTCGGAGGATTCTCCTATGCCGATGTTTTGGACAGCGCCAAGGGATGGGCGGGAACAATTCGCTTCAACAAAAAAATAAAAGACATGTTCGACGCATTCTATAACCGTCCCGACACTTTTTCTCTTGGAATTTGCAATGGCTGCCAGCTTATGGCGCTTCTCGGGTGGGTTCCGTTCAAGGGAACCGCCGATGAAAAGCAGCCAAGGTTTATCCGAAATTTGTCCCGGCGCTTTGAGTCGCGCTGGGTTACGGTGAAAATCAGCGAAAGCCCGGCTGTCATGCTGCGCGGCATGGAAGGCTCGACTCTGGGGGTTTGGGTGGCGCACGGGGAAGGATATTTGTATTTTCCCGACAAAAAAATCGAAAAGGAGTTAAAAGAAAAAAAGCTTGCGCCGATTTCTTTCGTTGACGACGACGGAAAGCCGACCGAAAGTTATCCTTTCAATCCAAACGGATCGCCGAAAGGATTCACGTCTCTTTGCTCGCCCGACGGACGGCATCTTGCGATGATGCCTCATCCAGAGCGGGCGTTTCTCAAGTGGCAGTGGGCTTATCTTCCGGAAAAATTAAACAAAAAATGGAAAGCGTCTCCCTGGCTTAAAATGTTTCAGAACGCGCGGGAGTGGTGCGAAAAAAATAAATGAAAAAAAAGCATCCAATCATATTCATTTGCGGATTAGGCGGAACCGGAAAAAGCACTCTGGCTGACAAACTGAATAAAATATTGCCGATAGATTGCGAGATTGTCAGACTTGACTGGTATCTGAAACACTCAACCGGAGACAGAAAAAATAGGATAAAAAAAGCGCTTGAAAGCGGAGGCAGTAATCTTGTTAAAAAAGAAGAAAATCCATTTAATTGGAACGATTTCGAAAAATTGAAGGATGACTTGCTGCATTTTCAGCAGGAATCCGAGCTTGATATAAAATCTGCCTGGAATCAGAAAACCGGGGAAAAAGACACCGATATTCAAATTAAATTCAAAACACCGAACGGGCTTATTATATGCGAAGGGATATACCTGCTGCATCCGGAAATTGCCTCAATCGCGGATTTCATAATCCTTTTAAGGACAACGGAGGAACAAGCGGTGAGAAGGATGGAGCAGAGAGACGCGCACAGAAGTTCAAAGGAATATTTGGCGTATAAGTCCAAGTTGCAAAAGGAATACGACGTTCCTTACTTTAATAAATACGCGCATAATGCGAGCGTATCCATAGACCAGATTGGAAGTGCGTTTATTGGAGATGATGAAATTAGAAAAATCGCGGGACTGATTATTAATAAGCTGAAAATTTGCTAGGTTTTAATCTTAGCGAAAAATAGGCCATTGGTCATGCGATTATAGCTCATGGTTAACGAAACTAATCAATATTATTTATGCTCAAACAATCGATTTACGAAAAAATGGGAGTCGATCCGCACAAAGACAGTGTGCGGGGAGTTTTTAGAGAAATCGTAAAAAATGATTTTCCAAATGCTTTTTGCGTAATGGCCCGGGATTCAAAAAACGCCGGATGGGTTAAGGTAAAGCATTCGGATGGAAGCGGGAGCAAAAGCATCCAGCGTTGTCTTCAATATTTTGAAACGGGCGACGAATCAATATTTCAGGAAGAAATTTTTGACGCGCTTTCTTCAAACACCGGCGATGTTGCGGCCAGCGGTTTCGTTTCCCAGTATGAAGTGACCGATGTCGTGAACATAAACTCGCTTAATGTCCCGAAAGATCTCATCCTCAATCAGTTCGGCCAGGGGTTTCTTAAGATGATTGATCTTTACAAAAAAAATGGAATGGAGATTGAGTTTCTGGGAGGGGAGACGGCGGATCTTCCGGACCAAATCAGGTCATACGCGATAGATATCGACGTCAGATCGTCCGCAAAGGAGGAAGATATTGTGAGGGGGAACATACAATCGGGAGACACAATTTTTGGTTTCGCGAGCGACGGGCAGGCAAAATGGGAAGAAAAACCAAATTCAGGAATAATGACTAACGGCCTCACGATGGCCAGGACGGCTCTTATGCATCCCGATTATTCAAAAAAATATCCTTTTCTCTCAAGAAAAGAGTTTCCTTACAGAGGAAAATACAAGGTTGGCGAAAGCGTTTCTGGTCTGGAAATGACAGTAGGCGAAGCGATTTTATCTCCGACCCGCCAATGGGCGATTGTCATAAAAGCGCTTGTCGAGGAAATTAAGAAAGAAAACCATTTCGGACTTCTTCACGGCTTGTGCATTAATACCGGAGGAGGGCTCACGAAAATAAAAAGTCTCGGCGAAAAAATAAGGTTCGTGAAAAACGTTCCTGCTTCGCCCGCGCTCTTTGAGCTCATCCAAAAAGAAAGCCACGAAACGTGGGAAAATATGTGCGTGACTTTCAATATGGGAATAGGGCTGGAAGTGGTCGGCGCAGATGATAACGGCGTCCTCAAAAAAGCGCTTGAGAAAACTTCTCAAACCACCGGGGTAAAATTTTATGAACTCGGCACGTGTAAAAAAAGCAAAGAGAAAAACGAAATTTCTCTTCACACGCCTTTTGGCTCTTTTCGATATTAGGAATTTGTCCGAGGCTCTCATTTTTTGCCCCAAATTCCTATTTGCCTTATTCCCTTGCTCAATAATTTTTGCTCAAAGTTTATAAATTTCGCGAGGAAAGATGCTTTCGAGTCGGACTCCGGGGAAAATGAAAAAGAAAATGCCGTTTAGATTCGGCCCATTCGAAACGCATTTAATGAAAGCAATTGTCGTTTAAATAGATTTATTCAAAACAAACGAAAAGCCTTTATTCAAGACTTTTCGTTGTCCCCCTATTATTTTTTCAGCGGCAACCGCTGGTGCCGGTTGCTTAAACGGTTTCAGGTTTATTTGCGGAAAATTCAGACAGTGATGCCCAAACAGACAATCCAATCGTCGCAAGTCCGAAAATAAAATTATTCCAAAACCCTGCCATTTCCGGCACTTGAAACATAAACGGCGTGAGTAGCACCCAGATTCCCAGAAGAGCGCTTAGCCAATCTATCCAGGTGCCGTCTTCAGGCATTCCTATCCTGACGATCGAGATTACGATAATTGCTATGCCGGCAACAACATCGCTTCGACTCAAGATTGTTCCGCTGAATCCCAGAATAAAGGGCGCCAGTATAAGCCATATTCCAGTAAGCACGATTAGCCAACTGGCCGTTTTCATTTTTTGTTCTTTTTCGTTCATTTTTTCACCTCCTTTTGCTACTAAGGATAAATTTATCTTTCACAGCATTTCGGAAGAAAAACCGGATTTCATCAGTTCTTCACGAAGGATTTTCTTCCCCCGATTAATCAATGTTCCGACTGTCCCAACCGGCCTTCCGATTTTTTTTGCAATTTCCTGATAACTTAATTCGCCCATATATCTCAGGGAAAGCGCTTCTCTGTGTTTGCCGTCCAGGCTCCTGAGAGCCTTTGAGATCTTGCCGCTGTCTATTTTCTGAATAACTTTCTTTTCGGTATTCTCATCGCTGGCGATATTTTTCTTCAAAAAATCATTTTCTTCCAAAGAAACGACGTATCCCTTTTTTACGTTTTTCCTCCAGCAATTTACCGTTTCATTGTGTACAATCTGGTATATCCACGAGGAAAATTTGTTTTTTTCATTGAAAGTATTGAGATTTACATACACTTTCAGGAAAACTGTCTGCAATATGTCTTCGGCTGATTCATTAATTACCCCGCTTATGCGCTTTATATACCTAAAGAGCTTCTTTTCGTAGCGGTTGACAAGCAATGAGTAGCATTCCTTGTTGGTCTTAATGAATTCAATTATCTCTTCGTCGCTCCTTTCTTGGCAGAATTGAGACAGGTCGCAAGGACAAGTCCTCGTTTCATTCTTAACCATAGATTTTTTCATAGGTTTGGGATTAATAATAATTCTGAAGTCATTATAATAAGCGCACATTAAGATTTGATTAAGAAAGATGAAATTTTTTCTGTTTGTTTTTGTATCATAAATTAAAGGCCCATTATGAGGGCGACGTTTTGGTTTTTTTAGTGTAAAATTGGTTATTATGAGGATTCTCATTATTGAAGACCAGGAGAATCTGGCCAAACTTATAAAAAAAGGCCTCTTATCGGAGGGTTTTGCCGTGGATTATGTTTTGGATGGGAAAAGCGGCTTGAGGAGGATCTTAATGAATCGCAAGGACTATGATCTTGTCATACTTGACTGGATGCTTCCCGAAAAAACAGGTGATGAAGTCTGTCGTGAGGCAAGAAGCCAAAAAATAAACATTCCGATTCTTATGCTGACAGCCCGCGACGGAGCGAAAAATATAGCGGCCGGACTTGACGCAGGGGCAGACGATTACTTGTCAAAACCATTTTCTTTTGAAGTTCTTCTGGCCAGGATCAGGGCAATATTGCGCCGTCCTGAGTCCGTTCTTCCTCTTGAGCTCAGGGCAGGCAATATCAGCCTGAACCCAGCAACAAAAAAAGTTACAAAAAAGGGAAAAGAGGTGGCGCTGACTCTCAAGGAGTTCGGTCTGCTGGAATATCTTATGAGAAATAAGGGCATCGTCGTAAGCCGTGAACAAATTCTCTCCAATGTCTGGGATTTCGCTTTTGATTCATTCGCCAACGTAGTCGATGTCCACGTGACGAATCTTCGGAAAAAATTAGGCGATAAAAGAGGGGCGGTTATTGAAGCGATGAGGGGAATGGGATACAGGCTGAACGGATAAGATGGAGAAATCAAAAAACCCGGCGCAATGCCGGGTTTTCGCTAAATATATTTAGGAACGTTTAATTGGAATTGAAAGGTAAAAAGTTGTTCCTTTTCCTTCTTGGGAGGTAAACCAGATTTTGGAGTTTGTTTTCTTAGTGATCGTTTTTGCTATATAAAGTCCGAGGTCCGCTCCGTCCCGGCTTATTCTTATGGCGTTGTCGGATCGAAATGATTTCTTAAAAATATTTATTTTCTGCCCTTCCGGAATTCCGCATCCCGTGTCGGAAACAGAAAGGAGAATATTTCCATTGTCCATCTTTAATTCAACCGAAATTTTTCCTTTCCTGGGCGTATAACGGATTGCGTTTGAGAGAAGATTGTCAAAAACAGTCCGGAAAGATTTCCCTCCGAAAAAGATGGTAGGAATATTTTTTTCATAGTTTTTGGTCAGATAAATATTTTTTTCCTGAATTAGCGGTTCAAATTCTCCAAGAACCGAATCAATGGCCAGCGGCAAATTGAGAGGGCTTCTTTTGAATTCAAAACTGCCTATGTCAAGGCGTGAAACATCGAGAAGATTGTTAACAAGAAGAGTCATCCTTTTTACGGATTTATTGATGTCCTCAAGATATTCTCTCTGTTCGTTTTCAAGTTTTCCGGAAACTCCTCTGAGAAGAAGTTCGGAGGACAAGCCGATGCTTGAAAGCGGTGTTTTCAGTTGATGGGAAGCCAGAGAAAGAAACTCATCTTTCGCGTCTTCCGCTTTTCTTCGTTCATGCACATCTTCGAAAACAGAGATAACAAAATTTTTTTTAGGGCTGTAGACGGATATTGATATCCATCTTTTGAGAAAATTAGAGTATCGGTCAAATCGGAGCGGCTCTCCTCCGCAGCCTACTTTTCCATAAGCGCCGATCCAGTCAAAAGGGTACTCTTTCATTTTCGGAATGATGTCCAGCGCGCTTTTTCCGATTAATTCTTCTCTTTTAAGTCCGGTCATTTTTTCATAGGATTCATTGGCTTCGATAAATACGTAGTCAACCGGATTTCCTTTCCGGTCATATTTTATTTCGTGGTAGGCAACTCCACTGGCCATGCTCGAAAACAGCTGGCGATATTTGGCTTCGCTTTCCCTAAGCGCTTCTTCGGCCTTTTTGTTTTCGGTAATGTCGATTGAAAAACCGATAATGCCTGCAATCTCTCCCGATTCGTCAAAATAGGGGACCTTATCTGTTTGGACCAGCCTGGTGCCGACTGATGTATCCATATATTCGATTATTCCTAATTTTTCTTTTCCGGATTTAATAACTTCGAGGTCACTTTTTTGGAATGCCTCCGCCTGGTATGCCGGATATATTTCGCTGAGGGATAGTCCTTCTAGCCTTTTCTTCGGCACTCCCATAGTTTTTTCAAACGCTTTATTTACCCGGATCAGGCGGTTTTCCCGGTCTTTGAAAAATATCATTGCGGATACCGAGTCAATTATGATTTGCTGTTCCCTGATGTTTTTCTGTAGTAAATTCTCAAGCTTTTTTCGGAGGGTAATGTTGAGAATCATCCCGGATCTTTCGTTGCCGGCAATCATTGCATTGGACAGGATGTTTATTTTTTTGCCGGTTTTGGTTTTTCCCGCAAGTTCGTAGTTGGCGATTCTCCCTTCTTTTTGGAGTCGGTCATGGAAAATCATTCTATCGCTTTCCTTTTCGTAACGCATTTTTCCGCCCTCGCGAATCATAGCTTCGGGCGTTTCAAACTCGAACATTTCGGCCATGGCTTCATTAACGTACAGGTAATTTCCTTCGAGGTCGGCTCTATAGATTCCGACCAATGAGTTGTCAACCAAGTCCCGGTACTTTTGTTCCGATTGTTTCAAATCACGGAATAAAACATTATAAGGATCAATCAGTGCTATTTCAATAATGGCCTTATAGAGAAGAAAGAAGGATAAAACCTTAAGAAGGTGACCCATCAGCATTGAAAGGTCGGTTACACTGGCATAATGGGAAAAAAACACTTCCGACGCAATTTTTACCGAGAGCGAAAGCATAAGGAACTGCGCAAATCTGGGATCGAACAGCCGGCGGTTGGAATAAAGCAATCCGAATGAAACCAAAAAGAAGAACGAAATCAGGTATTCGCTTGATATTTTAAATTCCGTAAGACCGGATCCCTCGATAAATGCGTCAGGAAATACTCTCCAGTAAAAAACAAACAGCGTGATCGCGAGTGAAATAACGAGGAAAAGAAGAAAAACTGAATCTCCGCGAAGCATCTTTTTTCTCTTTAAAAAAAAGAAAGCCGCAATAAATGAGAGGCTTTCCATGTATCTTGCCGCTATCCAGAGCTGGGTCGGCAGGTTCGAGTCATTTTGAAAGAGAGACAATCCGCTGAAAGAAAGAGTATGAAGGAGATCTAGGGCGGCCACGAAAAAGTAAGAGACTCCGATAATCAGGACGAAATTGTTTCCCCGGAATTTCTGAAAGTTCCAGGCAACAATGAATATTCCAAAGGAGATGACAATAGACGCTATTTCGGAGACGGAATGAAAGAGGGCGAAACTGATGAAGCTTGTCGAGTAAACCAAAAGCATAATTGCGATTCCTTGCGCCAGAATCCAGTAAAAGCTTCTTTGTTTGATACTCATATTTTTTTCTGTCATTTTCTTGCGCCTAGGAAGAATCAGCCGGAAATCGATCTCAGAGAGTTTAATAATTTTTATTCTTTAACCGGCCGGAGAAGTGAAAAAGGTGGCGCGCCAAAATGGCCGCCACCCTCCTTAGAAGGGATATTCTTTGCCGGGATTCTCCCTTCAAAATCAATCCCGACCAGTGCCCGAATCGCCTGAATCATAGGAGTCACAGTTGGCGATTGCTTGCCCCTCGCTTTTGCGACTTGGCAGACGCTCTCTGCACCAGGCTGAGCCTTTTCGAACTATTCAATTTTCGAATTTATTCCTGTTCGGAAAGGCATTGCCTCAAGAGGCATGTTTGCCGGGGCGCGGCCAGTGCGCTACGAATTTGGCTTCTCCGCGAGTTCTCTTTAAAAGAGTCGTCGGCAGATTCGGAAGCCTTCGTTTGCGCTCATGGCTAAGACGGCTCCTTGTTCCCATAGCAGCTACCCCGTAGAGTAGAACTCATGAGTGAAACAGCGCTCATGGCTTGTGCGGCCCGTCTGTGACAGGGCGCACAGGGAATCACCAGACAAATCAAACAATCTTAGTCCATGACTTCCTCCTTGGTCATCCGCAGGATTTTCCGAAGTTTATAATGTCTTTGCCTCGGTGCATTTATTATATTAGGTTATTTCTAGCTGTCAATTTTTATTCGAGGGCCTGAATTTACCGGCAACCTTAAATATGGCTTAAAAAGGGGTTCTCTGGCCGGAATTTAAGCGCTTTCTGATATACCGAACGGACAGAAACAGATAATGCAGAAGCAGAATCGAAAAGACAAGTCCCAAAAACCAATAGTATCCTTCTTCTCCGCGGTTAACATTCCAAAACCAAACTATGAGAATCGTTGCAGTAAGAGGGAATACGAATTTTCTTATAAGTCCCCTTTTTTTCATGTATGTTGTTTTGTTTTTTTCTTAGGGAAAAGAAAGCTGTTTAAGAGATAAGAATACGAAAGGGCTGCGATTAACCAATAGGTGAGAGGAAGGGCGGATTTGCGATTGGTCCATGCGCCCAGAACTCTCGGATGAGTGTCTTCGTTATTTTCGGCGGCGGAAGCCGTTTCAATAATTGAAAATGGCTGCACCTGTCTGCTGTAGGCGGGGGAATATAAGTAGTAATAGTAATAATATTGCTGTTGGGCGGCGGCTAATTTAACGCTCTCCATATGAAAAGACACTTTTGCTTCAGAGGACTTCACTTCCGACTCGTTCGGATCGAAGCCAGTGGCAACAGCCGAACTTTTATAATCTCCCTTCGGAGCATCAGCGCCGATCAGGAGTCCGTATGTTACTTTGGCTGTTTTCCCTTTCCCGAGATTTCCAATGTCCCATGCGTACGATCCCAGATCTCCATCCTTATTTTTCAGATTGTCCTCCACTTTCACTTTATGCAGATCTCCATCGCCCGAATTGCTGACATAGATGGTGTACTTAATTTTCTCTCCCGGCTTTGCCTTTTTGTTGTTTATTTCTCTTCTTATCGAAAGCGAATATTGCGCTTGAGGGTCATTAGTTTGGGGATCATTGACTTGGGAACCCTGAATTTTATTGGGGTTGTCATTCAAAGTGATGATCTCAGGCGGGCTGATTTCATTATTATCTTCTACTGACGGATTAATCAGCGTATCGTCTGCCGAAGTGTTATTATCGAGTTCCGTCTCTTTGGTCTCGGTCAGTACTTGCGCATATGTTCGGATTTTTGATTCATCCGGGGAAATATTTTCTGGAACCGCCGCGTCAATTGAAAAGCTTTTCTTCTCTCCCGCTCCGAGGCCCGAAAGATTCCAGGAAATTTCATTGCCGGATCCATTTTTGTCCCCCGTATTCGGGTTGCCGCTGGTGCTTAGGCAATCAGGGAGGGAAATCCGCACATAGACATTACTGGCGCTTGCTTTTCCCTCATTCTCGATCTCAACGGAATAATGCAGATTTTCACCTCTGTTAGCTGAACCCTTCCCGTCATTAATCGAAACGGAAAGGTCGGGATAGGCGAAATTGACGTTTCCTTTCCAGGTACCGAATATATTTACGGTTGCGAAAAACCAATTATTCCCGATGATGCTTGTATTCACAAAATTATATATGTTGGAGGCGGCATACGCGCTTCCGGTTTGAATATTAGCCGCTCCATAATTTCCTTTAATGGAATTACTGCCGGTCGAAGCGCTTGCAACTGCGCTGTTTTCGATATTCGCGCTGTTTTTGATGAATATGCTTGAAAACCAATTAGTGAGGTTTGCTTCCCAACTTTCGTCCTCATTAAAATCATAGCTGTATATCTCTTCGTTATTATCTTCTCCCCAATGGATTGCTTTTCCAATCCAGCTGCCCATATTATTTATCGTCAAAAAGAACCAGCTATTTTTAATAATTGTCGTATTGACCACATTCTTGATAACCGAACTGGAAGCGGCGCTGCCCGTTTCTATTGCGGCTGTGCCGTTATCTCCGCTGATCGTGTTTGATCCGGTCGATGCGTTTGCATCAGCGGTGTTTATTATTGTAGCGTCATTTTCAATCGAAATATTCTCGTTTGACTGCGCACTCGCCTCCGGAACATTCAGGAGGCCTTCTCCCGGAACAATCAAATCTCCCACCCAGTCACCAAAAACATTTATGGTCGCAAACAGCCAATTTTCTCCGATAAGATTGACATTAATAAAATTCACGATATTCGCCGCTGATATGGCATCACCCGTTTCGATTGCGGCCCGGCTGTCTTCTCCCTCTATTGAATTGCCTCCCGTTGTCGCGCTGGATTCCAGGCTGTTTTCAGTTTCGGCAGTATTCTCAATTGCAATCTGAGCGGCTGTTAGGCCGTTTGAATCTGCCGTATCGGCACTGGAAAGAAGATTTGTGAATTCGTCGAGAAGATTGATGTCTCCGCTGTACATGCCCGTGATATTCTGTTCGAATTTTTCGACATTTTCTCCGACGACATTTGTGTTTATTTCGTTATACACACTGTTTTCTGCCGCGGCATCATCCGTTTCGATGCTGTTTGGCATATCTTCATTCTCCGCGTCGCTTTTTTCGGCGGATGCCGATGTTTCTGTTTCCGAATCATTTTCCTCGGTCACTGCCGGGATACTTTCGATGTTCTCATCTTCTTCTTCCGGAGAATTTATTTCTTTATCAACTGGTGCGCTTTTTTCATTGTCCGTTGCCGATGTTCCTATTTCCTGGTCATTTTCCTCGGTCACCGTTGGGACGCTTTGCGCGGTTTTTTTGTCGAGAGGATTATTTTCGTTCTCTGTTATTTGATCGCTATTTATCGAAATATTGTCTTTTTCTTCAGAAGCTTCATCTTTTAATACGGCTTGATCGGTTGAGGCGCTGTCCGATGCTTCTTTTTGGCTGTTTGGATCAATCCCGTTTTTAGCCGTATCTTCAAAAGCTTCTTTTCCTTCTCCGCCGGATATTTCCGGATCCGGATCATTTATTCCGGACGGTTCACCGGGGGGTTCATTTTGAGGAGAAATATTGTCACCGGATTCGTCTTCATTCCCCGATTCAGGATTGATCTCAGTAACGTCTTCTGATTCATTTTTTTCTTTCGGATTTTCTTCGGTCGCTGTTTCTTCAATCGGATAATCTATCCCGGCGCTGTCTTCGTCAGGACTGATAATATTTTCCCCGGTATTTGCGGAGGAATTGGAATCGTTTTTTATGTCCGCTTCGTTTTTGATGCTGATGAAATCGGAAAGGCATTCTTTTATCTTTTTACAGCTGTCTTTTTTGCGGCATTCCTTGCCTTTGTTTTTTTTAATAAGCTTATTTTCTTTTTTAGAAAAGTCGCATGATTTCCAAATTGGATCGTCTTGTCCGTCCTCCTTTTGGGTGTCCTTGCTTTCCTGAGCGCTTGATGGACCATCAACTTTTCCTGATTCTTCGCCGCCGTTGGCGTTTTTAGATTCTTGGTTATCGATATTTTCTTTCGTGTCCGTTTCTTGACCAGAATCAGACTGCGCCATTGCAATTTCCACCGAAATAGGTAGGGCAATATTATTAAAAATCAGTCCTAAAGTCAGAAGGCAAGCAATAAAAAAACGAATCAAATTCATTTTTATAACTTTATTTTTTCCGGAAATAATCTTCACGATCTTGGATTTATAAGTAAAAATTTCAAATTATACGGATTAACTGAAGGGCTGTCCTTGTTCGGAACATTCTGAAGAAGGCTTTGCCCTCCAGTTTTCTCCGTAAAGTGGCTAGTAAACCGTGATTCCTGATTGGACCATGTTTACTACTGAGTTCTGGGCGCCAGCTCCGCCGGTGCTTATGGTGCCCGATTTAATGATTAGATTTGCGCCGGAATTTGCTACCGCTCCGACTTTATTGTCGACGTATGCAGAGTTTACAGTCTTTATGTCGAGAGTTCCCGATGTCGGCATGGCGATTTCGTGGATCGAATTAACGTCGTTCTCGACTCCGTTAACTGCCGTGGCGTCTTTTGTGGTAATTGACCCTGGATCGTCCGAACTATTGGGCCAGTTGAAAGAATTATGATTATTATTGTTGTGATAAGAATCATTATCTTCCGGGTCTATTACTCCATTTAGTCCCGTGTTGCTGACCGCTAAAACGGAATTTTTTATCATTGCGTTGTTATAGCTGTCAATCTTCACTTCCGGGCAGCATGGATCATTATTGGCGCAGCAATTATTATGATTGTTCGGCATCGAAGGCGTATGGAAATTGACTCTGGCCATCGCCGGCGATATCGCCGCAACAAGCGCTAAACCAACAATTGACGATACAATTATCTTTTTCATGTTTTCTCACCCCCTTTCAAATTCACTGGATTAACTTTCCTTCCCTCCTTCAGAAAACATTTTCGGAAAGAAGTAATTTTTCGACCTTTGCTTTACTGAACAGCAGGCGATTCTTTCTGCGGCTGTCGGCAAAGCAAAAGTAAAAAATAATGGAGAATAAATTATGCCTAAGCGCTTTTTTGCGTATCTTTGACAAATAATACAATCGAGTTCCCAGATTATTTCTGGAATTGACGAGTCAACTCTCTGGTTCTCCTCCGCAATCTTATGAAAAATATTCCGTTTGAGCGGATGTATTTTAAAGCTGAAAAACATTAGTAGTTCTGTGTTTATATTGGAAAAGGAGGCGTAACTCGCGGTTGCGCCTCCTGTGGTATGCCTGGCCGGACTGCTTTCCGACACAAGCTTTGTCCAGATTTTCTTTTTTTGGAGATCACCTGGGCTGCTGCTCGATCAGAAGCGAGGGTGCCGGTCTCTTGTAGGGGAGTTTCTCCCCTTTGGGAGGAGGGACGTCTTTTGTCCCTTTCGCGGTTTTCGCTCCATGCACTTGGTTTGCTGGCTCCTGCGCCGCGCCTGCCTCATGGTTATTATTATCGCCATTGTAGGACGAAGGCGGCACTGCAGGAACCGGTTTGGGTTGAGTTTTTTGCTCCTCCTCCCGCCAGTCATATGGAACCCCCGTGCTCTTAAAAAGCAAAACCACGAGGAATGGTTGGGTTAAGTACTTTGCCTTGTGCTGAGCCCAACCTAAGGCAAACCCCAACGCGCCTCCTGCAACCGATCCGGCTCCTCCTCCCATGAGACTCGGAGAAAATCCGATGACTTGCTGGCTGTCTTTGCCGGAGAGCTCAAAATTCGCCCCCTGGTTCACGACAATGCCAATGTCGGCATTAACCTTGCTCGCTTTTTCAGCCGCCATGCCCAGCAGCTTTGGACTGTCGGCGCCGTCTTGCCCGTCAACTGAATAGCAGTCGACGAGCTCAAAGGAACGATTGAAATCCCTGAGCTTCTTCGGGCTTTGCGGCTGATGCAGAGTCATCGTGACTGAAGTGCCGGATCGGGCGTCTTTCGGCGTCGGAATAGATTCAGAAACATTCGTCTTACCCGGCCGGCCGGCGAATTTTTGAGAGAAGGCAGGATCCCAAACCGGTTTGAAACGGATGAGGATGCCAACATCCAGAAGTTCTTTTCCATATCGCACCGGACCGCCATAATAGATCGGACCGGAAACCCCTGGAAGGTTCATCGGATTAAACCACGTCCGTGGATACTTCTGAGGATTGGAAGCGACAGTGCCTCCAGCGGGGTCGGTTGCAGTGTTGTTTGTTGTTCCGCCGTATCCGGTGCCCCCGGGCAGAACAACTTGATTGAGGTTAGTGTTCTGAGAAGCGGTATTGGTTTGGACAGTCTGAGCTTGGGCAGAATACGCCAGGAATACCGTCAGAACCGCACTCAGCAGTATGGGGATAAGACCCGATTTTTTATTCATGCGTCCGATCTCCTAATATATAACGGGCCCGGAAGCGGATCGGAGGACGTGCCTCTTTTTCCGCGACCGGGCCGGTTGATTAAGTCCTGTAGATACTTCCAGGAGCTATGTTGTTAGTTGCCGATCTTTACGCTGGCGGCAGTGTTGCCGACATAGCCGCTGTTGACGGTGCCCAGGGTCGCAGGCTGGCCCCAACCGGCATTCGGGTTCGGGATCACGGCGTTCACCACGTTCTGGGTGAAGGTCTGGGATTGGCTGGCATTGGCCGTCACCGGCAGCTGACAGGCGGAAGCGCTGGCGATCAGGCTGCTGTTCATGGAGCTGGTGTTCTGGTACACGTTGGCAATGGTCTTATTGTCAACGTACACAGTGCCGCAGGTGTGGACTTTGTCGTAGTTGAAGTCAAAGTGACCAACGCCGACCACGCCTTCCTTGAAGCAGCCATCTTTGCTGAAACAGCTTGATCCGTCGACGCTGTTAAAGTCGTTCAGGCCAAAGGCGCCACTGCCGGAAACGGAAGTGGAGTCGGTGGTCTTGAACACATGGCCCTTTTCACTCGTGACGTCAACCACCAAACCGGCCACGCCCGCAGCGCCCTGAACCTGGTCAATCTTGACGTCGGCGGTGCCGTCGTTATAAACGGGCGCAGGCGGATCCCAATTGGCCATTGCCAAAGAACTCAGGGCAAACACGATAGCCAGGGCCATGAAGGCCGCGAAAACTTTCCGTCTCATACTCGATCTCCTTAGATGTGAAGCGAAGTGTTAAATGAAATGTGGTTTGTAATCAACTCCGATGATTTCCCGCATTTAAACCCCTAATTCCTTTTTCAGTTTTCCGGGTGAACACCCCCTTTTTGCGCTTTCTTGGAGATTCTCTGATCGGAGAGATTTCCAGCGCTACCTATCCTGTATGAGAGTTCGGAAACCGTCAGACTATTCATCCCCGGTATTCCGGAGCCCTCCAGAAGGTCCAACCTGATGGTAATCCTGATCGACTTGTCGGCTACGACCGGACACTCTATGTTGTACATTTCCTGAATGTCCGCGAAGCTTTCTTTCTGGCCGCTCGGAAATATCAGAACTTCCTCTTCCCGCTTTTGGCCCTCGATGTCGATAATTTTGACAAGTCGATAAGTCCTGAAAAACGGATTTTCTACAATAAGAGAGAACTTCAGTTTTTTTGTGTCAGGAGCCAGATTGTTCATGCCTTGCCATTTGATCGGCTCCCAGTAGTTTGTTTCTTCAGTTTTGTTGCCTTTCTTGATTTTCCTGGAAAATTGGCGATAGTTGCTCGAAAAAGCAGTCACGCCAGTTTCCTGAATATTTCCGAAGTTTGAGATCTTGACTTGCTTTGGCTGGAGATCCCCGTCCACGCGGATACTCTGCTGGATCGGATGTTGAGGGGTGCTATTCATGCTGACGCATGATGACGCGGTAAAAATTATTCCGATTAATAAAAGCAATGACCGTAGCAACCGGATTTCTTTTTTTGAGGCCATAATTGCCGTCTCCCCCTATTAGCGGCCTGATCGGCCGGATGACAATTAATTGTTAATGTTCAACCAAAGCCGTTCATGCATTTGATATTCCCGATTTGCGATCAGGAGATTGTTGCGGCTTTGTCCGAGAACATTCATTCTCGAAACTCAAGAAAAATCGTTCGCAATAAGCAGAATTATTTCGCGCATACCGGAAATTTCCCTCCACACGTAAAGATTTTTCTTTTGTTAACACCTGTTACAATCGACTTTTCAATATATTTCAAAAAGAGCCGCCGAAAAATTATCGGCGGAATAAAAAAATAGCCCTTTAAACTGGCTATTTTTGAGGAGAATTGTTTCGTGTCGGCTGCCCGCGTTCGGAATATTTCGCAGCGCGAATAATTTTATGATGCCATTTCATCTCCCTTTGCAAAAAACCATCCCGCCTCGGCGGGATTGGGTAAAATAAATCCTTTTCTGTTTTTGTAATTTCGCTTGCTCGGAGGCGCGGAGGGAGACCCTATGCGCCTGTTTGCTGGCGAGGCAGGCAAGATCGGGGAGCTTCATTTTCTCTTGCCATGATATTTCAAAACCAGGATAACGCCTGCTCCGAGAAGAAGCAGCAGGGAAAATATTTGGCCGATCGTCAACGGGCCGATGAACCAGTCATTGTCAGGCTGGCGGAAAAACTCGGTGGTGAAGCGGGCGGCAGAATAACCTGTCAAATAGAAAGCGGTAAGATATCCCGATTGAAATCTTTTTTTTCGGAGCGGCCACAAAATAAAGAAAAGCAATAATCCTTCCAGGAGCGCTTCGTAAATCTGCGACGGGTGACGGAGTTCGCCGGTGAAGTCGGCTGGAAAATACATTCCCCAAAATTTTGTCGTTGCGCGTCCCCAAAGTTCGCCGTTGATGAAGTTTCCCAGCCGGCCGAAAGTGAAAGCAAGGGGGATGCCGGGTGCGAATAAATCACTAAACTCCAGCAGACTGATTCTTTTTATTCTGCAAAAAAAGTAAAAAGTTATAACAAGACCGATTAATCCTCCGAAATAGGACATCCCGTAAATCCCGATATACTGCCAATGATCGTATGCGTCAAAGGGGAGAAAAATATTGAGGGGGCGCGAAGAGAAATAACTCCAATCATAAATAAAAACATCCCCCAGTCTCGCTCCCAAAAGCATTCCCAGGATTGCCCATGGAAAAAAATCCTGGACAGTCTCAAAGGAAACGGATAATTTTTCCGTTCGGATCCGGTAGCGAACCAAATAATAAACGATAGTAAACGCGACTGCGTACATTATTCCGTACCAGGAAATTTGGACCGGCCCGGCCAGGAAAGCAACCGGATTGAGGTGTTCGGGAATATGCTGCCAAAAATATGCCATGAGTCAAGTATACTCCATAAAACGACCGGCTTCTAGCATTCATATATTATCGTAAAAAGAAAAGAAATTTATAATTGCTTGCATTGTATAACAATTGTACACGGGGCCAAGAAACGCTTAATTTCGGCCGAGCGGCTGATGGATAGTAAGCTAGGGGGGAACGGGGGTAACTTCCATAGCCTGGCCCCACCATACGAGCCTTAAGAAGAAATTTTGGTTTTTGCGCCCAGCCAACTCCCCCACAGGCAGCCGAGGCGGCGAAACCAGAGCTTCTTAAGGCTCTTCATTATTATTATCATCATTCACTGTCAAGAAAATATCAATTGCGCCCTGAAATGTCGCATTATCCGTCGGACAGCTTCAAAATTATTGAAAATGAAAACTGAGATGGAATTGTTTTTCGGGCACACGCCCTTTTTTTAGGGCAAATGTCGCCGTGCTTTAGATTAGCAGCATGAACTGTCTATTCGCATCATTCTTCTTTTCATGATTTTCAGTGTGATAATGGCGGCTATGGCTCCGACACCGGCCGCAATCAGAACGGCTTTTTCCGGGTTTTCTCTGATGAACCTTTGTGTTTTTTCTTTTGCCTCGGCTGTTCTTTCGCTTAATTTTTCGTACTGGTATTCCAGCTTGCCGAGAGCCGCGTCCACTCCGTTAACGATGTCGCTTCTTAATTTTTCCGTGTCCACATAATTCATATTATTATAATAAATAGTTAAACTTATCCGTAATTGTCTGATTTCGGAATCAAAAGGCCGACAACAAGAAGGCCCAATCCGATGAGAACATAACCGGCCCATTGCCTCAGACATAAAATTTCGTTTATTAGTATCGCAATCCCATTCAGGATAAAGAGCGCCGCTGAAAAAAATAACAGGAAAGAAAATATTTTCCGAATCATTTTCTCCCGCTGTCTCCTAATGAAGTTATCGGCGTAGCCCTCTGCAAGATTAATCAGACTGGATATAATTCCCCGGCCTATTTCTCCCCAAGATTTTTCACTTTCGATGTTATTCATTTTTTGTTTCCTTAGGCAGTCACGATTCGGTTTGCCGTTGATGTAATTAATATTACATAAAAGCCAATTTTTTGTTGCAGGAAATTCCTTTTCGAGAAACGACATCCGGCGCAATTATTATTTGCCGGCGTTTGTAATAATATTCATGAAACGCAAGAAAAAATATTTTCCCGAAAGCCCCAAAGAAATGGCGCATTCATATGATCCGCTTGAGGACATCGAGCGCGAGGAAGGAGCGGATTTGCCCGAAAAAATCCATGAGGAGGCGGAAAAGCCGATCAAACTTCCCAAAAAAATTCGCAGCGGCGCCAAAGAGTCTTATTTTCCGCTTCACAGGAAATAGGGGAGGATTGTTTGTCATTAACCGAAAACCATGCCGAAAAAAAATATTGTGGGAAAGGTTGTCGCGATAACGGGCGGGTCGCGCGGCATAGGTTTTTCCGACGCGAAGGCCTTTCTCAGGGAGGGAGCTAAAGTTGCGATTTGTTCGCTCCATAAGAATAATTTGTCGAAGGCCGAAAAAGAACTAAAGGGACGCGGAGAATTTTTTGCGATGATTGCGGATGTGCGGAATCATTTGGAGATGGAAAAATTCGTCGAGGCGGCCGTAAAGAAATTCGGCCGGATAGACGTGATGATTAATAATGCGGGGATTGCCTGGGAGGGATATTTTCACGATGAGGCAGTCAAATCAATAAATGACATCGTTGACACGAACGTGAAGGGAGTGCTTTTTGGAACGAAGGCGGCGCTGAAATATATGCTTAAGCAGAAATCGGGGGTGATAATCAATATGTCGTCCCAGGCGGGAGAATACGGCATCGCGGAATTTTCGACTTACTCGGCGACAAAATTTGCGGTGAGGGGTTTTTCAGAATCGATGTCGGATGAGCTCCGGAAATTCGGCATTAAAGTCTACGCGGTTTGCCCGGGGGCGGTTGACACGGATTTGCAGCTTGAAGTCACCGGGCGGAGAGACGGAATTCCGCCGGAACGCGTTTCGGAGCTGATAGTCAGACTGGCGGAAAAATTACCCGATTCGAATAAATGCTTTGAGCCGCAACAATAAAGTATGGACCACAGAATGATTATTCCGGAAAAATGCGTATGAATATGAAACGAATAATCATTTTATGGAAAACCCAAATAACGGGCGGATGGATTGGCTGAAAGCCTTTTTAACGGTCATTGCCGTCCTAATTTTATATAGAGCCATCCAATTATCAGGATGGTTTGGGGGCATTGGGGCATACGGAGACAGAATATCACTTGGAATCTCGTTTTTAATCGGCATTGCCGCCTCGTTTTCTTCATGTCTTGTGGTCGCAGGAGGCATAGTGGTGGCTTTTTCGGAAAAATATAAAAGCAGCGAAAAAAATAGCGTTTGGTCCGGCGCACTCCAGCCAAACCTGAAATTTCACGTCGGAAGAATCCTGACGTTTTTTGTTTTGGGCGGCCTCCTGGGCCTTTTTGGAGGAAAACTGAATCTGGGCGGCAATTTTATTTCGGCGTATACAACACTGATCGCGGTTGTCATGGCGTGGCTGGGACTTAATATTTTAGGCTTTGTTCCGCCGATTTCCTCTTTGGGAATAAGAATGCCGAAATTTCTGGTGAGGTACTGGGGAAAACTGGAAGAATCGGAACACAAAACGGCGCCGTATTTTCTCGGAGGGATCACTTTTTTTCTTCCTTGCGGGTTTACACAGAGCATGCAAATATTTGCGCTGGCGTCAGGAAGCTTTTTGGCGGGAGCTTTCGCCATGTCTGCGTTCGCGTTGGGGACAATGCCGGTGCTTCTCGCTCTCGGCGCCGCCACTTCGCTGGCAAAGCTTGAGAAGATGGCTTTTGTCAGCAAGGCCGCCGGAATAATGGTCATTCTTTTTGCGGTTTACACATTCAGTTCCGGGTTTGCGATATGGAGCGTGAAAAATGATGTTCCCGAAAAAATTCCGGTCCCCAATCAAAAAATGAGCAAAGGAGTGAATGATTCTTCTTCGTTTGGCGCCGCCCAAAACATTGAAATGAAAATCACAAGCCGCGGATTTGAACCGAGCGTTTTGCGGGTAAAAAATAACATTCCCGTCCGGTTTTCAATAAATGGCGACGAAGCGACGGGATGCACCAGTAAGATCGTCATTCCTGGATTTGGCATTGCTGAGGACATAAAAAAAGGGGATAATGTAATTGAATTCACGCCGACAAAGGCAGGCCCGATTCCGTTCAGCTGTTGGATGGGAATGGTCCGCGGAAAATTTATCGTTGAGTGAATGTGAATAGCCGGGGGAAAAAAACTATATTATATATGCAGAAAAGGAAACTTATAATAGCCATCTCAGGCATGTCCTGCGCAAGCTGCGCCGTGTCGAACGAAAAGGAACTTTTGAAGACAAAAGGGATTTTGGATGCGACCGTTAATTTTGCGTCTAAAAAAGCCTATATTGAATACGACGCTGATGCTTTGACGGAGGAGCATGTGAAACAGGTTGTTATAGACAACGGCTACATAGTGGAAGAATCGGGCATTCCGAAGCATGATGATATCCACTCAAATTTCAAAGTTCAATCTTTCCCTTCCGGCGAACAAGCCGCCGGAATTCCTCAGGGCCAGGCCTTAATGCATACGGACGGCGATCACCGCCATGAGAGCTGGGATACTAAAGAAAAACTGCAAGCTTTTTTCTGGTCGGCTGTTTTCAGCTTCCCCCTGCTTATTGAGATGTTTGTGAAACTTAGGTCGGGAAAACTGCTTTTGGGAATCGATCTCGTAATGTGGCTGCATCTCGCGCTCGCAACAGTTGTTGTTTTTTGGTTCGGTTTCCGATTTCATCGCATGGCGTTTTTCCAGGCCAAAAAATTTCGGGCGAATATGGACACGCTGGTGTCACTTGGAACGCTAGCCGCCTATTTTTATAGTCTTTGGGCCGTGTTTTTCGGAAAAGAAGCTTATTTCGAAACTGCGGCGATCATCATCACGCTCATACTTCTCGGAAAATATTTCGAAGCCAAAAGCACCGGACAGGCGGGCGAAGCGATGCGCAAACTCCTTGAGCTCGGAGTGAAAAAGGCGCGCGTGATCCGGGGAAGCAATCGGGAGGAAGAAATAAACATTGATGAAGTGAAGACGGGAGACAGTTTGCGCGTCTTGCCGGGGGAAAAGATTCCCCTGGACGGAATTGTGGCGGAAGGGGAATCAAACGTTGATGAGTCGATGCTCACGGGCGAATCCTTGCCGGTTGAAAAGAAAAAGAATTCTCCGGTTTTTGGCGCGACGATAAACCAAGACGGAGTCCTCATAATAAAAGTGACGAAGGTGGGAGAAGAGACGGTGCTTGCGCAGATTATCAGGACCGTGGAGGAAGCGCAGGGTTCGAAAGCTCCGATTCAAAAATTAGCGGACAAGATCGCGGAGATTTTCGTGCCGACAGTGATATTTCTTGCCATTCTGACTTTCGCCGGCTGGTATTTTTTGCGCGGTGATTTCACTTTGGCAATGATCAACGCCGTGGCGGTTCTGGTAATTGCCTGTCCCTGTGCTTTGGGTCTGGCGACTCCGGCGGCCATTATGGTGGGGACCGGAAGAGGGGCAAAAAGCGGCATCCTTTTCAAAAGCGGGGAAAGTTTTGAGCGGGCAAAAGACATCTCTATGGTCGTTTTCGATAAAACAGGGACCCTCACAAAAGGAAGGCCGGAAATATTATCAATAATCAGGAACAACAAATCAAAAATTGCGGAAGAAAAGATTATGAAGATTGCCGGAAGCCTTGCAAGGCATTCGGAACATCCTTTATCAAAGGCCGTCGCAAATTATGCGCGGAGAAAAAATATTGAATTTGCGGAAGTGGAAAATATTAAGGAGGAAAGAGGCAGAGGAATTTCCGCGGTTTGCCGGGAGCATCAAACGCAGCTTCTTCTGGGAAACATCCAGCTTTTGAAAGACAAAAATATCAGCACGGACTGGGCTCAAAAGATTCTGGATTCGGATGAATACAAATCCGGAACAAAGCTGTTTGTCGTTCACGGAAATGATGCGCTGGGTGCGATTGTCATTGCCGACGAATTGCGGAACGAAACAAAAGAAGTTATTAAAATGTTCCGGGAAATGGGACTTAAAATGGCAATGATTACGGGGGATAATCAAAAAGTAGCGCAACATATCGCGAAAGAACTGGGGATTAAAAATGTTCTCGCGGAAGTTCTGCCGCAGGATAAGGCGGCGGAAGTGAAAAAACTCCAGCAAAAGGGGGAAAAAGTCGTTTTTGTGGGCGATGGCATCAATGACGCGCCAAGCCTTGTGCAGGCGGATCTCGGAATTGCGATGGGTTCGGCTCAGGATATCGCAAAAGAAGCGGGGCAGATAATTCTGGTGCAAAACAATCTCAAAAAAGTTCCCGAAGCGATTTCCGTATCCAAACTTACTTTCAGGACAATCAGGCAAAATCTTTTTTGGGCTTTCGGCTATAACATCGTCGCTATTCCACTGGCCATGGCAGGGCTTCTTAATCCGATTATCGCCGCGGGAGCCATGGCGGCAAGCTCCGTTTCGGTGGTGGCGAACAGTTTGAGGATTTATCGGAAGTAACGGGGAGTGGAATCGGAAATAATCTTAAAGAGTTTGTTCCCTTGACTGCCGGCATTTTGAATGTTATCTTTACGCATCGCTAAGCAACACTTAGCGTTTTGATTTTAATAAAGGAACAGGTTATTAAGGAGGTAATGATGCCGAATCTTTACAAGGTCAAGGATCTGCGCTTTTGGAGAAGATGGCTTCTTTCCGGCGCTGTTAAGGCTTTGCAAATCAGCTATTCGACCGCCGTTGATAAGGATGATAGTTGCGACTTCTGCGACAAGACGGCGGGTGCGCTTGCGGAATGTGAGTATTTTCCTAACATTTAATGTTAGGAAGGATAAATCAAATATCATGGAAGAAAAAATTATCAGATTTATGAATGTCGTTGAGAAGCTGAAATATACTCTGCGCCATAATTGGACGGTAACTGGCCGGCAGGAAAGCGTGGCTGAGCATAGCTGGCGCATGATTATTTTCTTTTTTCTCATAAAAGACCTGTTGAAAATCGAAGAAATAGATTCTCTCAAGATGGTCAAAATGATGGCGATTCACGATATTCCCGAGGTTATCGACGGGGATGTGCCGGGATTTGAGAAAAAAAGCCATCACTATGAAAAGGAAATTGAAAATGCCAGGGAGGTCTTTGATCTGTTGCCGGCGCCCCGGAATCAGGAATATCTTGATTTGATTATTGAATTTGAGGAGGGGAAAACGGCGGAAGCGAAATTGGCTAAGGCGCTCGACAAGATAGAAACTCAAATCCAGCATCTTAATTCGGGTCCGGAATATTGGTGCAAAGAAGAAATCGGGGAACATATGCTAAGCTATCCGAATGCCGCCCTTGAAAAACTAGGGAACAAAAGCATTGATAGGATCTGGAGATTAATAGAAAAAGAACTCAAGGATATCACAAATCAAATTGCGGAATAATCCGTCTTGCTTTTCATGGATTTTGGCCGAAAATAATTTGCTCCGCAGCGGAGCAAACAGCTTCTTCCATTTGAAATTTGGGGAGAAGTTTTTTGTAATAGGTGTTAAGGCCTGATTTTTAATTTAAAAATAATGAGAAAAACGATATTAGTCATTGCCATCGCAATAATTTTGGCCGCCGGAGTCTTTTATGCGTTTCCACAAAAACCTTCAAGGAGCGCCTATGCTCCTATTCCGGTTCCGGACCAGGGCATGTCCGGAAATAATCCGGGTCAGGATGCCAATTTGCCGAAAAACCAAAATATGCCGCAGGATCCGCTGCAAAGCAACTCATTTGTCCTCAGTACGGCATCAAACCCAAGTCTCGGCACGTATCTTGTCGGGGAAAACGGGATGACATTGTATAAATTTGCGAGTGACACGCCCGGAGTAAGCAATTGCACAGGACAGTGCGCTGTAATTTGGCCTCCCTATGCTGTCTCGCCGTCAGATGCGTTCAAAGTAAATTCGGGCGTTGCGGGAACAGTCGCCAAAATCACCCGGCCGGATGGCACAATGCAAGTTACATATAACGGATCTCCGTTGTATTTTTACAGCCAGGACAAAAAAGCCGGCGACACCAATGGACAAAATTTCGGCGGTGTTTGGTCTGTTGTCAATCCATAAGTCTTATTGGATTATATTCGGAAACAGAGCGGAGCGAGCGATCGCCCCGCTCTTTTTTCTTGATAAAACAGCTGTTTTGGGATAGGATAGGGGAAAATATTATTAGCTTCCTCTGCGGATTCCGGCGGGGGAGAATAATCAAAAAAAATGACCACATACATTCTCCACGGCGGGGAAACAAGGAAACCTTCGATTCACAACAGAAACTTTGTCAGAAAGATGCTTTTTGCGGCAAAGAATGGTCAAATTCTTGTTGTGTATTTCGCGAAATATAAATATCGCTGGCCGGGAATGTTCAAAGAAGACAAAGAAAAATTCAAGAGGATTGCGGGGAAGAAATCATTCGAGTTGATTTTGGCATCAGATAATCCAGATATTTTCAAAAAACAATTGTCAGGTGTGAAATCAGTTTATATCCGGGGCGGCAAAGACTGGCTTCTCCAAAGAAAATTGAGGAAGACAAAGAATAACCTCCCGAGACTTTTTTCCGGAAAAACGATTGCCGGGTCATCAGCCGGAGCGGATCTTTTGTCAAAGTATTTTTATTCAATTGACACAAAAAAAATAGAATCCGGTTTTGGTATTTTGCCGATAAAAATTTATGCTCATTACAAAAGCGACAAGAAAAACGTTGAAAGACTCAAAAACCATATGGAAAATCTCAAAACATACACAATTCCCGAAACTGAATTCATCATCTTGAAAACTCGATAATTATATCTCCCGCGGATTTCGGCGGGGGTAAGATAAATAGACCATGGATTATCGGAAAATATACAACAAAGATTATTTCGACGGGCGGAATTCATTCTTCTATAAGCTGGGCTACGGGAATTTTGCCAGATTCTATTTCGATAATCTTTTCAAGCCGCTCAAGCCCTTTATTGAAAAAATTGGAAAAGGAAAAGCGCTAGACGTTGGGTGCGCTTTCGGCTTGATGCTGAAAAGGTTTCCTGATTCATTCGAGAAGTTCGGAGTCGACGTTTCGGAATACGCAATCAAAGAGGCGGGGAAAAGACTGCCGGAGGCGAAATTGATTGTAGTAAATGCGGAAAACGAACTGCCGTTTCCCGAAAAAAACTTTGATATCATCTTATGCAACGACCTCCTGGAACACCTGGAATACCCGGAAAAGGCTTTGGGAAATATCTTTAAGGTGTTGAAAAAGGGAGGCATATGCTATATTAACAGCCCGAACCTCAATTTTTTGAGAAAAAAATTTTTCAGTTATGCAGACGGGAAAGAACATCATATCAGTCTTTTTCCGCGCAAAAATTTGTTGAAACTTCTGGAAAAAAATGGATTCAAGACAGTGAAAAATTGGACGTATCTGACTTTGGCATATTTCTTTTTCATAAAATTCAAGTCCAATATAGGAACCGAATCAGGGTTTATATGCACGAAATAACCCAGCTAATTAGCCCCCGTGGGTTTCGGCGGGAATAATTTAAGATATATGTCGGAAAAATTTGGCGAAAAATATGAAAATAAAGTTGCTGTTTCATATGCTGAATTAGGAAAACAAGATGGTGAGAGCAAATTTATTGAATTTGCCTGTTAGTGACTCTTCAATCGATGCAGGGATTTTAAGGTTTGGCGCTGAAGCTGCTCCTGGGCTTATAATATCCACAGTTATATTTCCGATTTTTATATTTTAGCGGCGGAAATTATTTGCCGGTCAATGGAAAAGTTAACAAATAACATTTCCGGGTTCTTTCTTCCAAGGGGGAAAGGAGGGAATACTGGAATGCTGATAAGCGCAATGCCAGAGATAAGAAAAAAAATTACGGGCTTGATCGGGCGGGTGGATCCATTCGATCAAATCGAGAGCGGGCATATAAGCGATGCGCTGGATTGGATTTCCAGCGGTGCGGAAATTTTCAAGATAAAAAGCCCTGATGTTCCCCCGAAGCATCTGGTCAGTTTTTCCGTGCTGGTCGATCCGAAGGAAAATGAAATCCTGCTTCTTAATCACCGGAAAGCATTACTGCTTCTTCCCAGCGGCGGACATCTTGAAAAAAACGAATTGCCTTTTGATACCGCGAAACGGGAACTCGTTGAAGAACTCGGAGTTGAGCCAAAACCGATGTTTGATAATCCGGATGTTCCCGCATTTGTCTCTCAAATCGAAACGGTCGGGCTGACTGCGGGGCATACGGACGTGGATTTATGGTACGTGTTTGAAGGCGATTCGAAAAAAAAGATAAATGACAAAAGCGAAGAATTCGTGAGAGAATTTAGCGGATACCGATGGCTAAGTTTTGACAGCATACTCTCGATGCCGATAAATAATTTTGACGTTAATATGCACAGGTTTGTTAAGAAATTAAAGGTCAACCTTCTTTAGCGGCTGATTTCCGGCGGCCGAAGATTTAATTTCAGCGGGTTTCGGCGGGGACAGGTGCATTTTTTAATAAGAAAGCAATGCCAAAAATAGACAAGGAGCCGCAAATATTTTCTGATCTTACAAAAAAATCAGAAATGCGCGATCCAAGGACAATAAATGATCGCTTCCATAAGGATCCGATTGAGGTATGTTTTCATATAAAAGATCTCTTGGAGCGGATGGAGAGAAACGGGGCGGTGATTCCGGATGGATTAAACAAAAAGCTTTTCAAATTGCTCGAAAATATGGGATATGTCATGGACGCCTATTTCGAAAAAAAAGATCTGCCACTTCTGCCAATTCCCCGGGAAGTTATGCCGGATTTGATAAATACCCTCGAAGATCTGGTTAATGATCCGGAGTTTTGGAAGGCGGCTGAAGTTTTATTTCCGCCGCTTGATCCTAATGACTACAGCCTGTCATCGCTGGAGCAGGCGAATCCAAAAACCAAAGAGGAGCTTCGCTTTCTTCTTGAAAATTATATCAAGCTCTTCAATTGTTTTGCCAAGGAAAATTAATATTTAGGTATGGCTTGCCTGTCCGATCCCAGGACTGCCATTCCGTTTTTTGAGGCAGGATATGAGACGAAGGAAACCGATACCGCACTCGAAACGATTATTTACGAAGTAAGAATTTTCTAATTTTAGATGAAAATGCGGAAAAGTTTATCTGGTTTCTGACTGGTAAATAATTTCTAAGGTTTTGACTTGGAAAATAACAAAGAATAATATTATTAAAACACCTTGATATTTGTGGACAAAAATAATTTAGACAAAAAGACTCTTCTTTTTCCAGGGGGCTTTCAGTTTGTGAGAAATTACGGCGGATACGATGGCCCGGACAGTTGGCTCCGGGAAAACTGCCTTGGCACCGAAGCGAAGGCCGATTATTTTATCGGACACAGCATCGGCGCAAGTTCGGCGCTTTCCTATTTCGAAGGCAACCCCGAAAGCAAATTCATATTATTTAATCCGCTGATTAAAAAGAGAAATATATTGGATCTCATTTTTCGCTGGATGCGCTTTCTGCTTGAGGAAAGGATTGAATGGATAAGAATAGTGCCCGTCAGAAACTGGATTTCCGGATTTGGGAAAATTTGGAAACTGCTTAAAATTGATGTCCTGGCGGAGATGGAAAAAATTCCCAAAGGGAATCTGATAGTCTTAAGGGGAAAAAACGACCGGTTTTTTTGCGACGAAGAGTCTGCTAAGATAATTAAAAGAAAAAATATCCGGCTCATTGAGGTTGAAGCCGGGCATGACTGGAATAAAAACGTGAAAGAGGCTGCGGACAAGCTGATATTTTTTTGAACAAGTTATTTGCCGCGCAAACGTTTCTTCCTTCGCGATTTTCAGGGAGGAAGAATAATTCAAGGAAATGAATAAAAGCATCACTATCAGAAAATCTAAGATCGACAAGAAAGGGGTGTTTGCCTCAAGAGATTTCAGAAAGGGCGAAACAGTTTTGAGGTGGAACCCCCGGGTTCTTAAGAAATCCGAGATGGAAAAGCTGGGAAAAGATCAGGAAAATTATGTTTATCGGGCAGGAAATAATAAGTATTATCTGATGCAGTCTCCCGAAAAATTCGTTAATCATTCCTGCGAAGCAAATACCCTTGCAAAAGGAGGCAGCGATATTGCCGCGAGAGACATAAGAAAGGGGGAAGAGATAACAACTGACTACGGAAAGAGCGGGCAATTTGATTTTAAGTGCAAGTGCGGCAGTAAGGGATGCAAAAGAAAAGCCTGAACCCGAAAAAATTCAGGCAGGTTTGGCGAGCTGGAAAGTAAATAAATTTTTACATAACATTATGGAATTTCAAGATTTTATCAAAGAGTCGCTGGAAGAAGCTTCGAAAATAGCCCTTAATGGATTCGGAAAAGTGGCCGGCCGGATTAAGCCCGAGGACAACAATCAAGTTCTCACGGAAACAGACCTTAAAATCAGCGAGTGTCTTATCGGAAAAATAAAAGAGGTTTACCCCGGGCACAATATTATCGACGAGGAAGCCGGAGTCATAAATAATAATTCTAATTTTACCTGGGTCGTTGATCCCATCGACGGAACAAGCAATTTCGCAAGCGGTGTGGTGACATACGGCGTTATGCTCGGGCTCATCAAGGACAACCAGCCTTTCTCCGGCGGTGTTTCACTGCCATCCTTTGATGAATTATATCTCGCGGAAAAAGGGAAAGGCGCTTTTTGCAACGGAATGCCGATAAAAGTGTCTTCCGAGGAGAGATTGCTTTCTTCCCTTGTCGTTTATCAAATTGACGGAAACGCAGAGCATCCCGAAAAGACGAGAGAAGAAGTCAAAATCATGGGAGAGATAATTCTTGGCATCAGAAATCTCCGCATTACAAACAGCGTTTATGACGTGATGCTGGTAGCGAACGGAAAATTCGGAGCCTGCCTTAATCAGCCCGGAAAAATTTGGGACAGCGTCGCCCAGCAAATTATTGTGGAGGAAGCAGGCGGAATTTATACCGATTTTTGGGGAAAGCCGACGGATTATTCAAATCACATGGAAAGGGCGGATGAAAAATTCACTTTCTGCTGTGGCGCGCCAAAGCTTCATCGGGAATTGCAAAGGATTATCCATTCGGCTGGTTGATTTTTCCCGCCGGAAAATAATTTTCTGTCTTGTTCGTTCTCCCGGGGCGGATTTCGATGGCGGAGTTTATGATAAGCAAAAAAATAATAGTTGATCTTATGAATGACAAAGTGACAAAATGGAAAGAATTATCCCGCGAAATTGTATTTCAAAAATATGGCAGGAAAGTCGAAAAAGTCATGTTTGAACTTCCGGGAGGAGAAGAGAGCGATTTCTATATCAAGGAAGAAGGGTCGGCCGTCTGTATTTTGGCGCTGACCAAAAACAATAAGGTGGTTCTGGCCAGGCAGTTCCGTCCCGGACCCGATGAAATTCTTCTTGAGCTTCCGGGCGGGAGAGCGGAAGAAGGAGAAACGCCTGAGCGGGTCGCGGAAAGGGAGCTTCTGGAAGAAACCGGATACAAAGGCGAAATAAAATTCATTGGGGAGGCTTTGGATTGCGCCTATTCGACCATGCGAAGATATTGTTTTGTGGCTGTTAATTGCGAAAAAGTGGCAGAGCCGCAGAATACTTCCTCGGAAATAACCGAACCCGTGTTGTTTTCACTTGAAGAATTTCGCAGTCTCCTTCGGAGCGGCCGGATGACGGACGTTGAGGTGGGATACCTCGGGCTGGATTATTTGAATTTTCTTTAGCAGCCGAAGAGGAGAAAGGAAGGAAATGATCTCGTGACTAATCTTTTTAATTTTTATATAATCAAACTGTCGATATAGTTTAAGATAGTAATTTTCAAAAAATGAAAAAGTACAATTGTTGGGAGCTTCTGCAATGCGGACGCGAAGTTGGCGGGGATAAAGTTTCCGAGCTGGGTGTTTGTCCGGTTAATAAAAATTCAGAAAGCGACCTCCTAAATGAAGGAAAAAACGGAGGAAGGATCTGTTGGGCAATTGCAGGGACACTCTGCGGAGAAAAAGTCCAGGGAGTTTTTGCGCAAAAGAGGGAAACCTGCCACATGTGTCCGGTGTACTTACTGGTTAAAGAGGAAGAGGGCGAAAATTTTCGAGAACTTCTGCCGGGACAAAAATCTGAATAGTTAGATGAGGCAGGCATAAAAGGTGTTGGAATTACGTAACTCGTTGCGTAATTCTTTTTATTGTCGAACGAAGCGAGGGAAATGGTCCCGCTTAGCAGGATCATTTCCGGGCGAGTGACGACATCAAAGCGGTTAATGCCCCGCCCCGATTTGATATTGGGGCGCAGTCCGATAAGGTCCAGGGCTTGCCCTGGGGTAAATACCGATTTATTGCTTACGCGAAATTTTCCGGTTATGGCAAATAAGAAAGATATTAGGTATAGTATTAGTAATTAGCGATAAACAAATACTTCTCAATTAGTATGCCAGTCCAAAATTCAAAGGAAAACCGGGAGAAATGCCTTTGTCCGAATTGTCCCAGTTACCCGCATGATTGCCGGGGTGAAATCTTGTACTGTTCTGAGGAAGTCGGACATAGCCGATGCGATATCGATGCTAAAGGATGCCTCTGTCCGGGTTGCGAAGTTTGGAGCGAGAATAATCTTAAGGAAATTTATTATTGCAATCGGGACGAAGTTGGATTAGCGTCCGCCAAAGGCGGAAAAGCGGTTATGCGGAAAAAGAAAGCGCTTGAGAGCGAAGAATTTTATCGGAAGGTCGTTGATATCAAGACTTTGGCGGAAACGGGCAGGAGCATCGTGAACTCGATGGGATCTCTCAGGAATCCCGGTTGCGATTTTTCGTTTGATGGCCTCCATTTCGTTCCCGCTCAAATATCAAAAATACCCTTAAACCGAGAAGAAAAAGTCAATACGGAAACAATCATCGGTCCGGCGGCAAAAAAACCTTTGCGGGTTTCTTCTCCGATTATGATTTCCGGAATGAGTTTCGGAGCAACTTCGAAAAATGTGCATCTTGTTATTTCCCGCGCCGCAAAAGAATTGAAAATAGCTTTTAATTCGGGAGAAGGGGGGATAATCGAGGAAGCTTATGAATCCAAAGAATTTTTGATCGGACAATACGCTACGGGGAGATACGGCATAAACGAAGACGTCCTCAAGAAAGTGGCGGCGGTTGAAATCCGTTTCGGCCAGGGGGCTTATCCGGGAAAGGGCAGTTATCTTCCGGCCAAAAAAATGACGGAGGAAGTCTCAAAGCTTCGCGGGCTCAAGACCGGAGAGCCGGCTTATTCCCCCGCCCATCATCACGATATGAAGACGCCTGCGGAAATTTCGAAAAAAGTGAAATGGCTGCGGGGAATCACCGGCGGAATTCCGATCGGCGCGAAAATTGGCTGCGGGAACATTGAGGAGGATATAAAAATTTTGGCCGAGGCGGGAATTGATTACATTGCAGTCGACGGATTTGGAGGAGGAACCGGCGCCACGGACGCGTATGTGAAGGACAATGTCGGAATTCCGATTTGGACGGCGATACCAAGGGCGAATAAAATTCTTAGCGAGCTCAGGTTAAGAGATAAAATAACATTGATTGCCGGCGGAGGGCTGCGCTTTTCGGCTGATTTTGCTAAATGCCTTGCGCTCGGAGCAGACGCAGTCTATATTGGCACGGCGGCGCTTATTGCCATCAATTGCCGGCAATACCGGATTTGTCACACGGGGCTTTGCCCCACAGGCATAACGACGCATAAGCCGGAACTCACAAAACAACTCGATGTCGATGAAGGCGTTCGCAAGCTCAAGAATTTTATTAAAATATCCACAGAAGAGATCGCGGAACTTGCCCGGATTGTCGGAGAGAATGACGTAAACGCACTGTCGGGGAAAAATCTGGTTGCCGTGAACAGAAATTTGGCGGAAATTTGCGAGGTGAAGTGGGCGGGAGGAAATTAAAATTATAGAAATATTCCATAAAAAATAAATCAGCAGATTGGCATGCTGATTTGTTTTTATCTTTCAAGCGTTCTCTCATTTTTCCGCGCCGCGCAGGCAAAAATATCCGCCTTCAAGATTATATTCTTCGTGAACGGGGCAGGCTCCGCAAAGGCATCCTTTCTTCGAAAGTTCACAGTCGGTTTTTCCTTTGGCGCAATAGAGAATTTCCGTCTTTTCTTTCGGGCATTCCGTTTGGATAAAAGTCGGGCATCTGACGCAAAAACATTTATTCGCGTTTTCCTGGTTATCGGGCACTTTTGGCATAAAATTGAAAATTAATTTTTAAAATCCGATATATGCCGACAAGGCAAAAACGGCATGGACGGCGGCGACGGCAAGAGTAGCCGCGGCAAGGCGCGGATGCCATCGGAAGGGAATTTTTGTATTGCCCCGGTAATTAAGGAAACCAACCGTAGCTGTGGAAAAAAGCAAAATTAAAGTTGCCATCCCTAAGTAGGCGACCAGCGGCAACCCGGCAATGAGGTGATAAGCCAATGAAGAAATCATTTTATTTTTTTATTATTTTTATTCCACGATCAATTTTCCAACCATTCCCTGCTGGCGATGGGTCGGCACGCTGCAGTAATATTCAAATATTCCGGTTTTGTCGGCGACGAACTCGATGGAATCGCTTTGACCCGCTTGGACGATTTTTGTTTTTGCGTTAAATTCATCCACGACCCAATCGTGCATGCCCTGTGTGGAAGAAAAATTAATTCTTACCTTGTCTCCTTTTTTCACTTTTATTTCCTTCACCGAGAATTCAAACGGTTTTCCGGATATCTCAAAGACCCTCATATTCTGAATATCCGACGCTGATAATTCATTTGGCGTCTTCGCGGCCGGAGTTTGAGCGGGAGGCGCTGTATACATGGATCGTCCGCGAGTCACATAAAAAATGCCGATTATTATGATTATCAGGGCGGCGGCTATCCAAACGGATAGGTTTCTTTTTTTCGGCGCGGATTCGTTTTCTTTTTTTGTTTCTTCTTCCATGTTTTTCGAATTAATAATAAAAAATATTTAAAGGCTACTTGAAAATCATATTAAATAATACCTTTTTTCTCCCTTAATTATTTCGAGAAGGCGAACGTGTCGAGAATTTCTCCGTTTGGTCCGCGGGTTTCAACCGTAATTTCTTTGCCGCTTACTTTTACGATTCCGTAACGCCCCTGGCCTTGATTAGCGTATTCGGCGATACCGGGAGCAGGAAGGGTATGATCAAAAGAATCGGTATTTCCGAAAACGAATTGATAAATGCTGTTTTTCGCGGCGGAAGAAACCTGGCTGTCGATTTTTCGGCGGCTTGCGATGTGCTCATGGCCGTTAAAAACAGCCGTAACGTTATGCCTGTCCAAAATTTCCCAAAGCGCGTTTCTTTGCGACGGTTCGACGTCAAGGCTTTCCCCCGATTTATATCCGGTCGGATAAGCCGGTTCGTGAAAAATAACGAAAGTATTTTCTTTTTTGTTTTTGGTCAGGTCTTGTTCCAGCCAATCTCTCTGCGCATCGTTGACTTGGTGCGCGTCCGGTTTGTTGCTGTCCAGAAAAACGAAATGGGAATTTTTGAAATCCAGGGAATAGGTAAGTTCTGAAAAACCGCTTGGTCCGTTGGTCGGGAAATTGAAAGTATCCTGCCAAATCCGGTCGCACTTGTCCAAATTTTCCACTCGGTCATGATTTCCCTGCACGGCATAGGTTTTGCTTGTTAGCGCGCCTAAAATATTTTTCCAATCGTCGTAGTTTTGAGCGTCGTCGCTTTTTCCCTTGCAGTTGCTGACGAGGTCGCCGACGGCGATGATCATATTCGGATTTTGTTTTTTAATGTTAGCGGTCGCCTTTTGGAAATTGCCTTGTTTATTTCCGGCGGTAAACCGCTGCGTGTCACCGAGGATAGCGAAAGTAAAATTATTCTCACCGGAAGAAGGCGCGGGTGATGCCGCGGCTCCCTCTTTTTTGGCAAAAGGATTAGAAAGCACTTCAGGGATTTTTCCGGTATTTTCTTCGATGCCTTCCAAGACACCGGCCAAAACACCCTGAAAAGACTCAAGTTCAGGGGTTATTTGGTTTTGAGTAGGTGCATTTCCGGTTGTTTTTGCAGGACTCGGAGCAATGATAAAATATCCCAATCCCGCTACAGCAGCGATGGAAATGATTGATGAAGCAATAATTGTAATTTTCTTTGAGGCCATAATATTATTATAGCAACAATGGGCAAAAAATATAGCCAAACGGAAGTTTGACTATATTTATACGCTAAGCTATATGATTTTTTTTTGCTATTGCGCCTGAATGTCGCTTTTTGAAAAGGCGAGATAAGGCATGAAAATAATCGGTATTATGACCGCTAATACTCCCATGACAGCCGATTTTCCCAGTCTTTTGGCGATATCAACCCAAATAACGAAATTAAGGACGATCCCCGCTATATTCAGGATCGGGACAAGCCAGAAAATGAGCCACCACATCGGGCGATTGGCGATCTGAAGCATCAAGATGAGGTTGAGAATCGGAATCCAGGCGAACCAGGCGTTAGGCGTGTTTGTCCGCTCGGCAATTTTCATAAGGGAGAGCGCAACAAGGATGTAAACCACGAGAATAACGAGCAGGACAAAAATAAACATTCCTCCGGCGAAAGCAAATGCGGCGGCGCCGGATTCCGGAGGCATATTGCCGGAGTATTGGTAATTATAGTTATATGTCGGATCCATAAGTCACCTCCTCGCTAATTTGTATTTTAATTTCTGATTAAATATTAGCATAAAAACAGCATAAACGCGAAAACATAGTCATCGGATACTATTTTGGATAAAACAGTTCGCCCCGCAAACATTGATAATTCCCATTGAGTGAGTTATGAAGTTTTTAACTTATATCCTGCGGAAGAGAAAGTCATGGTCGAAAGCGGAGGAGGGAAAATGGGATATTTGCAGAGGCCGCCGAAGTTCAGGAAAAATTTCGGGAGGAAGTGGTCGCCGCCGTCAAGAAATACCAGACAGCCGGAGAGATGCCCTTCGCAAGAATTGACCTCAAAAAGTGTCGTAAGACCTATTCCCGCTTAGCTTCATCTTTTTCATTTTGGGCCAGTCCTCCGGGGCTGGCCAGTTTTATTTGGACAATTAAATCCAAATCTTATAGAATACAAACAGAAGAGATAATCTAATTATTATTGATATATAAAGCATGATATCGAGATATTCGACCAAAGAAATGGATGGAATTTGGAGCGAAGAATCAAAATTTCGCAATTGGGCAAGGGTTGAAGAGGCGGTTCTTACGGCCAAAGTCAACCTGGGGATTCTTGATGTAAAAATTCCAAAAAACTTGGTTGAATCGCTAAGGATCGATCCCGGAGAAATAAACCGGATTGAAAAAGAGATTACGAGGCATGATGTTATCGCTTTTCTGATGCATACTTCGCCTCAGCTTCCGGAAGAAATTCGTCCTTATTGGCACGCCGGAATGACTTCCTATGACACTCAAGACACGGCGCTCAGCCTTCAGTTTATCGAAAGCATTAAACTTCTTCGGATTCGGATCGACAAAATAAAGGAAGCGCTCAAGGAAAAAGCCTTGAAATATAAAAATACGCCTCAAATCGGAAGAACACACGGGGTTCATGCCGAGCCGATCACTTTTGGCGCAAAACTGGCCAGGTGGTACGACGAATTCAACCGGCAAGACAGCAGGCTGGAAAGACTGGAAAAACAAGTCGCAGTGGGGAAGATTTCCGGAGCGGTGGGGATGTACACGCTCGATCCCGGGGTGGAGGAAGCAACTTGCGAAATTTTAGGACTGAGGCCCATTATCGCCTCGCAAATAATTTCGCGGGACATCAGCGCTGAATATGTTTCCGTTCTGGCCATTGTTGCCGGGACAGTCGAGAAGATCGGAGTGAACATCCGCACTCTTCAAAGGACGGAAATTCTTGAGGCCCAGGAATATTTCGATCCCGAAAAACAGCGGGGATCTTCAGCTATGCCCCATAAGAGAAATCCTATTGCGGCCGAAAATGTTTCCGGAATGGCGAATATGATGCGATGTTATGCGGCAGCGGCCCTGGCGACGATTAGCAGCTGGGATGAACGGGATCTTTCAAACTCCGGCCAGGAAAGAATTTTTCTTCCTGATGCGTCGATTCTTCTTGATTATATGCTGAGCCGTTTGTCAGGCATCCTGGAAAAGTGGATAATTTATCCTGAAAAGATGAGGGAAAATATTTTCCTTACCAGGGGATTGGTTTTCTCCCAGGATGTCCAGACGCTTCTTGCGAAAAAAAGCAACCTTCCCCGTGAAGAGGCTTATAAGATTGTCCGGGATATCGCCCAAAATTGCTGGGAAAGCAAGGAGGATTTTCGGGAAGCGCTCATTCGTGACAAAAAAGTGATGAAATATTTGAGCAGGGAAGATTTGGACGGGTGTTTTGACCTTGAAAAGAAGCTCCGGCACGTCGATTATATATTCAAAAGGGTTTTTGAGAAAAGATAGGCAGAAGAATAAAAGATTTTTTCAAAATAAAACTCTGATCTCAAATTTGACAGCCGAAAATTTCCTCATATGCAAATCAAAAATGAAAATTTTCAGATAAATTTGGATTCCCAAGCAATATGCCTTTCGAAAATTTTAATCCTTTTTCTAATTTAATAAACCATATCACCATGCCTGGCCATCAAAAAGGGAAACTTATCGCGGAGGGAAAAACGAAAAAAATTTGGGAAAATAAAAATGATCCCAAAACGGTGATCGTCGAGTATAAGGACGATATAACCGCATTTAATGATCCTAAATATACCAAAAAGTTCAAAAGTAAAGGCCGGAATTCCAATCTCACGACTTGCCGGGTTTTTGAGCTTTTGAAAAAGGCCGGCATTCCCACGCATTTTGTGCGGCAAATTTCTGAAGTGGAATTTGTTGCCAAGCCTTGCCGAATGATTTTGGTTGAGGCTGTGCCGCGCCGCTATGCATTCGGAAGCTATCTCAAAAGAAATCCCCATATGACAGTTCCTGCGGGAGAGCCGCCTCACTATTTTTCCCGCATCGCGAATGAATATTTTCTGAAGACCACTAAAGGGGGCGTTGTCATCGACGGTGAAAAATTAATTGAAGGTCTTACTTCAGAGCAGGATGATCCCGTGATACTTAACCCGAAAGAGGAAAACTGGAAGCCGCTTTTCGCCTGGAAACCGGTTTGGGATGAAAAATCCGATCTCAAGAGGACAATATCGCGCAAGAAAGTGCTTTTGGGAGAGTCAGGCAGGCTTGAAAAAATGGACGAAATCATGAAGAAAACATTTTTGGTTCTTGAAGGGGCGTTTATGCAAAGAAACTTCAGGATACTCGACCTCAAGATTGAATTCGGGATAACCGAGGACGGAGAGCTTGTCGTGGCCGATGTAATTGACAATGATTCCTGGCGTTTGCGGGATCCCGAATGGAAAGAATTTTCCAAGCAGGCTTTCCGCGACGGAGAAGACCTGGAAATGATCGAACCAAAATATCAGCTTGTGGCCGATCTGACGCAAGATTTTCCAAAAATATCCGACCAGGCATTAGTTTTGTGGACCGGTTCAGAAAAAGACGAAATGCCTGAAGTTCCCAAAATTCCGGGTGTGAAAGTAGTGGAAAAGATAATTTCCGGTCACAAAAAAACCGCCCTTTGCCTTGAAGAACTTAAAAGATTGGAAAGGGAATTTCCTGCCGGAGGAGTGATCATCGCCAAAGTCGGCATGAGCAACGGGCTGGGTCCGATACTTGCGGCCCACACGCATTGGCCGGTAATCTCTGTGCCAGCTACGATAAAAACATTTCCGGGCGATGCATGGAGCAGTCTTCGGATGCCTTCGGACCTTCCCATGGGAACGATTGAGAAAGATTCGAACGCGGTTGATTTCGCTCTCAATATTCTTGCAAAAAAGAATCCAATTGCCTACATGATCCGAAGATTTAAAATGGAAGAATTTGACGGGGAAGAGTAAAATTTAAAATGAATGAAGAGGCGGCCGCCGGCTGTCTCTTTTTAATGATACTTTTCATTAAAATATCTTAAAGGTTTGATAATTTTCAAGATCGTTTGAAAATTTTGACTCAATTCTTGTGACTTTGGCAAGGGACGGGGCGTGGAACTCGCACCAATGCAGGAATTTATCGAGGTTTTCGCGGTCTCCCTGGGCTTCGATATAGACGGTATGGTCGGCCTCATTTCTCGCAAATCCGGTGATATTCAGTTCTTTCGCCTTTCTTGCCGCTTCAAACCGAAAACCCACGCCTTGGACTTTCCCGTAAATTTTCATTGTTAGAAATTTTCGCGCCATTTTCTCAGTTTGTTATTTTCTTTTTAAAGCCTTCGAATCCGTCCCGGTTGTCGATGCGGATTCTCTTTAGTTCGAGCAAATTGCCTTTTGCGTCGGCCATTCCCGGCTGAGTTGTCAAGGCGGTAAGATATCCCGAATCCTTCACTATTTTTTCTATTTCCCCATTGTATTCTCCTGACGGGTAAACGAATGAACCAATGCTTATGCCCAATTTATTTTCAAGAAAATTCTTGCTCTCCCTGATTTCTTTTTGCGCCTTATCCGGGGAAATTTTTGTGAGGTCGGGGTGGGATTCGCTGTGCGAAACGACCTCGATATTATTTGTTATTAAATCCATAATTTGCGAATCCGAAAGATAACCGGCCTGATTTATTTTACTGGTAATAATTCCTACGGATGCGCCGAATTCGTATTTCTGAAGCAGGGGAAGGGCCGCGCTATAAAAATCTTCGTATCCGTCATCGAAAGAAAGAACCACTGATTTTTCGGGAACTTTTCCGTCTTCGATGCCTCTTATCGGAATTGTTGTATAACCATTTTTCTTGAGCCAGGCCAGTTCTTTTCCGAAAGTTTCCGGATCGACGGATAAATTATAGCCAAGCGGATCTTTAGATTTGTCCGCAACTCTTACATAATGAAACATTAGAATTGGTATTTTTGTTTCAGTATCTGTATTTTCCTGATTTATTTTCGGCAGCCCGTTTTTCTCGGGATTACCGGCATTGTCATTCGGCGCTTGAGCAACCTGGCTGTTGGGGGAAACAGATTTTTTTTGAAGGCTGCACCCGAAAAAAATAAGCGGCAAGCCCAATAAAATGAGAAAATATTTCATTGTTTTTCCTTTTTATTTGAAAATTCCTTTTCCGTATCCGATAGGCAAAATGGCGACTGGTTTTTCATCTGTTCCGAGTCCAAGGATTTCCTTGATGTCATTTTCTTCGAATCCTCCGACCCAGCAGCTCGAAAGGCCGAGATTAACAGCTTCGATCCAGGCAAAACTGGCCGCAATAGTAGCATCCTGAATGGCGTAAAGATTTTCTCCGCGAGAGCTGTATTTCCGGGCAGATATCCTGGGAAGAGCGATAAATACCAAAGCGACAGGGGCCTTAATTACGGAGTCTTGTCCGAAAGCGGCTTCGGATATTTTTTCTCTGATTTCTTTTTCCCAAACAACAATAATTTTTCTTGCTTTGAGGTTTCCGGCGGAAGGGGCGGAATTGGCCGCTTCCAGAATCTCGTCTATTTTTGCCGGTTCGACCGCCTGGTCTTTAAATTTGCGGACGGATTTTCTTTTTTTGAATAATTCGTGCATATTTTATTGTTTTTCATATAAGGCGACCAATTCCGCATTGTCAATAATATGGCCTTCCATCGCTTTTAATAAATCATCCCTTGTTTCTCCGCTATCAAGGTCCAATTTCGTATCAAGTGCAAAAACCTTAAAATGGTAGTGGTGTGTCCCGAAAGGAGGACACGGGCCGACGTACCCTGTTTCATGGGAACTGCTATTTCCTTCTGTTGCGTCTGTCGGTTTGCCGTTCTCCGGTATTTCTTTCGTATCCGGGCTGAAATTATATAGCACCCAGTGGACGAATCCTCCCGAAATAATCGCATCAGGGTCATGCATGATGAACGCCAAGCTTTCAGTGCCTTCGGGAACATCCGTAATTTCCAAAGGCGGATTTACGCTGTGTCCGTCACAAGTGTATTTTTCAGGAATATTTCCATTGTTTTCAAATGCCGGACTTGAAATCTTCATTGCGTCAGATTTATTGATTACTATATTTTTTGGATCGTATTTTTTTCGGTTGCCGGAAATATTCCAGGCTGCCGCCGCGACCAATAACACCGTCAGAAGAACAATAATTATCCCGCCTGTTTTTAATATTCGGCGCATCTATATGTTTTTCAGCCATTTAAAATCCTGAAAACAATTTTTTTAAAATGCATCTTTTTGAAGATACCTTTAATGATTGATACCTTTATCGATATTTATTTATTTCATCCCGAAGTTTTCGGGCTTCTTCCGCCGGGTTTTCCGAAAATATCACGCCGCGGGAGGAATTCAAAATAAAGCCTTTCTTTTCTGAATTGAGAGAGGCCTTAACAGTAGCTTCAATATCACCGCCCTGGGCGCCGGCTCCGGGCATAAGAAACGTCATATCTCCAACGATTTCTCTGATTTTTTTTGCTTCTTCGGGAACGGTTACGCCGACAACCAGCATACAATTATTATTTTTGTTCCAGTTGTCCCGCACTTTTTCCGCGACAATTTGCCAGACCGGCTTATCGCCGACAAGAAGATCTTGAAGCTCTCCCGCGCCGGGATTTGAGGTGCGGCACAGGATTATGCATCCCTTGTCGCTTCTTTCGAGAAACGGCTGAAGCGACTCTTTTCCCATATAAGGGTGCAGGGTGATTGCGTCAAAATCAAACCAGTCGAAAAGTTCCTCGACGTATCCCTTATTTGTATTTCCAATGTCGCCTCTCTTTGAATCGCAAATCCGGAAAATATCCGGATGATTTTCCTTGAGATAATCCTCGGTCATCTTGAGTTCCCGAATTCCCTGATCCCCGCGCTGGTCATAGAAGGCGATATTGGCCTTGAAAGCCGCCACAAATTCATGGGTTTGGTCAATAATCCACTTATTGAACTCAAATTGCGGATTTTCCTGTTTTTTGAATCGCTCCGGAATTTTCTCAAGTTCCGAATCAAGCCCGACGCAGGCAAGGGAATTCACCCTCTCCGCGCGTTTGTTGTATTTTTCGATAATTGGCATACGATTTTTGTGAATTATTATACTGTGTAAATTATATTTGTTACAGTATACTAGTATACTGTAACAATCTTCATCTCAATTCCCAGTTATACTTTTTCTCTCCTATTTCTTTGCGAACAGTATTTTTTTCCGAATCACTCAACTTTTCCCAAAGAGTTTTCAAAATTTCCTCAAAAGTCGCGGCATAAAGAGTCTTGATATCTTCCTTGGCCGTATTTTCAACTGCCGAGAGATCGCGGCAGGCGGAAACAATGAGATTTTTTACGGTTGCGCCTTTTTCGCGGAGCGCTTTTGCCGCGTTGATCGGCATTGTTCCGGTCGATGTCATATCGTCAATCAGCACAATCTCGCCGCTTGGGTTTCCATAAATCTTTTGCTCGAGGCCGTAAGGAGTGATATTCTCCTTCACAATCACAATATCTTTTTCCAACTTGGCTGAAATCAATCCGCAAAGCACCGGACTCATCTGCGAATCAAGCGCGCCCAGTTTGAAGTTTTCCAGTCCTTTTGGAATAAGTTCAATATAGATATTGGACAGGAGATCAAGGTATTTGTATTTCGACAAAAATTCCCGATGATTGAGATAAAGATGGCTTTCTCCGCCATGGTGGAGCCTAAGAGGTTTTTCTTTCACCAGAAATGCTTTCTCCGCATAAATAGCGTTGATGTATTCGTTTTTTAATTTTTCCATAGTTTGCTCCATGTTTTGCGCTAATCGTTACGCGACCTAAAATCCGTGCCTTCCTGCCCAGCCGTGGGGATCAGAGAGCCAGTCTTCAACTATTTTTTTCACATCCTCGGTAATAATTTTCATTTCCACAGCTTCTTGAAAAATAACCGGAAAAGAAGTTAAGGCATGCAGATTGACTTTTTCTTTTTTGAAATTATCTTCCGCTTCTTTAAATTCATAGCTGACAATAATAAGGCAATCATCAATAATCGCGCCCTCGGACCGCAAAGCGTCGACCCCGGAGAGGCTGCTGCTTCCGGTTGAAACCAGATCTTCGACGAGCAGTATTTTTTTCCCGTTTACGTCTCCCCCCTCAACCCGTTTGTTTTTTCCGTATCCCTTCGATTCTTTTCTGACAAAAACGGACGGCTTTTGCATGACGTACCCCAAAACAGCGCTGTAAGGAATTCCCCCTACCGCAATTCCGGCGACCATATCAAAATCAATATTTTTTTCCTTAACCAAAGCTCTGAATCCTTCAATGACGATTTTAAGTTTTTCCGGATGGCACGGAAAAATGCGGTTGTCCACATAAACGGGGGAAATTATTCCCGACTTGAAGGTGAGAGGCTTTTCGGGTTTAAAACCAACCGCGCCGATTTCAAGAAGAGCCCTCGCAATTTCTTTTTGGTAGTCCATTTTTTTATATAGTATTTATTATATTCTTATATATCTTCAAATTTTGCCGTGCGGGGAACCAGCTTGATTGTCGGGACGCTCAGGGTGCTGATGACGAGTTTAATTAAGATGTTGGCAAGGACAATTTGCATTACGGTTGAAAACGGCAAAGCTCCGAGAAAGGCGATGAATCCGAAAATGAAGCTGTCAAAGACGAGTGCTACTAAATTTGAGGAGAAAACGGCCCGGATGTCGCTCGTCTTTTTGTATACTATGCTGAATATCTCTGTGTCAATAAGCTCCGATATGACCTGGGCAATGATACTGGCGAGGACAATTCTTCCCACAGGGAGAAGGATTTGATTGTACGCCTCCTGGTATCCCCAGGAAGAGTCAGCCGGCAACTTTCCGACCAGCCAGAAAAGGCCGAACATGACGGCGTTGAGAAGGGCCGCTACGATAATCACCTGCCGCGCGTCTTTTTTCCCATGAGTCTTGTGGACGAAATCGCGCAGCGTAAACGTCAGCGGATAAATTATCGTTCCGCCGTCGATTGCCAGATTGATAATCGGCAAGAAAGCGATTTTAGTCGAAAGGATATTGGCGAAAATTTGGAAAGAGACGTAAAGGGAACTGGAGAGGATAAATATGTTTACCCCGGCACCATTTTTCGGTTTTTCTAATGGTTCCACCATCGTTTATTTTAAATATTTTCTTTAAAAAACCACACGCTAAAAGAATAATGAATTGGTGCGGGGTTGATTTTTTATTCTTTGGTTAATTTTCCCATAAGCGGTTAACTTCTAATATAAATTTTATTGAAATTGAACTCGAGGTTTATTTTTGTCGCGAAAAAAATTCGGACGCGGATCTGCTATGTATTTTTTCGACAAAAGTAAATTTTCCAAGCAACAATTTCTGCGAAAATTTATATTTAGAAGCAAATATTATTTTTTTGGCCTGGCTCTCATCAGGTTCAGTGCGCTGCTGGAATAAGCGCAATGGGGATTCGGCCATTCGTCTGGATCAGGACAGCAATCTTCGTCCATATGCTTGCCTTTGGTCTTGCTGTTTCTCGGATGGTCGTTTTTTTCAGCGCAGCGCGCTCCGGAAGTATACCTGACTTGTGCGGGACTGGCCACCCTTCGGATGATTTTCTTGGGGATTTGAATAATGCTTTCTTGCTGTGCAAAATCGAGAGTGGAAACAATGTCATAGAATTCTGAAAAATTTCCCAAGGTGTCAATTTTTTTCCCGTATTCAAAAATAATTTTATTTTTTTCCTGTCGGGGAATTATGTTAAATGTATATCCGTTTTCTGTGAGGCTGTAGAAAAAAGTTTCTTCGAAGCACGGGTTGTCCCGCGAAACGTTTACCTCTTTGGCCGGGTAGCCTTTTTCTCCCAGTGTAATGTCGTCAAGATGCGGACAGTCTTCAAGTAAAATATTTTCAGCTTTTTTCTTCAAATCATCCGTTCCTATGGGCCCGGGGAATTTCGCGGCGCTGTAAATGAAAACATCGAATCCCTTTACGCCGTTCCCGCCCATTAATCCCTTTTCATCGAAAGATATCCTGAGGAGATAATTTTCCCCCTTATTGGCAAAGTTCTCCCGCGCATCTTGCCAGGCCGGGGGATATTTAAGCGAAAGATGATGATTTTTGTTTTCGTAGGTTTTCCAATCGGCAGTCGGATCAGAAACCTGTTTGAGATCAGTGGTTATGCCGGATAATTTTTTCAACTCATCCGAATAAGCGGACTGGCGCTTCTCCTTTTGGAGTTGGGCGCCTCGATAACGGGAGAAGCTGGCTGTCACCAACGCCAAGGCAAAAGAAATACCGCAAACAGCTAAAATATTTCCGATAGCGGTGATGTTGTGCCGGTTTCCCAGACGTCTCAGAAATTTGCTTATCTTTTTTCTCATCTTATTGTTTTATTTGTTTTAGTCATTATACCATATCAACGAAAAACGCCCATTGAAATGGACGTTTTAACTTCGTCTTGCTACTCAATGACCGTTCCCACTTTTTCTCCGAGGAGCGCTTTCTGAAGGGCGCCTTTTTTGTAGGTGTTAAAGACGACAATTTTCATGTTGTTCCGCATGCAGAGCTCGACGGCCGCCTTGTCCATTATTTTTATCCGGTCGTTCTTAAAAGCTTCTTCGAAAGAAAGCTTATCAAATTTTTTCGCCCGCGGATTTTTAACGGGATCGTCGGAATAAACTCCGTCCACTTTTGTCGCCTTGAAAACCGCGTCGCATCCGAGTTCAAGCGCCCGCATTGCCGCGCCGGTGTCGGTGGTGATGAAAGGAAGCCCTGTTCCGCCGCCCAAGACCACGACCCGCCCCTTTTCCATGTGGCGGATGGCTTTTTTGCGGATGAAATTTTCGGCTATTTGCTTCATTTCAATGGCGGTTTGCATCCGGACGACCAGCCCTTTATTTTCAAGGGCATCCTGGAGAGCCATGGCGTTAAAGATGGTGGCAAGCATTCCCATATAGTGGGCGGTGGCTTCGTCCATGCCCCGCTTCGATCCGGCCACGCCGCGGAAAATATTTCCGCCGCCGGTGACAACAGCGATCTGAACGCCAAGTTTGTGCGCGCCGGCGATTTCAGAAGCGAGATACGAAATAAACTCCGGATCGATTCCAAACTCCCGCTTTCCCCGCATTGCTTCGCCTGAGAGCTTCAAAAGAATTCGCTTGTACTTCGGTTTCTTTTTCATAATTGCTTGGGTGGATATTATATTTAAAAAATAACTGCGTATGATGCCACGCAGCAGGCCTTAATTGAATAATATGAAAAAAACGGGTAATGGTCAAACCCGTTTCTGAAATTTGCCAATGTCAATCGCCGTATCAGTCTAGAGGCTCTTCGGGCCTTGCTTATTTAAAAATTCAGCGGGGTGTGAAATGTCCAACTTGGAACTGATGAAATTGATGCTTGTCGCGGAAGAATGCAAAGCCATTCTTGGAATAAGCGACCGTATAATGGAAAATTTGAGACTGGTCACACACTACGCTACCTATAGCAAGCGGACCATGAAGCTTAAACTTGACGAACAAAAATTGGAAGTGATCTGCGGGAAGCAGCAAATCATTCCAAAGTCTCTGAAAGAATACGTCGCCAGTTTCAAAAAAGCCCTGGACTTTTTGGCTACCGGAAAAAAATCAGCCGCAAGCGGCGCGCTTTGCTTTGGAGAGGAAAGGATTAATGTCAGGCACCTTATCATCCGTTGCCTGATAAGCGCAGGTATTGCTGATTTCAAGGACTTAAATAACTTTTGGGTTTCGAAGAGGAGAAAGCCATTGAGGAAACCCGCAAAGGACGAGGCGATGCGGAAAATTCCTGTTCGCCGCAGGAAAAGAAAAAGCGGTGAAGCTTCTAAAAAACGCGTCTTCACGCCGCCAGGATACCGGGAAGAGAAAGCCGGGGAAATAGACTTTGATTCGTTGGGGATTCCGGAAGTGATCCGCGCCGGCGGCAGGTCGATTCCCCTTGATTATGAAGACAAGGCAAAGAAAAGCATTCTGCGGATCAGAAAGGGGAATATCGATCGCTTTCATGTCATGAAAGACAGATTGATCCGTCTTTCCGAAACTGATATCGACAGTGTGATCGATCTGCAGGCGCTATTTTCGGGAATATTTTCCAAAAAGAAAATCCGTGTCGCTTCCGGAAAAATATCCATTTTTTTGCGCCGCGGACCCAATTCCGTCACGGTTACGGACATCGGGTATGAATGAAGGCCCTAGCAGATAAAGCGCCCTCCGGACTTCGGCGGGCGCTTTCTTCATATTTCAAAAACGCAAACGAGGGGAAGATGGTCAGAAATATCGACATCAGGGCAATAACGGTCAACCACTTTTATGTTTTCGCTCGCAAAAACAAAATCGACAACATTGGGAATAAACAGGGGATTATTTTTCCGTTTCATATTGAAAGTGGTCGCAAGTTTGTCTTTAAATATGTTTTTTAGTTTTTTTTCTATCATTGCGACGGTTTCTGTTTTTGGGTAGGTGTTAAAATCCCCTGCCAAAATTACATTTCCTTTGCCTTCAATTTCGCGAACTATAATTTCGCTCATTTTGAGGCGCCTCTCGTTGTCTTCTCCGTCTTTTCCCCAGATTCCTTGGGTGTTGAATATGTTTATGCTCCTGTCTCCAGCTTCTATTTCGACATGCTGCAGATTGCGGGGTGTTAAAGAAAAATCTCCGGGACCTTCGATTATTTTTCTTTCCCGAATGGGAATATCATAGAAGACGGTTTTTGTTTTGACAATCGGCAATTTGGATAAAATCGCATTGCCTTGTTCTATTTTCCCTTCCTTATGAATGTCAATAACAGCCGGAGAAAAGAAGGAGTGATTGTAATTCAGTTGTTGCCTGATAAATTCAAATGATCGCAGTCTTTTCTCTAATCCGGAATCTTTTCCGTCATAAACCTCCTGCAAAACCAAAACATCCGGACTTTCTTTTTCAAGAAATTCCAGGATCGGATCAAAAATTTTTCCGCCGAGCCATAAGTTGAGGCAAATGAATTTCACTTGCATATTAGGTATTCTGAAATATTATCACTGCGATAGCTATGGGAAAATCATTTATTATATTTTTTCTCATTCGTCCTGTATCCCGTATCTTCCGACCAGACGAGATAAGTCTTTTCTTTAAATCCGCCTTTTCTGCGGGCATTTTCCTTTTGCTTTTCTCTGATCCGCGCCGGATTTATTTTCCAATACCGCCTGATTTCTTCGGTCACATCCAAGACGTCCGCCAGCTCTTCGATGATCTCTTTTTTGTTTTTTGCCGCCAGAAGTCCGCTGGCTTCCTCCCCGACTTTTTTGAGAAGCTCTTTTTCGAAATCCTTTTTCCCCAGTTTTCGGACTTCAAATTTTGCTCCGGCCCTTAACATCTCTTTGGGAATATTGTCGCGGATAAGTTTTCGATAAAATATTTTCTTCATTCTTTTTTCTGTTACCCATTGCCTAAAATTTACCTGAAAGAAATAATAAAATCAAATCCCCTCGGTTTGATTATCGGGCCATTATTTGCTAAATTTCAGATAAATTTATCTCTCTTCGCAAAAAAATCACGAGCGCCCGTCTGCCGGCAAGGCAGGTAAGATCAGGGAGCTTCATAAATATTATGCGATTCGTCCCATGAAATTTTCCGGGTTTAAGAAATCCAGTCTGCGGCGATCTCCCGAGGAATATATTGCCGGGATCATTAATGCCGATGTCCACAGAATCATAGCGATCGCGGGCGCGGCCGGAAGCGGAAAAACGACTCTCGGGAAAAATCTGAAGCGGCTTTTGCCGCGCGCCGTGACAATGGTTAACATTGACGATTATTTTGCCTGTGATCTTGTCACCCGGATGCGAGAAAGGATTTCTGGATATGATTGGAATTCGAGAAAGAAAAGTTTGTTCTTGCGGCAAATGGAAAAATTAAGACAAGGAGAAAACATTTTGAAGCCCGTTTTCAGCTATAAAACCCAAAGTATAAAAAAAGAAAAAGAAAAAATTGTTCCCGAGGAAAATATCATTGTCGAAGGGACGCTTGATTTCAGCGAAGTGGCCGATTTCATCATCTTCACCTGGGCGCCGGAAGATGTTTTGATTAACCGGGTTGTGAAGCGCGGGGGATTCAAGACGGTTTTCAAAAACAGAAAAGCGCTTCGAAAGCATTTTGAGGAAATCAGCATCGTGAATTATCGAAATTTACTGCTCCCGCACATTCAAAGAGCCGATATTATTTTTGATACTTTGAATAGTGAAGTTCTGAAAAGAACTTGATTTTTCCTCGCAGGGCGTGCTAGGTTGGGGGTAAGAAAAAAATATAGAGGAAGGAGAGTGACTTACCATGGTCGGGAAAAGATTTAAGTGTACGGAAAATCTGGTATGTCGAGTCAGTGGGCTGGACGGGAAGGATACGGCTGTCATCAAGAGGATTAGAGACGAGCTTTCTTCTTTGATCTACAGCATAGTCAACGTCCAAGATTTTGGCATCAATTTTTCTTTCCCTCAGGATCTCCTGGCTGAGGAAAGGAATCCCTCCTGCGAGATCTGGTGGTTAGGGTTCATAGAGAATCAAGGGGAAAAATTGAAAGCGGCTATCAAGGAATATTTTACCGATAACTTCGGTGACGATGCCGTGGTCAATATCGTAAACACCAGAATATAGAGCTGAATTTCTGCTCGATAATATTCAAAAGGCCGGTGGTGCTTCGGAGGAGCGCCCCGGCCTCGAATTTTTTTAGGATAAATTTCTTCTGTTGACTGGAATCACCAGGCCTATTAATCTATAGGCAATGCAACCATTTTGTGCGAGGAGGATACGCATGAGCAATCGGCGCATTCAACGTTTTGATGGACCGCTGGCGCTGCAGGAACTGTTGCGGCAAATGAAGATGGATTTCGGGGATAGGCCAAAGGTCAGGGTTATAGGGAAAAGTACTCTGGGCGAGTCCTTTATCCTTGAAAATGTCGTGGTGCGCAATCACGTCTTGATGCATCCCGACAAGCCCGGAGGACACTCCATCTTCCATTTGACCGACTTATCCAAGAGCAAGCGTGGCCGGCCCATCCCACAACGCGTAGCGTGGCCGCCTGAAAACATTCCCTGCGATGCGGTTAACCTGCATCTTCTGGTGGCGGTAGAAATCTACTGAGCCTTTCACGGCGTTGCGGCGCCCCTCGCGAAACCTTCCGATCCTACGGGGTCCGGAAGGTTTCTTCTTTTTTCAATTTTCCACTCAAAATATTAGAAAGCTTTTACTTTTCCTTTATCTCCACCGAGTCGATTTTCACGGGATTCACGGGTTTCGATTTTTCCATCGACTTGTTCACAGTCACCTCCGCTTCGGCGATTTTGTCGACAACGTCCATCCCCTTTGAAACATGTCCGAAAACGACATACTGCTTTGGGAGATCGTAGTCCTTGTGGATGATGAAGAATTGGCTGCCGTTTGTATTGGGGCCCGAGTTGGCCATGGCGACTGTGCCGCGTTTGTATTCACCTTCGAGATTTTCGTCGTCGAACTTGTATCCCGGCCCGCCGGATCCGTCACCGTTCGGGTCTCCGCCCTGGATCATAAAGTTTTTGATGACGCGGTGAAACGTCGTGCCGCCATAAAATCCATCCCGCGCGAGCGAAATAAAATTGTTAACTGTCTTGGGAGTTTTTTTGGCGTCGAGATCGATTGTAATTTCTCCTTCGCCCGTCTTGAGAACGGCGGAATATGTCTTTGTTTCATCAATTTGCATGGCGGGGGCCTCTTTGGTTTTTTCTTCCGTTTTTTCAGGCTGAGGCGGCATTTCCTGCTGCTGGCTTTGAGCGGAAGCAGGCGGAGTATCTGAGGATGGAGCAGGAGACGGGGGATTGACTGTCAGCTTTTCCCCTAAATCCGGGTCGGCTGTCTGGCGCTCGTCATACTTTTTAATATCATAACTCTCGGTGCCTCTGAGGACGCTATTTTGCTGCTGATTGGAATAAAAACAACCTGATAAAAAAAGTGCGCCTAAAATTGCAGTCCCTCCAAAAAATATTTTTCCCGCCTTTTTCATTTTTAGTTTCATAAATTTAATGGTTATTTGAGTTTATATATTTCAAGCAGATCCGAGCCGTACCGGGAAACAGTGAAAGCGGGCGATTTGTTCGAAAAATGGAAATTTTCTTCGAGATTGGAGGGGAGATAGGCCCAGCGGGTTATAAATATAAGATAATCAGTGTTTTCGGAGCAGTCAAATTTGAGATCGGGGCGAATCGGATAAAATTGAAGAAGATGACCGGCGATTGGAACGCAAAAACCAGTATTTAATTGCGCATTCTTATTCAGCCAGTCAACACCTTGGCGGTAGCTCGCTCCCCAATATTCGAAATCAAATCTTTTTTCGATCGGTTTTGGGATGAAAGTTCTGGCCGGCTCGTTGATATATGATCCTCCAAAGGGAAATATCCAAAAAAAATCAATAACGAGCCATAAAAATAAAGCGGCGATTAGCCAGGCTTTTATTTTTAAACTGTCCGATTTCGGGAAATATTCCGGCACTATTTCCAAAAACTTTCCAAACCCGAGCGCGGCCAGAACCATTATCGCCGGCGCTATGACTATGAAATGCCGGATGCCGTCGTATTTCACCGAGCCGGGAAAAATTCCTGCGGCGAGACGAAGGAAAAGCCAGGCAAGAATAAGGGAATATTCAAGCATTTTTTCCCTTCCCCGCATCTTTCTTATCGCGATGATTGTTCCGAATGCCGCCAAAATCAAGATCAAAACGGAAATGGAGATCAGAAAATAAAAGGGGACATAATGCCAAGGCAGGTTGGATCCTGTATAAATTTTTCCGAAATAAAGAACTTGTCCAGGCCAGCCGTGATGGAGGAAATATCCGAGCGCCTGGAAAAAGAAAAAAGGATTTTTCCAGAGAGTCGGCCAGGAAAAATATGCAAAAAGGGCGCCGGTTGCGATAAAAACAAAAGCATACAAAAAATCCGTCCCAAACCGCTTTGGGAATTCTTTTTCAGATTCTTTTCTGAGGCCGAAAAAGAGGTATCCCGCGTAAGGCAGAAAGAAAACGGGAATAAGGAGAAGAGCATCGATGCGGACTGAAAGAGCGAGTCCAAAAATGGCGCCTGCGACAAATAATTTCCAAAATATTCTTTTTCGGAAACCGGCGTACAGAAAATACAGCGCGGCGGTGAATCCGGCAAAAAGGGGAATATCCTTGGTATTATACTGCGAATGGGCGGCAAAAATCGGCCAGAGCGCAAGGAAAGCGGAAGACAGCAGGGCCGTTTGCCCGTCGAACATCATCGATACCAGCCGGAAGAAAAAAAAGAGACCCGCCGCGGCCGCAATTATAATGAGGACATGAAAAGCGCTCACATAATTCATCCGGAACGATTCAAGCATTGATGTCCCGAAATCCTGGTTCATTATCTCAAAAAAGGGTCCGTAATAAACAAGATCCTCCCGTAGAAATTCCATCTTGCCGGAGTTTCCGCGCACATAATCAGATGCCGCTTTTCCAATGTGCTGCTGAGCCGCTTCGTCCCATGTCATCCCGTAATTGTCCATTACGGATAAATTGAAGATAAGAAAAACGCTGAGAAGCAGCAGGAAAGCAATTGTAAATTTATCCGGTTTTTTCATTTTTGGCGGAGAAGATTATAGCTGGCGGGTTTTTTCGAAAAAGCGCCACTGTTTCATTTTAGCACAATAAAAAACGGAGTATAAATACGGCCGGGAATTTAAACAGCCGACCCTAAAGGGGCCGGCCGGGAAACAATCTGTTGCGGAATGCCTTTTTGGCTTTCACGGATTTTTTTGCGTTTCGCTTTCGCCGGGGGATGTTGCCGGCGGGCCGGCCGGGTTCTGATTGTTTTTTGCAAAAAAAACCACTAAAAGAAAAATTGCGATAATAAGCCACATTAACGCAAGGCCGCCAATCATGTTTTCCTCTTTGTAAAATTGCCACAGGCTGAGCATGGCAATTGTCACGATTAAAAAAATTGCGATTAAGACTATGGCGAAAATTAATAAAGCGGACATTTTAAAGTTATTACTGATTACTGCTCCAAACTGCAAAACGATCTTTGCGGCAGACCGATAATTTTCGTCAATGTTTTTCCGGGAGGTTGCCGCGAGACGAAAGTTTCTAGATCATAATACGATCCGGGCGCAAAAAATAATAAATCCCTCGGGGAGGATTTATAAAAGATGCTAGAAATCAAAATTTTTGGAGAAAATTTTAATTCCCCAATGATTTAGATGTATTGTCGCTAAAACTATAGCACATATTTTCTTTCCGGAGAAATTTCATTCGCTCTAAATCTCAACAAGCTCATATTTGCTGTTTCCGAGGCCCAGGTTTTCGGCGAATTCAACTTGTTTTTCCTTATCGACAGGGTTAATTTTTGAAAATTTTCCGCCTGAATATTTTTCCGCAAGATCGAGACCCGCCTTGTCGACGGCAACGATATCATCTGAATAAAGAAATCCAATGTCTTCCATTATCGGTTTTTGGGATATTCCCATGCAGTCGCACTCTTTTGTGATATTCGCGAGAGCGCTGATGAAGATCGCGTTCGGGAATAAGCTTAGGACAGCCGAGGAATATTCAGCAATCCTTTTCTGAAGATCCGCCGCGGTTCTCCCCCGCCAGGGAACTTGAACCGCTCCATTTGCGCATACGGCGATGCACATGGCGCATCCCTCGCATTTTCCCTGGTCGATCTTTGCTTTTCCGCTTGAGAGCGAGATTGCCTGAGCGTTGCAATTTTCGACGCAGACTCCGCATCCGACGCAGGTATTGGGATCTACGGACGGATTCACATTGGAATGCATGTCGAGTTTTCCGGCGCGGCTGCCAAGGCCCATCCCGATGTTTTTGAGAGCTCCGCCAAAGCCGGCGGCCTGATGGCCCTTAAAGTGGCTGAAAACCACCAGGGAATCGTATTTTTCTATACCCTTGCCGATTTTACAACCCTGAATTTCCGAAAATTCGCTTCCGTCTTCTCCGTCCAGAATATCAATCGGCATGTCGAATCCGTGGTCTCTTGCGGTTTTCAAGTGTTCCGCTCTGCTGGTCCGGCTTCCCTTATAAAGAACATTGCATTCAATAAGGGACGCCTTTTTCCCGAGGCTCGTTATTTTTTCGTAAACTCCGCGAACCAACTCGGGTCTGAGGTAGGTTACGCATCCTTTTTCTCCGAAGTGGACTTTGATGGCCACGTTATTTCCGAGGCGGGAAAAATCTATATTCTCGATTATTTTCTCAATTTTTTTTGAGAAATATACTTTTGGCATGGCTTATTCTAGAAATTAAACATTTATTAATAAATAATACGAATCGACTGCTTAAATTATATCACATAGAAAAGAACAAGGGGACACTCATCAGAATGTCCCCTTGGGATTATCGTGTTGCGATACTTATTCCGCGGCGGCTACCCGATTGCGGCCTTCGCGCTTGGCTCGGTAAAGGGCCTGGTCAGCGGCATGGATTACATCACTGGCGGTTTTTCCGTGTTCCGGGAAAATTGCCACCCCGGCGGATATGGTAACTTCGCCAAGGCGGTTTCCTCGATGGTTTAGATCGATTTTTTTGACTGCCTCTAAAATTTTTTCCGCCCGCCTCCAAGCAGCTTCTTTGGATGCGCCGGGCAAAATAAGAAGGAACTCCTCGCCTCCATAGCGACAGGCAATGTCTCCCGGACGGACGCTGTCCATTAGAAGTTTGCCTAGTCTTGCCAGCAAGACATCGCCGGCATCGTGGCCAAAATCATCGTTAAATCTCTTGAAATGGTCGAGATCCAGCATTACGAATCCTACGGGAGTGCGGCCCATTTCGGATCGCTGGATAACCTTTTTCAGGGAATCTTCCATGTAACGCCGGTTAAAAAGTCCGGTGAGGGGATCGTTTATGGCAAGTTGCCTCAACGTTTCCTTTTGGTCGACATACCAGGTTATGTCAACGACGGTGTGAATCACCGCCGCCAACCTGTGCCGTTTCACAACCGGATCGCAAATTATTTCGAACCAGCGTCCGTTCATGGACGCTGTCGTTTTCTCTCTTTGGAGAGAAGTCTGCATTTTTGCGTGCAGACAATCTTCGGCAGGATAATCGGTTTCATGGGCAATTTCCCCGTATTGCAGGCCAATAATTTTTTCCGCCGGCATGTTAATTGCAATTGCCATAACGGGGTTGCAGTAAAGAATAGCTCCGCGGGAATCGGCGACAAAAACCGCATCGCCGAAATAATCGAACGCTTTGTACTTTATCCGAAAAAAGAACGCTCGGATCAGGTTTAGCCAGCGAATTGCGATTTGGGACACCTTTTCACCCCCCTTGATTTTATAAAAAAGAACACTCCAAGCCTGGAGTTTTTATTCTTTCTTGTGACAAATTAAAGCACACAAAAGCCTTTTTGTAAAGTATTTCGTAAAAAATCTTTCATAAAAATCTTGGGATAAAAAAGACTTATAGAAGATAATCCCGATGGCATAGATCCTGATTTAATTTAAATTCATTATTAATGTTGCCGCTTAAAGTCGGATCTGCTTGACACGCCGCGCAGAATAATATAAATTTAGAAACTGGAAACGTGATTTAAATCACATTTTTTTGTTAGACGATTAACGCATTATCCGTTCATGGCTAAAATATGAAAAAACGCTTATCTAAACAGAGAATTATACTTTTTTTCCTGATTGTCGCTGTGGCGGCCCTTTTTATTTTTCTCGCTCGCTCTTCGAGAAAACAGGCTCCCGTCACCGGAGAGCCGCCAAGGTTTCCGCAGGATGTTTCCGTTCAGTCAGTTGCGAATAGCCAGTCTTTTGCTGAAACCATCCAATATCCCGCTATAATAGCGGGCGACCAGGAAATTGAGATAACATCAAAATCTTCCGGAACGGCCGCAGTCGTCAATTATTCCTTGGGAAGCCGCGTCGGAGCCGGCTCGCTTCTTGTAAGAATAGACGATTCGGGAAACAAGCAAAAAGTCGGAGAAAGCGGATTTAAAAGCGCCGATGTTCAGCAGTCCCAATTATCCGTCGAACAGGCCAAGGAGCAACTCGAACTCGATAAAAAAACCTATAATAACCTCAAAGACCAATATGATTACGAGAAAAAAAATCCGACACTTGAAAAGACTGTGACGAAGACGCAAAAAGATGCCGCCAAAGAGGCCGTTGATCTGGCTGAAATCCAGCTCAAAAACGCCAAGGTGGGATATAAAGGCTCGCTTGACGACCATCTCATCACAAGTCCGATCAGCGGATATGTCACTCAAAAAATGGTCGAAACGGGAGATTCGATTTCTGTCGGCCAGTCTCTTTTCAAAGTCAGTAAAACGGCGAATGTGAAAGTCCAATTTTATGTCGATGAAAACCAGCTGTCTTCTGTTTCAAGGGGTCTCGAGATTGCTTTGACTGACAATAAAGGAAGCGAAATTCCTTTTATTGTGCGGAATATTTCTCCGCAGGCTGACAGCGCGACAAAAAGATTTTTAATCGAAGCCTATCCGAAGCAGCCGGGTAATTCGGATCTTCTTTCCGGGACCGTTGTCAGTGTTTCTTTTTCAGTCGAAAAAACCCCCGGCGAATCCGGAGCGCTCATTCTCCCTCTCTCTGCGATCAATGTCGGGCAAAATGAAAACTATATTTTTATCGCTGAAAACGGAAAAGCAAAAAAAATTAATGTCGACATTCTCAATGTGACAGGGGAAACAGCCGATATAAAAGCCGACCTCCCGCCTGATTCGGAGGTAATAATCCAAGGGAGCAAGCTTGTGCAAGACGGACAGGAAATAAGCATCACGCAGTAATTTCTCATGAATAATTTTCAGGAAAAAGAAAAGCCGGATTTCGACCCGAACCGTAAAAGTTCCACTGGCGATGCGAATCATCAGGGCAATGCCAATAAATCTGGAGATGTTGCCGCTTCGGGGCCGCAGGATTCCGAGAAAGGAAAAAATTTTACTTCAACTGATTCGGCCTATCTTGAAAAACTTGAATTTCGCCCGGAGCTTCGCAAGACGTGGCTCAATTTTTTTGTTACTCGTTTTCGGGTAGTCGCTTTGCTTGTCGTCGTGATTTCGGCATGGGGGCTGTACTCCTTTTTTCGCCTTCCGCGAGAATCGAACCCGGAAGTAAAAATTCCTATTGCTGTTATCACCGATGCTTATCCGGGTGCGTCTCCTTCGGATGTTGAGGAGCTGGTCACAAAAAAAATCGAAACGGATATTTCCGGAGTGGCCGGTGTCGATAAAATCACTTCGAACTCAACCAACTCTTTTTCTTCCGTCACGGTTGAATTTGATTCCAATCAGAATCTGACAGATGCCATCAGAAGCCTTCGGGACCAATTGCCGAACATCCGGCGCGATATTCCCGACGACGCCCAGGATCCCCAGGTAATTGAAATATCTTTTGATGACACTCCCATTGTCACATTCGCGCTCGTCGGCCCCTATAACGGGTTTGAAATGCGCGGTTACGCGGAAACAATCCAAGACGAACTCGAAAAAATCCCCGGCATACGCCAGGTAGACGTCGACGGGGGAGATCAGAATGAGTTCGATATTGCATATGATCCGCAAAAACTTACTTTTTACGGTATTTCGGTTGATCAGGCCAATCAGGCTGTTGCCGCGACGAATCATGCTATTCCGGCCGGCAATTTTAAAGGGAAAGAATTTGACTATCCTGTTCGGGCTGACGCGCGTTTTTTTGACGCAGTGGCTCTCGGAAACGTTCCGGTTCTCCATGCGGATTCCGGGGCGATTGTATATCTTAAGGATATTGCCAGCGTTCAGGAAACCGCGATTGAAAAAACGGTTCTTTCCCGGTTTTCAATCGAGGGCGGACAGCCGCAAAGCGCGGTAACAATTCAGGTGGTCAAAAGGGCGGGAGGAAATATTCTGGATACGGTCAACCAGGCCAATCAGACCATAGAAACCCTTCTGAAAACTTTTCCTCCGGGAATCGAATACCAATCCACGCTTGATATGGCCGACGAGATAAATAAAGACTTTACCCAGCTCCAGCATGACTTTTTTCTGACACTTGCGCTTGTTATGATAATCCTGTTTCTTATCGTAGGTCTCAAAGAAGCGCTGGTTGCCGGGCTGGCCATCCCCCTCGTTTTTTTCATAACTTTCGGTGTTATGCAAATGACCGGAACGTCGCTGAATTTCCTCTCGATATTCTCCCTTCTTCTTTCGCTTGGCCTTCTGGTGGACGACGCGATTGTCGTTGTCTCGGCCACGAAGCAATATATGAAAACGGGGAAATATACTCCGGAGGAGGCCGTGCTTCTTGTTCTTCATGATTTTAAAATTGTTCTCACCACGACGACTCTTGCCACCGTCTGGGCCTTTCTTCCGCTTCTTCTTTCGACGGGAATTATCGGCGAATTTATAAAATCCATTCCCATTACGGTCTCGGTAACCCTGGTTGCCTCGCTGTTTGTCGCTCTTATGATAAATCATCCCCTGGCGGCGATCCTGGAGCGAATCCGGTTTACGAAAAGGTTTTACATAATTATCGTCTTTCTGCTGCTTGCCGCCGGATCATTCGGCGCGCTCCAGCATAATATACCGGGTTATGGAATTTCAGCAGTGGCTTTTTTCATTATCGCCTGGATGTTTGCGTGGTATTTCGGAAGCGGAAAAAATATTTTAAATCAAAACAAACTCCTGATGGAAAGGGAATGGGACAGTGATGAATTAATAAAAGAAAAATTGCGAAAGCAGGGGATTCGGGAGGAAGCGTCGCTGGGGGGAAAAATTATCCACGGAATCGTCCATTTCGACCGGGTGCTTCCGGTTTATGAAAAATATCTGAGGAAAATTATGGGAACAAGAAAAAGGCGCATTGCGACAATTGCCGCTACGACCGTTCTTTTTCTCGCCGCCGTCGCCCTTCCCATTTTTGGCATCGTAAAATCTGAATTTTTTCCTCCGCAAAACTCAGACACGCTTTTCATTTCTGTTGAAGGGCCGCCGGGCCTTGATCTTTCCGAAACAAATCTGATTGCCGAAAAAATAGACGAAAGATTGCTGGGGTATCCGGAAATTGTTAATTTTTCGACCATAGTCGGAAACCCCGGTTCGCAGGGAGAAGGGATATCGGTTTCGCAAAATACTTCCAACACCGCTTCGTTCACAATCAAACTGACCGATACGTCGAAAAGGTCCATTACATCCTATGATCTGGCCCAAAAGATGAGAAGCGATTTTGCCGATATTCAAGGAGCAACAATATCCGTGAGCGCTCCAAGCGGAGGTCCGCCTTCAGGATCGGCATTCCAGGCTCAAATATCCGGCGATGATCTTCAGACGCTCGATAAAATTGCGCGGGATTTGAAACCCATTCTCGATTCCATTCCCGGAACGGTGAACAGCGACATTTCCCTCAAAAATTCTCCGGCTGAATATACTTTTCATCTCGATCCGGCCCGAATGGAACTTTACGGGCTCAATGCCGCTCTTGTGGGGAATACTCTCCGGACGGCCATTTCCGGGACAACCGTGACAAACGTTATTTCCGGAAACAAGACTATTGATGTGGTGGCTAAATTTGAAAACAAAAAAATACCTTCGCTCGATGCGATTCAAAATCTGGAAATTTTGAACACTTCCCGGCAGCCCGTTTATATTAAGGACGTCGCTGAAATCCAGCTTGTTCCGTCAGTTGATACGATAACCCGGATTAATCAGAAGCGGACCGTGCTTCTCACGGCGGGAGTTTCTGGGAAAACCAGTTCGACGCAGGTCGTCAAGGAGTTTCAGGATAACGCCGCAAGGGAATACAAATTACCGGCCGGTTATTCGATTACTTACGGAGGGGAAAATGAGCAGAACACGGAATCGGTGCTTTCCATTATTCGCGCCATGGCAATTGCGGCGGCTCTTATTATTGTTACCCTGGTCATTCAGTTTGATTCATTCATTGAAGCGATGATAGTTCTTGTCACTTTGCCGCTCGCGCTCATTGGAGTTTTTATCGGCATGGCAATTTTCGGCGTTAACCTGAGTTTTCCCGGGCTTATCGGCATTCTGGCTCTTTTCGGGATTGTGGTGAAAAACGCGATAATTCTTATTGATAAGATTAATCTCAATATCCGATTCGGGATTCCTTTTGAAGAAGCGGCCATTGATGCCGGAAAATCAAGATTGGAGGCTATTTTCATCACCTCCTTTTGCACAATTGCCGGCATTATTCCAATCACCCTTTCCAACGAACTCTGGCGTTCGCTCGGGAGCGCCATAATTTTCGGACTGTCTATTTCTTCGTTTTTCACTCTTTTTGTTGTTCCGACGCTTTATGTGTCTTTAGTAAAAACAAAGAAGAAACCGCAGAAATAAAAAAGCATTTATTCGATTTGTTTTCGGAATAAAATTTTCGAATTCGCGTAATATTCTTTATGGGAACAGTTTTAATTTTTAGTTGAATTTGAAAATTAGAAAGGGGGTGAGAACAATGGATAACACGACAGTAAAAACTGCCAGCGGAATAAATATTGTAGCTGGAATTTGGCTGATTATAGCCCCTTTTCTGCTTGGCTTTACCGGTGCCCTGAGAACCAGCGATATTGTTTTTGGTATAATTATTGCGATTCTGGCCTTAATTCGCGTCAGCGCGCCTGAAGAGGCGCCGTGGGTGAGTTGGATCAACATGATTTTCGGCATATGGATACTTCTTTCACCCTTTTTCTTGGGCTATATCGGTGTGGCCGCCCTCTGGAACAATATAATATTGGGTGTAATCGTTGCCGTACTTGCAGCCTGGAGCGCAAGCTCAAGCACGATTCAGCGCCCGATGTCGGCGTAGCTGGCAATACCTTTCTGGATCACCGGCAATGGGGGGATAACAAAAAGCTCTTTTTAGAGCTTTTTGTTTGTGAAAAGACCTGGCGGATTACTTATGAGGGCGGCGGCTCTGCCAGTCGGATAATTACTAAGAGAAACAATCCTCCGAAGGCGACATGCTCTCTTCAGCAAAAGTTGACATTTTTCATGTTTTATCGCTATTCTTGCAATAAGACGTTAACATTCTGACGCCGAGGGAGAGCTCCTATCATGAGAAACATCGATATTCGATCTAGGAATGCCGTTGATTCGTCGGGAGTGCTCGCCATAACTATAGCGGGCGAAACGGAAGGCAATATCGCCAAATTTCGCAGATTCCTTCGGCATTTGGGAATCAAAATCGAGATCGAATCGGATCAATCGGTCTTGGGGGTTGCAATGAGGCTGCAACTCGATCCCGAGAATGTCAGTCGGCAATTAAGCGAGATCATGAACTATGAAGCTTAGTCAAAATATTGACATGGCCCTTCGCTTGCATTGCTTATTTAGACAGGTGGGTTCCGTTTCGACCCACCTTTTCATTTTGCGAAAATAATTAAATCCGAATTAAGCTGCTCATGCAATTTTTCGGCGAGGGTGGATTTTTCTTTCTCGTACGAGTCCATCACGATAATTTTCTTCATTAGTTAAATTATATAATATAACCGGATCTTAAGATCATAGGGCCTTATTTAGAAAGACAGCTTGAAAATTTGGAATTTAAAACTCCCGCGGCGAACCTCGGGAGAGTTGTTTCGAGATTTTTAATTGCCTAAAGAGCTATTTTTCCCTAGAAAAAAATGCGTCCCGGACTGCTCCAATCAAGCCTCTCCCTATGAGAGCGATACTGTCGGGGCTGGCTCCCATGAGAATCAGGTTTCTTGCGACAGATTCTCCGATGGCTTCAATAAAAGCCGGGGGCATGCCTACTTGGATACTGCCGAATGGTGTTCGAATTGGCAGGACAATATCCGGCTGAAAAATATTTATTTTTCCGCAGTTAGGACACGGGGTACGTACTCCGTATTCCTCGACATTAATCAGTTGGGCACAATGTTCGCATATGCCCTTATCTTTAGCAGATTTACTCATCAATCCCCCCTGATTCAGCAATTGGATATATGTTATGTATTCAAGACCAAAACGGAATTGAATTTGTGGCAAAACTGATAAATAAAAATAACAACGGCAGTCGCTTTTGTCAAGGAAAGATGAAATTTTTGAGATTCATCAAAGCTCTTTTGGCGGAGGTATCTTCTCGTATTTTCTGTTCCCACTCTTTCTGTTGAGGTGTGAGATCCTCGATGTCATACATATTTTCGTAATAATCCTCTTTTTTAATTTTGGCGAACATATAAGGGCGGCCATGTGTAAACAAATTATTTTATCGGCTTATATTTTTTGGCTTCGGTTTATCCCAGCATCGGCAGGTCGAATCTTTCTCTGGGGCATTTTTTACAGATCTCCAAATTCTCCGCCGTCTTCAAATTCACAAGCTGTCATATGCTTGGTGATTAATGCCTCCTAAAAATCAAATCCCGATCCCAGCTTGACTCCGATCCAGATTCCCGCAAATCCGCCAATGGCGGTAAAAATAACGGAAGACATGGAGAAAATGCTTCCGCCCCAAATTACGGGAACATATCCTCCCGCAATCGAACCGATGACCATTCCCGTCATGATGAATGTTTTCCTCATATACTGTGAAAATAACAAATCCAACCCGAAAAGGCAATTCAATGACGCCTCTTTTTTTGAAATGACTTAAGAGATGAGTGAAAAAAAGGCGTGTTTCAGCTCCGGACAGGATTGCCGTCCGGAGCCGGTTCTATTTCTTGGGAAGTTCGAAAAAAGTTTGCCAGTCTCTGAGATATTCGCCGGAAAAGTAATTCATTCCCAGGGGCTCAAGGATCTTACAAGCTTCCGAAAAACAGCTTCTCAATCCTTTTGCTTTAAGGGGCATAACAATTTCTGCGAGAAACCTGATTAAGCCGCTGTCCGGATTGGAACGCGCGTATTCTTCAAGGCTTTGCCCCAGCCTTTTTCCCTGGATCACAAGAAAATGTCTTTTTTCTTTTTCTTCTTCCTGCTCGGTAACCCGAGCCTGATTCCTTGAATTCTGTTCAATGGTTTTCGCTATCTCCAAAAATTTTGAAACGGGAATGCTTTTTTCCATTCTCTCTCCTTTTTTCGGTGATTTGGCCTCTTTATTAATATATGAGTACAAGCAGAAAAATGAAATATTTCAGGCAAAAAATTAAGCGGAAGATTTTAAGGGACGCATAAAGCGTTTTCGGATAAGGATCAATCTTTCAGAAGATCTTGGAATTTTCCCCGAAGCTTCGCGATTTTTGGGGAAATATTAATTTGGCAGTAAGGTCTCAAGGCATTGTTTTCAAAATATTTTTGGTGGTATTCTTCGGCGGGATGAAATTCTTTGAGCGGTTTTATTTCCGTCACAATCGGATTCTCGAAAATTTTTTCTTTTTCCAGATTCCCGATGAATTTTTCCGCTTCTTTTTTCTGGTTTTCATTTCCATAAAGTATGATTGAGCGGTATTGCGTCCCGGTATCAGATCCCTGGCGGTTTAATGTTGTCGGGTCGTGCATCGCGAAAAAAACATTCAAAAGGTCTTGATAGGAAACAACGCCGGGGTCGTATTCTACTTTCACCACTTCCGCATGTCCCGTTTTCCCCGAGCAGACTTCTTCGTAGGTTGGTTTTTTCCCGTCGAAGGACGGATTTCCTCCCGCGTAACCGGAGATAACTTTATGGATGCCCTTAAGACGCAGGAAAAAAGCCTCGATGCACCAAAAGCATCCGCCTCCGAGCGCGGCCTCTTGAAATTGTGATTTATTCCCCGTTCCCTCCCGGTTCTTCATCGGGATCAGGCTTAAAATTTAGCGCCACCGAATTGATGCAATATCTTTTTCCCGTTGGCGGCGGACCGTCATCGAAGACGTGTCCGAGATGCGATTCACAGCGGGCGCAGCGGGCCTCTGTTCGGATCATCCCATGGGAATCATCATTAACGTATTCCAGATTGTCGGGAGCAATCGGTTCAAAATAGCTTGGCCAGCCTGTGCCGGACTCTAATTTATGCTCATGAAGAAAAAGCGGCAAGTCGCAGGCGGCGCAATGATAAACGCCGTTTTCGAATTTGGTCCAGGAACAGGAAAAAGGCGCCTCCGTTCCGTGCTGACGCATAACCCGGAATTGCTCAGGCGAAAGTATTTTTTTCCATTCTTCTTCGGTTTTGCGGATTTTTTCGATCATAAGATTGATTAATCCCGCCATTACATATGGATACAATAACACTTGGAATTATTTTTCACTGTCCTTCATTTTTTTTCGAAAACTTTTTCCGACGACTGTTCCGACGACTGTTCCGATAATGGCGCCGGCCGCGAAATCAGAAAACCAATGAATAGTCAATGAAACGCCGATGCCGATATAAAAAGCGTAAATAAGCGCCGCATATCGGATTAATTTGTTTTTTGGAAAAAGCGCAAGGAGAGTAAATGCCATGGCGAACGCAACGGCGGTATGTGAAGAAGGCCAGCCAAAAAAAATTCCCCCCCGCAAAAATCCGAATCGAAAGACGTGGCTGATATCGGTCGCAAAGTCTTGAGTCAGGAATCCCGGGGGTCCCGGCCTCCCGGTGAAAATTTTATAAAAATCGGAAACCAGGAGGCCCAGGAGCGCCGCTTGCCCAAGGGCCAGAGCAGTATTGGCGGCCCTTGAATTTTTTCCGGCTGCGCTGACGGCATAGAAAATCAGAATTCCAAAGAGCGGAAGGAAAGCGCCGATTTCCACTGCCGGCCAAAAAAAAGACAGCAGGGCGGGATTTCGCGTTAAGAGGAAATAGCGCCAGTCAAATCCGGAAATTGCCAAAAGATATGTGACGGCTATGGCCGAAAAATGCCATGCCAAATTGCGCCGCCAAAAAATACTCTTTATATTTCTTAAAAAGCCGTGAAAAAATAAACGCATAAATAAATTGAATAATAATATTTATTTTTATTGTATCCCGAAAGCAATAATTTAAGAATTGGAAAAATCCAAGGTGATTCCGGAAACCCGAAAAGTCAAATCATTCGCAAAAACAAAAACCCCTTTGACGAACGGGGGCTTTTGTCTGGATGTCCTACATTTCATCCTTCATCTTCATTTTCATCATCTCCTTCATATCATCCTCTGATTTTCCCTCCATCACGTCCCGATGCATTTCCTTGGCGTGTGCCATCATCTTGCCCATTACCTCTTCTTCATTGGCGCCTCTGGCGACAAAATCGTCGTTCATGCCCATGTCCTTGCAGGAAAGAGTCTTCATGTTTTTGAAGTTAATGTTTATTACGTTATATTACTTGAAAAAGGCCATATATATTTCAGATATTGCTATCTTTCCATTATTTTGTTTATCACGCCTTCGTCCCGGCAATCGTAAGAATTGTCCGGTGAATAAAATCTTTTTTTGGGACCGTGGCAGCCGCCGTTGTCTTTATCAAGCACTCCGAAAAAAGGCATCAGAAATCCCATGTTTTTCGAAGTGAATTTTTTGTAAAGTTTATCGAGTGTTTCGGCTCTTTTCGCCGGACTCATCCTGGAGAAAATATCAAGGTCGTCGGATTTAATGCCGGTCCAATCGAGATGGAGAAGAACGTTTTTTGCGTTACCTGCGAAATTTTTGTGCCAAAGAAGCGCCCAGCAGGAGCCTCTTTTTGAAAGACACGGACCATCCTCGATGCTTCCGTTTGCGTCGATTCCGACACCGCCTTCGATATAATCAAAGAGCTTCAAATATTTTTTATCGGCAATGGATCCGGTTTGGGCGCCGATCACGACGTCAACGCCTTTCTTTTCGGCGTATGATCGAATATCTTTCACGATGCGCGGGGCGTAATTTCTTTTTCCGCTTTCCTGCATGTAAATTTGCCCGAAAGTAAAGCTTTGGACTCCCATATCGATTGCCCTTCTCGTGATATATTTTATGTAGTCGCGGTATTCGGAGCTTGAAAAAGTGGGTACGCAAGTGTGTTCTCCCCAATGGTTGATTGAATCCTGGTGGCACATTTTGCGGAAATGGAAATAATGGCCGTCATTTTTGTTTTCGTAATCTTCGTTTGTGCTGATGGCCTCAGCAATGAACATTCCGTAGGCAACGTCAGGTTTGTCGATTCGGTCCATAACCCTTTCGACAGTTTCAAAATCGGGAGGGTTGCGCCAGGTCTCGATCGCCCGATGGAGATAGTAGCAGTTGGAACGGTTTATGAGTTCAATGAATTTATCATTTTCCGGATTGTATTCCGTAAGCAGGCCGTCGGCAACACAACCCTGAGTTTTCAGCCGGTCCATGGAAATTGGAGGCGGAGGAAGTTTCATTTTTTCAGTTCCCGGCAAGGGCGGGATGGAAATTTCTTCGTTTGGGGAGGGACGGGATTCCGGCCCCGGAGAAAGCGGCGGTTCCGCATAGTTTGATTTTGTCCGGTTTTTTCTGGCCAGGAAAAAAATTCCTGAAGCCAGCGCGACAGTTGCGATCAAGAGCAGAAAAAGCAGAACTTTTTTTCTTTTTCCTTTAACGTCGACGATAAACATAAATTTGCGATCAAGACGCAATTATTAATACGCTTTTCCGGCGCCGGTAGCTTATCTTCACTTCGCAGGCGAACCGGAATCGTAAGTTTATCATAAAAGAGGGGATGCCAAAAGGCGGACTCAATAGCCCGTCTTTTGGGAGGGACTGCCTTGGGATTCGAAAAATAATTTTTTCCGAGACAGCGCAATTATTTGCAAATTCCTAATTTTTCGATAGACTGAAGCCGTGAATAAAATAATAGCAACGACCAATAAAGAAAACTTTGACATCGACGGGCTTTCTTCGGCCTTGGCTTTAGGGGACCTGCTGAAGATGGAAAATAAGGAAGTTGAAGTCGTGCTTGAAGGAAAACCGGATCACAGCGTGACAGAATCGCTGAAAAATGAGGAATTTCGATATACGGAGAAGTTTTCGGAACCGAACGAAAACGTTGATTTTGCCATTGTTGATACATCGAACCCGGTCCGTTTTCCGCATTTTGTGGATATTGGGAAAGTGGTTGAACTTTATGATCACCGGGCGGGATTTGAAAAAATTTGGAAAAATAGAATAGGGAAGAAGGCCAGAATCGAAAAAGTCGGAGCTTGCGCGACGCTTATCTGGGAAGAATACAAAAAAAGAGGTTTCGCTAAAAAGATTACTTCCCTTAACGCGGGGCTAATGGCGGCGGCTATCGTCTCAAATACTCTTAATTTTAGGGCAAGCATCACAACCGAAAGGGACCGAACGGCATTTCGCGATCTGAAGTCCTTTGCCGGTTTTGAGAATGACTGGATAGAAAAATATTTCACTGAGCGGGAATCGGCGATATATAAAAATATCGAAGCGGCGATAAAGGGAGATGCTTTTGTTCAGGAAATTCCGAATTCGGGGATAAGGATTGCAATCGGGCAGATGGAATTGTGGCGCGGAAAAGATTTTATCAAGGGACACGAAAAAGAAATCATTAAGGCAATGTCGAGTTTTAAAACTTCCGATTGGTTTTTTACCCTGCCGAGCATCAGCGAAGGAAAAAATTATCTCTATGCCGGGAGCAAAGAGATAGAAGCAATGCTGGAAAACACCCTTGGCATCAAATTTGCGGACCGTTTTGGATCGACTTCCCGTCTTTGGCTAAGAAAAGAGATGCTTGAAAAAATATTGAGTCCGAGGCAGAGCGGAGAAAGATCGCCTGGATGATGCCAGTTCATTTTTAGATGACAAAAAGCCTCTTTGACGAGGCTTTTCAAAATCATATTTTCATTAAGTCCGACTGCAGGAAAGGGCGTGAAAATCTCACGTCGGAAAATTCTAGGATTTTTTTCTTGAATATTTTTTTCTGTCGTTTTCTGTCAGATATTTTTTGCGCAGGCGCACGCTTTCCGGAGTAATCTCTAGATATTCGTCTCCGCCCATAGTTTCAAGTCCCCGTTCGATTGTGAGTTTCAGCGGCGGAGTGAGATGAATGGCCTCGTCGGCGCCGGAAGAGCGCATGTTGGTAAGTTGTTTTCCTTTAATGGGGTTCACGGCCATATCGTTTCCTTTGGCTGTGTTTCCGATGACCATTCCCTCATAAACTTCCGTAGTCGGCTCGATATATAAAGCTCCGCGATCCTGAAGATTGGCAAGCGAAAATCCGAGTGCTTTTCCTGAAACCATTGAAATCATCGATCCGGTGTCCCGTTTTGAAATTTCGCCTGCAAACGGCCGAAACTCCAAAAAACGGCTCGAGAATATTCCTTCGCCGCGGGTATCAACCATGAACTGGCCGCGGTATCCCAGAATTCCGCGGGTGGGCACTTCGAAAACCATCCGAACCTGTCCGTTCCGCTGTTCCATTTGAGTCATAATGCCTTTCCTTCTTCCCAGAGTTTCAATTACGGCGCCTGAAGATTTTTCCGGTACGTCGATCGTCGCTTCTTCAAAGGGTTCCATCTTTTTTCCTTCCTCTTCCTTGATGATGACCTGCGGCTGGGAAACTTGAAGCTCGTACCCTTCCCGGCGCATATTCTCAAGCAGAATAGCGATGTGAAGTTCTCCCCGGCCGTAAACTTTGTAATATTCGGAACTTGAAAAATCTATTTTGAGTCCGACATTCACTTCGAGTTCTTTTTCAAGCCGCTCCCGGATCTGTTTTGTGGTTACGAATTTTCCTTCGCGCCCCGCAAAAGGGGAATCGTTAACAAAAAAATTCAAAGAAATCGTTGGTTCGTCAATTTGGATGGCGGGAAGCGGATCTTGTTCTGGTCTTTCGCAAATGGTTTCTCCGATATCAATATCGGCCATGCCGGCCACCATAACAATGTCTCCTGCAAGGGCCTCGGCAACTTCCTTTTTTTCAAGTCCTTCAAAGGTGAACATCTTGATTATTTTTCCTTTTCGGATCTCGCCCCCGGGTTTTTTGATGGAAACTTCTCCGTTTTTGATCTTTCCTTCATATACTCTTCCGATCGCCATTCTTCCGAGAAAATTGTCATATCCGAGACTGAAAGGCTGAAAACGAAAAGGCGCGTCCAGATCCTGAGGGGCCGGCGCTACTTTTTGGAGAATTGTATCGAGCAGGGGGGTTAAATCTTTTGATTCGTCTTCAAGATGCATTTTGGCGATTCCGTCCCGGCCGATCGCATAAACAGTTTCAAAATCCAATTGTTCGTCGTTTGCCCCCAGATCAAGGAATAATTCAAAGACTTTCTCCTGGGCAATCTCCGGATCGGCGGCCGGCTTGTCGATTTTATTGATTACGACAATGGGTCTGAGGCCAAGTTCGAGAGATTTTTTAAGGACGAAACGGGTTTGGGGCATCGGACCCTCCTGCGCATCCACAACCAAAAGAACGCTGTCGATCGAGCGGAGCACGCGTTCCACTTCCGATCCGAAATCGGCATGCCCGGGCGTGTCGACGATGTTGATTTTCGATTCCTTATAAAAAACGGAAGTGTTTTTTGAATAGATTGTAATACCGCGCTCTTTTTCAAGAGCGTTTGAATCCATCGTGGCGCTTTCGTCTTTAGCCATTCCGGTTTGCCGCATGATAGCGTCGGTAATTGTGGTTTTGCCGTGATCGACATGGGCGATGATGGCGATGTTTCTTATTTCCATATTCATTGATGATAGCATAAAGGATGCCAATTGGCAACTGTTTGTAGAGTTAACACCATCCGGTAGCGCTATTGACTATCAAAACTATGGAAAAAAAAGAAAAAATCGTGAGAAAACTCACCAAAACGGGACGGGGGAGCATGTATGTCGTGCCTTCGAAAGAACGCATCCGCGACTTGGGCTGGCGGGAACGTCAAAATCTAACTATTTCAAGAATCAAAGGCGGTCTTGTCGTCCGAGATCATCGAAATAAATAGTAAATATTACTAAGGTTGATCCGTATCAAAAAAACCAACACAGCATTTTGATACGGCCGTGGGAAAAAGCTGTGTTGGGGAGAAATGAAAAAAATGAAAAAAACGCCTCCTGGCGATTTTTGTTTACTCATGGAGAGGGTGACGTACCGGGTAATGTAGATTGGTATATGTTTCTCTGCGCTGCGTTCTTATTTCACCCGCACGCGCATTTTTTTGGCCGCGCTGTTTTCCGCGCGATCGAAAGCGCGCACCGTAAGACGGGAGACGCCTTTTTTAGCATTTGCAGGTATTTGAAAACGGGATTCATCCAGATTGTATTTTTTCCCGTGGAATTTCACCTGGTAGAATTTGATTTGGTCGTTGTCGGTCGCGGTCCAGGAGACATATTCTCCGGCGCTCGCGCTTGCTTTCTTTTGGAAGTTGCGGAATCGTGGTCTGGTTTTGTCAATCATAATCCGGTATTCGGAAGTCGTTCGGACGGTTTCTGAAGTGTTTCTGTCTAAATAGCGGAATTGATAAGTGTTGATTGTGTTTCGCACTTGTTTTGCGCGGTAATTCCACTTTTTTCGACTGTTTATTTTTATGTTTTTGAGAAGTTCTCCGTCTTTCATAATCTGGACGACATCTCCCTTTTTCATGTCAGGGACATTTCCCCGGAAAGTGAATCTTTTGGACTTCAAAGTCATTGATTCATTTGCGGAAAGACTTTTTGTTTGATGATTCCCGATGGCGATAAGAGGAGGGGAGAAGTCGCTGGTTTCTTCGTCGCTGTTAATACTGTTGTCATCATTGTTGTTTGAAACAGGCTGTCCGAGCACCCCATAGACGGAAAAACTGCCGAGAGAACAAGTGAGAGTGTTGGCGGAAGTATCGAGGGCACAGTTCTTTTCTTCCCAAGATCCGTTTGTGTATTTGTACACATCCAAAGTGTTTTCGTCGTAGGCATTTTCCACATCAGATCCGTAGGAAACGGAAAAAGTGACTGGATTCGCGAAACTTGCGATAACAGAGCCGCTTGCGGAAACAGCGAGAAGATTGAAAAAATTGTCGCCAATAAGAGTTTGTCCTGCCGGCGCCGAAGGAGCGTTTTCCGTATTGAGCTTATTAACTTGAATCGTGGCAGTTTCTGAAGTGTAATTATTTGGCGCGATGACGGTTGCGCTGCCGGCATTGGTGTTTACTGCGACAGTTCCTCCTGAAACTTCCACCGGATCACTGTTTCCGTCTGAAATGGAAGACGTTTCGCATCCTGAAGTGTTGAAAGTCGACGGGGCTGAAAAGCCCTGATTGCCGGCCGCGTCTTTGGATTTCACGCGATAGAAATATCTCGCGCAGGATTGTAGAGAGCTTAAATTTACGGAGTGGGATGAAACGCGCGTTGCCATGTCGGCTTCAGTCGTTGAGTTTCCATAAGCCGAAACCAGCCCATATTCCACCTGCGAAGAAGAATTTTTGTTCGATGTCCATGTAATGGTCGCGGAAGTGGAAGACGGGATTGATGAGACGCTTGATATCACTGGCGAAGTGGTGTCCCAGGCGAGCGTGAAATCGTCCGAAGAGGAATTGTTAGCGTTATCTGTAGCGGTGAGGCGGATGACATAGGTTCCGCCCATGGAAGCGGAAATAGTTGTGTTCTCGGCGGCGGCTGTTCCGAAAGTTATTGTGCCGGGGCCAGTTACTTTTTCCCATAAGTAGCTCGCTACTCCCGAAACGGAGTCGGAAACAGCGGCGTTTTGGGTGAAGGCGGCATTTTTCGTTTGGTTGGAGCCGGCGGAAACGGAAGGCGCGGTTTTGTCGATTTTTATTGTTTTTGAAGCTGTGTTTTGAGTATTGCCGGCGTTATCATAACTGGCGTAACGGAAGTAAGTGGTGCCTTCCGCGCTTATGGTGGCCGCGCCGCTGTAGCTGGTGCCGGAGCTCGGGTCACAGGTGTTGCCTGAGTCGGTGCAATACTTTGTCCAAATTATTCCGGAGGCGGCATCCGCGGGAGACAGCGCAATTGTTTGGTCACTGTTCTGCCACGCGTTGTTATGAGTGAAATTATCGGAGGTTGTCGGGGTAGCCGTATCAACTTTCACAGTACTTGCTTCTATGTAGGTTGCCTGATTAGCCGTCGCGTCGGAAACCAAATATTGGTATTGGTAGCAATTTCCTGAAAGCGCGGTTGCGTCCGTGAAATTTGGATAAGTTCCCGTTGGCGAAATAGTCGCGAAACTTCCATAAGCGCCGCAGGTTCCGTCGGAAAGTGTGGCTGATTTCCGCTGGACGGTTCTCGATCCGGTGTCGAGTCCGGATCCGCCGTCCGTGCCGTCAGCGGCCGTGAGTGCTACTGAAACTGAATTGGTGAATCCGTTCGAATAAGTGATTGACCCGCTCGAAGGCGCGGTTGAGTCGACTGTATAAGTCGTGGTTTGTTCGGCGCTGTAGTCCGTCCCGTCATACGTGCGGCAATAAACCGTTCGGGTTGTGTCTCCTGTGCCCGCATTGTAGCTACAAGCCATTGAGCCGTAATTCGCGTAAGAATACGGACCACCGGAACAGCTATTGCTTGCGGCTGTCGGGTTTCCGGACTCGTTGCAGTAGAAATACAAATCGTTCGAATCCGCGTCGCCCTGTCCGGAAGGAGCGATAGAGATTGCGCCGCCGCCTTTCACCGGATCGGGAGAGTCGGAAACACTGGTGAGACTCGGGGTGGTGTTGGCGGTTGCCCCGTATTCATAGGCGCCGATATCAGTCGCGCCAACTCTGACTAAACCGCGCTGGTCCGTCGAAGGCACACTCACGGAGCCGTTGGCGCTTGATGAGCCATTGTTGATAGTAATGCTGTTTTCAAGCATAGCGTAGGTTTGCGTATTATTCAGGGAGCTGTTCAGGCCGAAACTGCCCCGGTTCAGCTGTCCGGTTGTGGCCGTGCCGTAAAGAACGAAAGACCCGTCTTGGTTTGTGTCCACCCAGTCGGTCGCGCCTGTCCAGGTGTAATAATATTGGTTGCCGGCGATGATATTGTAGCCATTATCAATAACGTGCCCGTATCCGGCCTGCCGGTAGCCGAATTCATAAGTGGTTCCGGTGTTTCCGGCAATGATCGAATTTTTCATGGTGATGTATCCCAGCTGGTCGTTTATGTCGATGCCGCAGTTTCCGGAACCGTTCGGGGCGGAATTTCCGGAAATAGTAACATTTGTCAAAACAGCGTTGCCATTCCAGATGTTGACACCCGATCCTTCCGTGTTCCCGATGGTGGCCGTCCGCTGGTTTCCGGAAATAGTGGAATTAGTGACAGTGAGAGTGCCTGATCCGGAAACGGGCGATTTGAAAGTGATGCCTCCTCCGCCGTAATAGGCCATATTGTCGTGAATTGAACTGTCGACAATGGTTACGTTGGACACGGAGGATCCGGCGTCACTGGCGTTGTCGCAGCCGCCTCCCTGGACTCCTCCGCCGAAAGCTCCTGCGCTCCGGTTGCTATATATCTCGCAATCTGAAATTGTGATTGTTCCCATCGCGAAAATTCCTGCGCCGTAACCATAGGAAGTGAGTCGTCCGTATCGGACCGCCAAATCCTGAAAAGCGACGGTATTGGCTCGCGACACAGTGAAAACGCGCCGATCAGCCGTATTATCGGCGCTGGCCGACTGGATGATGGTTTGATTCGGTCCGTGTCCTCCAATTGTCAAATCCTTACTGATCGTATATCCGGTTGTTGCGGCGTCGCCCGTTTCGTCCGCGTCCGTCCAGGTGAAAGTTCCGGTAAGATCAATCGTGTCGCCGGGCTGGCTCATTGCATAGGTCTTGTAGAAAGTTTTATAGGGATTTCCCGACGTTCCAGCGCCGGTCGTGTCGTTTCCGCTTGCAGAATTGGCGTAGAGCGTGGTTGGGGAATAACTCGCTTGAGCCAAAGAATTTCCACTGCCGGTGCTTGTTAGATATTCCGCCTGGCCGGTTCCAACGCCGTTATATTCGAAAACCTGAAAGATATAATTGGTGGCGCCGGTCAGATTCGTCACCGTGACGCTGGTGCCGAGGCCATCATAAACGGCATACCAGCCACTCGAGCCGATTTGGCTGCCAGAGCCGAATACGGAACTGGGGCTATAGCGGGTCGTATCAACCGGAGAAGCCGTGCCGCTCGAAGCCTGTTTTGCGAAAACGACCCGGCGGGATCCATTTCCGTTCGTCCAGCTCACGGTCATATTATTATAATAGACACTTGAAGAAGCGATTCCCGAAGCCTGGGTTGCGGGAGCGTCGACAGGAAGTCCGCCGCCGTCGAATTCATAGGCTCCGATGTCAACGGATCCGTTTCTGGTCGCTCCGCGCTGGTCTGTTGAAGGGACGCTTATGGAGCCATTGGCATCCGGAGAGCCGTTGTTGATGGCAATGCTTCCCGAAAGCAGGGCGAGCGTTTTCGTTTTGTTGTTCGTGTTGTCGTTTATGTTTATCGAAGTGTCAAAGTTTGATTGCCCGGTTGTGGCCGTGCCGTAAAGGACAAAGGACCCGTCTTGGTTCGTGTCCACCCAGTCGGTCGCGCCGGTCCAAGTGTAGTATGATTGGCTGCCAGCGATGATGTTGTAGCCGTTGTCTGTCACGTTGCCGTATCCGGCCTGTCGGTAGCCGAATTCCATGGTCGATCCGGTATTTCCGGCAACTATTGAATTTTTTATGGTGATATATCCGAGCGGGTCGTTCATGCTGTAGCCGCAGTTCCCCGATCCGTTCGGGGCGATATTTTTCGAAACAGTAGTATTGGTGAAAATGGCGTTCCCATACCAGATATTAACTCCTGCCCCTTCGGTATTTCCAGTGGTGGCCGTTCTTTGATTTGAGGCGATGGTGGAATTGGTGATGGTTAGTGTTCCGGATCCGGAGGTGGGAGATTTGTAGGAGACTCCGCCACCTCCGTAATAGGCAATGTTGTCATGAAAGGAGCTATCTATAATTGTCAAATTGGCGACAGAGGAACCGCTATCACTCGAATCATTGACGCCTCCGCCCAAAATTCCGCCGCCAAAACCGCCCCCGCACCGGTTGCTGTATACTTCACAGTCGGTCATTGTGACTGCGCCGATGGCCAAAATTCCGCCGCCAAAATTGAAGCCGGTGAGCTTGCCATAACGGATTGCCAAGCCTTGGAAAGATACTGATATATCTCTGGCCACAGTGAATACCCGCCGGCCGGCGGTGTTTTCGGAGCTCGCCGCCTGGATGATGGTTTGATCCGGCCCGTGGCCCAGGATAGTCAAATTTTTGTTGATCGTATAGCCGGTCGTCGCCGCGTCCCCGGTTTCGTCGGCGTTGGTCCAGTCAAAAGTTCCGGCGAGGTCCAATATATCGTCGGCGTTGGCCATTGTGAAGCCTTTATGGAAAGTTTTATACGGATTTTCCGATGTCCCGTCGCCGGTTGTGTCGTTTCCGGTGGAATAGTCCACATAAACCATCGCTGCCGAAGCGCGGGAAATGCCAAAAGAAAAAATAAAAAACAACACTAAAACAGCGAACAAGCATAGAAACAATTTTTTTTGTTTTTTTTGATGCACGGAAAGATTTTTATTGTCCTGTATTATAATATAAATTATACCACAAAATGGAAATTATTTTAATAATAATTTCAGGAAAACAGTTCTGCATTGCAAAAATCTATTTCAGAACTTGAAATACGGCTTCAAAAAGAAAATGGCGAGAGAGGCCAAAACAAAAGGTCCGGTATAGACAGGAATTTTGTGCTTCATCGTAAAAGAATAAAATTATTTCCGATAGCCCGCGGAGGCCGGATTCCGGGTCTGCGGCGCTGAAATTGCATTATAGTTCATGGGGGAAGGGAGAGGCGTAGTCGTTTTTTCCTTCGAAGATCAAAAAAAGAGCTGTCGCCAGAAGCAGGAACGCCGCTACTGCTAATATTGCCGGAAATTTACGCATTTATCGTTTTTATACTTTATGAAAATTGATTATTTAATAGGCAAATTTCTCCGAATTGCACATATATATACAACCGCTTTTTGACTTTGTTTTCATTCAATGTTCAATCGGCGAATAATCGCTTGATTTGATAACGCCGGGGATAATTTAAGAATACAAGCCGATTTATGGTACAATAAAAAAATGGAGGATAAAATATTTGCCAAAGGCGTCCCTGTCTCCGGTAAAAAAATAAAAATTACTATTTTAGGCGTCATTATTTTTTTCATTGCCTCTCCCTGGCATTGCCTTGCCATCAACTCTTGGCCGGGAGGGTCGGGAACGACTATCGCAACGTATTCGGATGCAAGCGGCGCAGTTTGGCATGAAGGGAGGCAATCGCTTTTTGTTGTCCGCAACACCGGAACGCTTATAGAACTTAATTCGAACGGGACCGAGCTAAATTCCTGGCCGGTGGCCGGGGATCTTGAGGGGATCACTCTTGCGGAAGACGACCGGTATTTGTATATCGGCATAGAAAACCCGGACAGCATCGTGGAATTTGATCTCGGCACGGGAGAACTTTCCGGAAAATCCTGGACTCTTACAACCTGGATGACTGGTCCGGATAACAGCGGGCTCGAAGGCCTGGCTTATCGGGATGGATATTTTCTGGCCGGTCTTCAGGCGGACGGAAAAATTTATGTCTTTGACGTGAATCTCAATGCTAGCGGGGATGTTGATTATGCGCAAACTATCACGCCGGATGCGGGCTATTCGGATATTTCCGGAATCGATTACAACGCGGATACCGGAATTTCCTATGCGATTTTTGATGCGAGTAACGCCCTGGTGGAGCTTAACGGGGCAAATGAAGCGATTAATCATTACAGCCTCCCGGGGAGCGCCCAGGAAGGCTTTGCGATGAAGGCGAATTGTCTGGCGCGCAAGGCCGATGTCTATATCACTAACGACGATAACGGTCAGATCGTAAAATACACGGAATATCCGGTTACTTGCCTCGATGCCGATAAAGACGGAAAAAATTATAACGAAGATTGTAATGATTACGACGCCGGCATCTCTTCGAATCGGATGTATTATCCCGACGCGGACGGCGACGGGCTGGGCGCGAGCGCCCCGGCCTCTTTTTGTTCGCTCACCGCGCCGGCGGGATACGTGGCTGATAACACCGACCGGAACGACAGCGACTTCGATAATGACGGCTATGCGACAAGCGTCGACTGCAACGACTCGAACAGTTCCATTTTCCAATTTCAAACCTACTACCGCGACGCTGACAGCGACGGCCTCGGCTCGGACGAAACAACCTCCGTTTGTTCCTTCACCATTCCGCCCGGCTATGCCGCAAACAGCAATGATCAAAATGACGGCGACTTCGATAACGATGGCTCATCAGCGGGTTCTGATTGCGATGAATCCGATAATTCTATTTCCCAAAAGCAAACTTACTATCGCGACGCCGACAGCGACGGCTTGGGGGACGCAAACATAGCGGCTGAGGTTTGCTCGCCCGCTGCGCCGGAGGGATACGCGGCAAACAGCGATGATCCGGCAGACATCTTTGCAAACGGCCGGCTGACATATGTGAACGGCGGCGAATACCCCTTCTTTACCGTCGATCCTCTAACGGCCCAATATGCCGATGCTAATTTTTACGGCGATGAATACCATGAAATTATAGCCGTGGGGCTGATCAAAAAAAGAGCCTACATCACACTCGCGAGAGTTTGGGGGAGCAATGTGACAATAGTCAAACGAGTGATGCTCAAAAAGAAATACAAAACGGCGCAAATCATTTTGCAAATCACAAAAAGAAAATTCATTACGCGCTTCAACGGAAAGAAAAAATATACCTGGAAAGTGAATAGCTCCGGATCGTTCAAAAAATCCCGATAGGGCAGAAACACAACAAAAAAAGAACCCAAAACTCAAGGTCGATTATGCCATTTTAATTATTTGGGTTTCATGGATAGAAAAAAGCGTCGGTCGGCCCCGCCGTTTTTTTTGATACTCCTTTTTCTTCAATTTTTACCATAAATAAGGCCTAATAACGCTTAGCCCTTTACAAAAATAGATAAATAGTATATGATTAACAGATTGCCTTGCGCCATTTGCAGGCCATTTCCGCAGGGGAACGGAAATAACTATTTTTAGCGCGGCAACAAAATATTATTAAAGAACATTTATTATTCAACAATTACATGAGAAACAATAATTCAAAATATCAATCCGCGAGGCGGAGCTTTTCGCCTGGCCGCCGGAGAAATTCGGGGGGAGGCAGCCGCTTCGGCGGAAGAAGCCGGGCTCCCAGAGGAGGCGGTTTCAAATTAACGCCGCTCGACATTTCTTCATTTATCAACAAAGCCGCTGTCATTACGGAAAAAGTGGATCGTTTTGTGCCGGAACATAAATTTTCCGACTTTAAAATCAGTTCCACGATCCTTCGCACTCTCGAACAGAATGGTTATGAGCAGCCGACTCCAATCCAGGACAAAATAATTCCGCACATCCTGAACGGCCGCGATGTCGTGGGTCTGGCGAATACCGGAACCGGAAAAACCGCCGCTTTTTTATTGCCGCTTATTCACAAGATGCAGGAAGACAAGAACACGCAGGTGCTTATTCTGACTCCGACGCGCGAACTGGCGATTCAAATCGACCAGGAATTTCGCGTGTTCTCGAAAGGCCTCGGCCTCTATTCGGTGGTTTGTGTGGGCGGAGCCAATATCAACATGCAAATTCGCGATCTTAGATATTTCAATAATCTTATCATCGGTACTCCCGGGAGGACGATCGATCTTATCAACAGAAAATGTTTGCGCCTCGGCGAAGTGGAAACCGTTGTTCTGGATGAGGCCGATCAAATGCTTGATATGGGATTTATCAATGACATTCGTCTTATCATGTCGCATGTTCCGACGGAGAGGCATACCCTGTGCTTTGCGGCCACAATGTCTCCGAGAATAGAAGCTCTTATTAACAATTTTCTTAGAGATCCGATAACAATCTCCGTAAAAACTCAGGCGACCTCAAAAAATGTCGAGCAGGATATTGTAAAAATAAACGGATTGGATAAAGTCGAGATGCTTCACAACATCTTAAACGGTCCCGAATTCAAAAAAGTGCTTGTTTTCGGCCGAACGAAGCATGGAGTGGAAAAACTTTCAAAGACTCTTTTGAATCGAGGATTCAAGGCAGAATCCATCCATGGCAACAAATCTCACGGCCAGCGTCAGCGCGCTCTCAAAAAATTCAAAGACAATCATGCCCGGATTCTGGTCGCCACGGATGTGGCCGCCCGCGGGCTTGATATAGACGGCGTGACTCATGTCATCAATTATGACATTCCCTCTACCTACGAAGATTATATCCATCGCATTGGACGAACCGGTCGCGGAACCCACAAGGGGAAAGCGCTCACCTTTGTCGAATAACGCCTGACACTCAAATATTCCTTCGGTCATCAAAACACCCCGGCTTTTACGCCGGGGTGTTTTTTCGAAGATTTTTTCCGAATTCCCGTGCTGAAAAATGACGATGGGCGGTTCACTAGAAATTCAGCCGAAACGGATCGCCGTTATTAATAGTATTGTTTCAGCAGTTTTTCCCTTTGGCGCGCTGTAAGGATTTGCAAATCTTTTTGTAATAATGTTTATGAAAGAGCCGGCTGAAAACATAATGAGAGAAAGAAGGGGAGTCTAAGCGGAATCATAAGCCGCTTAACTTTGGGGAAGCGATATTATTTTTTATCCGTCCCGGCATTCAATGCAAACGCCGGGACAGCTAAGGCCATATCTATGAAAAGATTCGGGCACAACCATGAAAAAGCTCATTATTCTGCTTATTTTAATACCAAGTCTTTGCTCGGCGGCAACCGTCGGCGTCGTAACCGATCTTCACGTCGGCAAAAAAAACATGAAGCAATCCAAAACAGCCTGTTCCCCTGAAGAAAAAATATCCTATTTTGAAGACGCGCTTCGGAATTTTGAGGACAAGGCGGACGCAGTGATAGTTGACGGAGACATGACGGATAAAGGGTTAAAAACATACGCCAAAATGCTGAAGGACGCCGCCGATAAATTTTCATCAGTCAAGACGATCTGGGTCAAAGGCAATCACGACAAGAAAAGTTTCAAGGTTTTTAACGGTTCGACATATTATTACTGCGATCTGAAAAAAATCCGCATAATTGTTCTCGATACCAATGAAAGAAACAGCGATTCGACCGGGGGACTGAAAAAAACCCAGTTAAAATTTTTGAAGCAGGCGCTCCAAACCGATAAAGATGTCATAATCGCCATGCACCATCCGCCGTTTTCAAGAACGTCGAAAAAATATTCGAATAAATATAAGGAATTTCGCAAACTTCTGACGCCGAATGTGAAATATGTCCTGTCCGGCCACTGGGAAAGCTCCTGGAAGACCGAGATTGGGGGAGTCAAATACCGGGTGATCCCCGCTCTCACAAAAAAGGGAGCCTGCACTCTGATTAGCATTTCCCAGGATTGAATTTGGGAAGAAAATAATAGTTGGTCATTGCTCAAGGACTTTTTGAAATTTGTCGAGAGACTGTTCCCAGCCCATGCGCGCGGGCTCGGCCATTTCTTCGGGAATGCCGGCCTCCCGCACGGTTAGTTTTGTTTTTCCATCTGCGGTTTCCTCGAATATGGTCGTTGATTTGGTTTCCATCGGCCACTGGTCGGGCATGTCGTAGTGCGAGGCGGGAACGGGGTTTCCTTGCTCGTCCGCAAAGCTGACGGATGAGACGATTTTTTCCCGCGGCACGATTTTCATAAATTTACCGGTATTCCAAAAATCTCTTACCGGCTGATCCGGTCCGGCTTTTCCCCGCATGGAATAGAGGAACTTGCCGCCCGCGCGCAGATCGAGGCTGATATGGGGCGCTGTGAAATCTTTCGGTCCCCACCATTTTTTGATCATTTCAGGATCAGTCCAGGCCTTCCAGGCTTTTTCTTTTGGAACATTGAATACGCGCTCGATAATAATTTTCTGTCCGTTGTTGCTTTTTTCCATATTTTTTCCTGTTAAATTGCGCTCCGGCGCGCTATTTAACAGAGTAAATTATAAATTAACGCGCTTATATTTTTCTCTCGTATATTCCTACAAATATTCGCCGGCTTTGTTTCTTTGTCCTAAGAATTTTTACCCGACAAAAAAATCCCGGCGTCAATTGCCGGGATATTTTATTTATTGATATCTGCAAATCTCGATTTTTTTGCCATCCGCAGTAATATAGGTCGAAGGCACGTCCGTCCAGGAACCCGAGTTGAAATATCGGATTTTGCCTCTTTTCTCCTGCATCGCTTGGTGGGTGTGCCCGCAGAAAATATAATCAGCCCCGCGAAGGCGTGCATAGAGGACGGCGCGCGCCGCTACTTTTTCGGAATTGCGCATCCAGCCCTTGCTTTCCCTCTTTACGTAGCGGCTCATTCTCTTATCTTTAAAATCGATGAGCTGGATAAAATTATATAATTTGACGGCGATCAAGCTTAGGAGGGCATTGTCGACGAGGAAATTATCAAACTGATGGCCGTGGATCGCGAGGTATTTCTTGTTCTTGTGCCGCCAAACATAAACTTTATATACTTTCGCTCCGGTGAGCGCGGCAAAAATTTTCGCGAGTCCCCTGTCGTGGTTTCCTTCGACCCAGCGCACTTTTCTGGTTTTGGAAAGCCTTGTGAGGAGCGCTATAAACTTCCAGTCTTCTTCACGAAGGCGGTTAAAATTGAGATCTTCAAAAATGTCTCCGAGTAAAATCAATTTTTGGAATTCAAAGCTTTTAAGAAACTCGGCGGCTTCCCTGGCGCGGCTCACCCGCGATCCCATGTGAAGATCGGAAATGATAAGAGTATGGGCTTTATTTTTGATTTTTTGTTTTTTCATCGGTTGACTTCATTTTACCACATAGAAGCGGCAAGCGCATTCTGGATAAAAAGCGTCCGTTTTGATGCAAGCGGCTTCTCAAAACCGGACGTTGGAAAATTTGAAAAAGATAAAGCGGCCTCTCGGTGAAAGGCCGCCTGACGGGCGCGCAAAAATTTTCTGGTCGGCGTTCACGTCTCCTCCGCCTTTTCGGCAAGCCGCTTGGCAAGTTCGGGCCGATAAGCCGCGATCACCTTGATCGCCTTGGAGGCGACGGAGTAGAGTCTAAAATAAATGAGATCGTAATGCATGAGCGCAATCTCTTCATCAAAGACCGTCTCCATCCTGGCGGCATAATCGTTGATATGCGCAAGGAGAGGGAATTCGAGAAGGGCTTCCTCATGCCGCGCCTCATAAGCCTGCTCGCATTTTTGCCTGTTTGCACCGGGAACTTCCTGGACGGCCAGAAGGGCTTCGGCCATTGCATACTCTTCCCGGGAACCCAAAGGAACTGTTTGCTTTTGATCCATATTCTCCTCTTCCCATCTTTTTATTTTGATAATGAATAGTATCCGATAGTTTGCCGAATGTCAATTTCAGCAGGTGGTTTTGTTTATGCCATGCGAACAAAGTGTTCGAACAAAAAACAACCCCCAAAATATCGGGGGATCTCAACTGCATGCAGATTTTGTCCTCCTATGCAAAAGACCGCGAGCGTAATCCCGGAAACCAACTCTTGTAGACGTCCGACGTCTACAACTCCTAGCGTTTCCCGACATCCGATGTTGGGAAATAATCAGATATACGTATTTAAATACTTACCTTGGTGAGTATTTCCGCCCCGAAGAAAAACCGCCAATGAGCGGTTGATTTGAGCAGGGGTTGTCTTCTGGATCGTCAAATGACTCTTCTGCCTTCAATTAATCTGATCAGAAGAACCACTATCGCTATGACAAGCAAAATGTGAATATAGCCTCCCAAAGTATAGGAGCTCACCACTCCCAAAATCCAGAGGATCAGCAGGATTACGAATATGGTCCACAGCATATTCCTGTTTTTAAGATTTAGATTAATAGGTAATACGGGGGGCTGCGGATATTATTTCCAGTCTTCTCGACCATTTTTTCTCCTTCGCCAATTTCCAGCTTCCGCCGCGGAAAAACATCCTGCCGCGGCGGCTGTCAATGTTTTATCTTCCGCTGATTTGCAGAGGCTCCTTTCATTTGCTAAAATTTCTTCGTAATGGACATAAAATACCTGCCTAAAAGATATAAACCTGATCCGCCTCCCAAAAAACCAAAATATGGTTTTGTTTTATTGCTGCTCATAGCGATTATAATCGCTGACGGAGCGTATATGATCAGCCGGCATTACAAATCGCTCCGCAACGAGGTGCGGCCGGACGAAATTCAGAAAGCGATTCCTGAGGCGGAAGCGAAAAAAATCGAACGGATTAAGGCCCAAGCCGTCGACGATCCGGAATACCAGCCGGTGCGGAATGAAGAAATTCATGATCTTGCGATTCCAACCGCTCATGCCTTTGTGGTGGTTGATGCCGATACGGGGAAAATATTGGCCGGAGGTCATGAAGCGGACCAAAAGCAAATCGCATCGCTCACGAAAATGATGACAGCCATTCTGGCTATGGAAAAAATAGGTGATCTTGAAGAACCGGTGGAAATTGGCGAAGAGGAAGTCTATATCGAAGGAACAAAGATCGGCTGTCCACGCAGCGGCTATTGCATCAGTCCCCGGCTCAAGATCGGGGAGCGGGTTTCGGCGCGGAGCCTTCTTCAGGCGATGCTGATGAACAGCGCCAACGATGCGGCGATTGCCCTCGGAAAACATATCGCCGGATCCCAGGACGCCTTCGCCGGTCTCATGAACCGGAAAGCGGAACAGATGGGACTTACGGATACGCATTTTTGCACGCCTTCCGGACTCGAGCCGGACGGACGCGAATCCGAATGCTATTCCTCGGCGGCTGACATTGCGCGCATCGCCGCTTATTCGATGCGCTTTGACGAAGTTTGGAAAATGTTCAGATTTCCGAATAATTCAGAAATATATTCTTGCGACGGCCAGACGTCGCACACTCTCATTAACAGCGATATTCTTCTCGACGATATTCCAAATTGCATGGGCGGAAAAACCGGTTTCACGCCGGCGGCCGGATATTCCCTTCCTATGGGAGTATCGGATCCAACCCGCTTGCATCGCATCGTCGTGGTTATCCTTGACGATCCGTATCGCTGGCAGGACATTCGCACGGCGATTGACTGGACATTTAAGGCTTATTCCTGGGAGAAATAATCATACGCGCTTCAGAAAGTATTTTCATATGAAAAGGCCGTCCCGTTATGGCGGACGGTTTTCGGTTTATCCGGCAGATTGCGCATTTTTCCAGCGTGAAGCGGTTGGCTTGGAATAAACTCTGGAGGCATTAGTATTAAGTGATATAAATGTTTACGGCCATAAAAAAGAAGTCCGGAAAACTATGCCAGGCCTACTCAATCGTATTCGAAATATGGATTATAAATGGATTGTGCTTTCCAACACTACGCTGGGTGTCGTTATGGCGGCCATCGACGCCAGCATAGTCCTCATCGCCCTTCCCGCGATTTTTCGGGGAATCGGAGTTGATCCTCTTCTTCCGGAGGAATCGAATTACCTTTTGTGGACGATAATGGGGTATCTTTTGGTGACTTCCGTCCTTTTGGTGACGATCGGACGCATTTCGGATATGTATGGCCGGGTTCGCCTCTATAATTTCGGATTTCTTGTTTTTGCGGTCGGATCGACTCTTCTCTATTTCATCCACGGCCAGGGAAACAGCGCGGCAATCCAGCTCATTATTTTCCGAATGGTCCAGGCGGTGGGAGGAGCGTTCATTTTTGCCAATTCTTCGGCCATAATCACCGATGCGTTTCCGGAAAAGCAAAGGGGTCTCGCGCTCGGAATAAACCAAATGGCGTTTCTCTCCGGGCAGTTTATCGGACTCGTCCTTGGTGGAGTTCTGGCCGCGATATATTGGAGATACGTTTTTCTGGTGAGCATTCCTTTTTCCGTCGGAGGAACCGTCTGGGCCTATTATTCCCTTCGGGAAGTGAAGCGAAAAAAAGAAAAAGTGAAGCTGGATATCCTCGGAAACATCCTTTTTGCGGGAGGCCTGACGATTTTTATGGTCGGATTCATATACGGAATCATTCCGTATGGGTCGTCGCCCATGGGGTGGACGAATCCGAAAGTCATCGGCGCTATGGCAGTCGGCCTCCTTCTCCTCGCGGCTTTTTATTTTGTGGAGAAATTAAGAAAAAAAATTGCTCCCATGTTCAGGCTGGAGCTTTTCCGCATTCCTGTTTTTACCGCCGCAAATGTCGCTTCTTTCCTTTCCTCGCTCTCGAGAAGCGGCCTTCTTTTCATGCTCATTATCTGGCTGCAGGGGATTTGGCTGCCGCTTCGCGGGTATGATTTCGCGGACACTCCTCTTTGGGCCGGCATTTTTATTTTGCCCCTGACCGCCGGACTTTTTATCACCGGGCCTATCGGCGGCTATTTTTCCGATCGTTTCGGCTCCCGGTATTTTACGGTGGGAGGCATGCTCGTATCCGCTTTGGCTTTCATCGGGCTTCTTTTTCTCCCGATAAATTTTTCTTATCCTGTTTTCGCTCTTATTATTTTTATCCTGGGAGCCGGTATGGGGATATTCTTTTCTCCCAATACGGCTGTGATAATGAACTCCGTTCCGCCTGAGCATCGCGGAGTCGCCTCGGGAATGAGGTCTACATTTCTCAATGTTTCAAACAGTATGGGCATTGTTATTGTTTTTGCGCTGATTACGATCGGACTTTCCTCCAGCCTCCCCGGCACGCTCGACCAATCTTTGATTAAAGAAGGCATCCCGGTTCCTACCGCTCAAGCCGTTTCGCATCTGCCGCCCACCAATGCAATTTTCGCCGCCTTTCTGGGTTATAATCCTCTGGGTTCGCTCGTTCCAGGCCAAGTTTTAAACAGTTTGTCCGATTCCGCCAGAAACGATTTGTTGGGACATGAATTTTTTCCCAGTATTTTGAGCGGGCCTTTCAGAAAAGGGACGATTCTCGTGTTTTCAATTTCGGCCGCGCTTTCTCTTTTTGCCGCCCTTGCCTCTCTTATAATCCGCCGCGAATAAAACTGTTTGGAGCATCTTCATTCCGAAGCTAAAGCGTCTTTTGCAATGGAGCGCTTTTTGGTTTTTATCTCTGCCAAGCCGGATTTTACAGGCGCTCGATTTCTGAAATATCAGTAATAAAAAAAACTAAAATAAGTATTCATAAATAGGGACGGTTGAGTGCGCTTATCTTGCATCGCAGAGAAGGATAAATTAATTGATATTTAAAAAAGATGGATAATAATTTATTTGGAAGGGTGTTGGCGAATCTGGCTCTATTTTGGCTGATTTTAGCTGTCAGTCCGGCAAAAGCGCAGGAGACAGCGGGAAATCAGCTTCTCCTTAACCCCACGGTGATTCCCGGTCCGCGACTCAGCATTAATTATCAGATAACCAACAATACGAAGCCGACCGTTACCGGCACCATCGATGAACCCAGCGCCGGCATATTCGTGAACGTCGCCAACCAAACTTTTCGGGGAGTCAACAGCGGCGACGGAAGTTGGGCGGCAGGCGCGGAAACCGATCTGGCGGACGGGATCTATGATGTGACAATGAACGCGGTTCCCCTTGAAGGCGCCCGGATCAGCATAAGGGCCATGGAAGGTCTGGTTATCGACACAGCGGCGCCCAAGATGACTGTTAACAGTTCCGTCACAAACGATTCCAGCCCGGATCTCGAAGGAACGGTTGATGATAAAACAGCCGTAATCGTAGTCGATATCAATGGAACTGTCTATGCCGCCGTTAACAACGAAGATGGCACGTGGGTTTTGCCGTCCGGCATCATTTTTCCGGAATTAACTCCGGGTAAGTATGAAATTACGGGTTTGGCGGGCGATGCGGCGGGCAACTTAAGCAGTCCCGTCAAGAGCACCCTGATTGTCGGCAGCGAAGAAAAAGAATCTTCTTCAGAATTGGGGGCGATGAAATTTTTCTATCGCCCGCCTTCGTTTACGGGAAAAAGCCCTGCCGTTTTGTCTTTTGGCCGGGAGGCATGTTCTGCGAAAAATATCATTCTTTCCGGGACGCTTTTTCCAAAGTTCAGCCTGAGAAATAAAAAACTTAAACTGTGAAAAGATGATGACTTAACGAGATAAGTAATTAATTGCTTATCTCCGTTCCGAACAAAAACCGCCCCTCCTTAGCGGGGCGGTTTCAATAGTGTAATTCGTAAAATTATTTTTCCAGATCCAGTACTTCGTCTATCCGGATTTGCTGCACGAATTCAGGGACATGGCTCACAAGAACCATGGCGCCCTTGAAGGAATCCAGGGCTTTTGCGATAACCGGCAGATGGCGGAAATTGATGTGGTTCGTCGGCTCGTCCAGAATCAAAAGTCCCGGCTCTTCAAGAACGAGGCGCGCAAAAGCGACGAGCCCCTTTTGCCCTTCGGAAAGGGTTCCGATCTTTTCATTGATTATTTTTTTATCGATAAGGAATCCCGAGGCGACTGATCGAAGCATCTCTTCGTCATTTTTTCGCGCTGCCGCCGCAAGCGAATCACGCACGGTGTCTTCGAAATTAAGCGTCGAAAAATCCTGCCGGTAGTATCCGATCCGGATGCCGTCCGCAATTTTTGCGCCCTTGGCACTGCCTGAAGCCAGCGATTCAAGCAAAGTACTTTTTCCGATCCCGTTGGGGCCGGCCAGCAGAAGATGAGTGTTTTTTTTGAGCGAGACAGCCGTTTTCTTCTCTTCCGGATTCTGGCCTCTCATCACAGTGAGTGAACTGATATTCAGGATTTCTCCCAGCAGTTCTTCCTGAACGGGAATGGTGAAATTTCGAATGGCTTTGTCCTCCCGTCTTACATCAACTTTCGATTCCTCCATTTCAGCCGCTTTATTGCGCATTTTTCGCGCGACGAGACGCATTTTTCCTCCCTTGTTTGCGAAAAAATTAGCTTTTTCTTTGTTGGCGATAATTTCTTTTTCGTATTGCGCATTTTTTCTCTTTTCTTTTTCGATGCGGTCCGCGATTTCCGCCACCACGACATAATAGTCGCCGAGATATTGTTCAACTTTGTGGGTGAACACGTCAAGATAGAGGACTCCGTCCGTGAAAGAATTCAAGAAGTCCGCATCGTGGGAAATAACAATGCAGGTTTTGTCGTAATTCATCAAAAATTCCGTAAGCCGGGCGATTCCCGCCGCGTCCAAATTGTTGGTCGGCTCGTCAAGAATGAGAAGATCCGGATCCTGGATCAAAGCCGAAGCCAAAAGGAGGCGAGCCTGCTGTCCGCCGGAAAATTCCCTGATTATTTTGTCATGCGGCGCCTTGAGATTAACAAGGTCAAGTACGCTGTCGATTTTCGGATCAATATTATATATTTTTTCCAAAAAGCATTGCTCGAAGAATTCCCTGACCGTCAAAGGCATTTGATCGCTCGGAATGACCTGTTTTGCGTAGGCGATTTTGAGCCGTGGGTCGACATAGATGGATCCGTCTTCTTCTTTCAGGGATCCGGCAATCAAATTCAAAATCGTGCTTTTGCCGGCGCCGTTTTGCCCCATGAGCGTGATTTTCGAGCCGCGGCGCAAAGAAAAAGAAACCTCATCCAAAATGGGTTTTTTATATCCGTATTCAAATGTTACGTTATTGAAACGCACTGCTACATCGTCATTCGCCATTGGTTTTCCCTTGTTAAGCACTGAGTTTTAATCATACATCACTTTAACGGATTTGAAAAGGGGTCAGGCGCTTTTTTGGCGTCGAACCGTGAATGAAAAAATCATGCCGAAAACACATGATCTTCTTTGTCTCAATAAAAAATCAGAAAAAATATTTTTCCGGGATTCTAGCGTCCGGCCATTGCGCTTATGGCGAGGCCGATAAAATACGGCCAGAGGACGATAGCCAGCACGCCTTTCCAGAAAGCGAGATGCAGAAATCCGACGGTAAAAAGCCATCCCGCGAACCAGAAAAAAGCCGAGAAGCTGTGTCCGGAATCCCGAAACCATTATAAGTTGGCTTGACTGCGAAGTCATAATTGCGCCGCGTATGTTCCGGCGGCATATCCGGTGCTCCAGCACATTTGAAGGTTGTATCCGCCGGATGGCCCGTCCAAATCCAAAATCTCGCCGGCAAGAAACAGGTTGCTGACGATTCGGGATTGCATGGTTTTGGAATGCACTTCTTTCGTGCTCACTCCTCCGCTCGTGACGATGGCCTGATCATATCCGGTTGTTCCGTCAGCCGTCAGGCGCAAATCCTTGAGGAGGCCCGCTAGTTTTTTCCGTTCATCCCGGGTGATGGAATTTATTTTTTTTCGCGGATCGATGCCGGAGAGTTTTATCATCAGAAGGATCATTTTTTGCGGCAGGAGCTCCGGAAGGTAGTTGATAAAGTCTTTCTTTCCGTTATCTTTGAAATCCCTTTGCAGCCGGGCATCAAGACGGTCTGAGCTAAGGGCGGGTTTCAGGTCAATGGAAATTGTGACTTCGCCCTGCCGCATCAATTCTCCGGCGCGCTTGCTGAGATCCAGCACGATCGGTCCGCTGAGGCCGAAATGCGTAAAAAGCATTTCTCCGAATCTCGAATCCCGTTTCTTGTTGTCCTGCAGCAGTTTTATTTCCACGTTTTTCAAACTCAAGCCTTGCACGTCCCGGATCCAAGCCTCTTTGGCTTTGATCGGCACCAGGGCCGGAGCGGGCGGAGTTATCGTATGTCCCAATTCCTTGGCCCATTGATATCCGTCGCCGGTTGAACCGGTGATTGGATAGGATTTTCCGCCCGTGCAGAGAATGAATTTATCAGCCGAGATCTGATTGTCGCCGGGCATATTTCTTCCGGGTTTTAGTTTTATGCCCGTAATTTTTTTCCCGTCGCTGAAAAATCCGTAGATTCTGCTGCCGGACATTATCTTCACCTTGTGATTTTCCAGATATTTTTTCATCACCCGCAAGGCATCCAGTGATTTATCCGAAACGGGAAAAACCCGTCCGCCCCTTTCGGTTTTAACGGGTAATTTTCTGTCTTCGAAAAATTTAATGACTTCCTCCGGCCCGAAAGCCGCCAGCGAGGAAAATAAAAATTTTCCGTTTTTCCCGAATTTTTCGATAATCACCTTGTCGTCAAATTCCGCCTGCGTCAGATTACAGCGGCCTTTTCCGGTAATGAGGAGCTTGCGGCCGAGAGTGGTGTTTTTTTCCAAAAGCGCGACTCTGGCGCCCATTTGGGCCGCCCGCCCTGCCGCCATCATGCCGGCCGGTCCGCCTCCGATGACCGCGATATCAAATTTTTCCTGATTGTTTTTCATGCAGGAATGGTAGCACAATCCGCCTTTGCGTCCAACCAAAATAATTATTGGGCAGGTTTCCAATCCGCCGGCTTTGTGTTAAGATAACAAACGTTATTAATTTTCTTTTTCAAGAACAAAAAATATGCAAAAAATGCAGGAAGTATTCGACAAAATCCAGGAACATAAGAAAACTTGCAAAGAAATCGGCCGGGAATATCGGGATGCCCTTTCGCAATCGGAAGGCTACGAAGACACAAAAGAAGAGCTGAAAAAGCTCCGCGAAAAGAAAAAGGCGCAGGAATCCGCCATTCAGGCCGAGATGGGGTCGCGCTATGAGGAGCTGGAAAAATCCAAGTCGGAAATCGAAAGCCTGGGACAAATGCTCACTGACATTGCGATGACGTCGCTCATGAAAGGGGAGAGCATCAACCTCAAAGACAAGAATAACGCGGAATACGAGCCTTCATATAAGATAACTTTCAAGAAGATTAATTAAGCATTCGGCAAGCCGGTTGCACTGTCTGCCGGAAGGATATCTTTGGATATAAAAAATGACCCCTTGGCGGGGTTATTTTTGTTTTCTCAAAAAAAGAAAAAGGGGATCCGGGCCAGCCTATTTAAAAGCGCCAGCCCGGCATTGTTGTAGGTCAAGTTGGAAAATTGGTTTTTACCAGTCATAGCTACGCCCTCCGGGTTTTTGTGGTACCTTATGATAGCCCGGAGATGTCAGCGACTGAACCATGGCCGGTGAATGATGGCCAGGTAAAGGATTAGCCGATGAGACCCATCCTGAGCCGCTGCCCCCAATATCGCCCGTTTACGGACGGCCATTCAGGGAAGCTAGGGCGCCGACCTTGCGCGCTGATCCGGTTTGGTATTCATGACCGTAATCATGGCTGCCTCCTTTTTCTCCCGTATGTTAAGGAGAATGATAATATCATTAAAGCATCTCAATCACTTTTGTCAAATAAAAACGTCCCAGCATGAAGTGTCGGGACGTTCAGATGTTACAAAAACTACGCAAATGAAAGCAATTTACTCCGCCGCTGGGGTGAAGATATTTTTACAGGCATCTTGCACGGCGGAATAGTTGTCTTGTCCGGTGCGCGGAACGAGAACATAGCCGAGGCCAGTGCCGGCTTCCGGAACCATGAGCAAACCTTTCTCGGAATTTTCAAAGACGCGCTGGTTGATATCGGCGTCTTTCATGCTTGCATATTGGTCATAAAAACCTTTCATCTCCTCGGGCGTGAGATCGGTTTTCACGTTGTCTCCGGCAATATTCAAGAGGTTGTTGACTTTAGAAAAATCGGCGAGTGTTCCGAGAGAGATCAGTTTATCTTTCAAAGCTTTCAGGACTACTTGCTGGCGCTTGGCGCGGTCAAAATCGTTGGTCTGCACCCGCGCGCGAGCGTAGCAAAGGGCCTTTTCTCCGTTAAGATGATTGGTGCCGATCGGCAATGTAAACGACCCTCCGCATTCGTTTCCCTCCACGAATTGCTGAGTTTCTGCAAAACCCTTGGGCATCCGGACATCAATTCCTCCGACGGCGTCAATCATTTTCTTGAATCCATCAAAATTGATTACGATGGCATGATTGATCTTGAGACCGGTGACGATCCCCATCATTTCTTCCATTTTCTGGATGCCCTGGCCTTTACCACCGCCTTCCCAATGGGCATAAACTGAATTGATTTTTCCGCGTTCTGATGTGCCGGGAATTTGGACATAAAGGTCGCGCGGAACTGAAATCAGCCCGACTTTGTTGTTTTTGGTATCAAACGAGGCGACCATGATTGAATCCGCGAGGAGACCTCCGCCAGGCATATTCGTGCCTCTCATGCCGAGCAGCAGAACATTAATCCGTCCGTCATCCGATTGCGGAGACGCTGAGTTTCCGAACAAGCTCCCCAAAGAGGAGTTTTTTGAACCGGAAATTTTGTTTAATATATGTCCGGTCTTTATGGCAAAAAATCCCGCAACGGCGACAACTAATATGATTGCCGCCAGCAAAATCTTAAACCGCTTTTTCTGGTAAAAATTTTCCTTTCCCATCCGGCGTTCCGTCTGACGCATAAACATTGGTTTATCAATTAATTTTTAGAAAATCTCCAACAGACTTCATTTTACAGAGAATCGGGAATATTGGCAACAAACCGGCCAAAAGGGAAAAAAGATGCTTTCATTGATTATTTTTCGTCTTTCCGAATGAAAAAATCCGCCATGTTTATGAGGATAATAAAGAAGGCTCAAATAGAAATACGAACTGAAGACAAGCCATTCCACCGAGAGATTCGGATCCGTTGCATGATAAATATCAGTTCCCGCAAGAAACGCCAAAACTCCCCAACCTAGCAGGACCAGAGAAAAAACAAAACGAAAAAGTTTCATAATATTATTTTGTATGTTTATTCCGCTTCGCAGAAAATTCGTGCGCCTGCTCGTCTCGCGTCGAAGCGGGCCGGTGAGGGAGGCGGGATTGGGAGCTTCAAATTCGGCGGCCCTATTTATTCTCGCTCCACAAAGATTGCTTCTTGCTTTCGATTATCCGGTCAATCGTTCCGTCCGCTTTATATTTTTCCAAAAGAGCGTTAACTTGCGGCAGGAGAGAAGCGAAAGGAGATTTTTTGGAAACAGTGAGATAGAAATTTTCCGAGCTGACATATTTTGGAATAATCTCAAACCGGTCAGCCGCTTTTTGCTGAAAAAAATAATTTTCGGCCGAATAAAGCGCGTAGACGAAATAGTCCGCTTTCCCCTGGTCGAGAAGCGCAAAAGCTTCCGCGGGGGCGCCGACTTTTTGAGCCGTCAGTTTTTCTTTCAAGAAATTGTCAAAATCCTGCCCGTAACTGTCGCCGGTCGTCACCACTCCATTTTTCCCGACGAGGTCGTCCCATTTGTCATAGGGGAAAGCCTTGCCTTTTTTAGTCACCAAAACCACCGGGTCAACCGTATAGGGGATCGAATAGTCCATGTAGGTTTCCCGCTCCGCCGTTTTGTAGGCGGCCGCTAAAACGTCGACGGAACCGTCTTTGGCCTTGCTTTGGACTGTTTCCCAAGAACCTTCAAATTTCGGAACAACTTTGATGCCCAATTCTTGAAAAATTTTCGCGACGATTTCCGGCCCGGCGCCGACAATCTGATCGTTCTGCTGGTACATAATCGGCGGCCACTCCGGATGCCCGGAGACAATGAGTTCCGCCGGCAGTTTGTTTTTGGAAAAAATACCAAAATCCAAAAAGGCGGCCAGGGCCAGGATCACCAGCGCGACTATCAGCCAGGTTGTTTTTTTGTTCATGTTTTTTTCGTTTAATTGTTAAAAAGACTGAAGATCTGACTAAAAGAAGTTATGGTCTGATTATAGCATATATCCAATAAATTTCACTCCCTTCCTTCATCTTATTTAAAATAGCCCGGCGTGAAAAGCTATACTTCGAGCTCCAGTTTTTCCGCTTTTTTTCCTTTGCCGAGAAGAAAAACGCCGAAAAACATCGGCACAAATGCGAGAAGCTGGAAAGCGGTCGGGGCATTGTGAAAAATCATCCAGACAAACAAAAGCGTGAGAAGGGGAGTGATGGCGGAAAGGGCGTTGGCTTTTGTCACGCTGATCCGATGGATGCCTTCAATCCAGATAATTTTGGAAAATCCGAACATGATAAACCCGTTCACGAGAAGAAACAAAAAGGATTTCGAAAGGTCGAGCGCAAAAACGTTTTCTCCCAGCGCCGCGGCCAAAGCAAAAATTAAAATCGCGCCGAAAAGGCTGCGGACGAACAGAATCGCTTCGCTGCCGGCGTTTTTTCGCGCTCTTTGCTGGAAAAAATTTCCAAACGGGGCGATGAAGCAGGCGGCTAAAATGAGAAAATCCCCTGAGTGAAAAGAGGAAAAATTCGGATAAAGCACGATGCCGGCTCCCGAAAGCATGAGAAGGGCCCCGAAGATATGCGCCGGCGGAAAATCAACTTTTCGCCACAGCTGGAAAAAGATGAAGCTGAAAAATATTTCAGTGAGAGCGATGAGACTCACGTTTCCGGGACTCGTGAATTTGAGGCCGAAATAATAGAAGAAATAATAGACGACGCTGAGGAGAAGAGTCGTCATGAGAATGTCTTTCAAAGCTTCCTTTTTTCTGATTTCCGGCCATTTTTTTCGCGCTGTCAAAAGAACGGCGAAAAACACGGCGGCGAAAAGAGTGCTCCAGCCAAGCGAAGTGAGGGGAGACAAGGTCGCAAAAGTAAGAGTGGTGATTATGGGAAAAAATCCCCAGATCACCGCCCCGAGAAGAATATACGCGTCGCCTTTTTTTTCGCGGTCAAGTTTCATCAGTGCTTCAAGATTACTTTTCCATTATAACGGAAAAAGATTTGAATTGATAATATATCCTTCAAATTAAAAATGCCCCAACATCGGATGTCGGAATATTTCAGCGATATTAAATTTCAAAATTCTTGATATAATCCCTTATTCTTTCCCGATTTTCGTTTTCTTTGTCGCCCTTGAAATATATTTCAATAAATTCAATTTTATTCGCATTTTGAAAAAAGCAGTAGATTATTCTCATAGACGATCCTTTCAGAGTCCTGCAAAACAGCCGCGCCTTGATGATTTTTATTTCGCTGTTTGAAAACAGGACGTTAAAATGTTTCCCCGTTCCCGTCGGGATCGAATCGGTTATTTTTTTGAAATTATCTAAATCTTTTTGCAGTGTCCTGTATTTTTTGGCGGAGTATTTTTTAAATTCCCTGGAAAATTCAGGCAGCTCGCTATAGTTCATCGTCATAACTTCTTACTGAATATTTTTCATCGCGATAAAAAACGCTTTCGTAGTCAATTTTTTCTCCGTCTTTATGGACCTTGTAAGGAACGTCCTCGTGGGAATAATCGCGAATTTCCCGCGCGTTTTTGTCAGAAAGCCTGTTTAAAACGTCGTCTATGTGCTCTATTTCTCTTGCGGTGAGTATGCTCAAATCAGGCTTGCGCAAAGGAAAAAATTTCTTTTGATGGAACTCAAAATGCCTGCTCCTCACTTCTTCCACCTCTCCTCTCGTTTTCATTTCCTCAACTATTTTTATCAGTTCGCAGGGAGTGGGTCCGTAATGGTTTTTTATATAGGTCGCACCGATTAATTGTTCCTCATATTTTTCGTAGTAGTCAAAATCAATAAAATAGAAAAGTTTATTTATCACGCTTTCTCCCACATTCGGCTTGCTTCCAATTTTTGACAAAACATACAGAAAAACTTCCTTGAATTTCTTTAGGTTTTTTTGCGGGACATTTATTCTCATCGCCGGAACCTTTTCCTTTGTTTGTTTTTTTTCTTTTTCTATCTCTACGGTGACGGCATAATCCTCACCCTGTGAAAAATGACAGAAATCTATGCCAAATATATCCGCAAGTTTTTTTGCTTCAGAAAGAGTCAAATCCCTTTCTCCTTGTTCTATCTGCATGTAGGTTGGGCGGGAAATGCCAAGTTTTGACGCCAAAAAATCCTGCGTCAGGCCAAGTTTTTTGCGCTTTTTTAAGATAAATTTTCCAAGCATATGGTTGATGTTGTTCATAAGTGTAATATTTGTAAAATAATTTGTCAACAGGCGTGTAAAAAATATTGACAATCTTTTTATTTATACCTGCAAAATGAGCGTTTTCTTTCATTCGTCCGCCATGGTCACTTCAGAGTTCAACTTTAGAAATGGATATTCCAGATTCGAAAAAAAGAGTTATTTGGCTGGCAAAGTATTTTCGCCCCGTGCAAAAATATCCACTCGAACATCCCGAAGAGTGCGGGGAGAATGTTTGCTACTTGCGCGTTTTTTTTGAAATAGTATAATAAAGCCAACAATTTACGCCTAAACTCCGACGTTGCGTCGGAGCATGGCACCTAAAAACATTACTACATAGAAACGGCTTTCCGTTTCGCTATCATGTAGTAATGTCGCTACTCGAAAGGGTAGTGGACAACTCCGAAAGGGGTTGTCGGCGAGCGGGAGGCCTTTTGTGTTTTCCGCTGGCATTTAACCAGCTAAAGAAAACCAAAATGAAAAACAAAAAAACCATCGCCGTTCTGGCCATCGCATTCCTTCTTTCCGCGGTTTCTCCGGCGCTGGCCGCCAAAAAAACCAAACTTACCAAAGCCGTTATCACTGAAATCTCCGGAACCACCCTTATCGCCTCCAAAAACTCAAAAACCTATACCATTAATACCGAAAGGGCCAAGCTTCAAAACGCCAAAGGAAAAACTGCCACCCTTGACCAGTTTCTTTCCAATGACCAAATCGATGTTTCGGGAACCATGGGAACGGATGGGATTATCGTCGCCAAGACTATTCAAAATCGCTCTCTGAGAGAAGAAAGTCTGAGCCGCGGAACAATTACGGAAAGCAACATCAAATCCGGAACGATTACCGATGCTTCCATCGCCGACAATGCTTCAATCAGCCCTTCCAAGCTGAATCTTTCAGGGTATATTACCAATGACCAGATATCGCCTGCCGCCAACATCGACGCTTCCAAACTAAACCTTTCGAACGCCATCACGGGAGATGATATCCAAAGCCATACCATAACGAGCGACAAATTGGCCGACGGGATCACCCTCACCACTGGAAATATCACCAATCTTGATCTCGGAACCAACACCATCACCGACGGAAACTTCAACGGGAATTGGAATTGGAACGGAGGAAGCCTTTCAAACATGGTGGACCTCTCCGCCACCGGAAACATCAGTTCTCTCACCTTTTCCTCCGCCCAAATCACCGGAACCGCCCCGTTCACCGTTGCTTCCGCAACCAAAGTTGCGAACCTCAACACTGATCTTTTGGATGATCTCAATACCTCAACAACCGGAGGAGTGAGCGTCATCCCCGCCACCGATTCTTCGGGAAACCTCACCCTCACCAATGCCAAACTGAATATCGGAACTCTGAAGCTTGATTCCCAAACCGCTGCTCCCTCGGCCGAGGAAGGGAAAATTTATTACAATTCAACCGATAAAACCGCCAAGATTTACAACACCCAGGCTAGTGAAACTGATGAATACCTGGATGTTCCGACCGACCCCCATGTCCAGCCCACGAGTTGCCCCGATGGATACGTTCCCGTTCCCGGAGACGTCCGCTACGGAACCGGCGGAGGCTTCTGCGTCATGAAGTATGAGGCTAAGTGCGATTTTAACAACGACGGAGCGGGGGATGTGACGCCGGCGACAAACAAGCAAACATATGATAATAATGCTCAAGCCTGTACTTCTGCTTATGTCAAATCACTTGCATCGGGTTATTCCATTGCTAACATCTCCCAAACCACCTCCGTTTCCTCTTGTTCAGGACTTGGAACTGGGTACCATCTCATCACCAACAACGAATGGATGACTATGGCGAGGAACATCGAAAATATCGGTGACAATTGGACTTCGGGAACTGTGGGGGAAGGGGGTCTTTATCTGGGGCATACGGATAATGTTCCCAGTATGTCCGTTGGCGCTGCTAACGCAGATGATTCGCAAGGCTATGAAGGTACCGGAGATTCCGCTCCCTCGGCGCAAAGGCGCACTTTCACGCTTTCCAATAGTGAAACGGTTTGGGACCTCTCCGGAAACCTTTTTGAAAATGTTTCTGATATGATCAAACCAAAAGACAATCCCCATTCAACCACTGGTCCGGATGATAGTCAGGACTGGAAAGAATATACTACTATTGATGATTACGGGACGATGAGCTATGCCAGTTTGCGACCTGGGAATCCCAGTTGGAATTCAGCTCAAAATATGGGAATGGTTTATACATTTAATCCGGTTGGAAACACAAACTCGACGAATCTTGCTTTTAACCGCGGTGGAACATGGTGGTACGGTACAATTGCTGGCATCTATGCCTTAAGCTTGGGAACTCCTATTACCAGCAAGAACACCAATACCGGTTTCCGCTGCGTCTACCGGCCATAAATTTTTCCAATATTCAATTTCAGGATACATAATCTTTTCAAGGGAAGACACAAAAACAGCGTCCAATCGGACGCTGTTTGAATATTTGCCTTGTCCGTAGACGTCCGACGTCTACAACTCCTGGCGTTTCCTGACATCCGATGTTGGGAAATAATCAGATATTATTCAACGTCGAGCTTTTTAGCAATATACCCTTAGAAGCCTCCATAGAAGCTTCTATTTTTTATCCTACCGCTCCTCATATTTCGGGCAAAGTCGGGGGAGGGGAACAAAAAAACTTCTGCTTCAGTCGTTCCTTTGATGCATCTCTTCTCCATACTTTTAAGCTTAGCATTTTCCCACGGCCGTATAAAAATGCTGAGTTTGGAAAATAATACTTTGCTAAGATTGAACCTTAGCAAAGATTCAGCGTCGATTTTTGTAAAAAAATCCTAACATTGAATGTTAGGAAAACGGTCGCCCGAAATTTTCAAGCTTTCATCACATATCGCAAGTTTTTGTCTCCCGCAAAAAACAGTGTCCGGAAAAAAACACTTATTCATCTAATTATTTTTTCCCAGGAAAATACCATTGTAAGTAAAAGAGGCCAGTCCGAAGCACGGACTGGCCCTTTTAAAGGATGGCTCTCCTTGATGTGGTTGAAGAAACCAGCGGTTAAAGGCACGCGCAAGGTTGGCCGGATCAGACAGGCAGATTATGGATCGAGCGATAGAAGCGCGTGTATATAACAAGCTGGATGATCTTCGTCAAGATCGCACTCGAGAAAACATTGCCGAAGTTATTCCTGACAGCTTTCATTGCCGCCTGCCATTGATTCTGAAGGCGCCGGCCTTCCTCACGCCGCCATTCCAGAAATCCCGGCGACGCCAAAAAGTCTTTCTCATTCAGGCATTTTTGCATGGATTCAAGATCCAATCCATGCCGCTCAAATGCCTCCCGGGGAATCTGAATGATTCCTCTTCTGATATCATCAAAGCAGTCAAGGAGGCAATCGGTTCTGCTGAATAAGCCGCAAAGAACCTTGGCAATCGATTGCAAACGCTCCTTGTTTCCGTCAAGAGCCAAAACGCAAAAGCTAAGAATGCAAACATCTTGATCGAAAGTGAATTCATTAAATTCGGAGCGGGGCACAATCGGTCTTATCTTTCTGCGAAGGGCATCTGATTGCATCAGTAGCCATAATATTCGGGCTTGCCGGCAAAGTTCGGAAAAGACGGGCAAACGCCGCGCTTCTCGGACAAAATAGGCAATGAGAATATCTTCTCTCTCAGTCTGCGCCTTTGCAAAGTTAAGGTTGAAAAGATCTTTCATCACCCTGTTTTTTCTCGCCATATAAGATTCCAGGTCATCCCCCAAACGGAGTCGCACATCTCCATCGAGGATATTGTCGCTCTGGCGGAACCAGGTATAGACCGAAGAAATCAGGCTGAATTTTCGTGAGATCAGCGCCAGTATAACTAAGAAAAAATACCTTAGGATACGGGCATAAAGTTCCAGCCATTCCTCACCCTCAAGCGCTCTCCTCCTAATTTCTTTGCTTAGAATTTCTATCTGGAAGAGCCAGGCGGAAAGGCGAAGCTGCCAAAGCGGCATTGAGACCCATCTTCTTGCGTGCATAATATCTTGCTCCTCCTTTAATTTATGTTGGGAAAGATCATTGTTATTACTTGCGGGATAAAACAAAAAAAGCACGTTGACTCGCTTTTGTCAATCAGTAAATCTTAATTGTTAAAAAAAATTTCGCAAGAATTAAACTTAAGAAAAGCGATTCCCGAACCGCGGAAATAAATACGTATTTAAATACTTACCTCGGTAAGTATTTTCTTCCCACACAAAAAATTGCCGGGAAAGAACAAGTCCGGGGAGAGGCATTTCCCCGTTCCGTTGACAAACGCGAGTTTTTATATATACAATGGAGAGCAATTGTTTTTTGACATTGTTCCGCAATGGGCGGAAAAACCCGACTTGTGAGGGTAAAATCACAGGCAGCTTTGCGAAGTCCTCGTTTTGTTCAATGAACAGACAGGGGGACAAAGTAAAGGAGGAACACAATGGCTTGGACGAATTTGGAAAATGGCTGGATACTGGTCAATGGCCCGACGATTCAATACAATACGCAGTCGGGGTTCAATAAAATGGAGTTCAGTGTGGATGTCACAGCCTTTCACTCCAAAGAAAAAAAACATTTTCCGAGGGAGCCGGAGGGGATTTATCCGGTTTGCAGGATCAGTATTCCGAATGGAAGTTTCTTTCTTAATCTTCCAGAGATAACGATTGTGCATGCGGAACTTTGGGGGAGTGTTTTTCTCAAGGAAAAAATCCTCACCCTTCTCCTGGACGGCCACAAGTACTTGCACGACCCGGTCGTTGAGGTGCCGTTCAATTATCTGGTCTCAAGAGTCAGAGGAGAAGAAAAAAATTTGCGCCTGGCTGATGGATCAGTGCTCAAAGGAAATCTTTGGCGCAAACGAATTGGCGACGACGTGTTAATTCTGGGGAGGATACGGAGGGGCGAAGAGGAAATGACAGAATTGGTATTCCGTTTGACTATGGTTATCCAAGATTCAATATTCTCCAGCCCCCGAGAACCTCTGGCAAAGAGGGTTGAAGGCAGGCATCCGCTTTGGTGCCCGAAATTGGCGGCGCTCGTCGTTGAATATATCCGTCAGCTGGCCAGGTATAATTCTGACTTCCTAATCCGGGAATACCTGAATGAGCTGGCTAATGAGATCGAAGCCGATGAGCCCTGGGGCAGGACAGTTGCGGACGTTCGCAGGAATCTTCTTGCCGTCCCAGTGGATTTGCGGGAAGCGCTTACTGCGGAACTGGCCCAGGTTGAACAGAAGCTCAACCTCAAGCTGGTTTAACCGATGGTCGAGACTTTAACGATATTGGCAAGGAGACTATTATGGCAGTTGAAGTGAAAGATACTGTTTTGGGGCCGAATTGCGTTGAGCTGGACATCAAACTGACCGGCGAAACTTGGAGAAAGCGCGCTGAGTTTGTCCAGTTCGCTGAAAGTATCGGCCTGACGGTTGATAAGGACTATGGCAGCTGCGCGAGAGGATACTCGCAGGTTTCGTTCCTGGTTAGCCCGGACGAGGCCGCGGCAGCGATGGAAAAGATCGCCGAATGGCAGTCTTAAACCAATTGGAGCAACGCCTAATGGGCCAGGGAAGCAAGATTCCCTGGCCTTTAATTTTTTGAGCGCTAAGATTTTTTCTGTAAATAAATTTGCCATTTCCTAACATTCGATGTTAGGAAACAATCAGGAATGTATTTAGAAAAAATCAACCCTGAACCGCGGAAATAAATACGTATTCAAATACTTGCCGAGGTAAGTATTTTCTTCCCATGAATTATCCAAATGGATTTTTTCCCTTATTTATTGACAAACAGCGAGGTTTTCCCCTAACTTAAAGCCAGAGAAATGGAGGGATTGCTCGCGTAGCTTCCCAACTAAATATGCCCCGGAGGATTCCCATGAAAGAAGACCTGGCTAATCTGCGTCTGTTTTTCCGGCTTTTTGTGGGCGGCTTCATTTTTAAAGAGGAGTTCCTGGAAAGCGCAAAAACTTTACCCCCCGAAGCTGTCCATGAAGTTCTTGTTGACTGCAAGGGACACACGGCAGTCGGGGGAGCCTGTCTCGATATCTTGGAACCCCAACTCATCCAGTGGAAAGTTTTGCGTCTTTTGCTGGGATTTGTGAACAAAACCGGCGATCTCAATCTGGTTGAAGGCAAAGCGCTGGCGGAAATCCTGACAGTGATGGAACACTTCCAGGAAACCGACTTGATGATGGAGGAAGTCGTCGATCACAAGCGGTGGGAGATCAGGCGCCGGCTTGTGGAAATTCTGGCGATCCGGAATTCTATTCTTTACTTTCAACGGATCGGGGAAGTGATTTTTCAAAAAGCTCATAAAGATGATAATCCCGATGTCCGCCTCGCCGCGGTAAACGGTATCGCTGGCCGGTCGGGTATGCACATGACCAAAAAATTAATCACTCTTCTCGGTCACCCTGACAAGGACACCAGGTCGGCGGCCTACAAAGCTCTCAAGATTCGAAATGATCGGGAGCGCTTTGAACTCACGCTTTGTGAGGCGTATGAGTTTGAGGTGAAAAACGGCAATGGGGGAAACGTCTCAGCCGGGGCGCTGAAAAATCTCATAAAACATGGGATTAAACGTTGGGACATGAATACCCTTCTTTCTGTAATATGGAAAGGATTTCTGGCTCTCAACCAGAAGCTGGAGCAAAATTGCCGCGAAGCAATCGTCCTTTTGCTCGACGGCCCAAACCGAGCTCCCAACTCGCACCTGATCGGCGCCTACAAGCGATCTGCCGATCACCCTGAAGAAAAATTTCTCATTTTTTCCGCTCTTTGCAAAAGGGCGGGCGAAGACATCGAGCAATGCATGCTGAAAATAGCGCGGGATGACCCGGATGAAAAATATTGGGTGCCCGCACTGGGTGAACTAAACAAGCGCGGCGTTATTAATGCAGTCAGGGACGATGTTTTGGGGGAAGGGTAGTTTCGCTGGGGGCGGCCATCAGGCGCGCCCCCTTCTTTTAATAAATCATGATGTTCAAAGGGGATATACGAAAAATAGAATTATTTGAAACCTTGAATCGCGGGAAAAATACGTATTCAAATACTTACCTCGGTAAGTATTTCCGTCCCGCCCAAAAACCGCTAATGAGCGGGTGGCTTGGGCAAGGATTATCTTCCGGATCCTACTTCGTAGACGTCGGACGTCTACGGGGGTTACCGCTTCGCACAAAAACCGACAGAAAAAAACAAGTCCGAAAGGGGAAAGGAAAGACCGCCGATATTCGGCGGTCTTTGTCTATGGGGAAAGAAGCCGGTGCCTCTTTTCTTTTTTTATCGGAGATTGTCGCAGACGCCGTTTCCATCTTTGTCGACGAAATTAGCGCGATTGCGTCCCTGATTCATTCCCTGGCCGTTTCCCTGGCCCAGCCCAAGCTCTGCTCGAATCTTGTTGGCTTCGTCATATTTTTTTTCGAGCGTCAGCTTGCGCATTTCAGCGAATCGGGAAAAATTTTGCTCATTGACGATCTCAGTCACTCTTCCTCGCCCGTTCATCTGCTCCTTCCAGGAGTTATAATCTTTGTTTTCAAATGCTTTTTGCATTTCCGCGTGCCTTTCCGGGCTATAATTGGGACCGGTTTGGTCCGGGTTGCCCCGATAAGCGAAGGCGGCCTGAGAGATGGCGAGAGATCCCGCAATTCCCGCGATTGCCACCGCGCCCAGCGCGATATATTTGTTGTTCATTGTTGTTCCTTAATGATTATTAGCCGGCTCTGGTATATAGAACGAAAGCTTTCCGGATTGTTTTCAAAATATTTTCTTACTCGCCGCCGGGCATGCCTCTTCCCTTTGGAGATTCCGGGTGTTTTGCATTTCCGCTTCCCGCGCCGCCGGATTTTTTCATTTGACCCTTGCCCTGCCAGGGACGGATTTCGTTGGCTCTGAAAACCTGATTACTTTCAGTTTGGCCGATTGCTTTTATCATTTTTCCCGATTCAAGGCTTGCTGACGGACGTACGATGGTTTTTTCGTCGATATTGATTTTCCAGTCTTTCCCGGAAAAGTCCCGAAGGTCAATTGAGTTTCCTGAAACAAAATTTATTGTTCCCGCCAGCAAACCTTTTTCCGGTTGGGACCACTGAGATTCCTTCGTTGCGACCAATTTTCCATAACCCGGAAAATCGCGCATCACGGCCGCGTTTATCTTTCCTCCAAAGCCGGAGGATACCAGCAAAAGGCCGAAAAGAAAAAGGCTCCCCAAAACGACCGCGGCAATTTTCAAAAAATTGTATCTGTATCCGTTTTCGGTTTTTCGAAGGCTAAAAAATGCAAAAAACATCAGGCTGATAAGCGGAATTATCCAAAGATAAGGAATGAGGGATAAGTAATAGAAAAATGAATAGCGGCGCGCGACGGCGTGTAAGCTCCAGTCCAGTTGCGATACGAGGAAATACGCCACCGAAAAAATGGCGGCGCCCAAGAGCGCGATTGCAAAAAAAGACATCCAGGCTGAATATTTTTTTGCCAGGTATCTCCAGCGCGGTTCGGGACGCATATTCTCGTTTTTAATTTTCTCAATTGTATCCGCGATTATGTTTTTCATAGTTTTATTCTTCAAGACAATCAATACCTTCCTTTTTCATATTGGCCGAAAGCATTTTCCGGCCGCGGGCTATCAGAGTCGCGATCGTGCCCTTGGGTTTTTTCAAGATATCCATAATTTCTTCGTATTCCTTTTCTTCGAGGAAACGGAGAACTAAAATTTCTCGATATTTAAGCGGCATTTTTTCCAGACAAATTTTTATTTTTTCCAGACAGTCTTTGGAGCCAAGCTCCTTTGCCATATTCGTTTTTGATTTCAGCATTTTCGCCAGCTCGTATTCTTCCAGTGAACTGGTCTTGGGGCGCGCGCCGGTTTTTCGGAAAAAATCCACAATATGATTATGCGCGATCCGGTAGGCCCAGCTGGAAAATTTCAAGAGTTCGTCGTATTCGTTCAGTTTCCGGTAGATCTTGATAAAGACTTCCTGAAGCAGATCCTCGGCATCTTCTCTCGGAAGCTGAGTGAGGCGGCGGATATAATGAAAAAGCGGAATCTGATACCGCTCCATCAGAAGGCCGAAAGATTCGGGATCGGCTTTCGCCAATTCGACCAATTCGGCATCAGATTTTTCGTTTTCTTTGATGCCCAAATGCTGATTATCCACAAATTATCGCTAAAGCTTATCTCAAAATTCGCTTTCGTGACGAAAATTATGGATTTCGAGCGAAAATTTTGAAAAACGAGGAGGGATATCGGTGATATTTCGACAATTTTTGAAAAATTTGCAGCCAAAATACGGAGTTTACAGCAGAAATGGAATTTTTAGATAAGCTGTAACTTAATATAGTACGGATTCTAAGTCTTATGTTTTCAATTCCCCCGCGCAAAAACCGCCGGGCCGAAATGAAAAGACCGCAGTCGCTCTACGCGAGCTGCGGTCTTCAAATATTCAATTTGCGCCGGTTCCTCCAAACCGCGCAAAATTGATCGGCAATTTTTTGCCGCCATGTTAATCCCGGCAAGAAGCCTTGGCGTTCAGGCGGCTTCCGCCTGCCGGGCCTTGTTGTTTCTGATGACCTCCTCGGTGAGATCTTTGAGAAGCCGCATGGCTTCATCGAGGGAGTAACGATACGTCATAATCGGAGTCCAAAAGAAATTAGGGATCCACCAGGGTTTTTCTTCGATGGGCTTAAGGCAATTCGCGACAAGCCACAAGGCTGACGTCAGGTGAGACTCCCTCTCGGTCCGATCTTTGACATCCTGACTCATGGTGCTGGCCAGTGTCATCGATCCCTTATCCTGAAAAGCCAGGTCGCCCAAATATCCGGCCAGAGCTACGATCACCTCGTCCGGATACGGCTCCGCATTCCCGAGAAAATCCAGGGCTGAGATGAGGGCGCCGTCCACAAAATCCATTACATTACAATTCCGAGAACGGAGGCGGTACTCGGCGTAAGACTCAATCAAGGGTTCAAATCTTGCCAAAGTTTCTTCCCGCTGCCGCTTTTTGGCGTCGATTTCGTCAGGATGCGGGATGCCGAAGTCGGTGAATTCCTGCCTCCACTGAATCGTACCGGCCCGGACTTCATCGGTGATCGGCCAGAGATCCGGCGGATCTTCTGCGTTCTGATTATCGAGCATCGCTCGAATGATTTCTTCGGGAACGGGCGTGGCCATAATTTCCTCATAGGCCTTCTGCCCGATCTTTTCGATTATCGCTTGAGCAAATGAAGATGGTGAGTTGTTCCGCTGTCCGGCGTCCATAGCGTTCCACATGTCTGCGCCTTCAAACCGGTTGAGGCGCGAAATCATGAGGCTGGCCCGGAAGCCGGCAATAAGGTTTCGAGGAAGAGTGGGACCCATTACGAATTTCGATCCGTCCTCAATAACGATGCCGACGCCGCACGATGTTTCTGTTTCCATGACCCCGGCTTGGAGACATTCCGGAAACCATTTTTTGCCTCTTTTAACCAGGGCGGAAAAGGGCGGGTTCAGGAGATAGACAATAACTTTCGGTTTTTCGGACATATCATCCTCCAGCGCAAAGTGGGATTAACTGCATAGTTTAGGGCAGAATAAAGGCCGTGAACAGCCTCTTTTCAGCCCCAACTATGATTTTTGAAAGAACCTGGCATTTTAGCACTTTTTTGAGTAATTGTCAAGTTTAAAAATATAACATAAAAAGCCTTTTATATGGCTTTTTATGTTTTTTCCTGATGATATTTCTTACATAAACCGCCGGGCCGAAAAACAAGCCCGGAAAGGGAATTAAAAAACCGCTTAAAGGCGGTATCCGGTTTCAAGATTATTTGCCATAATTTTTCTTTACAGGATCAGGCGTTTTTTGTGTGAAATACCAAAACCATCATTTTCTCCTTTTCGCCCAATTGGCGAGGAAGAATCCGCCGATGAGAAAAGCGACGAAAAGAATTGAATTTGTATTTTTCTATTTCCTGATTTTCAGGAAGACCGCCATGGCCAAAGAAAAAGAAATAAGGTTAAGTGTTCCCAGTGGGACAAGATGATTTCTATATTCGTCGATCACAAGAAGCAGGACTCCGACGGCGTAGATCAGCACAAAATTTCTTTTCATCTCTTTTCCCTTGCTCGTGAGTTGGATCGCCCAGCCGACAATAATGAGAATCATTCCGATATTATTCATGATTTTGTTTAACAATTATCATCCCCCTGATTGATTTTTAGTATTTTTTGCGCCAGCTGTAAATTCGTGCCGCAGAGCAGCATGTCAAAAAAAATTGAGCGCCTTGTCGTTTTTGGCCTGCATAAATATGCGCCCTGATTTCGGAGATGAAATCAGGCGTTTCCTTCAGCTTGTCTTTTTCGATTTCCAAATATTTCAAGTAACTTCATGTTTGCTTAAATTTTTTCCGGATCCAATATTTTATTTTGAGGACTGTGTGCGCTGGAAAAGATTTTGGCGGGATTGCAAATTGCCACAAATCGGGATGTTCCGTTTGCAACCGAAAAATGCCCGAAAAGGCTGGCAATTCCTTATCAGAAATTGAGCCGATACGGGTTGCCATCGGTCAGGACAACCGTTTTCGTCGACTTTCCCTGAACTTTCACTTTATATCTCCCGACAGGCAGATTAAGGGATTTGTACCACCCGCTTGAGGTTTTGGTTCGGCGATAAACTTTCGCTTTCCATTTCTTATTCTTTTTCTGAGTCATTTTGTAGATGGTGACTTTTTTGGATTTGGCTTTCTTGAGAGCCCCAAGACTGGCCTCCTCAACTGTCGCGCCGCCGACTTGGCCATAGAGAGTCGCGTAAAGGGTATTGTCTTCGATGATATAGAACCCGTCCACTCCATTACCTGCCGCCGTCCAGGTGTCCTTTCCCAAAAAGAAGACCCGGCCGATGCTTTTGAAACCGTCGAGGCCGTTTCTGGCCGAATAATACATCCAGCTTCCGGAAGAAGGGTTGAAAACGGAAACAACTCCGCCGTCGTAATCTCCCTTGATGCTGGTAAACCAAATTCTTCCCTCATTGTCTTCTGACATTTGTTTACCAATGCCGGTGGCCAATCCGCTGTTTGACGGATTGATGGTCGTCCAGGAAGAGCCGTCGAATTTCGAAATTCCTTTAGTGCTCGTATCGATTAGGGTATTGTCAAAAATCACCCACACGTTTCCGTTTGCCCCTACCAAAAAAGAGTTGGGCGAATTATCCGCGAGGCCGTCGGCGGTCGTGTAATGCGTCCAGTCCCCGTCGGAATAGCGGTAAACTCCGGAAAGGCTGTTGGAGGAAGAATTAGACGGAATAAACCAAAAATCTTCGGTTATTTCGTTATAGCCTCCTCTTAGAGATCCTATGCTGCTCGTATCTTCGAATATGAGACCTCCCGTGAATACTTTTGACCAAGTCCCATTCGCATCCCTTTTAATAACTGCTTTATTGCCTGTGAATTGCGCAATGGCATAAAGGTTTCCGCTGGCATCGCCGAAAATATTGAAAAAGAATCCGCCTTTGTTGTCACCATATAACTGTTGAGAAAGCCCCGTGTCCGAAATTCGGCTCCAATTGGATCCGTCGTATTCCAGCAAACTTGCCCCTCCCAAAAGCCAAACATTGCCTGATTTGTCTCCATACACAATACTTTTCGCTTTTTCGGTCGGATGCGGTATGAGATTGTTGACTGTGTCGGTGTGATCGACCCAAGTTCCGCCCGCGGTGTATTCAAATAATCTATTGTTATTTGGATCTCCCGTCAGAGAACCGGTCGTGAACCATTTGTTTCCGCTTGAGTCCTGAGCCCCGTCTGTGGCGTAAAGGCTTTTCGAGGTTGCTTCGTCCACCAGATATTTCTGCGTCCAGGTGTCGGCCTTGGCTTGTCTCTGGCACGCAAAAAACACCAGAGCAAGGAGAACCGGCATGAGAAAAATTTTCTTCTGCATGGTTTTGTTTTTGTTTTAAGAGTTACTTTAATCTAAAAATACCTTTTTTAAAAAAAGTTGTCAATTTGTATTTCGGATGCAACAAGGGTTCTAATTTTTTTTGGTTTCTCGATAAAAGGTATTGGTTTTTTTTCTGGAGGATATATTTCGCCGCCTGAATATCGCCCGAATGAAAACGGATCTGCGGTTATTCAGCTTCGGGAAATAATTTTTTAGCCATTTTATTCTCCTGCGCGGAAGACCGCGAGAGAAAGCCCGGGGAACTTTATTTGAATTTTTTCATGAATTTAGCCTTTGTGAGTGGGCCGGAATATCCGGTCGTCGGCAGTCCGTTCTTCTGCTGAAATTTTTTGACTGCCTCGATTGTGAGAGGGCCGTAAGTGCCCGTCACGCATTGGCTGTTCAAAAAACCGAGATTGACCAGGGCTTGTTGGATATTTTTTACGCCCTTCGATGATTCGGGATCAAAGTTATTGATCGACGCTCTCAAATCGGGGCCGATCCTGTCCAAATGAATCTTCTTCTTGGCTTTGGCGGTATCGGCGTTCGGATTGATGACGTGAATTTTTCGCGCATAATCGGTTTTAACGCCGAATAGATCATCCAGGCAAAATTTAGCTGTCATTTTTCGGCTGTTTTCCCGGTCAACATCATCGGCTTTTGTTCCGCCTATCCTCACCTCGACTCCTTTATTAAAATGCCGGCCCTTGATTGTGAGCTTCAGCTTGTTTGAGCAGGAACCATCGGTGGTGTATTGTTTTGCCTTCCAGGAGTCGACACGGGCCTTTTGCGCATCTTTATCCGGAACAGCTTCGGTTGAAATATTCTCGACAGGAGTATCCTCAACCGGAGTATTTTCATTCGAAACATCTTCGATCGGAGCATCTTCAACATTTTCATCTCCCAACACGGCGTATGAAGAAAAGCTGTTTAACAGGCAAGTGAGGGTGTTGGCGCCGGTATCAAGAGCGCAATCTTTTTTAGTCCATGTTCCGCCGAAATATTTGTAAACGTCCAAAGTGCTTTCGACATATTGATTTTCCGTATCGGATCCGTAGTTTACAGTGAAAGTGACAGTGTGGTCGAAATTATCGATTTTTTCCCCGTTTGAGGAGACCGCCAGCAGTTCGAAGAAATTATCATTCACAAAATTCATTCCCGAAGGAGCCGAAGGAGAATTGTCCATCTCAAGCATATTAAGCTGGATGGCGGCGGTTTCGGAATAGAAGTTTTCGGGAGCGATCAGCGCGGCAGTTCCCTGGGCGGTGGCGATCGAGACTGATCCGCCGGAAGTGTCGATGAAATCGCCTTCTCCGTCCGAAATTTGAGAAGCTTCACAGCCTGAAGTATAGAAAGTTGACCGGGAGGAAACGGCATTGTTTGAAGATTCGTCTTCGGACTTCACGCGGAAATAGTATTTTGCGCAGGATTGAAGGCCGCTCAGAGACACGGAATGGCTTGTGACGCGCGGGGATGTGTCGAATTCGGAAGTAGTATTTCCATAGCTCGATGCGAGTCCGTATTCCACCTGTGATGAAGAGTCCTCGTTGGTTTTCCAGGTTACTTCGGCCGAGCTGGCCGAGGGATCGGCTCTGACACTGGAGATTGACGGGGAGTCGGAATCCAAATTTACCGTATAATGGGCCGTCAGAACTGGACTTTCATTTCCAATCGCGTCCACTGCCAGGGCTTTGATGGTCATGGAATGGTCAACTGTAATGGCGGAGGAATAGAGGGCGGAACTCGCAGTGGGGGTGTCGCCGTCGGTCGTGTAATATATTTCACTGCTGCCGGCGGAAGTCAGTTCGACGGATTGAGTCGAAGTATAGGTTCCGGAGGGAGGGGAAACGGCGGGAGTGCCGGGCGCGCTTGCATCCCAGGTCAGAGTAAATTCATCGTAAGCGGAATTGCCGGCATTGTCATTGGTGGTGAAGCGGATGACATAAGTTCCGTCCGTATCAGTCGAAACGGTCGTGTCTTCGTCGGTTGCTGTGCCGAAGGTGATTATGCCGGGGCCGGATTGCTTTTCCCAAAGGTAGCCGGCTATGCCGGAAACATTGTCGGAAGCGGCACCATTTTTCGAAAATTGGGCATTTTTTGTCTCGTCGGATCCGGCATCGGTAATCGGGCCGTCCGTATCCACTTTCGCGATATTACTCGAAGTATAGGCCGCCTGATTGCCGGCCATATCGGAAACCAAATATTGATATTTATAGCAGTTTCCGGAAGTCGCAGTTGCGTCGGTGAGATTCGGGTATGCACCTGTTGAGCTGATGGTCGAAAAAATGCCGAAACTTCCGCAAGTTCCGTCCGAGAGCGTCGCCGATTTTCGCTGGACAATTCTGGAAGAAGAATTAATGCCTGAGCCGTTTTCCGCGCCGTCGTTTGACGTGAGCGATACCGATCCGGTCGTGTTATAGCCGTCGGTGTATGTGATTAAGCCGCCCGAAGGGGCAGTGACATCTTCAGTTGTGAAATTCCAGGCGGTTGTGCTGGAGATTCCGGCGTATGAATTTCCAGCCGTGTCGTCGAAGGCGTCCGCGCCGATTTGAACATAATAGGCAGTTTGTTCGTCTAAAATTACTTCGGGATTAATGGCAATGGCGGTTGTGCCTGAACCGGTCACCTTGGCATCAAGCGCATCAATCGTTTCCACGGAAAAATTGTTGGAAATTTTCTTGATGACGATATCGTTGTCGGCGCCGGCTTTAGCAGTCACTGGCTCGGTGAACGTCAATACCAAAATAGCCGTCGTGTCGATGTCCGCGGCGTCATCCGCCGGGGAATAGGTTGAAACAGCGGGGTTAGTGAAGTCGCCTGTGGTGAAATTCCAGGTTGCCGAGTCGCTTATGCCGCCGTAATAATAGCCGGAACCGTTATAGACGGCATCGGAACCGATTTGGACATAGTAGGCGGTTTGTTCCTCGAACGTGGCCGCCGGATTGATAGTGATGGTGGAGGTTCCGTGGCCGCTGACTTTGGCGTCTTTCGCGTCAATAGTTTCAATAGTGGAATCGTCCGAAGCCTTTTTGATGACGAAATCATTGCTGCCGCTGGCGCTGGTGTATACCGTCTGGTCAAAATTCAGGACCAAATTTCCGGTCGGACTGATGCCGGTGGCGTTGTCGGACGGAGAAAAAGTGGAGACGCTGGGGTTTCGTTTATAATAGGAAAACTGGCAAACGGCTCCGCCGCCGTTTTCGTAATATTCTACTTTAATTGTATGGCTTCCGGCGGAAATATTGGAAGAAGCGCTATAGAATTTTGGCGCCTGGTCTATCCAGGAATTCAAAATCAAAGTGCTGTCGACATATACCCTGACGCCGTCGTCGGATGTGGCGCTGAAATAGTATGTTCCGGCGTCAAAGTTTTTCGTCTCCGTCCAGCGGGCCACAAAGCCGTCTATGTTTATCGTTCCGGGCGCTGGCGAAGATTCTCCCCAGTTGAAATTGATATCCGAATCAGTTCTCGTGTAATTCGGCGATCCGCCGGGAAAAGAGGGGGATGCGGCGGGAGAGGGCAGGTTCCAATATTCTCCGGCATAGCTTGCAAAGGCCGAGCCGGGTGAAATGAAATAGAAAAGAAAAAAGGCAAACAAAAAAACCGATATTCGGAATATCTTATTTCGAACACCAAAAAATTTCACAATTCTTGACGCCATAAAAAACAATTGTTTGCTTTGTTTAATTATAACCTATTTTTTTCCAATAAAAAAGCCAGCCGCGTGGCATTTTCAGAAAATCAAAAAACCAGCCGGCTCGAGCTGGTGGGGGATTGGAATTTAGAGGCCTCCATGGAAGCTTCTATTTTTGTCCCCAGTCGATGAGTTCTGTGAATCTCAGATAAAAACCGAACGGATCGACCATCCGAAAATCTTTCCAGGTGTGTCCGTGATCCTTAAGTTCTTTTAACTCGCGCACTATGTATTTCTGAAGATATTTCGACGCCATTCTGTATAATTCATCTAGTACTTTGAATATTGTTCGTCCTCCTTAGTCTCAATGAAGATTCCGACAAGCTCCTTGCCCGCAGCTCTCAGCTCTTCAATTTTGGCCGCTCTTTCCTTGGCATCAAAAAGATATATTTTGCCATCTTTTGAATTTTTCGTGGCTTCAACCATTTCCTTTTTGAATTCTTCAATTGCTCGCATGTACTATCCTCTTAATATTGCTTTAATCCTATGATAGTTATAGTTTTTTCACAATCATCATTTGTTTTGATCTTCTTATTCCTTAAAGGTTCAATACCCTGTTTAGAGAAAATGTCAGTCCACTGATGCTGACGGGGTATTGAATCACAGATCACTTCTTCCGCCAATCGCGGATTTCCACCACGCCGCGGCCTTTGTTCGACTCTTCCTTTTTAGGGTGAATGAGTTTATAAATATTACACTGCTTGAACATCACTCAAACTAAATCAGGATTGCGGCCTGATCTTGAACGGCCGCTTATTGACCTCTTCGAGAATTTTAAGCGTCGCACGCACCGAAAGATTATCGCTTGGCAAGATTATTAACTTGTCATCCAGTTGATCAAATAATGGGCTTAAAAATTCATCAGCCCATGATGGCGACAATGTCAATACTCCGGAAAAATCTATCTCCAGATCTTCATTTTTAGGAAGGTCGCGCAAGGTTGGCTGAAAGGCCTTAAATGCCTCTCGGCCTAATTCCCGCGAAATTAATGTCTTGCCGAATTTTTCGATTTGTAATTTCATATATTTTGCTTTTTAAGATGTATTAGAATTCTATTTTAGCCAGACATCCTCTCACAATATGCTGGCCGCGCGTAACACGAAATACTTTATTTTGCCCTTTCATGCGCACTTCGGCGTCACCGCTGATAAAAAATAAATCAATTGGCTGATCGGTGACAACCTCGCGAACAAGCTTAAGGCCGTTGCCTCGCTTTTCCGGCGCACGCCCGGAAACAAATTCCGTAAATGCTACTTTTACCGCTTCCACATGATTTGGAAGTTTCGGTCGAACTTGTCGCAGTGTTTCCAAGATACCCAATCCTCTGTCAGCAAGAACAATTATTCGTTTTTCAAGATCATAACCAAAAAAGATTCCCGCGGTATCCGGCCACTTCCCTAAATTGTGAGCAAATGAATTATCGCCAATTTCTCCGGCAATTAAAACAATCAAGGAATATAGCTCTTCAAACCCTGGCTTTTGCATCAGCGCGCTTTGCATTTTCGTCAATTTCGCGTTAAAAATTGAACTTGTCTGGCAATAAAATGTGCCTGGAAATTCAACTCCATTTCGGATCCATTCCGTAGCAAACCTCGTTAAATCACTGGAAAATATTTCCAAATCATCTTCACGGTAATAACGATGAGTCCCGCCCTCTTTTTTGATCGCAACCAATTTACCGCTTTCATCCCAACGGCGAAGTGTATTCAAAGAAACCCCCAAATATTCCGCAGCTTGACCAATTGTAAGTAATTTTTCTTCCATGCTCCTATGGTATCATATTATCAAAATCTACACAAATACCCATCAAATCTACTCAATAATATAGTAATCTACCCAATTAATTCTATATCTCCCCATTAAACGCCTTCTTCGAGAACGATTTTTTGAGCTTATGAGTGGATTTTTTCTCAGGCATATTTTTTACTTTCCCCGTTGAATCGCGGCTCGCATTATTCAACAGGAGTTAATTTTTATTAGAGGCCTCCATAGAAGCTTCTATTTTGCCATCATCATTATATATCAAACTAAATCCGAATTTTTTTAAATCATTACCCAGCTGTCTGTAGGCAGCTGCCATCCATGGATGCACAACCGCAAGACTTTCTTTTCTGTTCCACAGATAATTCAAATAACAAAAACAGGATTCATCCAATGAAATATCCAAAGCTTTTGAAACATCGCTCTTGAAAGGCGCATCATATTTCTGGTCCCACCTTATTTTATCGGATATAAAAACAATTTTATCCAAAACCGATGCATTTTCCTTGAGAGTGGTGTGACAACCGATTGCGTTCAAAACATTTTCATCCGTAATTCCAAAAATTTCTCGAGCCATAACTTGAGAAATTTTTTGGTGGAGAATGGCCGGATAAATTTTTTCCTCCGGCAAAACATCGATTTTGAGTTCATTCGCAATCTTCAATCGATCCTCTTCGGGAAACAAAACGCTGACATCATGAAGCAGTCCCGCAGAAAAGGCGTCTTCCTGGCTTTCAAAAAAACGGGATGCCAATATTTTTGCTTCCTCAGCAACAGTATTAACATGTTTTATGGTGTCTTCACAATCATGCATTCTTAAAAATATTGCGACATCCTCTTGTAGCACGCCGGTTCTTTTAAAATTCTTTACAATCCCTTTGAATATTTCTCGCATTATTTTAATTTGAGTAATCTCTCTTTTGGAATCGGCCGGAGGCCTCCATAGAAACTTCTATTTTGTTTTATAGAGATTGGATGTGGTTTCTGCTTCGGTTACTGCAGGCAGGCGTTTCTGATTGCGTATAATAATAAATCCCAAGGCCGCGGCGACAATCGCTGCCAATCCTCCGACGGCCAAACTCCACCGCGGACCAGTGTGTTCGCCGATCCAGCCGATCAGCGGACCGCCGATAGCCGTGGAGCCGAGATAAGACATTGACCAAAGCACCATGACCCTTCCACGGAGCTGCGGATCGCTATTGAGCTGCAAAGTCGTGTTGGCGAGGGTGGCAAACCAAATGGAACACGCTCCGACCAGTGTCATAACACCCGCCGCTAAAACTAAAGTTGGCATAAAAGACGCAAAAATGACAGAGCAACCGAATATGAGTGCGGCCATTGCCAGCGTGCTTGAACTTTTAATTTTTCGTCTGGCGTGAAAAAGTCCCCCGAGAACAGATCCCAGCCCGAGAGCTCCAGTCAAGGCAGCGTAGCCGCCAGCACTGCCATGAAATGTAGTCTTGGCAAACAGCGCCAAGCTCACTGGAAATTCATAGGTAAGTGTGCCGATTATCGCAATCATGACAACTGTACTGGCAAGGACAGGTTTTGACATCACATGGCGAAAACCTTCCCAAACCATTCCTTTTGATTTGACGAGCGGTGAAATTTTTTGAAGCTCATCCTTTTTAATGCGAAGAAGGGCAACAATGATGACAATATAAGAAGCGCCGTTGAGAAGGAAGCAGGGAGCGATTCCGACTGTGGCGATCAGAATGCCGGCCAATGCCGGTCCGGCAACTCTGGTCAAATTTATCATGCTAGCGTTGAGCGTGACGGCATTCTTAACTTCATGTCCCTCGACCAGTTCGGAAACGAAAGCATAATAGGCGGGGCTATCAATCAGACCCACAATTCCAACGGCCAGACTCAAAAGATAAATCATCCAAATTTGGATCGTCCCCGTGAGGACAAGGATGCCCAGCAAAAAAGCCAGAATGCCGAAGACCGCTTTGGTTATAATAAGAAGGACGCGCTTGGAAAAACGATCCGCGATCATTCCACCCCAAGGCCCCAGCACGAGCATGGGCGCATATTGCAAAGATACGGCGAATCCCAGAGCGGTGCCCGAGTTTGTGATTTTGAGGACAAGCCAGGCAAGAGCAATTCCTTGCATGAAATAGCCAGTCATTGAAATGCTTTGTCCGATGAAATACAAACGGAAATTACGATTTGCCAGTGAAGAAAAAGTCTCGCGGTAGAGTTTATTCAATTTCTCTTTCATGATTTAAAAAACGATTTATTTTGCCCTTGCTATTTGAATTGCCTCTTCCGCCAGTCGCGGATCTCGACGACGCCGCGGCCTTTGTCGATGACTGCCAGCTTTTGCTTCTCTTTCCAGCCGTATTTTTCGACGATTTCTTTGGGGATGGTCACGGAGAAACTATACGCGCTCGATTTCTTAAGCTTGTGGACGCCTTTTTTCTCAGTCATAACTTTTTACATTTTATTTTTTATATTTTATTTCTTCAGAGGCCTCTATAGAAGCTTCTATTTTATTTCCTGTTGCGAATTTGTTTGGTTTTTCCGCCTGGCAATTTGAAATTTTCTTTGGTCACAATCTTTTTTCCGGTTTTTCTTTCCAGATCCAGCCGGGCGCGCTTGGCGATCCGTCCGCCGCTTCTCGCCGGAGATTTGTTTTCCTCGAATCCGGTTGCCTGATCCGTTTCGGCGATTTGGCGGGTTGAAAGTTCGGCCAGCGCCGTGAAAATTAGTTCTGCTTCCGTCATATGGTCGCGCAGGTTTTCAGCCTTGATCCCTTTCAGTTTTTTGTGCCCTTGCACCGACAGGTCGCTCCATTCTTCGTGAATAATATTCGTCAGAATCGCATATTCCTCTTGTTGGCTGATTTCGTGATCTTTCCAATAATCGGTGAGCTTGTTTCGGGTTTCCTGGCCCATCATTCTCTGCTGGATCCACTTTTGGCTCCGGCCGAGCCTTTGCCAGTTCATCCTAGCCCTGTTTATGGATTTTTCCGGATCAATCGTTTCTTGCATTCTTTCATAGCCGACCCGCGCGAGCCAGAGTTTGATCGGTTCGGCTTTTGGACTCGGTACAGATTGAACGAGCCGCAGCAGTGTTTCGACGTCTGCGACATCGGTTATTCTCATTTTTCCGTCGGAAGCTCGCATTTTCAAACCGTTACATTTTGTAACGGTTTCAGTTGAACCCTCGTCAAGCAGGCGTTTTTTCAGCACACGCCAGTAAACCTGCGGATTTTCGCTGTCTGTCAACACGGCAACGATATCCACGACCGAAAAATACCATTTTTCTTTTTTCCCGTCCCAATGGCGGCGGATTTTTTTGCCTTCAAAAATGGCGATTTGTTTTTTGTTTTTTCCCATAAAATTTGTTTGAACAACCCTGGATTATATCTTCATCCTATCCCGAAAACCGCTTTTTTTCAAGAAAAAAGCCTTAACGCTTCGCTAAAGTCGAATCATAGAGGGCTCTATAGAAGCTTCTATTTCATTTTAACAGAGCCGCAAAAAAAGAAAAACAGGCAATCAGTCTGTTTCCTACTTGAAAATCAAATCGAAGTCGTGTCCGAAGGCTATTTTCCTCTGAAGGCTTTTTCGAGATCCGCGACAACAATCTTCTTCATCTCGAGAAAGACCGCCGTGACCCTTTCAACTTTTTCGGGATCGGAATCGCTCATCAATTCTTCGAGTCTTTTGGGCACGATCTGCCAGCTCAGGCCGAATTTGTCCTTCAGCCACCCGCAAATTTGATCTTTTTCATCTCCTCCTTCGGTGAGTTTCTCCCAATAGTAATCAACTTCCTCCTGATCCTCGCAGTTCACAATGAAAGAAACAGCTTCACTGAATTTGAATTGGGGCCCGCCGTTCAAGGCCAAAAAATCCTGTCCTTCGATTTCGAATGCCACTGTCATGACGCTGCCAGCGGTTTTCCCCGAAACGGACTCGGACGCTTTGGGGTAGCGAGAAATTTTTTTGATCTTTGAATCATTGAAAACGGAAACGTAGAAGTTCGCAGCTTCTTCAGCTTGCGAGTCGAACCACAAATTTGGTGTTATTTTTTGCATATGGTTGAATATCCGTCATTTAAAAATTAGAAATATAATTTCAAAACCTCAACTTTGATGTTTCAACTAGCTTTGGGCGATCACCTCGAATCCGCCGTAGGCCATGCGTTTCATATCGAACGGCATCTGCATGTCTTTACTTTTCGGGTCGCTCATCATCGCTTTCATGACCTTGGCATTCACCTGATCGCGATGCTTGCGCGATTTGAAGACAATAAACGAAAAAACCACTGTTTCTCCCGGCTTTGCCTTGGCTATTTTCGCAAAGGTGAGGAATTTCATCCCCATCGACTTGGGATTAAGATCTTCGCCGACCGCCTCGATATACTCGATCGCTCCATATTTTTTCCAAACCCTGGCTCCTATTTGGGCCATTTTGCGATAGCTTGCGATATTTTTCTTCGGAACGGGAAGTACGAACCCGTCGACGTACTTAGCCATAGTTTTTATTTACGTATTATTTCTACAATATATATACAAACCGGCTATGGGAATTATTTCTTTGGCTGAAACATATAATCATCTCCCGCATCGGATACAAAAAAACCAGCCCGCAGAGGCTGGCAAGAGATGGAATCGTTAATTATCTTTTCCTCCAATCGCAGATTTCAACCACGCCGCGGCCTCTGCCGCAGGCGATAGAAGCCTCCATTTCAACCAGTCTCATAACTGTTAAACTTTGCAAAGATCGAGCCTTAACGAAGTTTAACAGTATTGTCCGTATTTTATAATATTATTAGTCTTATGTATAATTGTATTGCGACGCGGTTGTGCTAAAATAACAGACATGAGCCGATCAATCGCAGTCTTTCCGTATAAGTTGTTATACCATAACTGAATCAAATATGATCGAAGAACCTAAAAAAATACCCATACATGGAGCTGAAGGTTTTTCCGTTTCAGAAAGCGCCGAGGCAATACCGGAAGCCGAGAGAATCATAGTAAAAAAGGAAGATCTGAAGCCTCCTCAGGAATTTGAAAAAGGCGCTGCTCTTATCAACCTAATAGTGAATGTCAAAGACATACGAGACCCCAAGGACGGGGAAATCGGCGCTTTGTATCCGGAACAAGCCGCGGAATTTGAAGCACGCATCGAATCGTTCATGGATCAGATTTACAACACTCTCCCCGCGGAGGAGCGCAGCGATTTGGATGTGGTGGTCATTGCCGGCGAAACACATTTGGTTACGCCCGGGCCGAACGGTCTGCGCAGTGCCCATCAAAGGGCGATGGAAACAGGCGACCGAGCGATAGCCGGCATACTAAAATCAATGACGAAGCATGATATTGATCCAGAAGAAGTCTTGACGACACAGCACGGCAGGCCGATAGCTACCAATATCTTGAACGACCTCCGGCTCATGCACCCGTTAGGATCCGAGGGCGAAAAAGAATTTCATAACTTCCTTGTTAAAAGATATGGCGCCGGAAGGGATTTTTGGAAGGCTTTTGAAGAAGACGCCGAACAGGTAAGGCGCACGGAACTTCGCGCTGAAGGCCCAACCGATATTTCGGATAGGGTTGATCACTTCGTCAGCATTGCCACCACAATTGTTGATTTGCACCAAGAGGGCAACCCTCAAAAAAGAGTCGTTATTTTTGCTATCGGGCATTATGACAACTTGAGTCCCTGGGTAAAAAGCCATTTGGCAGGCATCGATCCGGCAAAAGGATTCGTACCGATGGAAAAGGGCGGGGGACTGGTTATTAAAAGATCATCTGATAAAACCGCCGAGACTTCGGTAGGCGCAAGAACCTTCGCCGTAAAATTAGAGTCTCTCGTCTAATCAAATTTAACAGGTTTCTTGTATTTATTTTGCTTCAAGTATTGCTCCCGCAACTCGTCAGCTCGTTTGAGCATGGCTTTTTTTGACGCAATATATGCAGGGTATTTTTTCCCCTTAACAACCCGGTCAATATCAATTGGCGGTTTCATAAAACTTTGTGTAATCACTTCATACATTTTGCCTTTGGAATCAAGGGCAATGCCCCAGGCGTCTTCTTGCGCCCCATAATCAACCAGCTCCCATTCCCTGACCAGTTCCAAGTCTTCCGGAGTCAGCTCCCAAATCATGCCATAGGCGAGACCCGTCGGATTTGGACGAGAAACATACATTTCGAACTTTGGTCCCCAGGTTTCCAAAATTAAATCCTTTGGAGAAGCCGGATAAGGGGTTGTTGGCGGAATATCTGTTCTGAACTGGTCTGCCCGCTGGATACAAATTTCGTAGCCGATCAAAACTCCGCGGATTCCTTTGATCTTTTTCTTGCCAATCATATGCTGCATCATCGCTAAATCTTTATTGGAGCCAAATCCAAAATAGAAAATTGTTTTATTTTTGTCTTTCAATGATGGCATTGACATAAGTTTATTTATATTTTTTATGATAAATATTTTCCAAGTGCATTATCGCTTCCTCAACGGAATTGAACTTAGGCACTCCTTTTTTTGCCCAAAGCGAGATTAATTTTCGGTGACTCTTTACCTGGGCCAGATCTTTGGGAGTTGACCGCGCTCCTCCGTCAAAATTGAGTTCTCTTTTTTTTATGAATTTGACATGAGTGCGCCAATGCGGAATTACGATGGCATCCGGAACCAGCCAATTATTGGCCGAGCCGATCAGCCAAAAGCCCTTTTTTTTCGCCTCTTCAGTAATAATATCGCATTTAGACTCAACGTCTTGAGACACTTCCAATCCTTTTTCCCACCAAGCTCCTTTTGGCATCGCTTTGGACCAGCGCCATACCCGGTCTGCATCGATCCAATGCTTTTCGCCCTCTTTCTGGTTGCGGTAATAATGGCTTTTGCCGACACCAGACGGGCCCAAAATAAAAAAACCTCTTTCATGGACAATGTAGTCCTTGGCAAGGTTTTTGAAAAAAGTCGTTCCATCTGCGAACACTAGCGGAGTCTCAATGCTCAACAATCCTTCCTGATCTTGTAATGGGTCTGTGTCTGGCATATATAAGCATTATATTATATTTCGGTGTTTTTGCAATAAAGTGTTTTTCTATCCAAGATCACTTCCTCCGCCAATCGCTGATCTCTATCTTCCCGCGGCCTTTGTCGGTGACGACCAGCTTTTGTTTTTCCCTCCATTTATATTTCTCGATGATTTCTTTCGGGATGGTCACGGAAAAACTATACGCACTCGCTTTCTTAAGCTTGATTATACCTTTTTTCTCAGCCATATTTTTTTACTCCGTTGAATTGCGACTCTGTCGCATCATTCAACTGGGGTTATTTCTTATTTCTCATATCTTATTTTCCTAGAGGCCTCTATAGAAGCTTCTACCTTGATTATTTTTTGCAAAGAAAATCAATCACCCAATAAGTTGGTTATGATTTTTATCAAAACATCCTTGTCTTTCGGATTGCTTTCAGCAATGAGAAGCGCCAAAGCGGTGAGCGCGTTGTCATTGATTTTCCGTTCGCCGGACTTTTTGAAAAGATAGTCTGCCTTATCCAAAAAATAGACGAACAAAAACGCCGCCGAGCGCTTGTTGCCGTCGGAGAATGGGTGATCTTTGATTATGAGATAGAGCAAATGAGAAGCTTTGTCCTCGATCAATGGATAAAGTTCTTTTTTGCCGAATGTTTGATAAAGTCCTTTGATAATCCCCTCAAAACTTCCGCCTCTTGCCTGCCCGAACAGATCGCCGGCCTCTTTTTTGGCAATCAGCTCTTTTTTGAGCTTGGCGATGATTCCCGCGCAATCGGCATATCTCAAAACAAATTTTGTTTTTGCTCCTTTGGGGCTGCCCAGTTTTTCTTTGTCGTATTTTTCCAGCAAAGTGAGGGTCTTGGAATAATCAGAAAGCAAATTCAAAATTTCCGTTTCCTGGCCTTTCAGCAATTTCTTTTTTGACTGTTTTTGCAAAAACAAAATCGACTCTTGCAGTTCATGAAATTTGCTTTGGGTCTCCAAAAGGCGTTTTTCATGGATGGCATAGCCCTTGACCAAATATTGCTTCAAAATTTTGGTCGCCCATATTCGAAACTGCGTGGCTCTTTGGGAATTTACTCTATAGCCAACAGAAATGACAGCGTCCAAATTATAAAATTTCACCTTGTTTGTTTGCGTTTTTCCTTTGATGGCCCCATGCTCGGTGGTTAGTTCCAAAATGGAACTAACCACTTTTTCCTTAAGCTCTCCGCTTTCAAAAATATTCTTTAGATGTTTGGTGATTGCCGGCCTCTGCGTGCCAAAAAGTAGGGCGATTTGATTTTGATTCAACCAGATATTTTCTTTTTCAAAACGCACTTTCAATTCCACCTCTTTTTGAGGGGTTTTATAGATGACTATCTCGCCTTGGCTAAAATTATTTTTCTCCATAAATTTCTTCTTTTATTTTATCACTATCCAAATCAATTATCTACTGATTACTCCTCTTCTTCCCAAGCGCACTTTTTCAGAATAAACTTGTTTATTTACCGATAGTTCAGGATTATTTTCACCGATTCGTTTAACTTTTGAAGTAAAGTCTCTTATTCCCGCATTATGGTCTTGGCAACCCTTGGGCGGCTTTTCTGACCAAGAAGTCCCTTTGGCGATGAAACCATTGTTGCCTTCATCAAACAAAATCCCGCCATCTTCATTCAAGTTTTTAAGAAATTTTCCGGAAGCGAAAAAAGCTCTCCCGTGGCTATAATTTTCTTCAAACTCTTTTTGGTTGCGAAATATAAAGGCTTGGTCGAAAGAAATTTTGGACATTTCCTCAAAAAAACCATCAGAAACTGTTGAATCGTCCTGCATAAACAAAACATTTGATTTGCCGTCCCATTTATTATCAAGAAAAAAAGAATAAGCACCCCAATCCAAACCGATATTGTTTCTCAAGACAAAAGGCAAATTAAAAACTTCTCCTTCTTTATTTCCAATTACAATAATGCTGAATTTATCTTTGACTCTAAGCAGGGCTTTATAAAACTCTGGATAATAATACCATCCGCAAACACAGATCTGAAATTTATTTTTCATATTTAAAAATCTATAATTTGAAACTTTTAGAGGCCTCTATAGAAGCTTCTATTTCATTTTAACAGAGTCATAAAAAAAGAAAAACAGGCCTTACGGGCCGTTAATAGTTTCGAATTAATTGTGCAACGTCAATCAATGATCCCTTTCTGGTTCAAATTTTTTCTTATAATTTTTTTATGTTTTTTGCTAACCTCTCTCGAATCTTTTATAACTTGGTAAATGCGAATTAACAAATCATCACTAATTCGTTCGCAAACCTTAAATTCGCAATCTGAGAGATATTTTCCAACTAGGTCATCAATATTTACAGTTTCAATATCATTACATAAAATTGAGGTTTCTTCACTTAATTCGCAATATTCATCTTTATTTATAATTAATACATTACTTATCAACACATAGCTTCTCATCACAATACTTTTTGAGGTGCAGGTTAGAAAAAGCAAAACATCTTTTGCTTTCGATTTATCAATACCTATAAGAATTTTAAAGTGGTGAATGCTCGTTGAATATTCTGGGTTTATGAATCTGAAAACTGCACCAACACCCTTAGTAATTTCTTCTTCAATCTGCTTGATGCGCTTCATAGTATTCAATCAACATTCACAAGACAGCCGAGTATTTCTAATTAGATCATAAGTTTTTGAAACCCTTTCTAAATCAGTTTTTGTTGTATTGAATATTCTTAAGGGGCTTCTTTCAGAATATCTTTGATCGATTAAAAAATCACTTAACCTCATTTGCTCTCTCAAGGCTCCTTTTTTTAAAAATTCACTTTTGCATTTCCATTCAAATGTGTCGTGAGTAATGTCAACTAATTTAAAACCGCTGAAACCCTTGAATTGTTCATATACCGCATCTATAGATTCAATCTCTACTTCGGAGAAATACTCAAGGTCGGGCTGTTGAATAGATTGAAGAGTAAACTTTACTCGACCTTTTTTTATGTATTTGTCATAATAGTCATTTTTTCCATAGTCCATATCATCTCGAAGTATATACTTGCAAATATCTTTAGTATTTGAAGCAACTGGACCCTTACTCATTGCATAATAAAGGTCGCCTGTAATTGTTTTGCCGTATTTTCTCAAATGAAACTTATCAATGAGATAAACAAGTTTCATCGACTTTAAGAAGTTAATCTTGCCACCTTCTTTTTGTGCAAGATAATTCAGTAATTGTGTCGCTTTTCTGTCATCAAACATAGTTTTATTATATCACAATTGATACTATCTTAATAATTTATACGCTTAATGCAGTAACCTACTTTTAGCGAAAAAGGCTACCACAGAAGATCTAAATAGTCAAAAAAACTGCTTTTCACTCGTGCTTCGCTCAAATTGAAACTTGGGAGACTCTATAGAAGTTCTATTTTATTTAATTTTTTAAGATTCTCTGTCAATTATTCTTAAGTCTCGGGCTTTCAATGAATCGTATTCTTGATTTATTTTTTGATCAAAATTTTTCAATTCGTCCTTAATATTATTAAAGATACTTTCAAATAATTTTCTTTCATCAAAAAAATTAATTTGACCTTTCAAACGTGCACGGGTTATATGAGAAAGTTGTTTATTAATTCTGTCATATTCTGCTTCGGTAAGGATATCTGTTTTTTTCGAGGGTGGATTTTTATCGCAGAAGAAATCAGATGCAACCACATCATCGGGTGTATAGCCTCTTGAAATATGTAATTTACATTTTGGACACTTGAAATAGTCTTTTTTCTCTTTATTGCACAAAAAATCAATTAAATTTCTAGCATGAAGCAAAAAACAATCAGAATAAATCCCAATTTCTGTTTCATTCAATGAGTCTGTCACTTTTTGAGCTAACCCCTCATAGCAATCATTAAGTTTATCATATTCGCCTCTGGCATGTGGCTGAATAATTTTTTCTTTGTCCATATTCTAAATATTCGCAAAAAAATTATACCATTTTCTCTCCTTTATTATTATATGTTCATTAAGCATTTCGCTTTCATCATCGCTCCAATTTTTTTTAAACTCTAAAATCCATCTTTTTCTTATGAAATTTGAATTTACGCCGCTAAGAATAAGCTCGAATTCATATTTTCCGGGCTCGATAACATTGGGAATTTCACCGTCGCTCACTCTATTGGGTTGGACTGCAGTGTCTAGCCGCAATATAGTATGGGTATTATTTGTATATTTTGGTTGAAATCTTCCAAAATCACAGTATCTAAATAGTCCTCGGGGTACGCTCCTTTTTTTTCCGCCAAAATGACTCCATGTGAGATTCATCGGAAGAAAGGCTTTTTTTACAATTTTCCCCCCATGATCATTAACAATCCAAAAATTTGAAACCATTATTTCGGCATCTTCGGCAGAATTTCCTCCTATGTGTTCAACTCTTATTCTTATATAGATACTTTGCGAAATAAATTCTCCAGTTTTTGAATTGGTAAGTTCGATTTGATGACAGTCAGGCGGAACGGTGTTAATTAACATAGATACTTTTGCTCTTCTATTTTTATATCTGTCATAGAAAAACGTAAGTAATGCTACCATGCCCAAAAATATAGTCCCTATGGCAGTCCACGCATCCGTTTTTATGTTTTTTAAAATATCTTGAATAAGAGTACTATTATGGGAATAAATAAAAATAAACCAACTTATTTCAAGGATAAGAATGATGATAATTATTTTATCAAAAAAGCGTTTAATCATTTTTTATTCAAAACCTTAACCTCTCCGAAAGTTGACCCTTAGGAATCAATCACTGGCAATCCGCGTCGCAGGCGATGCCGTCGTGGTCGGCGTCTCTTCTCGTGCAGCCGCAGACATTGAGCTGATATTGAGCTTCGGCGCAGGAGCTCATTTGAGGACAGGTTTTCGAGCAGTTGCAGGCAAAAGTTCCGGTTGAGCTTGGAGTCGTCGATTGAACGGGTGCGGTCACGCTCGCTGGTGCCGGAGCCTGGGTCGACGGGGCGGGGGATGAGGCTGGAGTTTTTTCCTCGGGTGCGGTTTCGGTTTGACAAGCGCCTTCGGCCCATAGGCCCCGCTTATTGATTCTCGCTTCTTCTTCGGCTTTTTTGAATTGTTCCTGATATTTCACATCCGGCGGATAAGTCGAAGATTTGGCAAAGCCGTTTCGCGCGAGATAATCATTCACGAAAATATCACCGACATAAATATACCGGAGAAGCCGGTCATATTTGTCAGTTTCGGAAACATCTTTCACGAGCCTCACCTCTTTTCCTTCGACCAGCTCTTTGTTTTTGGAGCTCGCTTCCTTTCCAAAACATTGCACCGGTTTTCTGGGATCGACTGTTTCCGGAGTATCAATTCCAATATATCGCACCACTTGGCCGTTCTCGAGTTTGATTGTGTCGCCGTCAACAACGTGAGCCACTTTGAATATTTCTCCTTCCGGTTTTTGCATTTCTTCTTTCTGATCGCCGGCAAGTTGCTCCACTTCTGTCGCAACAGTTTCAGTTGATTGATTCTCGCTTCGGACTTGATTTTCTGCTTGCGTAGCCGCTTTTTGCTCAACAGGATCTTTTTTCTCATCGGACGGGATCATGAACAAAAAAACAACCACGACAGCGGCGGTTGCGATCCATTTGTTTCTTTTTTCCCAGTCGGTCTTTTTCCAAACAATCCAAATCAAAGTAATCGGTAGGAAGATAACCATGATGATTGCCTTGAGAATGGCCAGAAGGCTTGATTTTTGAGCCATAGGTTTGTGCTGACGGTTTTTCTCAAACTACTCTCTTTTGCCTTGAAAATCAAGCAATATTTCGGCAGTTGATAGATGAATCATCCTGGTAAAAATTCAGAGGCCTCTATAGAAGCCTCTATTCCTTTTATCCTACCACTCCTCATATTTCGGGCGAGGGCGGGAGTGAAATAGAATTTCGGCAAATGAAAACAGCGCGTCCGAATAGGCAGCGCGCTGTTCTTTTTTCGAAAGTGCATAATTCTTATCCAGAACTTCTTGCCCTTAGATCAGGGGCTGGGCAGGCAGAATTTTTACAGCTTGGCCGATCAATTTCCGGGCCTCGATGGCACCGTTGATGGCCGAAAATTTACTCCCAGGAACTTCAGTTGCCTCATGATAGACAGCCAGCTTCCAGGAGCCGTTGCCTTCGAAGTCGTGTCCGACAATAGTTTCGCCGGACCCGCCTTTGGGAACGAGCTCGATCACCTGGCTGATAACCCGAAGTTCATATCCGTATCGGATACACTTTTTGGCGATCAGCTGCCGAAGCTCGACGCGATAGTCGACGGTTTCACCCCGAATTTCGCCGGTGCGTGTTTCCCAATAACTACCTTCCTGCAGCCCCATTGCGGTGACCATAAAGATGGTGCAATGCAGGATGATTGTTACAAACAATGAAAGAACCAATGCCCAGCTGCAGACTAATTTCAGTTTCCAGTTCATGGAATTACCCTCCGGGATTATTATTGTATTGGGATAATACCATATTTGCTTATGGCAGAGGCTAGCCTCCCGAATGGGAAGATAACACTATATTTAAGCATATTTTTATAATTAAGTCAAGTTTAACCAGAAAACAAAAAACAAGGCATAAAACCTTGCTTTTGAAGATTTATTTGAGGAATATGCCTCGGATCTTATTGAAAATTAACCGGCCTGCGAGAGAAAATCCTCCAGCAGTTTATTTGAATTAATATGGACTATTATTTTGGCTTGCTCATGCTTTTTCATTTCGGACAATAGGTTCGGACGATAATTTTTGTGAAATTTCCAGATGATCAGCGCGAGCCGTTTCATGATCAATATTTCGGGGCAATTTTCTGGAAGCCCCGGTCGCGAAGAAAATAAATATTTCCAATTGCGCTTAAATACTCTCCAATAACAAACTCTCTTTGGAAAATCTAAAAAGATGACAACCTCCGCTTCATTGAAAACATCTTGAGACACACCGTCTATAATCCACTCTTCTCCGTCCGTAATCTTTTTGATCAGTTCTTTCTTTTCATTGTCGGGAGTTTTTTTCCAGCCCGGCCGCCAAACAATTTTGTCGAGACCATGCACTTCCATTTTCAACTTTTCCCCAAGCTTTTGACTAAAAGTGCTTTTTCCGGCGCCGGCATTTCCTGTGACTAAAATTTTTTTCATTACTTTGTTAATTTTTTATAGAAGTCTCTCTTTATTTATCCATTTATCCTACCACTTCTCGTTTTTCGAGCAAGGGGGGAGAGGAGATATTATTTCTCCATTGAAAAACGGCGCGTCCACGATAGGCAACGCGCCGTATCGATAAATTTTATTGGCAATTTATTTTTTTGCCGTAACGACAAAGGATGTAAGTGTTATTTGATGTTTTTGGTTCGATAAAGATTTCAACCTTATAACCTCTTTGAATGAGATCGGCGAATCTAAGACCAGGTTTATTGTTTTTTCAGGTTCATAGAAATGATTCAGCCAATCTTCTAAAATCAAATTAAAATCCTTTTTTACGATCCTGGCTTTTTTGAAACCAGCTTTATCCAATAATCTGAGTATTGTTTCGATGGTTCGATATTCGTAATTCGCCGGCTCCCTGAGGCTGTTTAGCTTTTTGAAAATAGAGTGATGCGATTTATTTTTAAACGATGCCACATCTGCAATGATAACTTGGCCATTATTCTTCATGACTCTGAATGCCTCGATAAGCGAGTTTAAGGGCCTTTTGAGATGATGCAGGGCATATTTGTAGATCACCACTTCAAAACTTTCGTCATCGAAGGGCAGGGAATAGGCGTTGCCAAGAACAAAATTGCCATGAGAGCACTTTTTTCTTGCGACATCCAACATATTCTTTGAGACATCCAAGCCGGTAAAAACGCCCTTTATTTTTATTGATCTCACCAAGTCGCCGGTACCAGTTCCTACATCAAGGGCGGATTCAGCTTGGGCTAAACAGGGTCTGATTGTTTTAGCCATCCAATCAAAAGTTCTCGTCCTGTAATCATGAGCGTTTTCATACTTCTCAGCTCTTTTTTTATCAAAATGAAAATTTTGCCTTGCCGCAAAATTTAATTTTTTCAGTTTCGAAATTTTTTTGAGATGATCGCCCATAAAGAATAAATTACTTAAAAATAACGCCTCGCTAAGGTTGAACCTTAAAATCATTTATTTCATCCTATCACTCCTCGTATTTCGGGCAAGGGCGGGGTGGAAAAAACACAAAAACCATCCGCGAGAGGCAAATGAGCGTAAACCAGATTGACAGAAGGCATTTTTAGGTGTAGCCTGCCAAATCAGTTGAAGCGGAGAATAAGAAAGAAGTTCCTTTAAACACGGGAGAAAAAATATTCTGATTGCCTCTCAATAAGAGGCCATGGGAGGGGAAATGAAGAGAGTATTCTCGTCGGCCAGGAAAGCGGCAAAATACTGGTCGAAGAATTTTCTTTTCGGCCAACTGTGCTCGTATTTGGGCACGGCCTGGGGCGTCTACACAATGAGGAACGCTCACTGGCTGGTTATCGCGGAAGCCGGGAATGGCGCTGATTTTATTTTTTTCTACTCCGCCGTTTCACTTCAAGAGCTGGCCGTCTATATTCATCGGCTCGGGAAGGGAAGCAGGGGCAACCTTCGATCATATCCGGGAATTTTTTTCAGGAGTTTCAGAAATGTGATCTGTGACTTCGGGACAGGGGAATTCTTGGATATTACCGTTATTCGCCCGTTTTGCCTCTCATTTTTCCCGCATATCATTGGGGATCTATTCTGGGGCATAGTCGCGGGGACTATGGTGGCGGATGCATTTTTCTATACCTTTGCCGCCTTTTCCCGGGCGGGCAGAAAAGCGGTTTTTGGACTGTAGCGCCCGGTGCGGATTGTCGCGCCGGGCAGCTTCAAAATAAATGAGGACTTATAGGCCGCAGTAAAAATATTATTTTAAATCCGCATCAGCTTCTGGGAATTCACAAACAACGCTTTCGGCGCTGTTTTTTAAATTCAGAATAAAAGCCTCTGCAGAAATCTCTGTTTTTCGGGAAAAGTCGGGGGAGATGAACAAAATAATGGCTATCTCAGCCATTCCTTTGATGCATTTCTCCTTCATTTTCATTTCTTCCAAACTTAGCATTTTCCCACGGCCGTATCAAAATGCTAAGTTTGGAAAATAATACTTCGTTAAGATTGAACCTTGCCAAGGATTCAGCGTCGATTTTTTTGCAGGTCTTCACAGAAGCCTCTAATTCATTCCTTTATCATATCGCCCCTGTTTTTTTCGGGCAAGCCAGGGGTGAAAATATTATTTCTCCATTGAAAAACGGCGCGTCCACGATAGGCAACGCGCCGTCTTTTTTCTTTGGGCTAGTGGCTCGGAAGCCGTCGATCGGGCGGGAGTGAACGTCTCAATTTCTCGCGCCTGACGGCTATTTTCTCTGGCGATCGTTGAGCGTCTGCGCCGACAATTGAAAATAGAGCATCGACGCAACGTCTTTCAGGACGGATTGCAGATTACTCACATCCAGGTCCAAAGCGACATTCGTCGAAAAGCTGTTCTTCGGAAGGCCGCTATTGGCCGTGATCTTGAGGCAGAGGTCATCGCCGCGAGAAAAAGTGACCAGGAAATCCTCGAAATTCCTGACATTTCCTCTCCGATACACCTCTGACTTCACAATCTCATCGTTAGTATAATGGATAAATTCCGCCATTATCGAGATGCCCTGACATTTTCCCGCTAACACGGATTTTTTCGTCTTGTAGGCATCAATGATTTTGGCGAATTCCGGGAAAGGAATCCATTTCACGAATGGACAGGATTTCACGAGGCGGATGTATGTCTCATCCAGATCAATAATCACCGAGAAAGGTTCTCTGTGACGCCTCAGCAATGGGACAATGAAATCGGCACTGTGCCAAAAATTTGCCACCGGCGAGGAAGTATTTTTCGTAAATTGTTCCAAGATTGCCGTGCCGGTTCCATGCGGATCCTTTTTGGAGTTCTCAGAGACTATCCTAATTCCGAGACAATTGCCGAACCTCTTCACCTGGAGGCTGGAATTATTCAGAAGAACATGGATGTCGCAATACTCTTTGCCCTGGACAACTTTCAAGTATACTTTTTCCACTTCGAAATCCAGGGGGAAGTCAAAAAAATGCCGATAGACATCTTGGATCTTCTTCCCCTTATCGAGTGCCAGAGGCAGCCAGTTTTCCATATAGAAGTAAATAGCAGGGAGCAATTGGTCCTTTATGGACTTCGCTTCATCCTGCGCGGAACAACCAGGAATGAAAATTTCGTGAAGCAGGAAAGGGTATTCCATTCTTTGAACAACCGCTTCCATGCCTCGATCCGGAAGGTCAGTGAAGCCCTGAATCCGCGAAATAAAATCTTCTTGCATGGTAATCTCCTCTTGCAAAGAACTTTTTTTGATGGTCTGCGAGGACCACCCCGCCGGGCGACTGGCAGGATATGCAGGAGCGATCCCGTATACCGCGCAAAACGCAAATCTTGCGTTCTGAAGGAAAACAGGATCAAAATCAATGTCTAAATTTGATTTGGAAAGATACACTTTTAACCAGTAAAAGTCAAGTCTAGCGTTTTCTAAAGTTTAACCTTAGGAAATATTTAGAGGCCTCCATAGAAGCCTCTATTTTCTTTCTATTACTCCTGTTTTTTTCGGCAAAATGATTCAATAATCCTTATGTCCAGCGTCTCTCAATTCCTTTTTCGCTTTTTTCAAAAACTTTCCGAACTGGCGGTTTTTTTCTTTTTTCTCAAATCCGGTCATTTCAAAATGCTCAGCTTCTTTTTTGAGGCTGATATAATTCGCGTATTGGCTTTCATCCAGCCGGCCCGCTTTGACTGCGCCGAGAACCGCGCAGCCCGGTTCATGGACGTGCGTGCAATCGGCATATTTGCAGTCTCTTCCGAGAGCGGTTATTTCCTGAAATACATCGCCGACTCCGGCGCCTGTGTCCGTCATTCCCACTTCTCGCACTCCGGGATTATCAATCACAATGGCGCCTGCCCCGGCCGTAGCGTCGGGGCCCTCCCGTAAGAAAAACATTTCCCGGCCGGTTGTCGCGTGTTTGCCCCTGCCGGAACGTTCCCCGATATTTTCGGTTTTTAGGATATCTTCTCCCAGCAGTTTGTTGATGAGGGATGATTTTCCGACACCCGACGAGCCGAGGAAGCAATAGGTTTTTTCTTTTTTTAAATATCCTTTCAAATCAGCCAGTCCTTCGTCATTGAAAGCGCTGGCAGGAATGACATCAATATTTTTGAACCTGTTTTTTATTTGGACAAGCTTTGAGTTTAATTCTTCACTGGAAATCAAATCTATTTTATTGAGTACTACGGCAGGATTTATTCCGCCGTCCCGGGCGATGGCAAAATATCTTTCCAGGCGGTTCAGGTTATAGTCCCGGTCGACCGATTCGACGGCAAACGCCACATCAATATTCGTGGCGATGATTTGAGTTTCATCTTTTTCACCAGTTTTATTTTTATCGCCATACTTTCTTTTGATTATTGTCTTTCTCGGCAAAACTGCCCGGATGACGGCCTGCCGCCCGCCAGCTTCGGAAATGGCGACCCAATCGCCGACGGCCGGATAATCTTCCCGCGATTTCGCGTCGAAAATTTGTTTACCGGTTATTCTGGCCAAATATTCACCCTCGGCATTTTTGACTTTATAGGCGCCTCGATGTTCGGCAATCACCCGCGCAACCCGAAAAGCGCCCAGTCCAAGCTTCGCCCGGCCCGCTTCAAAAAAGGCATCCCAGCCCAAATTTTCAATTGTTGGTTCCTTTTTCATATATTTTTCGATAGGGGACAAAAGCCTCCGCAGAAGCCTCTATTTCATTTCTTAATCTTATCACTCCTGTTTTTCCGGGCAAGCCTAGGCATGAAAACAGAAAGCCGCCCGTTCAGGGCGTTTTATTAAATTCTAATTTTTGGTTGGGAAGAAATTTAAATATTCTCAGAAAATTTTTTCAGGATAGAAAAACGGCGGTGAGAGGTAAAGCTGATTTCTCACCGCCGCTGAGTGTCTCCTTTGAGTCAATTCGAACCTTACATGGGCTCCAGGCTGAACTTGGCGTGTCCATATTCCTTGAGAGTTGTTCCCAGCCAGTTGTTCACCCACAGGTCCTGAGGCGTCAGGTAATTCTCGGAGACGCCTTGGATCGTTTCCACAAAATTCCGCATGATGCGGAGAGACCGGATATAATAGTCGGTCATCCCACAGTCCCGGACATGGGTTTCACCGGTTTCATGGTTGGCTATTACGGCGGAACCGGAGTGGGCATCGATCCTTATTTCGCCGCGGTCGTGGCGAAGGACCAGCGACTCGAGATAGACCTTGCTTTCCAAACGGCGAGTGCCGTGGAAATTCAGGAAGATTCCGTCGTCCCGCTGTCCCGTGACACGGTAATGGTCGAACGAATCAGAGACCATTTCCGCATCGAAAGATGTGATGCCGAGAATATAGTGCACCAGATCAATCTCATGGTTGAGATGATCCAGCAGCAAACTCCGGCTGGCTTTCCACGCGGCTTCGGGCCGGTGGTAGGAGAAATCGAAATTGAATGAGGCGACCGGTCCGAGCTCCTCGATGGCGGTCCCCATTCGGTTTTTAATCCACGTAAACGGCGGGTCAAAGCGCCGCGGATGGCAGGTAGTGACGACGAGGCCGCGAGAAGCCGCCAAACGAAGGAGACAATCCAGGTCTTCGAGGTCGGCGTGTTTGACGGCCAGCGGCTTTTCGATCAATACGTGCTTTCCGGCGCCGATCGCCAAACGCAGCTGCTCGAGATGGAACTCGTCCGGCGTGGCAATCAGAACCGCGTCGAGGTCCGGTGCGGCCAGCAGTTTTTCGATGCTGCTGTAACTCGTCAGGCCGCCTCCGAAATTTTCGCAAAAACGGGCAAGGTTGTCCGGATTGATGTCGCAAATGCCATTCAGTTCGAGCTCCGGAATATCTTTTCCCGGAAGAACATGCGCCCGAAGCGCATGTTCGCCACAGCCAGCAACGCCGTATGTAACCTTTTTCATTTCTGACTTTCTCCTTATTGGGTCGTGAATATTTGGGCGCGGTTAGTTTGGGGTTGTAGGAACAGAATTGGTGTCCAGTTGGACATGGTATTGAAGCAAAATTTTTTCCCCTTGTCAAATACTGAAAAATAGAAAGAGGCATATTAAAAGCGAAAAATTGCCTTTTGTGTTGAGCCAAAAAAGAAAACCCACCGATGGTGCAGACGGGTTTCTCGCTGGGGGTGGGTTAGTTTTCTTAATATTTTCCCAACATTGAATGTTGGGGTAGCTTTCACTTGCTTAGTTTCGCGGTATAGGTAAAACGATAAAAAGATATTGACAAACGATAAGCGATAGATTAAACTGAAGTTATTAATAATATAAAAAGCCATCTATGAAACGAGGTTCAATTATATTTCTAAGGATAGTAATTTCACTTATCGGGATCGGAACACTTGCCGCCATGATTCGGTTTCCCTTGACCGAGGGGAGAGCCGCAAACCTAGACCTGTTTAGCATCTACCGGGATCCGTTAATAGCATATATGTACTTAGCGTCTGTCCCATTTTTTGTGGCGCTGTATCAAGCGTTTAAACTGCTGGGATTCATCGGGCAAAATAAAGTATTTTCACTAAGCTCTGTGAAAGCTTTGCGGACAATAAAATACTCTGCAATCATACTTAGCGTCTTAATTATTGCGGCAGTGCTTTACATAAGAATATTTCATAACAAGGATGACGATCCGGCGGGCTTTGTTGTCGTGGGCACCCTGGCTACTTTTGTCTCTGCCACGTTCGCCACTGCCGCGGCCGTGTTTGAAAGGCTTTTACAAAATGCCGTAGACATAAAATCGGAAAATGATTTAACGGTTTAAAGAAACATTATGGCGATTATAATCAACATTGACGTGATGCTGGCCAAAAGGAAAATGAGTGTCACTAAGCTCGCGGAAAAAGTCGGAATCACAATGGCGAATATTTCTATCTTAAAAAATGGAAAGGCAAAAGCGATTCGATTGTCAACGCTCGAGGCGATTTGCAAAGCCTTGGATTGCCAGCCAGCGGATTTATTGGAATATAAAAAGTGACGAAAAAGACCGCGGAAGGTATGGAGAAAGCTGAAAACATTTTTCTCAAACTTAAAAGCCGCCAGCAAGGCGATTTTTTTCTGCTCCGAGCTTTGCGAGAACTTAGAAGCGTTATTCTCAGCGGCTGGAAATCATACGAGCTGGAAGCGACAGTGAAAATGATGCGAGGGGAAGCGCCGTTTAATGGAGTGGAGTTGCAATAATCGTATCAATATGATATGATTAAATCAATTAAATGATACGAAAATGCATAAAACAACTCGAAAACAACAAAGAATCGTCGAAATTTTCCTTATTAAGGGGAAAATGCAGTCTTCTGAGGTGCATAAAGAAATAGTGAGCGACCAAGAAAATATCTCTCTGATTACCGTCAAGAGAGCTTTGTCAGAATTAACCGAAAAGGGAATCTTGGAGGTTTCAGGTTCGGGACGATCAACAAGCTACAGTCTGAGCATTAAAGGTCGCGCCTTAACTGAAGTTGATGCTAAGAAATATGTTTCTATTGATCCTGACAAGCGTTATGGTTTGCATCAGTATAATTTTGATTTATTACATTCTTTTCCGTCTAATATTTTTACAGAGGACGAGTTGAAAAAACTAGAAGGTGCGACTCACGAATATGAAAAAAGAACAGCGGACTTATCTCCGGCTATTCAAAAAAAGGAATTAGAGCGTTTGGTCATTGAACTTTCCTGGAAGTCGTCAAAGATTGAGGGTAATACCTATACTCTTTTAGATACGGAAAAATTGATTTTGGAAAATAAGGAAGCGCCAGGCCATAGTAAAAATGAAACGCAGATGATTTTGAATCACAAAGATGCTTTCAATTATATTCGTTCTCACGCATCTCAATTTGAGATAGCTACGCAGAAAAACTTAGAAGAATTGCATTCCGTGCTAATCAAAGACTTGAATGTGAATTTAGGTTTGCGTTCGAAGCCTGTCGGTATTACAGGATCCATCTATCGACCGCTTGATAATGTCTATCAAATTACTGAAGCCGTAAGCGCGCTTTCGGGGGCCATGTCGCGCATGGAAACATCTTACGCCAAGGCACTTCTGGCTCTTCTCGGTATCAGTTATATACAGCCCTTTGAAGACGGCAACAAAAGGACGTCCAGGCTCATGGCTAATGCAATATTAATTTCTCATTCACTTGCGCCGCTATCGTACCGCAGTGTCGATGAAGAAGAATATCGCAACGCCATGCTGGTATTTTATGAATTAAATTCAATTGTGCCGATGAAAAAAATATTCATCGATCAATATGAATTTGCCGCCAGAAATTACGCGGTGAAATAATCTTTTAAAAATAAAGCAATGGAACCAATACAAAATAAATTTACCAAAGAGGATAAATTAGCCCATCCTAACATTAGCCCATCCTAACATTAAATGTTAGGATGGGCTATTACTCGACAAAAATGCTCGACACGAAGCATGTCGGTTTCTTGCGGATGCGGTTCGGTATTGGAAAAATTTCGGCCACTTGCGCGTTTTTTTTGAGATAGTATAATAAAGTCAACAATTTACGCCTAAACTCCGACGTTCCGTCGGAGCATGGCATCAAACCCAACCAAGGTAGAAAGCTCCTCGTCGGAGCACCTTGGTTGGTCGTATCCTGAAAGGGATATGGGTGGCCTGAAAGGGTCATCGCCGGCGGGGAGTTTTGTGTTTTCCGCTGGCAAATTAACCAGCTAAAGGAAACCAAAATGCAAAACAAAAAAACCATCGCCATCCTGGCCATCGCACTTCTTCTTTCCGCGGCATCTTCTGTTCTCGCCGCCGAGAAA
>JBAZXV010000002.1:36486-192009 GCA_041659685.1 Parcubacteria group bacterium | reverse complement strand
CTCGAACTCCATCCGAAAAAAACAAAGGATTTTCCCCGCCAGCCAGGGAATTGATTTTTTGGGATATGTCGTTTTTCCCGATTATTGCCTCCTGCGAAAAAGCAACAAGGAAAATTTCAAGAAAAAACTGCGAAAATTGAAGGAACTTTATTTGGACAACAAAATCGAAAAGGAAACCGTCCAGGCTTCGCTCACTTCCTGGATTGCGCACGCGAGCCACGCCGAAACATGGCGCCTGCGAAAAAGGATTTTTGGCTCCCCGCTTGACGCCCAAAACCAGGAGGGAATCGAAAGATTCATCCGGCACCAATTCCAGCCGACGCACACGGCTAATCAGCAAAAGAAAGCGAAGCAACCTAGTCTTCCTTCCAGGAATCGAACACACAGCTCCGGGATTAGCGCTGGATTCATCGATTCGCGGAAAAGTCCTCCCGCTTCGGAAAAACCACCCCGTGAGCCATCCGGCCAACTTCGTCTATTCTAGCCTCCTGCCAGAGGAAAGTTTTGTGGGACAAAAAATTCATCCGCCAGGCAAGGCGCATGAGTTCGCGAAGCATTTCCAGCTTCAGATTGAATCCCCGAATCAGGCGGGCTTTCTCTTCTTTCGGAGCATACTGGATCGTCACAAGATAGTTCAAGATATCAAGAGCGGTCGTTCCGATTCTTTCTCCCAGCAAAAATTTCTGTTTTCGGGGAAAATTATTGATTTTAGCGAAAAGCCAAACCAAATGGTCCTGATATTTCTTTCGAACTTCAAGATGTCCGGCAGCGTAATTTTTCACATTTCCTCCTTCGTGGTTTAATTTTACTTAATTTTGACGGTCTTTTTCCGATCTGCTAATATATTATCAGAAACATTTAATGTAACATTATGGACATAAACGAATTATTAAAAGAAATCAGAAAAGATAATAAGACAACAAGGGATTATTTCGATGTGAAAACGGAAGAGTCCAAGAATCATTTCGACAGGAAAATGGGAGAAACAATGGTCCATTCTGACAGGAAAACGGAAGAGGCTAAGAATCATTTCGATGTTGTCGCTGAGAGCCTGAAAGACGAAATAAAGATTCTGGCCGAGAAAGTATCGGACAATACCGCGAAACTCAAAGAGCATGACGCGAAATTTGACAAAATTGACGGACGATTCGACAAAATAGACATAAAACTCGACGCGATTTCAGAACAAGTGGCGGAAAATACGGAAACACTGGGAGAGCACGGCCAGAGACTGGATCGAATTGAAAGCGCGCTCAACGTTTCTTCTCCGCGCTCCGGCGGCAATTCCGGACTGAACTTCAGGAGCATAAAATCTGTTTCCCTTAAAAAGCTTAAAAAATCCCTTGGCTGATTGAAAACCTGCCTTTTTTTCAAAACCGTCTTTTTCCAAAAGACGGTTTTTGTTATGGGGGGTAAAGTAATAAAGAACTTAAGTCGTAAAGGGGAAAATTACTGCCGGAAGACGCAGCGGAAACCAATGCCGTAGTGCGTGTCCCCGGGCGCGTAGTGCAAGGCCAGCGCGAAAAGCCCGGCGTCCGACCCATCGGACCAATAACCGCCGCGCAGGAAGGCATAAATCGTCGCGTCCGTGTCTCCACTCGGATTATAGGTGTAAAGTTGCCCCGCATTCTGAGTTGATTTCCAGGCGGGATTTCCCGGCCGCATATTGGCATAATTCATCTTGCCGTAATTATCAATCGTGTCGAATTCTTTCCATCCCCAGGTGTTATTGGAACCGGCAGTCGAATGAGGCTCATCTTTTCTTTTGATCGTGTCGAGATTCCATTCCCAAACGTTTCCGGAAATGTCCCAAAGCGTTTCGTTGTTTGAAAGAATAAAAGTCCTTCGTTGCTCCGAAGGCGCTGATTGTCCGGTCCCTTCATAGCCTTGTGAATCGTCGGCATTGGCGGCCAAAGCCGTGGCGGGCACGTTGTCGGTGTGTCCGCGATAAAGTCCGTTCGTTCCCACAGTTCCCGATGTCCAGTTCGCGCCGATTCTTTCGGCGTTTCTCGCAATCGTCATCCATTCGCTGTTGGTGATGAGATGATATCCGGTTCCGAGGCCGGAGCAATAGGAAATCGAATTGGTTTGGGTGATGTTCGCAATGGGAAATCCCGTCGCGAGAGATTTGACGTGCGAAGTGGTGCAGGCCTGGGAATTGTTGTCATAGGTCTGATAAGCCGTCGCCGGAGTCGTGTCCCCCACCCCGTCGTTTGTGAAATCGCACTTGGCTTCGTATTTCATGACGCAAAATCCGCCTCCGGTTCCGTAGCGTGAATCGCCCGGAACGGGAACATACCCGTCGGGGCAATTTGAAGGCTGGATATGCGGATCGGCCGGAATGTCCAGATATTCTCCCGAGGCAGTGGCCTGGGTGTTGTATATTTTGGCGGTCTTGTCGGTTGAATTATAGTAAATTTTCCCTTCTTCGGCCGTTGGCGCGGATGTTTCGGATTCGAATTTTGCCGTTTCCAGATTTACTTTCCCGTTTGTGAGGGTGAAATTGCCGGAAGCGTCAGTGATCGGGACAACGCTCGCGCCTCCCGTCGCCGAAGTGTTGAGATCGTCCAAGAGGTCGGCATTGAGATTCGCCACTTTGGTTACGGACGCGACTGTGAAAGGCGCGGTTCCGGTGGTCTGGGTGGACGCAAAAGCGAGAGCCGTGACTGAACCGGTAGTGGTGAAAGTGAGATTTGTTGCGAGATCCCCGCCGGCAATCGAGCCGTCAACAATTGACGCCGAATCAACGGAAGAGGTGGTGATCCTGCCGTTCGTTCCCACGACGAAACTGTCCGATCCCCCGCTCGTGATGATCCGAAGCGGCGCGGCCGATTGCGAAGCGTGCATGCGAAGCGTTGTCCTGGCGTTTTGCCCGCCGTAGGTAATCTCCTGGTCGGCGGAAGGGGCGAGCTTGAATTTTTCGGTATCGAGTTCATTGAGAGCCGCTTGCACTGTTGTCGCGGAAATATCTCCGGCCGCGGTGTTCGTGATGGCCGAGGCCGGATGGGAATCGGCGGCGTCCCGGTTTTGAAGGACGGCGTGGTTAACGGTTCCCACATTGGCCACTTTGTGCCAGGTGTCATCGGAATCGTCACAGCGGTAAATCCAGTTTTCGCCGAGAACCAGCCGGGCGTGGCCGTCGCTTGAGGAACCGCAGGGCGGAAGGTCGGCGAAAGCGTCCACCGGATCTTTCCATTTGAGATTGTTTATCTCGGTTGAAAGCTGGTTGTCGACATATCCCTTGGTCGCCGCATCGGAATTGTCGGTGGGAGTTGCCAGGTCTTTGATTTGGTTTGAGGAGAGAGAAAGATCTTGGTTCAGGGTGAAATAGCCGTTGTCTTGGTCCCATGCGAACGCTCTGGCAGACGAGCCGAGATTTAAATGCAAGTCCTGCCCCGTCGCGCCGATAGTGAAAGTTTGAGAATTGGTGGCGGTGTCGGTGTTTTGGTCATGGATCTGGGAAATATTTTTGTTTCCCAGCGCAATTGATGAATCGGAAGAATCAACCATCTCCCCTATTTTCGATTTTTCGGAATCGGTCGGGAGATTGGCCATTGCATAATCCGTGAGATCAAGCTTTGAAGAAGAAATTTTTGTGTCCGGCGATATGTCGGCATCTGTGAGCGTGCCGTCTTTTATTTTTTCCGAAATTATAAGATCGTCAGAAATAAGCCGGAGCGAGGAAATAGTGTTGTCCTTGAGATTCGGCTCTCCGATCGACTGGAGCTTTATTTTTATGCTTTGAAGGGACTTTTGCAGTTTTTTCAGGGACTTTAGTTGTTTTTTCGATACGCCCTGTTCCCCGGCGGAAAAAAGATCGGTAAGGCTCCAGGCGCGGGTCTTGGGAACCGCCGTCCCAAGAAGGAGGATTATCGCCAATATTCCGGGCAGGACTATTTTATATTTGTGTTTCATCCCGTTGGAAATTTTTATTTTTTTTCTCATTTTTTTGCGCCAAACCTGCCAGATAATAATCTGAATAGATTAATTTCTAACGGGGTTAATGTTTTATTTGGATTAATAATGACATAAAAAATTATTCGCTGTAGACAATGATTTTTGTCGTTCCGTAAATCATGTTTTGCGTTTTGTTTCTTATGCCGAAAACCGTTGCCTTGAGATTGGGAAAATTCGATTTTCTCACTTTCTGAAAGGTTATTTTTGTGGCGTCGCCAATTTCCACGGTTTGAATTCCTTCTCCGTTCGCGTAAAAAGAAATCGTATTATTGTCTTCGTCGATGTCAAAAATTACTCCTTCCATCCTGACTCTTTCCACGGAGATATCCTTTATTTTTTTTGCCGTTATATTCATGCCGTTTTCCGTTCCCCAGACGCTGATTTTGTCTCCGGCCGCCATTTCCGAAAAATCGCACTTTCCCGCGTTGCGGCGGAGAATCTTCACGCCCTGGGTTTCGATTTGATAGTTTTTTCCGGATTTGGATCGGGCGGTAATGACCGTGTCTTCAATGCCGGTTATGGCCGCCCCGATCAGAACGAGACGTGATTCATTTGTCTTTTTCGCCAAGGCTGTTTTTGATCCGATTCCCGACGCCTGAAAAAGAAAGGCCGCAACCAAGGCGAGGGCGAAAATTAATTTTAATTTTTTGACACTTTTCATTTTTTTATTTTTTGTAGTTTAGCCGACAAAAAAGCATCCTTCAATAGACTTGAACGATGCGAATATTATGAAATATTTTTCCTCTTTTATTTGAACTTGCTAAACAGAATCCTGCATTATTTTTGAGGACTGAATCGAGAGAGAGAGAGAGAGAGAGAGAGTAAATCAAATTTTCACGCTTGGTTTTATTTTTAACTGTCATTGATGTTTATGATTTTTATTTCCAATAAACCCGTAGCTATCTGATTTGCTTTTATTATAACATTTTCAAAAAGTATGGCAAGAGCTGTAACCCGGAAAAAATCAACTTTATTCCATTATATATATTCATATTAAAACGCGCAAATTATTTTAAATCCAAGTCCGTCCATCCTGAGACTTAGGCTGACCGCATATGTGTCCCCGACAGCCCGCCGCCCCTCGCGAAGGGCGGGGTAAAGAATCTTGTTTTTTTGTGCCCCCAGAAAGCCTGCCTGCTGGCAGGAAATCGCCACCCTAATAGAGGGGCACCCCGCTGAATGAAATCTTTATCTCCCCGGCTTGGCGGAGCGCACTTACCTTTAAAAATGTGTCCTCAGAGGGAGTCGAACCTTCATCTCAGGCTTCGGAGGCCTGCGCTCTATCCATTGAACTATGAGGACATACATTGCCTGCCCCGTAGTTTAATGCGAAGCATTTATACTTCGGGGAACGACGAGGGCATATTTTTTTGACTGCGCTCCCCATCCGCTTCGAGTCGCGAAGCGAGTCGGGCAGGTATCCATTGAACTATGAGGACGTATCCTGAGAATTAGTCTTTGGAGAACCCGAGGATAGGTCTTATTTTCACGTATTTTTCCAATTATTGCTTCTCAGCTTCTTGTGATAGCTGATCGCGAATCGATGAGCTTCTTCGCGAATCCGTTCAATTAGCTTCTCGTCACTTAATATTCTATTATACTTCTCCCTTATTTCCTCATTTCGGCCGATAAATGTCAAGAGGAATTTTGATTGGTAGATGTCGATCTTTTTGCGGGTCGGACCTTTAGCAACAGCGACCAAGGGAATATCGAGTCTCAACTCATTTAATACATTTTGCGCCATATTGAGATGACCTTTTCCGCCGTCAAGAATAACAAGATCCGGTTTCGGCCAGCTGTTGCGGAATCTTCTTAGCAGAACTTCCCGCATCATTGCCACATCGTCGATTCCAAAAACGGTCCGGATTTTAAACTTGCGGTATTGGGATTTGTCCGGATGTCTTCCGGAAAACACCACCATCGAACCCACGGCATAATCCCCTCCAATATTCGAGATGTCATAGGCCTCAATTCTCCAAGGTCCGACCTTGGGTGTTCCCAAGGTCGGACCTTGGGATTCTTCAGAAATGAGCGCTACATCCCGAATGTGCTCAAGCGCGAATATTCGATTCCGTGCTTCCGCCGCTTTTTCAAATTCATGCTTTTTGGCTGCCGTCTTCATTTGTTTTTTGAGTTCCGAAAGCAGATTTTTCTTTTTCCCCTGGAGAATCATTTCGATCCCGTGAATGTTTCTGAGATAATCTTTTTTTGAAATGGCTCCCGAGTGCGGTCCGGGACACTTTCCGATTTGGAAATCAAGGCACCCCTTTTCGGTCGGTTGTTTGTTCGAGTGAAAGGGAAAAATTCGGCGGATAAGTTTCAAAGCAATATTCATTTGATATTTGGACATATACGGCCCGAATATCTTTTTGGCTGGAACTTTTCCCAGCTCCGTTTTCCAAAGAACCACAACTCGCGGAAATTTTTCTTTGGTGATGACGAAATAACCGAAACTTTTGTCGTCTTTCGCCATCACGTTGTATTTCGGCTGATGCTTTTTGATGAGATTCGACTCCAGAATCAAAGCCTCGAGAACCGAGTCGGTTTCACGGATCTTGATATCCCAAATTTGCGTAATCATTGGCTCAATGTTGGGCCGATCAAGATGTGCGTTTTTGAGAAAATAACTGCTCACTCTGTCTTTGAGACTCGTAGCCTTGCCAATATAAAGAATTTTCCCTTGCTTATCGCGAAATTCATAAACGCCGGGAGACCTGGGAAAGCTAGCTATTTTATTCTTAAAATCTTGCATAATCGCTAATTTGGAATGCTTAATTTTACGCCCATAGAATATATCAAAAAAAAGTTATTCTGTCGACATTCATCCTAAAAACAGGAAACATAAAACTTCCCCGTTTCCAGGGAAGTTTTAATGCTTTTTTATATGCATACTATTTTATCTGTTTTTATTTGGCAGGGCCGGCTAGTCATCGTTATCATGATTATGGCCTGTTCCGCCTTTGCACCTCATGTCATTCCAGCTCCAATGGGCGCCACCCGCGCACCTGGGTCTCCAGTCCCATCCGGCATTTGCGTCTTGTACATTCTTGATAAGCTGCTCCTGATTTGTCGACATGGAATGACTGGCTGCATTCGCCTTTGGCGCAATGAAAGCGCCCAGCCCCAACATCATAACAAGAGCAATGCCGACCACCTTAATCTTTGTGACAAATTTATTCATGCCTTTAAATTAATGTTTAATTTAAAAGGCCTTTTAATTAGCTAAACGCTGCGTTTACTAATAATACAAAGGGTTAATTGCTTTATTTCAGCACCTCTCCCAAAAATTTTGCCGTATAACTTTCCTTATGATATTTTATCACTTCTTCAGGCGGTCCCGCCACAATAACTCGGCCGCCTTTATCTCCTCCTTCGGGACCAAGGTCGATTATCCAATCGGCGGTTTTAATGACATCCATATTGTGTTCAATCACGATAACCGTATTTCCGGCATCTGCCAGGCGGTGCAGGACATCCAGAAGCTTTTTTACGTCATCAAAATGAAGTCCCGTCGTCGGCTCGTCAAGAATATAGACAGTATTGCCCGTCATTCTTCGGGACAGTTCGGAAGCCAGTTTGATCCTTTGCGCCTCCCCTCCCGAAAGAGTCGTCGCGGCTTGTCCCAAATTAATATATCCCAGTCCCACTTCCTCAAGAACTTTCAGCGGTTCGAAAATCCGCGGGTAATTTTCAAAAAAAACTTTGCCTTCCGAAACCGTCATCGCCAGCACATCGGCGATATTTTTGCCCTTATATTTCACTTCGAGCGTTTCCCGATTATATCTTTTTCCCCGGCAAACATCGCACGGGAGAAAAACATCCGGCATAAATTGCATTTCGACTTTCAAAAAACCTTCGCCCCGACAGTTGTCGCATCTTCCCCCGTTTACATTAAATGAAAATCTTCCCGGCCCGTATCCCCTTTCCCGCGCGTCTTTCGTCATCGCGAAAAGTTCCCGGATCAAAGTGAAAAAACCGACATAGGTCGCCGGATTCGAACGCGGCGTGCGCCCAATCGGTGATTGATCAATGTGAATCACTTTGTCGACATACTGCGTTCCGAGAATTTCTTTGTGACGTCCCGGCCGCTCAAGCGAGCGCATTATTTTCGCCGAAAGACCTTTTCCCAAAATATCTTCAACGAGCGTCGATTTCCCCGAGCCCGAAACACCTGTCACGCAAGTCAAAGTCTTGAGCGGAAAATCAACGGTCACATTTTTGAGATTATGCTCTGTCGCGCCTTTGACCGTCAGCCATTTTTTGTTTCGCACCGGACGGCGTTCGCGCGGAATCTCGATTTCAAGATCTCCCCGCAAATATTGGGCTGTAATGGATTTTTTGCTCTTCTCAACTTCCAAAACAGAACCTTCCGCCACGACCTCTCCGCCATGTTTGCCTGCTCCCGGACCGATATCAACCAAATGGTCGGCGGCTCGAATGGTTTCTTCATCGTGTTCAATGACAATCACCGTGTTGCCAATGTCCCGAAGTTTCAAAAGCGTCTCAAGAAGCTTGGCATTGTCCCGCGCATGAAGACCAACGGACGGTTCATCAAGAATATACAATACACCGACAAGTTGCGAGCCGATTTGCGAAGCAAGGCGGATTCTTTGCGTCTCCCCTCCCGCCAGAGTGTTCGCGGCGCGCCCCAAAGTAAGATACCCGAGTCCCACATCTTTCAAAAATCCGAGACGATTCTGGATCTCTTTTAAGATTTTATCGGCAATTATTTTTTCCCTTTCGTTCAATTTTATTCCATCAAAAGATTTCAGGGTCTCCGCAACGCTTATGCCCGAAATTTCAGCGATACTTGCCCCGCCAACAGTGATCAGCAAGGCTTCGGGCTTGTGTCTTGAGCCTTTACAGGCCGGGCAAGCGCTTTGCGACATATATTTTTCAATGTCCTGCCGCACGCTTTCGGAATCCGTTTTGAAATAACGGTCGCGCATGAAACCCAAAATCCCGTTCCATTTCACATCAAAACGCCAAACTGCGCCGGTTTTTGTTTTGAGGCGGACTTCTATTGAATCAGGTTCTTCTTCCCCGCTGATAAGGATTTCCTGCTGTTTTTCAGGAAGATCCCGAAAGCGGACGTTATCGGGAATACGGTAGTAGTTCGTCACGGCGCGGAGAATCGAACCTTGGTAATTGTTCGGTTTGTAACTCCAAGGCATAATGGCTCCCTCGGCGATAGTTCGGCTTTTGTCGGGGATCACCAAATTCGGATCAATTTCTTTTTTTGTGCCGAGTCCCTCGCACTCGGGACACGCTCCCTGCGGACTGTTGAATGAAAAAAGTCGCGGCTCAATTTCCGGAAAAGTCACGTCTTCGTGATCCACACATGCCATGTTTTGATTGAAAATAATTTCTTCATTTCGCGTGTCGCGTTTCGCGTTATGCGTTTCGGGAATAATTTTTACTAGCCCTTGCGACAACTTGAGCGCCGACTCAACCGACTCAAATATGCGGCTAATATTTTTATCATTGATCTCGACCGTGTCGATCAAAATATCAATGCTGTGTTTTTTGTATCTTGCCAGAACTTTCCCCTTTTTGGCTTCTTCTTCAAGATTCACTTTTTGGCCGTCAATATACGCCTTTCCGAACCCTCGTTTCCACATTTCCCCAAGAAGTGTCGCATAATCCCCTTTTCTTTCCCGAACAACGGGCGCGAGTATTTCTATTTTCGATCCGTTCCCGGCTTCCAAAATCCGATCCACGATTTCATCGATCGACATTTTCGATATTTCTTTTCCGCATTCAGGGCAGTGCGCCACACCGATTTTCGCATACAAAAGCCTCAAATAGTCATGAATTTCCGTCACGGTTCCGACGGTCGAGCGCGGGTTGTGAGATGACGCTTTTTGGTCAATCGAAATCGCCGGGCTGAGGCCCTCAATCGAATCGACATCCGGCTTTTCCATTTGTCCCAAAAATTGCCGGGCATAACTCGAAAGACTCTCAAGATACCGCCTCTGCCCTTCGGCAAAAATGGTATCAAAAGCCAGCGTGGATTTCCCCGACCCGCTGATTCCGGTGAACACGATAAACTTCCCCCGAGGAAGTTCGAGATTCACGTTTTTCAAATTATGTTCCCTAGCGCCTCTTATAACAATCTTATCCATATATTATTTTGTTGAAATGCAAAAAGTGCCTGAAATTGGCTTGTCCCGCACCAAATTTTCTTCTCAAACTCAAAAAACGCCCCTAATTTACATTTCCATGTAGCACCAGATAATTTGGTGCGGGGGGTTCTATCGATATTACTACTATACAGTTAATAAATCAATTTCAACACTATCCCATCTGCAACTTCCTCAGTTGTATGATTTCATCCCGGATCACCGCCGCTTTTTCAAATTCCATATTCCGCGCCGCTTCTTTCATTTCGCGTTCCTTGATTTTCAGATATCCCGCAATATCCTCAAGAGATTCGAGTTTCACAAATTCCCGCGGAATTTCGGGTTTGAGTTCGTGATCGACAATCGATTCAATCTTCTTTTTGATTGTTTTCGGCGTGATATGATGCTTTTTGTTGTAAGCTGTTTGCGTTTCTCGCCGGCGGTTGGTTTCATCAATCGCCCGTTTCATCGAGCCCGTGATTTTGTCAGCGTAGAGAATCACCCGTCCGGAAATATTCCGCGCCGCGCGGCCGATCGTTTGAACGAGCGATGTTTCGGATCGCAAAAAACCTTCTTTGTCCGCATCAAGAATGGTCACCAGCGACACTTCCGGCAAATCAAGGCCTTCCCGCAGAAGATTCACGCCCACCAAAACATCAAATTTTCCCCGGCGTAAATTTTCGAGAATCCGCACCCGGTCCATGGTGTCCACTCCGGAATGCAGATATTCCGATTTTATCTCATTTTCTTTCAAAAATTCGGCAAGATCTTCGGCCATTTTTTTGGTCAGCGTCGTCACCAGCACTCTCCCTCTCATTTCTCTATCTCTATCTTTATCTTTAATCTCTTCCTTTATCTCCTCAATCACGTCCTTCACCTGCCCCTTCGCGGGTTTAATAACCAGCTCAGGATCTATTAAGCCAGTAGGCCTGATAATCTGTTCAACGATTCCTGTCGCGTTATGCGTTACGCGTTTCGAGTTACGCTTTTCGTACTCAGCCGGAGTCGCTGAAGTGAAAATTACTTGATTGATTTTCTTTTCAAATTCACTGAATTTCAGCGGCCGATTGTCGAAAGCGCTCGGAAGCCGAAAACCGTTATCGATAAGCGCTTTTTTGCGGGCATGGTCGCCGTTATACATCGCGTTGAGCTGAGGAACGGTTACGTGAGATTCGTCGATTATAATCAAAAAATCTTTGCTGAAATAGTCTACAAGAGTATAAGGAGCTTCCCCCGGGACGCGGCCGGTCAAATAGCGGGAATAATTTTCAATCCCGTTGCAATACCCGATTTCCCGCATCATCTCAAGATCTTGTTTTGTCCGGCGGTATATCCTCTCGGCTTCAAGCAGTTTATTATGTTTCTTAAAATAATCCACTCTGTCTCTCATCTCTGTCTCTATCTTTCCAAGCGCTTCCTCCATTAGCGGTTCGGGAACGACAAAATGCTTTGCCGGGTATATCAAAACTTTATCGAGAATTCCAAGAGCCTCACCGGTCAGAAAATCATACTCCGATATTTTCCCCACTCTCCCATCTCCTATCTCAATTCTCGTTATTATTTCCCGTGACGGCGACATGACTTCGATCGTATCTCCATGCGCGCGAAACTTCCCGCGAGACAGATATTCCGACCGAAAAAAATGCATGTCCGTCAGATCTTTGATTAACTTATCTCTGTCTGCCGCTTCTCCGATCTTGAGACTGAGAGAAATGTCCTCATAAAATTCCGGCGATCCCAAGCCATAGATGCAGGAAACCGACGCCACCACAATCGAGTCCTTTCGCGACATAACCGCCACCGTCGCCGCATGACGGAGCCGGTCAATTTCATCGTTTATCTCCGCTTCTTTTTCGATATATGTGTCGGACGAAGCGATATATGCTTCCGGCTGGTAATAATCATAGTAGGAGACAAAATATTCGACCGCGTTTTTCGGAAAAAATGTGCGAAATTCCTGCGCGAGCTGGGCAGCGAGCGTTTTGTTCGGCGCAATGACTAGTGTCGGTTTCTGGACATTCTCAATCACATTCGCCATCGTGAAAGTCTTGCCCGACCCAGTCACTCCAAGAAGTGTTTGGAATTTCGCGCCACTGCGAAGCCCGGCGGTCAAATCCTTGATCGCCTTGGGCTGATCCCCATCGGGCTTGAATTTGGAGTTAATTTTGAATTTCATTTCCTAGCATTGTTTTCATTTCCTAACATTAAATGTTAGGAAAACGCATCGTTCATAAATTATATACACTAAAAAAATAAAAGTCCACCATTGAAAAGAGGCGCCGCATCCAGCCAACGCCTCCCAATTTCTTTTCATCTTCTTGTTGCTTTTAGCCAAAGCACTCGTCGAGTGCCCGCTGTCTGATTTCTTCGAGTTTAGTGCTGTATTTCTCCTCGGACGCTTTTATTTTCGGCCACAGAGTCCGAAACGCTTCCAGCGCTCCGGCCAGGTTCCAGGCCATTTCGCGGACCGGACAAAATAGTCCGCTCTTGAAATCCCTCGCGTATACCGTATAGGACTCCTTAAAGTCTTTCGATATCTGCCTTAGGACCGCTTCTCTTACCCAGGCACTTTCACTATCACTTTTTACTACCCTCAACTCAGCTTTAAAGTAATACCGAGTGAGGTAAATAAAAATATCTGCCGGAATGCAATCATTGAAACGACTAGCGCTGCAGGGAAATTCAACTTCCCCATATTGAACCATCCTAATGCCTTCTTCACCCAGCGCTTTCCATACTGCGAAATACACCTCATAAAGAGTCGGCCACTGATGCTCGGACATTTTTATGTCCTCCTTAGTTAGGGTTATATCCATCGGGAGTTATTCCCTGGATCTGTTGTGAAGCTACAACAAAACTATTATTTTGTCAATATTGCAGTATGAAACGGTAAATACAAATATATTGACTAAATTTTCTAAGAAAAATAGTGAATAATTTTTTTTGTAAAATTCTGAAATATGAGTATAGTTAGGAGAAGGATATATTAATTCAAACATATGCAATTCACCAACCCAAAAATTTCAAAACGCCGCAGAATCGCCATTTTTTCGACCGCCCTCGCCCTCGCAATCTTGGCCGGGGTTCTCATCGATTTTTTTGAATCAAGAAACGAAACGAGCTCCCTGATCGGATCTCAGGAAAATGTCATTCTGCTCTCGCCTCAGGGTCCGGCCAATATCGTCGCCAAAACCGACACAGGCGCGGATTTTTCCGCCATCGACTCTTCGCTCGCCGACCGACTGGGACTTCAGCGCAACAAATTGAAACGCCGGGTTATCAGTGCCTCGGGAGTTCAGGTTCGAGAAACTGTCAATGCAGAATTTATCCTCGGAGACAAAACTATCAGTTCAGTTCTGTCCGTCGCCGATCGGTCGCAACTCAACACCGACATGATCATCGGACGCCAAGATCTTCTCGGATTCACCATTGATCCGGCCCGACAATTTTTGAATGAACCGAAAGCTCCGGTCAATCAGCGATTCTCAAAAGCCATAATTTTGGCTCGCTCGGCCAACCGCGCCGTCAGCAAAGACATTCTCATCATCCCGATTCTCGGCGCTCTAGTGGTTCTTTTCCAGCTCATCGGGGGTCTCAGAACTTTTGGAGTTTTTGCTCCCGTCGTCATCGCCCTTTCGCTCATTTTGATGTCGCCAAACATCGTTCAGGGAATTTTTATTTATATTTTTCTCATTTCCATCGGCACCGGCTTCAAAATTATTTTTTTTGAAAAATTGAAACTGCCGCATGTCGCCGAAATGTCGCTCATTATGTCGGCTGTCGTTTTGTCACTGGTCGGTTTTTCTTTTCTGCCGCTCGGTTTTCAAGTCGCCGTCACCACGGTCTTTTTTCCGCTCATCATCACGACTCACATCATCGAAAGATTTTCGAAAACTGTCGGCGAACACCGAATTGGCGACGCAATCTTGCTCACGGTGCAAACCATGGCCTTGGCCGTTGTCCTCACTTTCATCGGCAGCTATCTTATTACGCAATCGTATGGCGCCATCTGGCTCATTTTCGCCGCCTCCATCCTGCTCGCGATCGCGGCCGGACATTATAACGGCCTCCGTTTCACCGAATTTTTTCGCTTTAAGATGCTTCGAAAAAAATGATTAATTTGTCCAGAAAATATTTTTCTGAAAAGAAAAAGCCGCTCGGCATGAATTTTCGCAATTTCTTGATTCGGGAATATAATTTCTGGGAATCACTCGACCTCGCCAAGAATAAAGCGGCGGCCAAAAAACTCTTTTCTCAGCATGGAATATATTCGCCGAAAACTTTTTTCGAAATTGAAAACATCGCGGATCTTGAAAAAATCCGGCTTTTCCCGGAAGAATTCGTGATCAAGCCGTCCCGGGGCTTCGGCGGAAGCGGCATCATGGTCCTTGAGAAGAAAGACGGGAAGTTTTTTGATCCTTCGGGCGAAAAGTATTCCGAAAAACAAATTCGAAAACACATTCGCCGCATCCTGGATGGTGAATATTCCGGCCATTCGGAAAGAGATGTCGCAATCGTTGAGGAAAGAATCTATCCGTCGCCAAAAATTATGTTCAAACACTCCGCCGGCCTGCCCGACATCCGGATTTTTTGCGTAAATTTCGTTCCCGTCATGGCCATGCTGAGACATTCGACCAAAGCCACCCGCGGACGGGCCAACCTCACCGTCGGCGCCATCGGCGTCGGCATCGACGTCAAAACCGGCAAAGTGACGCATCTTTTTTCCAAAAAAGAGGAACGCGCATTCAAACTTTCGGATTTTGACATTCCGGAAAACTTTCGCATCCCGCATTGGGGCAAATTGATAGAGGCCTCTATAGAGGCCTCTAAACTTTCCCAACTTCTTATTTCCGGGGTGGATTTGATCATCGACAAAAATGATCGCGTCGTCCTCATCGAAATCAACGGCCGTCCGGGCATCGAAATCCAAAACGTGAACCAAAAATCCTTGCTCGAGAGCATGAACTTGCTTATTTAATTATACTGAACTTTTCCAATTTTTTTCCCACTGCAATTTATTGCAGTGTTTTTGTTTTGCTTGGAGCTGATATTGGTGATATAGTGATAGTGTGCTCTCGAGGCACATAACCCACAACACGAAACGTTACTAAAAGGTATTTTATGTTTAAGAGAGGAATTGCCACATTTACCCTTGATTACGGCAAGTGTCCGAGATGGCTGTTTGAGCGGATGGTGAAATTGGGGCGGGAGATGACACGGGTGATTATTGCCGAATACGGGCCGGATGAATACGTTCGCCGAATCGCCGATCCGGTCTGGTTTCAGGCACTCGGAACGGTGCTGGCTTTTGACTGGAACGCCTCGGGCCTCACCACTATTTTAACGGCCGCTCTCAAAGAAGCCATCCGTGACGAAGAAATGGACCTCGGAATATACATTTGCGGCGGTAAAGGGAAAACTTCCCTCAAAACTCCGGAACAGATTTCCCTCTTTGGGGCGCGGGCGGAGCTTTCTCAGGAAAAAATAAATTCTTTGGAATATAATTCCCGAATGGCAGCCAAAGTCGACTCCTCGCTCGTTCAAGACGGATTCCAAATTTATCACCATTCATTTTTCTTTTCACGAAACGGCGCCTGGGCGGTTGTGCAACAGGGAATGAACGAAAAAAATGTAACCGCGAGAAGATACCATTGGTATTCTGACACCGCCAAGAATCTTGTCCTTGAGCCGCACAGCGGGATCATCTCCGATGGCCGGCATGTCGGCCTGAATATGGCCGCGCGGGAAAGCGAAAATACTCAAAAAATTTCAACAGAACTCGTGCAAGGGAGCTATAAAACTCTCATGAATGATTTTCAGCTACTTCGAAAATATTCCACGCCGCAAAGTGACGTTGTTTCAATTGGAAACAGAAACCAGGAATTGACCACAATGCATCTCCACGACCGGGACTTCAAGGTTTTGCCCGTTGTCACTGAAGATTTCACCAAAAGCAAATACCTGCAAAAGATTTTATATGAAGTTTCTGAAATCAAGCCGAAGAGTTACGAAGAGCTTTTGTCTCTCAAGGGTGTCGGTCCAAAAACCATCCGGGCTCTCGCTCTCACCGCGGAAGTGATTTATGGCGCAAAAGCGTCATATGAAGACCCGGCCCGCTATTCTTTCGCTCATGGCGGAAAAGACTTCATCCCCTACCCCGTCGACCGCCCGACATACGACGAGACTATCGCAACAATGCAAAAGCTTGTAGAGAAAATGAAAATCGGATATTCTGAAAAAAAGAAATTATCCAATAAATTAATATGATGGAATCAAATGAAAAATTCGGCGGTCCGGCTCCAAATGAGGAATCCGCAACTCGAGACGGCGAAATAATTATACTCGAAGAACTGGGAAACGGATTTTTGGAAATGATGGCAAAGCAGCCCAAGGACCAAACAACATCGGAATTGCCAAAAGAAAAAGCAGAGCATAATATCAGATTCTTAATAAAAGTATTTTTAATAGATAAAAAAATATTTGACAAGGATGATCTGGATTCCGAAAAAGCGACTAACTTAATAAATCATATATACGAATTTTTCACCAGGCGGAAAAAGAGCGGAGAAACAGAAAGCAATCCGTTATTTGCAAAAAAACTGACCGAGTCGATGGTCAGACAAGCCCGCTTGCATCAACTTGGAGAAAAAAAACGTGCCAGACTGACAGAAGAAGAGGAAAAAGGAATATTCGGACAGACCGTAAAAGAGTATGATGAAATGAAGAATGGATAATTATCCTTATATATAACAAAAAACCAGCCAAATCAATGGCCGGTTTTTTGATTATGAAGTTCCGCAAGCCCGACAAATAATTTTATTCATCAGTGCGGAATCCGCCGAAGCAGAAGATTTTCGTGTATTTTAGCTTAGAAAACACTCGTGGCCTTCTGCAAAGGCGGATAAATAGCGTGGCTACTTACTATTCAGTCGGAGGAGTCGCTTCCGCGCCTTCTTCAGCCGGAGTTTCCTCAACTGGAGCTTCTTCTGCAGGAGTTTCTCCTGCAGGAGTCATTGGCTGAGTTTGCATCCCTTCGTCGGCTTGCGTGTCGTCTGCCGGAGGAGTTGTTGTCATGTCGTCTGTCATATTTCACCTCGCTTTCTAGTTTACTTTTATTTTTTCTCGCCATCAATAAGGCAATGGCAGCAATATTCATTATTTTTACTTCCATCCGCATTTGTTCCGTATTCTTCTTCTTTTTTCATGGGCATGCCGCAGGAAACGCAATGGGGGTCGAGTGTCCCCTGTTCTTCGGATTGCTCTTGAAATTGATCGTCTGTCATAATATTATAATAAATTGAACATTAAAATAATTTTGCATTTTAAATTGTCATTTTTCACTTTTATTTTTGCATTTTTCATTTATAATGGTTTTTCCCCCATATCGAACGCGTCGGCAGAAGGCGGCGGAGTAACATAATTAGATTTTTTCATTATCTCTTCATTTACTATATCACGATTTCTTCCATATTTCAATTTAGAAAGCTCTTTTATCGCTTCGGCAATCTTTGCGCTGCCCTTCGTCGGCGGATATGTCTTCATATTGAAGGGCGAAGCCACCTGGCTCGCGATGAGAAGTTTCATGAAACAATTTCTGTTATCTACGTTCATGAGATCGTTTGCGTCAAAAACCGGCTCGAATTGTTTTTGCAGAAACTCTGCGTCTTCCGCGCCAACACGGAATGAGCAAATCGATCCCACGTTTCCGAAGACAGCTTTTGATATTTCTTCCTTGAGCTGGGCAATGAACTGGTGAGCTATGACGAGGGCCAGACGGTATTTTCGCGCCTCGGAGAGAATTTGGGCGATTGAATCAGTTGTAAAATTCTGAAATTCGTCGATATAGAGATAAAAGTCCTTGCGTTCCTCTTCCGGCATATCCACCCGCGAAAGAGCCGAAATTAAAATTTTCCCAACGATTATCATACCCAAAAGATTGGCATTTATTTCCCCTATTTTTCCTTTGGAAAGATTGACGAGGACTATTTGCTGTTCATCCATGGCCCGACGGAAATTCACGGTCGTTTTTTCCTGGGCGATAATCGGCCGCATCATATCATTTGATATGAACTGAGTGAGTTTCGATGTGATATAAGGAACCATATTGGCAAGAGCCGCTTCTCCGCCCGCTTTTTCGGCTTCCTTTTCCCAAAAATTTTTGACAATCGGATTGGTGCAGTGAGAAAGCTTGAGGTGCCGGAATTCTTCGTCAGCGAGCACCCGCGGAATTTCCATGAGAGTCGATCCTGATTCGGGATGTTCCATGACAAGAAGGGCCGCGTTTCGCATATATTGCTCGAACATCGGACCACCGGTTTGCTTAAGGTCATACAGCTTGTCAAAAATATTTATCATTTCATTAATGACAAATGTCTTCTGTTCCGGCTTCGATGTATCGTATTCGAGCATGTTGAGCCCGAACGGCCTTTCCATATCGCCCGGGTCGAAATAGATGACGTCCTCCGCCCTTTCTTTCGGAACGCATTCGATCACATGCTCCACGAACTCGCCATGGGGATCAATAACGCAAACTCCTTTTCCGTTTATTATGTCCTGCTTCACCATTTCTTCCATCATGGTTGATTTTCCGGTTCCGGTCTGACCGATAATATAGAAATGGCGGCGGCGGTCATCATCCGCATGATGGATAACCGTGTCCACTCCCCGATAATCGTTAAAACCGAGTTTTATCCCCTCCTTGGAAATATTTGAAGGCGGCGCGGCAGTTCTGGCCTTGAGCCAGGCAATCTTCGGCGTTTCAGTCGAAAAAAGAGGGAAATGAAAGATACTCGATATTTCCTCCGAAGAAAGAACGAAGCTCTGCTCATTTTTGAAAATCCGAAATATGAAATTAAAGGCGGTGTTGTTGCTATTTTTCTTGCTGTCCCTCACTACCTTGAATCCGTTGATGCTTGGATTTTCATACTGGATGAAAGCGTTCTCAAGCTCCGCCAAGATCGACTCGGCCCTTTCCTGGTTCAAAGCGGAAGCCACCAGCCTGATGTTGACGCCAAAACCAGGTTTATTAGATTTTCCCTCGATTTTTTTCACTATCTCCTGTTCTTCAGGCGTCAGTTGAACCTGCTCTTTGTTCGGCTTGAATATATCTTTTTTTTGGTCATCGTCTTTTTTAAAAATAATACTAAAAAAGCCCCGAAGGAAAAGCCGGACGGGTGTGTCTCTCTTTACGTCAGCAAGGCGCCTGCCCTGCTGCATCTTATGGGCAATCTCCCTTCCCTTGCTTCTCCAGTCTCCGCGAGCCGGCTTAATGAGAACTTGAATGGCGGCTCCTTCTTTTTTCTCGTCGAATTTTCCAAGGACGTTGGTGATATTGTTAAGAGGATCGGATTCGAGCGTTTGGTACGTGCGAACCGGAAGGCAGTCCTTGTCGCGAAGCATAAGATATGAAGCAGCCGTTCTGCTGCCCGGGTAAAATATATTGTAATCCTTCACTCTTTCGATGGACGCTTTCGGGAAAAAACTGTGGACTTGGCGCTCCACGATTGAGATGAATTTTTTTGGCGCCCCGATATAAAAACAAATTTCGTCGTTTTCAGACGGATTGGCAATTTCAAGCGCGATCACTGCGTCGCCGTATATTATCCTGTGCCAAAATCCCGCTTTTTCTTTTATATTTCCAAGACTGGCAAAGAGGTGTTCCATAACGGAAATTATTTCCTTTTCCGGTTTTGGCTGCTGCTGTTGCTGTTGTGATGATTGCGATTGGGTCTTGAGCGAATGGCTCACCTTTACGACATCCATGTCCATGTTTAAGGACCGGGTTATCTCCCCGCGAAAAATAGAGAAACTTCGAAATACCATCCAAAAACCGGAAATCAGGCTGGCAAGCGCCAGAAGGCCGGCCAGCGGATACAGAATTAAATTAAGATTCAACGCATCCATTTTTGTTTTTGTTACTTAAACCAAATTTTTTTGAAAAATTCTATAAATCTTTCAGCATGCCTTTTTGAACAAGCTGTTTTCTCAAATCGTCTTCTATCATCCGATCATGAAGTTCATCAAGAGTATAGTTGTCATTTGAATCCATGTGCTGAGCGACTTTGATCGCATGTTCTGGACCCTTTTGGAGGGCAAGCTCGACAAGCTTTTCCACTTTTTTTTCATATTCGGTGATTCCGGCAATCGTTTTCGCGTCATCCGTAATTGCCGCCGCAGTACCCGGCTTATGGGTGCTGATCGTTTTTCTGGCAGTTTCTATTTTCTCGGAAATTTTTTCTTCCTGGACTTCCGCTCCCGTTTCTTTTTCGGGGCCGGCTGGTTCAATTTCTTTTTTCCCCGGCGTTTCAATCGTCGCTATCTTTTCTTCTTTTATAAGATTTTTTTCGGGGCTTGGAACCGCGCTTTCTCTTTGTCCCGTAAATTTTCCCTTCAGATCAACATCCTCCTTCTCAATTGGCTCAAGATAATTTGTAGGCATAGAATTACTCTTTATATTTATCATCAAATTTATTCGCCGCTTCTTTTATTTCCTCCTTAAAATCATCAATGATTTTTTTCACAATCTCTTCGTAATTTTCAATTTTTCCTTTGAGAAATTCTTCTATTTTTTCCGATTCAGCTTCGGCATCGAGCATTTTCACCAGCTCCTCTTTGTCGGTTTCACTCAAATTTTCCATTGTCTCAAGATATATCTTTTTCGTTATCACTTCGCCCATTTTAGCTATCAGTTCATCCTGCTTTTCTTGGGGCAAGGCGCCTAATCCCAGCTCGTCAATCAAATTTTTTTTGAGAATTGAATTATTTTGCATTTATTTATATAACAATTTATTATTGTCTATTTATATCTCGCATTCAAAGCCTCTTCAATTCTCACGAGGTTGCCTGGATCTTTTCTCAGTGCGTCAAGAAGAGCGGGCCAGGTCTTCTGTCCGGGCTGCGGTTTGGGAAGCTGGGAAAAAATTTTCTTTAATATCCTGCGATTATTATTTATATTATCGATTGAATTACCGCTTGGCATATTTTGGGATACATCCTGAGGAATTAACTCCTCGCTGTTTATAAAGTCCCCATACCATTTTTCCGCCGGTTCATCCCAAAGAGAAACATTATTTCCAATACCTGATTCATGAATGATATTTTTAAGAAGTCCGCGAACCGCAATTCCCTGCCTGATAACGGCTTCGGCGGTTATGTTCTCATGGTGAAGCCCTTGAATTTCTCGAAGTCTTGCTTCGGTTCCTTTCTGCACATCGCTGAATTGCCCCTCCACCGCTTTCTTCATGGCAATATTATCATTATGCTTTTGGAGCCATTCCGGAGCTTTCGGAGCGGGCCTGCTCCGGCCCAAATCTTCGGCCGAAGCGCCCGAAACGCCGGGTGCGGCATGTTGTTCTGCTGAAATTCCGCCACCCTTATATTTTAAATATTCTTCATTAATTTTTGCCGCCTTTTCCTGAATATATTTTTCTTTGTCCGCACCCTCATCCAGCGGCACATCCGGCTTTGCAATGCCTCCCTGGCCGAAAATATCATCCCTTGAATATTCAACATGGATTTCTCCCGTTGAAGGGTCCTTGATAAATTTCAGGATATCCTCGCTCTGGACTTTTGTGCTGGCAATTTCGTTAAGTTCTTCGTAGCTCATTCCATGTTCGGAGGCATGATTTTCGAGCAGTTCTCTGGTGAGTTTTCGCACTTCGCCGACAAAATTTGCACTTTTTCTGTCCAGTTTAAACTCTTCAGGATTGGCCCGGATAAACCTTTCTGTTGATCTCCATAATCCGCCGCCTCTCCCAACCGTGTCGGAACCAATTTCAACCGCCTTCGGGGAAGAGTCGGTTTCCGTTAAAATTCCGCTAACACTTTTTGGCGTATTTTCAAGAGAATTTTGAGAAGAAGCGTCAATATTATTCATTTCTTGCCCTTGAATCCTCGGCGCGATCTCCCCCGCAGCCTTAGGCGAAGTATCGGCATTCGTCAGAACCCCTCCTGAAGATGGAGATCCGGGAGAAGTATCAATTCCCTGAATGGACGGTTTTGTTACGGATTCGCCAACCAGCCTCCCCGCGCCTGCCGTCTTAAACCCCCATCTATATATGTCGACTGCCGTTGTGACCACCGGCAAGGCGAGAGCCATTAAATAAGCCCTTCTTTTATTCAGCGAATCGTAGGATTCGAAAGTTTTTCTTCTTTCTTTGGCAACGGAAAGAACTTCTTCTTTTGTCAGTTTTTTAATCCTTTCTTCCCAGTCGCTCTCTTTCAAAATTTCGTTTATTTTTTGATTGACCATATATTCCGCTTCGTCCACGTCAAGCGCCTCCTGCCACTTCATCGAACTGTCATACATGACCCCGGCCCCAAGAATTCTGGTTCCCATCTTTGCCGAAAGAGTCATGGCGCCAATCGAAGCGAAACTGGCCCCAATTCCCGTAGCGCCTACCGCAAAAACAGCGCCGGAATAGGCCATTTTTTTCTTGAAGCTCAAGTTTTTCCACCAATCTTTGCTTTTTTTATAATGTTCGGTATATTTATTCGACCAGGCGCCGCTTTCTCTTTTCATTTCCGCCGCCTCATCCACTTTGATTGAGCGAAGGTCTATTTCTCCTACCAGAAAAGCATATTTCAGAAACACCCGAGCCAGCTCTTTGTTCCCTTCCGGTAATTTTTCCTTCCCGGCCTCAACATACGCCCAAAGAGCGTCATCAAATTCTTTTTCGGCATTTTTCACCACTTCATCTTTTTCCGCTTCTCTGCCGATTCCGAGTATCTTTTTGAATTTTTCCCATCTATTCGTGTTCTCCAGGTCTTTTCGCGCAAAATTTCTCGCCTTCCCGGCCATATCTTCCTTAAACTGGATCATTTTTCCCTCAAACTCTTCTTCATTCGCTCTTTGTTTTTCTTTTTCTTTTCTTCTTGCCTCTCTGATTTCCGGCGCCTTTTTGTCCCCTTCCCGCTGCGCTGCAAGCTGTTCCCGGGATAAGAACTCATCGCCCGGCGAATATACATATCCGGAGGGCGCATCAACTTCAGGGACATCCCCGGTCGCACTCACGCCCTTGGGATCCGAGACAGCATCGGGTTCCCCCGCGGCGGAGCTGTTTTTTTGCGCTTCCTGCTGTTCTATTTTTTTTAGGGACCACGCAGCAATCTGGCAGACGGCTGCGCTGGGGTCTTTTAAGGCTCCCTCGATAGCGTCTTTTGCTTTTGAGTCCGCAATTTCACCCAAAGCTTCAACTGCGCGATAGCGAACGCCTTCGTCAACATCTTTCAGAGAATTAATTAGGGGGTCTACGGCGCGAGGATCTTTTATTGCCCCCAAAGAATAAGCGGCCCAGAATCGAACTTTTTTGTCAGGGTCCTGAAGCGCTTCTATCAACGGTTCGACATAACCAAGATCGCCGGCTTCTCGCGCGGCTTTGCTTCTCTCGGCCGGATCCGAACTCCTCAATCTCGTTATTACCTCTTTAAACTTTACGGGATCCATGGAGTTTTCATCTACTTCCGGTTCCGCGGACGGATCTGGAGCCGCTTCCTGCGGCAGAGGAGCATTCGGTCCTGCTGTCGGTTTCGGGCTTCCTGAAAAACATGGTCCACCAACTAATCCTGTTTCAACTTCACCCGCTTTACCCACTATTTTCGCCCCTGTATCATACCATTCCATGACAGGCCGTTCATTGCCCGAAATAGTTTCAATTATCGGAACCATTTGCTGAGTAATTGGATCTTTATGTAACCCTATAACTTTGTCGCGAAATATTTGGGGATTAGAACTGCCGCCCACTCTATACTCAATGACATCACCAACTTCGGGTAATTTCACTTCCGGTTCAGCGGACGGATCTGGAGCCGCTTCCTGCGGCGGAGGCGGAAATTCCATTGAACCGCCTCCAACAGGCCCGCCGGATGGGGCAGGTTGCGATCCCTTCGGTTTTTTTATTCTGTTTCTCGGTGCTTGTTGTGCTCTTCTTTTGTCGCCTAGAGGAGTTCTTGTCATAATAATATCAAAATAAACCAAAAAATATCTTTGATTGAGATTTAGATTCCGAGTTTTTTTCTTTTTATTTTAACGCCGAAAATTAAACCAGCGCTTTTTTAAATTATACCACAAAATTAATTTAATTAGAACATTGTGGATAACTCAATCCGATCTTTTTTTGCCGGATGGAATGTGTTGATAATAAATGAATTAGGAACTGAAAAAGATTCTGAATCTCTCATTGTTGACATCCCGCTTTTAAGGTATAATAAAATAAAGTTTCAGATTGCATAAGTTCGATAAAATGAGAAATAAAACCGAGCCTCAACAGGAAAATTTGAGGAGTGTTGTTTTTGAAAAGAAAGAACTTATAAAAGAACACTTCCTGTCAAAAAAAACCAAATATCTATATCTCCTAGCCGGCGCCGTAATCGTTCTCGGCGCGCTTTTTATCCGGACATACCACCTTTCTTCGCTTCCCCCCGGAATATATCCCGACGAAGCTGTTAATGGAACCGACGCCATTAACGCCATCGAAACCGGAAATTTCAAGCTTTTTTATCCGAATAATTACGGCCGGGAAGGCCTTTATATAAATCTAATTGCTTCCGGTTTTGTTTTTTTTGGTGCGAGCGTTATCACTCTCAAAATGTGGTCGGTTTTTTTTGGCACCCTCACGGTTCTCGGGATGATTCTCCTTGCCCGGGAACTTTTTAAGTCCTGGCACGCCGGTCTGGTTGCCGGATTCCTGTACGCCACGACTTTTTGGGCGATTAATTTCAATCGTATTGCTTTTCGGGCCAATATGCTCCCTTTCGTGATGGTTTTTTCTTTCTATTTTCTCTTCAAGGGACTGAGGACTCGAAAAATGCGCGATTATATTCTCGCCGGAGCTTTTTTCGGCCTCGGCGTCCACACCTACATTGCATTTCGGATAGCGCCGGCAATTCTGGTCGCGCTCTTTATTGCCTTTCTCCTTGCCCGAAAAAATTTTTTCAGGGAGCATTGGAAAGAAATACTGGTTTATCTCCTCACAATTTTCATTATCGCCCTTCCAATTCTCCTCACTTTTTATTCCCACCCGGAATACTTCGAAACCCGATCGGAGGCTGTTTCAGTTTTCAGCCCAAAAGTTAACCAGGGACATCTCTGGAAGGCCTTGAAAACAAGCACGGCGCTTACTTTGGGAATGTTTAATTTCCACGGAGACCAAAATTGGAGGCACAATCTTCCCAGCCAGCCGGAACTGCCGTTTTTTATCGGCCTTTTCTTTCTTTTCGGAGCCGCCCTTCTTTTTATTCAGATATTATACTGGACTTACCGGAGATTTCGAAACAAAAAGCGCAGCGATAATCTCATTATTTCAGCCCTGCTCCTTTCCTGGCTTTTAATCATGCTTCTTCCGGGACTGCTCGCTTATGAAGGGATTCCGCACGCGATCAGGACAATCGGATCGCTCCCGGCAGCGCTTCTTATTGCCGCCTACGGGATTGAAATTTTTTATCGCCAGATTCTGAAAGTTAAAAATAAATACGTTAAAATTCCCGCTTATCTGATCCTTGTTTCCGTGGTCCTCTATAGCGGCTGCGTTTCAACCAGAAGATATTTCGTCGACTGGGGACAAAGCCTTGAAATCCACCCTGCTTTTTCCCAAAACTTCAAAAATATGGCGCTCTATATCAACAACCTTCCCGGTAGTGTCCATAAATATGTCGTCGCCAATGCCGGCGGGCAGATTATGGATGACGGCCTTCCGGTGTCAGCCGAGGTCGTAAAACTTCTGACACATTATCGAACGCCCGGAGTGTCATATCTTCATCGCGATTTTGATCCGTCCGCCATAAAATCGCCGGCTAAGATGGTTTTGATGTACTATGATGGAGAAGTGATTGCAAAAATAAAATCGATTTATCCGGGAGCAACCGTCCAAAAGCTCGACCCCCAGCCTGGAAACAGAACTGATTCTTTTGTTATAAACATTAATTAATATATATGCTCGAAAAATATCAGAAGCACATCGTTGCCGCAATTTTGCTTGTAATGCTAGCTATTTCCATCGGCACATCACTGGGAGACGCCGCCATAATGGACGAAGTGGCCCATATCCCCTCCGGATACAGTTATGTCAAATTTCATGATTACCGGCTCAATCCCGAGCATCCTCCCATCCTTAAGGATTTAGCGGGAATCCCCCTCCAATTTCTCAAAGTTACTTTTCCTACCGATGAAAGTTACTGGACAACCGAACCAAACGGCCAGTGGAACGCGGGATGGAGATTTATATACCTCCCCGGCAACAATACCGAGGCCATCCTTTTCTGGTCCCGCTTCCCCATCATTATTCTTTCCTTGCTCCTGGGCTGGCTTGTTTTCCGCTGGACAAAAGAACTTTTCGGGGTAAAAGCCGGCTTGATTGCTCTCGCCCTTTATGCTTTTGATCCCAATATTCTCGGCCATGATCATTATGTTACGACTGATCTTGGGATTGCCGCTTTTGTTTTCTTTGCATTTTATTTTTTCATAAAGTATTTGAAAAACCCCGGCTGGAAAACCATCTTTCTTGCAGGCATATTTTTCGGGCTGGCTCAATTGGCTAAATTTTCGGCCGTCCTTATTCTTCCCATTTTCGGCCTCACTCTTCTTGTTTATATTTTCGCGCGAAAAGAGCGCGTCAAATTTTCCCTCTTGGGATCCGAAAAAATAAAAAAATTCTGGCTCCAAAAATTTTATCTTTACGCGGCATCCTTCATCATGGTTCTTGTTATTGCCGGGATTTTGGTTGGGATCGTATACGAGATCAATATTTTCGATATGCCGGTATCAAAAATTCATAATCTGATTGACACCCAGCTTTACGGAGGCACCCAGCAAATAATAACTCCCTATCTTCATATGATGGCGGATAATCCGATACTCAGGCCTTACAGCCAATATCTGATCGGTCTTTTCATGGTCTTTGGAAGAGTCGAGGGAGGAAACACAACTTATTTTTTCGGACAAGTGACCAATCAAAGCTTTCGGTCGTATTTTCCAATGGTATTTTTGATAAAGGAATCGCTTCCGGCGTTAATCCTTCTTCTTTTTGCATCCGCTTTCGGGATTTATACCGCCTTAAATCGCAATCTTACGGCTTTTCCGAAAAAAATATGGACGAACATGAAAAATTATCTTGACGGGCATATTGCCGAATTTTCCATGCTGGCCTTCATCGCCCTTTATGCCTACGTCAGCATAACCGGCAACCTCAACATCGGCTTTCGCCACCTTTTCCCCATCTTGCCGTTCATGTATGTTTTGATCGCAAAAGAAGTGACCCTTTTCTCAGAGAAAATCAGTAAATCCGGGAAAAAAATTTATTGGGGATTTGTTTTTCTCATGCTTTTTTGGCTCCTTGCGGAGACTGCGGCCGCTTACCCCGGCTACCTTGCCTATTTCAACGAGACTGTCGGCGGTTCGAAGAATGGGTACAAATATGTAACCGATTCGAATGTCGATTGGGGACAAGATTTGAAACGCCTTCAAAAATTTGTCGAAGAGAACAACATCGATAAAATCCGCATAGACTATTTCGGAGGCGGCGATGTCGGACATTATCTCGGAGACAAAGCCATCATCTGGCATGCTCATATGGGCCAGGAGCCGGGTTGGTATGCGATCTCCGCCACCTTTTTGGAAAATTCCCTTTACGACAAAATCACCGAGGGAAAACCGGATTATCAGTGGCTTCGGGAAAGAGAGCCTGACGCCAATATTGGAGGGTCTATCCTGATCTATAATATCAAAGATAAATAGAGTGCAAAAAAAAGGAACTCGTTGCAAATATGGTTCCCGCATGAAAAATCCCGCCAAGGCGGGACACCAATATTCTTTTGTCCGCTATGCGTATTTATTTCAATTTATAATACGCTTTTCCTTTGACTCTCAAATCCAAATAGTCGAGATTTTTTCTCTTTTCCGGATTCAAATCTTTGTCGAAGATAGTCTGGATAATTTTTTTGGTCTCATCCGGCGCCACGCCGCTTGAAAGCTTCAGTATCCATCCGTCCCCTTCCTTTATTTTCACGAATATTTCCTGAGAGGCTAATGCCGGAGTATGATAAGTGTCTTCTATTTCAAGCTTCAGATCGTCGGTCAGCACAGCATCCGTTTGTTTGAGATATTCAATAAAATCCTTCCCTATGGTTGTTTTTCCGATGTCAACAGATCTGGAGTTGTCGTCAATCACCGTCAGGAAATTTCTGTTCTTCATTTCATCGTCAGCCCCATTGGTTCCCGTATAGGCAAGCCCCTCTTTATCGATAAGATAGCAAACTCCCCCGCTGCACCAAACCATTTCCGGTTGGCGCTCCTTAACTTTAACAAGAATGGCTTTAGGAAATTTCTTTTCGATTCCCGCCACTTCCAGACGATAGAAATTATTTCTCAAAGCGCCGTCAATTTCCCTGCTATTGACCAGGAAAAAATTATTTTTGGGAAATAATTTATAGTAATTCCCGCCTATTGATTCATTCACCCGGTCGATTATTTCTTCAGACGGAACGCTCTGATTGCCTTCAACCGAGACTGTCTCTATCTCAAGCAGAGAAGAAAAGACCAGGAGATAAATACATACCCCAAAAAATACCAGCGACAGAAACCAAAAAAGAAAGCGCGAAAACCCTTTTTTTTCTTTTTTCTTTTCCTTGCGGGGAACTCCGGAATACATCCGGGGGGCTTTTCTTCTCCAGGTTTTATTCTTTTCTTTTTTTTGAAAGAAGGGCATAAATGGACTAAAGAATACTAATCCTTAAGAATTGACATTGTTTGAAGCCGGGATGTCCGTCATAAAATGCTTTTTACTACCTTAGCCGCCATCCAGGCGTAAATATTCTGACGGCCGTATTTTCTGATGCGGACTGGCTCGCTTTTTCCCTGAAAATCGAAGCTGAAAGTTTGTCCTTCGACATCAGTTTTTTGTTCCGTGGCCCACGCGTCTGATCCTTCCTGGAATCCGTATGTAATGACTTTTCCCCTGGCAAAATCCTTAAGTTCTTTCACTCTTTCATCGTCGCTGTTCAATAGGACATAACCATCCGCGGGTATTTTCAAAATAAGCTGCTTCAGCTCGTCCTTGATTACTTCCAGGCTGGAATTTGAATACGTGTAGCTTCCTTCTATATTAGTGATAATCGCCACATTCGGCTTCACTATCTCAAGCAGTTCTTTCATGTCTCCTTTTTCTTCCACTCCCAGCTCTAAAACAAGCTTGGAGGGAAATTTTCGCCCGAAGAGAGCCATTATTTTGGCTTGAATGAGGATTTTAAGCCATTTCAAAGAAGATGAATCTCCTGATTCGAGATACAGGATAGCCAGGGGCAAACCAATCTCCGTATTATAAGATTTCGGGTTTCCCCGGACTTCGCTTTCACCGTACTTTTCCCGGAGAAACTTAAGGATGTATTCCTTGACTGTGGTTTTATTTGTGGTTCCCGCCACAGAAATAACAAAAGGCCTGTGCCGCCGGAGAATAATTTTGGTGAAAATCTTGAGATAAAATTGGACAACTGGCTTAAAAATTTTTTTCATAATTCTCACCTAAAAATAAATATATTATTTGCCGGCCTCGGCCTGAAACCAAGCCTTAGGCCGGACTGTCGAAAAAATTTTCCATCCTGTCAAAGGCCAAATTTATGTCTTCTTCCGATCTCCCAAAGCACATTCGAATGTGATTTTCTCCGCTTGGACCGAATGCCGCCCCCGGAACGACGGCAACCTTGGCCTTTTCCAGCAATTCTATGGCAAGCTGCCACGAGCCGCCGCTTTCCCTGGTTTCTTTGCGATTCGCCACAGGCATGCCGGATGCAAATTTTTTAAGAAAATCATCCTTTATTTTCGGAAAAACGAAATAGGCGCTGTCTGGTTTTTGATATTCGAAAACATGACTCAATTTATCAAGCCTTTTGCACGTTAAATCCCTCCTTTTTTTAAAATATTCCTTAAAATAAGAAACATCTTCTCTGGCCATTTCAAGCGCCCCCATGGCGGCAAATTGAGAAACTACCGGCGCGCAGGTGACAAGAGCGTCATGAACTGCCAGAATTTTTCTCGCCAGATCCTGATGAGTCGCAAGATATGCGATTCTCCACCCCGTCATGGCATAAGCCTTAGAAAAAGAAAAGATATAGATAAGCCGGTCGCGGATGCCGCGAAGCTCCGCAAGCGAGTAAAGCCTCTCTTCCGAGTCAAAAACAAAATCCTTGTACACTTCGTCGCTGAGGATGTATATGTTGTGTTTAATGGCGATTTGCGCCAGCGCATGAAGCTGGTTTCGGCTGAATATCGTTCCGGTCGGATTATTTGGATTGCAAAAAAGAAAGGCTTTTGTGCGGGGAGTAATAAGTTTCTCAAATTTATCAATATCAAACGCCCAGTGCCTTTTTTCGTCGAGCGGAACGAAAACAGGAACCCCGCGCGCCACTTTTATAGCGGGCTGGTATGACGTATAGGTCGGATCCGGGATAAGCACTTCATCCCCCGGCGTGAGGATCGCCAGCATTGTCGCCGTTATGGCTTCGATTGATCCGGCAGTGGCGATAATCTCGTCTTCAAAGTCGAAATATTTATTTTCCCGTTCCAGGCTCTGGGCAATTGATTCCCGAAACTCAAGCGTCCCGGGAGCGAGAGAATATCTGGCCACCTTCCCCTTCTCAATAGCTTCGATGGCCGCCCTCTTTATCGGTTCCGGAGTGTCAAAAGACGGCACGCCTTGAGCCAGCGAAATAACTCCGGAAATCCTCGACGCCCGGAGCTCCATTTCCTTTATGGGGGATAGATTTATTTTTCCGTCTTCCATATCATGATTTAAGGCTGATTTGCCAGTGGTTAAGAAGGGCTGTTATAATCAATACAAGTTAAATACAAAGGAATTTTAGCGGTTTTCCACCAATGAGTCAATTATTGAAATAAAGATTGTTTATACTGTATAGCTTTTAATTTATATCAAATATTATGGAAAGATTTAATGATAAACATGTTTCCGGAGAAAATGAACTCAAAACCATCACTCCGGAACGAATAAGAGAAGAAGCTTCGTACGCCAAATTACGATACGGCATAGGACGGCACGATGACGCCATCTATTCGCAAAATGAGATGATTCCGAGAAGTTCGGAGCCTTTGCAATTATTCGAAAAACTAGCCCAACCGCCGGAAGATTTATCGGTAAAAGGAAGGGAGCACGCATACGAAATGGCTAATGAATTTTTTAATCATTTCAATCCAAACACCGATGAAATAGCAATTGCGTCATCCGCTCTGACCCGTTCGAGACAAACAGCGGCGATTTATCTCGAAGTCGCGAAAGAAAAAGGATTTACTGTTAAAATTATTGCCGGCGATGATCACGGCAACGTCAATTTTCTCAGTCAGGAGGAATTCGAAAAATTGAATCAAGCAAAAAAGGAATTTCATCAAAGCCGCGGCCAGGTGACAAAAGAATTGTTCGAAAGGCAAGGCGGAAACGAGATCCGCACACTCGGACCGTTGTCGCTTGATAACATCAAACAAATGTTTGTTGAATTCATTTTCCATCAGGATAATTACATGAATAAAGTCCAGAAAAAATATCTCGAAAAAATACCGGATGGATACAAGGAATTATGGGCTGAAGCTCGAAAAATAATCGAGGCGGATAATAAAGGCAGTTGGGGCGCCAATTTCCTGGAATATTCTGAACAATTGCAAAGATTGTTTGACGAACATAAGGCCCGGCAGAGTTCGGACAGTAATATTATTCCGCATTTTGCGTCCGTGAAGGATATGTACGAGAAAAATTTTCGCAATACTCTTTATCTCATGGAAAGATATGATGATGCAATAGACGCCTACGAAGCCGACCATCCCCGGCATAAAAGAATCCGCGTTTTGGGTTTCAGCCACGAGAACCAGCTGATTTATTTCCTGAATAAAGAATTTAACAGAATCGGCGCGGAAAAAGGAAAGATTATCGGATTCAGAATATTGAAAGATGAAAACGGAAGAAAACATTTCATATCATGTCTTCCGGATCAACCCAATGATCCCAAAGAGATAAGCTTCCCTGCCGCACCGGGCGCCCAACAAATAGCCAATAAAAAAAACCGGGGGAATAATTCGTAATTATCAATTGCTACGAAAGTCGCCATTCTTGGTCCAATCGTGAAAGACCGCGTCACTGTTGATAAGAATACCGAGATTCAAGTCGGGGGTATTCCATATTATGCGGGAAATGTTTTTGCCCGTCTTGGAGCGGAGACAACGGTTTTTGTCACTTATGCTTCCCGGGACGACAAATGGTTCAGAAAGAACTTAACAGACGTTACAGTTGAACATATTCCGGTCCAAAAAACACTGGAATTCGAAAGGATATACACCAGCGACAATCCGGATGTATGCCGATCAATCGAAATTGATTATAGCCCGAATATCATCCATCCAACAGATGAGTTATTGTCCAAACTGAAATCCTTTGATTATATTGTCCTCTCGCCTCTCTTTCATGATAACATCCCTTTGGAATTATTTACCGCAATAAAGAAAAATCTTGGAAAAAAAATTGTTCATGGAAATTTTGGGATGTTCACCTATGGAATTGGAAATAAATTTATTCAGAAACATCCGGAAAATCTGATGAATGCCGCGCAATATATTGACTATTTGTTTCTGGATGAAAATGAAATCAAGTTTGTCTCCCAAAAAGACACAGCGGAAGAAGCGGCTAAGAAAATCCAAGAAAAAGGAACTTTTATGATTGCGGCAACGAACGCTTCCAAAGGTTCCCGTATTTTCTCAAAGGATAGAATTATTGAGATCCCTGCCTATCCTCCGAAACGAGTTGCTGATCCGACCGGCGCCGGCGATGTCTATATGGCTGCGTTTATCAGATCATTGGAATTATTCGATGACTTTGAAAAATGCGGACAATTCGCGGCGATGACAGCCACAATTTCATTGGAACAGCGGGGATCTTTCAATAAATCAATTAGCGATGTTTACCAACGGCTCGGGTGGCAATAATTTTTAATTTTTTTCTAAAATATGAATCGCGTACATCCGGCGGTTAAAGCCATAATACAACAAGGCGAAAGATTTCTTGTGATTAAGCAGGAGTTTGCGGGGAGAACCGTCTGGGATCTGCCGGGCGGTAAAGTTGATTTTGGCGAGTCTCCATATGACACATTGGCACGCGAAGTCAGAGAAGAAATTGGTCTTTCTGTCGAGATTATCAAGCCTGTTGGGTTTTTCTGGTTTTTCAGGCATGACGGAGACCAGGTGGTTTGCACAACGTTCTTATGCACCGCCAATAATTATGATATTGATATAACAAAAAATCCCGCCGATGAAAATATCACGGAGTATAAATGGGTGACAAAAGATGAATTTCTTGGCGATAAATATACGGCTTCGCATGACAGCCTGAAGAAACTTTTTGCCCTGCTGTAAACGACAAGACTTTAAATCACATCCAACAGCACAACCAAAAAAAATCCCGGGGTTGATCCTTGGGACCTTTTTGTTATCAGAAAAAATACTTACTTTTTTGGTTTAACTATTTTCTGTCCGCCCGGCATCCATTTCTGAAGCACTTCCGGAATAGCAAGAATCCTCGACGTCCGGAGTTCCATTTCTTTTATGGGAGACAAATTAATATTTTCCTTCATAATCATCATTCCCAAAGCTCGGCTTTAGGAATGCAAATTACTCTTCCATGAGTAGTTTTTCATCCTGTTTTCTTTCAATCATTTCTTTCAAATTTTCTTTGCAAAATTCCTTATACTCCTTCGCGTTTCTGAATTGGCTTACTATAACATGCGTTCTGCATAAACAAAATTTTTTATTTGCCGAATATTGCGAGTAGCTGCTCCAGGGATATTTATCAGATTTGGCAATTCCGTGGATTTGGCTGTTTTGATTAATATAGGCCGATAAATAAAGGAGTTTTGCGTTATTTTTTATGTGAACCGCTTTGAATTTTCCCTGAAATAAAACTCCCGATCTTTTATATTTTTCATTGAAATATTTTGTGTAGCTCGTCCCAAGTTTATGCATAAATCTTTCTACACCCTTCTCAATTCTCTGCTTTACCAATAAATGATAGTGATTCGGATTAAGGCAATAAACTATAATGTCAACTAGGAACTTTCTATTCCTAAAGCCGAGCTTTAGGAATGGTTTTGAAGATTTTTCTTTGCACTTCATGTAATCGCGCCATTTCAACAATAAGCCATCTTCATCGTCATTGAGTAAATTCAGCGAAAACAAAAACCTCTGATAATCCCTTTCTTCCAAGAATATCTTTCTTTTGTCCACACCTCTATTAAAGATGTGGTAATATTCACCATTGGCAAATTGTATTTTCCTCATTTTTTTATTCCTAAAGCCGAGCTTTAGGAATCATTTTTTGGGTTTGATGGCTTTTTGTCCGCCTGGCATGTATTTCTGGAGAACTTCCGGAATCATGACTGAACCGTCGACAAGTTGTCCATTTTCGATGATGGCAATCAGCGCGCGAGAAATAGCGATTGCTGTGCCGTTGAGCATGTGTAAAAATTCCTTTTTTCCGTTCTCTCGTTTAATTTTAATATTAAGTCTGCGGGCTTGATAATCGGTCGTATCAGATGTCGACGTCACTTCTCCCCAATCATTGCGGCTTGTCATCCAGGCCTCAAGATCATATTTCCGGCATGCCGGGCCGCCAAGATCCCCCGTGCATATATCCACCACGCGAAACGGCACGCCTAGGTCTTTGAATATTTCCACTTCTATATTCTTAAGTTCCGTATGTATCGCCTCGGAAAATTCCGGAGCGGCATAGACAAACATTTCCACCTTGGTAAACTGATGCACCCGATAAAGCCCGGCGCTGTGCCTTCCATATGATCCGGCTTCAACACGGTAACAATGGGAAATAGCGGCATATTTCAGTGGCAGATCTTTTTCTTCAATAACTTCATTCATGTGATAACCGCCCATAGGAATTTCGGAGGTGGCTATCAAGCTTAAATCCGTATTTTCAATGGAGTATATTTGCTGTTCCGGACCGCGGGGATTATAGCCTGTGCCAAAAAGCACCTTATCCTTGGCTATATCAGGCGTAGAAAACAGAATAAAACCTTTTTTAATCAGCTTCTGAAAAGCAAAGTTGATGAGCGCTTGTTCCAAAAGCACCGCTTCGTTTTTGAGAAAATAAAATTTCGCGCCGGCTACTTTTGCACCGCGTTCGAAATCAATAAGATCCAAATCGTTCATCAGCTCTTCATGCCCCTTTGGCACAAAATCTAACTTCGGCGGTTCGCCATATCTTTCAATCTCCTTGTTTTCGCCGTCGTCTTTCCCAATCGGCGAATCGGGATGCGTCATATTCGGAATGCCTAAAATAAGCTCCTGAAATTGCTTATTTATTTCTTCAAATTTCGGTTCTAATTGTTCAAGGTTTAACTTTATTGCGCTTGCTCTCATCAGGATTTCTTTTTTTTCTTCGGCACTGATATTTGCGATATTTTTCATCTGCTCATTTATTTCATTTTTTCCTTTTCTAAATCCTTCAATTTTCTCAATTAGATCTTTTCTTTCTCCATCCAATTCCAAAATCCTATCCACATCGCAAGCGATATTGCGAAGCTCGCAATTTTTCTTTACGGCATCTTTATTTTCCCGGATGTATTTAATATCAAGCATATATTTAAGATTAATAGTCTATCTTATCACATCCTCAAGCCTTTTTTCCAGAAAATCGCGGTCGAGGACGCTCAGAAACCAGCCGACTTTCGGACCGCGGTCCTTGCCAAGAAAACTGATATAAATCGCGGAAAAAAGCTCTTTTGGTTCGATCCCTATTTCTTTTTTTATATCGTGCACCTTGGTGTGAAGGAGCTGTCCGTCAAGATTGTCCTGGGACTTTACATATTCCAAAATTTTCTTGAGACCTTCTTTTTGCCGGTCAGAAAAATCCTTGGCCGCATCCGGAATTTCGTTTTCCTGAAGGTCATATTTATAATCCTCAGGAGCATATTTTTCAAGCCACTTCTTCGCATATCCCGCGCGGTAATCAACTTCTTCTTTATCCTCTTCTGTAAGTGAGGCCCCTTTCATTTTTTCCACCGCTTCGAAGTTGTCCATATGCGGCATCTGCGCCACAAATGCCACCTGTGAAAATCTCGGCAAAAATCTTTTTTTCATCTTCTCCTCTCGATTTTTATGAATAAGTTTAAAAATCCTGGAATAGTCGCTGTTATCTCCCGCAAAATACGCTTCGGCCATTTTGTCATACAAATCATAAAGAACCGGGATGGTGTCTCCATCCGGAATGAAGTCTATCACCCTTTTTGGATCCTTTCCGAGAAGAAGCAGCCTCAAGAGTTCGGGAGGAAGCGTATCGGCGATTTCCCGCGAAGATGATCCGGCGCCTTTCGAAGACGACATTTTCTTTCCGCTCACGTTGAAAAATTCATAGGGAATATCAAAAGGCACAGCGCAACCAAAAACTTCTCGACAAATCGCTTCCGCGATATTGCGCGAACCGCCTTTGGTGGAATGATCCTTTCCCGCCCCTTCAATGTCTACTCCGAGAACTTTGAATTTGGCCGCCCATTCCACTTTCCAAGGAAGCTTGGCATTTCCATCGAAAGGCGAATTTTTCCCCTTGTGTCCGCATCCCCGGGTCCACACAACTGCATCGGGGGCGCATTCATATTCCACTTTTTCTCCGTCAAAGCTCAAGGCCCGGGTCGTACTAATCTTTCCGCATTTTTCGCAGATCATTTGAATTGGCAGCCACTGATCTTGTTTTTGCGAACCGGAAATTTTTTTGTATATTTCGCGGATTTTATCAGCATTTTCAATGGCGATCTTAATAACCTCGTTATATTTTCCTTTTTTATATAAGTCGCTCGAACGGTAGAATTCCGGTTCGAAGCCCAATTCCTGGATAACCTCGACATATTCTTCTCCGAAGTATTCGGCATAATTTTTCGCTTTTCCGTCCGGACTGGGAACGTTGCAAAGCAGCATTCCGAGATATGGCTCAAATTTCTTTTTGTCTAAATATGACGGCAAGCCGTCCATGTGATCGAAGTCGTTTATTTCATAAAGATATTTGTTTTTTATGCCGATTTCCGTCAGTGTTTCGGAAATTATGCCGTGAATCGCCACGCCGCGCAAAGACCCGACGTGCACCCGCCCGGAAGCCGTTTTTTCGTCGCGAATAATAAGCGGCTGGCCGCTTTCGATTTTTCCCGCATATTCATTTTTGATTTGACTGACTAGCTTATCCGCCCAAAACATAGGGTTATTAAATCGATTATATGATGCTTGATTTCATAATATTACCCGTTTTTCCATAAAAAAACAAGCCTGGGATTAAACCCGGGCTTGTTTCAAAATTGTCAAAAACGACTAGTTAATTCGTCAGTGAAGAAATGGAACTATTACTTAACTTCCAGAATTTTATATTCTTTCTCTCCGCTCGGAGTCTGGACCATTATTTTCTCACTGGCTTTTTTTCCCATCAAAGCTTTGCCGATCGGCGATTCGTTGGATATTTTCCCGTTTAACGGATCAGCTTCATTTGATCCGACAATATCAAAAACTTGTTCATTGCCATTTCCTCCAGAGGCGGATCCGTCTTTGGCGGAGAATTTTACGGTGACTTTTGAGCCCATTTGGACGGTCTGGGAGCCCTTGACGAAACTGGCGACTTCCGAAGTTCGAATTTGGTTTTCGAGCTCTAAAATCCGGCGCTCATTGTCAGCCTGCTGTCTCTTCGCTTCCGTATATTCGGCATTTTCCGAAAGGTCGCCCTGTTCCTTGGCTTCCTTAATAATGAGGGCGATTTTCTGCCTCATTTCCTTCTTTCGCATTTCGAGTTCGTCTTTCAATTTTTTTAGCCCCTCCGCAGTTAATAGTTTTATCATATTTTTGAAATGAATATAAAAGCACTCTTTAATGAGCACCAGACGCGTTATATTGGACAGCTCCAATTATATCGGATACTAATATAATGTCAAGACTAGTCATTAGCAAGCGATTTTTGCGCCCGATTTATTGTTTATTCCTCTCTTCAAAATACCATTTATAAACTTCTTTTGTCACCGGCACGGCCGTAGAGTGGCCTTCTCCGCCGCCTTCCACAAGGACTGCCATGGCGATTTCCGGATTATCGTAAGGCGCGAAAGATATAAACCATCCGTGAGTCTTTCCTTCTCCTCCAAATTGAGCCGTTCCTGTTTTTCCGGCCACCGCCACTTTGAGGTCATTGAGCTGCATTGCCGATCCGTGTTCCGACGAAACCGTCATTCTCATACCCTCTCTTACGACATTCATATTGGAAGGCGAAATGAAATTTTGGTTTATGATTTTTGATCCAATCTTTTCCTCCGATCCGTCAGGTTTCACGATCCCGCCGACCACGTGCGGCTGATATACTTTTCCTCCATTGGCTACCGTCGCAGTCATATCCGCAAGCTGAAGCGGCGTCGCCGTATCGAATCCCTGCCCGATGGAACAATGATAGTCGTCCCCCACGTACCATTTTTCATTAAACCTGTTCTGTTTCCATTCCTGATTGGGAATAAGGCCGCTCGCCTCTCCCGGAATATCAATGCCCAAAGGACTGCCGAAACCAAAAAGGTCGGCATATTTTTTTATTCGATCGATGCCAAGGGCGGGAATGTCGCCCCATCCCCCGCCTACCGCATAGAAAAAGACGTCACAGCTCTCGGCAATGGCATTTCTGATATCCATTGCTCCGTGAGTTTTCCAGTCCGGGAACCGATAACTCCCGATATTAATTTCCCCCGGGCAGTTCAGGGTCGTACCCGCGTTGATAGTTCCTTCCTGAAGGGCAGCCGCGGCCACCAGAGGCTTAAAAGTGGAACCTGGCGCGTATTCCCCGGAAATCGACCGGTTAAACATCGGTTTGTCTTCATCGGTAATCAGTTTCTGATAATCTTCCTGGGAAATCCCTTTAGCAAAAAGATTATTGTCATAGCTGGGAAGATTGACAGTTGCTAAAATCCCGCCGTCCCGCGGATCAATGGCAACCGCCGCAGCCGTTTTCGTTCCTGTCGTTGACAGCATGTTTTGCAGGCTGTCCTGAATTTTCTTCTGAAGATCCGCGTCAAGAGTAAGATGCAGATCGTCGCCGTTCACCGGGGAATCAACTCCCAGATTTTTTTTAATGTTCCCCGAAGAATCAACTTCCACTTTCTGCTTTCCGGACACTCCCCGCAAATACTTTTCGTAGCTCGCTTCAAGGCCGGTTTTTCCGACGTAATCGGTCATATAGTAATCGGGATTTTTTTCGAGCTCTTCTTTTGTTATTTTTCCGCTGTACCCCATAATTGAAGAAAAATAATTTCCGTCTTCATAATAACGGACGGCCGTCTGATCAAGCATGAATCCCGAAAGATGGGATTTTCGTTCCGAAAATATCAAAGCCTCTTCTTCGGAGACGTTTTCTTTTATTAAGATGGGATTAAAGGAATTGAGATCCTGCGATTCCACAATCACACTTACGCCCTGGTCATTCATACCGAGAAATGATGCTATCTCTCTTTCTTCCTTTGCCCTTTCTGATGCGTCTTTTGGGAGATCAGCCGGAATGGCAACCGCATCGAAACTCGGGATGTTCCGCACCAGTTTTTTTCCGTTACGGTCATAAACAATTCCTCTGGGCGCATTAATGAGAACATATCGCGTGCGATTTTCTTTTGACATCTCCGTGTAATAATCCCCTTTCACAACCTGAAGGAAAAAGACCCGGCCGGCCAGAAAAACAAAAACAAAAAAAACTAAAAACTTCAGAAGTCTCAGGCCTTCTTCTGAAATTGGTTTTCCTATTGACGGAGCTTCTTGGGGATCCACGCTTGAATTCGAATGCGAAACTTCTTCAATTTCCAAGCTCCGCCGCTTTCTTTTTTTTAGAAAATATTTATTGAACATGTCTTGTAACATTATGCTATTTTCTCACAAAAGCCGGCGCAGGCCTCGAGAACAACCTGTTGATTCTTTCCACAAAATAATAAACCGCGTAAACAGACAAAGCGGTGAAAAATATTTTAAAAGTGTAGTCCCAGCCGGAATAATTCACCCGGAAATACGATCCGCCGATATTTAACCACAAAATGGCGACATGCATAAAAATTCCGGCCAAAATATCATAAATCAGGGCAAATCCGGCCGAGAGAAGAAAAAGCGCCGGAAAGAACAGAGATTTCCTTGATTTAATGTCAGCTACCGACAAAAGAGCGCTTACCACCCAGGCAATGATAATCATGACAAGAGCATCCATACCGATGATCCATCCTGAATAGACATCAACCAGGATTCCGGTCAGGATGATCCATGCCAGTGATTTCTCAAATCCCAAAACCAGAACGAGACTGATCACCAGCGCCAAAGCAAAGTTAGGAACCCTTTCGGATCCAAAGATCACACCAGCCGATGACACCTGGAGAAAAACGACTGCTGCGCAAAATATCACAAAGAAAAAATTTCTCATAATTTAATCCCGAAAAAATAATTTAACACTTTTAAAGATTTTTCCGGAATGAATTAATACTTTTTTATGACTGACACAACCCGCAAAGATGAAAAATCGACGGGAGAAATAATGGTAGATTGCTGAAAAAGCTTATCGGCCGATTGTCCGACTTCCTTTATTTTTCCTATATAGAGACCTCTGGGCATATCCCCTCCGAGACCCGATGTGATGACGGCATCGCCCTCCTTTACCATTTCCGACTGGGATATCATATCCATCATAAGCCCTAATCCGTAAGCTCCTTTCACAATTCCCTTCGCTCCGCTTTCTTCGATTTCAGAATTTATGGCGCTGCTTTTTTCATTGACCAGAACCACCTTCGCGCTGTTTGGATAAACTTCCGTTATTTTCCCCGCCAGGATTCCTTTTGACACAATAACGGGCATTCCGGCCTTAATCCCGCTGTTTTCCCCTTTGTCGATGAAAAGATAGTTTCCCATCCCCAACGGATCCTGCGCAATCACAAAGCTTGATTCAAGCTCATATTCTTTTCGGGGCAGGAGCTCCATTTGCTCCCGGAGAAGCTTATTCTCGCCTTCAATGTCCTTAAGAAGAGCGTTTTTGGCCAAAAGCGCTTTGTTCTCTTCAAGTATTTTCTCATTTTCTGATTTCAAGTCTCCGATAGATCCCAAAAAATGGAAAAACCCCTCCGTTCCTCCTGAAAATACGCGGAAAGTCTTCAGAAACGGACTTGTCAGGTATAAAACGGAACCCTTAACCGGATTGTTTCCTCCGCGGGAGAAGATAAACACAACGATTATCAGAAAAATAACCGCCCAGAGAAATTTCTTATTTTTTTTGGAAAAAAATTTCATTTAAATTCTTTTGCATTTTCGATTCAAAATCTGACTTTGTCGTATTGCGTTTCCGCCAGGACGCCTTTAAGCTCATCAAGATGCTCCAGTATTATTCCGGTTCCGCGGGCTACGGCTGTCAGAGGGTCATCCATGACCCTGACCGGCATATCCGTCTGTTCAGCAATAAGACGGTCAAGACCCCGAATGAGACTTCCTCCCCCGGCCAGAATAATCCCTCTCTGCATAATGTCGGAAATAAGCTCCGGCGGCGTTTCTTCTATGGTTGCCTTGATGCTGTTGACGATTACCTTTATCGAACGAAAAATGGCTTCTCTGACCTGAGTGTCATTTACGATCACTTCTTTTGGGAGGCCCGTAACAAGATCCCTGCCGCGCATGGGCATTTCAAGAACCTCGTCTAGCTCGTAGGCGCTGCCAATTGCAATTTTTATATCCTCGGCCGTTTTTTCCCCAAGAAGCAGATTAAACTGGTCACGCGAATAACGGATAATGTCCTCATTCATTTCGTCCCCCGCAATCCGAAGGCTCCGGCAGACAACAACGCCCCCGAGCGATATAACCGCAATTTCCGTTGTACCGCCTCCGATATCGACGATCATATTTCCGGATGCTTCTTGGACCGAAAGACGGGCTCCGATTGCCGCCGCCATCGGTTCGTCGACGAGATATGCTTTTCGCGCTCCGGCGCTCACTGCCGCATCAACTACTGCTCTTTTTTCAACCTCCGTCACTCCGGAAGGGATCCCGATTACCACTTGCGGCCTCGGAAGGAGAGTAAAGCTTTCGCTGTGAACCTTATCGATGAAATAGCGAAGCATCTGCTCCGTCACTTCAAAATCGCTGATAACGCCGTCAACAAGCGGGCGGGTCGCAACGATATGCGACGGGGTTTTCCCGACCATTTTTTTGGCTTCGCTTCCGATAGCCAAAATCTGGCCGGTCTTTTTGTTGATCGCCACCACCGAAGGTTCGTTAATCACGATTCCTCTTCCCCTCACATATACCAAAGTATTGGCCGTCCCCAGATCGATGCCTATATCCTTGGAAAATCTACCGAAAAAATTACTTAGCATGATGAAATAAAAAATCGAAAATATTAACGCAAAATTGCAACTTAAAAGCAAAAAACTCGCATCCCAGATGCAATCTTCGGACTTTCGATTTTAGTTTTTAGTTTTTTCGTCTCGTCCCTATATACTAGCTAATAAAAAAGGGAGTGTCAAAGCGCTCGCTTCCCCCTTTTGGCGGGATGTTTTTCTGCGTCGTGGCCCGAACATTTCCCTGTCGTCTTCTTTAAGATATCTTAACAATCTCAACGCGGGGATCAAAACAAATTTCTAACCTTCTCCACGATATCAAATCTCATTACATCCCGGAACGTCACAAATACCATGAGACTGATGAGAAGAGCAAAACCGACACTGTGCGCCCGTTGCTCAATGCGTTGGCTGACCGGCGATCCCTTTATTTTTTCGATAAGTATGAAGAGGATCCTCCCCCCGTCCAGCGCAGGAATGGGAAGAGCGTTAATGATCGCCAAATTAACTGAAAGCATCCCGGCAAAGCGGACCAAATAATTGAGGCCGAGCTTGGCTACTTGTCCGGTCAGGACTGCAATTCCCACTGGACCGGAAACCGAATCAAGTCCCGCCGGCTGGCCGGCAACAAGCCGCCATATCAATCCTCCCAAAAATGAAATAAAAACTATAATCAGATTGAAGGTGTATTTGAACCCCTCGACAATCGCTTGATACCACGGATAGCTTACATCCACAGTCTCAACAAGGCCGATGCCAAGCGGTCCTTCTCCCTGAGGGGATTCCGCCCTCGGAACGCCAGAAAGCTTCAATTCTTCATTCCCCCGCTTCAGATCGAGAGTGATTTGCGAACCTTTATTTTCTGCCACATATTGCTGAATCTGATCCACATTGGAAAAGCTTACTGAATTTCCACCGCTGTCAATCGCACCCAATATCTGATCTCCCATCCGAAGTCCCATTGTTTCTGCAGGAGTTCCTTTTCCGATATCGGAAATCTGTATTTTTTCGGCGCCTGTCTTCCCGTTCGTCACTTCGTCGGCGATTTGCGGAACCCCCAGGTAAAAACTGAATGAAAAAAGCGCGACAGCCAGAATCAGGTTCATAATGACTCCTGCCGCCAAAATTCTTACGCGAGCGAAAGGTTTTTTCCCGGCAAAGCTTCGGGGATTAGCCTTCTCCTCTCCGTCCTCCCCCGTTATTTTCACAAATCCTCCGAGCGGCACCCAATTTATTGAATAAATTGTATCATCAGACTTCACTTCTTTCGATCCCCAGGCGATTTTCCACCGGCCGTCCCTGTTTTTATAGATGCCCAAAATCCTTGGCGGAAAACCAAATCCAAATTCTTCCGCTCCGACACCATTTCTTCGCGCCACGATAAAATGGCCGAATTCATGGACAAAAACAAGGAGGCCAAGAATTATGATAAAGATTAAGACTGTAACCATTCGCAAGTATAAGCTAAAAATAAATTGGCATTTGCCCCAAAGCCCGCCAAAGCGGAACGAGGTAAAACCATTTTGATGTCGTCACTCGTTCGACAATAAATTGCAAATCTCGAAAGCAACATTTAAAGCATAAAAACTATCCGTTCCCGTCTTCAGTTTTTACATTTTGTTCTTTCGCTCCGAGACTTCGCTATATTTCCATGATTTCCTTTTCTTTCTTTTCTTTGATTTCCTCGATTCGGCTGTTATATTCATCTACGATTTTCTGGAGTTTTTCTTTTCCCTTAAATTTGTCATCCTCGGCCAATTTCCCTTCTTTTACCAGATCCTGGACCTCGCTCCAGGCTTCTTCGCGGGCTTGCCTTATTTGCACCCGGGCTTCTTCCGCGTATTTTCCAAGCACCTTCACAAGCTCGCCGCGCCTTTCCTCATTGAGAGCAGGAATCGCAATTCTCACCACCTGCCCGTCATTAGTCGGATTAAGCCCGAGTTGAGCCTCATTAATGGATTTTTCTATATCAACAAGATTATCTTTGCTCCAGGGCTGAATCACAATCAAACGCGGTTCCGGAACATTTATGCTGGCGATTTGTTTGAGCGGGCTCTTTGATCCGTAATAGTCGACTATCAGGTTCTCCACGATTGCCGGATTTGCTCTTCCGGTCCGCAGTTTCCCGATTTCCTCTCTGAAACGCTCTATGGATTTTTCCATTTTCGGTCTTGCATTTTGGATAGTTTGTTCTAGCATATTTCGTTATTGATTTATTATTAATGGCAAAACTATGCTGCACGCAGTTATTTTTTGCTCATTCCGATATATATCATTTCCGGTTTTTGAGGATTATATGAAACCATGTTGGGAGACCGGCTGGAATCGAACTGAACAGTCATCCAGTTCACTCCTCCGTCGTTTGATTTATAAAAGGCCTTGGAAACGGAATATATTATCTCGTCCGAATTCTGGGTATTGATGTCGATTGACCAGATTGATTGCTCCTCGGCTTTGTTTAATATGCTGACCGCTTCCCAGCTGTCTCCGCCGTCTTTGCTCCGGATAAGCCCTTTCCCTGTTCCCGCATACACCCAGCCCGGCCTGTTCGGATCGGCGATTATCGCCGTCGGATTTTGAAGATCGGAATCCTTTTCAAAAGAATTATTCTGGCCCAATTCTTCGAAGTTTTTCCCTCCGTCCTTGCTCCGGATAATGCCTTTTTTAAAAATCGCGAAATAGAGAAGCTGGGAATTGGATTTATCTATGGCAATTTTATAAACCGCGTCCTTTTCGCTTGTCCAATAAAGCGATCTCCATGATTCTCCGCCTGACTCCGAAAATATTATCTGTCCCTGATCTGTTCCGGCATAAATGTTTTGAGAATTCGCCGGATCAAGGGCGATCGAGAGCACGATCGATCCGTCAGAAGGTTCGGTATATACTTCTTTCCAGTTTTCTCCGGCGTTTTCCGACTTTATTATTTTTCCTCTTTTTCCAACGAGCGTTGCGGCATAGACATTATTGGGGTTTACGGGATCAATCGCCATGGCGTATACCTTATTCGGCGTGAGGGTGGCAACACTAAGAAGCCGCCAATTGTCACCGGCATCGGTTGTCTTGAAGATACCGCTGGTTTTTGTTCCGATGTATATTTCCCCTCCGCTCTGCGGATTGGGAGCCAAACTTAATACGTCCACACCGCCAATCGTTCCCGCCTTTCCGTTCTGACTGATGTTATTTTTAGGCAAAAAAGTTTTTCCGCCGTCGTCTGAACGGTAGAATCCTCCGTCACTCCCCCCGCCGGTCAAAGTGCATCCGGCCAAAAATAGTACGCCGGCCAAAAAAATAATTATTCTTTTTGTTTTCATGTTTTTTGACCCCTTAATTATCAGACAGACTCATCTTCGGGCTATTTCCATTGTAACCCAAGAAACAAATTTTCCAAAATAGATCGGGGATTGGCGCTCGAGTAGTCCATTTTGTCTATCGCTCCCCTGTTTTCCCGAATCATTGATGCAATTTTTCTAATTTTCTCCCGGTCAGTCGAATTATTTTTGTCCGCTAAATTCCTCATGCTGTCCGCCATCACCGCTTCCCAATCCTTAAGCACCTCAATCGCGCCGTTTTTGTCTTTCGAAACTTTCTCCGCATAATTAAACTTATCGAAAATATCCTCAATAAATATTTCTCGCAGGCGTTTCCGATTTTCCTCGCTCCAGGCCGGAAGATCCTTCCTTGAAAAACGAAGGGCCGCGCAGCGCGAAGATATGGTTGGGAGAACGGAATCGACATCGCCGGCAAGAAGAATCAAAATCGTGCTTGCCGTCGGTTCCTCGAGAATTTTAAGAAGGGCATTCGAAGCTTCCGCATTGAGCTTCTGGGCTTTTTTAATAATACAGAACTTATAATTGAGCTCGTATGGAAAAAACTTCATCCGCCCCTGCGCCTTTCTGATCTGCTCGATAACAATTTCTTTTTCCCGCATCCTTCCTTTTTTATCCTCAACCGTTTCCGGCTCGATAATGACAATGTCCGGATGAATGCCGGCTCTCATGCGCCCCAAGAATTCATCGTCGCCTGTTTTTCCGGAAATTTTTCGGATAAAATAAAAAGCCGCTCCGATTTTTCCCTCTTCATCCGTTCCAAAAAAAATAAATGAGCTTGGACGCCTTTTGGATTGCGCCAGCCGATCAAGATAATTTTTTATTTTAGAAGATATAATTTCATCCATATTTTTTCTTATTTCTCAGCCCAGGGATTATCCCTAGGCCGAAGATTTACCAGCCGAATTCGCTGTAAAAAATTCCGTTGCGGATATTTTCTATCACCGATCGTACATACGGGAATCGTGTTTCCAGGGAGGCTATCAATCGGAAACCAGCTTAAATCATCGCATTTATCAGGCTCCATATTTTTTATTTTTCCTTCCCATTTTCCAGGCCGGATGAATAAATCCACCCTTTCCCTGTGGCCGACATCATTAAATATAACATGCCGGTTAAGAACATGAACAACTTCAAGATCCTCTGCGCAAAGAGTTATGTTCGCTTCTTCTCTGGCTTCCCTTACCATGGTTTCCCGGAATGTTTCGCCCCCGTCAAGATGCCCGGACACCAGACCGTATTTTCCGTCCTCGAATCCAGTGTTAAACCGCCTCAGCATCAAGATTTTCCCGTCCTCAATCAAAACCAGATAAGATGCCGGGACAATCTTAAACCTTTCTTTTTTTACGGCGCTTTTGAAATCTCGTTCTCCCATTTCATTATTTAATTTTATTGCCCCCTGATTTTTCAATTGCATCGCCTATCGCTCTCAAGATATTTTCCTCGAATTTATCTTTTGAAAACTTGAGCGCCTCGCTCCTTATCCTTTCCTGGTCATATTCTCCTTCCCGGGAAATCAATCTTCTCACCCCGTCAGCGAGAGATTCTACCGTCGGATCCCCAAAAAATTCTCCTGTCACTCCTTCGATAACCGTTTCCCTTGCCCCGCCCCTCCGAAGAGCGAGCACGGGAGTCCCTTGGGCCATTGCCTCAACCGGAGTAATCCCGAAATCATCTTCACTCGGAAAAAGAAATGCCCTTGATCTTTTATAATAATTTTTTATTTCCTCATCGCTCTTCCATCCGGTAAATTTTATTTTCGGCCCGGCGATCTTTTTGAGATAAGCCGTATATTTTTTTGAACCTTCTCCGATGATTACAAGGGGCATATCCAGCTTGTTCATCGCTTCAATTGCAGTTTCTATTTTCTTGTACGGAACAAGCCTCGATACGATTAGAAAGAAATCTTCTTTCGCAATATCACCGCCAACCGCATCCGTATCCACCGGCGGATAGACAACCTCGCTCTCGCTACGGTAATATTTTTTTATCCGTTCTTGCGTTGTTTTGGAATTGGCAATGAAATAATCCACCCTGTCCGACGCCACCCGATCCCACATCCGGATATAATTCAGAATCATCCGGCTGAAAAGTTTTTTGGACTTTCCCATCTTTTGATCGCGGAGATATTTTTCATTCCAGTCCCAAACGTATCGCATGGGACTGTGGCAATAGCAAACATGGAGTGTTTTCGGTTTTATTACAATCCCCTTCGCGAAAGCGCTGGAAGATGAAATGACCAGATCGAAATCGCGAAGATTAAACGTCTCCGGCGCCGTCGGCATGAAAGGCAAAAGCCATTTGTGTCTTTTTTGCAGAAATTTCGGGAACCTTCTGAGAAAGGAAGTTCTGACGTCAGCTCCCTCGAACTTTCCCCTGAGTTTTTCCTTGTCGTAAAGCAGGGTGTAAATCGGCGCCTCGGGGAACATCTCGTGAAGCGCAAGAAGCACCCTCTCCGCCCCGCCGTATTGGTTCAAGAAATCGTGAACAAGGGCAATTCTTAAGTTTGGAAATTTATTATTCATAGTTCTTAAATCCAAATCAAGTATTATTTATCGTATCCGCTATGTTTTCCGCACATTTCTCCCAGCTGAATCTCTTAATATTATCATATCCCTTTTTTATTATATCATTTTTATAACTTTCGTTTGAGATTAGCCTATAAGCCGCTTCCGCGATTTCATTCGGATTTTTCGGATCAACCAAAACTGCGCTGTCTCCGGCGACTTCCGGCATGGATGAAATATTTGATGTCACCACCGGCGTTCCCGCGCTTTGCGCTTCGAGAATCGGCAAACCAAATCCCTCGTAAAGAGTCGGAAACAAAAATGCGTCCGCGTTTCCCATCAGCCAGAACTTTTCCTTATTAAACACATAACCGGGTAAAATTATTTCTTTTTTGTGCCGGCTGCTCTCTATTTTATTTCTTATTTCTTTTTCCCCGTATCCGAATTTACCCGCCAAAACCAACTTATGCGGCACTTTGTATTTATTCTTTAAGATGTCAAAGGCTTCGATGAGGCCACAGATATTTTTTCTTTCTTCCAAACGGCCGACAAAGAAAAAATATTTCCTGTCCGGAATTTCATATTTTGAATTTTTGAATTTTGGATTTGATATTTTATCGGACGCTTCCGAATTGATTCCTTCATAAATAACCGTCATCTTCTTCTCGGGCACCTCATATAATCGCCCCAGATCCCTCTTTGTGTTTTCACTGACTGTAATTATTTTTTTCGCCCACTTGCAAGAATTTTTGATTACGAATCGCATATAAGCTTTTTCCAAAAAAGAATACGACTTGGGGCAAAACTCATATTCGAGCCCGTGAATGGTTACCGCGGTGTTTTCAGGGTGAGCGGACGGGACAGTGTGAGCCGGAACAAAAAGCGCATCAACCGGATGAAAAAGCATTTCGAGAGACAGCCTGATTTGTGTCCAAAAAAACGGAGCGCGCAAATATTTAATCTTCCATTTTTCCGGCAGATCAAAATCAATAAATTCTTTTTTGTTTATTGCCGGATTGCAATATAAAATCACCTGGTCATTTCCAAGATGATCCCGCAGGTGCTTGATAACCTGATAAGAATATTCTTCAATTCCGGTTTTGTTTTTTTGAAACGCACGCGAAGCGTCGATTCCAATGGTCATAATATATAATAAAGAGAAGGATTAGATTTTTGAAGGCATCGCGTTAGTCCGCCAGTCCTCTGGCGGAGACCAGGCCGCTCAAGAAGACCCGGCCTTTCGCGATTTGTTCAAAATCTCTCGCTTACTTGCTCATCATTATAGTCCGCTTATACATATCCAGCTGTTCCAGGGCGATTCCCGTTCCCTTCACCACGCAGAACAAGGGATCATCCGCAACATAGCACGGGACACCCGTCGTTTTAGTGATGAGCTGGTCAAGATGCTTAAGAAGCGCTCCCCCGCCCGAAAGAATCATTCCTTTGTCAATCACGTCAGCCGCCAATTCCGGAGGAGTTTCCTGAAGAACTTTTTTAATCGCGTTAATTATCTCGCGCAATTCATCCTGAATGGCTTCCGTAATTTCATTCGAAGAAACGCGGATAGTCTTCGGAAGTCCGGCAATAAGATCGCGTCCGCGCACTTCGACATATTCATCTTTCATCTGAGGAATGGCACTCCCGATGGCGATCTTTATTTCCTCGGCGGTTCTTTCCCCGATTGCAAGGCCGTGTTTCTTTTTTACGAAATCAGCGATCGCCTGGTCTATTTTGTCCCCCCCTACTCTGGCGCTGGTGGCCGCAACCACTCCGCCCAAAGATATTATCGCCACTTCGCTCGTCCCGCCTCCGATATCGACTATCATATTTCCTGCCGCATTATTGATTGGAATTCCGGCTCCGATAGCGGCAAGAACGGGCTCCTTGACCACATAGGCAGTCCTCGCTCCGGCTTTTACGGTTGCATCTATTACCGCTCTTCTTTCCGTAGAAGTTACACCCGCCGGAATGGAAACCATGACCTCCGGCCTCACCAGCCTGAATCCGCCGCTCACTTTGTTGATAAAGTAGCGAAGCATGGCTTCCGTAATCCGATAATCCGCAATTACACCGTCTTTTAGAGGCCTCGAAGCCGTAATTGACTCCGGCGTTCTTCCTATCATTTCCTTGGCCTCGTTGCCCACCGCCAGCACTTTGTTGTCGATCATCGAAATAGCCACCACTGAGGGTTCATTAACAACAATCCCTTTCCCTGGAAGAAAAACGAGGGTGTTTGCAGTACCTAAATCAATTCCTATTTTTTTTATAAACACGTTAAAAAATTTTAAATGTAAAAGTTAAAAATAAAAATGACAATTAAAAAGGAAAAATGTTTCGAATGTTAAAATATTTTTCACGAAATTAATTTTAACATTTTGCATTGTCATTTTTTCAGCCAAAGGCTGATCTGCCTCTGGCATGGCATTTTTATTTTTCAGTTTTGCACTCTCCTGATATCCGCCCCCAATTTTCTGAGCCGCTCTTCTATTTTTTCGTATCCGCGGTCTATCTGGTAGATGTTTTCAATTTTCGTTTTCCCTTCGGCAATAATCCCTGCCAGCACCAAAGCAATCCCCGCCCTGAGATCGGGACTCGCGATTCTCCTGCCGCATAATTTTCTTGGCCCGTTCACAGTCACACGATGCGGATCGTTCATCGCAATGTCCGCTCCCATCAAATTCAAAGCATCAGTAAACATAAAACGCCCGTCAAAGATTGAATCATGTATAAGGCTTGTCCCCCGAGCCTGGGTCATAAGAAGCGTGAAGGGAGGCTGAAGATCAGTGGCAAACCCGGGATATTCATGAGTTGAAATATTCACCGCTTTTATTTCTTTTGCTCCCTCAACCGTAATTTCGTTTTTTCCCTCTTTAATTTTCACCCCCGCTTTTTCAAGGCTTATGAGAAGAGCGCGGATATGGTCCGGATTGCATTTCTTTATTTTTATCCTGCCTCCCGAAACGGCTCCGAGAATGGCAAAGGTTCCGGCTTCGATTCTGTCCGGTATCAAATCAATTTTCCCGCCGCCGATTTTTCTGACACCCTTGATTTTGATAGTTGGCGTGCCGGCCCCCTCTATTTTTGCTCCGCAGCGATTTAAAAATTCAGCCAGCATCGGAATTTCCGGTTCCATGGCAGCGTTCTCAAGAACGGTCTCTCCTTCTGCCAGCACCGCCGTCATCATCATCGTTTCCGTTCCGGTAACCGTTACCTTGGAAAAAAATATCCTTGCTCCCCTTAACTTGCCGGCTCTTAGGGTGAATTCGTCGCCCCTTTGTTCAAGCTTCGCTCCAAACGCGCGAAATCCGTCCAAAAACATATCGATGGGACGTTTTCCGATTATGCAGCCCCCCGGATGATACATCTTGATCTTACCCATTCTCGCCAGAATAGGTCCGGCCAATATTATGGAAGCGCGAAGCTTTTTGGTCAACCCCTTGTTTAAATTGCTCTTCATGATCGTTCCGGACTCGATCTCGACTTTTCCTTCAGCTTTCTTTACTCTTGCCCCCAAGTCCTCGATCATTTCCAAGATCCGATTTGTGTCTTCTATAAAGGGAAAATTGGTGATAGTCCACTTTTTGCGCGATAAAAGCGCCGCCGCCGCAACCTTAAGCGCCGCATTTTTCGCTCCCTTAACATCGATTTCTCCGTTCAATTTTTTTCCGCCAATTATCTCAAAATATGACATAAACATCGATTTTACAGCGTTGTCATTATAAACGAAAACCTTGATATAATCAAATGCAGCATCCTTCCCGGATTATGATTTTGCAATGAGGCTCTCGGGCGGGGTATCCGTCCGTTTCTCCGGCGGGAGCAGGCCGCCCCGAAGCAGAGAGGGGAAGCATTCCAATCAAGCGGTTCCTAAGAATAACAAAATCCCGCCCTGCAAGACCTGCATGGACGGGATGTTAGCCCAATAAGCTTCAATAGCTAAAAGTAAGGACACTTACTTTTTTTTATATGACACTTTTGTGTCGTTCACCCATGTTTCGCTTTTAAACGAAACGATTTTTATTTTTATTTTACCCTGTTAATTTTTGCGAATCCCTGTTCATTTCGCAGTTCGTTAACGGAGTGAATTTTGTTAAGGAGCATTCTTTTTGTTTTTACGTCACATTTTTTTGTTTAATATTTAATATTTATTATCGCTTTTCTGTCATTTGCATTGATAATAACTGCTGCGAAAAAAATCCTGAATTTTCTTTCACGGCCTCCCCTCCTGATTTGTCCGCAAGAGTCTTGCCTCGGGAAAACATCTGGGTTATCTCATTAATAATATTGTTTCCCCCGTCTCCCTGGTAATAATTTGCCAGGACAATTTGTTTGGCGGTTTTGTTTCCTGCCTGATCCTCGACTTCGACTACCGAGGAAAGATTTCTCCCGGAAATTGAGAAAAACGCTGCACCGGAATTCTCAGCAATTCCTGATTGGCCGCCGATCCTGAAATAACAATTCGGCTTGTCAGAAGTAACCTGCAAAAAATATTCCCCGCTGCCGGACTCTCCTTCTTTGGCATAAAGCCGGTAATCCACCTTTGGCCTGGATCTGTCGATGGAAAAACCGACGACATTTAATGGGCTCTTTGTTCCTTTTGACTTCCCTGCATATTCTCCGCTTTCGGCCCTTAACTCATGAGATCCCTCGGGGAGCGCGGAAATATTTTCCCGAAACCATCCCTTTTCGTCCGAAATTGTCTGGCCGATTCTGTTTTCGCCTTCCCACAGACTGACAACAGAATTCGGCGCCGAACGCCCGATCACTTCCGCATCATCATTAGAGACGATTTCATTCTGGGCCGGACTGGTTATTACCGGGTTCGATATTGACTGGCCGATTTTTTTGTCATTCTTCGTTCCCGGGGGGAGACTCGGGTAAGATTTCTCCGTCCGGACCGATGCTTCGCCTGACGGTTTTTCGGCGCTGATCTTTTCTTTTTCACTTTTATCGCCTGAACCGAATTGCTGCACAACAATGACAGTTGAATGACCGCTAATCACCGCTTCCTTCACCGAAACTCCAATGTCCTTATATTTCTCATTCAAAATATTGGCCCGGTGAGTCGGGCTGTCAAGCCAAGCCTGATTCATTTTTTCCGCCGAAGTAAAGTCCATTGCCAAATTCTCTCCGGCATACGCATAATCATAATTTTCACTCTCTATCCAATGCCAGGGCGTCACTCCTCCGGGAGAAGTGTGGGCGAAATAATCCTTCTCTGCCATATCCTCCGCCTTTTTCTCCGCCGATTTATCCAATTTTTTATTTTCAGAAAGGTTTCCCATCCCCTCTTTTGTCCTTTCGGCATTGCACAACTCGACGACCTTTTGAACGGTAATACCGGAAGCGCTGGCAGGAGGCGTAAAAAAGGCAAGAGCGAAAAAAGAGGAAAGAGCGGCAACACAAAATAATGCCAGAAATTTTTCCGGTACGGATTTCGAGCTCACCTTATTAATATGACTCACCCGTTTCACCCAGATAAGGAATTCAAACATTAAGCATTTGAGCTCACCCCGCTCCGAAGTTATTTATATATCAATTAATCAAATTTTTTCCAAAAATAAAAAGCGATTCACACCCGAGTAAACCACCCTTTCGCCTCTCCGAATTATTCCCTAAGTGATAATTCGTTCGAGGTTATAAAATCCCCCTTTATTGGATCTTACTTTATTATTATATAACTAATTTACCAATAAGTCAATCAAAGCCGGGAGAAATTTCAACAAAAGGCTTGACAAAAAAAGGCCGGATAAAACATCAAATAGCGTGAATCATTTTTTGCAATTATTATCCTGGAATTATTTTTTCGAAAATTATTATTTCTAGTTCTCCTGGCAAAAGAAATTTTTGCTTAAAAAAATTTGAACCTGGAATGCAAAAAAAATCTGCGTCCCCTGGCGTGAAAGCTAGTAGTCTTTGATTATCTTCTTGAACCCGTCCGCATAGAAAAGAACTCTGTCGGAATACCATGGATAGCTTTCCCAGTTGCTTCCCGCCAAATATGTTCCTGCCGCTTTTGCCCAGGCCTTGCGATCCCCTCTCGTCACGCCGTCGATTGCCGCAAGTTTGAGTCCCATCGCCACAAGGGAGTCTTTAATGTCCCACGGGCTGGCCGGAGATTTCCCGGCTGTCTTTTCAACTTTGCTTTTATATCCCATCCAGGTTGAAGGCATGAATTGCGCGGGCCCCATCGCTCCGCCCCATCCCCCGCACCCGTCCTTTGAACCCTTGTTGTAGCATACCCGCCGCGAAACCGGCATTTTGTCGGGATTCAATCCAAGCTCTTTGCAAATGCCTTTAAACGTTTCCCATTGGCTCGGATTCATGTCGGTCTTATACCGCCCCCCTCCGACATTTGTCCCAAGACCCGATTCCACGCGAAGAACGCCCAAAAGAAGTTCCGGAGCAACACCCGTCAAGCCGCTCGCGTACTTGGCTGACTTTACCGCCTCATCAATGGCAATAGGTTCCCCGAGCGACTGGATCGCGTTAAGCTCCGTCTGAAGTTTTTCGGTTTCCGCCTGCAGAGAATCTTTTTCATTTTTTGTTTTTTTCGCGAGCAGATCCTTCATCTGCCTTTCACTGTCAAGAGATCTTTCCTGGTCAATCTGAATATATCGGTAATTTTCCTGTTCGGCTCTCTTCTCCATGAGTGCTTCTTTTTCTTTCTCAAGATCCTGCTGCAAACTCACCAGCTGATCAAAGATATCCTTTGTCTGGCCCTCAAAAGCCTCCACGCTCTCGGACTGAAAAAAATAATCAGAAAAATTTTTGTTTCCCAGAATGAGTTCCGTCGAAGAAACATCTCCCCGCTCGTAAAGTTCCTCCAAAAATTTAGACAGGATTTCCTGTTTCGCTTCAATTCTTTTTTGCATTTCGTCGACTTCCATCTGCTTGGATGAGATTTCTTCGTCAATTCCGCTAATCACCAGATTAGTTTCCTGAATCTGAAGTTCGATTTTATTGATATCCGCTTCCAATACTTCGATTCTGCCAGCAAGTGTTTCTTCCAGCCGGCTTTTCTGATCTATCTCATCCTGATATTTTGATATTTGGCTGCGGAGAGTTTCGATTTTGCTTTTAAGCTCTTCGTCGCTGCTGGCGCCTCTCGCAAACAAAACCACAAAAAATAAGCTGACTGCAATAAAAACAGACAAGAAAATTATAATTTTAAATTTTACATTGTAATTTTGCACTTTTATTTTTGAATTTTGAACTATTCATATTATATATTAACGCCAAAAAAAAGGCACCCGATCCGAAGATCAGGCGCCTTGCTAGCTAACTGAGTAATACCGCTATTCTTTTTTCCCTTCGGGCTTTTCTCCGGATTTTTCTTCACTTGCCTCGCCTTCGGCCGGCTTCTCTTCTTTCACGACACCTTCAACCTGAGTCACGTCTTCTTTCACTTCCGCTTCAAGATCAGCAAGTTCTTCCTCGGAACGCGGTTCGGAAACCATTGCCACGACCGTTTCCGGATCCACCGAAACTTCAACTTTTTCCGGAATAGGAAGGTCCTTAACATACACATAATCATCAAAAGTTTTGATCCGGCTGATATCAACCTCGATTTTCGAAAGAAGGTCTCCCGGAAGGCATTTGATTTCGATCTTGTCCATATTTTTGACCAGCACTCCGCCAAGCTCCTTGACCGCCGGAGACTCGCCGACGAATTCCAATTCCACTTCCGCTTCGATCTCTTCATCCATTCGAACCTGATAAAAATCAACGTGAATCGGCGCTCCGGTCAAAATATCTTTCTGCACATCCTTCACGATAACATTGCGCTCGCCGCCGCCTTCAAGGGCCAGCTTCAAAATTGTGCTTTCCCCCGCTTCTTCATATGTCTTTCCAAAAATTTTACCGTCCACCCAAATCATCTCGTTTTCAACTCCTTTTCCATACAAAATACCGGGGACATTGCCTTTCCCCGCGACTTTTTCGTCCTTTTTTGTCCTTTTTTTCGTCTTAAGCGTCAAATCCGCAACCATATGCTATAAAAATTTATATCAATTAATTTTTGGGTTACTATGAAAATCTACCAGATATCCTCCTGTTAGTCAACTCTTAGGCCAATTTCCTAATTGAAAAAGATCAGAAAATCAGCTTTTTTTTCATTTATCCTTTCAGAAACTTGATTTCGAACGCCTTGAGACGCTTTCTGCGATCCCTAAAGCGGCTAGTGTCGATATCAGGGAACTTCCTCCATAGCTGAGAAGCGGCAGAGGAATTCCCGTAATCGGGGCAATCCCGATATTCATGCCGATATTAACCGCCGATTGGACGAAAATCATGACGGCTATCCCCGCGACCATAAGCTTTCCAAAATTACCGCGGCTTTTCTGCATAATTCTAAATAAACGAAGAATGACTATGGAAAGCAAAACCAGAACAAAAAAAGCTCCAAAGAGGCCGAGTTCTTCCGCCGTAACGGCAAAAATAAAATCGGTATGCTTTTCCGGAAGAAAATTAAGCTGGCTTTGAGATCCGTGGCCCAGCCCTTTTCCCCAAATTCCCCCCGAACCGACCGCCACTGTCGATTGAATGACATTATATCCCGCTCCCAAAGGATCGGCTGCGGGATTAAAGAGGGAATTTATTCTGTCTCTCTGGTAATCCTTCAGGAAAAAGCCCCAGGCGATTACACTAATTGCGGCCCCCGCAATAAGAAGGACGGCGAGATGCCTCTTCTTGATTCCGCTGACAAGCAGCATCCCCAGCCAGATTGAAATTACAACCAAAGCAGATCCCAAGTCTGGCTGGCTCAGAACCAAAAAAACCGCCAGGCTGACGGGAACAAATGTAATTATCACGTGCCTGAAGTCTTTTATTGTTCTGGAATTTATCGACAAATACTTTGCGAGCGCAATAACGAGAATTATTTTGAAAGGTTCGACCGGCTGGATGTGAAAGGCCGAAAATCCAATCCACCCGACCGTGCCGCGAATCGTTTTTCCGATTATAAGAACCGCAACCAGGAGAAGCGCGCCGGCAACAAAAAGCGGAGCCGAATAGCCTTTAACAATTCTGTAATCAAAAAAAGACAAAACAAAAAAAACCGCAAGCCCTATCCCCATGAATATCAACTGCCTGAAAAAATGACTCTGGTCTTTAGCGACTGACTCTCCGCCATAACTTATAGTGTAGAGAACCGAGAGGCTCAGGATAAGAAGCAGGACAACGGCTGTAATAAGTATCCAATCTAGTTTTAGAAAGCTTCTGATCATTATTTGTAGTCGGCAAACAAAAAAATTCGCCCGATATGGCAATCCGGTTATTCGGAATCCGCTCCATAACTTCTATATTGGTCCGGGGAGCCATATTTTTTCATAAAATTATCGTCGCTGAAGAAATCCACATCTGTGTTTATTTCTATTTTGGGGGCCTCTTGTGATATTTCAAAACTTCTCCCCCAATTGAACACAATCTCCCTTTCTTCATTTACTTTTACGTCGTTCACGTTTGTTTGATTCAACGCCACCGGAACATTCTGATCGTTTCTTATTATAGTGCTGACAGTGATATTCCTAAAATCGTAATCACTGAGATTTTTTATCCTGGCCTTAAGGGTGGCAAAATTGCTTCCCGCACTGACAAAGTTAAACTCCTTTGAATAAACCTGCACCAGCGGTTCTTCATATTCGGAGAATTTGGTCCATCTGAAAGACCTTATCTTAAAATTCAGGTCTTTGGGCTCGCTGGAAGAGGTTAGGTTGAAAGCTAAAATATATTTTTCCTGGCTGGGAAGAATAAAATTTTTTCCTTCGCTTTGGCCGACTATTTTCCCGGCTCCGTCCAGCAAATCGAAGGAATACTCAAGATCGGCTATTCCAAACTGCGTATTCGGATTGCTTATCCTGGCCAGGACGTCATATTGCCCGTCCCCTGCCGGCAAAATATTTTTTTCGATGACTTGAATATTTTCGACATCGGGAATCTTCTCGCATACGGCCGAACACGATCCGCCGCAATCAACTCCTTCCTCGTTTTGATTTTTTGTTCCGTCGCTGCACGTCGGATTGGCGCTGAAAAGGCTGTAAAATCCGACTGCTAATAATGAAAAAATAACGACATAAACAGCCGATATGATTGTCTTCTTAATAATTCTCTTTCCTGGTGTCATAACTTTTTCCTTCTATCTTACAGCGCATTGTTAAAGTCTCAAAAAGCGCGAAGCGGCAATAATCATATTCTACCCCACTCACGAAACCTTGCAAGTAAGCCGTTTTAATATTACCATTAAACCGTAACTATTCAGCAAAAATATGAAAAAATCTAATAAAATTGAAATTATCCGCCATTCTCTTTCCCACGTTCTCGCCGCGGCGGTTTTTGAGATGTTTCCGGAGGCGAAATTCGGAATAGGCCCGGCAATCGAAAACGGGTTTTATTATGACTTCGATTTGCCCCGGACGCTCATTCCGGAAGACTTGCAAATCCTGGAAGACAAAATGGAAAATATCATCAAAAATAATCTGAAATTTGAAAGGGCAGACATTTCGATTGAAGAGGCGCTTCAGGATTTCAAGAAAGCCAAACAACCGTATAAGACCGAACTGATAAAGGATATTGAGAATAATGAACCTGAAACAAAAACGGTTTCAATATATAGAACCGGATCTTTTGTGGATTTATGCACCGGTCCCCATCTTGAATCAACCGGAGAAATAAATTCAAAATCATTTAAGCTCACCAAAATTTCCGGCGCCTATTGGAAAGGAAACGAGAAAAACAAAATGCTCCAGAGAGTATATGGAGTGGCTTTTGAAAATCCCAAAGAACTTAGGCAATATCTCGCAATGATGGATGAAGCAAAAAAACGGGATCACGTAAAACTAGGAAAAGAGCTGGAACTTTTTGCAACTTTTCCGGAAATCGGCCAGGGTCTGCCGGTATGGCTGCCCAAGGGATATGTCATCAGAAGACTGCTTGAAGATTATATAATTCAAATGGAACGTTCTTATGGCTACGAGCATATTATCACTCCCCATATAAACAAAAAGGAGTTATTTGAAACATCCGGACATTGGGGATTTTATAGCGATAGCATGTACCCCCCTTTGGAAGTGGGCCTGAGCTTAAGGGAAATCCAGGAAGGCGAGAAGCCCAAAGTGAAAGAGACCTTCGTTCTGAAGCCCATGAATTGTCCGGCCGGCATGATGGTTTATAAAATGAAGCCAAGAAGTTACCGGGAATTGCCTATGAAAATCGGAGAAATAGGCACCGTTTATCGCTATGAAAAATCCGGGGAGCTTCATGGAATGCAACGAGTTCGCGGCTTTACTCAAAATGACGCGCATATCTATTGCACTTCGGATCAGCTGGAAGGCCAGTTCATGGAAGTTATGGAAATGCTCATGAAGTTTTATGCGGATCTTGGGTTTGATAATTATAAATTCCGCCTTTCTCTTTCAGACGAAACCAAAGATAAATATGTCGGCGACCCCAAAAATTGGAAGCGAACTGAGGAAATTATGCGAAAAGTCCTCAAGAAAAATAAAGTTGATTTTTATGAAGCCAAAGGAGAAGCCGCTTTTTACGGCCCGAAGCTTGATGTCCAGGCAATCAATGTTTATGGCAAGGAAGATTCCATTTCCACTATTCAGGTAGATTTCAATTTGCCTGAACGGTTTGATCTTGCTTATATTGACGATAAAGGGGAAAAAATAAAACCATTCGTAATTCACCGGGCGCTCATCGGATCGTTCGAAAGATTCTTCGCTTTTCTCATAGAACACTTCGCCGGCGCTTTCCCTCTTTGGCTCTCCCCCATCCAGGTGGAAGTCATTCCTGTTTCGGAAAAATTTGAGAAATACGGGGAAGAAATTCATTCCGAACTTTTATCCGCCGGCATCCGCTCGCAAATCCGTGAATCATCCGAGTCTTTGGGAAAACGCATCCGCGCCGCCCAAAATGAAAAAATAAATTATATGCTGATTGTCGGCGAGAAAGAAGTCTCCGCCAAAACCGTGGCTGTGAGGAGCCGCGAAAAAGGCGACCTCGGCGCGATCAACTTCAAAAAGTTTCTGGAAAAAATTGAAAAAGAAATTGAAGAAAAAAAATAATTTCTCCCCATTTGTTTTATTTGTCTCATGACCTACTTTCTCAAAATATTCGGCTGCCAGATGAATTATTCCGACGCCGAAAGAATTGCGACAATTCTCAAAAAAAACAAACTTAAACCGGCCGCCTCGATTGATGCGGCTGATTTAATCGTGTTCGTCACCTGCGGCGTACGCCAAACACCGGAGGACAGGGTTTATGGGCTGGTTCATAACCTGCGAAAAAAATACCCTAAGAAAAAAATAATATTGACTGGCTGCCTCGCCCATCGAAAAGATGTCCGGAGAAGGCTCAAGGGAAAGGTTGATTTATTTTGTGAAATTAAATATTTTCCACAAGAAATAATTGAATCAGGAATTATGAATCAGGAATTATGGAGAAAAAATAAAAACCCTGATTCAAAATTCATAATTCATAATTCAAAAAATAAACCATGTAATGATTACTTAAAAATAGAGCCGACATACACCAACAAGTATACCGCTTATATTCCCGTCATGACCGGCTGCAACAATTTCTGTGCCTACTGCGTCGTGCCCTACGCCCGCGGAAGGGAATATTCAAGGCCGGCTGAAAACATTTTGAAAGAAGTTCGCAGCCTGGTGAAAAAAGGATACAGAGAAATTTTTTTGCTTGGTCAGAATGTGAATAGCTACAAAAATGAATTAGGAATTATGAATTGTGAATCAGGGAAAAAATCGAGAAACCATAATTCGAGGTTCATGATTCATGATTCAAAAAAGCAGGCTATTGGCTTTGCCGACTTATTAAGACTAATAGATGTCATTCCCGGAAACTTCTGGCTGACGTTTCTCACCAGCCACCCAAAAGATATGTCCGATGAACTCATAGAAACAATTTCCAAATGCAAAAAAGTTTGTGAATATGTTTCCTTGCCCGCCCAATCGGGAGATGACACAATCCTTCGTAAAATGAACCGCAAATACACAACCGAACACTATAAGTGCCTCATCAAAAAAATCCGCCGCGCCTACTTGGAGACTAAGTCCCCAATTGGAGACTTAGTCTCCAAACTGCCGCCCGCTGTTTCCACCGACATAATTGTCGGATTTCCCGGCGAAACAAAAAATCAATTTGAAAATACCGCCAAGCTTTTCCGCGACATGAAATTTGATATGGCCTATATCGCCCAATACTCGCCGCGCCCTGAAACCGCCGCCTGGAAGATGAAGGACAATGTTTCAAAAAAAGAAAAAGTCCGCCGCGAAAAAGTCCTCACGGAAATTCTGAAAAAAACAGCTCTTGCGAACAATAAAAAGTATGTTAGAAAATCCGTTGAAGTTTTAGTTGATAAAAGGTTTGACCTTGAGGAACTCCGACGTAACGTCGGAGGAAAAAAGGCCGAACCTTGGACGAAAAGAATTTCGACTCGAATTTTATATAGATACTCGAGCCACACCCGCACTCAAAAGAAAGTTATATTTTCCTCCAACAAAAAAATCCCCATCGGGAGTTTTCAAAAAGTTAAAATCGAAAAAGCCAAACCGTTCGGACTGGAAGGAATATCGATGAAAATCCTTGAGCCCGCTCAGTAAGCGGGCTCAGCCTGAAGAACATCTTTTTTGCGCTCTTTTAAGCACAAGGAAGATGCTCCTCTCCTCGCTCTTTTTGAATTCAGCCGATTCCCAACCAATATTTTGGCAAAACTCAATAAGTCGAATGAACAGAGATTGGTCTTGCTCGAAGATTTTGAGCTCCATTTCAATCTCAATCTTTTTTGGAAGATCCTTTTTCCGATAAGCTTTCCAAAAAAGATTCCTGGCAACAATGTCTAATGCCTTCTCCCATGGACTTAGCCAATACATAATTCACACCCCCGTAAAATCGTTGATATAATTATAACAAATAATTCTCTCGTTGAAAAATTATTTCTCAAAATGACTAATAAAATTCCGGCCAGCATATCACAGCCGAAAAAAAATAATAAAATATTCGTTATCCTTGGACCGACATCTTCCGGTAAATCCGATATTGCCATTAAAATAGCCAAAATGTTTAACGGAGAAGTCATTTCGGCGGACAGCCGGCAAGTTTTTCGCGGCATGAACATCGGCACCGGAAAGGTGACGGGCAAAATAATGCCTGTCATCCTGAGAAAGCGCAGCACGTCGAAGGATCTCGCAACACTGAGGACGATATTCCTTTCCAGCGGCATTCCTCACCACCTGATTGACATAATTTCCCCACAGACGGATTATAGCGTCGCGAAATTCAAAAAGCGGGCGGAAAAGATAATCGAGGATATTTTGCGGCGCGGAAAGTTTCCCATCATTTGCGGCGGAACAGGATTTTGGATTCAGGCAATTGTCGACAACGTAAATTTTCCCGAAGTGAAACCGGATTGGCAGCTGCGCAAAAAACTGGAAAAATATTCGGTGGAAAAATTACTCACGATACTGAAAAAGACGGATTCCGAACGCGCAAAAAATATCGATGCGAAAAACAAAGTCCGCCTCATCCGCGCGATTGAAATATGCGAATCCATCGGCAAGGTGCCGGCAAGAGAAAAGATTTATGATTTACGATTTAAGAAATATGAATTTTTGCAGATTGGAATCAAATTATCCAAAAATGAATTGTATAAGAATATCGAAAAACGTGTCCTCGCCCGCTTCAGACAAGGTATGATAAAAGAAGTTGAAAAATTACGTGAGCAAGGATTAAGTTGGAAAAAAATCCAATCTTTCGGCCTCGCCTATTTTTGGATTCCGCTATATTTACAAAAAAAGATTAAAAAACAAGAGCTCGTCGAAAAAGTTATTCAAGCCGAAAAAAATTACGCCAAGCGGCAAATGACCTGGTTCAAGCGCGACAAAAGAATCAAGTGGCTGAAAAACTATGCGGAGATTAATAAAGCAGTAAATAAGTTCTTATAAAAAACTGGCCTCGATCCAGAAACTGAATCGAGGCGATAGTTAACTGCGGAACTATTTCCGCACAGCAAGACGAGCTGGGCATTTTTGACAGGCCACGATGTCTTTCTTGGGATCAAAACATCCCCCGCAACCTTCAAGATTAGCTCCCCTAACGAAGCAGCAACTGCAGCCCCTGCAAACACACCTGTCCCTTGCTGCCGCAATTTGTTCCATCCGCTCTTGCGTTGTTCCTCCTGCCATACTATTACTGACCCTCCTTTCAATAGTTACCGGCGATGGTTCCGCCGGATTGTTTCCTGAATAAGCTAAGGTGCTAAAAAAAACGCCCCCACAGGGGCGGTTTTTTCCGTCAAAATCGTTTCAATATTTTTTTGTCTCCGGTATTCTTACACATTTTTTCAATAATACTCCCCATCAAAAAGGTTGTCAATATTCCATATTTCCCTTAAATATTACCCCAAAAGCACTTTCTTGAGCAGCGCCATCCGGACATAAAGACCGTTTTGCGCCTGCTGAATATACTTCGCCCGCGAATCCGAGTCGAACCACTCCGGAATTTCGCCGAAAGCCGGATCGCGCGGAAGCGGATGCATCACAATCGATTCCTTTTTCATTTTTTGGGCGACTTCTCTTGTTATCGAGCAATTCTGCCTGATAAAGTCATAATCAACTTGAATTCCTTCGAGCCTTTCTTTTTGCACTCGCGTCATATAACAGACGTCTATTTTTCCAACAACATCGATTAATTTTTCATGTTCCGAATATTTTACGCCTTTTCCTGCGAGATATTCTTTAATATCGTCTTTCATTTTGAGAACCGTCGGCGAAACAAAGAAAAATTCGAGTTTTCCCGCCTCCTGGTATTTATTGAGAAGATACGCGAGCGACCGAACCGTTCTTCCATTGGCAAGGTCTCCCACAAAAGCAATATTTATTTTTTCTCCGTGAATATTTTTTTTAAGCTCATTTTCATAGAATCTCTTAATCGTATAGAGATCAAGAAGCGATTGTGTCGGATGCTGCCCCTTCCCATCCCCCGCGTTTATAATCGCCACTTCTCGTCCGTTCGTCCGCGCCGCTTCATCCGCTTCTTTTGCCATGCCTTCCTTGTCTGTCCGCATTACAATCGCGTCCACTCCATAGCCGCAAAACATGGCGACTGTATCTTTCACTGTTTCACCTTTCACCACCGATGAGAATTGTTTCGCGGGAGGAACCGGAAGCACGCGCCCGCCCACATTTTCCGACGCCACAAAAAAAGATGACCAAGTCCGGGTGCTTGGTTCGTAAAATAAAAGCGCAATTCTTTTTTCCGCCATCTTGTTTCGAACATCTTTGCACCACTGGGCGTCCTCATCCGAAACTTTCCCATCATCAAGAAAATCACACATTGTTTTCATTCGGTCCGCTTCCAAAAACAAATCGTCTAAGATTTCCTTGTTAAATTGCTGAGCTTCCAAAATCGATTGCCCTTTCAATGTTTTCTCACTCATATTTTTCGTTTTCTTCGTTAATTATTTGTTATTTTCGTGTATTTTTTAAAAAAACTCCCACCTTTCGGGTGGGAATCCGCTAAATGTGTCCTGACCTAATTTTTACTCCGATCTTTTTTGTCATCTTTGTCATTATATTAATCTCCGAATAATGTGTCAACTAAGATAAGGCTGCTGATAAAGATCCCCGAATTTACACACGGGGGTATCCGTCCGTTTCTTGAGAGGGAGCGGAATTTCCCGAAACAGAAAGAGGAAGCACTTATCCGGCGAGTTCACGTTCGCGATCTTCTGTGCAGGGGGATAAAGTTACGGCCAGGGGCGGTTCTCCACCCCTGGCCTGGATTTTATTCTCATGAATAGTTTCAGATCCTCCTTAAAAATACTTTACTCCCGGCCCATAGATGCACCCGTCTTCATGATTGCCGCCATTAGGAAGCGAAACAGACTCCGCACACGGGAGGACCACCCGAAATGATATATCCCTCTTCTGCATAATGCTCCTCTTCTGAAGAACCGGGTTCAACCACAGCCGCTTTTTTGGCGCAACTTTTTTTACCCTCCATCCTGTCACCCCGCTGGCGGACCCTTAGTACAGCAGCCTTTATGATTTTTTCCTCCCTTAACTTTGCACTCTGGGCAGATAATCTGAATGTTCTGCTCATCAATATCAACGGCGAAACCGCTTTTTAAGATTGGTTGGCAAATCCGGACAGAAAGATCGCAATTCTTTCCGTCTTTCTGACAACTTATCTGCTCACATGCTAACTCTCTCGGCATAGTAGCCCCCCGTTTCAGGTGAATTTATTGTAAAATATCTTTTATTAACTGCATTGCTTTTTTGGGTTCCGCCTTGCCCCTGCTCTCTTTCATAACCTGCCCCAGAAGAAATTGCAAGGCGGCCTGCTTTCCTTTTCTGTAATCCTCGACAGGATCAGGGTTTTCGGAAACAACTTTTTCGATAATTTTTCCTATCTCCGAATCGTCTTCGATTTGCCCCAGATTTTTTTCGGCGATGACATGACTCGGATCAGCGCCGGTCTTCACCATTTCAGAAAGAACGATTTGAGCCGCGCTGGAATTAATCTTTCCTTGAAAAATAATACTCATCAGCTCCCCGAAATTTTCCGGGGTTAATTTCAGTTCGGTAATCTTATTCCGGCCGTCCAGATATTTTTTGAGCTCCGAGATTATATAATTGGCAGTAAGTTTTGCTATTTTTCCGTCGCCCTTGCAAATTTCACAGGCTTCACTGACTGAATTTTCAAAAAATTCCGCCAGATCCTTATCGCGCGCGAGCATTTCCGCGTCATATTCGGACAACTCATATTCCCTCCGGAATCTTTCAATCTTCTGCGCAGGCAATTCCGTAAGCTCGCATTTTATTTTTTCGATGTAATCATCATTGAATTCAAGCGGCGGCAAATCCGGCTCCGGAAAGTACCGATAATCATGCGCCGACTCTTTCTCTCTTTGGGAAAAAGTTTGCATTTTTCCCTCGTCCCATCCGCGAGTTTCCTGAATGATTTTTTCTCCGTTTTCCAGCGCTTTTTCCTGCCTCCCGAGTTCATATTCGATTGCTTTTTCAACCGATCTGAAAGAATTCAAATTTTTCACTTCCACTTTTGTTCCAAAATTTTTGTCGCCCTCTTTTCGGATTGAGATATTCGCTTCGCATCTCATCTGCCCCTTTTCCATATCCGCGTCCGATATTCCCATATATCGCAAAATAAGCTGAAGCTCTTCGCAAAAATTTTTCGCTTCTTCTGCTGATTCAATTTCAGGCTCCGTAACCAGCTCCATAAGCGGCACTCCGCTCCGATTGAAATCGACAAGGCTGAAATCCGTTCCTTTTTGATGAATAAGTTTCCCCGTGTCTTCTTCAAGGTGAATCCTTGTGATCCCGATTTTTTTTCCGCCAATTTCTAAAAATCCCTTTCCGCAAAGCGGCTGATCATATTGGGAAATCTGGTATCCTTTCGGAAGGTCAGGATAGAAATAGTTCTTGCGGTCAAACTTGGAAATCCTGGCAATCTCACAATTAAGCGCCAATCCGGCCCTGATTACATACTCAATGGCCTTTTCATTCGCCACCGGCAAAGCTCCGGGCTGGCCCGTGCAAACAGGGCAAATATTTTTGTTTGGAATCCGATCAAGGCCCAGCTCATTTTTGCATGAGCAGAACATCTTGGAGTCGGTCTTGAGCTCGACATGAACCTCCATTCCAATTGTCGGTTTGTATTTCATCCTAACATTGAATGTTGAGCGCTCCTAACATTCAATGTTAGGATGACGCCACATAAATTTATCATTAGTAAGCCATTTATTATAAATATTTCTTAATCTTTGTCCAAACTAAATCGCTTATTTCCTCTCTTTTCATAATCTTTCCATTTTTCATGCACTCGACTAATTCTATGTTCGGAATTACCTTGGATATTTCGATATATATTTTTTCCGCGTTTTTGAGGTGCCCGAGGTCCAATTCATGAATATCGGCTTTCTTTTTCTTGAGATATGCGCGCTTCTTTTTTTGAAGCGCCAGCCTTTGGGCAATCCCGGCTTCAACATGAAGTATCAAGTTGATATCGGGCCTGGGAATTTCAAATATTTTATATTCCAAATCGGACAGCCAGTGAAAATATTTTTTGCGTTCCGATTTTTCCTTTATTTTTCCCCCCTGATGGCCCATATTGGCCGTCACATACCGGTTAGCAATGACGGTTATTCCTTTTTCAATCCACTTTTCTATTTGAAAATGGGCGGCATACCGGTCGCAAGCATAAAATATCGAGGCTCGGTAAGGACCAACCTCCTCGGCGGTTCCGAATTCTCCGTTCAGATATTCCTCCACAAGAGCGGCTGATTTCTTCCCATAACGCGGAAAGTCAATTTTTTCCACCTTGTGTCCTTTTTTTTTCAGCTTCCGGACCAATAATTCGGTCTGAGTCGCCTTTCCGCTCCCGTCAGTCCCGTCAAGAACAATAAATAAACCTTTCTTCTTATTCTTCATTTATGTGTAAAAATGAAAAAATATATTGCCATCCCGCTTCGCGGGATACCTTTATTTTGAACTTTGATTTTTTCTAAACCTGGACTTCCCTTCCTTCAGTGGTAACCCTTCCGCCCTGCCATTGACCGCGATATTGGCTTCCTTCGCCCAAAACTTCATGAAAGGTGATATGTACCACTCGTGCTCCCATGTCGACTTTAATATTCGATTTTCCGAGGTTGCAAAGACCGAAAGTCAGCTCTCCCTGATAACCGGTATTCACAATTCCGTTGAAAAGCGCGAGACCCGAACGGAAAAGCGTTGTCCGCGGAAATATAATGCCCGCCAAATCAATGGGAAGATTAACCGTTTCGATTGTTTTGATGAGATAATATTTCCCCGGCTCAAAAATATAGGAAGTGACTTTTTTTGGATCGAATTTAGCGACCAGGGTCGATTTCGGCGTTTCCCTTTCCTCAAGGCCAAGATATCCGTACCCTTCAAGTTCGTATACTTCCCCCATTCGAAGATCAAATCCCGACCCTTCGGGATTTTTAAGCTCCCGCTCCGAAAGATTTTCCACGAGTTTTTTCTCTTTGACCAGATTTAATAAATCTTTTATTCCGATTAGCATACAATTTGTTAAAAAATTAAAATCAATGATTTACAAATTCATAAATCTTAATTCGTAAATCATAAATCGTAAAATTATTCGCTGGGTATTCTCCTTCTCGATGTGTCATCCTGCAAAAATCCTTCAAACCACTTCTTGTCTTCTTCGGAAAGCCGAACCTGCCGAATCCTGATGTTGGCGCCTTCGGCCACTTCCTGCCAGTGCTTGTCCCGCTGGGCGTTTTTCGAGTCATATCCGAATTCATAGACGATCTCCCGGATTCCCGCCCGCACCAAAAGTTTCGTACAGACGTAACATGGAAAAAGCGTGAAGTAAGCAGTTGCTCCCTCAACGCTGATTCCTGTCCGGGCCGCAAGTGCGATGGCGTTGGCTTCGGCGTGGATGCTCCGGCAGAAATCATATTTTCCCGCATCCGGCGCCTTGATGCTGCGACGATAGCAAAAACCTTCGTCCGAGCAATGCGGCACGCCCGGCATGGAACCGTTATATCCGGTCGAAAGAACCTGCTTATCCCGAATAATCACGCATCCCGTCGGACGGGAAATGCAAGTCGAGCGCGAAGCGGCCAGTTTGGCAAGGGCCATGAAATACGCGTCCCAAGACGGTCTCTTAAAAGCTGGAGGCATAGATGTTTATTTTAGGTTAAAAAAGGCACTCCCCTTAAGTGTGCCCAATTATTATATTACGTCCTGAAGGAAAAAGCAAAATCAGAAAGCTATTTTAAAGATTTGAGGTACCCGAGCAAGAATGGATGCAAAGAAGTTGTAAAATAATGCTGGACATCTGCCGGTTCAACCCATTTTACTTCAGTAAATTTTCCTCCCGCCTTTTCCCTGCCGCCAGCTGCTTCGCAGAGATAGTAAATCGATAGGAATTCTCTTTTTTCAGGATAGGATTTGGCAAAAATAATTTTCTTGACATCAACGTCAAGGCTTGCCTTCTCTTTTATTTTTAATTTTAAATAGTGTTCCAAGTCTTCTTTATAGCCCGGCCGGCCGCCAGGAAAACTCCAGCTCAGTTCGCGGATATAGGTGTCATTTTTTCTTTTTCCGATCAAAATCAGCTTCTTTTGGGGATCGTAGACAATCCCTAAAAGGTTGACTAAGAAAACTCCTTGATCAAATTCCTGCCAGTCCATATATTAAGTCAAATTATGAATGATAGTCTTGTATGTGTTATTACTATTCCACTTTAGCAAAAATTACAATCTGCACCTTGTCTCTGTGCTTCTTGGCGCATTTTGGACAAGTGGCATAAAAGAAGATATATTCGTTCGGTTTATATCCCCTTTCAACGCAAAATTTCCCCGTTTCCTTGATCCATTTTCGCATATCGCCATAGTGCCCCTCAAAAAGCCTGGTGAGAAATCTTCCGGTTATAAGCTCTGTCTGAAATTGTTCAGTTTTATTGCTGATAGGGATAAGCATTTCTCCACCCCATAAGGTATCGCGTCTTGAAAGCACCATCTGTTCGGAGACCAGTCCCGCTTCCCTTATGTTCTCAAGGCCCTTCGCAATCTTTCCGCCGAAATTAATTGGAACATGAAGAAAAGAAAAATAACGGTCCCTGTAAAAAGGTTTGTCCCGCCAGACGATTTCCTTCTTATCCCATTCTTCAGGCAATAAACGTTTGCAGCAATCAATAATCATAATATTCGCAAATCACAGGCTGATAAATTTAACCGGCAGAACTTTTCTGAACACTCCCGCGATCATAAACGAATCGGACTCGTGGATATATATCGGCTGATGAAAACTGTTGGTTGAGCTGGGAAACAATCCGATCACTCCATTTCCAAGCTTGCGATATCGCTTGATGGTCGCAAGTCCGTTTACGATTGCCACCACTATTTTATCGTCAAAATCAAAGTCAGCGTCCCTTTTTTCAAAAATTACATAATCTCCGTCCCCGATTCCTTCCTTGTCCATCGAATCGCCAAGAGTTTTTACGGCAAAAAGTTTTGCCTTAGCGCTGGGTGCAAAAAGGCTCTCCGAAATCTGAAGATAACCATCCATATTATCCTCGGCAAAAGCAAGTGCGTCACCGGCTGAAGCAAGTCCGTAAACGGGTACCCGAAACAATCCCTCGAGTCCGCCCGAAAAATTATCATTTTCAACCGGATACAGCTTTCGAAAAATATCACGCTTCAAAAGATCCTTTTTTTCAAGAGACTCAACAACCTGGGAGACACTTTTAACGCTTCCTGCCTTCACTCCTTTCTTTTCCAGATATTTGTAAACTTTATAGGTAGTCGGATTCCCCTGTCCGCTGTCGGTCATTTCTCTGATAGTCTCCAGGATCAGACTTTGTTTGTCTGTTAGATTTTTTTCCATTTTATTTTTGTTACATGTTATGCCCGCCAGCGACATCCTGCTCATATCGCAGACGGATGTTCCATGTTCTATGAAACATTATCACTATATCACTTCTATTATCACTAAGTCAACATCTGTTTATCCACACCTATTTTTTCCCAATATAAAGCAAATTCCAGCCTTCTTTCTTTTCCATGGTTTTGAAGCCGGCTTCCCGAAAAAGACCTTCGAACTCTCCTATCTTAAAAGGATGGTGGTAGCGATTGAATATTCTTTCTCCGGATTTAAAAGGGATATTCGCATCCATCCACTCTTTATTTGTTTTTTGATGATATTTGAGATATTGTTTTTGCCATAAATTCCAAACAGAAATGACGATTTTTCCGCCCGGTTTTGAGATACGATACAGCTCCTTGGAAACTTGGAGCGCATATTCTCTGCTTGGAAAATGATGAAAAACCGCAATTGAAAAAACAGTATCAAAGTAACCGTCTCCGAAGGGCAGCCTCTCAAACATCGGATTTACTTTGATAAATTCTGTTTTTTCGCTAGAATACCTTTGCCTGGCAATATTCAAGAGCTTTTGAGAAATATCGGTCCCAACATACTTCCCGTAATTTCCCTCAAAAAATCCCGCCAATCTGCCGTTCCCGCACCCAAAATCAAGAATATAACCGTCGGATTCCACCAAATTTTTCATAAATCCCAAATCCCGCCACATGAAAGCGCGGGTATTTGAAAATTTATCGGCTATTGAATCGTAGCCGGTTTCAAGATTGGATAATATTTTTTTTTCAGTTTCTCTCTTTTTCATTCACTTAAGATTAAGTCTTGGGAAAATCCTATGAATCAATTGTTTGCTACCATCATTAAAGAAGCAATTCGCCGGAAATGCAAGACGGCGGAAGATTTTGACGAACTTAAAAAAGAAATTTGCGGGCAATTCAAGGCCACTACCCCCCGCAATGCCGACCTTCGGGATTTTTATGAAAAACTTATAAACGCAAAAAAAATAATACGCGCTGCTGCTTTCGAAAAAATACTTAAAAGCAAAAAAATCCGCACACTTTCAGGAGTGGCCGTCGTCGCCGTTCTCACCAAATTCCATCCCTGCCGGGGAAAATGCCTCTACTGTCCGACTGAAAAAGGTATGCCGAAAAGCTATCTTTCGAACGAGCCGGCAGTAATGCGGGCGATGTCAGTAAAGTTCAATCCCTACCGGCAGGTGCAAAAACGCTTGCGGGCGCTGGAAATAAACGGCCACGAGATAGGCAAAATCGAGCTAATTGTAATGGGCGGGACTTTCTCCGACCTCCCCGAACAATATCAATATCAATTCATCAAAGAATGCTACCGCGCCGCCAACGATTATCCTTCACTTAGACACTCGGTGTCTAAGTTGCAAAAATCCCTATTCTATGAGCAAAAAAGAAACGAAAAAGCAAAGCATCGCATCATCGGCCTTACTCTTGAAACCCGACCAGACACACTCAACGAAAAAGAGATTAAAAAATATCGTATCCTTGGCGCAACGCGTGTCGAAATCGGCGTTCAAAGCGTCTTCGATGACGTCCTCAAAAAAAATCGCCGCGGACACACGGTTCAGCAAACCGTCGAAGCGACGAAACTCTTGAAAGATGCCGGCTTCAAAGTCGGCTACCATATGATGCCCGGACTCCTCGGCAGCAGCTTCAAAAAAGACCTCGCAATATTCCGAGAAATTTTCTCGAGTCCCGATTTTCAGCCGGATCTCATCAAAATTTATCCCTGCGTTGTCACTCGAAATTCGGCTCTCTATAATATTTGGAAGAAAGGAAAATATAAGGCCCTCACAAACTCGCAAGCGGAAAAATTGATCACCGAAATAAAAAAGGGTGTCCCGCCCTATGTCAGAATTTCAAGATTAATCAGGGATATTCCAACAACTTCCATCGCCGCCGGCCCGAATATTTCCAACCTCCGCCAAATTATCCAAAACAAAGGCGTTGAATGTCACTGCATCCGCTGCCGGGAAATCCGCGGGGAATATACTCTGCAGGATAAGATCGTATTGCACCGAATTGATTACGATGCTTCCGGCGGAAAAGAAATATTTTTGGAATACGTTTCGCCGGATGGTAAAAAACTATATTCCTTATTACGATTACGGATAAACCTAACATCGAATGTTAGGAGCGTCCTAACATTCGATGTTAGGAAAAATTCCGCTATCATCCGCGAAGTCCATACCTACGGTAAATTACTTAACCTCAAATCCCGCGATAAGAAATCACCCCAGCACGCAGGACTCGGAAAAAAACTAATTTTAGAAGCGGAAAAAATCGCGCGTGTAGAATTTGGCTGTCAAAAAATATCCGTCATCGCCGGGATTGGCGTCCGGGAATATTATCGAAAATTGGGATATAAGCTGCAGAATACTTATATGGTAAAAAATAAATAATTTATTGACCAGACTCGATCAAAGATGATTTAATGTTTTTAGTTGATAAATTACAGTTGGGAGGACTGTCCATGGAGAAATATTGGCTTTTATCAATTTTTATTGTCGCAAATATTGCGGCACTAGTCATTGTTCATTATCGGCTTAAGCGTAATTATTTGAGAAAATTATCGCTTGTTGATAATGAGAACAAAAAAAGAGAGGGGCACATTCAGTCTGAAGTAATATTTTCCATTGCCCGAGCACTCGTGCCCAATGGACTTCTGGGAGAACTCCTGAAGCAAGCTGGAAAAGCTAATCAGGTCTCGAGGACGCTGACAGGAAATCTGACTGTTACGGCTTCGGGGCCCGAAAGCCACCATTTCGTCGGAAATTACTTTTTGCCGGACGGCACACGCTTGCATATCCGGTTTAAGGAGGTGGCGCCTGAAGAATAAGGTTCGCGATCCGAAGTCCAAGCGCGGTAATTTTTGTGAAACATTGTCTCACCGCCCCGCTTGGGCTTCTTTTTTTACAAAAAATTCACTACAATTAGTTGTAGTGAAAAAATACATAAAAATATCGGCGCCCTAAGAAAAATTGTTTTATTACAATACTCCAGAGCATTATAACATTTAACTTACTTAGTATAACCAATAGGAAAAATATTTTTCACTGTTTTCCATTGCTGAAAATTTTCCTGACAACATCCGAAATATCCACTTCGTCGATCAAGATGTCATCAACGGGAAGATCGGAAGACAAGATATCGCGCGCGACATTTTTGGCTTTCTCCCGCGGAACACGCAAAGTGACGCTATGGGATGTAAAGTTATGAACTTCTCCAAATTGTCTGACATCCTCTTCCTGAATCCCCTCCCCTTCAAAAGTTATCTTGAGAACCTTATACGGTGCATACTTTTCGATGAGACTCGCAAAGTCCCCGTCGTAACCAATTTCACCTTCCTCAAGGATAATCACCCGCTCGCAAAGCTCTTTCACATCTTCCATATAATGAGAAGTGAGAATGATGGTCGTTTTGTTTTTTTGATTATACTGTTTGATGAAATCGCGGATATTTTTTTGTGCGACGACATCAAGCCCAATCGTCGGCTCATCGAGAAACAGAACTTTCGGCTTGTGAAGAAGCGCTGCCACGAGTTCGCATTTCATGCGTTGCCCAAGTGACAATTTTCGCACCTGGACATCCAAAATGTCTTTGATATCCAAGAGCTCCACGAGTTCATCGAGATTTTTTTTGAAATCCTGATCCGAGACTTCGTATATTTCTTTGTTGAGAATGAAACTCTCCATGGCCGGAAGATCCCACCAGAGCTGGTTTTTTTGCCCCATCACAAGCGCGAATTGCTTTTGATAGGCCGCCTCCCTTTTCCAGGGCACGTGCCCCAAAACTTTCGCCGCCCCGCTCGTTGGATAAAGAATTCCCGAAAGCATTTTGAGCGTCGTCGTTTTCCCAGCTCCGTTTGGACCCAAAAATCCGACCAGCTCCCCCTCTCCGATTTCAAAATTGATTTCCTTCACCGCTTTTTTGAAAAGTTTCTCGCGATGAAACAAGCTCTTCATCGACGCCCAAAGCCCCGGCTGTTTTTTGTAGTATTCGTAGGTCTTGCTTAAATTGGAAACTTTTATGATTGACATAGTGTTTTATAGATGCTAAAAAATTATTATCTTCAACACAAGGAGGCTTGAAATGTTACTCAATGAGACATTCAGGAGACTGGTAAGAGACGAGCTAAAAAAGCTCAATATTGTTTATAACTATGCTTACGAGCCGGCACTGCTGGGCGTCATCTTTCTTCTGACTCCGGATGCGGAGCAGCTACTGGTCTGCTGGAGCCCAACACTGTGGTATCTCGGAGAAGCCGAATTTAATGTCCACAGATTCCAGATTCGATTCATAACCCAGGGAGGAAGCATGGACCTCCAAATTATTCAAATACGGGAAAATCCTGAAGCTGCCGCAGAAATCGCCAAGCAGATTCTAAGGTTCCGTAAGTCTGAATGGGTCGTTGGTCCAAACCGTGTGGACTTACCTTCGGACTAAGTCCCTTCAAAAACAATTATCCTTTCCGGGGCCAGCAATGGCCTCTTTTCATATCCCCACACTCTCATATTTCTTGAGCCCCAGCCTCCATACAATTTTTATAATAACATATAGCACGACCAGCCACCCAATTTCAATTGCGAGACCACGGAGCCCTTCCGCAAAACTGATTTTCCCAAGATAGAGTTGGACCGGAATATAAATCGTGTAAACAAACGGAAGAAAAAAGCTCGCTTTCATGAAAAATACCGGCAAGAGACTGATCGGAAAAAAAGTTCCGGACATGAAGCGCGAAAAAACCTTGATTGAATAATAAGTCCCGTTTATTTCCGTCGTCCAAAAAGCGATGAAACCGATGAGAATAGAAAGAAAAAGATTGATGAGGTATGTGGCAATCAGCATAAAAACAAGCACCAAAAACTTCGGGATGTCGAGTGAAAATATTATTTCACTGCGGAAAAATGAAAACACGATGACAGCCTGGACCAGCACGATTGAAAAAGCAATTGAGATGCGTCCGGTCGCAACTGCCATCATATATCGAATATAACTTTGCGGTTTTACCATAAGATTGGAAAGGGTTCCCTGGTGGATGTCGCGCGCCACATTTCGTTCAAAAGCATAGGTTGTCGTGAGAAAAGAAAAAAACCAGGCAAAAACAACGTAGCTGATCATTTCATTCTCAGAGTAGCCTTTGATCGCGTCAATATTTCTGTAAACTATTATCCAAATAACCGTCAGCGCCACGAGTTCCGCAATGTTTCCAAACGCATAAGCGGCAATGCTCGCCCGATAGGTGAACTGCCTTTGAATTTCATTCGTGATGATGTGCCAATATTTTTTCATAAAAATAATCTTCTCTACTTCCCTCTCCTTGCCAAGGAGAGGGTTAGGGTGAGGTTGTCATATCCCGACGCTTTCAAATTTTTTGAGTCCCCTTTTCCAGACAATTCTTACGATTAAATATAAAATAACGAGCCAAGCCGTTTCAAGACCCAATCCGACCAATCCCTCAAGAATTGAAATTTTTCCAAGATAAAGCTGGGCGGGAAAATAGAAAGTGTAAACAAACGGCAAGGCCAAACTAAAATTCAGAAAAGCAACCGGCAAAATGTTTATCGGAAAATAATTGCCCGACAAAAATTTTGCCAGCGTATTGATTGAATAAAAGACTCCGGCGTTATCGACCGTCCAAAATGAAGTAAAACCAATCAGCATTGAAACAAACAAGTTTATAAAATAACCGGCCAAAATCATGAGAGCCAGGATAATCCAGACTAAGGCGTCCTTTGATATTATGAAATAGTGCCTGAACAAAAAAAGGAGAACAATATTAGTCAAAAACGCTAAAACCAATGTGAAGCTGCAACGGGCGATTGAAAGAGTCAGCAGATATTTGATGTAATCAATGGGTTTGGAAATAAAATTTGAGAGCTCCCCTTTTTCAATATGGCCGGAAATGATTTCCTCGAATCCATAATTGTTCATCAGCATGGAAAGCAGCCAGCCGATAAGAATATAGGTCATCATTTCCCTGTAACTATATCCTTTGATAACATCAGCATTTTGAAAAATAGCCGTCCAAATGACAATCTGAACAAAAATCTCAAAAGCATTCCCGATTCTGAAGGTGAACTGGTTCACTCGATAGGCCATCTGCCTTTGCCATTCGATTTTTAGGACGGCTAAGTATTTTTTCATATTTACGGTTATCCTTTTTCAATACGCTTCACTTTCACATATGCATATATGAAAGTATTCAGGTTAATCCAAGAGATTATCAACTCGACGCGCTGGAATACTGTTTGAGGCTCGCTTTCCATAGTAGCAGGGACCCAAAAAGAAAGACAAATGCGACCGCGAAAGCGATGAGCACCATCTTAAGAGTCAGCATCCCCAGCACCGCTTTTGCCGGAACCGCCACAATAATCACGATCGGAATAATAAAAGTGAAAAGCAATTGAATCGGATGAGAGAATATTTCCGGCGGGAAAAGCGCGGCAAATGTTGCCGTGCGGTAAAACCAAATGAAAACTTCGCTTTCCATGGTCCAGACGGTAAGAGCGGCCGAAATGATATGAAGACTCGCAACAATCACAAAACCGATCGCTACAAACAACAGGTATCCCAAAACCGCCGCCGGATTTCCCAGGACGCCTAATTTTGAAAGTGAGTAAGCAATCAGGACGATGAGCGGCGCGAGGAGCGTAATGTCCAAGAGATCGGTCATCCGGGTTAGAGTGAGAAACAGCGGATTTACCGGCTTTACGAGCACATAATCAAAATTCGCCCGCTGGACATCTTGGCGGAAGAGATATATTCCCCTGAAAAAGGCTTGTCCAAGACTGTCCATGAAAAAAGCAGTCAGGAAAAAAATAATGACTTGATACTTTGAGTACCCAACGATATTTTGAGTATGGCTGAAAATGGCGACGATCATGAGCAGAAAAAATCCAAAACGCACGATTTTTCCCAAAAAATAACTGCCATATTCCATCCGGTTGGAAATATAGCTCCCGAACGCCAAAATCACCAATTGTTTCCAGACTCGTAAATATTTTCTCATAAAATAGGGTTATGCGTTCCACGTTATGCGATTATATTCCTTCCCCGACATACCTTCTGAGTCCCCTCTTCCACGCCACCGAAACGACCGCCGCAAAAATAAGAATAAACATAAGTTGCAAACCGATTCCGATCGTCATCTGCCACGCGTCCCATTTTCCAAGATAAATTTTGAGTGGAAAATATATAATATAGGCAAACGGCAGAAACTGAAATGCCGTCAGCAAGTTTTTTGAGAGAATATCGAGCGGAAAAAACGCGCCCGAAGCAAATTCCATGAACCATTCAAAAAGAAATCTTGGCCCCATGGCTTCCCGTGACCAAAAAGCGAGAAGGCTTATTAAATACGTGAGCAGAGCATAAAGAAACATCGAACTAAGTATCGCCACGGCGAAAAATACCAGGAGTTTGATATTATTTTGCCACAAAAAATGAGCTTTGGTGAAAAAAATAAACACCGCGAGCTCAAATACGGCGCTGGTGAAAAATATTACCCTTTGCGCCAATTCTCGCCAAAAAACGAACCAGAAGTGGCTGATGGGTTTCACGAGGTATGCCGAAAAAGTTCCATCATTGATTTCAAGCGCCGCGAGCCGCGACTGAGCACCGAAGATAATCGCCCGCAAAAGATGCGCCAAAAAAACATAAGCCGTAAGCTCTTCAAGCCTGTAAGATGCAAATCTCCCCGTCATTTGACTGAGGCTCAACCAAACGTAATAAAGCAGCATTAAAAAAACAATATTTCTAAACCGCGATAATATAAAAGCGATTCGGTATTCCAATTCATTCGCAAAGCTCGTTTTGAATATTGTGAAGTATTTGCGCATAATACACAGGCAATACCCTATCTTTTTTATTAAACAGAGCTAAGTCGGGCTTAGCCCAGCAAATATTATTACAACTACAGATCATTTTCGCTATCCAAGGTGCGACCTTTCCCTTTCCCGACTATTCGTCGGGAAATTCCTCAAGGTCGGACCTTGGGAAATTACTCAAAGTTCATCTTCTTATAAATCTTCCGCGTCACTTCGACATCTGCATTGCAATAAGCGCAAATTTCCTTTATTTTTCCTTTTTTGTAGTATGTATAAACTTCCGATCCGTCCATATTGGTTTTCGACGTCGGAAGATCCAGGGCCCTGGCAAGCGTGTCGAGGCCGACTCCCCTTCCAAAACTCCATTGGTTCCATTCGTGCATCACATCGTACATCGGTTCGCTGCGATATTTTGCAAACGAAAGCCGCATTTTCGTACGCGGTTTCACTCCATGGACAATTGATCTTTGCATAAGATATTTCATATCAAATTCAATGATATTGAAACCAATAAAAAGATCAACATCTTTTGCCACATCCCAAAATTCCTCAAGCACTTTTTTTTCATCCTCATTGCAAATGCAATGAACCACATCATCGTTGATTGCATAAGAGATGCAAAGAACGCGGCCGAAAGTGCCGTCGAGACCCGTACCCGCAAGAAAACTTTCAAAGCTTGTGGAATACTTTTCCCCGTTTCTTTTCTTTTTTTTCTTTTTATACTCATGAATCTCTTTGAGAACTTCATGCATGTGCTCCGGCGCCGGCAGGGTTTCAATGTCAAGAGTCATTTTCTTCTGCGGACCGTTGTTGTAGTTGTTATTGTAGCAGTTGCTCATAATAAAAAATAAGAATTTAAAGATAAAAATTTCATGCCAGAGGCAGATCAGCTTTTGGCTGAAAAAAAGAAAATGCGGAATGTAAAATTTTTCGAATTACAGAGATATCTCAGCGCTTGATAATTTTGGACTCTGTATTATCAGTTTGAATCTTGAGATTTTCATTTTACATTCGGTCAGGGGCCGAGATCCCCATCAATCTCAAAACTTCCTTGAGAACAATCCGGACTGCCTTTACCAGTTCCAATCTCTGCGCCGTGAGCTCCAAATTATTTTCATCAATCACCCGGCACTCGTCATAGAAAGAATGAAACTTATCCGCAAGACCGATAGTATACTGCGGAAGGTAATGGACGGCGTAGTTTTGGGATATTTCGGAGACGAGATCCGGGAATTTGAGAAGTTCGAGAATGAGCGCACGTTCTTTCGCATGATTCCTAACATTTAATGTTAGGACGCTCCTAACATTAAATGTTAGGTTTGCGTCTTCCGCTTTTTCAAAAATGCTGCAGATTCTCGCGTGCGCGTATTGGACATAATAGACGGGATTTTTTTCGCTTCTTTCCTTCGCTAGGTCCATGTCGAAATTCATATGCGTATCCGCGCTATGCATCAAAAAGAAGAACCTCGTCGCGTCCTTTCCAACCTCGTCAATAAGATCGTCAACGCTCACATATGTCCCTGCGCGCTTCGACATTTTCATCTCTTCCCCGTTTTTCAAAATACGGACGAATTGCGTGAGAATCACATCCAGTTTGTTTTCGTGTCCCAAAGCCTTGAGCGCCCCATGGGTCCTTTTCACTTCCCCGTGATGATCGGCTCCCCAGATATCAATCAATTTGTCGAATCCGCGTTTTAATTTCTCATTGTGATAGGCGATATCGGTTCCGAAATAGGTTTTTTCGCCGTTTGATTTCACGACCACGCGATCTTTATCGTCTCCAAATTCGGTGGACTTAAACCAAGTCGCTCCCTCTTTCTCGTGCAAATATCCTTTTTTATTGAGAACCTCAAGAATCTTATCAACCTTCCCGCTTTTTTGAAGTTCCCGTTCTGAAAAATAATTATCGAATTTTATTCCGAACTTTTCCATCGACGGCTTGATAATTTCTTCGAGAACAATTTCCGCTCCTTTTTCTCCAACTTTTCTGGGCTCTCCTTTCTCAACTCTCTTTCTCAACTCTTCGATATATTCGCCGGAGTATTGCGCTTCAGCATCGCCCAAAATGGAGTGACCCAAAATGTCCGCCTGGTTTCCGGTGTCGTTGACATAATATTCGCGGAAGGGCTCATATCCGCATTTCTCAAAAACATTCGCGAGAGTGTCTCCGAGCGGCCCGCCGCGGGCGTTGCCGACATGAATGGGACCGGTCGGATTCGCCGAAACGAAATCAAGGTGAATTTTCTTGCCCGCGCCGATTTCCGAATTTCCGAACTTTTCCTTTTCGGTATTAATTTTTACTACTATATATGGCAGTAGACTTTCCACCAGCCAGAAATTCAAAAATCCGGGCTTCGCCGCTTCGATTTTTTCAAACTCAATAGGAAGACATCCGGTGTCCTTTTTGGACATCCGATGTCCAAAAATTTCTCTTTTTAATGCTTCCGCCGCCTCCATCGGACTTTTCCCCGCTTCTTTTGCTAAAATCAGCGCCACGTTCGTCGCAAAATCCCCCATCCCTTCAGGAGGATAATCGATTTTTATTTTATCCGCATCAAAATCAATCCCAAAAGCGGATTGGATAGCCTCTCGAATTAGTTTTTGAATTTGGGATTTCATACAAATTCAGTATATCAATAAAATTGCCTAAAAATCAATTTTTCGCTTTAATAAGGATAAAGGCAAAACAAACATGGAAAACATAGCCAATAACTATTTTCTCATTCTGGCCGTCTTTCTCGGCGTGACTTTTTTCGGTTTTTATCTCGCATATCTTTACGGCCGGAAAACTGTGAAATTTCACTGGAGCGAATACATCGGAATTTTAATAACTCCCACGCTTTTTACAATATTCCTGGCTTATTTATACGGAGAAAAAGTCATTGAATTATATTTTATCAGTTCTATTTTCGGTTTTTGGCTGGAATACATCATCGGATTTTCATACCATAAAACTCTCAATAAAAGGCTTTGGATATATCAACGCTACAGCATTGAAGGCTACACCAGCTACCTGACTTTGCCGATTTGGGGATATGGAGGTATACTCTTTTGGCTGCTGGGAAAATCATTAGGATAAAAGCTCATGAGCGTACTCGCAATAAACAAACGGGCCAATTTCGACTATGATATCTCGGAGAAATTCGAGGCCGGTTTGGTGCTCCGCGGATATGAAGTGAAATCGGTCAAAACCGGCCATATCAGCCTGAAAGGCAGTTTTGTGACAGCCAAGGGAGAAGAATTGTTCCTCACAAACGCGAATATTCCCTTATATAAGCACGCGGGAGCCATTTCCAACTATGATCCGACCCGCCCCCGAAAGTTAATGCTCCACCGGGCCGAAATAGCCCGTTTAATTGGGAAATCACGCGTCCATGGGTTGACACTTGTGCCTATTCAGGTGTATACTAAGCGAGGTCTTTTAAAGCTGGAATTCGGCATAGGAAAAGGAAGAAAGAAGTATGACAAGCGGGATGTAATAAGAAAGAGGGAAAGCGACCGAAAAATAAACAGGGCTTTGAGGTCCCGTTAGCATTCGCGCTGGCAACATTTTATGAAAGTGTTGCGGGCGGGGATGCCAGGCATCGACAATTTGTACTCTCAAAATATGCAAGTCGAGCATGATATTGATCTCGTTAATCTTCATATCAACGATCATAAGTGCAAACTTATTTTCAAAGGCTAAGCAGGCTTTTCAGCCAGCTTACGCTGTTGCTCTCGCCTAATTTCGCGTGAGCCATCAGTCTGCTGATGCCCGATAGGCAGTTCACTGGTGTCATTTTATCGGACTCGGTAAATTATTATCTTCGAGATAATTTGCGACATTCAAATTCAAAGAGGGCTTTTCAAGGTTTGGTTTGCTTTATACTTGATAAGCTTCTTAAAACAAGCAAACTAAACTTGTAGAATATTTTTTGAGCTTCATATTTGGACATGGGTTCGAATCCCATCATCTCCACCAGATATCTCAATTAATTGATAAATAAAAACATATCAGAAGAAGATTCATTCGCCGCCAGCCGCAGTTTCGCGGACCGCGGACCAGAATTAATGAATATATTAGAATTTCTCCCGTAAGGCTGATAGACGACAGCGGCCAGCAAATTGGAGTTGTTCCGACAGAGCAGGCCCTTGAGATGGCCAGAGAAAAAGAACTCGACCTTGTGGAAATTGTTCCCAATTCCCGCCCCCCCGTGGTAAAAATAATGGACTACGGGAAATACCAGTACCAAAAGGCAAAAGAAGAACAACAGCAGCGAGCCAAGCAGAAAAAAACCGACATAAAGGGAATTCGGATAGGCTTCCGAACCGATGATCATGATATCGACGTAAGGAAAAAACAAGCGGAGAAATTCCTTACCCAGGGAAACAAGGTAAAAGTGGAGATCCGCCTCAAAGGAAGAGAAAAGGCCCATCAGCCCCTGGCCAGACAGACATTGTCCGATTTCCTTAAATCAATCGCAGTCCCAAATAAGATAGAACAAGAGATTAAGAGATTTCCCGGAGGATTTAATGCCGTAATCGCCCCCAATTAAAACACCTTATTAATTTGTTGATTCAGAATCATATTTATGCCAAAGCTTAAGACGCGAAAAGCGGTTAGAAAACGCGTAAAAATAACAGGCCGGAAAAAGGTCATGCGCCGCGGCGCCGGGCAGGGTCATTTTAACGCTCGCGAGAAAGGAAAGACGACCCGTTCAAAAAGAAACGACGCCGTCGTTTTCAAGACTGACGCTGAAAATATATTAAAAAATTTACCATACAACTAAATGCCAAGAGTAAAACGCGGTAAAATCGCATCCAAAAGACGAAAAAAGGTTCTCAAAGCGGCTAAAGGGTTTATGTGGCGCAGAAAATCAACTTTCCGAGCCGCGAATGAAGCCCTGCTCAAAGCCGGAAAATACGCTTATCGCGATCGCCGAAACAAAAAACGGACTTTCCGCCGACTCTGGATTTTGCGCCTCAACGCCGCTCTCCGGGAAAACGGAGAAAAATACAGCGCCTTCATAAAGAAACTGACGGATAAAAAAATCGCCATTGACAGAAAGGTGCTTAGCCAGATGGCAATCGAACACTCCGAACAATTTAAAAACTTGGTTGAATCGGTTAAATAGAAAAAGAATTGAACATAAGAAAACTCCGGCTTCTAAGCCGGAGTTTTTTCTTTCGAAAAAATTCTTCTCCAAATCAGAATCAGAAGAATGAAAGACAGTATTCCGATAAGGTCGATTCCCACATCAAGCGGCTTGCCTTCCCTTCCGAATACGAACAACTGATGCGCTTCATCGGAAACGGCATAAATAAAAGGCATTAAAAAGACAAAGAATATTTTTTTACTAAAGGCTGTTTCATGGAAATCAGTCACTTTCCAGACCAGATATGCCAGAACAAAAAATTCGAATATGTGGGCCCCTTTGCGCTCCAAAAAAACTCCAAGATCCCAATAATGCTCTCCCGATCCCGGAATCGAAGACGCCGTAAAAATCCCCGCCGCCCAGATAAATAGCATGAGAAGCCAGATGAATTCTCCGCTAAATCGCTTTTTCCTTTTTGAGGATTCTTCTTTTTTCTTTTTCTCCTTTGGCATATCCCCCGATCCGGCCATCAGAGCGGATAACTCGATGGCAAGGAATAAATGGCTTATTGTCTGTTTCGCAATCCCGATAATATCTGCCTAAAATGATACCGACTGCCCGCGCCGCTTTTTCGTTTCCCGAAAGCTTTGCGACTTGCTTATAAGTCAAGGTCTTCCCCTTGGGAATTCTCCGGACAGCTTGAATGACCTTCGATCGAAAAGTATTCTTTGAAGTCATTTATTTGTTTTCTCCGCGATAAAAAATTTCCCGGATTAATTCCTTTCCGAGCCTGTAAATCGCATAAAAGGGCAGAAAAAACCAAATCGTTTTTCCGATTATCGCTTCAAAAAGTTTTTCTGCTGTAAACTCAAGACTCATTTTTTTCGATGTTTACTAACCTGAAATTACCTATATCATATACCAGGTCTTTTTTTTCCACAACAATCCTACGTTTTTTCCGGAGCAGTCTTTCGATTATGTTTTTGACATAGATATAAATTCGGTCCTTATCAAACTGGGCCGCTTTTCTACTTGCACCAATAATATCTTCCTGCCTGCGTCCCTTGATTTCTTTTTCATATATTTTTACAATTTTTTTCCGATACTCTTCGTATGTTCCCCCGTGATCAAGCCAGAAAGCATAAAATTTCACGAGAATTTCTTTTGCGCTCCTGCTGAATATCCCCTCCCGGGACAATTCATTGATGAGCTAAAAATGAAGGTTTTTTTCGAAAGATTGTTCCATCGATGTCAAAAACGGCCAGTTTTGTGTTTTTCTTCATATCCATTAACGCAAAAAAGAATAAATTGCTATTCCGAATGCCACCGAAACATTAAGCGACTCTTTTTTTCCGCGCATCGGGATGCTGACAATTTCGTCGCATTTTTTCAGTGTTCCCTTGCTGATTCCCCTTACTTCATTTCCTAAAATAATTGCAATATTCCGCTTGGGATGAAAATGATAATGTGGCTTGCTTCCTTCGGCCAGTTCGAGAGCAATAATTTCAAAATCTTCCTTTTTCAGTTTTTCGATGAGTTCTCCCGGTTTTGAAATTTTTTCCCACTCCACTGTTTCTTCCGCTCCCAATGCCGTTTTTGAAATACCGGAATGAGGCGGGGCTGGCGTATATCCCGTGAGATAAACTTTGGCCACCCCCGCCCCATCGGCGGTCCGCAGAATAGAACCCGCGTTGTGGGCGCTGCGAATATTATGACAGATCACGATTGCTTTGATGTTACCTTTTCTTGCCGCTTTTTTCATTTCCTTCATGAATGTCTCGAAGTCTTAAATAGATTCCCCATACCCCCACCATCATTCCAACCAAAAGCCATTGAGTCGCTGCGAGCCACATCGGATTTACCGCCCAGCTCAGCACCGCCATCAAAACTGCCGCCACCGACACGATAAAAAAAATGTCTGATGATGATTTTATTCCCATATGTCACCTCCAATCATTGTTTTGTTTTTATTTTTTAATCTTTTTTAAAATCCATTTAACAAATTCTTGGAATCCTCGTGTTGAGCTTAGTAATGTATCACGATTGGCGTTCCGATTTCCGCCCAACCATAAACTTTCGCCGCCGGACCGACACCCAATCTCACGCAACCATGAGAAACCGGGATACCCAGATGATTTGCCCCCTCCTTATATCCGCTTGCCCACTCCGGAAGTTCATGTATCCCGTGTCCTGCCGCCGTGAACTGCATCCAATACGGCATATATAGCTTGTATTTCTTTGAATAGGCTCTGCCTGCTTTTGACATTACTTTAAACGTCCCGGTCGGCGTTGCCATTCCCTTCTTTCCCGAGGAAACCTTATATGTCCCGAGTATTTTCCCGTTTTCAAATATTGACAGGCTTTGTTTGGCCAGATTTATATCGATGTACTTTCCTTCCGTTATTTTCGCTTCGACGACTTCATTTGGCAATACCGCATCAGGGGCGGGATCGGGAACCACTACCGGCTTTCCCTCCGTCTTAAAATTGGCCCGAAACACCTCCGGAAGCGCCTGCGCGCCGTCCCTTGCGATGCTGACTTGTTCCCTCACGCTTATGGCATAGTCTTTCTCGTATTCTAGCGAATCCTTCGGATGGATAATAAAATCCCTTCTTTCGCTGTCGCTTGAAATTTCAAACCCGCTATAAGGCTCAATAACGAAATCAATGTCGTAGCCCCGCGTTGATTTGTCAAATCTAATATTAATGTCCGAATCGATTTTAACATTTGGATCACCGCTCGCCGGGCCCATGGAAACAACTTTCGGAATGTCGTTTACGCTGAATGCCAAGCTATGCGCTTCCGCTTTTTTTCCGATAAACTGTTTTATCGAAAAAGGCGCCTGCGGCTTTATTTCAACGGAATAATTTTCCCCGGGGGTAAAATATTTCTTGGGCTTTATCGCAAGTCTCTGATAATTGTTTTCCCAGCTGAAATTCATCTCAGTACCTGGGTTTACGACAATGCTTTTTTCAACCGCCGACGGAACCATGGGCTGATTGAATTCAATCGTGACCGGATCTTTCGGATTAATCACTGAAGGGTTCTTCATTTCAACTGAGAGGCTGAACTCCCCAAAAGCATACTGACTGCCAAAAATCAGGACGATTACGCCGATCCCAAAGACAAACAAAAAAATTTCCAGCCAAAACGAATGTCCTTTTTTTTCAGGCTCTATTTCATTCAAGAGAGAAATATCTTGCATTTTTCCCAAATAACGTGGCATCACTAATCATCCGGTTATATTTTCTCATAAAAATGAAAAAAACAAAAACAGGTCGGCACCCGTTCAAAACTTCTTTATAATTTTTGAGCAAGGCTCGCCCAAGATCGGCCCGCTTTCAAAGCTTATATATTCTAGCACAAAATAGGATTTTTGGCAAATTCTAGCCAACTTAGAAGCGGAGCTTCTAAGTGCTAAAGATTCCTAAATTCTTTTCTGATGATTTTATAATCCGGAATTTGTTGGGCGACCAGATCCCAAAATCTTTTCGAGTGGTTAAATTCTCTGAGATGGCAGAGCTCATGAACAATGATGTAGTCGAGATATTTTTCCGGCAAATGGACAATTCTGTAATTGAAATTAAGATTTCCTTTCTGACTGCAGCTCCCCCACCGAGATTTTTGGTTGCGGATGGAAATCCGGCGGTAATCGAGATCATAGAACCGATTAAATTCAGCGAGTTTCATTTTCGCGAGGACTCTTGCCTGTTCTTTATGCTTTAAGTATTCCCGCCGACCTGATTTCGGGAGAAGAAAGGCCGGCTTTCTTTTTTTTGCCGAATTAATGCGGCGCAAAATCCAATCCGCTTTTTGCCGAATGAAATTTTCTAGTTTATTTATATTCATTCCATAAGGAAGCGTCGCTGAAAGCTCCCCTCCCGGATGAATTGTGATGCGCAAGCACCTCGCTCGCGAACTTTCGCGAAGCTTGTATAAAACAATTTCATTTCCCAATTTAATTTCTTTTTGCATGGATGATTATTCCGTCTCTTTTTCTAATTCTTTTTTAACCTCCTCAAATTCATTCTCGACTTTTTTGAGACGCACTCGGCTCATTTTGATGAGCGCCACGCCCTCTTTCACTTTTTCAATTCCCTTCTCAACATCCACTTCCTCCTGGTTTTCAAACCACTCAACGATTTCCTCGAGTTTTTTGAGAGATTGGGTTAGATTTATTTCTTTTGTCATAAATATATTTTTAATTCTTAATTCTTAAATCGTAAATCTTTTTAACTTCTGTTTTTAATTCTCCGTCGCTCAACTTTACATCAACCTCATCGCCTCCATTCACTTCCTTGACGCTCCGTACAATTTTTCCATTCCTTCTGACCAGACTGTATCCGAGTTTCAATTGCCTCTCGGGATTATTCAGCCTTATCTGATCTTCCGCGTTCTTAATTTTCTCCTTAATATTCAAAAACGATCGGGAAAAAGCCGCATAAATATTCTTAAGAGACTCATCGATCTTATCTTTGCCGTAAAAAATCGCCTGCCCTATTTTTTCCGCCTCGCGATGTATGGTAATTTTCGCTTTTTCAAAACGTTCAAAGATTCCTGAAAGATGCAGCAGCAAACTCCTCTCTGCCATATCAATCTTATTATCTGCCTCTTTCCAGGGACGGGAAATTTCCACCGCTGCTCCCGTCGGCGTGGAAACCATTTTGTCGGCTGCCAGCGCCGCAAGCGTCACGTCTTGTTCATGCCCAATGCCGGCCAGAACCGGAATTTTAGAGCCGGCAATCGCACGTACCAAAGATTCCGTATTGAATGCCTGGAGGCTTTCAAAACTTCCGCCTCCGCGAACCATTACGATTGCGTCTAGCTCCGGCAGGTTTTCATTGAGCCAGCCCACCGCCTCAACAAGATCGAAGACCGCCTGCTTTCCTTCCACTCGGGTGTCATAGAATTTTATCTGAAAACCGTAACTTCCCAGATTAGACGTGAAATCTCCGATCGCTGCGCCCTGATGTGATGTGATAAGCCCTATTTTATGGGAAAAATCGGGAATTATTTTTTTTCGCTCCGGCGCAAACACACCCTCACTTTCCAGCTTTCTTTTCAGCTCGTCATAGGCTTTTTTAAGCGCTCCTTCTCCCACAATTTCAATGAGTTTGGTTTGAAATGAAAGTCTCCCGCTCGGTTTATACACATTTGGATAGCCCCAGATGACGACTTCCATTCCCTCTTCAAGCTCTACGCCGCTGATCCGATAGTCATTTCCCCAGATAAAACAATTCAAAAGGCTTTCGTTCTCTTTATCCTTTATCCCAAAAAAAATATAGTTTCCCCGATTTTCAACACTGGACACTTCTCCTTTTATTTTCGCCTCGGCGTCAAGGAGCTTCAGATTCAAAAAATCCAAATATTCCCCGACTTCAAAAATATTGTCGTCTGCAAGGTTCGACCTTGAGGAACCCCGACGTAACGTCGGGGGGAGAAAGGTCAAGCCTTGATCATCCGGCGCTTCATTCACAATCGCCAGAATTTCCTTTCCGTACCGCGCCATTTTCTTTTCTTTAATTCCTTTGACTTCAAGAAGTTCCGCAGATGTCCGGGGCTCACGCCTCGCGATTTCTTCCAGCGTCAAATAAGGCAAAACGCGATAGGCTTCGATATTATCCCGCCGCGCCCGCTCGTTTTGCCACTTTTTCAGTTTTTCGAGAAGTGATAAATTCATTTTTTACTCCATCTCCGTCGTCGCCGGCGGCTTATTGGTTTCGTCGAAAAAGACACGGACAATCCTTGGATGCTTGGTGACGGAGTTTGATATCTCACGCCGGACATCGGCTGAAAATTGATAACCTTCGGCGGTCATAAAATCCAGAGTTTTCACTCCGCGCACAATAACTGAATAGGCATAGACGCGCCCATCACCCTTGATACCGACTGTCCGCTGGCAGTCCAGCGCCACGATGAGCTGGGAAACACCCTGATAGACCTTATGTTTTTTGAGAATATCGGTTACCTCACCGTCCGCCCAACGGACAATTTCAAGCCTGTCTTTTGTCGGCGGTTCTCCAATTACTCGGATGAAAAGACCCGGGCCCGGAAAGGGCTGCCTTCCCGAAACGGACTGCGGAAGCTTGAGCGACCGCGCCAGTTCCCGCACTTCATACTTAAAGAGATTTCGGAATGGATGCAATTCCTTCACTTTAAGATTAAGCCCCACGTTGTGGTGTGATTTTATAAGGTCGGCTTTTCCGGCGGATCCCGATTCGATAAGATCGGTGGCAAGACTCCCCTGCACAATGAAATCAGCTTTGAACTTCCTGGCTTCTTCCTCAAAAATACGGCCGTAAATTTTTTTGAAATTTTTGCGCTTCAGTTCCGAATGGGTCTGCTTCCCGATTGCTTTTTGAAACCGATCTGAGGCTTTTACGATTTTCAGTTTTACGCCTGCCGCCTGGGCATTAAATTTTATTTCTTCGAGTTCATTTCTGCGGAGTCCTCCCGTATCGATGCAGACGGCCAAGAGATTTTTCCCGGAGACCGGCGCAATGACGGCCGAAAGCGCTGTTGAATCAACTCCGCCGCTAAAGCCAATAATGGCCTTTTTAGTTTGCATCGCTTTCGAAACTTCATTTCGAATGTCGTTAATCATGTCTGCCGGCTGCCAATCTTTTTCACATCTTGCGATTCGTTCGATAAAGTTAATCAAAACTTTTTTGCCTTCCCTGGAATGCGTAACCTCGGGATGAAATTGAACGCCCCATATTTTTTTTGCCGGACTGCTCATGGCTTCGATTATTTTCCCATCCCCGGATCTGGCAATTACCTTGAATCCATCCGGCACTTTTTCCACGCTGTCTCCATGACTTGCCCAAACCACACTTTTCTTTTTTATGCCATGGAACAAGAGGTCTTTTGTGTCAAACTCTGCTGTCGCTTCACCATATTCTTTTCGCTCATGGTGTGAGATGACCCGGCCGCCCCCGGTGTGCGCGATCCATTGCATGCCATAGCACACGCCCAGAACAGGAACATTTATTTTAAAGATATTTTTGGGGGGCTGCGGAGAATTTTCTTCATAGACGCTCGCGCTCCCGCCTGACAGGATAATTGCGCTTGGTTTATTGGATTTGAGCCAGCCTTCAGTTTTTCCCGGAGACAAAATCGCGCTCCGGTATCCCATCTCTCTGAGCGTTCTTCCGATGACCAAAGTGTATTGCGACCCCATATCCACGATTAGAATTTGAATGTTTTTCATTTTTATTAAATAAAAGGAGGACCGGCCTCCAACTTAAAATTTATCTGAAATAATTATCCCAAATACTTGATAATCTGTCTATGCATCTCCCGCTCCTGGCCGCCGCAAGCCTAAATATCAAACCCGGATTTTTTTGGAGTGCCACCGCCGCATCAGGGAATGTATTGCTCGTTTATTTTTGTGATTTTATTGCTGCTGATTTCGACAATATAGGGAACATCTTTAAATCTTGGATCCGCGCTTGGCGCAAACAGACGGCTCAACTGGTCAAAACTTATTTTTTCGGGCTGAATTTTCCCGGTTTTCTCCATTGAATAAGTTTGCATTGTAATTTCCGCATCCGCCGCAATTTCAAAAGTGCGAATCAGAGAATTGACGTTTCGGATATAATAATCGTCCAGCACGACGCATTCTCCCGTTTTCGGGCATTCACCGTCCTCGCGCATGGCTTTCTCCGCTTCCGTTCCCGTAAGCCATTGGATATAATCTATATCAATATAATCAACGCCGTTTTTTGCGTAAACTTTTTTGATGTATCCGATTTGTCTTTCCCCTGCAAAAGGCTGCGCGCCCTCTGCGCTTTGCGCCCCGCCGGAATTGATCTGCGGCTCTTCGCTGATAACCTTCGGCGCCGGCTCGCTTATGCTTTGCGGACTCTCTTTTGGTTTATTCATCTCGTTTTGCCGCTCTTCAATTTGGCGTTTATTATAATCGGCTGCCCGATTAATTTTCTTATACCCCCAAAAAACCAGTCCCCCGACAACAAGTATGGTTATTATAAACAGCGCCAGGCATCCGCCCAATATCCAAAAAAGCGTCTTATTGCTGTTTTTTTGAGGAGAAGCCGGAATACTATTGCTTTGGGATGGTCCGTTTTCTTTTTGTTTCATATATTTTTGGCATTAATTTTAGCCTTATTTGAATTATAGCACAAAATAACCTCTTAATACCTGAATATCCTCATTTGTGATAAAATTAGAGTATGGAAGATAAAAATAAATCTTTGCGATTTCCGAAAGGATTCCTTTGGGGGGCGGCGATTTCGGCCCACCAAGTCGAAGGAGGAAATATGAATGATTGGACGGAGTGGGAAAAGGAAAACGCAAAGCGCCTTGCCGGCAAAGCAAAAACGAAATGGGCGCGCTGGCAGCAAGAAAAATTTCCCGAAATGTTTGATCCCGAAAATTATATTTCCGGCCGCGCCTGCGAACATTATAACCGCTACGAGAAAGATTTTGATATTGCTGAATCGTTGAACATGAATGCCTTCCGCATTTCCATCGAATGGTCGCGAATCGAGCCCAAAGAAGGAGAGTTCGACGAACACGAAATAGAACACTACCGAAAAGTCATCCGTGCGATCCGCGCGCGCGGTATGGAACCGTTCGTGACGCTTTGGCATTTCACTAATCCCGTCTGGTTCAATGAAAAAGGAGGATGGGTTTCAAAAAAATCAGTGTCATTCTTCGAAAGATACATTGAAAAGATATTGAGATCTTTGGGAGAAGACGTGAGATTCTGGCTTGTGATAAACGAGCCCAATGTTTACACGGGATTCAGTTATTTGTTAGGCACCCAACCGCCCGGAAAAAAGAACCCTTTCTATTTTCTGAAAGCATACTTTAATCTGCTGAAAGCCTACAAAAAATCATATGGAATTATTCACAATATCAGTCCAAAATCCAAGGCGGGCTTCGCGCATAGCGCAGTTTTTTTCCAAGTTGAAATATGGAAACCCATCAATAAATTATTAGCCTCTTTTCTGAGCGGTTTCAGTAATTTTTTTCTCAAAAGATCCAAGGGTTACCTGGACTTTATAGGCTATAACTATTACATCAGAATCATAGTCGCTCATAGGGAGAGAAAAATTCCCCTGAAGGATAAAACGGACCTCGGTTGGGAGATCTGTCCAAAGGGAATTTATCATGTCCTGAAAAAAATCCATAAATACAATCTCCCGATTTATATTACCGAAAACGGATTGGCGGACTCCGCGGATGTTCAACGGGAAAGATTTGTGAAGGAACATCTTTATTGGATTCACCGGGCCATCCAAGACGGAGTGGATGTGAGAGGTTATCTTTACTGGTCATTCTTGGATAACTTTGAAATGCCGGAAGTGCGCGGTTTTTGGCCGCGATTCGGACTCATTGAAGTGGACTATAAAACCATGGAACGCAGAATTCGTCCCAGCGCGTATGAATTCGCGAAAATTTGCAAAGAAAACAAACTGACTCCCCGCGCTGAACCGTAATTTTTTATTCTTTTGATGAGATTTTCAGGGAAATTCTTCCAATTTAGCGCAAAAAGACAGAGTCAATCCTGTTGCAATGCGCTGACGCATTGCAGCAAACGGATAAAATAAATATCAAAGATTAAATCATATGTGGATTTCGTTCGCCATTTCGGGATACGCGCTTCTCGCAGTCGAAGCGATCATCAGTAAATATCTTCTGGCCGGAAGACTCAAGGGTTGGCGCCTCTATACTTTCTATACCGGTTTTTTTTCTCTTTTTACTGTCGCGCTCTCTCCTTTCGGTCTCAAGTGGGGCGGCTTGACTCCTTTTTTAATAACCTATTCCTCCGGAATTATTTTCTATGTCTCGCTGGGGCTTCTCTTCAGCGCTCTCCTCCGGTCATCAGCTGAAAGAGTTTATACTCTGCAGGGAGCGGCGATAACGCTCCTTACTCTGCTTTTTTGCTTCCTTTTTCTCCATGAACAAATTCATCAGCTGATATTAATCGCCATTCTTCTCCTCGTCGCCGGAGGTTTTTTTATTTCTTTTAAATTCTACAGGAAAAGATTTTTTTCAGGATGGCAGATGGTGCTTCTGGCCGCTCTCCTCTCGTCGATTTCCCTCGTGATGCTCAAATATTCTTATAACGGGCAAAATTTTCTGGCGGGCTATGTTTTCAACCGGCTCGGAATTTTTTCCGGCGCTCTTTTGTCTCTCGTACTCCCTTCTTTCCGAAAAGAGATACGCGCCAATTGGAAAAGAAAATCCGTAAAACGCAGCCTTGTCAATCTGTTCGGAACAATAACGGCCAAAACTATCGCGGGAATAGGGATGCTGCTCATTAATTATGGAATTTTCCTTGGAAGCGTCGCTGTGGTCAGCGCGCTTGTTTCCGTACAGTATCTTCTGACCTTCGTTTTCGCTTTCGGAATGTCTTTTTACTTCAGAAAAGTATTCATTCGGCATAAAAGTTTCGCAAATGTTTTTTCCAAGGCCGCCGGGATAGCCCTGATTACCGCCGGAACAATCCTCGTTTTTCTTTAAAAAACACTCTTAAATAAAAAAATATGAAAATAGGGTTCAAAAAAACAATTATTATTCTCGCCGTTTTTGCGCTGGCGTTTCTTTATCTTATCAGAAGGCCAACCGGGCTCGCCGATAATCCCGACGACATTAAATGGGGCGTCGCTTTTTCAAAACCTTTTTCGACGGAAATGGGGCTCGACTGGCGGGAAAATTATCTTGCCGTTCTTGATGACCTCGGCGTAAAAAGGGTCCGCCTCCCCCTTTACTGGCAGGATATTGAGTCTCAGGCGGGAAAATATAATTTTGCTGATTATGATTGGATGATTGAAGAAGCGAAAAAACGGGATGTTGAATTGATTTTGGTCGCGGGACGGAAGCTTCCCCGATGGCCGGAATGCCATGCTCCGGTCTGGACGGATAAACTTCCTGAAAATGAGAAAGAGGATGATTTAATAAACTTCATGTCCGAATCCGTAAAGCGGTATCGGGATATCCCCAACCTTTATCTCTGGCAAGTGGACAATGAACCCTTCCTTTCGTTTGGAGAATGCGCAATAACGGATAAAAACTTCCTGGACCGGGAAGTGGCGCTTGTCCGTGAAGCAGATCCGAACCACAAAATCATGGTGACCGACAGCGGCGAACTTTCTATTTGGGTGCCGGCCGCCAATCGAGCGGATATTTTCGGGACGACAATGTACCGCGTTATTTATAGCCCCAAAGCCGGAGGCTATTTTCATTACCCTTTGCCGCCCAGATTTTTCTGGTTCAAAGCCAATGTTGTCCATTTGTTCAACCCTGAAAAACCGATTGTTGTTTCTGAACTCCAGGCCGAACCGTGGGGGCCGAAGCTGATTTATGATCTCACACTTGAAGAGCAGGAAAAATCAATGAACCTCGCTCAGTTTCAGGAAAATATTTCTTACGCCGAACAAGTCGGTTTTCCCGAAAATTATCTTTGGGGCGCCGAATGGTGGTATTGGCTGAAAACAAAACAGAACCGCCCCGAATTTTGGAAGGCGGCTAAAGAAGTTCTCAACAACACTCAGTAAAAAACAACTTCCTGAGGATTTTTCGCCTGAAGAATATTATTTATACTTTATTTTGAATCTCGCCAAAAAGACTGAGCAAACAAGCGGACTCACGTTTGTCCAAAGTATAATATGATCCGGCTTGTAGATTCCATAGAGAATAATAAAAACGGACTGGAAAAAAAGAATGGCCACAAAATACCCGGAAAGATCCCGGGTCTTTTTTGTTTTCCAGCTTTTCCAAACCTGGGGAAAAAGCCTGATTGTATTGAGAACGCCTGCTGTAATACCAAAGAAAGTCACCATTTTTTTAATTCTTAATGTTTCTTATTTTATTACAAAAACATGGACCGAAGCAAAGCGGAAAGCTTTGCCTGCCTCATTAATCTTAATATTCGCGTTTCCGCCAAACCCCGGATTATACAAAGAAATATTTTTCGAAGTTGATGCGACAGCCGCGATTTAGCCGTCGCAGGATAATAAACAGGGCGCGCTCTTTCGAAAATTAAAAATGATTTTCAGCGCAATACTAGATTAAACAAATACCCCGTGAAAAGTATGCCAATCCCCACAATTCCTGCAAAAATGACAATCAGTTTAAGCTTCATTACCTTTTTAAGAATCATAAATTCCGGAAGCGAGAGTCCCGTTACCGCCATCATAAAAGCCAGTGTCGTCCCAAGACTTACCCCCTTCTCCGTGAGGACGCTTACCAAAGGTATTATACCTGCTGCATTTGAGTAGAGCGGTATACCCACTAAAACCGCCAAGGGCACGGCATACCATTTATCCGAAGACGCGTATCGGGCCAGGAAGTCAGTCGGCACATAGCCGTGAATCCAGGCTCCGATGCCAATTCCGATAATTACATATATCCAAACTTTTTTAATTATTCCGATTGTATAATTTCTGGCGTAGTCCGCTCTCTGTTTCCATGTCATCTCCGGCAGTTTCAATTGTCCGCTTTGTTTGTTCTTATAAACAAATTCTTCAACGAGATTTTCCACTTTCAGATGCCCGATGACAATTCCCGAAAGAATGGAAATTATCAATCCGCTGAAAATATACAGCAGGGTAATTTTCCACCCAAAAAGACCAAAAAGCAAGACCAGGGCCACTTCGTTTATCATCGGAGAGGCGACAAGAAAGGAAAAAGTTGTTCCCAGGGGCACTCCGGCCTCAAGAAATCCCAAAAACAAAGGAATAGCCGAACAGGTGCAAAACGGAGTAATTATTCCAAGGAGCGAAGCCAAAACATTGCCAAAATATTTTTTTTCGCTGGAAAGTATTGTTCTGATTTTCTCCGGCGGAAGAAAAGAACGAATAATGGAAACTGCAAAAATTATCACAGCCAGAAGCAGGAAAATTTTGATGGTGTCAAAAATGAAGAAATTGACTGCCGAAGCCAGCAGTGTATTTTGAGCAATTCCAAAAACAGAATGCGTCAGCCAGTCGGAAAATATTTGAACGGGATAGAATATGCTCATAATTATTTTTTTAATAATTCCTTAATTTCCTTCGTCTCAGGCACTCGTCCATATACTTTTATTTCTCCATCGACAACCAGCGCCGGCGTTCCCAATATGCCATAGCTCATAATATCCTTAATTTCGGTGACTTTTTCTATGTCCGCTTTTATTTTTAATTCTTCCAACGCTTGTTCTGTGTTGGCTTCCAGTTTCCGGCAATTGGGACAGCCCGTACCCAGAATTTTGATATCCATAGGACTAGTTTCTGATTATTTGATTAAACAAAGCCTTATACTGCTTCAGAGCTTTCCGGTTAATGCTGTAGACGACGAATGTGCCTTCCCGCCGCTCATCCACTAATAATAGTTTTTTGAGTTTCGCCAAATGATGGGAAACCAAATTTTGGGGCAATTTCAATGCTTCAAATATCTCACATACACAACGCTCCCCTTTGGTCAGAAGGCACAAAATCCGCAAACGGTTTACGTCCGAAATGATTCTTAAAAATTCATTCAGCCTTAGGATCCCTTTCGTTTCTTTTGAATTTTCCCGGCAGCATCCTTTCGTCATAATAAGATTATATCAATACACATTGATATTGTCAAGCGGCTGTATTCCACAAAAAACCCGCCAGGCGGGTTTTTTGAATATTTTTTGTTTTCTCAATAAGTACACCAAGGATTCGGAGTCTCATCCGGATCAAGGCAACATTCAAGGTCAAGATGCCCCGGCTTGTGACTTTTCTTTTTGCTTTTATGAGGCTTATCGTTCTTCTTCGCACAAACCAGTTTTCCGTTCACCAACTTAGCCGCAACCGGTTTTCTCGCCGTTATTTTTGGCTTGGGCTTGGATTGGGGCCTGACTACCGGAATAAATCCGAAAGAATTGACAGCCTCTTTATATTCCGGGAACTGCACGCTTGTTTCTTTTTCCGGATTGGAATATCTTTCGCCGCTTTCGGAAACAGCCGGAACGATATTATAAATATAGTCTCCTTTCGCAATGCTGTAGAAATAGGCCGGTTCATAACAGGAATTGATGTCATCGATGCTGATTTTTTGGAGCTCCAGGTCATTACCTTCCGATTTAATTTCTTCCGAAGGCAAGGGGCATTCGCCTGCATCTTCAGGCGCCCCGTCTTTCTTGTGAACATCATTGGTATTTTCAATTTTTTGGACCTTTTTCGCCAAGTATATTTTTACATCATACCCCGCAAAAGCCTCATCCGTGCCTTCTCCTTCTTTTCTAAATTTATAGATAGTCTCATAGACGGCGCTCTTTTCGGTTGCCGTTTTATATTGCGTGTTGTTTTTCCAGGAATCCGGATGCTTGATTTCGAAACCGTACCATTTGTTTTGATAGGCGTCCCAATCAGTGGTATCAACCGGCTCAGGAACAACTTCTCCCGTAAATAATTTTTCTTCTTCGGGGGTTTGTATCAGCGCCTCCTTGCTTCCAAGAAATTTATCGCTGAATTTTTCATACAGTTTAATCGTGTTCTGGTAATATATTACCGAAAATCCAATTATAAAAAACGCAAACAAAATAAAAACCCATTCAATCGTATGAAGAAGAGGCTCTTGGTCATGATTAAAGAGATTTTTTATCGGAGAGATTAGTTCCGCAAAAAATGTTTTTGTTTTTTGTTTTCGCATAAATTTAAACGGCTATCTTATTAATAAAACAAGGCGCAAAAGATTATGGACTTTGTTGTATTTATTATATCAAAATTTTTTTCTAAAATCCAAACCGAAAGATATAGCAAGGAAGAGACCCGAAAACTCTTCCAAAAAAATATTTTATTTTTCAATCAATGAAGCTCCCCGGGCTTACACACGAAGTATCCATCCGTTTCTTCGAGGTTTCACTTTATAAGTGACGCTTGGCGGCCGTGATGAATAAGGCATAATTCATTTTTTGTTAGGATTTTTCATGTTTTGATCAAAATATTCTTAGGCCGGAGAATAAAATTGTTTTTCTAAAATTGCATACAATTTTTATGGGATATTATTTCTTGATTCCCATCTATAAGTCTTTTTTGATAATCCGAAATCGATTTTTCCCCATGATTGTATTTTAAATATCTCACAAACGAAAAAATCGCAATTGGAAGTTGCGGATTTTTTCGGTTGCAAGGCCTTATTGTGACAGATTTATCTTTGTTTATATCACAAGTTTCTGCAATTATTTCCAATATTTCAGTTTCTTCCAAGTATGTACGCGAACATAAGCGGCGCGACAATGCTGGCATCGCTTTCAATTACAAATCGCGGAGTGTCTTTTCCGAGCTTTCCCCAGGTAATTTTCTCGTTCGGAACAGCCCCGCTGTATGATCCATAGGATGTTGTGCTGTCAGAAATCTGGCAAAAATATCCCCAGAGACGGCAATCTTCTTTCAAGTCCTGCTGAATCAGCGGAACAACGCAAATCGGAAAATCACCCGCAATGCCGCCGCCGATCTGAAAAAATCCGATAGAACTTCTTTTTGTATTCTCCAAATACCAATCCACAAGAAAATCCATTGTTTCCGTTCCGCTTTTTACAATTTGGAATCCTGAAACCTTTTCCCTCCTGACAAAGGCGACAAACATATTGCCCAGCGTCGAATCTTCCCAGCCGGGAACGAAGATTGGCAGATTTTTCTCCGCGGCCGCGAGCAGCCAAGAGTTTTTCGGATTGATCTGAAAATATTTTTCGAGACGGCCCGAACGAAGCAACTGGTACATATATTCATAAGGAAACAGTCTTTCTCCCGCGCTATCGGCCGCCTGCCACAAATCCCACATCTGCACTTCAATCCGCTTCATCGCTTCCTCTTCCGGAATACAAGTGTCCGTCACCCGATTGAATTTTTCGCTGAAGAGCCTTTCTTCGTCCTCCGGGGACAAATCCCTGTAATTTGGAACTCGCTTGTAATGTTCATGGGCGACCAAATTGAAAATATCCTCTTCGAGATTTGCTCCAGTGCAGGTGATTGCGTTAATCTTGTCCTGCCGGATCATTTCGGAGAGCGTAATGCCAAGTTCCGCCGTACTCATTGCTCCTGCGAGGGTCACCATCATTTTTCCGCCTCTTTCCAAATGATCAATGTATCCTTGCGAAGCGTCTTTGAGCGCCGCAGCATTGAAGTGAAGAAAATTGTCGTCGATAAACCGCTTTATTGCTTTAAAACTCGTTCCTTCTGCTCCGGAAGAAACCTTTGAAAAATTGATTTTTGTCATTTTTGATATTTTATGGAATTATCATCCTTCCAACATCAAAAATACTCAAAGCTCCAAGTAAATAAAATTGGTCTTAATTTCTTTCTCAAAAATAAGTATTGAAAAATATCTCTGCAATTTTTATCGTAAATCTTGATCATTTTTATTGTATCAATTTCATCCAACCACTGTCTGCCCGTTTATCTTACCAAAAAACAGAGACATTACCAACAGATTTTCCGCAACGAAAAAACACCATATTTCGGACGTTTTTTTGCTTGTCTTCTCAAGGTATTTGCAAACTTTTTCGGTTAAACCTGGCATATACTTTAAAGCCTATTTTATCCATTCCGCCAAGACGGATGATTATTTTGGCCAGTCCAATCCCAAAAAATTATTTTTTGGGACCCATTAAAAATACAGTCCCGAAGATCGCTGTCTTCGGGACTTAAAAAAATTTATGGGCAGATACCCCTTTATATCGCGTAGGTCCTGACTCTGACGGGAATTCCCTTGGCGAAAGCAGTGTTAATGGTATCTTCGCCTTTGCTCAAGTTAATATAGAACGCCTCCAGGGAGTCAGCCCGCCGAATCATAGCCGTATTGCGGCCAGAACAGCAAGCTAGCGCGCTATTTCTATTTTCCACAATGGACCTCGGGTTGATTTCTTTCAGCTCCGAAAGCTGCATAAGAACCGACCGGGCCTGCCTGTCGCTAACGGCCCCTTCCCCCACCCAATCGGCATATTGCAGAGCATAGAGCTCCAGCGTGACGGGAAGAATGATTCTTATTTTCTCGGCATTGGGACAATGCCGGAGCGCTTTTACGGTCGCGACATAATCGACCCCGGGAAAACCTCCTGAAACTATTCCGTCTCCGCGGGACAATATCTGACTCACTGTTGTCTCCACATCCCGTTTCACCGCCCCGTTGATCCTTCTCCAGCTTCCACTGATAGCAACCCACATGCAAATCTTCCTCCATCTCTTTATATTTACTCCAAATTATTATTCTAATCTTTTTTGGCGTTATGTCAATCGTTATTCGATATTTATTTTTGGAAAAAAGAAGACAATCCGTTTAATTTTGAAAGAATCAAATTCGATCCAAGTCAAAATAATAATCAGGACTGGGAAGCCTGGAGTCTTAAAATATTGCCCGCCGATATAAAGCGGCTACGAAGAGGCTCTCTTTTCAACTATTTTTCGCACTTCTTGTTCAAGAAAGCCATTGCCCGTCTTATCCATTAAGTGATAGAAGAACCAAATAATTTCTCGCAGCCATCCAACAATCGATAATTTATATTTAACTGGAACGCAAATGGGTCTAATCTCATAATTTCTCCGTAAAATTATTTTTATCCTGAGTAAATGCGCCCAATGGCTGACAACAGTTAAATTTTTAGAGGAAATATTATTTTTTTCCAGCAATTTCAGAGAGTAATGCATATTTGTATAAGTATCAAGCGACTTATTTTCACTCAAGATCTTGCTTTCATCGACTTTATTTAAAATCAGCCATTGCTTCATGATATCGGCGGCGGGAATGGTTTGGATTTCTTTTTTGCAGGTGCGGCCTCCCGAAGCAACAATGACATCATACCCGCCCGTTTTCCACAGCTTTAGGGCTTCTTCACACCTCAGCAGAGTATTCGTGCCTGATAATTGATTCAAGGAACTGATATCGTTGCTTGGAATCAATATTATTTTTTTAGCTTTTTTGGTCATTTTTTAATAGTATTTTGCTAGTTTCGGATAAATACTTTATATAACTGTCATGATTATCTGCGATATATAAAGCTATGCTTTCAGATCAATGCTCGATAATTTCCAGCTTTATGCCGTCTTTTCCTGCCATAAGTTTCGCTTTGCCTCCTATCGGAAAAGTAATTATCGGCGTGGTATGCCCGAAATCAACCCCGCAAATTACCGAAGATTCGAAGGCATAATCCATTGCCTTTGAATCATAAACCAAAGCGTGATTGCACCAGAAATCGAGAGCTGTTTTGAAATCATCTCTGGATTTGTTTTTAATATAAAAAGGCTCATTGGGACAGGACCTTACCCCTGTCTCCGCTATACGAAGCTATAGCAGACTTTTGCGGTTGTCCCTGCCGCTAAGTCCATTCATCAACCTTTGAGATAATTTTCAATGGTTTTTATCATTGCGTTATATCCCCCTTCCTTCAAATTCATCGTATAATTGTCATGATAAAGCTTTTTGAGATTCATTCCCGGATTAAGGATCTTGTATTTCTGCTTGAATTCATCCAACGGAACCTGGGTTCCGTTTTCATCGATCGCAGCAGCCAAAAAAGTTCTGAATGCTTCGACAAGATTGCCGCTGTTGAGCAATATCCAATTCTCAACACTGATGCCGCCCATCCCGCCGTCTTCCACGCGCTTATAAGCTTTGCCTTCTTTCAGAATTTTTTTTGCCAGAATAACGTTCGCAATCGTTTTTTCATAAGCCTCTTCGCTAATATTATTTTTTATCCAATCCAAACGCTCCTGCACGGCTTCGTGAGATCCGAAATAAACGAGGTCGGACTTGCGGACAAAGCCAATGTCGATATCCGCCGGATTTTCTCCGGACAAGCGGCCCTGTTTAGCCCTCAATTGGTAGCCACCTTTTTCATCTCCGTGAGAATCTGAATAACTTTCAGCCTGCAATCCGGCCTGGAGGTCCCGGACAATATCACCTATTTTGTCCATGTCCCGGTCATCCAGCCGCAAAGTCAGGTCAAAATCATAATCCCCGATCGCATTAGTATGCCTCGCCGTGGACCCTATGTCCATTAGTTCGGCGCCTAAGATGCTGTTGTCCAGATTATCCCGCAACGTGACTTCGTGCTGTCGCAACACGTCGGTTATCATGTCTCTAATTTTCTGAGACAGAGCCGCAACGCGGTCCCTATCCTCTTTGAATTCCCTTCGAATCCTCTCCACCTCATCGTAGTTTTGATCGCCTTCTTTCGTGTTCAGATATTCAAACTTGTTTCCATCAAATCTTTCCAGGCCTCTGAATATTCTTCGGTATTCTTCATATTGCTCCGGACTAAAAATCAATTTCCCGGAAGTATCAGCAACGGGGATATAAAATCCGTTTTCGGCGATATCAAAAAAGAGCTTTGACATCCTTTTTTCATCTTGTTTGGTGTTTTCGCTGACAACCATCAAGTCTATCTCACTTGAAGGAAAGCCGGTCCGAATCCCGTAATGTTCGTTCGAAATCACTCCGGTTCTGAACAGTTCCAGCTTGGAAGGATCATACCCCCTGGAGCTTCCTTTGGAAGTTTCGTCGAATTGGCCCCTGTCTCTTACAATAATATTGACATCTCCGTATCCCTCACCAAAATATTTTTTGATATTTTCCGAAAAATCCGCATTTCCCCCTAAATCAGACACCCTGAAAACATCGGAGTCATAAGGAGTGGAATCCGATGATGATTCACTGCCTAAATATTCTCCTGCCACCGCTCCGCCCTGCAAGATTGCTCCCATCCTGCCAGATGGCATGCCTTTGATGACATCTCCCGCCTTGATATTAAATTCTCCTTTTCGCAGGAGATCTGCCGTTTCGAGACCGCGCGTGCCGGCCTTTCCTTTGGCTTCATTCATTGCGGCCAACACGTGCTCTATGCTTTGGTATCCGGCAGGCGCTAAAAACATTTGGGAAATTCGGGCCGTGACCGTCTGCCCTTCCTTGGCACCTATTGATGTCTTCAAATTATTATAAAAATTGCCAAGCCCGTCGTTTATGCTGAGATTGTTTGGATCCATTCGCATCCCTCGCGATGAATTTTCCCACAGCGTTTTCAGTTTTTTCAGGACAAATTCCGCCTTTCTCCTCTCTTCATTATTCAGGCTTTCCTCGCCCTCTGTTTCCATCTTGTCGAAGATGCCCTGTCCCTCATTCGCGACTTCCAGATAATCTCTCAGAATCCGGTTCCCGGACTTGATGTGAATGTTCAAAAGATCTCTGTATATTGTAGTATATCTTTTTCTCACCGAAGACTCCCTGAGACACGGACTAAGCCTGTCGTTGCTTTCCAGGAGTTCTTGCATTGCGGCAGGAGAATGAATTACCGCAAATACTTTATAAATCTTTCCGACCGGCGGCAAATTGTTCGTGATAAATATTTCTTCTATTCTCTGGTATGCACTTTCCGGTTCATCCAGTTTCAACAGTTCCCTGGTAAGCTCTTTTTTCAGCCGTTGTATCTCCTGAGAAGGAGAGCCGTCCAATCGGCGGTAAAGCTTCATATATGTGTCTCTTTTTTCACGGGGAATAGCAAGAATGTCTTCAAGGTTGTCTTGAAGAAACCACCTTATGGATTGGAAATTCTGCCCTTCAAGATAGCCGTCTTCGGCCAAGGAAAAAACGTCGGGAGCTTTGCTTGGATCGCTTATTATAAAGTCCACAGTCTTTTCGCTGAGAAAAAAATTGGGATATTTCCTGAAGTATTCGGCATCGATGGAATCCTTGATGCTGTGAATTTTAACGAGAAGCGGGATTTTATTGATCTCAAATTTTCCATCCGGTTTGAATTTATTTTCTTTCAGGTAATCTAATAATTCATTGGCCGTCTCACCTCGATTATACAACTCCAAAAATCCGTCTAGCGACCAACCTTTTTGAATATCAAAAAATTCATCATATCCTTTGAGCATTTTGGCAATTCCGGGATGCTTAAAAAATTCTGCGTGTCCCAGAAAATCCATTCCGCGTTCCGTAAAAAATTGCAGGAGTTCTTTGCCTTCATCCGATTCCAAAGATTTAATGACTTCCGGCTCTCGGGCATACAGGAAAGCATATCTGAATATATCCCTTGTCTTGAAGTCGCCTTTCTCTCTTTTCAAAATTGAGATCATTTCATTGAACGAAGGATCCAGAAGGGCGAAAAAAACTTCCGGACTGCCATATCCGGCCTCATTTTTCCAATGGCCCAGGGTGTCTTCGAATTCTTCAAGGTTTAGTGTTCCTTCCTGGGATCGATTAAGGATACCCAAATCCTCAAAAGCTTGCGCAAAAGCCAGCGCGTAATCCTTGTGCCATTGGTAAAGGCTCTCCAATTTTTGGTATTCATTTATTCCAAAATCCTTTCCGGAAAAGAGCGAGAGATCCCCGGCGAGCTCCCGGAATTTTTCGTCTTTCGCTCGTTCTTCCAGCTCCAATGCCTTTGTTTTTTCGACACTCGCCGCTTTTTCTTCTTCATCTTCGGAGGTCAGCTCTCTTATGGCGCTCCCGACATCCAAATTCATATCGGCTCCGATTAACAGACTCTCTGTCATTCCGCTCGCGTCGAGATCTTTCAGTTTTTTTGCCAAGTCTTCCACTCTGAGTATATTTTTGTCTCTGAGGTTTTTTGCATATTCACTTCCCAAGAGTTTTCCCAACGACTCAAAAGTATGCCTGTCCTCCACGCAATTTGCCAGCCAGTTCAGATCGCTCACAGAAAAAAGCGACCCCGATAAATTCCGCAATTGACTGATCCGGTTCAAATTTTCAGCGGATAATCCGGCGTGCAGTTCGGTTTCTCCGCAAAAATATCTGAGATCGTCTCCCGAAGAATTTGCATCGCCAAATCCCAGTGATTCATTGACTGACTGCCAAAGGTCAAGCTTCTTAAATATATCCGGATCCCTCATCAAAGTTCCTAAGCCGTAATTGGGTTTGATAATCGGCTGCGCGATCTTTAAGTTCAGCTGCTTTATTTTTTCATAAAAAGCAATCGGGTCGTTTGTCGCTCTGAATGTATCCCTTATCAGATTCAGGGTGTCGCTGTCGAATTTTAAAGTTGAATCTGCCCTGCTGCTTATATATTCAAAAAATCCCAAGGCTTTCCCGGGATCAGGAAATCCGCTCCGCTTCAGCTTCCATAGCCTGTATTTATCTTTCAATCCTGAAATGATTCCCTTCTGCTCTCCCGGTTTTTCTTGTGCATCTTCCGCTTCTTCATTCTGCCGCCCTTCCGGCCGGTCTACATCCTGCGGAACGGATTCCAGTTCCCTGCGGGCATTTTTTTTCTCCTTTTCGGCTTTTTTTTCCGCAATAAAATGCCTGGCTCTTTGAGTCATGAGTTCAATATTCTCTGCCCGCTGTTCTTCCGGCGTCTTCTCTTTGGCAATAGTTTCCGCGCTTTCCATCTGTTCAACTGATTCCGGCCCTATTTTCCTCTCCTCGGATTTTACTTCTATAAACATAAGTTATTCCAAAATGTCCTGGCTCTATTATACATCATTATTTGCTTATGTCCGAAGGCCTATATGCATTAAAATCGCTTACCGATTCAGTTCTATCCGCCTGTGTCGATGGCTTCGAAAAAAAACAGGGTTTTATTCTGTTTTTTCAAGCATATTAAAAACATTGCAGGGCGGTGTTAGTGCTAGGTGCTTCGGCCAAAAAAAATACTTACCGAGGTAAGTATTAAAATACGTATTTAAGGAAATGCTTTCTGGATGATAGTTCCGCAGAAAGTGTTTCGGGTCAAAACGGACGAGTTGTCCGCTCCGGAGTAGACAGCAAAAAAACCGCCATTTCTGACGGTTTTTTGCCTGCAAATATTCGGTCTAGAAAATTCCCGAATAATGCAGAAGAAGAATGAAGATACCGATGGAGATTAGGAATAATCCCAGTCCCACGGGCGAGCCCCAGCTGAACCAGGAACCCCAGCTCCTCCAATTTCTATTAGATGAGAGATTATCAAGAATTCTTTTCTTGACTGCCTCCGATGCTTCTTTTTCGAAGTTTTCCTTTTCATCTTGTTCCATTTTTTTCATTGATTTGATGGTTGATTAGCTCGACCTTTGCCTTCCCAATCAGAGGAGCGTATCAATCCCATTGGCGACGCTTGGGGAAACGTCTGGGATATTGAAAGATAGCTTTATTGAATTTTATCTTGAATATATTATTAGGTCAATCCACTCGAAGCAGGGCAGACAGCAAAAACGCCATCTAAGGCGTTTGCGGTGAAATTAAAATTTACCCGCCTTGGAGTATTTTTTTCATCATCGGACCGCTGATAAGACTGGTCAATATCGCCATTACCAAAAGAGCCACATACACTCTCTCGTCTATTATTCCCGCCTGATGGGCTGAGGTGACGAGAATAATTCCCACCGCTCCTCTGGCGTTCATTCCGAATCCAATCGCCAGTGATTCCCTGTCGCTTAATTTGGATATTCTGGCTCCCAGCCAAACTCCGCCAACTTTTCCAATGATGGCAATTCCCAAGACAATCAATGCCAAAGTCAAATCGAAATTTTTGATTAGGTTCACTCCCAATCCGACTGAAACGAAATACAAAGGAGAAAAAACCGACATCACCACTTTGCGAAGCGAGTCGTGCATTTTGTGCGGTTCGCAATTAGAAAAAGCCAAGCCGACAAGAAAAGCTCCCAGAACTGCGTGAATACCGATTCGTTCCGCCAAAGCGGAAAAAACAAGGACTAAAACCAAGGTTAATCCTAAAAAAATATTGTCTCCGTCTTCCATTTTTTCGCTCCAAGCAATAAATTTTTTGGTTAATCTGTTACCATAAGTAATAGCAAAGAAAAACATCGCCAAAACAACAGCTACCGTTATCAGAGGATTTATCTGACTGACTCCCGCTGGAACGAAATATGCAGTAATGAGGGCAAAAAGAATCCAGCCGACAATGTCGTCAATCGTAGCGGTAGCCAAGATAATTGAGCCGACCTTGCTTTTAAGTATCCCCAAATCCATCAGAATCCTTGCAATAACAGGAAGAGCGGAAATGGACAGGGCAGTTCCGATAAACAAAGGCAAAAGCCACTCGTTTTCAGAAGGAATATAATTCCAGACTCTCGGAAAAAGAAAAACAGACGCTGCTCCTAAAATAAATGGAAATGCCGAACCAAAGATGCTTGTCCAAACGATAGTTTTTTTAAGTTCTTTAATTTTGGAAAGATTGACTTCCAGACCGATTACAAAAAGAAGCAGAATCGCACCAAATTTTATCAGAACATCTCTGGAAACAAGAATCGAGTCGGAATAAGAAAAGAGCCAAGTTTGAATCTCGGGAAAAAATGTTCCCAAAATTGTCGGCCCGAACACAATTCCTCCCAAGAGTTCTCCTATTATTTTCGGCATTCTGAGTTTTTGAGCCAAGCGACCGAAAACAATCGCCGCAAAAAGCAATATGGAAAAAGAAAATATGAATAGAATTAAGTCAGTATGGCACATTTAATTTTGGTTTTTACCACTATATTTTACTCCGAATATACTTTTGCGTAAATAAATAAAATTATCGTCAAGCGGAGCGGACTCTAAATATCTCCCTCTGGTCGGTCGCTTCTTGGCAAATAACACAGAAAGCACCTGATGTGGTGCTCTTTGAAATAGCAAACTTTTGCGGTTGTCCTTCGCCTCGCCGTAGCTCAGAAGAGCGCAGGCGGGCTGCCAAGAAGTCTAACGACTGTATGGGTTCTTACTCCGATAGATCGGAGCTCTCAACTATCCCAGCAGTAAAAGCTGATGCTTTACTACGGGATAAAGATCTCCCCAGAAAGTTTACCTGCCTTGTGCAGGGAGGTGATTCATGGAGGATCGAGGATGTCGTGTTGATTTTATTTTTCAATCTCCTCCTATTCGTTAAATATATCCACATATTCCTTGTAAATATACGCCTGTCCGTATTTTTTGTCTTTATCCTTAGGAACCAGGATTCCCATTTTGATAAATCTGTCGATTACAGTTTGCGCCCCAGCACGAGTAAATCCAGTCCACTTTTGGATAACATTGGCATTCACAATCGGCTGACCGTATAATTTCGGCAAAACAACGGCTCCGCTTTCAGAAGATCGCTTGCCCAATTTTTGGATTTTCATTATATCTTTTTGACGCAGGATGGTAATTTTTCCCACGATATCTATGGCTTCATTGGCAATTTCAATAACACCGTCAAGAAAAAAATCTATCCACTCGAAAATATTTCCGTTGTGGTAGCCGAAAAGTTTTTCGTAATAAAGTTTTTGGTGTTTTTTGAAAAAGGAAGACAAAAACAACACTGGCTTCTCCAGATATCCCTCTTTCCAAAGATAAAAAGTAATTAGCATCCTGCCAGTTCTGCCGTTTCCATCCAAAAAAGGATGGACAGTCTCGAATTGGGCGTGAATAATTCCTGCTTTGATCACAGTCGGGATATTATCCTCGGTATGAATAAATTTTTCCAAATCACCGAGAGCTTTTTGCATATCAATGATAGACGGCGGAACAAAACGAGCATTATCTGGACGAGTGCCGCCAATCCAATTTTGACTTTTACGAAATTCTCCAGGGTCGGAAAAATGAGTTGAGCGTGCTTTATGCATCAACTGTCTGTGAAGCTCACGAATAAACCGCAAAGTCATAGGAAAATTATCATCAGTTACCCGCTTCATTCCATAATTAAGAGCTTTGATGTAATGCAATATGTCGTCTACATCCTCTGGCATATTCGTATCTATATCCGCTTCTGCGGCAATTGCGTCTATCATAGACGCCCTTGTCCCTTCAATTTGACTTGAAGATGCGGCATCTTTTCGCAGATACATCAAAAGGAAGAAATCGGAATCAGGCAGCAGTTTTGTAATTCCATCCAGCTTTCCCAATAGTCGGGTCGCTTCATCATTTTTTTTCGAAATTTTCGGTTCAAAATCAAAGCCGCCCTTTGGAGGGAATGGATTGGGGGTAAAAGCCTTAAAACCTTCCTTTTGAGCTATATACGAGCCAATTTTGATGTTTTTCATAGTTTGTTTACATTCAATTAATAATGTATACAAAGTATAGTAGTTTGTATACATTATGTCAACAGATGTATACAAACCGGCAAGCGCAAGATTATTATAAACTTTTGCAGTCAGTCTTTTAAGATAATATTTACCACTTCTCTTGCCACTTCCTCGGGCGTTAGATTTGAAGTATCCACTATCAGACAGCCTCGTTCTTTGAAAATATCTCTCATATTCGTGGAAAAATAAACATTGCTCTCAATAAACTCATTAACTGGTTTGCCGATTACTTTTTGCGATTCGTCAAAAACATTGTTTTTGGTATATCGCTTTATAAGTCTTTGGCGGATTATTTCTGGTTCCGCATTCAAAAGAATCAGTCTGATTTCAGCTGATTTTTCATCTGATGAATTCGGAAGGTCATCAGGTTTTATGAAGCCGCAAATAACAGTGTTTATATTTTCTTGCAACAATTTATTCCCTTCCTCAATCCAATGTTTTGATTCAGAAATCCTCCAGTTGCGGTCGGCATTTTCAGGAACGCCTCTTTCATCGAAATCGAAGACCCTGTACTCACTCTGAGGAAGCGATAATTTTAGATAAGGCATTATAGTTGATTTCCCGACGCCGCAAACACCACTGATGAAATATATTTTGTTCATATCGAAATAATAACAGAAAAACACCCAGTAAAGAAGGTGCTCTTGCTATTAAAATACCCGCAAACTTTTGCGGTTGTCCTTCGCCTCGCCGTAGCTCAGAAGAGCGCAGGCGGGCTGCCAAGAAGTCTAACGACTGTATGGGTTCTTACTCCGATAAGTCGGAGCTCTCAACCGTATCTCCCTAGAAAAAAATCTGGAAAGAAAAAAGCCAGACTCGTGAAAGCCTGGCTGGGCAGTTGCCCTGGAAAGTTAAAGTGGTTGTACGCAGCCTTCAAATACAAACCGCTGACCCTGGTGTATTGCAACCGTGATTTTGTGAAACATGCAAAAGAAATCTTTGATGGCAATACTTCGAAATGTTCTAATGGCTTCTTCATCAGTCGCACAGCGAGCACTGAAGGACTTCGCACCACACAAGGGAAAAAGCAGACTTTTTCTCTGCCCATAACTGATGCACGCAGTGTAGGCTGCCATTCTCCCCCCTTAAACCTTCTTCTGGTATTTTTCGGTAATTTGGAACCCCTGATGGTTTAGGTAGAGGAAATTTAGATGTTGAGCGATTTGCAGAAGCCGCTCAATTTCATCCTTAGGCGGCAAAATATCCAGCAGGTCTGGTGCGGGGGTCTTGTTGGCTCTTTCCTCCAGCTGCCGCAAAGTCCGCAAGAAACCGAGAAGGTATCTGGTCGGTTCACGGAATGAAAGACCTCTTTGTTGACAGAATCCACGGATGAAATTATAAAACTTTTCTTCATCTATGTCGCCAATTTTCACCTGGACGTGCCAACCATTAGGATGCTTATAATAGCCATCCACGGATTTGAAAGGAAGCCCCTGTTTTTCAACTTCCCAAGCTTCCCCAAATTCCTTCATAAATTCCCAGACATATTTCTCTGGGACAACTGTATCTAAGGTCAAAAGACGACCACCGTAAATTGACACGTCATAATTTGGCTTTTCAGGCATAATATGCCCCCTTTTCTTTTAGTTTGTAAGGGACTGAATCCCCCTTTTTAGCCTCATTAAATGCTATCAACAAGCGAATCTGAAGTCAAGCGAAGCGGACTCCAAAAATCTCCCTTGAAATGAATCATCTCCTGGGTGATAACGCTGAAACAGGGTTTTATCCCTATTTCAGCTATCTAAAGTATCGCAAGTTTTTGCGATTAATTCTGTTTTAAGAATTTTATTACTTCCCTTATTTGTCCCTCAAAATTCTTATCCATGTTTAAAGCCGGGATCTTATATTTTTTTGTCTCCCTCCCGATCTCCAAGCCGTACCTGGATATCATCTCTGCTATTTTTCCAAAAGTTTCCTCGTTTTTCGTCCTGGACTTTATCCAATCATTCAGTGTTGTGCTTTTCTTGATATCTTTTAATAAAGTTTGTTTGTCGGTTCGAATCAGAAAAATCGTCCGAATGTTTTTCTTTCCGTATTTCTTCGTAAGCTTGTCCGCCAGCCTGGGCTCGACTTGATAACCCTCGATTATATAGTCATTCCTATCATTTATTTCCGATGCCGCAACCATATCAATTGCTGGCCATGTTGCTTTGGCTTGCGATCGGTACTTCCTGACAATTTGAGCAGAAGAATATGCAGAGAATGCCAGGTCATTGCCTCTGCCCGCCTTTTTCCTCGCGACTCGCCATGGAAACTTTTTTGGCACATCTTTTTTCACAGTGTATGCAAAAGCTATGGATTGCAAGGTGTCCGCTGAGATCCATTGCACTTCCAGATGTTTGGACAATTTTTTCGCCAGTGTTGTTTTGCCGCATTTGGGCGGCCCGCCTATTAGATAGATCATATTAGCATTGTATAGCATCCGCGGCTGAATTCAAACAAAAAGTAAGAGCCCGGAGCAATGCTTCGGGCTGTTCTGCGGCTGGCTTGCCGATTTCAAACCGGCCTATCTGGCATCGACATTCCTAAGGATCTCGATGGGAAAATGCCAGCTGAAAGAAATTATTTTCTTTTTCTTGGAAATTTCTAAGGTATGGCACGTACCTCCCTCTTCTAAGTGAAGATAAAGAACTCTTTGATTGCGGAACGGAGAATCTCTCACTCTGCATTCCACAATTAGGTTATTCCGCCTGGCAAAATCCCCGAGGAGCAAAGAACAAAATCCGATGAAACGTGTTTCTTCCTCGTATTCACGAAGAATTATTATCCCTATTTTTTTGACTTCCCTCCATTTCCTGTACCTTTCCGATAGATAACTCTGTGAAGTAAAATTGCACCTGTCACATATTGGTTTTTTGCACCATGCGCACCTCGACACACACTTCTCACATTTCATTGGTTTATCTCCCATTTTTTGGAAGCGAACGGCATCAGGCAATTCTAGTGATAAATCATTTGATAGCGAAGTTGATATCAGTTCCGATAATACCCGCTGCTCCGAGCTGTCTCAGTTTGAGCAAGAGATTTGCCACATCCTTAGTTTCGACTACGGTCGAAATGCTGTACCCCCCATCCTCCAACCTGCTGACCGTTGGGGATTTTAGCGCGGGAAGAATCGAAAGTATCTCATCCTTCACGCTTGCATCGGCATTCATTGTGATGAGTTGTAATTTTTTCGCAAGCAATGCCCCTTCCAACATCTTCCCGAAACTTTCCAGTTCCGGTGCTTCGAGTTTTGCCATGAACACGGTCGGTGAAACCAAGAGCACCCGAACAATTTGCAGGTTGTTATCAATTAGGCTTTTCCCCCCTTCGGTCACGCAGACCCCATAATCATACATTCCTGCTGCAACCTTTGCCTCCGTAGTCCCGTAGGAAAAATCAATGTTTTCCTGAGGAATGTTTTTGAAAGCCGCCCTCGTAATGTTGGGGTATTCGGTGGTGACGGTAATACTCTCATTTTCTTTAAGGGTTGAGAATTTTCTTGAAAAAGCCACAATCCTCACAGGTTTTGTCAATTTCTTGCCGTAATTCAGCTCAGAAATCTTCACAAGCTTATTTTCTAAGCCGCTCTCCACAACACAATCCCACCCGCAGATGCCACAATCGAGGGTGCCTTTCGAGATAGCATTGGGAATATCCTGAGGGCGCATCAAACATGCCTTACCGAATATATCAACGCCCTCAATCTCTCCCTCGAAGGCCCGCCCGTTATAGGCAACTTGCACGCCAATTTTATTAAACAGCTGAACTGTTGAATCAAAAAGGCTGCTGCCGGGATTCGGGATTCCCAAAACAAATTTTTGCAAAGAACTCATTTTTCTTTCCTCCAGAATGTTGAAATTCAAAAGACGAGCCCGTTTCAGGGCTCGTCTTTAGTGTCTATGCAAAAAAGTCACATCAAAAACCAACCTTGAAAGAAGGATTGATTTGATGCATGTGTTTTTGGCAAATTGATGCTTTCATAATTTTATTCGCAAACTTTTGCGGTTGTCCTGATGCTTTTGAGTCTATTTTATCCATCAGCCCGAAGGCTAACGAACGACCATTTAGGATTGAGAAGTTGATGCTGAACATCAACTCTTTCACCGTATCTCCCTAGAAAGGAGGTGAGTGGGGCGGACTTAGGACAAGCCAAAAATTTGAATTGTGGACAAGTCGACTTACCGAATCTCGATTGCAAAAAATTGATTATCTTTGGGAAATATCATCACTTTCTAAAAGAAGTCTAGCAAAAAATTTTCGAGTTGTCAATTTTTTTATTCTCGCGCCCAGCGTTTCATATCTCCCTGGAATGCAAAATACACCGTCTTCGTTTTTTTCGCGTCTCCTAGACCCCTTTACCCCCTGTTTTTTTCCGTCCTCAAAGGTTTCAATCGCGACTCCAGATATTCCAACACCTCTTTTTTGTTGCTTTTGTCGTAGTCGTCTTTTTCGACAAGTTTATAAAACCAAATCCGCATTGTCTTTGAGCTGAATCTCTTGCCCGTTATCGCCTCGACGAAATGACTATGCGAACTTAGCCACGGCTTCTTTCCCTTAATCTCCTTAAATTTTCGTTCGATTGATTTCATTTATTTAGTGATGCTATACCATTTAGCTGGCGCGGGCGACGCTACCATTTGGGACAATGGGGCAAATCATCATTAGCGTCGCCCGCACCAGCTAAACCAGCCTTGTTTTGAAAGCCGAGCCTTTTCAGTTCCGATTCGGGAGCGAACTTGTAGTAGTCGTCGGTTATCTTCTCGCGCAACTCGTCTGTAGTGGGAACGCCGATATAATACTTTAGAGTGGTCTGCGAATCTGCGTGTCCCAGCAGATATGAAACATCGTTGATTTTAAGACCCCTGCGCAACATCCGCGTGGCACAAGTCCTGCGCATAGCGTGGGCGGTCGTTTGCTTGGTTATCCCAGCCTTCTTGGCGTATCGTCGAAAGAGGTCATCAATCTCAAACTTCTTCCATTGCCTCTTGCCGTCTATCGTAGTGAACAGATACTCGTTATCGCTCTTGCGCCTCGCCAAATATCGTTTGAGCCATTGTTCAGCTTCGCTTCCAAACATAAGCGTCCTCTCCTTGTCATTCTTGCCGACAATATCCACCGTCCGCTTCTCCCAGTCAATGTCTTTTACCTTTACGGACAATGCTTCGCTGATTCTTGACCCCGAATCAAGCAGGAGCTGAACAAGAGTATAGAACCGAACTACACGCAATTCAGTCCCGTCTTCCGAAATAGCGGCAAGGAAACGAAGCACCTCTTCATCGGTCAGATAAACGGGCTTGCGCTTCCGCTTATCCTTGGGAATCTCAATATCGCTTGCACCGATTTTCAAATCCACGCCGTTTTTTTTGAGATAAGCGACGAATTTCCGAAGAGCGAAAGCGTAGTTTCGAAGCGTTGTAGCTAGGACAGGCTTCTCTTCGTAATTCTTCTTCTGGACTATGAAATTATCAAAGTCTCCAGCCGTCAAATTGAAAATGCTTTTGCCCATCAATTTGAAAAAGTAAAGAAGGAGACTTCGATACTTCACGACCGTGGAGTCAGAAATTTCTCCCTTCGCTTCGGATTTGAGCAGAAATTCTTCGACTAGATTTTTTGTCTTCTCATCCATTGATATAATCGGTTATAACTTGATATTTGCGTTTGAGCAGGCTGGGGCGGGTATGTTATCCCAGTCTCGCGGCAGGGTTGCGGCGTGATAATGCGCCAGACCGTGCCGTCCGCGAACTTCAATTAGCCTCCTCTCTTCCAGCCATTTCAAATCCGCGCTTATCGTGTTTCTGCAAACATTCAATTCCTCCTTTATTTCCTTTATTGTCCGCGGTTTCTTCGCAACCAGCGCAAGCATTTTGTTTCTCCTCGCCTCCCTTCCTCCCGTAAAATCGAAGCCGTATAAATGCGGGATATAAATTTTGTTTCCCCTAGAAATGTTGTCAAAAATCTTTTGCCCGTATTTCTCAAATCCCGCCGTCTGCTCAACCAGTTGATAATCGTCAATTTCATCCGTCTCATCCATCGCTGTCGGCTCACAACCTAATTCTTTGAAAAAGGCAATCATAATCGGCACGGCTTCGCGGAGGGCATTTTCCATCGTCTCTGGCTCATCTATCTGAATTTCAAATTTAGGATTTTTCAAAAGCGATTCGCCCCGTATGTTCTTAAAACGAAACTTCTTGTCCGTGTCATAATCGTAAAATCTGTAAATTTTCAGATTTAGCACGCGATTGGAAAACAACATATTATTGGCTAGACATTCGGCAACTCCGTCTATGGAATCGTGTTCCTTCGTATGCAATATCGACTGGGTGGTTCGGTATTTCTCCTTAAATTCCCGCATTATCTCGACGGCTCTTTGGAAGTGTTCCCGCGGAAAACGGGTGCAAATTTCGACATAATCGTAATGTATCCACGAAACATCGAGTGGGATGTATTTCCCTAGTTGCGCCAGCAGTTCTTCCACACCTTGCCTCAAACCCTGTTTCGTATCAACGGAAAATTTACCCGTTTTCAAATTGATTCCTCCAAGTCTCCGTCCCTTCCAAAAAACCGATATGATGCTTCCCCAGCTCCCTTCCTCGCGCCTGCTACTGACTTGAAACCGGAATTTAGGAATAACGACATCCTTTAGTAATTCTACAGCTTCCCATTTTTCTATTCCCTCAAAAAAATTTATGAAGATGTGCCCGCGTTCTTTGTGCGCATAAATTTTGAGGGAATCGGACATAAAATTTCTCGTGAAAATCTTTTTGGAACTCACTTAATATCCGTGGCTTGCCGTCTGCACGTTTTTTTAGACAACCACGTTTACCTGCCAAAATAACCACTGACCAAGAACTCGAAAATCAACTTCAAGTTGACTTCATACACTGCCTTTTCCTCGCTCATTTTATCAACCTTCAAGACCCCCATCCGTTCCCAAATTTCAATAGCATCTTCGCATTGCTCTTTCGGCAAACCCGTGCGATACGCAATATCATCTTCCAAATACAATACATTGTCTTTCCCATTTCTTTGGCAATAGGCGTCGTAAATGAGTGACATAACCAGCGCGGCTGGCACACTCTCGCCGTCGACCATATCAAGAAAAAATGAGTAATACGGCACAGGCTCTCTCACCCTTTCTCTGACGAATACCTCGAAGTTTCGAGGTCTCTTTGGCATTTTCATAAATTTTAACTTAAAAAATTATTAACTTTTAAAAACGAGATTTACGCGCGTTCTTTTGATAACAAAAAAAAGACACTAAAATAAGCTTTTGGACATCTTCTCAATGCCTCTTGAGCGTCTTTTTAGTGTCTTTTGAAAATCTTTTTTACAGTTCTTGCAGTTCTCGCTCATCCCCGTCTAGCCTTTCGAAAACCGCATCCCCGAACGTTAGTGTTATTATATACCCCTCATATTTCTTGTCAAATAGGGAAGTTCAGTTCGTGCTATTCTTTAATTTTCGCGGAATCATTTTATAATCCTGCTTGTTGCCGATAATCCGTATATAAAATTCGCACCCGTCAACCTCAATTGTGCCGCATTTGCAGGGAATCATCTTCTTATTTGTATCACCCTTGATTTCCTCGCCGCATTTTAAGCACTTAACATACATCTCGATTTCTTTTTTGATTTTTTTCTTGCTCATTCCGACTATATAAGATTGTATGAGATTATATAAGAAAGACGGGGACGCTTGGGATAATCCTTATTATTTTTCCACTTTTTCTAAATATTGCTCAATATTTGCTTGGTGCCCTTCGTATGTTTTGGCACAATGAATTTGCCGATTGCTATCGTGCAAATAATATAGGCAGTCCGTTTCCGCGGGATGCAAGACCGCCTCAATCGCATCAATTCCAGGACTGTCAATTGGATGCGGGGGCAAGCCTTTATATTTATAAGTGTTATACGGAGAATCAATGTTGGTTATGTCTTCTGGCTTGATAGGCGCCCACCAACCTGTATCAGTTTTCCCTCGTGCATACTGAACAGTCGCATCCACCTCCAAATTCATTCCCTGATTAAGCCGATTCCACATTATCCCCGCAATGATGGGCATATCATCTTTCCCTCCAGCTTCCCGCTGGATAATCGAAGCCATTTTGATTCCCGTTGTCCAGACAATGTTTTGCTGGGCAAATTGGTTGATATAGGGAGCGAATTGTTCATCAAAACGTCTTGCCATCCGATTGGCAACATCCAAGCCGTTTTCGTTTACTGGAATGAGATAAGTGTCGGGAAAATATGTTCCTTCAATATAATCAATCCTCATTTTGGTGTAGACCGTATTCCATTTCACAAGCTCATCATCGCTCCAGTTGAAAGTTTTCGTCAGAAGTTCCCCTACTTGTTCTTTTCTCCAGCCTTCGGGAATTACAACCCATTTCATATCAGGAGCAGCGGTTATTTTATTTTCCAATTGCCAAACGCTTAAATTTTTGGATAAGTTATATCCGCCAGGAGTTATCTTTCCGTGCTGGCGTGTAAGAGACAGAACTAAATTGAATGCCAACTTATTTCTGATAAAGCCTTGGCTCTTTAGTTTATCCAAAATTTGCGATTCATCCTGCTTCATCCCAACCGTAAAAATTTCGCTTCCCCCTTGCTTTTGAGGCGCACCAAAAAGTATTCGATATGCTATGAATAATCCTGCAATAAGAAGCAAGCCTATTCCCAATATTATGCCGAATTTAACTTTCTTATTCATAAAATCAGTCTGAAAATTTTATGAAATACTGCTTTGGCTTCGATTCCTCTTTCACGACTTTTTTCTAAATCAGGCAGTATCTTCTCTTTCAAATATACTTCTAATTTGTCTTTCATTGTTTTATAGCAGAAATTAAAATACGAAATCGACTTCCTCACTGCTATTTATTCCTTCCAAAAAATAAGCTATTTTGAATTTTATTTCTCCATCCCAAATAATATTCTCGATTTTACAAATCCCCAACTCTGAAATAGTCGAGAGGTTAAAGGTTTTTGGAATTCTCACTACAATATTTTTCGAGATAAGCTTCTTCGCTAAGTTAAACATTTCTCGTAAACTTGGTTGGGTATCGTCAATACTTACCACGTGCAATGATTTGGACATCCCTTTCCTACTCCAGTCAGGGTCAAGGATAACGACCTCTGCTGTTAATTTTTTGAGTAAATGTTCATCCAATACATTACCCTTGATGAATTTTATTTTTTCGGCAACTCCATAAAGCTCAGCATTTTTTCTGCTATCGCTTATTCTCTTCTCGTCAATATCAATCGCAAAAACTTTATCCATTCGCTTTGCCAATTGAACCGAAAGCATACCAACAGCACAGCATAACTCGGCACAAGTCTTATAATGAGCTAATTGATTTGAAATATGTTCTCCGATAATTTCGGGAGTGCTCATATGGAATGCATCCTCATCCGAAAATATTTTTTTTGAAAATTTTTGTCTCATAGCGCATACAAATTCCAGAGTATCTTATCTATTTGCCTTATAGCCTACTCACACATTTTTTTCGTAATCACCTTCGCTTTTTCTGTTGAAATTATACTAGCGGTTAAGCCAGCCAGCCACAGTCTTAGCCATTTGAGCTTCGTATTTTTCAAATGAATGACCCGCTCCCTTTATAACTTCGTATTTGAAATTTGGTTTAAAATCTCTCAAAATACTCACGACCTTATTGGCATCTCCCCAAGTATATTTGTCCAACTCACCATATACAACTAATGTCGGCTTTTTTATTGATTTAAAATGTCGAAAGCGGATTTTGGTGGATAAATTATTTTTTTCAATTCTTCGTAAAACGGAAATACATTATAGTCCCCATCAGGATTGGCAATATCATAGAAACCTTTGTGGGAAAATATAAGGTCATAAGCTAATAGCTCGGAAATAATTTCTTCACCCTTGCCAGCTTTGATTTTTTTATTCGCTTTAGACAACAATTCGACAAATCTCTTTTTTCCAAGTAATTGGTAATAAATACCTGTATCATCACCACCAGAAAGCAAAACATACTTAATAATTTGATTTTTAGGTTTATAGAAATTATATACGCAAACTTTATTAGCCCCTGTGGACGAACCAATCAAATAAAATTCTTTATAACCCAGCTTGCCCAAAAAATAAATTGCTCCGTCAATATCTTCAATGCATTCTTTGATTTTCTCAAATGCCATTCCATATTTTTTTCTTTCTTTTCTTTCGCCTTTTTTCACATCGAGTTTCTTAACAATGTTAGCACCTCTATTGTTGAAAAACATTATTGAGATATTATGTTTTTTAAGAGCATCCGCCAATATCTTATTTTCAGTCTTGTCATAAAAAACTGATGAACTTCCATTGCCGTGCAAATATATAGCAATTTTTTCGGTTTTTTTCACCCCATACAACAGACCAGGCAATTTTAGTCCGTCCTTCGTTTTAAATTCTATAAATTTAGGCTGTTCCATTATAATATCTGTAAATAATATTTATTGGGTTAGCTAATAAGATTTAGTAATAATGGAAATTCCTTATAGGGTTGTTTATATGTGGTCGAACCCATATGCCCCTCGTGAAGAATAATCTGCATTCCGCCAAGATTATCAAACATTATTCTTCCCTGCTTGTCATCACAAGTCCAAGGGTCATTATCGGAATTAATGAATATAAACCGCTGGGATTTTGGTTTTATTTCCTCCCAGTTATATTCATCAACATTTTTTTCGCTGTTCATATCCTTACGGAGTGCTTTAGCATAGCCAGACACTAAAATAACCTGACTGACTTTTACATCAATCTTTTCAAGAAGACTCAAAATTATTTGAGCACCAGCCGAATGACCAATAATTATCGTATCAGCAGAAAACTTCCCATTTTCGAGGATAAATGGAAGCCAATCTTTCAAATTTGGATTGTCTGCATTTGGAAGGCTGGGAATCCACACCTCATATCCTCGTGCTTCTAACTCTCTTTTAAGGTAAGGAAACCAAAAATCATTTGGCGAATCTCCCGTGCCGTGTAATATTATTGCGTTTTTCATAAGTTTTATTTATTTTTTTATATCAAACTGAATTATTTGAAAACCATACTTATCAACCTCTTCCTGCGACCAAAATGGCAGGTCTTTGGTTTTGAGTATGTAGGTTGCAGTCGTTTCAGTTTTCCTACCAGTGTATTCCTGTTTTTCATTGTCCCATTCTTCCAAAACAAAAGTGTCGCCCTCGTTGATTTCAAAATCAGCCAAGCGAAGCTCGAATCTCTTTTCTCTGGCGATTATCTTCCCAAAGTATTCCTTCCAAACTTTTTTGCGAATGGTTGCCATAAAACTATAACTTGTCAATCCAATCAAGAAAAATTTGTTTTATTTTATCCAAATGTTTCTGCTCCCTAAAGGTGTGTTCAGAACCTTTAATGATATGAAGTTCCTTTTTGCCAGGCAGTTTATCAAAAAGAATCTTTTGGTGCTCTGGAGGAGTTGAGTTATCTTTTTCGCCCACAATGAGCAACACTGGCATTGTGAGTTTTTTCACATTGGGCAATAAATCATATTTCAAGCGGTCTCCCATATGCGACCAAGGCAACCTTTTTATCACGCCTGGCTTTGATTTGCTCTGCGAAATTCTCCAGCCTGTTTTTTCCCAATTTTTGACATCTTCCCTATCGGTTTTCAAAGTCAATTCGCCTGAAACAACCGTGGATATTGGAGCGAGAGCTTTAACTTTTTTTGGATATTTCTCGGCATAAAGAGCAGAACATATTCCTCCCAGACTATGACCAGCTAAAACAAACGGCTCTTTATACCAAACTTGCGCTTTAGCCCACTTGATAACATCCTCTAAATCCTCATAATAATTCGTTGTAGTGGCATCTTGATAATCGCCGTCGCTTTCGCCAAAGGTATTAGTCGTATCAAAGCGAATGACCGTGTAATGTTTTTCTTTGAAGGCTTGGGCGAAAGTTTCGATATGCGGTTGCTCTTTGAACCCCCCAAGTCCGTGCATCACAAAAGCAGACCTTTCGGATTTTCGGCTTCTTCTAACAAAACTGCTATGTTTTGTCCTCTGCGATTTTTAATTTTTCCTTTTTTTAGTTTGGATATTTTCATATTATTTATAAAATTTTTCATAGACCTGCTTAATGAGAAACAGCGCATAATCTATGTCTTCTGATTTTGAAATTGTATAGCCGCAAAGTTTTCCCCAGCCTCTTTGCTCCCAAGGAATAATTTCAATTTTGTTTTCGGGGTCTTTCAAATCATTTTTCTCAACTCTCACAAGATGCAATATCAGCTTTGATTTGTAGGAGTGAATTGAACAGATATTATAAAACCCTATTTTATAGCCAATATAGTATTTCTTCACGGATTCCTCGATTCTGCCGTCGAGTGCCAATATCTTCTCTCGAATTTCCTCAAATAATTCCCTCGTGTGTATCCAGTCCTTTTTGAAGTGGTCATCAATCGCGTATTTTTTTATTTCGCGACTTACTTTTTCAATTTCCTTATTTTTCACCAATTTGTTGATTGATTCCTGCGAGTTGGAAGATATTATCTGATTAAAATAAATCGTGTCGTTGTCGAAGACTTTCGTTTCCCAAAGCTCAATCGGCAAATCTTTGAAGTTGATTGCATTTTGCTGATAATTTGTGAAAGAATTTGCAACAAACATTACTCTCGACTGCGACCAGTCAACATCTTCCCGTTTGAGATTCTTGCTTGTCTTTTCATTGAACTCCAAAATAAAATCCGATTTATTATTCACCATCAAAGCAAGATAGGCAAAACCCTGGTCAACAACGCTGAAACTCCTGTCGCGCTTAAATTCTATAATCACGAAAGATTTTGCCTCATTGTCAAAAGCCAGTGTATCAATACGAAAGCCGTGAAGCGCGAACTCTGAACTCACAAACTTCAAACTAAAAACTGTTTCGAGATTTTCTTCGGTTATTTTCTGAATATCCTTTTCAAGGTCAATTTTTTTCTCATTTATCGGCGCGAGTTTGTTTTTTTCAATTTTGAATATTGGCATATTGTTAATGATATTTATTTATAAAACCACTTCCAAAATGCTATTAAGCCAAATCCCGCTAAACCAAAGAATATTAGGAGTGCTATTGGAAAAAAAGAGTGAGAAAATACAGCCCAGGGAATAAAAATCATTGCTTCTAAAAGCCAAACGACTATCACCACAGCTGTTATACAACCAAATGCCTTTTTCAATTGTTTAATGGGAGGACGAACTTCGACTTGAATGGCTGGGGCTTCTGCGGATGTATTTCCATTTAATAAGCTACCGCAAAATCGGCATTTTATTGCTTCATCTTGTATTTCTTCCGCACAAAACTGACATTTTTTCATATTTTTTTACAAATTTTTTATCTCCTTTATCCTCTCCTTGAAATCGGGAATTAATCGTTCGACGAGATTCCAAAATCTCCGCGAATGATTGAACTCTTTCAAATGGCACAGTTCGTGAACGATGATGTAGTCGGCGTGTTTTTCGGGAAGGAGCGCAATTTTGAAGTTGTAATTCAAATTCCCTTTCTTTGAACAGCTCCCCCATCTGGTCTTCTGGTTCTTGATGGCAATTTTGTTGAATTTGAATCCGTAGATTTTGTTGAACTCATCCACTTTTTGCTCGGCGATTTTCAAAGCCTTTTCTTTGAGTTTCACATAGTCCCGTTTGCTGTGCTTTGCGAATGCGGCGTTTCGGCTTCGCTTCTTCATTATCTTGAGTTTCTCCAGCACCCACTCGGCTTTTCGTAAAATGTATTCCTCGACGCGCGGTATATCCAGTCCTTGCGGAACGGTGATGACGAAACTCCCATCACAATAAACCGCGAGGCGCAACCGCTTGGCTCGCTGGCTTTTGCGCACGAGATATTCGACTTGCTTGTTTTTGAGCTTGATTTGCCTTTTCATCAAAATTTTCGCTGAACAACATCTATTATCCTGTTGATATATTTCGGAAAATCCCGAACCTGAATTTTGTCTTTGTAATCTTTGAGAATAAGTTTTGTGAGTTTGCGCTTAATTTCCTTCACGAACTCCTCCCGCTTTGAGGATTCCTGCCAGCCCTTGTCGAGAGTTTCGGTGATAGCCTCCACCATATCCTGAATGAACGGCTTTATTTCTTTGTTCGTTTCAATGTTTTCGAGAAACTCTTGCGAAATCACATACACGCCGTATTCCTGTAAATTATATCCCAGTTTTTTGGCTTCATCCCGCTTGTCCACCAAATCCTCCCGCAATTTCCAAAGCTCTTGAATTTTTTTGTCCAAATCAATCTGATTGTCCTCGAAGTCCCGTTTGATTTTCACCAGCCGCTCGCTGAATTTGTGATAGGTCGGGTTGGTTTCGATGTTTATCGATATTTCGCTCTTGAGCATTTTCTCAAGAGCCCGCGCCTTGTCTTCGGCTTCCATTTTTTCAAGTTGCTTCATCTGATACAAATCCGTGATGCTGATTTCTTTGAAAGTTCTGATGATTCCTTGCAAATCCACTTTTTCCTGAATAAGCTGCTTGATTTTCTCGCCATATTCTTCCATCCGTATTTCTTCCTCGGTCGGCGCTTTGAACTCCCGATTATACGCGAGGCTGAAACTCGTAAGCCATTCCACTTGGCGGATATACGGCTTCAAAAACGGGTCGGGCGAGATTATCTCAAACATCAGCTTGATTTTCGCGAACAGATTTTCAAAAAGTTTCTGCTTGTCTTTGTTGTCGGCGAAAATCCGCAAAGCCCGCCGCAAGTTCTCAAGGGACGGGTCTTCGATATTGATGCCGCCGAACAAGTCGAGGCATTCTTTGAGTTTTTGCTTGAACTGCTCTTTGAGCCGCGCAATGTCAATCAACGCCGAATCAAGAATGCTCTCGTCAAAATCCAGGGCTTTTTCAAGACTTCGCGTAATGCCGTAATAGTCGATGATTTTCCCGCAGCCTTTATTTGGATATACCCGATTCGTCCTTGCGATAGCTTGCAAGAGGCTGTGGTCGAAAAGCGGCTTGTCGAGATACATCACCTGCTCGATGGGTGCGTCAAAGCCCGTGAGAAGCATATCGCAGACAATCAGGATTTTCGGCTCTTGGTTTTTGTCCTTGAAAGCCTCGATAATATTTCGGCGCTGGTCTTTGGCGGTGTAGTGTTTCTTTATTTCAGAATCTTCAATATTCGGGTCGCCCGTGGAATAGATAATTTTTGACCAGTTTTCAGGAATGATTTTGTCGAGAGCCGTTTTATACATCAAACACGCCTCTTTGTCGTAGCAAACCACTTGCGCCTTGAAATTGTTCGGCAGGACATATATTTTGTAGTGTTCGGCAATGTCGGTCGCGATAGCGCTGATTCTTTTCACAAGTTTCACGATGGCTTCCTTTTTGCCGTGCGTTTTTTTGAGCTCTTCTTTTTGCTTTTCTGAAAGCCCCGCCGTGAGTTCCTCGAATTGTTTGTCTAATTCTTCTTCGTTTATGAAATATTTCGAGAGTCTTGTTTCAAAATATACGGGCAGCGTCGCGCCGTCGTCAATCGCCTGCTGGATTGAATAGTAGTCCAAATACCGCTCTCCCTCTTCTCCGAAATTGCGATGCGTGTTGAGAGTCGTCTTGTCAATCGGCGTTCCCGTGAAGCCGAACCAAAAAGCGTCCCGAAAGGAAAAGCGGGCGTTGATTCCCGAAATGCCCTCGTTCGTGCGATGGGCTTCGTCGGCAAGCACGATGAGATTGCTGTTCTCGTTTTGAACGCCGCTTCCCAGCTCCGCGAACTTCTGAATGGTTGTGATGAAAATTCCCCGTTCGTCATTGGTAATTTTTTCCTCAAGTTTTTTTCTTGAAGTGATTCTGATGATATTTTTCCCACCGCAGGCTGTGAAAGTGTCGTGAATCTGGTCGTCCAGGTCAATGCGGTCAACTAAAATGAAAACCTTGGGATTTTTGAGCCCCTCGGCATAGCGCAGTTTCCAAGCCGTGAAAAACATTGTCAAAGATTTTCCGCTCCCTTGCGTGTGCCAGATGAGCCCTTTTCTTTTTTTCCCATCCTCCACTCTCTTAAGGATTCTGTTGGCGGCGCGGTATTGCTGATAGCGGCACATTTTCTTGATAGTTTTTCCTTCCTCTTTTTCAAAGACGATAAAATTCTTAAGGATGTCGAGAAGCTGGCTTTTGTCGAAAAGATTCCAAAGCGCAAGTTCCAGATTCCCCGCAAATTTCTTGGCGTTCTCTTCGTCTTTCCATTGAAAAAAGTATTGAATCGGCGAATTTGTCGCTCCATATCTCGTGCCCGCCTCCGTCCCGTCAGTCGCGACATTGAAGCAGTTAGGGATGAAAAGGCGCGGGGCGACATTCTCGTATCGCTTGATTTGCCCGACGGCGTTTTCCCAGCTCACGCTCGCCGAAGCCGTGGGGCTTTTCGCTTCGATGTCCGCAATCGGAATGCCGTTCACGAAAATCATCATATCGGGGCGGATGTTTTCGGTGTTGCCCTCGAAATAGAATTGGTTGGTGATGATGAAACGATTGTTTTCAGGCTTTTCAAAATCGATGACTTTGTAGTCGGTTTTCTTGTTTGTCTTCGGGTCTTTGCGGTTTATGCCGTTTCGCAAGGCATTCAGAAATTCCTCATTGTTGTCGATTTTCTTGAGTTCTTTCACAAGAAGCTGAACGAGATTGTCGTCCTCGATGCCGTTGAGTTTTTTGATTGATTCTTGAAAAAGCGGGGTTATAAGGTATTCATTTTCAAATTCGCGAAGTTCGGCAAATTCATCAGGCTTTACATATTCATACTTCAAATCGTTTTTGAAGTATTTGATTATGTGGTTTTCGATTGTGTGCTGTTCGTTGAAACGCATAATTATTTCATAAAAATAGAATAGTTAACGAGATAACTTCCACAAATAAAAGGATAATGCTTTTTTGTAAATCTCTATATTTTTCGGTTGCGACAATAGATAACGAAATTATTTGATTTATAGTATCTAGCTCTAATTTATCTGGGGTTAGATTTTTGTAGTCAGCTGCTCCCTGCTTTTTATTAAATTTGTATTTATCTGAAATATGCTTAAAATAAAGAAGTGAACTTGCCTCTCCCGTAGACAGCTTTGGATATACTATTTTCAATACAAAAAAGAATGATAGAGCAGACGAAAAGAAAAAAATGAATAGAATAAATTGCTTAAATTTCTCCACATCTTGAATATGAAACTCCTTCAAAAAATATCCCAAAATAAAAAGCTTCAAGGCGAGTATTATATTCGCTTTGCTATCAGTCTTGTCTATCCAATGTATTATTGTGTTGTGAATAAATTTCAGTTGCTCCATATTTATATATTCCAGTGATAACTGGTTTTATATACTCTAACTTTCCCAAAAGAAAATTCTTGGTCGTCATTATAAACCCAGATACTTTTTCCATTAGATTGAGTCAAGCTCTTATCATCCTCTATAGTTTTATAGACATTTTTTGAAATCCAGATATTCCGAGGAGACCTTGCTCTGTCGCCGTATTCAAAAGCGTGATATGTCGCCCATCCAATCCATATCAAATCCTGATACATTTCTTCGCCAGGAACTCCGCTCTTAACAACCATAATTTCTCCCTGCCCGATACCAATTCCAAAATTTAATTTTTTCTTTCCCTTTTCCTCTAAAATTGGATTGATGATTTTCACAACAGCAAATTTAATTTTCATTGCCGCTCTAACAGCTCTTTTCGCGGCATCTTCTCCGATAAAAAATGCCAATAAGCTATCGCCGTTAAAACTTCTCAAATGACCATCTTCATTTCTTATGCACTTGGCAGCGGCATATAAAAAAGATTTGTGCGCTCTACAGGTTAATAGTTTGGTATTATCAGATAATATCCCCCTCGAACCTCTCAAATCAGCATACATAACTATTGCGTGTTTTAATCTTTTCGCTTTTGCGCCAAAACCAATGCTTTGCTTGTCGGGTATAACATTGCCATCAGTAATTTCGTAGGCAGAGCCCATATAACCTTTTACTTTTTCCGTAATCTCCTCTTTTAATCCCATAGTTATATTTAATTATTTTTTTTCAAAATTTCACTCATATATTCGTCTCCGTGAATATCGCACCATTGAGTTGATGTATAATATACTTTTTCACAATTTACATTATTATTATCGCTACAATTGTATTCCCTCCAGATATTGGCTTTATTTGTCTTAACGCCGCTTCCATCACAACCGCAACTGATTATCGTGTAGTTTTGCTTTTCAAAAAGTTTGCTATAAATTTTATCCGATATTATTACCAAGCTTCTGCTATTTTTATTTATCCCCGCATCTTTATCGTAAATTTCGTTTGCTAGAGAGGAAATCTTTGCAGTGTTATTTACAACCCTGCCTGCCCAAACCTCATTATTATTTTTATCCCCCTTTTTACCCAACTTTCTAACCAGTATTTTATCTATATCAATCGCCATTTTACAATTTATTATATCCGAATCAGTCTGGAACTTTTTTCTAATATACTTATCAAAAAATGTTTTAAAAGTAGCTGCGCAACATAAAGCTTTCCAAACAGCATTTTCACCTTCAAATATCCCGAACGCGCCATCGCCTTTTATATCGATATAATCAGCGTTTATACCGCCTTCACTCATAATATTGACTATATTTTGAGTAAAATAATCATAAATCTTCGCCATTGTTGCTGGATGTTTTTTGAAAGATAGTTTTGATGAATTATCTAAATCAATAAACAAACACACATATTTATTGTCTCCTCCTAACCATACTGGTTTTTCTAGATACGCGTTGTCAGAAATATATTTAATGCTTTTGCTACCAATTTCCTCAATATCAAAATTATTGAAACGCTCCTCTGATTCGTCTTTTATTTTATCTAAATATTCTTGTATGCCCATATACTCATCGCTCATTTTTTATTCGTTCAATAAATTTACATTAACCCTTTATTCCTACACTTATCACATAATCCGTCGTCTACCAAACGATTCTCTCCAATCTCATATGATTCACCACATTTCTTGCAGCGTTTTAGCGGCATTAGGCGAAAACTAGCGTGATGAAAACTATCTTCGGGAATTGCACAAGACGCATCAAAAAGAGACAAAGAATCTTTACCAGTTCTCATTGCCGCGGAATTGGGTATTATTCCGTTATTGACATCTGCAAAAGAAGCCCGACACTCTTTGTAATAATCAGCCAAGCCCCCTAATCTCGTAGGCGATTCAGTTCCTCTAATGCTCGCAAGTGCATCTATGGACGGACTTTTTGTATAAAAAATATCCGCTTCTTTTTCATTCAATTCCTTTATCGATTCCTCCGAATATTGTCCACCAAATTCTGCATTTAATAGTTCGAACAAATTTTCGTAGTATTTTATGTTTTTGAATCTTTTTGCGACTTCGCTATGAATTATCAAATCTTTTTTATCACCTTGATGTTGAGCAAAATCTTTTTTATTGGAACTACAAAAAAATAAATCGTATTTTCTGATTCCATTGAAGAACGAGACGAGTGTTTCAATAATTAAACAATCTGGTTGTATTTCTCCTTTCCCTTCCTTTTTGTATGGCTTCTTCCCAGATAAAAATGTTTTGTATGAGTTTATTAAATTATTTTCGTTTATTTCTAGATTCTTTTTGATTGTAAACTTTTTGTTTTCAAAAATTTCTTCCATTTTCTTCTTTACCTTTTCGGTATTCTTTTCCCTATCCTTCATACACTCGCCCAATTTTTTTATCAGGTCTTTCTTTATCTTTTTATCCAAATCTCCCTTGTTGATGCTTTCTTTATAACTTCCTATTTTATTTTTAAGTTCTTCCATCTTCTCTTCTATCCTTTTGTAAAATTCCAACTCAACCACTTCGGGCAGTAATAATTTCACTTTATTTTTTTCCAACAGCTTCTCTAAATCATTAAGTGTGTCCAGATTATCTCCTTCTAGTTCCAATAAGCAGCACTGAATGTATATATTTGTATCGATGAATAAATACTTCTTCATAAATTTTTTGCACTTAATAAATCCTGCATCAATCCTTTTTTGAGGGTTTCAAGTTTAGACTTTGTTTTTTTATACCCATCAATTTTTTCATCAATCTTTGAAATGATTCCAGCGATATTATTTTGTTCATCAATATTTGGTATAGCAACTTTTATTTTTTCCAGAAGCCCCTTATACATATGCACTACTGAATTTCCCTGACCCAATTTCGTTAAATCATTTCTAACCAAAGGACTGTTAAAGAGGTAGCTCAAAAAGAGGCTGTTGCCTTTACTTGGCGAAAATATAATAATATCACCCCCCGCATACGCCTTCTCATCACCTAAATATGCAACAGATTTACCAATTTCTTCTGGAGTCTCTCCTGAACCAGTGAACAGAATATCGCCTTTTTTTATAGAAATGCTCTCACTTGCTGTTTTTTTAGATATAAAAGAATAAAACTTTTTTATAATAAAATTATGCTTGGTATATATTTCCCCGTATCGTATTGCGGGTAAACCAGTCGGTATCAATTCTTTTTTTGAAATTCCTTTTCCTTTTGAAAAGATTCCCATTTCCCCTAGTGATAAAACCTCCCACTCTTCAGGAATCATTCCCAATTTTGTTTTTTTTAATTTTTTATGTCCGATTCCTTTTGTAAAAAGTTCTCGCATTAAACCCTTCTTTATTTTTTCCGACTTTTTTATCACCTCACACGTTTTTTCGATATCCTCGTCAACCTTCGATAAAATTTCAGCGATTATTTTCTGCTTGTAAATAGGAGGCAATAAAATTTCTGTATTTCCTACGATTGTAGTATTTAGGTTTTTCTGTGAGCCAGTTTGCCCGCTTCCTAAAAATGTATTCTCGGAATTTAGCAAAGCATAAAAAAGAAACTCTGTATCAACTTTTTTTTTATGCAATTTGTCAAACAAAACAAAACCATCGTGAATACAAGCTGGTATTTTTATCATTATTGGTTTGCCAACCGTAGCGCATATACTCATAATTAAATCTCCTCTGTCTACCTTCACACTTCTCTCTTCTCCTAGTTCAGATAAATATTGTTTAGTTCTTTTCAAATATTTATATGATTTTGATACATCGGATATTCTTATCCAACCTCTTCCTTTATCTGAAAAATATCGAGGGTCGCCAATTGGTCTTGGAGATGCTCCTCTCTTTATCTGGCTTATATCTGCCAGCTTTACTCTTATCCATTCTTCTTTTAGCTTTTCTCTGACTTTTGACATAAATCTATTTTTTATCTCCTCCCTCAACGGGAAAAATGTCATTTGGATTCAGCCCTTTATCATCTCTTCCAGGCGTGAGTGGTTCGCTCCCTCTGCGAGGAGAATCAGGAATTTCTCTTTCTGGGATGGAGGGCTCTGGTTTAGGCTCTTCCGTCGGTCTTTTTTTCTCGTTTGGTTGATTTGTCATTATTTTATGTTTAAGAAATAAAATCTGCTTAATATTATTATCCCGCTTATAAAAGCAAAAATCGCAAGCCACCTAAAAATAAACAAGGGCTTCTTCCAACAATTTTCCATATTCACAATTATATTCACTCCTTCTTCGCTATTCTTTTTTCGTTTGGTTTTGATAAGAGCATCGACTATTTGTATATGCCTTTCGTGAGCATATTCACTAAAATTGAAAGAAAATAAAACTGAAATTATTGATACTATCAAAAATATCCAGCCTATAGACAAAAGATTCTTCTGGTTTATTTCATTCCCTATAATCGTATTTGTGAAACTAACCGACAAAAATAAACCACCAGTCGAAAAAGTTAGAAGATACTTGTCGAAGACATTGGACATTTGGATTCTCGCTTTATCAAGAGATTCTCTTTGCTTACACAAAGCTTTGAAATCTTCATCTCTTATTCTTTCTTTTATTTCCTCATCTTTAGTATTTTTATTATCGTCCGACATATTGTTAATTTATTCTTTTTCGTGTTCGTGAACTTTTTTGAAAATATTCCCAAATCTTCTCCATAACCTATGAATCACTTTCGTTTTTTTGTTTTTTTCTCTCAATCTTTCAAATTCCGAAACGACGTTCTTATCTCTATTCCCGACATATTGCTCAATTTCCCTTTTGGGCTTACCTTTAACTTTTTCTCCCGACTTGCCTAAATTTCTTGACCAGTCGTCAAGTTTTATTGATTCCGATATTTCAAGCTTATAATCTTTTCCCATTTCAATATCCTAATTCTTTTATAAACCCTGCCACTTCCCCATCGATTTTCTCCCGCTCTTTTTCAAGCTCCTTGAGCTCTGCCCAAACTTTTTTCACATCAATTTTTTCTTCATCTTCGCCATTTTCGACATAACGCCGCACATTGAGATTGAAATCATTTTCTTTCAGTTCCTCATAGCCGATAACACGCGCATATTTCACAATATCCTTGTAGCCGTCAAAGGCTTTGATGATTTTTTCAATGTCCTGCTCCCGCAAGCTATTTTGATTTTTGCCTTCAAGATAATCCTTTTCCGCGTCGATGAACAAGATTTTATTTTTATGCTCCTTCGGCTTATTTTTATTCAGTATCAAAATGCAAGCGGGAATGCCCGTGCCATAGAAAAGTTTTGCTGGAAGCGCCACAATCGCCTCAAACAAATCCTTGTCGATTATCTGTTTTCTGATTCTTCCTTCCGCTCCGCCTCGGAAAAGCACGCCGTGCGGCAGGACGATTCCCGCTTTGCCGTTTTTGTTGAGTGAGGCAATCATATGAAGGACGAAAGCATAGTCGGCGTTTTTTCTGGGCGGGGTGTCAAAGCCGTCTTTTCTGCCGAATTTGTCGGCTTCGAAAAGTTCGTGCGCCCATTCTTTGATTGAGTAGGGTGGATTAGCTACGACAATATCGAAAGTCTTGAGGTTGCCCAGTTCGTCTTTAAAAAGCGGTTCTCGCAAAGTGTCCTCTCGCCTGATATCCGAGCCGTCCAGCCCGTGAAGAAACATATTTATTTTAGCGATGGCGTATGTGCCGATGTTCATCTCCTGCCCATAAAGATATATTTTTCTCGTCGCTTCCTTGCCGTATTTTTCTTTGACGAAATGATAGGCTTCCAATAAAAAACCACCGCTTCCGCAAGTGGGGTCATAGATATGGTCTTTTTCGTGGGGCTTCAAAATTTGGATTATTACTCGCTCCACTTCGCGCGGGGTGTAGAACTCGCCGCCTTTTTTGCCCGCATCGGCGGCAAAGTGCTTGATGAGATATTCGTAAGCGTCGCCGAGAATGTCCGAGTTGATATAGGTGTTTCCGAAATTGTATTGCGAAAAATGGTTTATCAGTCTTTGAAGAACATCGTTCGGGAAGCGGTCGGCATCAGCGAAGTTGAGGTCGTCGAAAATTTTGTCGAGTTTCGGGCTGTTGGCGTTGGTGAGTTTGTCAAAAATTTTGTCGAGTTTCACGCCAATTTCCTGCGAAGCATTTTGAATAATTTCCCAGCGTGCGTCTTCGGGAAGTTGGAAGCGGTGAAAAGGCTCTTCTTCCGCGCCCGTGTTTTTATATTCTTTCGCAAACTCCTCGTGCTCTTCAAGCCAAACATCACTTATCCGCTTATAGAAAAGCAGTCCGAAAATGTATTTTTTATAATCACTGGAATCGATTTTTCCTCGAAGAATATCAGCGCTTTTCCAAAGAAAAGACTCCAGCTCTTTAAGCGATATTTTGGGCATAATTTCCTTTTTATTTCAACCATTTCCTTTTCCACTCTACTCTGAAAACCGCGAAAAGTAAAGTTTTTCCGCTTATTTGAGGGGTCTTTTTCTTTTTTCGCAAGGCAGTTGCATAATAACAAGGTGGTGGCGTGGTGATATTATAATCTCTCACACTCCTGCATTTCAATCCCTTAAAATATCGCCAATCTCCCTCACAACCTCATCGGGGGTGAATTTGGATTTGACGAGATAATCCTCCATACCGACTGCAAAGCCTTTCCTTTTATCCTCACGGCTGCTGCAAGTGGTTAAAGCGACGACTTTGATGTTTTTGGTCATTTCGTTATTTTTGAGTTTTTCCGTGAATTGGAAGCCGTCAATGTTTGGCATCGTGATGTTGGTCATAATAACATCGGGCTTGAAGTCGGCTATCTCTTTTATGAAATCATCTTCAAGGATAAAGTATGTTTTAACCGCATAGCCGTTTTCTTGAAATTTATTTTTATACACATCCAGCATAAATTGTTCGTCGTCTACAAGCACGATTCTTTTTTGCCCCTCTTTCTTCACCGAAGGCAGAACGTATTTCCTGAAAAGCAATACTAGTCCCAGTGCCAAAAAAACATACTGCAAAGGCGAGATAATCGCCCAATACCTCAATTCCCGCGTAGTTATGAGCGTTCCTCGTTTCACCCAAAAAAGGAAATGGCTGTCGTAAGGAACGAAATATCCTCTTCCCAGTCTGTATTCCAATCCCGAAGGAATCCTGTTGTCGAACGCTATTGCATAAATTCCCGCGAGGATGATTATCTCTATCCAGTGCCTTTTGAAAAACCTTTTTATTTTTCTGTTCATTTTCTTATTTTATTTTTTAGGTCTTTTTATTTTTGCGCGAGGCAAGCGTCGACATACTACTTTAATTGGCAAGACGGGGGTGGGGGGGTGATGGTCGGGTTTGTTTTGCGTGTCGAAAAAATTATTTCTTTGCTTCCGCTCGCTTCGTTTTTCCGTGTTTTGGATATGACCATTTGGTCATATTTTTCTATTTCCTGTAATTATAGTTATCGGAAGTTCAAGGCTGAAATCCGTTCAATCTTTGATGTTCAATCTCCTCCTTACTTCCCTCTCAACATCCACGATACTGAACCCATCGCCGACATTTTTGTTTTTCTCCATAAACTCATCCATAACCTGCCTTTGCACTTCCTCCCTATCCAACGGCGTATAGCGGATTGATTTTTGGAATGTCGCCTTTATAATATATTTTGTGATGGTCGAATTTACCACAATGAAAGCCAAAACAAGAAATACTCCGCCCCAAACACCGCTTATGAAAAAAGAGACAACGAATACGATAACAATCAGCAAATTGGAAACGTTTTCTATTTTCGTGCTTTTCCGTCCCCTGCCGTAAGCTCCGATTTGCTGCGAATATCCCAGCGCAACGCAAACAACTAACAATCCCCACCAACTGAATGTTTCGTAGAACATATTTTTATTTTACTTTTTATTTCAAACTAATCGCTTGATAACTTTATGCCCCCGAAAGTCTCATAATATCTCGGCAAATCGGCTTTGCGCTTGATGTTGTCATTGTAGACTTGCAACATTTCAAGGCTCTTATGGCGGGTATAGCGGGCAACTTCCAGCAAATCGCCCTTGTAAGTCTCAATGAGCTTCGAAGTGAAATAATGGCGGAAGCCGTGCGTAGTCTTGTCAATTTTCAAATCTTTAAGGATGGTTTTGATTATACCGCGTAAAGCACGGGTCGTGATTCTTTTACCCTTTCCATTGTTGCTTCTATTTGTGAATAACGCGCCGTCCGCTATTTTGTTTGTTTTGAGGTATTCCTTGAGATTCCTGATTGTTTCAGGATGCAAATCTATCGATTCCTTGTCGTCCCTTCCTTTGCCTAGCACGAAAGCCATCTTTGCCGTGAAGTCTAAATCCTTTATATCCAGCCTTACAATTTCAATCTGGCGAAGCCCCTGAAAAATCAACAGACTTAAAATAGCTTTGAGACGGGTGCTTTCGGATGTGGCTGGCAACTGCTTGAACCTATCAACCAGCAATTTTATTTCACCATCATTCAAGCCTTCCCGTTTATGCTTCTTGCTTTGCTTGAAGGTTTTTATATTTTGCGTAATGTCAGCGGGAATAATTCCTTGCCGATTCAGTTCCTTGAGAAATATCTTTGCCGTCGCCAAGTATTTGTTTTTTGTCGCCGTGCTCAAATCCGTTCTTTTTTCCAATTCCCTTTTGAAGTCGAGAAAGCTGTTAAAGTTGTATCCGTTTTCTTGAACAAATCGCAAATACAAATAAACCCGCGACTTATAGTCTTCGCGGGTGTTTTCGCTTATATCCAGCAAATCAAAAATCCGCTTCGCCGTATATTGGAGAAAATCTATGTCTTGCATAGTTTCTAATGATTTTATGTCCATAGGCTGTTATAACGTGAAATGTTATAACGGAAAGCAATGTTATAACGGCGTCATAGCCTCCAACAAACACAAAAGGCTTCCCGCTCGTCGGTAAGTGCCTTTCGGAACTCACCTACCACCCTTTCGGGCGGCAACCACTGCAACGCGATAACGAGACAGAAAGCCGTCTCTATGTTGCAGTGGATTATGCGCCATACCTAGGGAAAATCCGCTAGGGTTAGGACATTCAATTGTATCTATATTATACGCCAAAAAACCAAAAACACAACCAACTTGCCTTTCGTTTTCAAAGTTCTACTCATCAAAATTCCTTATTCTCTCGCGCATTTTCTCCCGTTCTTCCTCGGTCATAATTTGAGGCTTGTAGCTGTTTTCAAATTCCATTTTGTCGCTCCAGCCGAAATTCTTGAGCGCGAAAATCGCGCCGACTACCGCCCGCCCGTTCTTGTTGTATAAAGTTTCCTCGGCATAGTTCTCGGCGTGCAGTTTAAGCCTTTTTACCGTGTCAGAAAACTCGTTCTTCCTCTCATAATCCAGCAAAGTCTGGCGGGTTGTGTCCAGTTTTAGGCAAATTCCCGTAATGGTGATAGGTTTGTCATTCTTCCTGCATTCCTCGATATGCTCCATTCCCATCCTTTCCATTTCTTCGGGCGAACTGAACTTCGGCGGCCTGCCGGTCGCGTTCTTGCCGTTCTCTTTTTTCTCGTAGTTGTTGGTCATTTCTTGGTCTTGATTCCCAAGTGTTAAAAGTTAGATATTCGCGATGAGCTTTTTTCGCTTGTTCCTTGTCCACGCCAAGGTAGTATTTGCAAGTCGTATCCAGCAGTTCGTGCCCCAAAATCTCCTTGACGTGCGGAAGCGGACAGCCATTGAAAACCAAATTCGTCGCAACGGTGTGGCGCAAAATGTGGGGCGTGATGAGCTTGTCCATTCCCGCCTTCTTCCGCGCCGCGATGAAAAACTTCGATATGTCGTCCAGTTTCAGCCTTCTCATCCCGTCTTCCGTCGCGAACACCGCCTCGTTGGAATCAAACCTTTTTTCCAAATACCGCCGAATCCAAGTTAAAGCCCTGTCCGTAAAGAAAACCGCGCGTTCCTTGTTGCCTTTTCCGATGATTTTCGCTTCCTTGCTTTCCCAGGGGATGTTTTTTCTGTTGAGCGACAAGACTTCGCTGATTCTCATTCCCGTCCCAAGAATGATTTCCACCAACGCCCTGAAACGAAGCCCCATCAATTTTGAGGTGTCGATTGAATCGACGAACTGCCCGACTTCCTCTTTCGTGAGGAAAATCACTTCTCTCTTCGGGGCACGCGGGGGTCTTATTGATTTCGGGTTTATAGTCCGCACGCCCAAAAAATTGTTGCAATAATTCATAAAACTTCGCAAAGCCCAAATAACCGTCCCGACTCTCAATGCTCCCACTCCCTTTTCCCGCATAAGGCGTTTCAGCTTGATGATGTCCGCCTGCGTGATGTCGCGCACATCCTTGTCGCCGATATACTTCGTGAAATGTATCAGCCCGTCCTTGTATTTGACCATCGTGATTTTCGCGAGATTCAGCTCATACTCACCGTATTCCATAAACCCTTCCAAATGGTCGGAAATGTAGCAAGTCTCCCTATCCGTATGTGCGTAGGAACTAGCTCTTCTTGGGGAGATGTTGTTTTCGGCGTTCATAAACAAAAAGACCTACAATTCGGAAACTGTAAGTCTTCTTGCCCAAAAATTACCAAAGAGGTATTTTTCAGCTTGTAATTGCAAATTTTTGCGGTTGCCCTGTATGCCTTGAATCTATTAACGACCGTATAGGTTTGTAGTGATACGAATATCACTATATCACCGTATCTCCCTAGAAAGGAGGTGTTCTCCGGGAGAAAAGAAGCAGGACTTTCGCAAAAGTTGATCAAAGAATCAACTTGTTTATGTAAAGCTGAATTAAGTTGTTAATTTACACTTACATTCTACTACACTTTTTAAGAAATTACAATAGGGAATATCAATTGCTACGGAAAATCAGAATATGGTTTTTTACCTGAATGAATCTCTTCTTGGTGTTCCCTCTCTCTTTTAAGATAATATTCTATTTTTTTCATTATATTACCGGAATCTTTTTCGCATTTTTCATCAAATCCTGAAATTGCAAAACTATGATTATTTTCTGGATGGAGATAGCGAAGCAATTCTTCGGTTGATTGCAAAAGTCTTTCAATATCACCATGTTTAATTGGAAACTTCTGAAGCATTAATTTAGGATTTAACAAGAAGTTCGCATTATTATGAGATAACTGATGATGGCGAAGTTTTGATATATTTTCAATAACTACTTTATTGGAATCCAAAATATTCTCTAATTCCGATCTTCTTTTCTCATCCTCTTGAAACAAAACAAGGGAGTAAACGGATATAACTTTATTCTTTTTACTATATGACGAATCTTCATAAATATTAGCAAGTGCTTGAAACCAAGTTCTTTGTAATGAATAAATTACGGCATTCCAAAAATTTGAATCTCTTTTCCAGTATTTCTCGTATTCTTTCTTCTGCAATCCCCTCCATACAAAAAAGCATAAATGGGCTTCTGTAAATAGTCTGAACAACTCTTCAAATCTTTTTTTATGTTCTGGTTTATTCAAGTTATCTTTTGATAAAATGCCTATAATTTTTTCAAACCGCTTAACACTTCCTCTATATTTTTATTATGCACCAAAAAGAAATACGATTTTCCTTTTCCTAATTTCGCCCATTGTTCGCCAATCAAAACTTTGTAGCCCGTGTCTTCATTGCTAATTCTGTCTTCTCCCTTCCATTCCAATGCGACAATATTTCCTTTCTTGGTAATAGCGATGAAGTCTGGATAGAATTTTCCTTTCCGCCAGCCCTGAATATAAAACGGGTCTTTCTTTTCCCTGTTGCGAATCCAGAAATCAATATTAGGCAAAGTTTGCAAATCTAGCCTGTCTATCATTGCTAATTCTTCTTTATTAAGTTTGTCTATTTTCTTGTAGTAGCTTTTATTGAACTCTTGAGGTATTTCTTGATTCAAAATTATTGTCTTTGGAAATTTATCAAATGTCTTGACTGAAATTTTCTTACTAGCAATAAATTTATCAAACCGCTTTTTTGCATATGCCTCCAAGATCCCATTTATCACTTCATTGAGTTTTTCCAAAAAGATAAAACGATTAATTGAAAGCTCTAATAGAGACCGGTGTTTTAATTGATAATCCAAGGCCTTCGTGATAAATCCAACTTTGTCGCTTTTATCTAGCAAAATAAATCGTAATCTCTTGTCCAGCCATTGAATTAGCTCCTCCTTGGAAAAATTTTTGTCGTGAATGGTTAGTTTCAACGTCTGCTGTTTACCCTTGATCCATTTATCCTCCCTAATATCAATAATTGCCCGCCCGTCATTGTCATAGTGATTTTCAAAGTCAAATTCGGCATTCTGTTTGGCCAGTTCAAAATCTTCGCCTATCAATTCCTCAAAAGTTAGCATTTTGTTCCCAAAGCTCATCATGGAAGCATAAAAATCTTTATTAACTGTACGCTCAACTTCTAACTCATATGCTTCGCCAATTTGCTTTGAAGCGATTAGATCAAACCGGCTGTATCCATTGTGTTCCAAACCGGAAATAATTTGTGTGGCTGATTCGTTGAAGTTCCGGGCTGACGCAAAAATATAAGAGCGGTTTAAATCTTCGATCTCTTTTTTCTTTGCTTCTGGCATACGTATAATGCGCCCTATAATCTGCTCTACGGCGATTTTAGCTCCCAAATTGGCAACTGATACTAAAACATAGGCAAAGGAGCAATCCCATCCTTCGGCCAAAGCATTGACCGTAATAATATAGCGGATTTTGCATTTCCGGCTGAATAAATCCACCCCCTCAATGTCATTCCTTTCGGATGTTTTGATGGCGATCTCGTCTTCGGCTATCTTGGCATTTAGTAAAAATTCCTTGAGCTGTTCCACTGTAATATTATTGCTTGTCGTGCTTTTCGGCTGGGCTTGCAATAGCACTATCGGACGGATATATTCACCTTTGAGTTTTTTGGCTTCTTTTTCCAATTCTTTCCTTTTAGCGATTCCTTCCGACACGGCATTCTGCCATTGCGTGACGCTTTCCAGCACAATCGGAATTTTAACCATTTGTTCCTCTTTGAGTTCGGAAGCAGAAATATCAACCAAAATATTGCTTCCGCCTCTTGGTGTGGCCGTGTACTCGATGATAAAACTGGGATTCAAGTCTTTCAAGAAATCAATGGAAAGCTGGGTTTTTGTTTTATGCCCCTCGTCCACCACCACAAGCGGGTTATCCATCCTCACCACGTTCGCTAGTGAGTTAATAACCGTTTTCTCCTCGTCCTTTTCCAAAACGTCATTTTCTTGAATATTTTCAAAGTGATCCAGCAATGCCCCATTTTCCTGATAGACTTTGTATTTATTCTGCAACTTCTTTTCTTTTCGGAAAGCGTCCAGGCTGGAAATGATAATGCATAAATTGTCCTTCACGTCCGCTTTCCTAATTCGCAAAGCCTCTTCATTGGAAAAAATCCTCACTCCGTTTTCAAAGGATTCATCCAAAATTCTCCTATGCCAATCCGTGCGATCTTTGAATTTCCGAAGTGTTTGGCTCTTGATTGCTTCTGAAGGGACAAACCACATCACAATTCCCCGTTCCATCTTATGCTTAAGAATTGTTTGCATAATTTCTCGGACAACATGACAACCGACCAGCGTCTTTCCACCACCAGTTGGAATTTTTATGCAAACAAAGGGTACTTCTCCGAAGAAGTCGCTATTATATGGCTGATTAGTCAATCCCATAAAAGCATATTTCGGCTCAGCCTTCGCAAGTTCTTTCAAATAATCCTGAACTTTTTCAATTGTCCTTTGTTGATATTTTTTGAGTTGCATATAGGTTAATTATTGTTTTTCCAATCCCAAGCAAGCACTTCGCTAATCGCAGAAATGTCTGCATTTTCTAAATCTATTAAGAAATTATCCAGTTTGTTGAAGTCAATAATATCTATCAAATGATAATCATTTCTGCTATTTTTATTTTTATCTAAGTATGCGTAGTTCACTTCCAATTGGAAATTATAATCAATGGGTGAATAATCACTTCCTTCTACTTTGTAAAATTTTGAAAAACCATTGCACAGAATTATTGGATATTTTATTGTGTAATAATTTTCCGATCTAAAATCTTCGCCAACAATAATACGATTACCTTCAAAATATATCATTGAATTAAGGCTTTGAGACAGAGCTTTATATATTACATCCTCCTTATTAGCATTTGAGCTAAATAGTTTCGCCACCGGTTGATCAACCAAATAATGGTGTTTGTCCGTAAAACTATTATTCTCTTTTAAGGGTGTTGACTTTATAACTAATTCTCGAGCCTTATTTTTATCCCTTTCATCAAACCAAAATGCAATATCATTATTTATGTATTTACATTCAATGAAAAAACGTATTTTAAGCTGACCGAAAGTTGTTCCGAATACCTTATCCTTAATGTTGATAATCTTTTCTGCAACTATATCAATCTCTTTGGATTTATCAGATAAAGAATCATTATAGTATGGACTCACTAAAACAGTCCAAGCCTTTTCACGTAAAAAATTTACAACCTGATAATGAAAATTATTTCCGCTTTCCTTTATTAACTTCTCTATCCTTTCGTTTCCCTTTTTAGTCATATCAATAAACCTTAACCTCATACGGAATTTGCTTAAACTGGATATTGTATTTCGCTAGTGTTTCATCATCCAGCAGGCACTTATCCGCATAAATCACTTTTTTATTATCACTTTTTTTAATCTTTTTTAAGAAAGATTCATTTAAAACATTTTTATATTTTTCCTTATAGATCAGATGGTATTCCGTTCCGCCAAGCTCTCCAATAAAATTGCCTTTAATTCTTTTCTTATCAATGTTCCTTTGTGTTTCCGTGAAATAAATATAAGTGGCAAACTGGTTAAAGTCGCATGATTCCTCAATTTGCCCTTTTTCATTGAACAGCGGTTTATCTAGCTCGCAATATTCAAATCCGTCTTTATATCTATATTTCTTGATCGCCCGTTTTACCCGTTCGGCAGTAATGTCTTTGGCAACTTTATCTTCCATTTCAACTAAAATAAATTTCCTATTCCCGCCGTCTTCCTTATTCAAATTCAAAACCGCATGGCCAGTTGTCCCAGATCCGGCAAAGGAGTCAAGGATCAAATCATTCTTGCCAACCGAAAGTTGAAGAATGCGATTAATGAGTCTAACGGGTTTAGGCGTATTAAAAAGATCAGTGTGCTTTTCAGGAAAAAGTTCTTTCAAAATTTGCCTCGCCTCTTGATTGTCACCAACTTCCTTTCTAAGCCAAATAGTCTTAGAAACTGCACCATCTTGAACTTCTGATAAAAATCTTTTTATTGACGGCACATTATTTCCTGCAGGCCCGAACCAAATCCTATTATCCTCAACTAATTCTTTAAATCGATCTTTTGATACACGCCAACAAGCACCTCGCGGTGGTTGCACCGTTCTGCCAGAGGGTGTTGTTATTGGAAAATCATAATGTGCTGAATATGTTTTCACATCTAAACCACTCGACTTCCATAAACCACGTGGATCATTATCTGGATTTTTATACCGATTATTCATCTCTTCCGTTCGGGGCAATAGATTGGGGCGCCATACGGCTTTCTCTTTTGCATACAACAAAATATGATCATGACTATCGGACAACCACTTCGCATCATTTTGAGGGGAATACTTTTTTTCCCAAATAATATTTGCGACAAAATTTTCTCTACCAAAAATATCATCCAACAAAGCTTTCAAATAATGCCCCTCATCATCGTCAATTGAGATAAATATAGCACCGTTATTACTCAATAAATCTTTCAACATTTTTAGCCGTGGATACATCATGCAAAGCCATTTGTCATGACGTGATAGATCTTCTGCTTCGCTTCCAACCACCCTACCAATCCACTTTCTTATTTTCGGTGAATTAACCCTGTCGTTATATATCCATTTTTCATTGCCGGTATTGTACGGCGGATCAATGTATATACATTTTATTTTTCCAACATAAAAAGGCATGAGGGCTTTCAGCGCCTCAAGATTATCCCCGTGCATTATTAAATTTTGCGAATTTTCACCTACCGAGGCCGATTTAACTTTTCGGAGCAGCTTAAAAGGTACCTCTTTATCGTGGTTTGCAACGGCTTCTTTCCCGATCCAGTTTAATGAAGGCATAGATTATCCTATAATCCCTTATATAAACTTATCTTACTGCTAAAAAGCTGCAAAGTAAAGCAAAACAAGCCTATTACAAGCTTGTTTTTCAGAAATGCCTATTGAGTTGATCCTTTTACTATATATCCACTTTTGGCTCAGCTTTCAGGGCTGACTGTGGGATAAAATCAAAATGTCGGTCGTTGATCATTTCTTTGACTTTAGCTTTCTCAACGGCGCCGGAATAAAATCTAAGTGTCGTCATCGGATCGGAATGCCTTAATGCGGCCTGAACTGTAGGCAGTGGTTTTCCTTCCTGCAAAAGATGGGTGGCAAAGGTATGTCGTAGAGTATGAATAGTAAATTTCTTCGCTATCCCCGACATTTTCCTGTATCTCCTAAAAGACCGGCCTGCATCTGTTTGCTCCCATCGCGATTCTCCATTAAGGGTAGTGAATAATGCTTTGTTATTACCCCCTCTTACTGATAGATATTTAATGATCCAATTTATTGTCTCGTCTCTCAAAAATAGCGTCCCGGGTTTATTTCCTTTTCCAATAATCGGAATTTCTTTATTTTGCCTGTTTATATCTTCAATATTTATAGACAATACTTCTCCAATTCTTGCCCCCGTTTGCAAAAGCAACATCACAAAAGCCATAAACCTGATTTTTTTCACAGTCTCCCTTTTATCAATATCTTTCTTGATACAATTTATGAATTGCTCGATCTCATTTTCCGTGAGATAATTGACTTCTTTTTTCATAATTTTGGGTTGTTTAATTAATAATAAATCTAAGTGCTGAAAAACCACCCTCCTATTCTGCATGCTTTTTACAATCCATTTGACTGCATAAATTACGCTTCTAATTGTTGAATTATCAATACCTCCTTTCATTTTAATTATAAAATTATCAATATCTTCATTACTTAAATCTTCCAGCTTCTTGTCGCCGATAACTGCAAAAAACTTTCTCATTGAACTCGTATATTTTTTTATGGAAGCAAGACAAAGCTCGTCAGTGATACTGGCGTTTCGAAAACATTCTTCAATTTTGACGAGATTATCCTGATTCATTTTTTAAATCGGCAATTTGGCAATGTATATATATACTGCCGTTTTGCCGTTTTAGATTAAGGCTTCTTGCGGATCTATTTCTTCTTGATAAAACTTTGCGAGATAACATATTTTTGTGTTTCCTTCTCCTTTCTTTTCCAGTATAATTTTCTCACTCAAAAGGTATTCGATGGCCTCTCTGATGCTCTTATCATTAATGTTCTCAATCTCCCTCACGCGCTGGAATATTTCTTTTCTGCACAGCCCATCTTGTTCTTCTTCCAAAACAGATTGGATAATTTCTTTAGCTGTCTCCATTTTGCTTTTGTCTTTTGAATACATGCCGAGAAAGCTAAACTCTGTTTTTCCTTCAACCTTCTGAACAGCCACTTCAAATGATTCGGCTTCTTCATCTGTTCGAAGCTTGGCTTGCTCTACCACTAATTTAGTTTTATCATTTTTATCTCTTCGAAGTGCCAAATGGCAATCAACAGAGGCTTGTATATCTGAAGATCCCCTTAATCTAGCTTGCGCAGTACCTTTTACCGCGCCTTCTTTTCGTTCGTGATGAGTAATAATTACTGTTTTACCATTCTGGCAAAATTGCTTAATGCCTCTGAAAACTTCTGACATTTGGGAAGCATCATTTTCTTCCGCTTTACTGATCCTAACTAGTGAATCAATAAAAATAACATCGATTTCTTCTTGTCCGCATATCTCTAGCACATTTTCGATCATTCCCTTTTTGGAAACTAAAAATCCTTTTTGAGATAAAAAGAAGATAGGAAGATTGTCTTCAGCTCCCAAACGCTTTAACCTATCTTGGACTAAACGCAAATGATTTTCTTCATCGATAATTAGAACTTTGTATTTCTCGCATTTGAATTGACCCAGTAGGCTTTCTCCCTTGGCAATATCTAAAGCCATTCTTAGGATTAGCCATGACTTGAAGCTCGCCGGAGCGCCGGAAATAATAGTTATACTTTCATGTGGGATGAGTTTTTCAATTACCCACTTGCTCGCTGGAAATTCCATGGAGTAAAGCTGGTTCAAGCTGATCGCCTTGAAAGTGTCCTTCAAATGCTCTTTGCTTTTGACCTCATTTTTAATCTCTTCAAACTTTTTTTCTTCAATATTCATATTAATTTTGTAGCATTCTCACGGCCTCTTTGAAGTTGATTCCGTGCAAATACATTGTTAATTTGATTACATCGCCGTGTTCCTGACATCCGAAACAATGAAATGTGTTAGTTTTGGTAAAGATAAAAAAACTAGCGTGCTTTTCATCGTGGAATGGGCAAAGGGACAAAAATTTATCCCCGGACTGTTTTAGCGTAAGGTTGCCGCTTGCGATCTCATAAATCGGGTACTGTCGCGCGATTTCCATTTTATCCTGCCAGCGTTCCAGCCTCTTCCCACTTGGGCTGAAAATAGATAGCATCCTCTTTAATCGCAAAATGTGTTTTTCGGCCTCCATGATCGGAGGCATCAAGAAAGTTTTTGCCGCTTCTTCAGAAAACCAGATCGAAAAATCATCTGTTGCCTGTCCATATATAGAAGCCAAGCAATCTTCAATAATCTGCTCATTCATGCGTAGCTCAATTTTCCATTCCCCTATTTTTTCGGGAATTATTTCTCGAGCCTCTGGGAATATTTCCAAAAGTTCTTTATCTCTAAATTTTGGCGGTTGATATTTCATATTCATATTAATTTTCGTTAAGTTCTCGCCAACGCTCTTGAGAAGCTTTGTTTAAGCGCTCCAAATTCTCGCTAGGCACGAAATTAAGTACCGCGTCTGACATAGTGGCTCCTCCCGTGATAAATTCCTTATCTTTCACTTTTGTTAATCGAGGCGATCTCATATACCGACACTTATCCTGTTCCCGTCCGCTTCTAAAATGAAGCTCCAAATCTAGAGAACAAAAATTACGCGAACAAAAATCGAAATGAGGACATTTCTTTAGATTTTCTATTATTTGGTTTTCATTATAAATTTTCATCTTTTTTAAATATTAATTTTAAGAGTTATTTAAATAACATTTGCTTCAAACTTCTTTGAATTTCAGCAAATTCCTTGAGATTTCCAGTAGCTTCGCTATTAATGTAAGTTTCAATTAGTTGATCAGCTTGGCCATTATCTTCGAAAACAAAGTAAGCGACATCATCAGACCATTCCAATTCTCCAAGTAGTTTGAGCTTTTTCAACTTTAAGAAGGCAGCTTGGTTTAGATCTTTTATTTTTTTCATATAATTTAAATTTGAGTGATTAACTGACTATCTGCATAAATCATATCTATCCGAGCGGTCGGATAACAAAACAAAAAAACCACCTTTTCGAGGTGATTCTGACTATTAACCTGCTTTCTCTCGGACGATATTCGGAAAATCGATTATTTTATCTTGTCTTTATACAACGATTGATATTGCGTTGGAACAGCATTTATTAACATTGTTTTAATCAGTATTTCATTTTTTAAAACTAAAATATTTCCATCTTCTGATTTTTGCACGAGTGTCGGTTTTTCAAATTTATTCGTTTTCATATAATCCTTAATTGGTCTTTTTTTAAAAATCCCATTATTGATATTATCAGCAAGCCTTTCGCTATAACCGACTCTCTTTCCCGGAGCGTTCACGAAATACGCAATATCGTGGAGTTTTTTTATAGTAGTATCTTCTCCCTTGCGATTTTTTGTATCAAAACGAATAGGCATTTCAAATCTTTCGTCAAGTACCAGAAATATCACATTCTCTACGGCCACAGATTTAGTCACAAGATGAATTGATTTAAGTCTTTTTTTATTATCAATGGCTTCATTCTTGACATAGCGATCCCGGATTTTATCCAATGTAATCTCCATTGAATTAAGCTCTGCCATTCTTTGTCCTATCTTTTCTCTATTTCTAATTGAGTATGAATAACCTTTATGAGTTAGCAAGGGAGGATGAATTATACCTTCTACTTGTAATTCAAATACAATTTTTTCTAAAAGATTATTTTCAATCTCGTAGGTTATGTCATCTACAGTAACATTTTTCTTAATCTTGCGTGTTTCACCTCTGATTAAAATTAAAGGGAGAATTGCATTCTCTTCAGATATTTCATAATCTAACATTCTGGCTAAAACAAGTAGCATCGCCCATTTTTTTTCTTTGACCTCAACTATATCCATCATTTTAATCTTAATTTCTCTTATTTTACCGTAAATAAGGGAAAAAATCAACTCAAAAAGTTGCATTTTTGTGATTTAGGTGGTATTTTTTAAGTGTCGGATCCAACTAAATAAACTTTTCTTTATCGAGCAAAAGTAGGGTTGTGCCAGAAAATGGGCAACCTTGCTTAAAACAATTGGGCATAACCTGCCTAGTTGGGTCCGACAACCAGTAGGGTTGTCCTTTTTTTATCCTTAAAATAATTAAAATGAAAATCTCTCGTAAAAAAGTATGCCTTCCCCTCGCAGTCTTTTTGGCTGTTTTTTTATTCGGCTTGGCGATTTCGATTCCAAGTTCCAGCGCATCCACAGCAAATTCAAAAACCTACAATGCGCTTAAAAAGAAAGCAAAGGCCGTTAAATTAAAAGTTAGCGTAAAAAAGAAAACAAAAAAATCTTCAATTAAGCTAACAGGGAAAACGGGCGCGTACTTTACGGTGATAATCAGCGTGAACGGACAAGAGAAAACAACCCTGACAGCAAATAAAAAAGGCGCATTTAAATATAATGTGCCTCTCGATTCGGCGGTGAATACGGTGAGTGTGCAGGCGACTAACGGAACTATTACGCAAACACTTTCGAAAGTAGTGAAAAGAACTGGAAAAATCATCGCCAGTCCGACTGCTCCTATCATTGCTTCGGGGAATGACGAATTTGCAAAAATACAAGCAGATTTAGCGAAGCGCTTAGCGGATTTGGCGGCTGAACAAGCAAGGCAAGACGAAGCAAAAAGATTAAGGGAAGCTGAAGAGGCCGCAACTTACGCCGCGAAAATGCTGGAACTTGATAAAGCAGATTATAATTTATCCATTGTGGAGTTAGAAAATGATTATAATAGAGATCTAAGAAAACTGCAGATAGCCTATGACGCAACAATGGAGGATCTTAACAATAGGGGCATGACATTTTCCGGTGGAGCCGAAGCGGTTCGAAATCAGTTTACAATAGACTGCGATGCATTAAGAGCAAAATATGATGCGGACTTGAAAGCTATCGAGGCAACGAGATATTGGTAATTTTTAGCAAATAGCGAGGCAGTATTTTACTTTAACTAGGAAAACCCATGAAACAATGCCCCTTTTGCGCAGAAGAAATTCAAGACGAGGCAATAAAATGCAAATATTGTGGCAGCTATTTAACTTCCAGAAGTAATCCTTATAATCATAGAAAAAGAGAGGTTAAAAAAATAGTCTGGTATGCAGTAGGGCTTTTCATCATAATAATAGTTGCGTTAATTTCTCTTTATTTTATTAAAAATCCAATTAATTTTTTTAATAGTAGCTTAATCAATAGTGCCGAAAAAATATCGAGGGATGATTCCCCTAGCAGCCAAACTGGCGAGCTTAATAGTCAAGAAATAGATAAAATTTCTAAATCTTTAGTTTTGCTTCATTGCTTTAGTAAAGAAAGATCGGGGGACAATACCTTTGGCTCAATCTTTGGTTCGGGAACTCTTTTGGATAAAAATATATTAGAAGGAAAGTCTTTTGACGAAAAAGAATTTAATTATAAAAACACTTACATTTTAACAAATGGACATGTGGCTGAATTAAAAGACGCCTCATCTAATCCAGACCTAAACGCCTGTGTCGCTTCTTTTAATCGCAAAGAAGTGATTAGGACTTATAATTATAACGACAGTAGTCATTTTTTGGACGGGAAATTTGATGTAGCGTTGCTTAAGTATGCTGAAAAAATTGGAGGTGAAATGCAGGAAAGACCTTATACTACCGATTTCACCCTAAGAGATAGGATGCTAAAGAATTATCCTTCTTGTCCAAAAGATAAAATGGTTGGGAATAAAATTTACATTTTTGGTTTCCCAAGTGCTGCATTTAAAACTGGTAGCGATGGAACATTGGAAAATGAAGCTCGAGATTATCACTTGATTATTACATCAGGGCTCGTCAGTGGAATAAATGAAGAAGGTAATTTTTATACGGATGCCAAGATAGATTCAGGAAATTCTGGCGGCCTTGCTGTTTCCAAAATTAATAATCAAGTTTGTTTAGCTGGTGTTCCAACTTGGTTAAGTCATGGCAATTATGAAAACCTAGGCATAATTCAGCCGTTTGAAGATTTGGTAAATTTGCTAAGAGAGGATTTTGCTGATAATGAAGCTAAAATATATAAAAACGATGATTATAAATTTAGTATAAAACTACCAATTGAATGGAAACTTTATACAAACGACAAAACAGAGGATTTCTTTTCAATAGAATCAGAAAAAAGAGATTCTTTCATGACATCTGTGAAAGTCATAGTATATAAAACACCTGAAAATTCGGACGTTAAAAAAGACATTTTAGGCCAAGAAAAAGACGAACTATCTTCGCTTGATTTAAATCATCCTTCCAATGAGAATGCCAAAAAATATCTTGAGGGTATAGTTTCAGATTTTTCGAGTAAGTTTCCAGATCATAAAATAATGGAGAAAGGCATTGCTTTTATAGACAACAAAAAATCTGTTTATTACAGAACAGCTTGGTCGGTCGAAAAACAAAACGGTGAATTCGGAGGGTTAGGTGATAGCGTCTATTATACGGTTTATGATAATAAGTTGTATCGAATTTTAGGTACATACGAAAAAGGAAAGGATGCTGATGATAATAAGGCTAGAATAAATAAGTCAATAAAAACTTTTTCTTTTAATGATTAGTTGTTAGAGACTACTTTTTTGTTTTTTGAGCGGGCGGAAGCCTTTTTTGTTTTAGGGATTATTCTACGGTTTTAACTAATAAAATACCTTATATTTTGACCGAAAACGCTTGTTTTTGGGCACAATAAGGCCTATATTAAGTCCAGGGGTTATCCGTTATTACAATGGAAACATTATATAAAAACAATGAATTGGTTTGAAAAATTGAAGCTGTCGCTTATTTTAGTAAGCATTAAAGGTGATTTAAGGCAGCCCCAAAATTATGCAATGGGGCGTGTGCCCAAAGGTCATTCCCATTGGAACATAGCGCAACAATACATTTATGATATTGAAAGGATTATCCGGGAGTTAAGGGCTGCGGCGTCTTTTGTTTCAAGTTTACCGGAGGAGGCTTTTTTGAAAGACCACTCCATTAGTCGCGAAGATTACATCATGTACCATCAAGGCTACTTTCTTGATCTCACTCATCAGTTAAAAGATAAACTTTGCCAAATGGTCGGAGCGATCGCAACACCGAGGAAGGACTACTTGAAGAAAAAAATCGAAAATAAAACTACCCTCAGGGGATTACTCAAGAGTCCAAATGTAGAAAAAATACCCAAACTACTAAATTTATTGAGAGAATGGGATGACAATACTCAAAATGGAGTAATAGCAAAAGCTCTTAAAAAGAGGACGCATTATCACCACTATAAAAATCCGCTTCCAAAGGTGGAAAGCTATATGCGTGCTAGTTCTTTCAAGTCCATGTTGGATCCAAAATTCGAAAGTCATTTAAGTGAATATGGTAAAAAGAAACTTGCAGAAAAAATGGAGGAGAATGTGCAGCTGTGGCAGACTGATGGTTCAAATAAAATGAAAGATACTTTGGGTGCCATAGAAAAAAATGTAGATGAAGTGGCGAGGGTCACAATCAATTACTTCAGATTTCCTACTTTGAAAAAAGGCGCCGAATTGATAAATGAATACCTAAAATTAGATGATTTAGTTAGAGCAAAGAGAAGCTCATATAGCCTTAGTTCTATTTCTTCAGCGAATAGATTTATTATTGGATTAGCTGATAAGATTTTAACTAAAATTTTTAAAGAGAATTTACGTGCGGTTTACCTTACTGGTAGCATTTTTCGGGATGATTTTATCCCTGGCGTTTCTAATTTGAATGTTATCGTCATAATGCGAGAGAATAATAAGAAAGAAGAACTGCTCGCCAAACTTGTATTGGACATACTATCAAAAAATGCAAACATTTTTTTAGAGAGCAAAATATTGCCGGAGGAGAAATTCATGGCGCCTTCATCCGAAAAAATACGGTTTTTTTGTCTTACAGATGGCATGCTGATATTAGGAGAAGATTTGCTTAAAAAAGAAAAAACGCCAAAAGTCTGTTTTAATTTGGCGTGGCTGCTAAATAAGGACTTTAAAGATTATGTCGCAAAAATAAAAGAAAAGCTTAAAGATAAAGCGTTAGCCCTTTCTGATAACCAGTTGTCCTCCATTGCAAGGGAGTTTATGAAGAGAACGTATCGGTTGAGTTTCTCAATGGTAATGGGAAACCAAGTTATCTATACGCCAAGTTTTAAAAAAATGAGAGAATTGCAAAACTTCTATTATCCATCTAATAAACGTCTGAATGACAATCTTTACAAGCTACTAAAAAAGGGAATCCGTGCAGACAGAGAAGCCTTGCTTGAGGTAATTCAATCATACGAGAAAAAAATTATGAAGTTATATGACACTATGGAAACATATTGCGACAAGGACAATCCGCATCTAGATACGGATTAGTTAGCGATGCTTAATTTTAGCAATAAATAGTAGTGGCACCTTTTTTATTTTTTGCGCGGGCGGAAGCCCTTTTTTGTTTTGGCGCGATACGACTATAGGGTCCCCTAATTTTGCCCCGAAGCTGCCGGCGGGGGTGATGCCATAGGGTGCCTAATTCTCTTTCTATAAAAAATTTACAAAAAAAGAGCGCTTCAAGACGTTCCTTTGTTTTGGAAAGCATGACTGTTTGGTCATACTTTTCCTACTTCCTGTAATTAGGATTATGAGAAGTTGAAGCTAAAAAACGATCTCTTTAAACGCATCATAATACCTTGGCAGGTCATCTTTACTCTTTATATCGTCATTGTAGACTTGAAGCATCTCAAGGCTCCGGTGTCTTGTATATTTAGCAACCTGAAGTAGATCTCCCTTGTAATTCTTGACTAGAGTGGTCGTGAAGTAGTGCCGGAAGCCATGTACAACCTTTTCGATCCCCAAGCCTTTGAGAAACACTTGCACAATCCCCCGCAAAGCCCTTGTAGTCAACCGTCTGCCCTTGCTGTTGTTGCTCCGACTTGCGAATAACGGCCCATCCGCTATATTGCATGCCTTCACATATTCCTTTAGCACCTGAACTGTTTCAGGATGAAGATCGATTAATTCTTTGTCATCCCTTCCTTTGCCTGTGATAAACGCGGTCTTAGCGATAAAGTCGACATCTTTAAAATCAAGCCTTATAACTTCGCATTGCCTCAATCCTTGCAGCGCCAGAAGGCTTAGGATAGCTCGTAGTCACATATTATCAGGTGTTGCCGGTGATTGGTGTATCGCCGAAGAAAGAATTTGCATTTCTTCACTATTTAGGCCGTCTTTCTTATGCTTTTTATCTTGCTTGAATGATTTTACATTGTGAGTAATATCAGTTGGCAATAGTCCTTGCCTATGCAACTCCTTCAAAAATATCCGGGCCGATCCCAAGTATTTATTCTTTGTGGAAACTGAAAATTCATTTTTTTGAGCTAGTCCTCTTTTGTATTCGAGAAATGAGTTATTCCCCATTCCGCACCTTTTCACATATTCAACAAACGCCCCGATCCTGTATTTATAATCCTGCCGGGTAATTTCCGAAACATCCAGTAGATCGAAAATACTATTAATATTGGCCTTGTTCGGGATAGTGATGGTTGTTTCCATAATTTTAATATAAATATTAATTTATCTTTCGCTAAAATTTCTTATTCTTTCCTGTGCTGCGGCTCTTTCTTCTGGTGTCAGCGCTCCGGCGGTTGTTTGGGTTTCAATCTGTAATTTGTCACTCCAACCGAAATTTTTAAGAGCAAATATCGCTCCCACCACCGCCCGACCGTTAGGATTATATAGATATTCCTCGGCATAGTTTTCAGCATAGAGTTTAAGCCTTTTTATCGTGTCGGAAAACTCTTCTTTTCTTTGATATTCCATCAAAGTATCCCTTGTGGTTTCCAAGCAAAGACAAAGACCAGTAACTGTAATTGGTTTTTTGCTAGCACGACAATCGTCAATATATTTCATTCCCTTCTTTTCCATCTCTCTTGGATCATGGAATTTTTCCGGCCTTCCGGTGTCGTTTTTCCCGTTTTCTTTTTTGTTATAGTTGTAGCTCATGTTTTTATCAACTTAATTGTTAATTTCAAAATCTAAATACTTTTTGTGCGCTCGCTTGGCTTTTGCTCTATCTATCCCCAAATAGTATTTGCAAGTCGTATCCAGCCTTTCGTGTCCCAAAATCTCCTTTACATGGACAAGCGGACAACCATTGAAAACAAGATTAGTCGCTACTGTATGGCGCAAGATGTGAGGAGTTAGCTTTTTATCAATCCTTGCCAATTTCCTATGCCGGTCAAAGTATCGCCAGATCCCTTCCCTTGCCAAACGTCTTGGCTGTTTTCCGTTGGTTACAAAGATTGCTTCATGGCTATCATGCCGTGATTCCAAATATTTCCTGATCCAATCCAGCGAGCGATCAGTGAAGAATACTCGCCTCTCTTTGTTTCCCTTTCCGACAATCTTTGCTTCCTTTATGTCCCAGTTAATATCTTTGCGGTTAAGCGAAAGCGCTTCCCCTATTCTCATTCCCGTCCCTAAAAGGACTTCAACTAAAACGCGAAAGCGAAACTCATTCCACTTTTTGATGTTTGTTGTTTCTAAAAGCGCCTCAATTTCCTCTTTAGTGAGAAAGATCACTTCCCTTTTAAATATTTTCGGCGGCCTTATTTGCTTCGGATTGAGCGTCATCAGCCCAAGATGAAACCGGCAATAATTGAGAAGGCTCCTTACTGCGAACACAATACTTGATATGCGCGAGGCACCCAATCCACGGTCAATCAGCTTTTTCTTGAGCTTCACGAAATCATCCACTTCCAATTGTTCCACCGGCTTATCCCCAATTTCTTTCACAAAACATTTAAGAGAATCCCGATACTTGGTGATTGTCTCCGGGGCAAAGTTCAATTCATAGCAAGCATATTCCAAAAAACCTTCCGTAAGCGCGCTCATGAAATTGCTCTGTTTTTCCTCAACTGCTTGGAACGACAGTCTTTGATTAACACTTTTTTCCTCTCCCATAATACAAAAAAACTCACCATAAACAGATGAGTTCTTTTGGATAAGCCGATTATAGAAAGTCTATTTTTTGGCTTATGATTGCAAGCTTTTGCGGTTGTCCTGATGCTAAGGTCTATTAACGACCATGTAGGTTTGTGCTCTGATAAATCAGAGCGTTTCACCGTATCTCCCTAGAAAGGAGGTGATCCATCCACAGCTTCCGCTACGGATGCCTTGTTACGACTTCACCCTTATCATCGATCCCACCGTGGTGCCTCCGAAGAGGCGCTTCGGGTATTACCGACTCTCTTGGTGTGACGGGCGATTATCTACTAGAAACTTAGTATTGATGTTCCCATCGTACCTGCGGATTTCCCGCATACGACGAGCTCTAATGCATTTTAATTTCAAAGTCACATTTGAAAAACGAAACTAATTTCGTATGCAATAGAGAAAGTCCTTCATTTTCAAATAAAGAAAATTACTACGACTTAGCTGACTTCTGACAGAGCCTTTAGTTTCTTGACTTTATCAGATCTCCCGGGGTAACTTAATAATCTTTTCCTCGCATTCCAATTAAGCTTTTTCTTGATGCCTTCCCTATGCTCACCACCTGTTCAAAGGTCGGCATAGCTCTTTTATCATTGGACTGCGATTTGCCTCGAAATCCTTCGCTAGCGGCTTCACAGCCAGTAGCTATCTTTTGGCTACGCTCTGCACGGTAGCAGAGGAAGAGATTTTAACTCTTTAGATTACTAAACTGCCCGGCGCTTTTATTGTGAGTACAAGACCCGAGAACGTATTCACCGGGACGTGGCTGATTCCCGATTACTAGCGATTCCGGCTTCATGGAGTCGAGTTGCAGACTCCAATCCGAACTGGGACCGGCTTTTTGGGATTGGCTCCCCCTCGCGGGTTGGCTACCCATTGTGCCGGCCATTGTAGCATGCGTGTCGCCCAGGGCGTCAGAGGGCCATGCTGATTTGACGTCATCCCCACCTTCCTCCCAGCCCGGATTTCACGAAACGCATAACGCATAACTCGAAACGCTTTTGAAACTTTCGTAATGCGTTACGAGTTGCGGGTTTCGCGAACTCTGGGCTGGGCAGTCTTAAGTGACATATCTAACACTTAACAGGGGTTGCGCTCGTTTCCCGACTTAACGGAACACCTCACGGCACGAGCTGACGACAACCATGCAGCGCCTGTCCTACACTCTCGAAGAAGTCCTAATTTCTTAGGATTTGCAGTAGGATTTCAAGCCCTGGTGAGGTTCCTCGCTTGCTGACGAATTGAACCGCGTGCTCCACCGCTTGTGCGGGTCCCCGTCTATTCCTTTGAGTTTTAAGCTTGCGCTCGTACTTCCCAGGCGGCTTACTTAACGCGTTAGCTTCGATCCGGAGAGGGTCGA
>JBAZXV010000002.1:0-36476 GCA_041659685.1 Parcubacteria group bacterium | reverse complement strand
GTCTCAGCGTCAGACAAAGCCCAGTTCACTGCCTTCGCCTTTGGCGTTCCATATGATATCAACGCATTTCACTGCTACACCATATGTTCCATGAACCTCTACTTGTCTCTAGTTATGACGTTTCAGATGCAGCTCCAATGTTGAGCACTGGAATTTAACATCTGACTATCATTACCGCCTACACACGCTTTACGCCCAATAAATCCGGATAACGCTTGAGGTCTCTGTATCACCGCTGCTGCTGGCACAGAGTTAGCAACCTCTTATTCCTCAGGTACCGTCAAGGCTCGCATCGCACAAAGCGCGATACTCGCTGTCAGATAACGCATAACTCGGCACTCGATAGGAAATATTTCCCATTCGTGCTTCGTGTTACGTATATCATGTTCAGTAAAATGAGTATCACACGCAGTGTGATGCGAACATTTCTTCCCTGAGAAAAGCGGTTTACAACCCGAAGGCCTTCATCCCGCACGCGGCGTCGCTCGGTCAGGCTTTCGCCCATTGCCGAAGATTCTCGACTGCAGCCACCCGTAGGTGTTTGGGCAGTGTCTCAGTCCCAATGTTGGGGATCATGCTCTCACATCCCCTACCCGTCATAGCCTTGGTGGGCCATTACCCCGCCAACAAGCTGATAGGACACAGGCCGCTCCTTGAGCGATAAATCTTTACTCCGAAGAGAACCATCTCGCATTATTCCTCCTTTCGGAGGGTTATTCGAGACTCAAGGGTACGTTCCTATGTATTACTAACCCGTTTGCTATGTGTGTCTCGCTACGCTCGCCACACTTGGGTGTCGAACAAAGTGAGACACACATTCAACTTGCATGCCTTATCCACGCCGCCAGCGTTCATCCTGAGCCAGGATCAAACTCTCAATAAGAATTATCTTAAAGATTTAGAATCCTTAAAATAATTTGAGAACCCGGAATTTTTTGATAGAAATTCCGGAGGACTCTATATAAAGTAACTTAAATCTAAATAAATTTAGATTAAGAATAGACTCTTAGCACTTCTCGTTTTGATATAATCGCCACGAGACCAGGACAACCACAAAAACTTGCGATTGTTTACCTTATTGATTTTTTGCTGGCTAATCAATAAGGATTCAATTGTTAAAGTTCACCGCGCCTTAATTGAGTCAATTAAAACACGACCGGAATAATCGGTAATATTTCTATTACAAACTATTCTAGTCGCGTCTTTCACCCTATTTTTATCAAATTAAGTGATCGACTGAATTTCTTCTTGATTTTAAGATTAATTTTTAACGGCAAAAGTAATTATAGCAGGCTTAAAAAACGTGTCAAGGGCAAAAAAGGTGGCCACCCAGCTGGAGCTGAGCTGAATGGCCGATAGAAATTCGGCGCTATACTGGTATCTTTGGTGATCTAGGTATCACGCTCCTCACGCCTAGTAGCGCCCGGATGTAGTCCGGCTAATGTTTGCAGACCGTCTGTCTTATCACAGACCTTTCCACCCGCCACCTTTTAACTATGATAAAATAACGACCTTCTGTGTCAAATCAGTTTTTCCACCGCTTCCCGGAATTTGTCTCCCCGGTCGAATTCATTGAGAAAAAGTCCGAAACTCGCCGCACCGGGAGAAAGGAGAACTATCCCCCCGGGTTCTGCGATATCCCGCGCCCTGATTACCGCTTCTTCCATCGAACCGAACTCCCCGTCTATTTTGTCTTCGGCGCCTATTTTTTTTATTTCTGCCTTTATTTTTTCCGTCGCCTCCCCTTTGAGAAAAATGACCTTATCCACTTTTTCTGATATCGCTTTTGACAATCCCGGAAAATCCAGTTTTTTGTCCGCCCCCCCGGCGATAAGGATAATCGACTCGGAAAAAGAATTAATTCCCGCAATTGCGGCGTCGGGCGTCGTGGCCGCGGTGTCATTGATAAATTTTATTCCATCTTTTTCCCGCACAATTTCAAGCCGATGCGAAACACCTTTGAAGCTTTTTATCGCCTCGCAAATATTTTCCGGAGAGACCCCGTAAACAGAAGCTGCGCCTGCCGCCGCGAGCACATTATGGATATTGTGGCCGCCCCGAATATTTATGTCGTTCAAATCGCAAATTATTTTTTCCCCTTCGGCGTACCTGAAAAATATTTTCCCCTCTTTCACTCCGGCAAAATCATCTGGGGTATCCGTTTCCGCAGTTGCGGTAAAGAATATTTTTTTCGATTTAGCTTCATCTGCCAATATGCGCGAGTTTTCATTGTCATAGTTCAGAACAAAATAGTCTTCCGCTTTTTGATTTAAAAAGATATTTTTTTTGTCCGCGATATATTTTTCCATCGTGCCGTAATAATTCAGATGATCAGGCAGAATATTCGTTATCACCGCAATGTGCGGACTTAAAGCGGCGCGTCCAAGCGCAGACAGTCTCCAGCTCGACAACTCAAAAACGACAACGCCTTTTTTTTCCTCCCCGATTTCCTCCAATATATCCAGAACCGGCTGCCGCCCGATTCCTGCCGTGAAAGTTTTTTCGCCGGCATTTTCAAGAATGGCGGCAATAAGCGCCGAAGTCGTGGTTTTTCCCTTGGTTCCAGTGACTCCGATTATCGGCAGTTTGCAGAATTTGAAAAATATGCTCGAGTCCATTTCGACCGGTATTTTTTTCTTGAGCGCCGCCTGGATATGCTTCGACGTCCATGGAACTGACGGGCCTTTCACAATCATATCCACATTTTCAAAATCTTCCATCCGATGCTGGCCAAAAACAAAAGTGATATTTTTGAGATCCGCCAGTTTATCAAGCGAGGACCTGAGCTCTTTTTCCGTTTTCATGTCCGTCGCAATCACCCGGGCGCCGCTTTCCGCAAAAAAACGGACGGTCGCCACTCCGCCGCCGTGCAATCCTATTCCCATGACCGTTATTTTCTTCCCCTTAAAGTCGCTTTTTTTCATATTATTCCATGAAAATGAAATTCTTTCCTGAAATTCTCTTTAGTTTGAAATATACTCCCCCGGCATTTCTTGCGTCAATTTTCCCGCCTCCATAACCAGCTTTCCGTTTACAATCACTTCGCTCATTCCTTCTGCGTATTGATAAGGATTTTCAACTGTCGCTTTGTCGCCTATCCTGTTCGGATTGAAAACTATAAGGTCGGCGTAATATCCTTTTTGAATAATTCCTCTTTTTTTTATGCCGAACTTGTTTGCCGGAAAACTGGTCATCTTCCGTATCGCCTCTTCGAACGTAAGAAGTTTTTCCTCCCGGACATATTTTTTAAGAACCCTCGGAAATGTCCCAAAGCATCTGGGATGAACCAGCTCCCCGCTCTTTTGATGTTCAAGGCTATAGCCGGCTCCGTCCGAGGCAATCATGGAAAGCGGATGCCTGATTGCTTTTCTGACATTTTCTTCGCTCAGGCAATCGACGATTGTTACCACTCTCCCCTCGCTGGCGATAAGGAGATTTATAAGCGCTTCCTCCACAGAAATTTCTTGCGCCTTCGCAATTTCTGAAATATGTTTTTTTGCGAGAGATTTGCTCATCGGACTGATGGCGATAATAGCATCGTCATAGTGATATTTAGCGCCTTCTCTCATTTCTTCTATGATTTTCCCGCGAATATTTTTATCTTTCAGTCTCTTTATCAGCATTTTCTTTCCCCCTTCAGCCACCCAGCCCGGAAGAAAAACATAAAGAACCGAACCGGTCTGGGTATACGGATAGACATCAAAGCTGACATTCACTCCCGACCGGCGGGCTGCATCTATTTTTTCAAGCATTTCATCCATGAGCGGCCAGTTTTTTTCTCCCATGACTTTCAAATGGGAAACCTGCAGATTAACTCCGGTTTCTTTGGCAAGATCCAGGGCTTCGTCCAGGGCCGTAATGACATTGTCGGATTCGTCTCTGAGATGAGTGCTGTATATTTTGTTGTGACTTTTCGTCGCTTCAATCAATTCAACGAGTTCATCCCAGGCCGCCGCTTTCTCATGACTGTAGGCCAGTCCTGTGGAAAATCCCATAGCTCCTTCCTTAAGAGATTTCTCCAGTATTTTTTTCACCACATCGAGCTCGTTCCGGTCAAGACGGCGCATCTCATCCAGCGCCACGCCCCGGCGCAAAGTGCCGTGACCGACCAGGGTTCCAAAATTGGGCCCGAATTTCCGATTCCTCATTTTGTCGGCGAATTCTCCCATCGAAAGCCAATCCACATTGACTTGTTTGATGTCCGCCCATTTCTGGATTGACTCTATTATTTTTCCGCTGGTAAGAGGCGCAATCGAAGCGCCGCAATTACCGCCAATGATTGTCGTAATTCCCTGGCAGATAAGACTTGGAAGCTGCGGGTCAAGAAAAATCCTCCAATACCCGTCTGAATGGTTATGGATATCAATAAAACCCGGTGCGATAACTTTCCCCTTGGCATCGATTTCTGTTCTTCCTGCGGCCCGCGCCAAGTTTCCTATTTTAGAAATTTTATCCTGCGTCACTCCCACATCCGCCTTGTAGCCGATCTTCCCTGTTCCATCCACTACGACTGCGTTTTTTATCAATATATCATACATGTTTGTTTTTATTTTCAATTATTATTTTACTGCCTCTTGCGGCAAGCTATAGGTCAATCTTTTTAATTTCCACTTTTTTCCCTAATATTTTTTCCGCTAAAGTCTTGAAATGGGGAGTAAGATCGCTCACGAAATACCTGTCTTCACTTTTTTTATATTCCTTTATATTTTTCTTAAGCTCTTCCGCCATTTTCCTTCCCGAAGCGACAACTTTCGTCCTTCGGCCCATTATGCCGGCTATTATTTTTTGGAGAAGCGGGTAATGCGTGCACCCGAGAAGAAGCGTATCAACTTTTTCATGTTTCAAGTCTCGCAGATAGGTCCGGGCGATTCTTGTTGTTTCCGGGCGTTTGATCCAGTTTTCTTCCACCAGGGGAACGAAAAGCGGGCAGGCTTTCGCAATGACCTCTATTTTTGGATCCATTTCGGAAATCTTTTTTTTGTAAATTCCGCTGTTTATTGTCGCCGTCGTCCCAATCACACCCACTTTTTTGCTTCTGGTGGTTTCCGCCGCCGCTTCCGCTCCGGAGGAAACAGCATCGTATATTTCCATGTCGGGATATTTCCCGCGAAGATAACCGACCGCGAGCGCCGAAGCGCTGTTACAAGCGATAACAATTGTGCCGCATCCCTTTCCCTTGAGAAATTCCACAATTTCAACCGCGTATTTTTGAATTGTTTCTTGGCTTTTGTTGCCGTACGGAAGCCGCGCCGTATCGCCGAAATACACAATGGGAGCATCGGGCAGTTCCCTTTTTATTTCCTTCACGACCGTGAGCCCTCCGACTCCGCTGTCAAAAATTCCTATCATGAGATTATTAATTCTTACTTCCTATATACTCCGCCATTTCCACCAGCCGATTCGCATATCCCCATTCGTTGTCATACCAGCCGACAACTTTCGCGAGATTGCCGTCCGCCATCGTGAGCGGAAGGTCGACGATCACGCTCGCCGGATTGCCCTTGAAATCCATTGAGACCAGCTCCTCGGCGGAAACGGCCAGAATGTTTTTGAGATTTTTCGCCGCCGCTTCTTCATAGGCCGCGTTAATTTCCCCGGCAGTCGCCTCTTTTTTCAGAAGGCAGACGAAATCGGTCGCCGAAACTACCGGCGTCGGAACCCGCATCGCAATCCCATTAAGTTTTCCCTCAAGCGCCTTCATTGCTTTTCCCACCGTTTTTGCCGCGCCTGTCGAAGTGGGAATGATATTTTGTCCCGCTGAGCGGGATCGCCGCAAATCCTTATGAGGAAGATCTAAAATTCTCTGATCATTCGTGTAGGAATGGACTGTCGTCATAAAGCCTTTTTCCACTCCGAATTTTTCGTCCAGAATTTTAATCATCGGGGCAAGGCAGTTTGTAGTACATGATCCGTTGGAGATAATATCCTCGGATGGATCATATTCATCTTCATTGATGCCCAAAAGATAAACAGGCACTCCCCCCCCTTTTGGCGGAGCCGAGAGCACAACTTTTTTTGCTCCGGCTTCGATATGTTTCGCCGCCCCTTCCTTAGTGATGAATACTCCGCTGCATTCAAGAACAACATCAACTCCCAGGTCTTTCCAGGGCAGTTTCGCCGGATCCGGCTCGCTAAAACTCTTTATGCTCTGCCCGTCAATGATTATTTCCCCGCTTCCCGTTTCCACTTTTTTAAGATATGTTCCGTATGAACTGTCATGCTTTAAGAGATGAGCTAATGTCTTGTCGTCCGTGAGATCATTAATAGCCACTACCTCTAAATTTTCTTTTTCAAGCGCAATTTTGAGAGCCGGACGGCCGATTCTTCCGAATCCGTTAATTGCAATACGAGTTTTCATAATTTGATTATTATTTTATTTTTTAGCAGGTTTTAATATATCTCCAAGCCCGAAAAAAACCTTTCGTAAGCGGCTAGGTTATCCCTTATCCCGTCGAGATCAATTTCGTATGCCGGGTCAAAAAGAATCTGTTCGGAGATATTATGGGCCAAAGCAACTTCGCTGACACCGATCAGCTGTCCTGAAGGAATTTGGGATATTTTTTCGTCAATATCTTTTCCCTTATACCCGACCCGATCGAGCACTTCATCAAACATCCTGTCCGCTTCCACAAGGGATATTTTCCCTCCCGAGACTCCTTCCTCCTCAACCCGCTTCATGATGTTTGCCCATCTTTCCCGATACTTTTCTTTCTTGAATTTCGGGACATTTGCCCCGTAAATTGCCACCGTAATGTCCGTTCGCGCCCTCTTGGAAAGAAGGAGTATATCCGCGATAAGAAGAACAGCCGTTACAAAGCCGGCGACTATTTTAAAATAATGAAAAAAACTGGACGACGCGAGAGAAGACCAGAGAGATGACAGGGCGCTGAAGATATTGGTATCCATAAGCTTCAAAATCCTAAATTCTAATATCTAAATTCAAAATTAGAATAACTAAAACGTTTTTAATTTTGAATTTCGAAAATTTAAATTTGTTTAGGATCTCGGATTTAGATATTAGAGTTTCTTCTCAAATGCGTAAGCGCAATTGAGAAGCGTTTCTTCGTCAAACCATTTGCCCATGAGCTGAAGCCCCACAGGAAGATTCTTTCCGTCCGTTTCAACTTCTCCGCAGGGAATGGAGATTCCGGGAATGCCGGCGATGTTAGCCGAGACGGTATATATATCGGCAAGATACATCTCAAGAGGATTATCCGTTTTTTCGCCAAACTTAAAAGCCACAGTCGGGGATGTCGGGCTAAGAATAACATCGGCTTTATCAAAGGCATCTTTGAACTCTTTTTTGATGAGAGAACGAACTTTCTGCGCTTTTTTATAATATTGGTCGTAATATCCGGCCGAGAGCGCGTAGGTTCCGAGCATGATCCTTCTTTTGACTTCTTTTCCGAGATATTTCGCCCGCGATTTAAAATATATGTCCGCGAGAGAAAATTTATCGCTTGGAAAATCTTTTTCAATTGACTGGCCGAAACGTATTCCGTCATAGCGGGCCATATTGGAACTGACTTCGCATGGCTGGATAACATAGTAGGTAGCCAAAGCGTATTCCCCGCCCGGGAGGCTGACATCGATTATCTTCGCGCCGAGCTTTTCATATTTTTCTATGCTCTCTTCGATAATTTTCCGCACTCCCGCATCAAGGCCGTTACCCTCAAAATATTCTTTCGGCACCCCGATCTTCAGGTTTTTTATATTTCCACTCAGCAGATCCTCATAATTTTTTTCAGCAAGAGGCATAGATGTGCTGTCATGCCTGTCTTTTCCTGCGATTCTCGATAAAACAATTGCCGCGTCCTCCACGCTTTTTGTAAGCGGCCCAATCTGATCAAAACTCGAAGCCATAGCCATAAGCCCGTAACGGGAAACCGCACCATAAGTCGGCTTGAGTCCGACAATTCCGCAAAGAGAAGCCGGCTGTCTGATTGATCCGCCCGTGTCGGAAGCCAAAGAATAAGCGCACATTTCCGCCGCAACTGCTGCAGCCGATCCCCCGGAAGATCCGCCGGGAACTCTTTCCGGATCAATAGGATTTTTTGTGGTTTGATAAGCGCTGTTCTCTGTTGAAGACCCCATAGCAAACTCATCGCAGTTGGTTTTTCCTAAAATCACTGCATCGTTGGCTTTCAACCTGGAAATCACCGTCGCATCATAAGGAGGGACATAATTTTCTAAAACTTTTGAGCTGGCCGTGGTTCTGATTCCCTCAGTGCAGATAACATCTTTGATTGAACACGGAATGCCCGCCAGCAGATCAATTTTTTCTCCACTTTGGATTTTTTTATCCACCGCTCGCGCTTTGTCGAGAGCAAATTCTTTGTTGAGACTGAGATATGCCTCGATTTGGGGATCCTTTTTTTCAATCACGTCGAAATAGTCCGAAGTAAGCTGCTCAGAAGTTATTTCCTGGTTTACTAATTTATTATGTAAATCTTTAATCATAAATACCAAATACTAGATACTAGATACTAGATACTAGATACTAAAAAACCGCTTTCACCTTATCAAACCTATCTTTCTTCTCCGGAAAATTATTTATGACCCCGGATTTTGTTTCTTCGCTATATTCGATAATCTTATCTTCCCGCGCCATATTCTTGGCTCCGGTTATGTGGGCAATCGGCTCAATTCCCTCCGTATCCATTTCATTAAGTTTTTCCACAAAACCCAAAATATCCGAAAGTTCGGTTGAGTATTTTTCAGCCTCTTGTTCGCTGATTTCTATTCGTGCTAAATTAGCAATTTTTTTTACTTCGTCCTTACTTAACAAAAATTTTCAATGATCAATGATCAATTTACATTGAATTTTCAATTCTTCAATTTTCAATAATTTAGAAATTTAGTCATTGAAAATTGTTTGAAAATTGTAAATTGAAAATTGAGCTATATGAATACTTATTTTTTTAGTATATCCAAGAATTCCCCCTCATCAAGGGTTTTAACCCCCAATGTCTTAGCTTTATCATACTTCGATCCAGGATTTTTGCCAACTATCACATAGCTGGTGTTCTTGCTGACCGATGAAGAGATGTCTCCTCCCAGCACACGAATTTTTTCCTTCGCTTCGTCCCGGGTCATTGAGCGAAGCTCGCCGGTTAATACAAAGGATTTATCCTGGAACGTGGAACGTGAAACGTGAAACGTGGGCATAACCATTTGGACGCCCAGTTTATCCATTTTCTCTAATAATTTTTTATTTTCTCCGCTGTTGAACCACTCAACCAAACTTTTGGCTGATTTTTCTCCAATTCCCTTGATGCGTAGCCAATCTTCCAATTTCGCCCCAGAGAAATTGTCCAGTAAATCTGATATATTTTTCAATTTAGCGTTATGCGTTATGCATTCCAAGTTACGCGACACGAGAACCGCCGTTTCTTCGCCTACGTGCCGAATCCCAAGGGCATAAAGAAATTTCGGAAATTCTATTTTTTTTGATTTATTGATGGCCTTCACGAGATTATCCGCCGATTTTTCGGCGAAACGCTCAAGCGGCTCGAGATCGCCTGTCTTGAGTTCAAAAATGTCGGAAAAATTGGAAATTAGCCCTTCAACCATTAACTGCTCCACTATTTTTTCTCCCAGGCCTTCGATATCAAAGCCTTTCCTCGAAACAAAATGGATGATATTCTCTTTTTCAATCGCGAAACATTTCTTGTTTTGGCAGTAGTGCGCCGCACTTAGATTTGTATCTGGTATCTGGTGTTTAGTATTTAGTATATTATTTGTGTTTTGTTTGGACTTTTGTGTCTTTGTGTCTTTGTGTATTATTTCTTTCCTTACGCCCCCGCCGCAAATCGGACAACGCGTCGGCATACGGAATTTTTTTTCCTTTCCCGTTCGCAAATTCTTGAGAACTTCCACCACCTCCGGAATCACATCCCCGGCTTTATGAATCACTACCGTGTCGCCGATCCTGACATCAAGACGCCTGATTTCGTCTTCATTGTGAAGCGTCGCCCGCGAAACCGTCGACCCGGCCACCAAAATCGGCCGAAGATGCGCCACCGGCGTCAGTGCCCCTGTCCGACCAACCTGGACTTTAATGTCTTCAACGATTGTCGTTACCTTTTCCGGAACAAATTTATAGGCCACTGCCCAACGCGGAGATTTCCCAGTATAGCCCAGTATTTTTTGTAATTTATTTGAATTAATCTTCACAACCACGCCATCGATGCCATACTCTTGTTTATTCTTTCTATCCTCCCAGGATTCGAAAAGCTTTTGCGCCTCATTCAAATTTTTACAGAGCTTATAATTCGGATTCACTTTAAATCCCAACCTTTTTAATAACTCTAATTCTTCGATTTGCGTTTTTGGAGTAATATTTTGTAACTTTTTTTCGTATCGAGTTATGCGTTCCACGTTATGCGTTATGCGAATTTCCTCGATATCATAAATGAACGAATCCAGTTTTCGCTTGACTGTGATTTTTGGATCAAGCTGCCGGATTGATCCCGCCGCGGCGTTCCGCGAATTAGCAAAAGGCGGCAATCCTTCTTTTTCTCTTGTTTTGTTGGTTTTTTCCAAATCGCTTTTTTTCATCCACGCTTCTCCGACAACAACAATATCAATCGGATTATTTAATTTCAGTGGAACACTCTGAATGGTTTTTACCTGCTCGGTTACGTTTTCGCCGATCACACCGTCTCCCCTCGTTGCCGCTTGAACCAATAACCCGTCTTTATACGTCAAAATTATTTTTAATCCGTCGATTTTTATTTCCGCGCAATATTCTAATTGAGATTTGAGATTTGAGATTTGAGATTTGAGATTTTTTTCCAATATTCTCAAGAGTTTTTCTTCCCATTTTTTGATCTCTTCGAATGAAAAAGCGTCATCGAGCGACCACTGCCGATGCTTGTGCCGGATTTTCTCAAATCTTTTTAGAGGTTCGCCGCCCACTCTTTGCGAAGGCGAATCCGCACTTCGAAATTCCGGGTATTTTTCTTCAAGACTCCGAAGCTCCCGCATCAGCGAATCATATATTTCATCCGTGACATCCGGACGGTCCAAAACATGATATTCATAGCGAAATTTGTCGATTTCCCGCCGCAATTTTTCGATTCTTTGCTTGGCTTCAGTTTTATTTTTCATAATGAAATTCTAGCAAATCTGCGGCAAAAAATAAAGCAAAAGAGCGGGAAATAAACCGCTCTATTTTCCTTTTCTAAGGTCAAGTCTTAGCGAAGCGCCAGAAACGATTAACTCTGGCAACAAACATACGCCTCGCCGACATCAACATTTGCGGTTGCTCCACAACCATCAATATATTGCCCTGCACTCGGGCAACTTCCGCCTGCCGGGCGCATAAATGAATACCAGTAACTGTTTCGGCATCCACAGTAACCCCACTTACCAGCGGAACTCTTGATAATAAATCCACTTGCCTTGCATGGACTCCCGATAGATAAACCCGCACCCAAAGCATAATCCACATAGCATCCTCCTCCCCCGCTTGCCACCGCCGCCTCAATGGCTCTTTGGGTTTCATTGCCCTGGCTTCCGACGGAGCGGACGGCTTTTACTTCAGAGAGGTCGGAGGCGGCGTCTTCGATGATTTTTCCGTCTTTATCAAGAAGGTAAATCTTACAGGAGTCCGCTCCGAAAGAAGCGGGACAGCTTATGGTAAAATCGCTGTTCATGGTGAGGGAATCATTGATTTGCCCGGAATTGGAGGCAAGCTTATTGAGAATCCATTCTATGCCTGATTCGGCGCTGTAGAAAGAACCGACGGAGGATTTGGTTTTTCCGCTCATCTTTTGCTCCATTACCGTGACATAGGTAAGGCTTACTACCATCCCGAGAATCACGAAAAGGAGGATGGTGGTGAGGATGAGGGCGGAGCCAAGTTTATTTTTCATGGGTTTTGTTTTAGGAGTTAGGTTAGGTTTATTATATATCACCCTGAGTAATCAGCAAACTCTTGAAATCCCAAATTCCGATACCTAATAAAATTAAAATCCGGACTGCAGCTTCAGGGTTTGGGATTTTGTTGGATATTGAAATTTGGTAATTAGAACTTTCATATTGCGCAATGTCCATATCAATACCGCAAAAACGCACCCTGAGGTTGAGTCCCGCTTCATTTTAAAGTATATTTAGAATTATGGAGGAAAATGAAAAAGAATTATTATTCTGGCATGCTTTTAACAACGTTTTTGGATTCGGGCCGCAGAGATATAAAAAACTTTCGGCTTTTTTTCCCGACCTTAAAACCGCCTGGCATTCGCCGCGGCAAGATCTTTTGCGTTCGGGCATCGGAGAAAAGCAGACTGATTATTTTCTTACTGAGCGGGAAAAAATATCGCCGGAAAAACTGTTCGCGGAGCTTTTGAAAGAAAAAATTGAAATTATCACGATAAACAGCGAGAGTTATCCGCCGCTTCTCAAAGAAATTCCTTCCGCCCCGGCCGTGATATATGTAAAGGGCAATATCAATATTTTGAATAATAAAGCGGTCGCCGTTGTCGGATCAAGAAAATTCACCGCCTACGGCCAAAGGGTCGCTGAAAACCTCAGCCGCGATTTGGCCCGTTCCGGACTCTCTATCGTCAGCGGGCTGGCTCTCGGAATCGACGCCGTCTCTCACCGGGCAACTTTGTCCGCATCGGGCGCGACTCTCGCTATTCTTGGAAGCGGACTCGATGATCCCAGTATTTTTCCCCGCGAAAATTTTAATCTGGCGCGATCCATCGTGGAAAACGACGGCGCGCTCCTTAGCGAATATCCGCCCCGCACGCCTTCGTTCAAACAAAATTTCCCGGCCCGCAACCGGATTATGGCAGGACTAACGCTTGGCACACTGGTCGTGGAAGCCGCCCTTGATTCAGGTTCCCTTATCACGGCGGGACTGGCGCTCGATTTCGGAAGGGAAGTTTTCGCCGTGCCCGGACCGATTTTTTCTCCCCAGTCAGCCGGAACAAATTATCTCATCAAAAACGGAGCCAAACTCGTCGAATCGTCAAGCGATGTTTTGCAGGAGCTCAGGATCGCTTCGCCCGGCCAGGGAGCATTGCAACTAAAAGTATTCGAACCCAAGACAAGGGAAGAAAAAAGCATTTGGAACGTACTATCATCCGACCCTCTTCACGTTGACAAGATTTCGAAAATGACTAAACTTAATCCAGCAACTGTCGGCAGCGTGCTTTCGGTTTTGGAAGTTGAAGAAGCGGTAAAGAACGTGGGCGGGCAGAACTATATTAAAATTTAAAATGAAAAAGTCAAAATGAAAAATTTTGGTATGCGCTACGCGCGTTTATATTAATAATTTGTTTCTCCTCTATTTTTGAACAGATGATTTTCATACCGAAAATTTACTATTTCTGGCTCGATATTTCAAAATTAACCCTAATGTATAAACAACACTAATAAATTTTTCAAATAATTTTTTATTTTACATTGTCATTTTCCATTTTGAGATTTACATTTTTCATTAAACTATGAAACTAATTATCGTCGAGTCTCCGACCAAAGCTAAAACGATCTCAAAATTCCTTGGTTCCAAATTCAAGGTGCGGTCTTCCTATGGGCATATGCGCGATCTTCCGGAAAAGAAAATGGGGATTGATATTGAAAAAAATTTCGAGCCTCAGTATGTCATTAATCCGAAATCCGAAGAGAAAGTTGAAATTCTCAAAAAAGAAGCCCGAAAAGCCGAAAAGGTGATCCTCGCAACTGACGAAGACCGCGAAGGCGAAGCGATTGCCTGGCACCTTTCGGAAATTCTAAATCTCGATCCCCGCGTGAAAAACCGGATAGTTTTTCACGAAATCACGAAAAAAGCGATTGAAAAAGCGCTCGACAGCCCGCGCGCCATCGATTTTCACCTGGTTGACGCCCAGCAGGCGCGGCGAATTTTGGACAGACTGGTCGGTTTTGAACTCTCCCCTTTTCTCTGGGAAAAAATCAGGCGCGGACTTTCAGCCGGACGCGTCCAATCCATCGCCCTCCGTCTCATCGCCGAGCGCGAGCGGGAAATTGAGAAATTCAAAAAAGAGGAATATTGGACGCTTTCAGCCTCCTTGGAGACCAAAGCCCCAAACGAAGGTTTAGTCTCCAATTTTGAAGCCGGTCTCACACATCAAAACGAGAAAAAAATTGAAGAAGTTATCACCCTGAAACTCTTTGCCGGGGATTACAAGACCAGAAAATCAATTATCGCGGATGAAAAAACAGCCAAGGAGATAAAGGAAGAACTCGAAAAATCCGCTTATACTGTCAAGGAGATCATAAGAAAAGAAACAAAGCGCACTCCGCCTTCTCCTTTTACCACCTCTACTCTTCAGCAAGCCGCCATCAATTCTTTGGGATTTTCCGCAAAGCTCACGATGATGCTGGCCCAAAAACTTTACGAACAGGGCTTCATCACCTATATGCGAACAGACAGTTCAAACCTGTCTCTCGAATCGATGCTTGCCGCCCGAAAAACAATTGAAAAAATATTCGGAAAAGATTACGCGCTTGAAAGCCCCCGGTTTTACAAGACTAAATCCAAAGGCGCCCAGGAGGCTCACGAAGCCATCCGGCCGACCGACACGAACAAGACCCCGGATGAACTCGGATCTCTGGATGAAAAACAGCTTCGCCTTTACCGGCTTATCTGGAGGAGAATGATGGCCTGCCAAATGCAGCCGGCAATTCTCAATTCGGTAAAGGCAACTATCGACGCAAAGGGCGAAAACAATAATTATCTCCTGCAAGCCAACGGTTCGACAATCAAGTTTGACGGATACCTCAAGGTTTATGGAGACAAGCTTCCCGTGACGGAAAACATCCTGCCGCCGCTCAAGGAAAAAGAAATTTTGGGTCTGTTGGAAGTAAGCGCCAGCCAAAAATTCACCGCTCCTCCGCCCCGCTATTCCGAAGCGGCCCTGGTGAAAGTAATGGAAGAAAACGGAATCGGACGCCCGTCGACATACGCGCCGACTATTTCGACTATCATTGACCGGAAATACGTTGATAAAAACGAAGAAAAAAAACTTTTCCCTCTTGAGATCGGCTTTTTGGTGAATGACCTCTTAGTGGAACATTTCCCGGAAATTGTTAACTCTCAGTTCACGGCCGGAATGGAAAAAGATCTGGACAAAATCGCCGAAGGACACAAAAAATGGGTACCGGTAATAAAAGAATTCTATGGACCGTTCCACAAGAATCTGAAAAATAAATCCAAAGAGGTAAAGAAAGAAGACCTGCTCCAAAAAATCGGCCGCCAGTGTCCGGACTGCGGCGGAGATTTGATTATGAAATTCGGCCGCTTTGGAAAATTCATCGCCTGCATAAAATATCCCGAATGCCGCTACACCGAAAAAACCGCTGAAGAAAAAAAGGAAGAAGCCGAAAACAGCGGAGAGGTTTGCGAGAAATGCGGATCCCCGATGGTTGTGAAACGCGGCCGCTTCGGCGCCTTCCTCGGATGCTCGAAATATCCGGAATGCAAATCAATCAAATCAATCGCCAAAAAAACGGGCGTCCAATGCCCGAAATGCAAGGAGGGCGACATTTTGGAAAGAAAATCAAAACGAGGCCGGATTTTTTACGGCTGCAGCAAATATCCCAGCTGCGACTTCAGCCTTTGGAATAAGCCGACCGGGAACATTTGCGAAAAATGCGGCAGCCTCATGATATATGACATGAAAAACGGAACGAGATGTTCGAATAAAGAATGCGGAAAGTAGAAATGTTTTTTGGAACCATAAAATCCTGAGGCTTGGCTTCAGGATTTTTTTTCGTTCTGCTCCGCTTTTTCCATATTCATGCGCGCCATTACCTGGTCAAGGATTTCCTTCTGCCTGACGGAAACCGGAACTTTCATGGAAACTGCGGACGGCTCATCCTTAAGCGCCGTCCTCAAGATGTCGATTAATATATTTTTGGGAATCGAGGCATAGTGGATTGCCTGGTTATTCGTATTCAATGTTTTCAAAAAAACCATGCCGTCCTTATAAACAATGTCCTGCAATCTGAAGACGCCGAGAGCGTTTCCGGCCATGTCGCTTATCGTGCTCAAATCCGGGTTATTTTCATTGCAGGCTCTGACATCAGAAAAAGACACGGGCTCGCAATTCAATATCCTCCTTACTACTTCCAGTTTCAAAATAATTCTCGCGTCGGCATCTTCAATTATTTTTCCGGCGACTTCATAAACATTCTCCTCCCTGATTCCGCTGACCAAGTCTGCCACTTCGGGCTTGATAAATTTTTCCTTATTTTGGAAATACTCCAATTCCTCCCGCGCCACAAGAGGCGTATTGTCGGCCTGTACCGGAAATTTTTCCTTATCCATTTTTTTGAGTTATTGCTATTATATTATTAAAAAATATTTTATGTTTATATTTTTATGAATTATCCGTATTTTCAGCCCGTCAAGCCAAAATTTGTCTTTTCCGCTCACTAATATTACACTATATAGCATAGTAAAAAATGAAAAAATACGCAACTTATTCAGAGACTTATTATGACCCTTGAAGAACTATATTCCCATTACAAAAATCCCCTCGGCGCAAAGCAAAAAACTCTCATTGCGGAAGCTTTTGAATTCGCCCAAAAAGCCCACACCGGTCAAAAGAGAAAAACGGGAGGAGACTATTTCGAACATTCGGCGCAAACTGCGGCAATCCTGGCCGATATCGGAATGCGTTCGAAAACCACGGCGGCGGCTCTCCTTCACGACGTTCCGGAAGACACCGAAGTAACGCTTGATGATATCAGAAAAAAATTCGGAGAAGAGATCGCGACTCTGGTGGACGGGATTACGAAACTTGGAAAGTTCAAGCTTCGCGGCGATAAAAAAGAAATACAGCTTGAAAACCTCAGGAAGATTTTCCTGGCCATGGCGGAAGATATCCGCGTCGTGCTGATTAAGCTTGCCGACCGGCTTCACAATATGAGAACCCTCTACGCCCTCCCTCCTGCAAAACAGGAAAGAATTGCAAAAGAAACAATCGAGATTTATGCCCCCATAGCCAATCGGCTGGGAATAGGGGAAATCAAGGGAGAGCTTGAAGATTTGTCTTTCAAATATCTGGATCCGGAAAATTACGAAATATCAAAAAAACTGATCGACCAGGAATTCAAGGAAAGAAAGAAATATATCGACCTGGCAATAAACGAGCTTCGCGAAGAATTGCCAAAAAATCGCATCAGGGTGATCGATGTCCACGGAAGGTCAAAACACATCTACCGTTTTTTTCTGAAGCTCAAAAAACACGACATGGATGTCACAAGAGTCCATGATGTAATGGCGGTCAGAATCATCGTTCCGGAAGTCGCCGACTGCTACGAAGCCCTCGGGATAGTCCATAAAAAATACCGCCCCCTGGTGGGAAAAATAAAAGATTATATTTCCCTTCCCAAGCCAAACGGATATCGTTCACTGCATACCACCGTCTTCGGCCCGTCCGGAAAAATCCTTGAAGTCCAAATCCGGACTCCGCGCATGCACGACGAAGCTGAATTCGGAATTGCGGCCCATTGGATTTATTCTTCTCCGCAAAGCTGGCGCGATTATATTCTCGGCCGCCGGCCGCCGGTGGAGATCCCGGAAAAAGATCTGGAATGGGTAAGACAGCTTCGCGAATGGCAGAGAGAGCTCGGGCAGGACAGTCTGGAATTTGTTCAGGGCCTCAAAATAGATTTTTTTCAAGACCATATTTTCGCTTTTACGCCCAAGGGCGATATCATTGATCTTCCGGAAAAAGCCACTCCCATAGATTTTGCCTATGCGGTGCACAGCGAAATTGGCAGCCGCACAGTCGGCGCCAAGGCTGACGGAAAACTGGTACCTCTTGATTACAAGATCCGAAACGGCCAGGTTGTCGAAATCCTCACTTCAAAAGATTCCAAGACTCCGAACCAGGATTGGCTTCGGATCGCCCGCACTTCATACGCCAAGTCGCGCATCCGGCAACAGCTCCGAAAGGCAGGGATAATGATCGGCATGGTCAAATCTCCCGGCGCATGAAAAATCCGTCCCGCTAAGCGGAACGGATTTTTTGAACCACGAAAATCAAAATTGTTATGAAAATTTTGCGATTATTCCTTCGAGTTCTTCAGGGCTGTAAAAATCAATCACGATCTTTCCCCCGCTTCCTGATTTTCTTATCGCCACTTTCGTGCCGAGTGCAGCCGCAAACTGTTCTTCTTTTTCCTTGTAAATGAAGTTTGAGTCGTTTCCCATCCTTCTTTTGTGAGTCGATACCGTGACCTCTTTCACCTTTTCTTCGACTTCGCGGACCGTCAAATTTTCTTTCAGGATCAGTTCAAAAAGAGCCCTTTGTTTCTCCGGACTCTCGACAGCCAAAATGGAACGGGCGTGGCCTTCGGATATTTTTCCCTCGATGAGAGCTCTTTGAATTTCGATGGGAAGGGAAAGAAGCCTCGTTTTGTTGGCCACCGCGCTGCGGCTTTTTCCGACACGCTCGGCGAGCTGCTCTTGCGTAAGATCAAATTCTTCAATCAATTTCCTGAAGGCTCTCGCTTCCTCAATGGCATCAAGGTCGTGGCGCTGGATATTTTCGATGAGAGCCAGTTCAAGCTTTTCCCTTTCTCCCGACTCTTCGCGGACTATCACCGGAACCATGGAGAGTCCCGACATTTTCGCCGCCCGAAGCCTTCTTTCGCCGGCGATCAGCTCATATTGATCGGGAGCGATCTTTGTGACTGCGAGAGGCTGGATAATGCCGTGCTCCTTTACGGACTTTGCCAGATTTTCCAGTTCCGCTTCATTGAAATGATGCCGTGGCTGTTGGGGATTGGTCGCTATTTTGGAAACCGGTATTTCCAGGAATTTGTCAGAAAGAGCGGCGGAAGCCGCCTTCACTATTTCCTGACGGGGAAAATTTTGCGGCGCTCCAGCATTTTCGGCGGGTTTATTCTTTTGGGGAATGAGAGACGCAAGCCCTCTTCCCAATCCATGATTGTTGTTTGCCATCTATTTTATTTTTGAATAATATCACTGGAATTATTATACCAAAAAAAAGGAAATATAAAAACTATTGCTTTTGAGCAGGCGGATATGAAGCTTCCCAATCTTACCTGTCTTGCCGGCGGGCAGACGTTCGCGGTTTTCCGCGCAGGGGAATAAAGAGACAAAAAAAGAGAGCCGCCGAATTGACTCTCTTTTTATATGGCTATCCCCCGCCCATTTCAAACGGGTGTGATTTCAATTTCAACTTTTTTCTTTCCCCAAGCAACTGATTTTTCAAGCGCCGATTCGCCTTCTCCCATAAAAACATCAATCCGGTTTCCCTTAATCGCTCCGCCCGTGTCCTCCACCTTCCCTTCGCCGTAGCCGGGAATATTGACTTTCGTTCCGTACGGCAAGACTCTCGGATCAGCGGCAACGGTTCCTTCGTGCGGCGCTGTTCCGGAACTGGTTTTCAGACCTTCTCCATTCATGCGCTTTTCACTTTTATAATTCCCGCAAAGATACCGCGACTGCCCCGGAAGAGGCTTATAATAGGCCGTGACCACAAAAGTTTTTTTCTCCGCCGGAGCGGCTTGGTCTTCGTCAGATGCCAACGCAAAGTTATGCGAAGATGCGGCCAAAAGAAAAAACAGCGCAGAAGCTGCCATAATTCTTGATCTAATCAATTTTTTCTTTATGATTAATGATTAACGTTAAAAGCCAACAAAAAAAGGCTTAACAGCCGGCAAGCCCTTTATTACGTGCCTCTCAAAAATAACTTTCAGGAAAATATTATAAATGAAAATTCTTCTCCCCTTCTTTTTCCATCCGAAGAATTTCCTGCGCGAGATTTTTGTATGATTTCGCTCCGCGGGAAAAAAGATCAAAGTCGAAAATAGACTTTCCAAAACTCGGCGCTTCGGCGAGGCGGACGCTTCGCGGAATTATGCTGTCAAAAACTTTTCCCGGAAAATGGTCTTTCACTTCGCGGACGACTTGATAGGAAAGCCGGTTGCGCCGGTCAAACATAGTAAGGACCGCGCCCATTACCTTGAGATCCGGCTGAAGATTTTCGCGGACAAGATTGATGGTCTCAAGAAGCTGGCTGAGGCCCTCAAGCGCGTAATACTCGCATTGGACGGGAATAAGCACCTCGTCGGATGCGACAAGTCCGTTGATAGTGAGCGGGCCAAGGCTCGGAGGAGAATCGATAATAATATAGTCGTATTCCGTGCGGACATTACGGAGAACGTTATAGAGCCGATATTCGCGGTTTTCAAGATTAACAAGTTCGATTGTCGCTCCCGCAAGGTCCCGGTTGGACGGCAAAAGGCTGTGGCCGAAAGTTTCCAGTTTTATGATATGGGGCGACGGATGCTCTCCGAGAATCATGCTATGATAAAGACTTTTTTCGAGAGTCCGGGGATCGATCCCCAGTCCGCTGGTGGCGTTTGCCTGCGGATCGAGATCGACAAGCAAGACGAACTTGCCCGCTTTTGCAAGAGATGTGGATAAATTAACGGCAGTGGTTGTTTTTCCAACGCCGCCCTTTTGATTGACGAGAGATATTATTTTAGCCATAACGAAATAATTATACTATATTCGTTGACATCCGGCTACTATTTATTTAAAGTAAAATAGGCTTGGAATTTGCCGCGATGATCCGATGCCGCTTCAGGATGAATTCCACCCCGGCATTATGCCGAAGCGACAAGTGCGAAGCAAGCCGGCAAACAAGCGCAAAATTTTGTCTCACTTGATAAAATAGACGACATAGATTATCCGGGCGAGTGGTGGAACTGGCAGACGCGCGCGACTCCCGCCCGCCTTTCTGCGCGAAGCGTTGCAGTCAGGCAAAATCGTATAAAATTTTTTAGAAAACATAAATTAAGCCGCGGTGGTGGAACTGGCAGACACACAGGATTCAAAATCCTGCGCTCGCAAGAGCATGAGGGTTCAACTCCCTCCCGCGGCACAATATGAAAAATGAGAGTTTTACCCCGCAATTGATGCTTAGCGGCATACTTCGGGGCAATTCTCTTCTCAGGCACTATTTTTTTAAGACCGAGTCTTGGAGATTCCCCAAGACTCGGTCTTAATTTTCAAAAACCTTTTTTTCCTGAACTTTTATTCCAACATCAGCTTTTCATCAATCTTTTTTTCGCGAAAGTGTTTCGCGTTTTCTTTCGCAAATTTCTTGTAATCTTCGCCGTCCTTGAAATCATCCAAAATGGTTTTCTTTCCTTCCGCGCGCAATCCCCCTTTTCCTTTCCCGATGTATTCCAGAAAACTAGACCAGCGATATGCCTCAGCTTTCACAATCCCATGCACTTCGGAATTGCAGTTGACATAGGCGGAAAGATACTGGAGGTGATGCGCGGCTTTGATATGAATTGCCTTAAATTTACCCTGGAAGAGCACACCGTTGCGATCGTATTTTTTATTGAAGAACATTGTATGCCCCGTAGACAATTTTCTCATAAATTCAGTAATCCCATTTTTAATGTACTGATGTAAAATGAAATGGTAATGATTCGGCAATAAAGAGTAACAGCATATCCCCACCAAAGGCCTAAGGTCCGACCTTGGGGGCGCCCCAAGGTCGGACCTTAGGAATAACTCCAGGTCGGCACTGGGGTTAGACGCTTTGTAATCTCGCCATTGCTGCATTAAGCCATCCCGTTCGTAATTCATGAGTCTCATGGAAAGCAGAAATCGCTGATAGTCGGAATTATCCATAAAGATTTTCCGTTTTTCCGTTCCACGGTTATATATGTGATAAAATTCATTTTCTGCAAAACTTATTTTTCTCATTTTTTCCTTTCCTAATGTTTTCCCAAGGTCCGACCTTGGGAAAACATTCTCAGTTAAAGTTTGGACGTTATTTGTTTTACTTAGTTTTGGGGTGAGTCTTGGGAGGATGTTTATTTTTCCTCCACTATCCACCAACTGAACCTCACATCTTCTTTGGCGGAATCGGAAAGGTTTACCTTGAATCCGGTGTATTCACCCGTCGTTTCGTCTTTCTCTTTCTCGATCCAGAATCGCGAACCGGGATCGGACTCAAAGGTGACAAAGATCTTGGAATTTTCAGTCACCGCCTTGGTTTCGATAACGTTATTACTTTTATCTAAGCCAATAATTGCTTCTCCCATTGTTTTGGCGCCTCCGGAGCTGTTTTTGACCGCATAGGCTCCGGCAACTAATTCTTTGGCTTCAAAAATTCCCTTAAGAGTCGCATCTCCATTCATGTCTCTCGTCATAACTGAATCCGGAATTTCCCCATTAGAAAGAGAAATAACGGCCATCCGGTCCTCCAAAGCCTTAATCCGGTCTTCGTGACTGAGGATTTTTTCGGTGAGCATGTTTTCGGTTTCCAGCATGGAGGCAAGGGTATCATTATTGGCGGTTTTGTATTCGTTAAATTCACTCTTTATATCAGAAAGCTCCGTCTGGATGTTTTGAGACTGGCGGTCGAGATCGGAAAGCTGGATTTCCTGATTGGCGAATTTTTAGCTGGCTTGGTCGAGATTGTTTGAGATGACGGAAAGGTTTTGGTCAACCGAAGCTTGAAGGTCGGCGATGGTTTCCACGTTTTGGGAAGTCTTGAGGTTCACGCCGGCAATCACTGCATCCTGATTCGTGTCCTCTATCTGCTGGTCGGCGAAATTTTGGCTGAGTCTGGACAGTCCGGCCCCAAGATCGGCATACTCCTGGCTCAATTGGTCGATCCGGCCGTTGAGATTGCCGGCGGCCAGGGTGAGCTCGCCTCGATCGATGAATTGGTTTTGGCCGGCCCGCCGAATTCCGGCGTAGTCACTGGGATTCACCCAGGTTTGCGGATTGCTGAACATGAGAACCATATCATCTTTCGTCCCGTCTTCAAGCTCCGCCGTGCCGTCAAAATCCGCCAGCGCGACGCCAAGCGTGGCCCCGGTCTTGTCCGCTTTCATGGCGTATCCGGGCCTGGACGACGTAGTCAGATTGTCTCCTTTCATTATCGGGCCGTTTTCAAGGGATACTTTCACCGCGATCCTTCCGCTCAACGCCACCGGAACTTTTCTGGCCTTGGCCAGAGAGAGTGGCGACGGCGCGAGCTGCAGCTGGCTTCCTTGAATGGCAATCGCGGGAGCGGCGGAAACCACGCCGATCACTCCTGTTTGATAGGGCTGGGTGGATTTCTTAAGTTTGTAATCGGTATCGCCCGCAACCAGCACGTCGCCGACCTTCACATCTTCACTGGTTTCATACATTTCCGCAACATCCCAGCCGATTTCATGGGTTGTGCCATCGCGGAATATGGTGTTGTTGTTCACTACGTCGTTTATCACCTCCAGCTTCATGTTCCCGTTGACATGGAGAGTTGCCGTCGGATTCGTCGTCCCGATGCCGACGTTGCCGCCGGTTGTAATCCTCATCGCTTCTCCTGAAGGAATAGCGCTTCCAACTGTTCCAAGATCTGAACCTGTGTGAAATGCAATTGCCTGATTAGCGACCAAGTTTGTCAATCCTGATGAGAATCCAACATCAAGTGTGGCAAAGCTGACATTTGCAAATCTTGCAGTTCTTCCATAAGTTGTTCCGCTAGCTACGGTGGTATGTAGTGTCGCCAACGGACTCGTCGTCCCGATGCCGACGTTGCCGGTTGTATCGACTGTCATAGCCACTCCGGTACCACCGCTGTATCCAAGGTGCAGTTTTCTACTGGCAGCAGCTGTGAGAACCGTCCCATAGGCGGATGACCCGACTGCGATATTGCCTCCGTCATTGTCTTCTTGACCGAGATAGGCGGTGCCGGCAGTGGAGTTGAAAGTCATATATTGCGCAGCTGTTCCGGCACCGGATAGACTGATGGTATTGCCAACTCCAGCGACTTGCAGCGGAGCAGCTGGAGTTACTCCAATGCCGACGTTGCCATTAAATATGGCGTTGCCTGAACCAAAAGTCGTACCGCCTCCGGTATTCACTTGCACATACAGCGTAGAGGCTGCTCCGTTGTTATAGGCATCAATGGCATTTATGTCGAGCTGAACATTATAAGCAGAACCAAGGCCTGCATTGATCTTGCCGTTGACTTCAAGTTTCTGGCTCGGACTCGTCGTCCCGATGCCGACGTTGCCGGCAAAATAACCTTTTCCGGTCGCGTCAACGGTGAAAACATCAGTACCTCCCCCAAGACCGGTGCTGTTGACTGAGAATTTTCCGCCTGAACCGCTGGAGATGCCCGCTTTTACCCAACCGGGGAATGAAGCGTTGGCGTGGGAATAGAGAACCAAGCCACCGCCATAGGCGGCTGAACCGCCACCGGCTTGGAATGTTAGAGAGCCTGTTCCCGTGTTGGTCGCGGGAGTTATCATGCCGTAGTTGTCACCATTTGCTGTTCCTACGTTAAAATAGTTATCCATATAACCTATTCCACTCACATGGAATGTGCCGTTCACATCCAATTTATAATTCGGACTCGTCGTCCCGATGCCGACGTTGCCGCCTTGTTGTATCGTCACTAAATTATTCAAGCTGTTGTCAACTATTTGAAAGGCATCCGAAGCCGCACCATTTATCATCAGTCCGTAACTTGTGGCGTCGTTTTGGAATTTAAGACGCGGACTTGAGTCAGCGTCAGAACTCACTAAAGCCGCCATAGGTCCACCGGCCGCCTTGGCAATGTGCAGATTATAGAGCGGATTCGTCGTCCCGATACCGACGTTGCCGCCCGCTTTGAAAATAACTTGCTGAGCGTTTCCCGGGCGGAAGGAGATATCGGCGGCGACAGAACCGACCTCCAGGTCTCCTTGTCTGTCTGCCGTTGCATATGTCGATCCCATCGTCTGTATCCATCCGGCAAGAGAAGTATTTTCATAGAAATTTAACGCTCCATAATTTCCTGTGCTGGTATGAGTTATTCTCAAAGCAGGAGTCGCATCAGAAATACTCAGTTTCGCTGCCGGACTCGTCGTCCCGATGCCGACGTTGCCTGCGAATGATGAGCTGCCTGATCCGGAAACTGTGAGCGTGCCCGTCGGAATACTGACATTGCCACCGGCCGTCAGGTTCATCGCATTGACCCATCCAGTGGACCCATCGGGAGAATAATAGAAATTGAAGCCTCCGGGATTGGAGTCGCCGCTCTCGCGCACGGAAAATTGCCATGCCGCAACCGAATTCTGCACTTGAAATGCCGTGTCCAGATTGTTGGGCGTTCTAAATAATGAAATGATGCCGCCAGGAGTAGTATCGCTTCTGACTTCCAGCGGATACCCCGGACTCGTCGTCCCGATGCCGACATTGCCGTTGAATATTGTTAACTCCGGACTCGCATCATTTTGATAGTCAAAGAAATCAATTCCCGTAGCTCCACTACCATTTATAGTAAAGTTTATTTTACCTAGGGAAGTATTCCCCATTTGAGCGTTGAAGCCTACACCATATCCATTTGCCCAACCATTAGGATTTCTCAGGATAAGCGCTTGAGATATGCCATTTGTGAGAGCAGTATTAACTTCCAGCTTCGCTCCCGGACTCGTCGTTCCGATGCCGACGTTGCCGCTGATTATTAAATTTCCGCTTCCAGCTGCTGTTCCGGCATAAGAGCCTATAGAAGCACTTAATATATTTATACCGTCATAAGTATTCGAGTTATTTAGAAATCTAAAGTCTTGAGTGGAGGGTCCGCCTATATCAATTCGATATCTGCCCGTATCGTTACCAATAGAAAAATTATTAGAACCTGTGGATCTTATTGGCCCCGCTACTTCCAATATTTGTCCCGGAACGGTAGTTCCGATCCCGACGTTGCCGTTGTATGCAATTCTCATCTGTTCGATCACATTGCCTGTTGTATTACGCGTTTGAAAAAGCAAATCACCAGCAGGTCCAGTAGTACTTCTCAAATAACCTTTAATTCCAGCAAAAACTCCGTCACTACTACCAAGAAGAATTTGCCCTCCCGTTCCTCCAGCGTTACTGTTCGTTTGGAGATTAAGTGTCGCTCCGACAGCATCCCCGTCCGCATAATATGGGTACGATGTTCCACTGCCATACAAATGAAGTTTCGCCCCCGGATTCGTCGTCCCGATGCCGACGTTGCCGCCGGTTATTCTCATCGCTTCGGTGCCTGTAATAGTTGTATTGTTGGCGGCGTTGAAAAAGGCAATTGAAGTCGCCGCATTAACTGTCGAAGAACCGCCGCCAATATACAGCTCGCTGGTGGTCGCATCGACACGCCCCAGAATCATTCCCAGGGGTTCTTCAATCGCCGTGTAGTGTTGAGCAACCAATCCCGTGCGATTGAGCGTGGCATCCGTTTTGGTTTCCGTGAGCCTTAATTGAGTGTAGGCAGTTCCGAGAACATCCAATTTCTGCCCCGGACTCGTCGTCCCGATGCCGACGTTGCCAGAAATGGCTAATTTCGCTGTCCCCGGATCTTCATAACCTATTCCGACGTTGCCAAAAAAGGTGGTGTTGATTGTTCCCGTTGGTATCGCCAACGCAGAGGCTCCAGAATGATTTTGGAGCATCACGTCATAACTGCTACCTTGTCCGAGAAGCTGGGCGCCTCCACCCGCTCCGGCTCCCAATATTGCTTGGCCGTTGGCAGTTGTTGTTGAACTAAATGATGGCTGTATCACTGTGATCGGTCCGCCCGACACAGTAAGCAATGTTGTCGGATTCGTCGTGCCGATGCCGACGTTGCCAGCAATTAATGTCCCTGTATAATCTCCGGCTGTTCCGTTGCCAAGGGCCAGCTTTCCTGCCGAGATTCGAGAAAATCCGGTATCCGGGGTACTGTTGGCATATGCATCATTCGACCAACCAAATAAACCTGAAGACTTGAGATTTAAGCCGGAAGCATTAAACTGAAAATTAGGAAAGTAATCCTGAAAAACTGACGCTTTAACAGTGCCAGCGACATACATCGTGTTTGGCCTTCCTGATGCACTCGCCCCGATGTTATACGTGCTGTCCGTTCCAAACAGCAGATTGCCTCTCAATGTACTCACTCCATTCACATCCAGCAATGTGGCCGGACTCGTCGTCCCGATGCCGACGTTGCCCGATGTTGCCTTTATCGTTAGATATGGATTTCCCGCATAAGCGCCAAAAGTGATATCATCAGCGCTCATAAAATATCCTCCGGTGTTGTGGGTGCCGCCATAACCTGTTGGACCATACCCTATTTCCAATTTTGGCGTACCAGACACTGAAAAAGTCGTGTTCGGCGCCGCGCTGCCGTCAATTGTAATTTTTGTATTCGAATCTCCGGCCACGCTCAATCTGCTTCCCGGGTTTGTCGTCCCGATGCCGACATATCCGCTTGAATTAATCACCAACTGTTCGGGACTGGTTGTTGTGGTAGAAACACCAAGAGCAAGGAGATCGTTGGCATTGTCGTGCATGATAACTGCTCTCTTGGCCGTGTCTGTGGAATAGATAAGAATCCCCGGATTGCTTGCGGGCGTGCTATAGGCTATTTTCCCGACTTCTCCGGTGCCGGAGTTAAGATACCACTCGGGGATGCCATATGCCCTGAGAGCGTAGCGCAAAATCCCGTTGTTATAGACCTCTTCGATGTTGGCCTGTCCCGACAATGTGGTGTTGGCATAGGTCACTTTAGCCAAAGCTCCATCCGTAGTCTGGATTACATTCAACTTCGCCCCCGGACTCGTCGTCCCGATGCCGACGTTGCCGGTGCTGTCAATTACCATTCTCGTATTTGCACTAACGAAGGTGTTTCCTGTCGCAAATACCAATTTTTGTGTAGCCCAATTTACTATATCACCCGCTGCCCCTGGTTGAGTTGCCGCTCCAGCCGCACTCTGTGTAACAATTGCTCCCCTTTGAGTTGCGCTTCCCTGATAAAATTCAATAGCCCCTTGTCCAGTTGCTCCCGGGTCAGTTCTAATTTGAAGATCGCCAGCTTTGACAAGATGCAACGGAGTCCCCGGCGCCGTCGTCCCAATGCCGACGTTGCCGTCGGTTTTAATAACCATTCTGAACGCATTATTGACAATATCTTTAATCCCGAAGTAGCCGGCTGGTATCTGATAATCCTGACCCACAGCCCATTGAACCGTTCCCGCTGTGTCAAAATTTATGGCGCCGCTTGCATTTGTAGCGCCCCTTTTGATTGTTAGAACGGCGTCAGTTGCCCCAACTATTCTTGCGCTATTTATTACATCCAATCTTGCCCCCGGATTCGTCGTCCCGATTCCCATGTTGCCGCCGCTTGAAATTCTCATCGCTTCCGAGACAGATCCAATGTCAGAAACGTTGAACTGGAGCGCTCCTCTTGGCGTGCTGTGTGATCCTGCAAAATCTGTAATATGAACTATGGAAGCGGCAACTCTCGCTGAAGTTGAGTCCGCTGTATAAAAATCCAACGAACCTAAAGCCGTATTTGCCGCCCAAGCATCGCTGCTTCTTGAATCGCTTATTCTTAGCTTGGGCGCAGAACCATAGACATCTAGCAATGCCCCCGGACTCGTCGTGCCGATGCCGACGTTGCCGCTTGTTAAAAACATTGTTGGTGTTGCGCTACCTGAAGTATTAAGCGCTAATGTACCTGTCCCCGCAGCAAGTCCTCCTATCACCAATCCGTTCGTCGCTCCATAGATATCAGGAGTTGTATAAGAATTACCTCCACTCCTGCTAACATTAACACTATATAAGACAGAACGTCCCCAGCCGATATAATAGCTTGTGCTCCCAAAATATAAACTATTCGAACTTGGAATGTTGGCATCTCCATTGATATCCAATTTCGCCCCCGGACTCGTCGTTCCGATGCCGACGTTGCCGTTATTTTGTATTCTCATCAACTCTGACCCATCAGATTTACCAAATAAAATATTCCCGCTTGAAACTCCAGCTGCTCGAAGAAAAACATCAAAACTATCTGCAAAACTTGCTAATCCTAGAAGAGACATCCTAGTTCCATCATAACGACGGACTTTATAAGAACCTGCATTGCTTAAAACAATATTTCCGTTAACGTCAAGCACTTCCCCCGGATTGGTCGTCCCGATGCCGATGTTGCCGGATATTGCACTTTTCCCCGTCCCCTGGACAGTTAGAGTTCCAGTTTGAATAGTATCGCCAGTTCCATTTATCATCCAATTTGCAGTATTGGAAGTATAGATTTTTAATAATCCTGATTGTGTTCCCATCCCCCAAAAATTACTCGCTCCATCGTATAAGGCTAGCATCTTGCCGGAGTCAGCCGTCCCAAGCGATAATAATGCCCCCGGACTCGTCGTCCCGATGCCGACGTTGCCGCTTGCTTTTATTACGACTGCCCTCTCTATCTCACTACCAAAAGCTCCTAACCTTAAACCCCACGAACCATTTTCAAAAGCATTAACAATTTTTCCAGTTTCGAAAGAACCTTGATAAAAACTAATTTTTGACCCAGCCCCTGATGCGTCAGGATTATCCAACCGCAATAATTCTTGCAAGGACGCTGCCGAACTGTAAACATGCAACTTGCTCTGCGGACTCGTCGTCCCGATGCCGACGTTGCCCGATGTTGCTTGAACGGTTAGTCCAGTAGTCCCAAGAGCAGCTATTCCAAATGACCCACCACCAAATTCATAAATTCCAGTATTGGAATAATATAATTGAACCAAAGGAGAGGAGGCTGTTCCCTCTTTATCGAAGAAGATAATTCCCGAACTATCCACCGTGATTTGGTTATTAAAGTGTGAATTTCCATTTACATCTAACTTGTACAACGGATTCGTCGTCCCGATGCCGACGTTGCCAGCTGATTGACTTTGTAACACAACACTTGAACCATCAATGCGAATAGGATTGCTATAACTATAAGTGCCAAGGCTAGCTATAGCATTGGCAGGAGTAGCGTTATACGTCCATCCGAAAAAGAAATTGTTACTATTCCCTTGACCAAAACGTAAATAGGAATCAGCAGAAGCATTACTAACCCTCAACTCCGTCCATGCGTAGGATGTGGTTATCGCTCCACCAATATCAAGTTTAGCTGAAGGCCCCGTCGTCCCGATGCCGACGTTGCCGTTGGATAGAATTGAAAGCGCAGGTGTTGTGAAAGTACTTCCTCCACCGGCCGTTGAAGGAGTAATATTGAAAATTCCGGAAGTCCCGCTGTTTGTCGCAATTTGCCAGTTTGTTTGAGTGTTAGAAGGAATAAATTGGATATAGCTTGCTCCATTTGAAAGGTCATTCCTGCCCAAAGTCAAATAGCCACTTCCGGATGCCGCCGTATGATAAAATCTTGGGTCGCCCACAACATCCAATGCCGCCCCCGGACTCGTCGTTCCGATGCCGACGTTGGTTCCGTTATTGAAGAGATTGCTCGTGGCAGTCCACGTTCCCGCGTTGTTATATAAAGTCTGTCCGGTGGTGCCAGAAGGCAAGGCTCCTCCCCCGGTCAAGTTAATCCCGTTCCAGGTGAGATTGCCGGAGACTGAATATAGCCGGTTAGCGGTCGTTCCCGGAGCCGCGCTGTCCGCGAGATATATTCTTGGGCTAGTGCCATTGATATCAAGTTTTTCGCTCGGCGTGGTGGTGCCGATGCCGACGTTGCCGCTTTCCACAATCAAGCCATAACCGTTATCAGAGGAAAAATACCCGCCAATACCAGAATCGCTTAAACCGACTACTCCGTTATCCACACCCCAACCAAAGACACCAGCTCCTGCATCATCTACACCAAGTGCTCCAAAATTGTTTCCGCTCAGATCTTCTCCAAATACCGCGTTATCCCCGACAACATGCAAAGAGAACTCCGGATTCGTTGTCCCTATCCCGACGTTGCCGGAAGTATTGACTGTCAGAAAAGGATTTGTTCCCGGAACCGCTCCACCTCCGATTTGAAAGAGATCGTCGTCATCACCTGCGCCGTCTTCCTGAACGCCGAGCCAAAAGTCAGTGTCGCCGGCTGCTTCGGAATTGAGAATGAGCGAGGGGTCGGCCTGAATCGTTCCGGTAAGGCGAAGCTGAGAATTCATATCAAAGAGGCCGCCTGCCGAAACCCAGTGCAGGAGCGCATTGGGAACTGCGGAGCCGCGTTCGAAAGCGAGATATGAATCTTCCGCGTCGGGACCCAGATAGTCGGAATTAATGGTGAGTGTTTCGGCCGCTACGTTGCCGCCCACGATCACCCCTACCAGCGAAGTGGCATTTATCTCGTTGGCATATACTTTGTCGAATCGCGTTCCGGGAGTTCCAATGTCTATCGTGTTATCGAGCGCTTCAATATTTCCTATGACTACATTTGCCCCCAAACGCAAGGTTCCTGAACTCGCCGTAATGTCATGATTTCCTGTTCCAGTGAAAGTGATATCCGCGTCGTTTTCAGAGATTACCAGACTGCCAAGGCCCGAGAGATCGCCGGAATTGAAATCCCAGTTGCCGTCCATGTTTCCATCGCTTATCATGTTTGTTCCGAAATCCAGGGTGGTCACATCCGCCGTGCCAGCGGTGAGAGACGCAATATTAGTCAAATTGCCGGCGTTATAATCCCAGTTGCCATTGAGGTTCCCGTCCGCAATCGTGTTGGCGCCGAGATCAATTGTTGTGATATTGGCAGTGGTAATGTTCCCGGTTGTAATATCAGCCGTTCCAACCGTAATAGCATTGATGCCGATGAGGTTTCCGGAATTGAAATCCCAATTGCCGTTCATGTTTCCATCCGCAATCGTGTTCGTTCCGAAATCGGCGGCGGTGACATTGGCTGTTCCGGCTGTCAAAGCATTTATATTTGTCAGATTTCCATTATTAAAATTCCAGTTTCCGGTCAGATTCCCGTCAGCGATTGTATTCATTCCGAGATCAAGAAGAACAATATTGGCCGTCGTAATATTTCCGGTCGTGAAGTTTCCGGTTGCGAAAGTGGCGGTTGTTCCGTCGAGAATGCCGACGGTTCCGGTGGCGGCGTCAATATCGCCGGAAATGGCGGCGTCGCCGGTAATATTCGTGTCGCCAGTGATGTTTGTCGCGCCGGTAATTGTCGCGCCGCCGATGATGTTTGTCGCGCCGGTCAATACTATCGTCCCGGTGATATTCGTATCCCCGTTTATTATTGCTTCTCCCGCCACGCTCATTCCTCCCGCCGTCACCGTGAGAGTGTCATTAAAAATGGAAGTTCCGTTCATGGCCGAAGTCCCGCCGATAATCATATTTCCGTCGGCAGAGATATTTCCGGATGAATCAATCGTCATCCCGGTGTTTCCATATCCTCCTCCGATTTGTACCAGATCCGTTTCAATCTGCGGCACGTCAAGAATTCCGCCCGACCCCATCATAAACGATCCGGTTATTTCCACATCGCTGTGGAAATAGGCGGTTTTTTCGACAGTGAGGTTTCCCCGGATGCGGATATTTTTTTGAAGATCGCTGGACTGAATGGAGTGGTCTTCAATCGAGCGGGAATTGACGGCATTATTGGAAAGGTCCCGCGCCTCAACGGAATAATCGGCAATCTTTTTTGAATTCACCGCGCTGGAGTTGAGGCTCCATCTGCGCACGGAATGCTCGGCGATATTCAGATGCGTAAGATTATGGTCAAGCACGGACAATATTTCATTTGCATCGGCGTTCTGAGGAGCGAACCCATCAGCTTGCGCCGCTGATTCTGGATTTTGCGCTTCATCATTAATTTCTCCCGCCACAATTCCCCCCTGACTCGCCGAAGCTTCAGCGGAGGCGGCGCTTTCACTTTCAACTATCTCCGCCACATTCTCATCGCTCCCGTTCAGAGTTATTTTTGACTTCTCTTCAAAATTTCTCGCTTGCTTTCTTTTTGCGATTCCCCGTCCGAGGCGCGAGATCCTTTCCGCGTTGATTCTGAAATTATCAAACGGTTTCACGACGCCCGCAGCTTTTTCCACCGCCGAATTATATCCCGCCATAATTTCCAGCGCCGCTCCATCCCTCATCGAAGCGAAATCGGCTTTCGTTATGTTCGCCGCCGCAACGAGAAAAACCAAAACAACGAGAGCCGTCGCCGGTTTCCATTCCCGGACCAAAAAATATTTTTCAAGACTTGCCCCAAAAATAAATCTTGGGGCTGCCGAAGACTTAGTCTTGTTTTCCGTCCTGGAAATTTTTTCTCCGCTTAATTTTTCTGAAAGCTCGTGGCGGATTTCTTTTTTCCGCTCTTCAGCTTTTTCCGTAAACTCCCGGACCCATTCCTTCGTCGTCAGCCAGGTCCCCCCGACTTTCTGCGCTTTCATTTTTTTCTGCCGGACCAGATATCCGAGATACTCTCTTTTATATTCCGACTCCTTCGCGATTTCGGAAAGCGGTTTCAGCTTCGGATCGTCTTCCGCGAGCCGCGCAAAAATTTCTTCGCTTTTCGAAGATCCGGTTTTCAAGATGGCAACTGCAGAGATATTTTCCTCTTTTTCCTTCCCCGCATCCAGGTTTTTCTTCATTCCTGAAATCTTTCCGGCTATGGCGTTTTTTATTTCTGCCGCCCGCTTCCCGGCATTTGAAATTTGTTTATTGAAAACTGATCGTAAATTGGTAATTGATAATTGAAAATTATTATTCCCGCTTTCCCGTTTGCCTCCATACAGCTCGCGAAGCTCCCTTCGGACTTTTTCCATTCGAGCTTCCGCGATTTTTTCAGAAGCAGAGACTAACTCCCCGATTGGGGCCTTAGTCTCTTTTAGCCGCGAAAAAAACCGCCCGGTTTTTGACGGTCTTTTTTGCATCGAAAGATTCTTAAGATAATCTTTTATTATTTCGAGCTCGCGCCCGGCAATTGTTTTATTTTTGTTTCCCTTTTGGGGCATCCTCTTCGAGAAACGTTTTTCACCCGCACTATTCATAATTGAATGTGCCTAAAACGTTGTTTTATAGGTTCGCGTCGGGAAGGATTAATTGGCCTTCTCTCACACGGATAGTGCGGGGTCGACCCGCACGTTTTTTCTTTTAATTATCAGTTTTAACGTTTTGCCTCAATCTCCTGATCTCTACCCTTAATTTTAGTTTTTTTATAGGCATTGTCAATGCTTTTTTGGAACCGTTTTGCATCTCTTGCCGGACCGGAAACGCAAACGAATAAAGTTATTTTTGAAGATGATATTTCAGTCTTTTTTGCCTGTCTTTGGACCGCTTTCCGTTATGACCGTCAATCCCTAAAAATGAAACCGATATTATCATTTATATAAAGAATATCGGTTATTATTTTATTTTTCTGTGCGGTTCGCGCTAAAGAGTTTTTTCTTCCTGTTTTTATTAAGCTGAGAAATTCTTTGTCAAATGGATATTTTTTCGCAAACAAAAAACGCCGGCTTGCGGCGGCATTTTCTTGAGTTATCCACAGATGAATTTTTTTCAGTTTATATTTTCGAAACTTTTTCTCAATTATTTTTTAGGGACGAAAATATGATTGAACGTTTAGCGCACCGCGATCACCAGGAAGTCATTCTCCTCTTTTGCGCCTTTTGCATATTGAATAATTTTTTCTTTCGCGGTTTCGATAGAAGCCTCCATAGAAGCTTCTATTTCCTCTCCTCGGACAAGAGCCAAGGGGCCGGGAACGTTTTTAAGTTCAATCAGCAGATCGCCTTTCTCGGCCATCCTTCTGAGTTTCAAGTTTTCTTCATGGTTTCTGCCGATAATAATGTGCGCCCCCGCCCCGTTAGAAAGTTTGGACTCACTGGTTCTTTCTGCCTTATTATTTTTAAACAAAATTTTACCAGATTTTAAAACTTCATTCTTTCCAACAGGGTAAACCCAAAAATGCCGGCCGATCCGCAAAAGTTCAAAATCGCTTGGCCGCGGATTTATGATTTTTTCAAAAAGGTCCTGAAGTTTCTTTGAATATTCTTTGTCGGTGAGAATGCACCCGCCGGCAGGCGACGGATATTTTTTCACTCCGTATTTTTTCGCAAGCGCAATCTGCTCTTTGCGGCTTCGGCCGGAGAAGCCGAATAATTTTTCGCGGATCACAAGTCCGGATTTTTCCATTTCCGTTTCCGGCAAAACTTTGGCCGAGAGCGGGCGCAAAATTTTTCCGGCCAGCCCCGCTTCCCGCTCGATCAGTTTCAGCGCTCCGGGATTTTGGGACATCGGCCTTTGCCCGAGCACTTCACCCGTCGCAATGAAATCATAATTTTCGCGCTCGGCGATTTTTTTTGCGGCGCGAAGCATCAGGAGATGGCAATCGATGCACGGATTCATTCCCGCTCCCCTTCCGAATTTTGGACAGCGGACAATTTCAAGATGCGGAAGCGCAAAATTTTCAATCCGCAATTTGATGTTGTTTTCTTTCGCCGATTTCTTCGCCTCTTCGGCGCCAAAGAAAAAGCTCTCGAGCGAAAGAGCCGTGACCTCGACTCCCTGCTTTTCCAAAACCTTCGCGGCCAGAATCGAATCCAGTCCGCCGGAGAATAACAGCAAGCACTTTATTTTCTCTTTCGAATTTTTAACTTTCATTTTCATATTTCATGATATTGAAACTGGATAAATAATATTAATTTTGAATTTTGAAATAATTTTCAATTCTTCATGATTTGAGCTTAAAACTCAAAGCGTAAAGTGAAAAATCAAAGCATAAAATTCAAAGCTATCTTTTATTTTTTAATGTTAAAACGCTTGCTCCGAGCATCCTCGATATTTCATCTGCTTCTTTCAATAGTTCATCGGCTTCAGACGGTTTGGCTTTGGTGGCGTCTCGCAGCAATCCCAACCAGTATTTTGTTTCGTTGGCGGACTTGAGGGCTATTTCAAAAAACTTTATGAAATCCCGTTTCGAACTTCCGGCTTGGGCTTCGATTATGTTCGCCCCGATTGATGTCGCGCTTCGCAGGAGCTGATCGGAAATGATCCAATATATCTTTTCGTTGGGCAAATTTTCCAGCAACTTAATAATCTTTATGGAAAAATAGTAACACCTATATTTCAAGTCGGTCTTGCATTTTGAGTTTTGGTTTTGCATTTTTATTTTTGCGCTTTGAGTTGTCATAATTTTATTTCAAAATTAGAAATTAGGTGAATTAGAAATTTATTTCTTATCCACTATCCACCAGGAGAACTCAATGTTCTGGTTGGTCGGGCTGTTTTTTTGGACTTTGAAGCCTTTGCCGGGGATGATTTCGGCGACATAGAGCGGCTGGTCGATGGCGGTTTTGGCCGTCACGAAAATTTGGGAATCGGCTTTCACGGACGCCGTTTCAATCAAGATGCCTTTTCCGTCGGCGCCCGAGAGATCATCGAGGCCGTCTTTATTTTCATCAACTTCGACTTTGGCAATCTGGGCTTCGCCGAGCGTCGCGTCCCCGACATCGGCCACTTTGACCGAATAGAGGGCGCTTTCAGTTTCGTTCGAGGTCGATTTCTGGGCGTCAAGATTGGTGACAGTCGCCGTTTTCGATTCCACCTTCTCTGCCTGAACAACTTTCGCTTTGAATATGCCGGCAAGAGCGGCGTTGCCTTCCGTGTCCTGAGTGACCACATTCGCGGGAATGGTCACGGTTGTTCCGTCCGCGGAAACAGTCATCGCGGCCATCCTGTCCTCCAAAGCCTTAATCCGGTCTTCGTGACTGAGGATTTTTTCGGTGAGCATGTT
>JBAZXV010000001.1:0-291134 GCA_041659685.1 Parcubacteria group bacterium | reverse complement strand
GCCGGAAACTTCAGTGATGACAATCTTCGTGCGGCTAACTTTCTCGGCGGCGAGAACAGAAGATGCCGCGGAAAGAAGAAGTGCGATGGCCAGGATGGCAGTTGCTTTTTTGTTTTGCATTTGTTTTGAAAAAAGGGTTATATACTATTCTTATTATCCTTTTCCGGGGGGGGGGCTGTCAAGGGGATAATTTTATGATAAAATAATTCTGTTTGGACATCCGATGTCCAAATAAATGTATGAGAAGAGTTCCCCTTGCAAACAATGAATGTTATCATATCTATAATCGCGGAGTCGAGAAGCGAGATATTTTTTCGTGCGAGGGTGACTATTTGAGATTTCTAAAATCAATGAAGGCATTTAATACCGACAAGCCGATTGGAAGTATTTACGAGAGATATTTCTTAGAGAAGAAAGGTTTTGGACATCCGATGTCCAAAATAGTAGAAATCATCGCTTATTGTCTCAATCCGAATCATTATCATTTTATTCTTCGGCAAATAGCGGACAGAGGAATTGAAAAGTTTATGCAGAGAGTTGGCAATGGCTATACAAAATATTTTAATCATAAATATGATCGGTCCGGATTTTTATTCCAAGGAAAATTTAAGTCTATTCATATCAATTCAAACAGCTATTTGCTTTATCTTTCTGCCTATGTTAATGAAAACCATTTTGTTCATGGTTTGGGAAGAAGCAGTGAATGGAAATATTCTAGTTTTTCAGATTACATTGGCAAAACAAATTGGGGTATATGCGAGAAGGAAATAATACTTGATCAGTTTGACAATGATTACAAACAATACACCGAATTCTCCAGAAAAAATGCACTTTATCTAAAGAATAAAAAAGAAGAAAAATATCTTCTTGAATAATTTGGACATCGGATGTCCAAAAATGTTATGGAGAAACAAATATACAATTTATCGCCGGGAGAAGTTCTGGGAAAGTTTGGAGCGAGTGAAAATGGCCTTTCGGATGAGGAGGCGGGAAAGAGGCTGGAAGAATACGGTCCGAACAAAATTGAAAAGAAACAAAGATGGAGATGGGTAAAGCTAGTTTTTCACCAGTTTAACGACGCTCTGGTTTGGATATTGATCGTGGCGGCGGGGCTGGCATTTGTCTTTGGAGAGTTTCGAGATGTGACAATAATTCTGGTTATCATCTTTCTGAATGCGATCATTGGTTTCACGCAGGAATGGAAAGCTGAGCGTATAATGGACCGGATTCAAAAGCTGGCCTCGGACAAGGCGACGGTCATTCGCTCCGGGCAAAAAAAAGAAATAGATGCCGGAGAAATCGTTCCGGGAGACATAATTTTCATCGCAAGCGGCGATAGCGTTCCGGCGGACGGATATATACTGGAAAGCTACAATCTTCACACGAACAGCTTTGTTTTTACGGGCGAATCAAAACCGGAAAAAAAAGAGGCAAAAGCAATCGGAGAGGAGAACTTGCCCATAGCCGACATTGACAATATGGTTTTTACGGGCGAACAAATTACGGCAGGGGAGGCAAAATTTATCGTTACGGGAACGGGAATAAGGACAGAGCTTGGAAAAATCGCTGAAATGGCGACAGAAGTGGCGGACGAGCTTACGCCGCTTCAGAAAAAAATGCGCACGCTGGGAAAGGATGTTTCAATTTTGGCGATGGCGATTGCGGCGCTGGTTCTGATCGCCGGCGGATTCCAGCATCTTTCCTGGTATCAGAATTTTTTGTTTGCTCTGGCTGTCGCGGTTTCGGTTGTTCCGGAAGGGCTTCCGGCGGCCATGTCGGTCGCTCTTTCGCTTGGCATGCGGCGCCTGCTCAAAAATAACGTTTTGGTGAAAAAGCTGATTGCGGTGGAAACCCTGGGGTCGGTGAATATGATTTGCACGGATAAAACCGGAACAATCACCAAAAACGAGCTGATGGTAACGAAGATAATTCTGGATAATCAAGAAATAGAAGTTGGCGGAGAGGGATATGCCACGCACGGTGACTTTTCGATTGGAGGGAAAAAAATCGATCCAAAAAATGTCAAAAATCTTGACTTGCTGATGAAGATGGCCGTGCTTTGCAATGACGCGGCCTTAATTGAAGAGAAAAACAACAATAAGATTATCGGTGATCCGACGGAAGGGGCCCTTATAGTCGCGGCGAAGAAAGTAAATTCGGACGAAACTCTTTTCGGGAGAGGGGAGACGAAGATTGGCGAAAATCCTTTCGAATCGGAACGGATGAGAATGAGCGTTGTTTATGGAAGATCCGGGGAAAAAGGAGGAAGCAGGGAAGCATTTTCATATGTTAAAGGATCGCCGGATATTCTCATGGGCCTCTCCCCTAAAAAATTAACGGAAAAGGGGATAGTCCCCTTCTCTGAAGAAGAAAAAAAGAAGACGAAAAAAATATATGACAGGATGTCTTCCGAGGCGCTCCGGGTGCTGGCTTTTGCCTATCGGCCTGTTGAAAACATTGTCTCTGAAAATCATGGTCCGCAAGAAATATCTGTTGATCGGGCTGAAAAAGATTTGGTTTGGGTCGGAATGATGGCCATGATTGATCCGCCGAGAACAGATGTCGCCAACGCCATAAGGGAGTGCCAGCAATCGGGAATCAGGGTGATCATGATTACCGGGGATTATGAAGTGACGGCAAGGGCGATAGCGGAGAAAGTCGGATTGTTAAATTCTGATTTATCTGCCCGCTTTGATTCGGGGAGGAAAATTTCAATATCCGGCAATAGCCTGGAATCAAAATCACAAAAAATAAATAACACGGTCATAAGCGGGAAAGAATTAAATATTTTGAATGACGGCGAATTAATAAAAAGAATCAAAAACGGCGCGTCGGTTTTTGCCAGAATCACGCCCGAGCAGAAACTTCGCATTGCTTCAATTCTCAAAAAATCCGGAGCGGTGATTGCGATGACCGGAGACGGGGTTAATGACGCACCGGCCCTCAAGAAAGCGGATATCGGCGTCGCAATGGGTAAAATTGGAACGGATGTGTCGAAAGAGGCTTCAGATATGATACTCCTTGATGACGACTTTGCGTCGATCGTTGACGGAGTCAAAGAAGGCCGGACGATATACCATAATATCCGGAAATTCGTTTATTATGTTTTTTCATCAAATGCGAGCGAATTCATGACGGTCATTTTCGGAACGCTTCTTATGATTCCCTCGCCTATCACGGCGGTTCAAATTCTCGCCATTGATCTTGGAACAGACATCTTTCCGTCCCTTGCGCTTGGAGTCGAGCCGGCCGAATCGGGAAACTTAAAAAGAAAACCGTTCGATCCCAAAGAGCGTCTTATCGGAGCCTTTGGTTTTTGGAGGCTGGTTTATGTCGGTTTCATTATGACAACGGGCGCCATTGCTGCGTTCCTCTGGTCCATGAAAAGGGGCGGCTGGGATTTTGGAGAAAAAATTGATTTTGATTCGGTTTTATATATCAAGTCAACGGCGGCGACATATGCAGTGCTCGCGATGACGCAGATGGCGAATCTGATGCAGGCGCGAAGCGAAAAACTGTCCGTCTTCAAAATTGGTTTTTTCAAAAACAGACTGCTTATCGGATCGATTTTTATTTCTGTCGGGATGGTTTTGGCTTTTCAATATATCCCCTTCTTTCAGAAATATCTCCATATGTCGCCGATTGATTTCTGGGACTGGCTGGTGGTCGCCGGAGCGACGCTGGCGGTTTTCTTTTTTGAAGAAGCACGGAAGGCGGGAAATCGCAAATAAATTAATCGGAGTGTTTGCACAGCAATCAATCGTTCAGTATGAACAATTAAATAGCAATACAAAGATTTAAAGCAAGTGAACAAAATACTTGATTAAGTATGCTTGTTTAAGTTATAATTTTTATAATAAAAAGTTGCAAACAGCCGAATAAATTCGTCTTTTCGTTTTTTTTCAAAGCAAGCTCTTAAAAAATACAAATCATTCTCTTTCTCAATGAGACAAGAGAGTAAATCAGGAGGGAAAAATATCTTCCGGCTGAAATTAATCACAAGGCAGGCAGTAACGGCAATGCACAAGCCGTAAAATATATAACTTTTTTCTGAGAGGAGAGGCGCATATGACAGGAATCAGACGGAATGAGTTGGGGAGGCCGCTTCAAATGGCTTTTTGTCCGGAGACGTGTTGCGGCCAAATATTATCCGGATGCGATCGCCTGAAAGAAAGTGAAATAGTGCTCTGTGTTCAGTGTGAGCGTAGTTGGAAATGCAAACTACGACATCTCTATCGGCTGAAAATCTCTCTGATCAATATCTCTAAACGCAGGAAAACGAATCTGCGCTATGAATACGTTATAGTGAATAAACACTGCCAATTATGTGGTGGCTTCATTGAGGCGCGAAAAGTGGAGAGGTTATACACTGCCGGCAGACAGGCATCTCAATCTGCCCAAACCATGGTATAAAGCGGGACACAAGTATTTTGAAAAGAGTTTTGCCGGGGGCGGCGCAAATGCGCACCGCCCTCTTTGTATTTTTGTGGATGGAATGATAAAATTCAGACATGCTCAACTTCAAAATTGGGAAAATATTTTCGGAAATGGCGCAGTATTACGTGATGAAAGGCGACCAATTCAGGCCGCGGGCTTATGAACGGGCCTCGCATCTGATCGAGTCTATGGATGAAGACCTGGAAGACATATATAAAAAATCCGGAGTGAAAGGCCTCATGAAGATTCAGGGTATCGGAAAGGGGATGGCGGAACATATTGAAGAATATATTAAAACAGGGAAAATAGGGACTTTTGAAAAGCTGAAGCGCGAAGCTCCGATCGACCTTGAAAGCTTCTCCGCGGTGGAAGGCGTCGGGCCGAAAATGCTTTTGGCGCTATATAAAAATCTCGGAGTGAAAAATATCCGCGACCTTGAAAAAGCGGCCCGGGCGGGAAAAGTGCGCACTCTCCCCCGCTTCGGCGAAAAAACAGAAGAAAATATTTTGCGGTCCATTGAGCTTTCCCGCGAACACCGAGGCCGGTTTTTGCTCGGTTACGTCTCCCCCATCGCCCGAAATATCGAGAAAGATCTTTCTGCCGTTTCCGGAGTCCAAAAGGTTTCCATTTGCGGATCCTTTCGAAGAGGCAAGGAAACGATTGGCGATATCGACATTTTGGCGCAGGCGGCAAATTCAGAGGGAATAATGGAACGATTTGTTTCGATGCCGAGCGTGGAAAAAGTGCTGGCAAAAGGAAAAATAAAATCAATGATACGTCTCGACATCGGAATTGATGCGGATCTCCGGGTCGCGGAGGAAAAATCTTTCGGGGCGGCGCTCCAGTATTTTACCGGTTCGAAAGACCATAATATCGAACTCAGAAAAATTGCCATAAAAAAAGGATGGAAGCTGAACGAATACGGGCTATTCAACGAAAAAGGCGAACTTCTTGCCGGAAGAACCGAGGAGGAAATTTATCAAAAGCTCGGGCTTGACTGGATGCCGCCGGAAATGCGGGAAAATAGGGGAGAAATAGAGCTGGCAAAAAAACATCAATTGCCGAATATTATCGATCAAAAGGATGTTGTCTCCGATCTTCAGATGCATACCACTTATTCCGACGGAGCGCATACTATTGAGGAAATGGCCTGGGAAGCCATCAGGCTCGGGAGAAAATACATAGCCATAACCGATCATGTGGGGCATCTTAAAATCGCGGGCGCGATGGATGTGAAAACTATCGAAAAACAGTGGCATGAAATTGAAAATATTAACAGGAAGCTCAAAGATTTTACCATTCTTAAGGGTTGCGAGGTGGATATTAATCCCGACGGGACGATCGCTCTTGAAGATAAGTATCTGGCAAAATTTGATGTTGTCCTTGGATCGATTCATTCCAATTTCAAGATGCCAAAAGCTGAGATGACCAGGCGCCTTATCAAGGCCATTGAGAATCCGCACGTCGACATAATATCTCATCCGACAGGGAGGGTGATCCATAAAAGATCGGGATATGAACTTGATATGGAAGAGATATTTCTCGCGGCGGCGAGGACAAAAACAATTCTGGAAATAAATTCTTATCCGGACAGGCTGGACCTTAGTGATCTGAATATCCGGAGAGCGATTGAGCATGGAGTGAAACTCTCGCTCGGAACGGATTCTCACAGCAGAAACCAGCTTCATAATTTAGATCTTGGCATCGTCCAGGCCCGGCGCGGCTGGGCAAAAAAGAGCGATGTCGTTAATTGTATGAAAGCTCGGAATTTGATAGAATACTTGAAGTAGAGTTTTCTTGTATGAGTTTTCCTTGAAAATTAACTCGGATAAGATTTCTGTTGCGAAAAAAAGTTTTATATGCAAATCCACAACATATTTTTTCGGCATAAGTCATGTCCTTAAACCCGCCTGTTTTGACTTTGCTGCTGCGGTATGTTATCGCAGTAATATCTTCGGGGAATATATGTTAGTTTTTTAAAACTTATATTCAGTCAAAGCAAATTCGGGCAGGCAAAATTTTGCAATAAAAAAACTCTCTTCTGATGAAAAAAACAAAAAAGAAAGCGAATAAAGAAATTGTCGTCGGTGTGGCCGAACTTCCGCCCCTCACCCTTGATTTTAAGGGTGTTTTTTCGGGTTTTGAAATAGATTTTTGGGATCAAATTTCAAAAGATTGCAAATTAAGATTCAGATATCGAAAAGTCGCGTTCAAGGACGTTTTTCGGCAGCTCCGGAAGGGAGAAATTGATGTTGCGCTGGGCGGGATAACCCGCAATCGGGAAAGAGAGCAGCTTTTCGATTTTTCTTATTTCACGCTCGAAGCCGGACTTTTAATTATGGTGAACGATAAGAATAAGCCCGGATTTTTCAAAATGGTGGGAAATTTTTTGAGACACGGATATAAAAAGCTCCTTGAAGCGATTATCGCGATAGTTCTCTTTATCTTTGCCTGCGGTAATTTGCTTTGGCTTGTCGAAAAAGGAAATGCCTTCAGTCAAAATTATCTCCCGGGAATATTCGAGTCGCTCTGGTGGACAATCATCACTATCAGCACCGTCGGATATGGCGATTATATTCCCCAAACATGGCTGGGAAAATCCATGGCGTCAGTCGTTGTGGTTATCGGATACTTGTTTTTCGGTTTTTTTATTGCCGAGGTTACCTCGCTGGTTACCGTAGGAAGGATAAAATCGGACATCGAAAGCCATGGCGATCTGGCCGGAAAAACAGTTGCGGCGATGAAAGGCACAACCAGCATAAAAACCCTTCGTAAAATCGGGGCGAAAGTGATTCCGGTCCAGAAAATAGAAAACGCATATGGAAAATTGAGAGAAGAAGAAGTCGATGCGGTAGTTTATGACGCGCCGGCGCTCATGTATTATGCCAGAAGCGATTCTTCGCGGGGTTTTCTGATCAAAGGCGACATATTCGATCCTCAGACATACGCATTCCTCTTCCGTTCAAAGGATCCGCTGAGAGAGAAAGTGAATCAGTCTATTTTGGGCCTTCGGGACAGCGGATATTATGACTGGCTCTACCGAAAATGGTTCGGAGACAACACGAAGATGGAATAGCTGATAATATTTTCATCCGGCTCAGCCTTGGAAAAATTTATGCCATTTGAACATTCCATCGGAGCAATCTTGTTTCGGCGGGAAAAAAATAAAAAGCATTATCTCATCTTAAAAAGAAAGCCGGTAATAAAGAAAACCGGTAATTTTTCCGGCACGCCTGATTACTGGGATTTGCCGAAGGGCCATCCGGAGAAGGGAGAAACAAAAATCGAGGCGATCAAGCGGGAAATTCAGGAAGAAACGGGCATTTCAAGAGTTAAATATATTCCCGGATTTTCGACCTGGACAACCTTTTTCTATCGGGCTAAAGGCGAAGAAAAAAATAATCGCAGGAAGAAAAAGATCGGACTGAATGTATTCAAGGTTGTTGATTATTTTATTTTTGAAACAAAGACAAAAAAAGCGGTCCTTTCGCGCGAACATGAAGATTATGCCTGGCTTGAATATAAAGAAGCCATCAGGCGTATTACCTACCAAAAGACAAGAAACGTCCTGGTTAAGGCAAATAAATTTATTATTAACACAGATTAATGACATATGGCAGGCGTAATCGAACCGTCAGCGGAGAGTTTGCTTCTTGAACTCAAAAAGCGGGCAGGGCAGGAGCTTATTAATTCGCAAGCCGCCTATGAAGAGCTGGTTGATGAATTGATTGCGGAAAAGATCGAGTGGGGCGAACTCGAGGAGGACGAGGATAATATTGCTCTTCGGGAGGATCTCATCGGGCGCTGGGAAGACGTAAGCGAATATTTAAGAAGAAAGGAAACCATAAATCCCTAATCGGCCTGGATTTTTATCTCCAGCAGTGCTATAATAAAATCGTAAAGAATCTTTTAATGTCCACGCAACGAAAAGTCTGGATAAAATTTTTGTTAGTCGTATTGCTGTTTTTGGTTGCGGCGCTTATTGCATATCCGAAACCAATTTCCAAGCCGGCCTGGCTTGGCGGTTTTTTGGCGAAAATGAAAATAAATCTCGGCCTTGATCTTCAGGGCGGGATCCATCTCATATACAAAGTGGACACGAGCGGCGTGGAAGCAGGCAAGGTTCCTGATGCTCTGAACGGGCTTCAGGATGTGATTGAACGGCGCGTAAACGCTTTCGGGGTGGCTGAGCCTCTTATTGAGACGTCAAAGTCGGGCGGGGAACAGCGGCTCATTGTGGAACTGGCGGGAGTGAGAGATATTGAAGCTGCCAAGTCTATGATTAAAGAGACTCCCTTTTTGGAATTCAAAAAAATGGAAGCGCCAGCCGAACAGCCGCCGCAGGAGCTTTCAGCCGAAGACAAGAAATATAACGAAGATCAGAAGAAAAAAGCGGAAGATTTGCTTGCGCAAATTAAAAACGGGGCCGATTTTTCAGAACTCGCCAAGGCCAATTCGGAAGATCCGGGCTCGAAAGACCAGGGGGGAGATCTGGGGTTTGTAAAAAAAGGAACATTTGTTCCGGAATTTGACAAGGTTCTGTTTGAAGGCGATCTGAAACCGGGAGAAGTCTATCCTCAAGTCGTTGAAACTCAGTTTGGGTACCATATTATCAAGTTGCTCGAAGTGAGGGGTCCCGCCTCCGCCGAGGCTACGGCGGGCAAGGAAGAAGATGACAGGGAGGTTCATGCGCAACACATCCTTCTGGCCATAAAAACGCCGCCTCCGGTTCAGCAAATGCCGACATTTGTCGATACAGGGTTAACCGGAAAAAATTTGAAACGGGCCGATGTTCAGTTTATGTCCCAGTCCGGAAAACCGGAAGTGGGCATAGAATTTGACAGCGAAGGGGCGAAAAATTTTGCTCAGCTTACAAAAGACAATATTGACAAACAGATAGCAATCTTTCTCGACGGCCAAGTGATTAGCGCTCCCACGGTGCAGGCAGAAATTACCGACGGAAAAGCGGTGATTACCGGCAATTTTTCCCTTGATGAAGCTAAAAAATTGGCCCAAAGGCTTAATGAAGGCGCTCTTCCGATGCCAATTACCCTTATCGGACAGCAAAGCGTCGAAGCGTCTCTGGGGAAAGCCTCACTTGATAAAAGCCTGAAAGCGGGACTTATCGGTCTCGTGCTGGTTGCCATATTTATGATAATCTATTACCGCTTCTTGGGGGTGGTGGCATCCGTGGCTCTTGTTATTTATACCTCGATCATGGTGGCGCTATTCAAAATATCAACCGGAACTCCCTGGTCGATCACTTTGACGCTGGCAGGGATCGCCGGATTTATTCTTTCCGTCGGCATGGCGGTGGACGCCAATATTTTAATATTTGAGAGAACCAAGGAAGAGATTCGGAAAGGCCGGTCCCTCAGGAGCGCGATTGACGAAGGATTCCGCCGCGCCTGGCCGAGCATCCGGGACAGCAACATCTCCTCGATTATAACTTCGCTTATTCTCATCTGGTTCGGCACGGGTTTTGTTAAGGGATTTGCGGTAACGTTGCTTCTGGGCGTGTTGGTTTCCATGTTTACGGCGATTGTTTTGGTTCGCGCGATTTTAAGGGCGATAATCGGCGAATGGGCTGAAAAAAGAGACGGGCTGATTATTGCGAAAAAGAGGGAAGAAACAGAGGAAAATTAATCAATTATTTGAAAATTAATGTCTCGCGGAATCTGAATTTATGTATAATATCCTGAGCAAAAGAAAATACTTTTATATCTTCTCCGGAACATTGATGATCCTGAGTATCCTGTCGCTTTCGATTTGGGGTCTTCGGTACGGCCTTGATTTCACGGGAGGGACATTGATGGAAGTGAGGATCAGCCAGGGAGTTTCTAATAGTGAAGTTAAAGCTGTTCTTAGCGAAGCGGGGGCAGGGGATGCGGTTGTCACTCAGACGCAGAACAATTCATTCCTTATCCGTTACGGCAATTCCGACGACGAAAAAAACAAGGAAGTCCTCGGAAAGCTAAAGGAAAAATATCCGGATATTGAAAATACGCGGCTTGACTATATCGGCCCTTCGATTTCATCGGAACTCAAGAATAAGGCGATTTGGGCGCTCGCGGTCGCAGTTGCGGGCATCGCGCTTTATATCGCGTACGCCTTTCGAAAAGTATCGCGGCCTGTCGAATCCTGGAAATACGGAGTCGGCGCGGTGGTGGCTTTGGTTCACGACGTTCTTATTACGGTCGGAGTTTTTTCCGTACTCGGACATTTTTTCGCGGTGGAGGTTGACACTTCCTTTATAGCGGCTCTCCTTACTATTCTTGGTTTTTCCGTCCACGATACGATCGTAGTATATGACCGGACCAGGGAAAATCTTCTCCGCAGCGGGTCCGGGAATGATTTTGAAGAAGTTGTCAATCGGAGCCTGAACGAAACCATGGCCCGCTCGATCAACACGTCTCTTACCGTAATCATCACTCTTTTGGCTATTTTGATATTTGGAGGAGAATCGATAAAGACATTTACTCTCGCCCTCAGTATCGGAATCATTTTCGGAACATATTCCTCAATCTTCGTTGCTTCGGCGCTTATGGTGGATTGGTGGAAGATTGATCAAAAGAAATAGAGTTTAAATTATTGGTTAATTAAAACGGAAAATCGAATTCGGAATAAGCTCATTAAAATGCATATAAAAGCCTTATTTTCCCTTTTTCAATAGGCTATTTTAAAAAATCAGGTGAAAAGATGGGCCGTGGGGTTGACAATTCAAACTGATATGTGTTATGATTCAAAATCTAATAAATAGATTGACCGGTTTTGTATGAATTCAGCGGGACAAAATTGGTAAATTTTAATCATAATGCAGGAGCAAAACACGCAAATCAAACTAATTGATTCAGATTCTCAAAAAATACCTGTCAAAGAAATTACTCCCGGAACCCTGATTGGCGAACTGCTTGAATCACTTAGCGCAAAACAGAAGCTGGTAATCAGCAGCCGCTTTGGCATTTCAGGCGGAGAACCGAAAACGCTCGAAGCAATCGGTAAAAATCTGAATATTACCAGAGAAAGAGTGCGTCAGATCGAAGCTGATGCCATAAAGGCGCTGAAAAAAACTGAAAAAAAGGCGGAGTTTTCCAGTCTTATTTCTTGCATAAAGGATAAAATTTCAGAATTGGGAGAAATAAGCTCAAGTGAAAAATTGACGGAAGATGTATACGAAACTTGTTTCGGAAGGAAAAATATGTCTCCTGTGAAAGCCAGAGAGCTTGAAGTTGCGTTTTTCATTGCCGATCTTAAAAGAAACAAAGGCAACAGGGAAATGAATGACACATGGACCGGCCCTGATTTTGACAATAAAATTTTTCGCGACACCGCTCTGGAAATTGAAAATTTGTTTGATAATCTGAAGGAACTGCTTAATTCCGAGGAACTTTTGAAAAAACTTGAATACACCGATCTCAAGCGGAAATATCCGAATATCACTCCCGAGCAGATCCTCAATTATTTGAGCATTTCTAAGAAATTCGAGAAAAATATTTTCGGAGACTGGGGAAAATCAAGGTGGCCTCTCGTTCGTCCCCGGGGAGTAAGGGAAAAAGCGACACTGGTTCTCATGAAAAAAAAGAAACCTTTGCATTTTCGGGAAATCAGCAAGCTAATCGAGGAACACGGAATGAGCCAGAAAAAAGTTCATCCTCAGACTGTTCACAATGAGCTTATCCGGGACAAACGTTTTGTTTTGGTGGGACGGGGAACATATGCGCTCCGGGAATGGGGATATGAGGAAGGGACGGTTAAGGATGTGATAGTATCGCTCATAAAATCTGCCGGAGGATTTATCACCAAAGAAAAGCTGGTGAGCGGAGTATTAAAAAAGCGGAAGGTGAAAAAAGCGACAATCGCCGTTAATCTGGCCGACAAAAAAACTTTTAACAAGGCGGACGGCGGTTACAGGCTGAAAAACTGAGATTTTAATTATAGAGAGAAAGGACAAAGTCCGAAAAATAAAAACTAGGCCGCGTCGCAGCGGAATATTGCAGGAAGAGCCGCGGGGCGTAAATTTGCCTTTTGCGATCCCATGCAAGAAATAAAGCTGCGGACGGAATTACGTTAAAAATGGATTTCACAACATTTCTAAAAGAATATTTTAGAACAACCGGTGAGGCAATCTCCGCTACGTGGTGGTTTGTCTTTCCGGTTGTTTTGTTTTACCTTTTTCAGGTTATGTGGATAAAGTATGTCTGGGCCGAATACAAAAAGGACCTTAAATATTCTCTTCTTGAAGTTAAGCCTCCCCGGGACATCGAGAAAAGCCCAAAGACAATGGAGCAGTTTTTTATTATTCTTCACGGAATCTGGTCAACACCGAACTTGTTTGATTATTACTTCAAGGGCCGGATAAAACAATCCCAGTTTGCTCTTGAGATCAGAGGCGCTGACAGCGAAATGCATTTTTACGTCCGGACCGAATCAAGGTACCGCAATTTGGTTGAAGCCGCAGTTTATGCCCAATATCCCGATGCGGAAATTAACGAAGTGGAAGATTATATCCTTTCCGTTCCGAAAAATGTTCCTAACCCGGAATGGAATATGTGGGGCACGGATTATAAGTTTTCGAAAGACGACGCCTATCCCATCAGGACTTATCATAAGTTTCAGGAAGAAGTAACAAAGGGCATGATTGAACCGCTGGCGCCGCTTGCAGATATTATTGCCAGTCTTCCTCCGGGACACCAGCTTTGGTTTCAAATCCTTGTTATTCCGGTAAAGGACAAGGTCTGGAGGCCGGAAGTTCAAAGGATTGTGTCGAAACTGGCCGGACGGGAGGTTAAGCAGGAAGCGAAGGCCCTTATGAAATTTTTTCAGGAATTGGTTGATGTAATATCCTCAGCCTTTAAATATATTTTCAATCCGGTTCCGGAATCGGAAGAAAAGAAAAAAGATGAACAGCCTCTCCAGTTCAGGCTTACGCCGGTGGAGAAAGACACCCTGCAGGCAGTTGAAGAGAGTTTGAATAAAAAGGCCTTTAAAACCAAAATTCGCACAGTTTATGTGGCTCCGCGAAAAACTTTTAAAAAAGTTTACTATCAGGGAGTGGACGGATTTATGCATCAGTTCAATGATCCCAATCTCAATACGCTCGATAAAGACAACGAAACCAAGACTTACGCCAATTATTTTTTTGTGAAATACAGAATGCTTTGGGCGCAAAGAAAGATATGGAACCGTTATCTTACCCGCGATGACGACGGACCCAACCTTTATCTCAACACCGAGGAGCTGGCGACGCTTTTTCATCTTCCGGATATGTCGGCCATGTCTCCTTCCATTGCCAGAATTGAGGCCAAGAAGAGCGGTGCGCCGATTAATCTGCCAGTCGAATAGATTATAAATTATTCATTAAAAAACAAAATCGCATGGCTTCGGATATAACAATATTCGCTAAAACCAATTTTCGGGGACAAGACCGGGCCTTCGGCATCAAAACCGACGATCGCCGGCGCCATTTCTACGTGGTTGGAAAAACAGGAACGGGAAAGACAACCATGATTCAGAATATGGCCATTCAGGATATTCAAAAAGGGCGCGGCGTCGCAATTGTCGATCCTCACGGAGAATTTGCCGAGACAATCATGAAGTCTATTCCGTCCAACCGGATAAATGACGTTATTTACTTTAACCCCGCCGACCAGGAGTATCCGATCGCTTTCAATGTGATGGAAAAAGTCGACACCGAATACAGGCATCTGATCGCCTCCGGACTTGTCGGCGTTTTCAAGAAGATTTGGGCGGATTCGTGGGGGCCTCGCCTTGAATATATCCTTCGCAATGCCATTCTGGCGCTTCTGGAATATCCCGGAAGCACTCTGTTGGGCGTTACGCGGATTCTGGTCGACAAAAGCTATCGCGACAGGGTGGTGGATAAGATAACCGATCCGGTTGTTAAGTCTTTTTGGGTGGATGAGTTCACAAAGTGGAATGAACGCGTCCTTCAGGAAGTGATCTCCCCGATCCAAAACAAAGTCGGACAATTTCTTTCCAGCGCGCTTATCAGGAACATAGTCGGCCAGACAAAATCGGCTTTCAGTATTCGCGAGCTGATGGACGAAGGAAAGGTCCTTGTTATGAATCTTTCCAAAGGAAGAATCGGCGAAGATAACAGCGCTCTTCTGGGGGCGATGATGATTACGAAAATCCAGCTTGCGGCCATGGCGCGGGTGGATGTGCCCGAGGACCAGCGCACGGATTTTTATCTGTATGTTGACGAGTTCCAGAATTTTGCCACCGATTCATTCGCGAATATTCTTTCAGAAGCCAGAAAATATCATCTCAATCTTATCATCGCCCACCAATATATCGGACAGTTGGTAACCGACACGTCCACAAGAGTGCGCGACGCCGTTTTCGGAAATGTGGGCACCTTGTGCCTTTTTCGGGTAGGGGCGGAAGATGCGGAATTTTTGGAGAAAGAATTCGAACCGGTCTTTACGGCGCAGGACCTTGTCAATCTTCCCAACCGCAACATCTATATCAAACTGATGATTGACGGAATTGCAGGAAATGCATTCTCGGCGGCCACTTTGCCTCCGATAGATCTTGCCAAAACCGAACCAAACGAGGAAAAGGTGATCAGAATCACCCGGGAAAGATACGGCTCAAGGCGGGAAATCGTCGAAGAGAAAATTGCCCGCTGGAGCGGCATGGTCACGGAAAAAGATCTGGAAAATATAAGCGTTATAAAAAAGGATCCGCCAGCCGTTTCCAGGCCGGTCAAGGAATTAACCAGGAATAATCCAAGAGATATGGCAAAAAAAATAAATCCGGTTCCTAATGATTCGGCGAAAAAAACCGACGCGGCGCAGATCAGCGACGACAAAATAATGTATCCCGCCAAATGCGCGACGTGCGACGCTGATATTGAAGTTCCGTTCAAGCCGGACGGATCGCGGCCGACTTTTTGCAAGGAATGCCTCAAAGATTACCAAAGGCAGCAAGCCAAGATTCAACAGATCCAGCAAAGCAGGGGAAAAACGGGAAACCCTGATCCTCGGACAACGGCGGCCAGCAAGCCGAGGCCGCCGAAGGAAAGGCCGATCTCCCTTAGACAGGCCTCCCGGATGAACCTGATAACGTTCAGTGAATCCCGGCCTAAAAAAAGAAAAGATGTTAACTTGGAAGAAGTAAGGAAGCTAATTAAAGAGAGTTTGGACACGAAAAAATAACTCCCGCATTTCGAATGCGAAAATTCCCCCCTAATATTCTCTTTATGGCTCGGTTTTCGAGAAAAAATTCCCTTTTCCAGTTTCAGGAACTGATGCGTCTCACTTACAGCGTGCCGGATGACCGTTTTTTTTCGTTGTGGGACCTTTTGGCGAACCAGGAAAGATTTGCAATGAGAGCTCTCAAAGGAATCAGAAAAGGAAACAGGAAAAAAATTGCAAGCAACCTTTGCATAGCCTTCTCCTGGATGATGACAATCGCCAACAGATTGCACGTAGACGTTGAAAAAAATACGTGGGATCGTTTTCCGATGGCGTGCTCTTATTGCAAAGCCGCTCCCTGCAAATGCAAAAAGAGCAAGAAAGAGGTAAAGACAAAACGGGAAAAAAGCGACCAGGAAAAACCGAAAACATTGTCCGGCTACCAGGAAATGTTCGCCCTGATTTATCCCGCAGGCGGAAGAAATCTTTATGAAGCGGGGATACATCTTGCCGAAGAGATAGGCGAACTGAGCGAAGCCGTGCTTGGTTTTCTGGGGGAACATAAAAATAATCAGTTTCGGCAAGTCGAAATGGAGATCGCCGACTATGTTTCCTGCGTATTTGGCGTCGCCAACTCGGCGAAGATTGACCTGTCGCTGGAACTGGAAAACATGTTTTGTGACGGATGCCAGGTTTGCTATAAGTCCCCGTGCGAATGCAATTTTTCCTTTATAAGAAACTACAAATCCTAAGTCGTTATTCTTAGTCATAACAGCTTTAATATAGATTGTCGAAACGTAAAAAAGACCGCAAGTAAGCGGTTTTTTTGCGGGCTTGAGCGAGATTGACAAAAACTTTCAAATGATATATAATGTAAGGCTGGATAAGGAGCGCCAGCTATAAAAAGGGGAGGGAAACTTTTGAAGAAAAAAGGGGATAAAGAAGAAATTAAAAAAGCGGTGCCGGACGGGTTATTTTTTTTAGGTCAGGCGAGGAAGTATGCAAATCTGGCCACTAAAGCCCTGAAAAGAGGGGATGACACTGAGGCGTTAACGTACACCATGAACGCGACAGTGTTCCTCGATTTACTGAATGATTACATAAACGAAGGACGCGTTCCGAAGCCGAACTGGTTTCTTATCCAGGTCAAAAAGGCTTTAATTCGGCTGCAGACAGTGACGGATGCGGTGCCGGATGAACAAAAGTAGGCATTGCAGTAAGGGCCGCCGACGCGATTCACGCCGGCGGCCCTAAACATTTTCAAAGATTGCTTTTGTTTGTCTCATAATATATTCTGATAAAAATAATGAAAAAGAAACCGGAAAAATCAAAAAAAGTAATTGTTGCGCTTTCGGGCGGGGTGGATTCGGCCGTGGCGGCGGCGCTTCTCAAAAAACAGGGATACGGCATTACCGCCGTTTATTTTCTATTTTTTGACGGCGCCAGGGCAGCGGAAATTCAAGTTAAAAAGATCGCAAAAAAACTGGATATTCCCCTCAAAATCGTCGACGCGCGAAAAGAATTTAAAAAACGGGTAATTGATTATTTTCTCGATTCATATAAAAAAGGCCTTACGCCCAATCCCTGCGTGGTTTGCAACAAAGAAATGAAATTCCGAATGCTTTTTGATTTGCTGAAAAAATATAAATCTGATTTCGCGGCAACCGGACACTACGCCCGAATTTTTCGCGGAACACGGAACACGGAACACGGAACGAAAAAAAGTTACAAGCTGCAAAAAGCCAAAGATAAGAATAAAGATCAATCATACTTTTTATACCGCTTAACCCAAAATGATTTGGCGAAGATTATGTTTCCGTTGGGGGATTATGAAAAAAAAGAAGTGAGAAAGCTGGCGGAAAAAACAGGTTTGCCGATTCAAAGAAAAGAATCGCAGGATATTTGCTTTATTGAGAACAACGATTTCGGCCGGTTTCTGAAAAAAAACATAAAAATGCTCCCCGGAAAGGTTGCTAATCGCGACGGGAAAACAATCGGGAGCCATGAGGGGCTTGCGCCCTATACTTTCGGCCAGAGGAGGGGGATTAAAATCGGTCCGCCCGCATCCCGCCGGGAAAGGGAAGCGTTGCGGGCAGGCGGACCGGGCCCGTATTTTGTGCTTCAAAAAAATATGCGCAAAAATATATTAGTGATAACCAATAATCCGAAAGACCTTTTAAGAAAGAAATTTTCCTTAAAAAAAATCAGCTGGATCGCCGAAAAGCCGGAGTTTCCCATGAAGGCGCAGGTTCAAATCCGCTACCATTCGGAGAAGTTTTCTGCTATAATCAAGAAAACCAAAAAAGGAAAAATCGAGATAACAAGCGCCAAAAACCTTCGGGCAGTGACAGCCGGCCAGTCGGCAGTGTTTTTTAGGGGCAGCGAACTGCTGGGCGGGGGAGTCATTTTGCCGGATTATGAAGTACGAATCGGGCATTAGGAAAAATATTCAGTATTTATAATTCATGATTCATAACTCATAATTCAAGAAAAATGGGCCTACTCGACGAATACCAGAACCTTGAGGAAGACGGAGCGGCGAACTCCGGGACCGGAACCGATCCGGCGGATCTTCGCAAAAAACGGGCTGAAATTGAGAGGCAAATTGTGATCACCGAATCGGATCTTAAAAAAAAGCTTCGGGTAAAACAGGATCTTGAAATTGAGCAAAGGAAGCTGAAAAAAGAAGGGGAGCGGCTGAGGGTGGAGAGGGATGCGCTTGACGGCAAAGCAAAAGAACTGGAAAATGAAATCAGGCTTCTCGAAGAGGAGGTAAGAGGGCTGAAGAAAAAGCAAAAAGTTCTTATTTGACCGGAAATCGAAAAAATATTAACAGGCGGAATGATCCGCCCATTATCTTATCGAGGAGGTAAGTAAACGATGAGCGAGCTCGCGGGAAAAGCCACGAGATCGGTTTTGATTGTCGGAGGAAATGAGCAGCTTAGGGGAGTGCTGGCGGACATGGCCAAAGAGGAAGGATTCGAAGCCAATACTTTTGCCACGGGAGAGGAAGCCGTGGTATTCATCCACGAATCTCCGGAAAACCAGCCTCTGGCCGTCGTCTGTTTTTTTGATCTTGGCCGGGGCAGAATGAAAGGAAATCAAATTCTTAGGGAGCTGATTCGGGTATATCCTGAAACCCCGGCTGTCCTTGTGTCGGTTGAAAGCTCTCTTGGGAAATTTGTAGAGGAGGAGGGTTTTCAATTCCTTTCTGAGTTGGATTTTCATGGAATTCAGGGATTTATCAGGGGGCTCAGAATGTGAGCGCTGTTTCTCAAGTTTTTGAGTACAAGGGTCGCCATGCGGCCCTTTAAAAATGGAAGAACTTGAGAATAATTGACGTTTTTGCTAAGGTTAGCGAAGCGCCAACGCGCGTAATTGAGAAAAATAACCCGCGAAATGCGGGGTTGAGGAGTTCTTTGATATGCGAAGAATTGCGGTTATTGCGACGGATATGAAGCCCGCGGAAGATCTGCTTGTTGAAACGCTCACAAAAAGCGGACATGAAACTGTCACCATCAAACCTGATCGGGAAAGTGTTCGAAAGTTGTTTGAGAAAATCAGGCAAAGGAAAGGAGTATGGGGAATAATTGTCTTCGTGGAAAAAGATGTTGCGGACTATGCTGTGAGCATGGCGAAAATTATCGGCCTCGAAGTCGAAGTGAAGAAAATTATCAACGAAGCGGAAAACGCGGCTCGGATTGAGCTGGCGAGGATATTCGGGGATGATTATGAACACGATTTGGATTGATTTGGGGTGTCCCGCGCCGGCGGACAGGCCGGAAGAAATTGCAGGGAGAGTCTGATGCGAAACATACCGAAACCGAAGGACATTTTAGGGGCGGCTATCTTGATTTTTAAAGGCATAACCTGTTTTATCGGTCTGTATGTTTATTGGTGGGTCAGAGTCATAATTGCCTCGGGAGATATCCTTAAATCCTGTTTGGAGAGGAGGAAACTATGGGGAAATTTGCTGTCAGGATATTTGGCCATTTTGCCCATATTGCGTTCCTTGGGCTGGTAGTGTCCGGTCTTTCTTTCATCGTTATGATTGTCTGTCTGATCGACAAGCGCCAATTGTCCCGCAAAAGCAGCCATCAATAGCCAAAAAAACAGCCACCCGACCGGATGGAAAGGAAGAGGCTCGTTTTTTCGCGTCTGTCTGGTGCGCAAATCTAACAACCTATCAAAGAAGGGGGTAGTAGAAGATGACCAGAATTAATTGCCAAACGGGATCGCCGATTGGCGGAAGCGGGAGACGGTATTGCGCAGTCTCGAGCTTAACCGCCGACATCTTAACCGTCGGATTTCTGTTTTCCATTATCCTTCCCTTTGCGCCCGCTGTCGCGGCATTGGCGGGACTCAAAGAGGCCCTTTCGGCGGTCTTTCTCAAAATTGATTCGTCCGTTTAGGATCATCGAGAAAAATCAGCCTAAAGCCGCAGTTAATCTTCTTTAAGGTCCGGTGCTTGCGCCGGACCGATTTTTTTATCGCAAACCCATAAGCCTGAGCGCTGCAAGACTGAAGCTAGACTTTACATTCGCCGAAAAATGAGTTATTTTAATAATCGCTGAAATCAAAGCAGTTCGACTGCTCGGCCGCAATAATAAATACTATACATAAATAAATGACAGCCCGCGAATTAAGGCAAAAATATCTGGATTTTTTCAAAGAAAAAGGGCATGCCGTCATTCCTTCGGCTCCGCTTGTTCCGGAAAATGATCCGACGGCGCTTTTTATCAACTCAGGAATGCATCCTTTGGTTCCTTTTCTTATGGGAGAAAAACATCCTAAGGGCACGCGCCTCACCAATGCCCAAAAATGCATTCGGACGATTGATATAGATGAAGTCGGGGACAACAGGCACCTCACCTTTTTTGAAATGATGGGAAATTGGTCGCTTGGAGACTATTTCAAAAAAGAAGCCATTGAGTGGAGTTTTGAATTTTTGACCTCGGAAAAATGGCTGGGCCTCGACCCTCGCAGGCTTTTTGTGACGGTGTTTGAGGGTGACGACGATGCTCCTCTCGATCAGGAATCCATCAATATCTGGAAAGAACAATTCAAGAAAGTTGGAATTGACGCCGAAGTTGCGGGACCGGAAAAAATCGTTGATGAAGTTCACAAAATCGTCCCTCTCGGAAAGGATGACAACTGGTGGGGACCGGCGGGCGAAACGGGACCCTGCGGGCCGGATACGGAAATGTTTTATGACGTTTCTCCTGAAAAAGGCCCTATCAAGGGCTCATTTGGCTCCCTGGTGGATGATTACCGGCTCATGGAAATCTGGAACGACGTTTTTATGGAATACAACAAAAAAGCCGACGGAACTTTCGAAAAATTAGCGCAACAAAATGTGGATACCGGCATGGGGCTCGAAAGGACATACGTGGCTCTTAAGGGCGAAGAAAATGTTTTTGAAACTGAACTTTTCAAGCCTTACATAAGAAAAATTGAAGATATTTCCGGAAAAGAATATTCCAATGAGGATAATAAGGAGTCGATGAGAATAATTGCCGATCATCTGAAAGCGGCCTCTTTTATGATAGCAGACGGAGTTTTGCCTTCGAATATCGAGCGCGGATATGTTTTGCGCCGGCTGATCCGCCGGGCGGTGCGGCAGGGGAAAATTCTCGGAATCGAAACTAATTTTTCGGCGAAGATCGCAGAAATTGTCATTGAGGAATATAAGGCAACCTATCCTGAGCTTGAAAAGGGAAAGGAAAAGATATTCTCGGAGCTTGAAAAGGAAGAAACAAAATTCCGGGAAACCCTGGAAAAAGGGCTGAAAAAAATCAAAGAGGTTATCGCGGAAAGCCGAAAAAATGAAACCATATCCGGCGAGAAAGCTTTTCATCTTTTTTCAACCTATGGCTTTCCGCTGGAACTGACGCGGGAGATCGCCAAAGAACATGAAATCTCGGTTGACGAAGAAAAATTTCACGAAGAATTCAAAAAGCATCAGGAACTTTCGCGGACATTGAGCGCCGGAATGTTTAAGGGAGGGCTGGCTGACGCAGGCGTTCAGGCGGCGCGGCTCCACACCGCAACCCATTTGCTTCTGGCCGCCCTTCGGAAAGTCCTGGGGGACCATGTTTTTCAGAAAGGATCGAATATAACCGGCGAACGGCTCCGGCTTGATTTTTCGCACGACAAAAAAATGGCGCCGGAAGAAATTTCGGAAGCGGAGAAACTGGTAAATGGGGCGATATCAAAAAATATCGAAGTGAAATGCGAAGAAATGACGCTCGGAGACGCGCAGAAATCGGGGGCAATGGGAGTTTTCGGTGAAAAATACGAAGACAAAGTCAAAGTATATTCAATATTGGATTTTTCCCGCGAAATATGCGGCGGTCCGCATGCCAAAGGAACAGGCGAGCTGGGGAAATTCCGCATAAAGAAAGAAGAGGCCAGTTCTTCCGGCGTAAGGAGAATTAAGGCGGTGTTGGAGCAGTAATACCCCGCGGGCCAATTTGCGACGTGTGAAATAATCAAAGCAACTTTGGGAAAATTTCAGGCCCGTGCCTGAAAAATTGCGAGAGGCGCTCTTCCGTTGAGGGAGGGCGCTTTTAAGATATTTATCCCCCTTCGAAGAAGACCGCGAGCGCCTATCTTCCGGCGAGGCAGGTAAGCTCGCCTCATGGATGCTTCCTTTTCCGCTTCGGGGAATTTCGCTCCCCTGGAGAAATGGAAGGATGCCCCGTGCGCAAATTCAGGGAGCTTTATTCTTAAGATTTTAAAAAGTTTAATCTCCCCGGGGAGGGCGACGTCTGAAAAATATTCAAAAATATCCCGGAAAACAGTATTGCCCGTTAAATTCATAAGAAAATAGTTATTGGAGCAAAAATTTTCCGTCCAATAAATATTTTTTTCTTTCAAACGTATTGACAGATAGGCTAATTTTGAGAGGTATGAACGGATACGAAACAAAAACTATTTCGAATGAATTTCCGCCGTTTTCTCTCCGGAAGGCCCTTTTTCAATTGGGCATTATCCTTCTTGGCTTTGTTTTTCTCTTTTTTATAACCCTTATGAAAGCGCGAGGAGTGAGCGGATTTTCCCTTGAGCCTCTTCTCTTCGTGTATACTATTTTTGTAACCACTTTTCAGCTTTCAAGGCTTATCGCCGCCATGTTTTATGAGAATTCATATCGGGGAAGCGTCCTTTCGGGAAATTTTTCCAAGGTGAAAGCATTCCGCGGCAACGGGCAAAAAAGCAGCGCCTTTTCGAAAGAATACGAGCCATTCGTGACTTTCGTCATTCCGTGTAAAAACGAAGAAGAGGTTATTTCGGAAACTATTGCCGCTTGCTACCGGGTTGACTATCCGAAAGATAAGGCTGAGATCATTGTGATAAATGACGGGAGTACTGACGGAACGGCGGAGGTTCTGGACTCCATTAAGGATAAATATGAAAATCTGACGGTTATAGGCTGGGAAATAAACCGCGGGAAAAAACATGCCATGGCGGAAGGGTTCCGCCTGGCCAAAGGGGAAATTGTCGTCCAGCTAGACAGCGATAGTTTCATCGGCGCCCGGACATTCAGAAATATCATTGAGCCGTTTCAGAATCCCGAAGTCGGGGCCGTTTCCGCCCACACCGATCCCAAAAATGCGAGCCAAAATTTCATCACCAAAATTCAAGCCGCTTATTATTTTATGTCCTTTCGGATCCTTAAGGCGGCCGAATCTTCATTTCTCGTTGTGTTTTGCTGCAGCGGATGCGCTTCCGCCTACAGAAAAAGCGTCGTTATGCCGATTATCCAAGACTGGCTTTCGGAAACATTCCTCGGCCTCCCGGTCACCTGGGGAGACGACCGGGCTCTTACGAGCCGCGTTTTGAAGCAGGGATACAAGACGATTTATTCGAATAAAGTAAAAGCGGAAACCATCGTTCCCGATAAATTCGGAAAACTCGTCAAGCAACAGATTCGCTGGAAAAAATCCTGGCTTGTGAATGCCCTCTTTAATGCGAAATTCATCTGGAAAACCCAGCCATTTGTCGCGTTCTCCTATTTTTTTCCTCTTATCGGCATAACTTTTCTCTCTCCGATAATGGCCGCAAGAGCGCTTTTTTATCTTCCGCTGGTGCATCACGTTTTTCCCTTTTATCATATCGCCGGTCTTTTGCTTCTGGCTGCTATCTTTGTCGCCTATTACCGGTTAGTGGCGCCGGAAAACAAATACTGGGCCTATCTTTTTCCCTGGTCGGTTTTGAATTTGTTCGTTTTGTCGTTCCTTATGTTTTATGCCCTGATTCGCATCAATGACAGGGGTTGGGGAACGAGATAATTTAAAATGAAAAACTGAAAATTTTGGTGTCCGCCATCAATCACGAATTATTTTCATTGATAATTATTGCGAAGCGATGCCTTAATTTTCTTTATAATTTTTATTTCAATCGAAGCTGGCATGGCTAAGTTCCACGTAAAGATAATAAAAGCATTTTTCATTCTGGCAGTTGCCATGCTTGTTTTGGCCATGGTCAGCGGGATTAATATTATACGAAATGGAAGTTTCCCCAGTCGGGAAAGCCTGGAAATGGAAATAGATTATCTAAGATATAAAAACGCCCTGGGCTCGAAAATCCCTGCAAATTCCGCCAATCCCGAAGTGCCGGTTTCCAGCAGCGAAATATCCATTCCCGTCCTTCTTTATCACGGAGTGATTAAGAATCCGAAATCGAAAACGGACGAAACCAATATTTCGCTCGAAGCGTTTAGGGATCAGATGTTCGCGCTCAAGAAACTGGGATATCGGACAATCACAATGTCTGATTTCTATGACTTTATGAAAAACGGCAAAAAAATTCCTAAAAAATCTTTTCTCCTCACTTTCGACGACGGGAGAAGGGACAGCTATTATCCGGTTGATCCTTTGCTCAGGGCGCTGGGCTATAACGCCGTGATGTTCGCGATCACCGGCCAGTCATTTGCTTCGACAGGCCGGGAAAACCAATTTTATCTTTCGCTTTCCGAACTCCAGAAAATGGAACGAAGCGGGCGGTGGGAAATAGAGTCCCATGGCGATTTTGACCACGACTGGGAAAAAATCGGCGAAAACGAAGAAAAGGGGCATTTCATCAGCAATCGCCTCTGGCTTTCGGAGCAAAACAGGGAGGAAACTGAAGACGAGGCTAAAAAAAGAATAATAAGCGATCTTGAAAATTCAAAAGCGAAAATAAAAAAATATATCGGAACGGATGCAGTTGCCTTTGCTTTCCCCTTCAATGACTACGGGCAGGAGGAGAAAAATTTTCCCGGCGCCGATAGTTTTATCGAAAAGAATATCGGAAGAATCTATCCTCTGAATTTTTATCAGGTGAAGAACGACGATCCGGTGGTAAATTATTTCAATCCGAAGCAGATCTATATAAAAAGAATTGATGTTAATACGGAGATGGATTCAAAAAAGCTTATCAATATTTTCACTCAGAATCAGGAAAAATATATCCCTTTCTCTGACAGTTTCTGGAAAGACCAGGGGTGGATTTCCCGGTGGGGGAAGAAAAGAGTCTGGGGAGATCTTGAAATCGGAGACGAAATCGGAGAAAAAAGCGGAAATTTAACAATTCTCCTGGGAACGAGAAGATGGAACAATTATTCCATCAAATCAACCTTTAGGATAGAGCAGGGAAATTCACTGTCTCAGGTGGTTAAATACAAGGATGACAACAATTATTCCTTGTGCAATTTTTCCGCTTCGGAGGTCTCGATAGTCGAGAGGAGAAATGGGAAGGAATATACTCTGGCCGAAAGCGCGGGCGTGCCGAATTTATCCCTGAGCGGAGATAATTTCTCCGAAACGCTTTCCCGGGACGGAAAAATTACCTGTTTTTTAAACGGAGTGAAATATGTCGAATCCGGGACCGATACGGCGCCCGGGGGAGAAATAGGATTTTATTTTTGGGACGATTTGCCCGGCAATTCTTTTATTCGCGTGAAAAAAATAGAGGTGATTCAGCTTGTTCCGTAAAAATGGAAAATGTGATATAATCATTCAAATATGCTCATGGCGAATTACATTCCAAGCCAAAAGGGCGGCCCCTTAGCTTCCGAAAAGCCCAAAAACAGCTTATTCTGGGCTTCGTTGGCATTAATGATCGTCCTTGCCTTGGGAATTGCGATCTATGTGAAAAACCACCGGCTTTTGGGCGAACCGACCCTGTCCTTTTTAAGTTCGGCATCAAAATCAAAAAGCGGGAAAACTTTTTCCGATAAGTTCACCAGGAAAGGTTACGTCGGGGAAACGGCAAAAATGTCAGAAAGCTCAAACGGCAGGTGGTGGGTGAATTCGGGCGGACGGATGGATATTTCCGGCGGCACCGGAAAGACGATTCTGGGAAACCTCTCTTCCGGCGGTAAGTGGTTCAAAAACTACAAGAAAAACAACCCGGAAGACACTGACGGCGGACTGCATCCCCAGAATATCTTTCGCCTTGTGACGCGCGGCAAGTGGGAAAACTTCAGCCAGGAGGCATACTTCCGAATAAGAAAGATGAACTTGAGCGACAGCGAAAACCGAAACGAATCCAACGGAATATTGCTTTTCAACCGCTATCAGGACGGTGACGATCTCTATTACACCGGCCTTCGGGTCGACGGATATGCCGTCATAAAAAAGAAAATCGACGGCGATTACCATACGCTGGCTTATGAAAGAATCTTCCGGGGAGATTATGATCGGGATTCCAATCCGAATCTTCTTCCGGTCGGCAGGTGGATCGGCATCCGTTCAGTTGTAAAGACGAAAAAAAACGGCGATGTTGAAATCAGCCTTTACTGGAAAAATAAGAAAAGCTCCAAAAAATGGATACTGGCGGCGCATTATACAGACAAAGGGCAGAAAGGAGACGAAATTACGGATTCCGGATATGGCGGGATAAGGACTGACTTTATGGACGTCGAATTTGACCAATATAAGATTTCGGAACTTTAAGGACGCTCGCGTATAATAAACTTTTCTGAAGTTCGGCCTGACTACCGGGCTTTTTTATTGCAATAAACCCGCAAATGATCGGACCTGCGGGGTCCGCAAATTGACAGGCAGAAAAATTCATTATAAATTTATCTCTTAAGGAGGACATGCAAATATTAAAATAACTTGATTTCCAGGGAGATGGAACTGATGTCAAGAGTGGATATAACGAGAAGAATTGTCTGCAGGCCCATGGGAGGGATTCAGATCACCGAACCCGTGTTTGGATGGTCTCGGTATACTCTGCCGCAAATATCCCATGAACCGGAGAAAATCGTTTGCTCCGGATCGATTCCGCATCTCAACCTTCACGGATGCGGCTGCAAGCTGAATCCCTACACGGCTGAAAAAGTGAGAAAAGGGCAAAGGCTTCTGCCGGTTTGCCTGTCCTGTGAAGCGAAATGGAAAGAAAATCTGCCGAAAGAAAGGGAAAGAATCCGCCGGGCGATCCACTATTTGCGGCCCAGGGGGGTGAAACCGCCGGGATCGGGCCGGAAAAAGAAGCCTCCTGAGGAGAAAGGAGAAAAATAAGCGGCTGACCAGTCGCAAAAAAATAGGGGTAGCCCATAACGGCTGCCCTTTTAAATTCCAATGAAGCCAGGAGTCAGGGGTTTGAGGCGGGGATTTTTGGAAAATAATTTGAGCCCAGGCGTTTATGCCCAGGCTCTGAATTTGTGAGGAGTCCTTGATTAAAGGGACGGAAAACCGTCAAATGGATATCGTGATGTCGAAGAGCTGCAATCTCCTCATTTCCAGCTGGTTTTTCAGGAGCAGGTTTTCCCGCTCAAGCTGACCGTTATCGATTAGCAAGCGGTTGTTGAACTTAAGGAGGTCATTATTGATCTCCAAAAAATCGATTATCAGCGCATTATTTTGCCATAAGACAAAATTCTGAAACGTAATGGCTGAAACCATGAGGATCCAGATGATGACCCTTGCATTTTTTTTGAAGCGCTCGCTCACTTTCATTGTTCCTCCCCGGAGCCGAAATTGTGAATTGGGCGCGCTGCTAGTTCCTGCGGCGAAGCAAGGCCATAAATTTTGAAACAACAAACTATTATAAAGGATGTTAGCATATTATGACACAAAACATAAAATTCCGCTTAGTTATCCACAATTACGAGGTTGCGAAATTCATGGCAGTCTGTTTTAATCAAGATAAGAGAAAAAACAACAAACAACTAAAAAAGTTTTTCAGGAGACAAACTTTTTTTATTTATGAATTTTTCAGGGCGAAATAAAAAACCAATTTTAGCCTATCGTGTTTTTAATGCGGTAAGTTAAAATTGGTTTTTTTGTTAATAATTTTTTCTTTACATAAAAAAATGGAAACCATCAAAAGATTGTTCGGTCTTAATCTTTCTCCGAAAGAAGTCGTTTGGGGAAAGAAAATCCTGGCGATAACAGTATTGCCGGTGATGATATTTTATACGACGTCGATGAACTTTGTCTTTCTTGGAGTGATGAACGCCCGCGCCGTTGACGCAGCCGCTGTTCAAACAGACGATGCCTCTTCATCTTCAACTGCGCCGGCCAAAGATGATACTCCTTCGGAAGATAAGACTGTTTCCGATGATACGCCTAAGGATGCTTCTGAGAAAGATCCAAAGCCGGAAGCGCCGAAGGCGGAAGAAAAAACCGTTGAAGCCGCAAAAAATGAAGCAGTGCAACCCGATGTTGCGCCGCCTTCTGCCCCAAAAGCTGAAACTCCGGTTGAAAGAGTTCCCGAAACTGTCGTTCCAACCATAACGGAAGAACCGGTCTCCGCGGAAGAAGTCTTGCCAAAACCAGTCCCGGCCGAAACAACTCCGGCGGAACCTTTGGAAAACACCGTAAAACCTGCAGAAAATCCGGCTGATACAGTCAAAGCTCCCGTGAATGAAACAGCAGTTCCTGAGGTCGTCGCTCCGGAAGCGGCCCCGGCAGCGGAAACCGTCGTGGAAAAAGCGCCTGCTCCAAAGCCGGAATGGCAATTAAGCGAAGACAAAAAAACCGCGGTTATCGGGCCGGTTGAGCTTGGCGAAACCTATAAAGCGCCTCAGAACGAAGAAGTGACGGTGGTTTTCACAAAACTCCCGGAGAAAGCGGGAAATCTTTCCATTGAGGAGATTACTTTGACCGACGAGCAAGTGAGCGCGATGAATGCCCTTTCTAACAAGGCTTATGATGTTACATCCGACATGGCGGACGGGACTTTTAAGTATGATTTGACTCTTCCAAAACCTAAAGACGAGCAAAAAGTGGAAATCAAATACGCCGAAAACGTAAATGATCTCGAAAAAGCCGAAACGGTTTCTGATAACCTGACAAAAACAGAAACTGCTTCGGTCAGCGCGACGCTCGACCACTTTACGATTTTTGTGGTGACGGCTCCGACACAAGCGGGAGGAGTCTGCACAGATGTTGTAGGTGCAACCGGATCAGATAAATGTTTCAACACAATTCAAGAGGCAATTAATGATCCAGCTACAGTGGATGGAAGTACAATCAATGTGGCAGAAGGAACATATGATGTTGCTGAGACTATAATTATAAATAAAGCCCTTACTATTGCCGGACCTTCCAGCGGGGTGGCAAAAGTGCAAGGCACAAATTCTGGCGTTGTTTCAATTTTTGAGATTACCGCGAGCAATGTGACCATACAAAGATTAGAAATTACTCACGGTGCGCTTCCGGCATTCGTTTCAACTGGATGGGCTGAATTACCAAACAGTTTAATTCGTATTTCCACTGGCACGGGACTGACGGGAATCACTATTGAAAATAATAGCATTTACGTGCCCGTACAATCGGGTGCTATGAATACCTGGAATGGTGTTGCGATTACAATTGGTGCTGGCACGACAGCGGGCATTAGCATTACAAATAATATAATTCACAATACTCGAAATGGTGTAGTTGTTCAGTATAATAATACCGCTACTGTTAGCGATAACGACATTTATGATACCAAAGGAGGGGTAATGAATTATACTAATACTCAATCAGATGCAGACAACAGGACGGTAAACAATAACACTTGGGGAACTACTCATAATGAATGGGATGTTGTCTGGAATACTGCGTATTATGTGCCTGATTACCAAGAAAGTGTTGTTGAAATGTCATCAAATAACAATGAGGCTTTTGTTGTTGATAGGCGTGCGGCAGATGCAGCTGCTTGCGCTAGTTTGAAAGGTAATAGGAGCCATGTTTTTGTGAATACAACAGGCGGAACCAGCACAGCAAGTCCAGTTAATGGCAATATGAATTTGCCATACAGCACTATTCAACTTGGTCTTGATGCTGTAGTCCCCGGTGGGACGATTTATGTGGCGGCAGGAAATTATTCCGAATTAGTTAATATAACCAAGAATGTCGTGCTGGATGCGGAAAGCGGCGTGAATCTCACTGGTTCAATTAACATCAGTCATGACGATATAACTATTGATGGTTTTAATATAACAAATCCAAATGCCGGATACGGAATTATTGCTACGGATGTAAGTAATCTCAGTGTCACAAATAATACGATCCATGATGTAGGGACTGCGTTGACCGGCGGCTCTGTCCAAGCGATCGGAATTGTGAGCAGTTCAAATGACGTAGCGAATATAGACATCGAGAATAATAATATTTCAAGGATAGGAAATCTCAATCTTGTATTTAGCGGAAGCGGAAGCGCGAAAGGAATTTATCTTGGCAACTCTACTGGGTCAAAAACAATTTCGGATGCAACGATAAGCAATAACCAAATATCAAATGTTTTTGCTTCAACGGCGGCATGGACAGCCGGTCGTGGCGCATATGGTATTTTAGTAAATCACAAAACAACCGGTCTCCATATTACCAGTAATACAATCAGCACTCTCGAAGGTCTTTGGGCGCACGCAATCGGACTTGAGACAGATACGCCAAGCGCGATTGTCAGTGGAAATACAATCTCTGGCTTGACGGACCACAAAGGCGGCACAGATGCGATGGCGTTGCGGCTTGAATCAAACCCGAGTGCGTCAACCGTATCGGCAACAGGCAATACTTTCAACAGCAAGGCGCTTGTGCTTGACGACGCAACATCATACGTGGACAAGAATTGGGCGCAGACTCCGGATGCAAATACTTATCCAGAAGTGCTTGCATCTGATGGCGATTCTTATCTCTATTACGGTATCGATGCTTTTTCAACGGTTCAAGACGCGATTAACTGTGTTTCTTCCGGCGATACAGTCAATGTCGCGGCGGGAACTTATAACGAAAGTGTATTAATAGAAGAAACACTGACGCTGAATGGTGTCGGCGGCACAAAGCCGATTATAAGCGGCAGTGCCGGGACAAACTATGTCTTAAAGATTAGCGGAGCCGGCGCAAATGGAACAGTTATAGACAATTTGGAAATAAACGGAGGAGGCGACGGAACGGATGATAATTCTTTTGATTACGGTGTTTTAGTGAATGCTTCCGGAACATCGGAAAATCCGGTGGAGATTGAAAACTCTACAGTCAAAAATATCTGGAAAAACGGGAGCAATGGCATTGAGGCGGATGACGGAAGTTATGCGCTGATGCATGATGATAATATTTCATCGTTCCATAAGCGCGGTGTTAGGTTTATAAATTCCGAAGGAAAAGTATACGGCAGCGAGATCATCGGCGACAATGTCGATGGCACAAGCCGTGTTCAGAATCTGGTCAATCTTTGGGGAGGTTCAACAGTGGAAATTTATGGAAATAAACTTCATAACGCTCTGACAACCGCGGGAATGACGCCAACGTGGGATTCCCCGGCAATATTTGTGAGTTCCTATGGCGGCAACGGGGCATCGCATGCCGATGTGCATAATAACGAAATTTATAATAGTGACACGGGAGTTGTTGTAGGTTCATTCTATGCAGATGTCGATACATCTTCCGTTGCTATAGCCAACAACGATTTTCATAATTTAAACTGGGCGATCAACTTTGAAAAAGGAACGATTTCAGCAACTATTACGGCACATAACAAGTTTACCGCCGTTGAAAGGGCGATAAGCGCCGATGACAGCAATGGCGGCCCAGATGTGAAACCGGCGGTTAATGCTGAAGAAAACTGGTGGGGAGACCAAAGCGGACCAAGCGGAGAAGGAAAAGGCGTTGGTGGAAGTGTCGTTGCTAACGTAGATTATTCTCCCTGGTGCCTGGATGAAGATTGTTCTTCGACATCTGATATTTATGCCGATGGGGACAGCAAAGGAGTTACTTTGTCAGATGATGAACAAGACGTTACCGTCGATAATCTCACCATCAATGATGTCGAAGGATCAGGAACTATGTTTGTGGCGAAATATGACAGTTTGAGCGACGTGCCGGAGGGAGGCGTCACTTTTGGTGTGGATAACTTTTACTATAATGTTGATGCGTCCGGGATAACGAATTTTCCAATCAAAATTGAAATTAACTATGTTGATAGCCCTGATGCAGATCCCAATTATCTCGACGAAAATCACTTTTCTTCGCTTTATTATTACGACGGAAGCGATTGGAAAGATTATAAATTAGACAGTATTGCTACAACTGGTTATGACCCTTCAGAAGTCTCAATAGACAAAGATGCCAATATAATCACTGCTTATTTACAGCATCTGACCCCGATTGTGCCGGTTTTGGACACCACAGCGCCAAGCGTGCCAATTCTAACTTCGCCGATAGACGAAATTACAAATGATAATACTCCTCTGATGCAGTGGGAAGATTCCGCTGATACTGACGGAAGCGGAGTTGCCGGATATGAATATCAAGTTTATTTCAGTTGCAGTGATTCTTCGAATATTCCGGCATCATGTTCCGGGCCATACAGCTACGGATCGCTTATTTTAGATTCCCAATTGCAAGCAGGAACAACTTCTGACAATACTTACTATTGGCAGGTCAGAGCCAAGGATAATGTCGGGAATTTCAGTGCCTGGAGTAACTTTGGGAAAGTGACGATTGACACTCATACTCCGGCGAAGCCGACTGGTCTCAAATTTCAATCGCAAGACAGGACGAAAGATTTCGCTTGCGGTGCAAGTGTTCCATTGCAAGTCGCTATTCCTGATTGGGATGATGTGACAAGTGATCCAACCTTTTCCCATTATGAATATACTTCTTTTCAGCCCGATGAAAGTATCGGACTAAATGAAAGGGTTTTGAATGTTTCAGAACTTAATAATTCATGGATGCCGCCGGCGGAAGGCGCCTACGGATATGCGGTGAGATCAGTGGATAAAGCGGACAACAAATCGGACTGGGCGCTTTCAGCGAAAACATTAGCGGGAAGTTGCCAGATAATTTACGATTCCACTGCTCCAACCGTTGATCTCTTTTTTCCAGCAATCGGTCAAAGCGCGAAAACTTTCCAAGCAGTCTTTAGTGAAAATGTGAATGAAAGTGAGGCAGAAAATCTAGCCAATTATTTCCTCGACAACTGGCCGGGGGCCGGGGGAAGCGGAGATTTGGTTGGCGATGCAACCATTTCATATGATGCAGGAACTAAGACTGCCACGGTAACTCTTACTAATTCCGGTTGGTATATTTCCCCCGAACAGGAATGGGGAGTCCAAGATATTCACGATCTAGCCGGTAATCTTCAGGCAGAAAATCCTCGTAAGGAAACCTCAACGCCTATGATTGCACCGACTAATCCGGATACGCTAGTTTCAACTCCTAATCCAACGAATATTTTTACCCAAGCCTGGACATGGCTGGCTTCTATGGATTCTGGCGGATCTGGAGTTAAGGGGTATTATCAAAGAATACATAACATTGTTACCCTGGCAGACAGCGCTTGGTCATGGATAGGTAATGTGTTGGGCCTGACCACCAATCTAACTGACGGGGAGTATCAGCTGCAGCTTAAAGCCGAAGACAACGCCGGCAATGAAAGCGGGATTGTCAGTTCGGAAACATTGATTGTTGATAGTGTGCCGCCGGTGATTACCATTGATTCGTATACAACTGCTCCTACAAATGACGACATAACGGTAACAGCTTCAACTGACGAAGGAACACTGAATGCCGATTCCCACACTTTCACGGAAAACGATTCATTTGATTTTGTCGCGACTGACGATGCCGGAAATTCGACAACGGAGACTGTAACGATAACCAATATCGATAAGGATGCACCTGCTGTTCCTCAGCTCCCTATTCCTGCAAACAATAGCTATCTCAATACTCATAATTTCACTTTTTTGTGGAGTTCAGTCAGTGATTCAGGCAGTTCTATAATTTATGAATGGGAGTTTTCGTATTCAGATGCCACTAAGGGCGACAGTTCTTTTGTCAGCCGATCCGGATTCCATGGTAGTCTGTCTTCACCGGAAGTCGCCAGTCCAGGAACGCCCGATAATATTTATTATTGGCACGTCCGTGCTATTGACGCGGCTAGCAATGCGAGCGCTTGGAGTGATCCGTGGAAAGTTACGGTTGATAATGCCGCTCCCGATACTGCCATTAATTCCGGTCCGTCAGGACTGGTGAATGCGCAGTCTGCTACTTTCACATTCAGTTCTCCCGACAATACTGCCAGCTTTGAATGTCAGCTCGACAGTGGGGGGATATTCCTCTTGTATAAGCCCTAAAATATATTCAGGCTTGGATCAAGGAGACCATACCTTTGATGTAAGGGCGAAGGATCTTGCTGGCAACATTGATCCGTCTCCCGCATCTCGATCTTGGACCGCGGATACTGTCGCGCCTGCTGAACCTACTGCTATGCTCAAGGCCGGTGGAATTGATGTTTTGACAAACGGCTATACCAATTCTCAAACATTCACGTTTAATTTGTCTTCTTCCAGTGCGACTCGCTACCAGTTGAAATACTGGAATGATATCAGTGGCTCTCACTACAAAGAAACTACTCCATGGAACCCTACGACATTATCCGCTGTATACCCGGATAACTTCACCCAAGGCGAGGGCATGCACTATTTTGCCTTCAGCGCTTGCGATGCCGCGAATAATTGCTCTGATTATGCCGATCCGTTTGTCGTGACTTACGATAAAACCGCGCCAGTGCTTTCATCCCAAACGATCTTTTCCGGTTGGCATAACACCATACCGCAGACTTCGATGTTCAATTACACCGATGCCAATATGGCGGATGATTATTCTGCTCCGACTTGCAACATAACCGCGGAAGGCGCAGGCCAGACATGCTCAATTATGCCGAACGTTTGCGACAAGGCCGGAAATTGCAATACTTTTACAGCTGTTTCCAATGGTGCGGATATTGATACAATCGCACCCACGACCTCAGACAATGCTGATTCCGACTGGCACAACGCTGATGTGACAGTGACTCTCACTTGCGGCGATGGCACAGGAAGCGGTTGCGACAAAACCTATTACACCACGGACGGAAGCGATCCTACAACTTCATCCGCAACCGGAAATTCGGTTGTGTTGGATAGTGACGGAGAATTCACTGTCAAATATTTCTCCGTAGATAATGCGGGAAACGTGGAGGATGTTAAAACTGCTTCAAACACGGTCAAGATCGACAAAACCGCACCGACTGCAACTGTGAGTTATGACACGACAGACTGGACAAATGGGTCCGTGATTGCAACTCTCAACCCGAGCGAATCGGTTGATGTGACGAATAATTCCGGCAATACAACATACTCTTTTTCTGGCAACGGAACATTTACTTTCGAATTCGTCGATGTCGCCGGCAATACCGGTTCGGCTTTGGCAACGGTAGGCAATATTGATAAAACAGCGCCAACTACTACGGTTAGCGGAATTGATTCCGACTGGCACAGTGCTTCAGTTACGGTCAATTTCTCCTGCGACGACGCAAGCGGCAGCGGTTGCGACAAAATCTATTACACCACGGACGGAAGCGATCCGACAACTTCATCCGCAACCGGAAATTCGGTGGAAATAAGCGACGAAGGACAAACCGTGGTGAAATATTTCTCCGCGGACAAAGTTGGAAATGATGAATCGGTAAAGACTTCCGATGCGGTCAAGATTGACAAAACAAAACCGGAAAGTACCATTAATGGCGGAGTTAATAACGAAATTGTTTATAGCAACAGCTGGGACGGAAATATTTCCGGTACGGCCGTAGACAGCCCGAGCGGCGTGGCGGGGATCAAACTTTCGATTCAAAATGGCGTTGGGAAATATTGGAATGGTTCGGTTTGGCAAGATGGCGAGATATTAGTAGACGCTACAGGCGATATTTCATGGAATTATACCCTGACTTCATTAAATGAAGGATCGTATACTATCAAATCACACGCAGTCGATAATGCGGGGAATATGGAAAACACTTACACGCTGACTATTATTTTTGACAGGACCATTCCCGAAGTGAATTTGTCGATCGAACCGTCAAATCCGGACGGCGATAATGATTGGTATGTTTCGTATCCAACAATCAGTTTGAGCGCCAGTGACAAAAACTTGGACCGCATAGAGTACCAAATCGATTCTGATTCCGGCGCATGGAATGCCTATTCATCGCCAGTGAAAATCGAAGACGGTACTCATGCATTCTATTATCGGTCAATCGACAAAGCGGGAAACGTGAGCAATATCGGAGTAAAAAACGCGAAAGTGGACACGCGTGATCCTGACAATGTCAAAAATTTGGATGCGGAATACGACGAAGAAGAAAATGCGGTGAAACTGACCTGGAACGCGGATGACTCGGATATAGACGAAGTTCTCATATATCAGGGGAAAAGCAGGGATTTCAGGGTTAACTCAGGTTCGCGAATCGCCAAAAATGATGATAGTGATGATGGCTATACGGATGACAATGTGAGTCGCGGAGAAAAATATTATTACAAATTCGTCACCCGGGATGAAGCCGGAAATGCGAGCAATGTGAAAATTATTTCCGCCAGTATTCCCGAAGAAGGCGGACAGGCGATTATAACCGATGAAGGAACCGAGGCTCTTCCTCAGGGAACGGTCGCAGGAGAAGAATCCGGGGAAGAACAAGGGCAAGGCAATCAAAATTCCGGAACAGAAGAAGAAGTGAATACGGATGAAGGCGGGCAAGTGGCCGGAGCCGAAGAGGCTAAAGAAGATTCCTCCGGGGCGGCAAACTGGAATTGGTCTTACGGAATTGCGGGAATAATCATTGTCCTGATTGCTGGTATTTGGTTGTGGCAGACAAAAAGAAACAATAAAACAAGCGAATAACCTTAACTCCTAAGGGATTGGCCCGAGGAAAACCAGGGGTGGCAGATTTGCAAAAATAAATTTCGCGCGTTGGCGAAGGGGCGGGTTAACAGCCTGCCTCTTTATTTGGGCCTTGGGAGTTCGAATTATTGTTATTTTTATTTCGGCATGCTAAGATATTCCTGTTTGCGGGAGATAAAAATTGCCGTTGTAGCTCAGTTGGCAGAGCACTTCCATGGTAAGGAAGGGGTCCGCGGTTCGAATCCGCGCAACGGCTCCAGACGGTTGGCAAAAGTCAGCTTCCGTCTGTTTAGCAGAGCAAACCTTTCATGGGTTCAAGACCCCCGGCGTCTGGCTTTTTTCCCTCAATTTCTGCTATAATTCATGTGCCTTTTAATAATAAATAATTAAAAAATGAACAAATCAAAATATATTTGGGGGGTCATCGTGATTATTGCCCTTATTTTCGGCGGATATCTGTGGTATAGCAGCTATTCTCAAAAGGGTAATTCAATTTCCGACCAATCGGAAAAAACAAGCCAGGACCAAAATTCAGGGGACAGTTCGGACGAAGAGGGACTGACTGCCGAAGAACAAACCGACCTTGAAGATGCGGATTTCAACGCCATGTGCGAAAACGGCGAGTGGATGAAAGTTGCCGATCTCTCCGGAAGCGTGGAAACAGTTTCCGGAAAACTCCGAAAAGTATATCCCGACGATCCGGAAGCGAAGGAATTTAAGGATTATTTCTTTTATCTGGAAGGCAATTCCAAAATTGCCGTTTCGGGACAGGATCTTTCAAAACTCGATTATTTCGAAGACCGGGAAGTGGAAGTTCAGGGTGTCAAAGAATCCAACGGAAAATCCATTGCCATTTCCGAAGTCAGGTGCGCCGGAAAAGAGACTGACAAAAATCTCATCAGCCAAAGAGACAAATTAATGAACTATGTGGCGAAAAATATAAGTTCAATATCACCCCAGAAAGCGCCCTACCAGAAGTGGACGGTTGACATAATTGATTTTGTGGATGAGAATAATGTTTACGTCGAATATTATGACACGGTGGAGGACGATGAGAACTCGGATGTCGACGCAGACACCGGACGGCAGGTCCTTCTTGAAACCGCGCCTAAATCGGATGGAACTTATGACGTTAAAGTTCTGGCATACTGGGAGATGGGGGAGGATGACTATGTCCTTAAAACCGGAACGGACAAATTCGAAGATGTGGAGGACGTCAATTCCTATCAATATGATTCCGAAGACGGAACATGGGAAAGAATAGACTAAAAGACTAAAATCCAGAGAAAAAAGATCGCTGACAAGAGATTTTAGGCTTTCGTTTTAAATTATTAAGATTTATTTTATGTCTCAAGACAATCTCGTCACTCTCAAATGCGAAGTTTGCAAGAAGGTGAATTATCACACTTCCCGCAACAAGAAAAAAATCAAGGAAAAGCTGGGGCTTAAGAAATATTGCAAAAATTGCCGCAAGCACACGCCGCACAAAGAAGGAAAAGTATAAAAAGTGAATTATGAAGTATGAATTAGGAATTATGAATTAAGGAATATATTCCTTCAATTTTTACTTTCCCGTAATACATAATTCATTATTCGCAATTCGTGAATAAATGCGGGTGTCGTACAGTGGTAGTACGCCGGTCTCCAAAACCGGTAACGGGGGTTCGATTCCCTCCACCCGTGCTGGTAAAAAAGGGGCTTATTTAAGCCTTTTTTTGTATAAGACAGCGGGAAGTTAGAACTTTTTAATCTTTATTGCTAGAATGGAAGTGGTAATATAAATAATATCAATGATAATGAGGTTAATGCTTTTCGATGTCGATGGAATTTTAGTTCAGTCCGGCTCGGTGAAGTTTGACTATTGGAATGCAGCGGTAAAAAATAACTTTAATCTTGAAGTCGACAAAAAATCAATTTATACGCATGGGAAGACGGACAGAGAAATACTTTTTGAACTTATCCAGCTTGCGGGGATTAAAGATCCCGAAAAAGATAAGAAATTCCCAAAAGCGCTTAATGATCTCGGCAGATTTTTTTTCGAAGCAATAAAAAATGAAAAAATTAAGACAATTCCTGGTGTTGAAAAATTCATTCAGCTTTTGATGAAAGAGGATGCCGCCATTGGGTTGCTGACCGGAAATACCCGCGAGAGGGCAAAAGCAAAACTTGTTAATTGCGGATTATGGAAATATTTTGAAATTGGCGCTTTTGGCGATGCAACCAAGATAAGAAGCGAATTGGTTCCCATCGCCTTAAAGGAAGCCAGGGATAAGCTTGGCATAGGTTTTGATAGAAAGGATGTTTATTTGGTGGGCGATACGGTCAGGGACATACAATGTGCAAAAGAAGCCGGCGTCAATATTGTTGCTGTCGCGACAGGAAAGGAAACTGTGAAGCAACTTCAGCAAGAAAAACCCGGTTATTTATTTAAGGACTTTAGGGATTCAGCTAAAATAATCAATAGTATATTTTGACTGCAATTTTAAGTCCGGAATATAAACATATATCTTCTTAGTAAAAATAGTCTCGGCATAATTAACTGCCTTGTGCGAAATTTGTTCCGGCATCAACAATTTCTAAGGCTTAACTTCGGGAATAGTCAATTTTATGAAAAGAAAAACAATTTTCTTTGACGTATATCAAACATTGCTGTCTGTCGATTTTAAAAAAAATGCAAAAGCATGGGATGTTTTTTCGAGTTTTCTGAGTAGTCGGGGAGTGCCAGCTGACACTTTCCGATTTCAGGAAATGTTTGATCAGGAAAAACAGAATTACTACCACCTGGCCGGAGATTTCGAAATGAAATTTCGGCATCATAACCTGTTTGATTTGATTGATACTGTGCTTCGGAAACATGGTATCGGAGCGGGAAAGAAAGAGTTATCTGACTTGATATGGAAATTCAGGCAGATCCATTCTCCCGATGTAAAATTATATCCGGGAGTGGAGGAAATACTCGATGAATTGTATCAAAAATATATTCTGGCGATAGCCAGCTATGCTCAAGGGTCGTATTTACCCAGAGAGCTGGAGAAACTTGGAATAGCGAAATATTTTTCGCATTTCATTATTTCTTCCGATATCGGTTACAGGAAAACCGATCCGGAATTTTACAAGATTTGCCTGAAAAAAACGCAACAAAAACCGGCAGAATGCCTGATGATTGGCGATAATTATCTGCAAGATGTCGCGATGCCAAAAAAAGCCGGAATCAAAGCGGTTTTGATCAGAAATCCGTTAACTGACAAGCAAAATATTATTGGTAATACAAAACCGGACAGTATTGTCAAAATAGAAGATATGGCCACGCTTTCATCAGTCATCCAATCGATTTTATCCCCCTTCGCAGAAGACCGCGAGCGCCTATCTTCCGGCGAGGCGGGTAAGCTCGCCTCATGAATGCTTTCTTTTTCGCTTCGGGGAGTTTCATAAAAACTTGAAGTATAGTATTCTCATGGATGCCGAATCCGCGGGAAAGGGATTTTTGCCATTCTTCTCTTGCATTTTGCCTTTCCCTCGAGCATAATAAGGACATGAGGAAATTTATTCTTGTCTTTCTTTTCATTCTGCTTTTTTCGGGAGTCGCCGTTCTCTCTTTTGGTTTTTATAATGCCGGAAAAATCCGAGATTTTTCCGATTCCGCTTCTGTCCTGAACAATAAATACGATGGCCTTCTTCAGCTTAAAGAAGCGCAGAAAGACTACCAAAAAAATGCATCCAAGGATCCAGGGGAGCTAAGAAAGAAATCCGAAGAATTCGTTTCCCGGCTCGATGAAATGGCAGAAAGCGCCGAGTCTGCTCGAAAAGAAGTCGGAGGACTGGGTTTTTCCCTGTCCGGAAGAGGAACGAAGTCTGAGATGCTGGCTTATTATGAAAAAGTGGAAAATCAGATCCGCGAGACAGCGAATATAAACCGCTTCAGCAACCAAATCTTTGATGTTTCCGAAATTTTTGGTAAAATAGGGGCAGACGTTTCTCTTGACGAAATGAAGAGCTATATCAGCGAAGCTAAGAATGAGAACGCGAAGGTTAAAACAGATGATTTGCCTGAAAATATCAAAGCAAGCGGACAGGCCCTGAAAGACGCGATGGATAATTTTTTGGCGGAAATGGAAAACTTCGCATCCGGCGCATCGGATAATTTTGACCAGCTTAACGCTTCATATAACGAATTTTCGGCCAAAGAAAACGACTTTTTTTCCCGGTCGAGGGATTATATAAATTCACTTGAAGATCTTTCACTGCTTAAAGGGAAGATTAATATGGAAATTGCAGGCTTAAAGGGAATATATTTCAAAATAAAATAGCCGAATGCTTCGAAAAAAAACAATAATCTGGTCAGTGGTTGCGTTCCTGTTCATATTCGGAATAGTCTATTTTTCTTTCCTGAAAAAAGTCCCGGTCCAATATGAAACGGCGAATGTCCAGAAAGGGGAAGTGAGAGAGACTGTTTCTGCTTCCGGGACGTTAAAATCCAATGATAATGTCGGCTTGAATTTTGAAACGCCGGGAAGAATTAGGGAAGTTGACATTGAAGTCGGCCAGAAAGTGGCCAAGGGAGACGTTTTGGCAATCCTTGACCAAACCGACCTTGAATACGGAGTTGATCAGGCGCGGGCCAACCTTGAAAAAGCCCGGGCGGACGCGGGAATCACATCGGACAGCATCAGAACCGCCGAAGTGGCGGTTGAAAACGCGGAGGATTACCTCGATGACACGAAAAGTTTGAACAAAAAAAATATCGAAGCATCCGAACAGACGGTTGACGACACAAAAAATTATCGGGACGATGCCGAATCTTATTATAATCAGGTGAAGGAAGACGACGGAGCAGGCAGTAAAGCCGCAAAATTAGCCAAATTGACGCTCGACACCGGCCAATCGAATTATGAGCAGGCCAAGTCCGCGCTGGAAGTGGCAAAGAAAAATGCCGACCTTTCGGAAACATCGGCGGATAACTCGCTTGAAACGGCAAAATCCAACCTGGACGCCGCCAAATCAAAATACGTGACGGCTGGCAATAACGCAGTGGTTGAAAGCTATGAGGCGGCGTATCAGACAGCTCTTAATAACATGGATAAGGCTGTTTTGCGGGCTCCGATTTCAGGTGTTGTCACGGAGGTTAATTACAGCGAAGGCGAAGTTATCGGTTCCCCGAGCGTAACTTCCCAGACAAGCATTTTTGCGATGATGATTTCGTATGATTATATCTTTGAAGCCAAGGTTCCCGAGTCGGATATCACGAAAATATCCACAAATCAAAAAGCGGATCTTTCGTTTGATGCGTTATCGGACGATGACAAGATAGCCGGAAAGGTGATCTTCGTGGAACCCTCTGCCACGGTTGTGCAGGATGTTGTCGATTATGTCGTTAAAGTCGCCCTGGACGAAACCGATTCAAGACTCAGGGACGGCATGAGTGCTGATATTGATTTTGATGTCGCTGACAGGCAAAATGTCCTGTATATTCCGGAACGGGCGATTAATGAAGAAAACGGGCAAAAGACGGTGGACGTTTTGACGGCCGAAAACAAGACCGAAAAGAGAACGGTAAAAACCGGACTCCAGGGCGACGGGGGAGTGATCGAAATTATGAGCGGATTACAAGAAAATGAGTTGGTCGTAACTTCAGTAAAATAAAGAAATAGATTGACAATATTTCTCAGATTTTCAATTTTCAAACAATTTCCAATAATTAAATTTTCAATTTGTTAGTCTTGCCGAATTTAAGGATTGATCGTTGATAAATTGAAGATTTATTGAAAATTGGCAATTGAAAATTCTTTATTATGTTAATTTCCGTCAGAAATCTTTGCAAAGAATACAATAACGAAGGCGTTGTGACGAAAGCCCTTTGCGGGGTTTCTTTTGATATTGATAAAGGAGAATTTGTGGCGGTTATGGGACCCAGCGGAAGCGGAAAATCGACGCTGATGCAAATTCTGGGGCTCCTTGACCGGTCGACGGGAGGAAAATTTTTTTTTGAAGGAAAAGACGTTGAGAATCTCAGCGAGGATCATCTGGCGCTTATCCGAAATCAGGAAATAGGCTTTGTTTTTCAGGCTTTCAATCTTTTGCCGCGGACAACGGTGTATGAAAACGTTGAGCTCCCGCTTCTTTACGACGAGCGCGGGGAATCCCGTCGCGAGATTGAGGAAAAAGTCCGGAATGCCCTTGCGGCCGTTAATCTCATAGAAAGAATCAACAATTATTCCAATCAGCTTTCAGGCGGGGAACAGCAAAGAGTGGCTATCGCCCGGGCGCTTGTCAACGATCCTGCACTCATACTGGCGGACGAACCGACAGGAAACCTGGATTCAAAAAACGGCCTTCAGATCATGAGAATCTTGCAAAAACTGAACAGCGAAGGCCATACTATCGTAATGGTCACGCACGAAACCTATACCTCGGAACATGCCAAGCGGATTCTGACCATGAAAGACGGTTCGCTTGTTTCTGACGAGATGGTAAAAAGAAGAAGAATGGCGGACGGGGAAGAAAAGTTGTTAAAATAATTTCTAATTACTAATTTCCAGTTTTCAATGAAATGTCCAATACCCAATGTCAAAAATTTTTAAATTAGTCATCTTATCGTTTGAAATTTTATTAGAAATTAGGAATTAGATATTGGAAATTCACGCTAATGCGTTTCTCTGATCCCATAAAATTTGCCTACAAAAATATTCTCGCGGCCAAGTTCCGCTCTTTTTTAACAATTCTCGGGATAGTAATCGGAATTTCATCGGTTATCATCATCATGGCGATAGGGACCAGCGCCCAGGAGCTGATCGTTAACCAGGTGCGGGGTATCGGATCAAACCTTATCGGCGTTCTTCCGGGCGGCTCGGAGGAAAAGGGTGCGCCGGCCAGCGCATTCGGATTAGTTGTGACCACCCTCAAATATGATGATCTTAAGGCCCTGCTTCAGAAGAACAATGTGCCCGATGCCGTTGACGGGGCGGGTTATATCAGCGGCAACGATACGGTGCAATACGAAAGCATAGACAAAAATTACACATATCAGGGGACAACAGCCAGCTATGTCGATGTTGAAAATGCCGACGTCGAAAAAGGAAGGTTTTTCAGCAAAGAGGAGGATACGAGTCTTGCGAGAGTCGTTGTGCTCGGATCCGACGTGGCGGATGACCTGTTTGGATCCGGAAAAGATCCTATTGGGAAAAAAATAAAAATCGGCGACCAGAGCTTTGAAGTGGCGGGCGTCCTTAAAAAAAGAGGCTCAGCCGCTTTTTCCAATCAGGATTCGACGATTTTTATGCCTCTCTTCACCGCGCAGAAGATAATGCTTGGCGTGGATTATCTCAATTTTGTCCGCCTCAAGGTCAACAGCGAAGACAATATCGACCGGGCCAAGGCTGACGCGATAAAAACTCTCCGGGAAAGACATGATATAAAAAATCCTTCCGATGACGATTTTTCCGTCCGTGATCAGAGAGCGGGGCTCGATGCGATCACGAATATTACCGGAGCGATAAAATATTTTCTTGCGGCCATTGCGGCGATCTCGCTGATCGTGGGCGGAGTCGGAATTATGAATACGATGCTCATAAGCGTTAACGAAAGGATTCGGGAAGTCGGACTCAGAAAAGCGCTGGGAGCAAAAAATTCAGCGATTCTTCGGCAATTTCTCACGGAATCGGTAGTAATCACCGTTATCGGCGGAGTAATCGGGATTATCTTTGGCGCGATTGTTTCGTTTCTTGCGGCGCTTATAATCCAGAGACTCGGATATGCCTGGCCTTTCGTCGTCACTTTTTCATCGATTGTTTTGGCGGTGACGATTTCGCTTGCCGTCGGGTTGTTTTTTGGAGTATATCCCGCCCGCAAAGCCGCGGCTCTTCAAATTACGGAAGCCCTTCGATATGAATAAATAAATTAAAAGATGGACAAGAATCTGAGAAAAAAGAAAAATTTTTTTCAATCGCTTTTGCGTCTTACTATTCGTTCTCCCCACGAATGGGCTATTGTTATGCGTCTTGCCCTCAGAAATCTTCGCCAAAACAAAGTCCGTACCTCGCTGACCATTCTCGGCGTGGTGATTGGAATAATTTCAGTCATTATCGTTATGGCCGGAGGAGCGGGGCTTAAAGGGTATGTCATGGGGCAAGTTGATGTTTTCGGGAGTGATTATATCCAGGTTGAGCCGAAGGTTCCCGGTGTCTCGGATTTTTCGTCTCAAAATATTTCCGGCCGCGGAACCGGGCTTGCAATAACGACTCTTAAGATTGCGGACGGGGAGGAAATAGCCAAGCTTCCCAATGTCGCGGCGTTCAATGCGGGAAATATCGACCAGGAAATAATTACTTATCGGGATATTAACAAGCGGGTAATGATTATGGGGTATCTTCCCGACGCGCTAAAAATTGACCAGCAGCTTAAGATTGAAGAGGGAAATTTTTTCACTGAAGGAGACAATTCTTCGGCCGCCCAGGTGACAGTCATCGGATCAGGCGTTCAGGAAAGTTTTTTCGGAAAAGAAGATTCCGTCGGAAAAAATATAAAAATCAAAGGCCAGAGCTATCGAGTCATCGGGGTGGCGAAAAAAAGGGGAGCCGCCGGGTTTGTCAGTTTTGACGACGCGGTTTATGTTCCGACAAAGACACTCAATAAAAAGCTCCTTGGCATCGATTATGTGCAATTCCTGACTTTTAAGCTCAAGGACATGTCCCAGGTCGAAGAAACCAAGCTTGATATCCGCGACGTCCTTTGGAGGAGGCACGACATCAAAAAAGCGGACAAGGAAGATTTTTCCATTACGACAGCGGTTGAAGCAAAAGACATGATTAACACCGTTTTCGGAACGATAAATTATCTCCTTCTTGCGCTCACTTCCATCTCTCTGATCGTCGGCGGAGTGGGGATCATGAACGTTATGTATGTCGCTGTTACGGAGCGAACGCGTGAAATCGGTCTTCGGAAAGCCCTTGGCGCGCGAAGCTCGAGCGTTTTGCGGCAGTTCCTTTTCGAAGCGGTTATTGTCACTATGCTTGGCGGTATCGCAGGGATAATCTTTGGTATCGGATCCACCTATCTTCTCAATAATTTGCTGGTTAAGCTCGGTTTTTTTCTGAACTTTCAGGTTCCCTTAAGCGCTATTGTCACGGCGGTCGGCTTTTCGGCTTTAACGGGAATCATTTTTGGCATTTATCCGGCCTGGAAGGCTTCCAAACTTTCTCCGATTGAAGCTCTGAGAAAATAAATCAATATCAACCTCAGGGCCTGTCAGGGCGGAATATTTCTCTCGCTTTGCTCAATGATAAGCTTAAAACTATTCGGATATAAAAATAATACAGCCCCGGGCAAGAGAATCTGCGGTGTTAACCGAAGATTTTGCCGCGGGGCTTTTAATAAAGGTGAGGAGTCTCAGTCCGCTGTCGCCGGGGGGAACCAGCTTTGAAGCTCTGGCGGATGGATCAGGCCCGTTTTTTCTGCGGAAGGCGCTTTCCGCAGAATACCTGGAGACTCCTCACGAAAGAACTGGCGGGTTTTGCCGGGGAGAAATGATATGCGGCCAAATTGAAAGGAGTTTGGCGTCGCTTTTTTCTTTTCCCGGCAAAACCCGTATTTTTAAAAAGATTTGTGCCGCAAAAACAAGCCATAGAATTCCTCCGGGATATCCTTGATTGTTCCGGCGGCACGGGTGAAACAGCCTTTTTCCGAGCCTTTTCGCGCATCACCTCCCCTTATTCATATTAATAATTTATCACGGCAACAAAAAAACCGCAAAAATGCGATATGGCCAAGAAGATTTAATAGTATACCCAGGCAAAAAGGAGGCTAAGGAGAGTAATAACTGCCGGGACGGGCTTGGCTCTCAATAGTTCTTTTTGCCTGGGTTTGAGCAGGTGAAACGAGTGGACAGAAAAAGGTTTGTTCTAAAAAAAGGAAAAAATGAGACCTGATTTCTAATCAATTGCTTTTTTCGCCTGCTGATTCTCTAAAAAGAACAGCGTAGTTGGAGACTGATCCTCTTTTGTTCCGATAACTGCCCCCCATGGCACGAACAAAACCAGATCAGATCAGTCTCCTCCTGTAAAAAATTTACAAGAAATAAGCTTAAATGTCAAAAAAATGGTGGGGTCGGCAGTCTCCTCCAAGACCTGGGTCTGAATTGCCTGCCGGTAAACAAACGGCATGGCTTTCTCTCCAATACCGACCCCATAGAGCAATAGTTTCCGCGAGAGGACAGGCTTTTGCCGAAAACTCTGGCGGCGCTTTGGCAAAACGGCGGGCGATTCTTCCGGATGCGCATTCCGGAACGAATCCAGCCGCTTGAGCGTGAACAAATTCGCGTATGCCGTTTTTAGCTTTAGCGATCCCTTTTTTACCTGTCTCTCTTCGCGGATTTATATACTAATCCGCCCAATTTATTATGTCAACTCGCGGAAAATATTTCAGTCAAACCATCCCAAGGCTTAGTCTTGGGATGGAAAATTTAGCTTTGAGGCAATAAAAAAAGCCTTCTTTCGAAGTGCGTGAGATATATAAATATAAAGATGTGGTCCGGGAGAGCCACAGGGGATTCTCCCGGAACCGGAACTTCTAGGCAAATAAGTATCTTGAAACGTTGTCTCCGTTCGGAGGATTTTAATCCGAAAGGATTCCTTATTTACCCCTAATCAACCGAAGTGATACTACACCCGCATCTCGAAGGGGACCGCCGCCAGGTTGATGGAACCGATGATGGCAGTGGCGCCGCGAGCGGCCGGGATGACATCGTCAAAGGAGTTGGCGGCCCGGGACCCGTAAGGGACATACGTCTGCGCCGGCGCTGCCAACTCGATCTTTTTCGCCTTAGTGAGGCTGTTCAGCAGGGCCCGGGGGTCGGCGGCGTTGACCTCGCTGGTTTCGGTGCCGGCCATGTCTTGGGCAAAGATGCTGTCGTTTCCCACGATCTTTTTCAGCTCGGCCTTGTCCCATCTGGAGACCCAGGGTACCAGGACCGCTTCGCACTTGGTGGGGGCCGCCATCTGCTGCCATTTCAGCTCGGGGGCCACCAGGGAGCTATAGAGGACTTCACGCCGCAGGTCCAAATCAGCCACCATTACGGGCAGGTCGTGACCGATCGCCGCAGGCTGACAGCCGCCGCCTTTGTCCGGGCTGGCGAAGACCATGTAATCATTGGTGGTCTGGACCTCCAGGCCAGAACAGGGTTGGAGAGGGTTAAAGGCCGCATAGGCGTGCAGGTCAGTCAGCTCGGCACTCACCACGACTTGGAGGCAAGGGTTGAGGTTCGCCAGGCGTACCGTACCGTCTTTGTTCATCTTGACGTAGTGGCCGCCATGCATCCGAATGGCATCTTGTACTTGTTTGTCTGCTCGTTCAAACATGGTTCACCTCGGTGTTTCATGAATTCGGGTTTCTGTTTCAGGCGGAGGTTGGCCTCCGCCCGGAGAAATGTGAAATGGAATTGCCGAAGTTAATAGTTTTACTCCGCGCAAGCTTGCCCGCCCCGACTTCGTATGTCGCTGGATTGGGGCCCGCTAGCAAGATTTACGCGTCCTAAAAATAATCTGAAAATTAAAGAACTACTCCATCCTTGATGCCACTTTCTTCGGCGGTTATGCCGAATTCCCTTTTTGTATGTGTTTGCTCCTTTCGTTGAGGGATGGATAAAAATGGATCATGGTTTGAGAAAATTATAGCATAGGCAAAAAAAAGCGCAATACTTCCGATGTTTAAGGTGCGGATAATCTTTTTTTAATTCAAATAATCCCGATTAATTCCCGAAAGTTCCAGAAATATTTTCTTGGCCAAAAGATGAAGTGAGTTTATTCCCCTTCGCAGAAAACCGCGAGCGCCTGCCTGCCGGCGAGGCAGGTAAGCTCAGGGAGCTTTATCTTAACTTATGTGAAAAAAACAAAAAAACCAGCCCGGCTGGGTTGCCATTGACAAAAGATGCTTTTTTTGCTAGTTTATAAAGTTAAAATAAGGGGTCAGTACGTATTAATATGCAGATAATAATTTTACTTTATTTAAAGCAAATTTATGGAAAAAAAGGCTGAAATTTTGCCTGAAAAAGAAGGAAAAAAGAAAATTAAGAAGAACACGTGGAAGTTTTGGCTGATTTTTTGGCTGGCTTCGGTCGTTCTGCTTTTCGGATGGTATGTGTTTCTCCAGGTGAAAAACCGGAATATTGAAAACCTAAAACCGCTGGCGAAAATTTTGCCGGTGGGATCCGAGCGCAGAAACGAACTTCAGGTTTTGACGGACATATATCAAAAAGCCGGCGGATTCAATCGCGAGCAAACTTTTCTCATCCTTTTCCAAAATGACATGGAACTTCGTCCCGGAGGCGGATTTATCGGGTCTTTCGGAATTCTTAAGACGAAAAACGGAAAAGTGAGCGATATTCAAATCCACGACACGGGAAATTTCGACGGGCGGATTCCTGAAACGGAAACCCCTCCTTATCCGATGGGGGAAATGCTCTATATTAAATCCTGGAAATTGCGCGATTCAAACTGGTCGCCTGATTTCAAGACCAATGCCGAAAAAGCGGAATATTTCTATAAACTCGGGCAGGGCGGAGAAAATTTTGACGGGGTCGTTGCCGTTAACACAAATGTGCTTAATTCTTTCCTTTCGATAACCGGGCCGGTCAAAATCAACGATTATCCGGGGGAGTACAACGACGAAACGGCCATTCTCCAGCTCGAATACCAGGTGGAAAAAGGCTATCGCGATCAGGGAATCGACAAAGGAGAGAGAAAAAGCGTCATGAAAGAAATGGCCGAGGTTCTCATTGAAAAAGCCCATAATTTCACGCTTTCCCAGCAGTTGGAACTCGGGAAAAAAATGGAAGAACACCTCAAGCAAAAAGACATCCAGATGTATTTTAAGGACGAAAGCCTTGAGGCGGAGGCGGAAAATATGAACTGGACGGGAAAGGTGCGGGATTACAGCGGAGACTATCTGATGGTTGTCGACGCCAATCTTAATTCTCTGAAAAGCGATATCTGTATCAAGAGAAAAGCTGAATACAGCGTTGACATGAATGGTGAAAACCCGAAGGCAAAATTAACTTTGACTTATGAACACACTTGCCGCGCCAAGGACTGGATGACCACCAATTACAATGATTGGGCGAGAGTTTACGTTCCGGCAGGATCATGGCTTGAAACGTCGAGTATTCCCGGGCAAGAAATGAGGTTTAGCGATGAGCTGGGGAAAAAGGTTTTTGGATTTCCCGTAAATGTTCAAATTGGGAAGACGGAATCAGTAACTTTGGAGTATAACCTGCCGGCCGATCTGAAAAATAAGGCATACAGTCTGCTGGTTCAGAAGCAGTCCGGATCCGGAGAGATTGATTTCACGGCTAAGATGCAAAAAACCGACGGGACAACAGGAGAATTGAATGAAAAGCTGACAGGGGATAAAGTCTTGAGTTTTTAACGATTCATACGTCCATATTGACAAAATAATAAAAAAGGCGTATAATAACAGGTTGATTAATTAAATTATATAAACATGAATTATTCTCAAATTGCCGCTATTTTAAGGCAAAAATCAGGAATCATGATATTGGCAGGCCTTCTTTTTGCGGCCGTGACTTTTTGGGGGATGATGCTTTTTACTCCCAAATATCAGTCCAATTTGGACGTGCTGGTCATTCAAAACCAGGAAGGATTCGTTGATTCCTATACTCTGGCGAAGTCGACCGAACATTTTTCGAAGCTTCTTTCGGAAAGCATCTACACGGAAACTTTTCTTAATAAGGCTGCGGAAGGTTATCCGGAACTTTCTAAAATTTTGCCCATTGATCGGGAGAGCAGGATGAAATCCTGGGCAAAAACGGTTCGGACATCGCTTAATATGGAGCTGGGGATGAGTCACCTCAGGGTCTTGGCGAGTGATCGAACGAACGCAGAAAATATCTCAAAAACAGTGGCCGGAGTTTTGGCGGACAATAATAATCTTTTTATCAGCGAAAACCAAAAAATTGAAGTGCGGATGATTAACGCGCCGGTGATAAAGAATAATCCGGGAGCCGCAATGCTGGCGTTTTCGGTCGGCGCATCATTTCTTGTGGGACTTTTCCTTATATTTGCAATTTCATTTTATGCAGGCCTTGTTAGTCAGGGGAAACTAGCGGGCAGCGGAAAAGATATAAACGGCATTTGGGGAAGAACGATAACGAAAGACGATTCCGGAAACATTATCGACGTAGAAACGGGAGAGATAGTCAATTTCAAAGAAACGTAAATTTCAAGTTGAACCTTAAGAGCAACACACTGAAAGGCAGGTGGAATTTGCGGTTTAGCTGCGAATTCCACTTTTGCCTTTAACGTGATGGCTTGAAAACCATCTTTTCGGAGGCTGAGTTTTTCAAAGCCGCGGCTTTGGGACACTCAACCCTTGAAAACGAGGGCCAGCTCATTTACAACTTTGTCAGTATAAAGTCAATATATGGCAGCCGCCTGGCGGCTGTCCCACAAAAATTTCTTGCGACTCCTCCGGATTTTCCAAAAGCAAGACAAAAGCAAAGTTCTTATGGTGTTTCATTCTGGGTGATTAAGTTCCCCGGGTCATAAAAACTGAATTTTCTTCGTTTAATGTCCGGGTTAAGTTCCCCGGGTTAAATGAAAAAAATTCGCGCCGAGTCTGGCTTAGGAAGAAACGAAAGGGAAGCGAGGCAAAGGAGTGTAAGACCATGGTCAGAAAGTCTTTTATCGCTGCTCTGCTCGGCCTTTCGCTGGTTTTTGCCAGCGGCCAAGCAAAAGCTGCAGACCCAATTCCCGGTTCCGAACCGGGATGGTATAAGTGCTCCGGCAGCGGAGGAGAGGTTTCAGAAGCCGCTTCCGCCGAAAAAGCCGATCCCGGTGTGGTCCGCGAGTGGAAGAATTCTCGTGACGGCCAAATCTACCAGGAAAGGCTGAACCAGGAGAGCGGGCAGTTTTACACGGCCCGCAAACCCAACAAGTGGGAAAACCCGGAGAACGGGGATAGGGAAGATGGGAAATTATGGAAATCCCCCTTCTGCACCCCTCGTGATTCATGGTCAACCAAAAAACCTCCGCAAGACTCCAAAAAAGTCACTGCCGTGAGAGGTTTTATCCCCACACCTGCGCTTAAATTTGCTAAGGGAAAGACCATGAAGGCGGTGGCCGTCAATTCCGGCTCTGGTCGGATTGAGGACGGTTTTATTCTGCCGTCCGGCAGCGACAAGAATGGCAAGCTTCCGGTCGTAGTCTATTTCAACTCCGAACTCACTGGTTCTGCCTCCGATTGGAAAATTGTCAGTGGCGACCGTTTTTTCAACAATGCCATTGGCGGAGACAAACGTGGTGAGTTGGTTGTTTGGGGGTTGGAAGGCACCAAGTATGCCAAACTTCAGGGCGGAATGTATGAAGAAAAAGATCCTGAGTATATGGCTCTGGTTGCCGAGACCTATGGCACGAGCCTTGATAGTCTCCAGAGAACGAGCCTCATCAACAAAGGCCAGCTCGATGGAGTTATTCGGGCTGCCGGCCTTAATAAGTATTATGTCCCGATGGACGGGATCCGCTATGCGGCAGATCGTGGCGAATTAGTCGAGGCCTGCAAAAAACCCGACCGGCGCCGTGGCTATGTTCGCTTTGCCGATGATGGGGGGCTGACAATCAGTCCTGAGCCGATTGGGATGGCAATGAGCGCTGGATCAGCATTATTTACATCCACCGTTCTGCGCAATCACAACACGCCTTGCCTCTCTACCGAGACAAATGGCGTAGAGCTTTTCGAGAAGGATTTTGCTTTCTGGCAATCCTTCCGGAAAGATGAAAAAGTCGGCGCCTATCCAAACCCGGCGAAGAGCGAAAAAAGTTATGGACAGTCGTATGTCCGGGAAAACAATGCCAACATCGGCGGTGAGATTCCCTATCGGCAGTTTGTTGCCGATGTCAAAGGCCAAGGTCAAACCTTCAATGACTACATCGATCTTCCTCAGCGCATTCGTTGGTGGGTCGATCCGAAACGGGTAGAAATACCGATTGGAGGTGGAATCAGCCGTGAGCCGAATCTCTCGGGACGGTTTGCATGGCATAATATCGCTTTGCGGCCGTTCGAAGCAGAATTGGCGCCCAACGTATTTTTGGGAGTCGGACCTGCGGCAAAGTTCGGGTGGTATGAGTATCAAGTTCACCCGTCCGAATTCTCCGGATCAGGCTGTAGCCGTTCATTCGGCATTTGGCCGGAGATTATCACCCGCCATGATTGGGGCGGGACGGATACGACGATTGGCCTTCTTGCGGGCCGACGCTGGGAAAAAGGGGATTTTAACTATCGGATGTCCCGCCGCTATGCAACGGTTGACGCCGCCACGGAATTTTGGTGGAAGCCGGTGAAGAGCGGAAAATATGGCAAGCTGCTCCCGGGAGCGAAGGCCTTCCTGCTCTGGGAGACGGACGGGTTTTTCCATGCCGGTATTATGCCGGTCCTGTATCAATCGCCGTGCGATGACCTGTTCAAAATATCGGCGGGCCCGGCCTTTCTGCGTTTCCGCCATGGCCCCAAGGGCGGCGGAGGCAAAGTGCAGGTCGAAGTTGGGGGAGTATACCTCTCCTACGGCCGATATTTTGGGAAAAGAAACTACTATCTGGATTCTGTCGATTTTTATCGCGTATTTTGGACCATCCAGGGCGCGATGGTGGAATGCGGGACCAAAGAAGTTCCTTGGGACACGCCGGAAATTGAGCCGATTGTTCCTGCGGTTTTACCTCCAGCACCGATAATTCCGGCTGAGCCGAAAATTATCTGTCCTCCCGCAGTTGAAAAAGCTCCGCCGGTAAAAGTAAAAAAACCGCCGAAACGTAAAAAGAAGTTGAGGGAGCGGTGTCCGGCAGTCAAGCCGGAAACGCCGATCAAGGTTCCGGCGCTACCAATCCCGGCTCCGCAAGAAACCAAGCCGGAGCAACCAATCACTCCGGACAAGCCTGAGCAACCTGCCCAGGCTCCGACGCCGGTTCCGGATGCGCCCAAGGTGGAACAGCCTGTTCTGCCTGAGGTTCCGGACGGAAAAATAATTATTCCATCAATTCCGGAAAAACCAGAGGCCAAGCCGGCGGAACCGCCTGCTATGCCGCCTCAAACTCCGGCAGAAGTTAAGCCGGAACAACCAATAACTCCGGAAACACCCAAGGCAGAGTCGTCCGCTCCGCCCCAGTTTCTGGAAAAGCCACAGAATCCTGTTGCGGTTCCTGAAAAAAAGGATGTCAGACAAGCGGGACCTGATCAGGACTGACCCAATGAACCCGTTCCGCGCTAAAGGTGAAAACCAATGGCGCGGAACACAACTTCCCTGCATTAGCGGGGAATACACTGAGAGGAGATCGGTAATGAATAAATTAAGGAAAACCGAGTGGCAGATTTTGGGTATCGGAGTTTTCATGAGCGTCCTGCTCTGCGCCTCCATGTTCTTTATGACGACCACGGCTTTGGCCCAAGGTAACGTCAAAATCGTGGTTGACACCGCGAAGTCCAAAACGTTTCTGCCGCCCGCGGGCACCGTATTTACGGCCGTCAAGGAAGGCAACAGTATTTCTTTCGCGGTGAAGAATTCTCAAGGCTGGCAGCCCTCCGAGGTGGTCTTGTTTGGGCCCAACCGGAGTGTCAAGACTGGCGAAAAGGTTGATATGGGTTCTTACACCGGCATCCAGTTTAAGCACGGGAAATACTGGCTGTTGATTCCGGTAGAATCCCTGGGCGCAGTCAACTCTGGTCAATATGTCTACAAACTGGAGGGTGGTCTCTATGCCGACAAGGACCGGGGACTAGATCCCAACGGCAACCCCTGGCCACCGTCGCTGAACGTTAAGTAATCCCCGGCCGGACCCCGGCCACGAAATAACCGCCCCCATAAGGAGGTAACAAAGGGGGCAAAGAAAAAATTGAGCCGTGTCAGTACTGATACGGCTCTTTAATTTGGAAAAATTGTCTATTTTGGACATTGGATGTCCAAACGCTTGAGGATACCGAAAATAATTATTTCTTATAAAAAGTTTCTGAATAAATATTCATAAGTCAAAAGACATCGGATGTCTAGGTTTTTCAAACCAGTAAACTAGTTTACTGATACAAATTAAAATAGGAGAAAAAATGAAACAGTCCTGATGCAACATCAGGACTGTCAGTCTTGGGAACGATCCCCGTAGATTATGATTTTGGTTGCTTTTTCTTCCGCCCAGTCGAACAGCCACTCCGCATCATTGTTTCTCGCGTGCACGCATCCATGGGTGGCTTTTTGGCGGGTAATTTCCTTGTTCAGCGGAACAATACCGGCGTGGATGGCCATCCGGGTTTTTTCGTCCCAGATGAAAAAAAGAGAATTGGGCATCCAGGTGCTGTATTGATTGGACCAATATTTCCGGTCCTTGTGTTGCACGCGGTAAATTCCTTGCGGAGTCTTGAATTTTGCGTCTCCCATAATCACATCGAATCGGCGCAATTCTTTGCCGTCCTGATAGGTAATCAGCTCCTGGGTCAACTGGTTGACGAAAATTACTTTCCCTCTCCAAAATTCTTCCGATGTTTCGGAGCGGAGAGCGGAAGCGCTGAAAAGAACAAGAAAAAAAACCAAAAGATGAAATTTTTTCATCCCTCGCCCTCCTTTTGTTTTTTAATATCCCATTATAACCATACGCCCAGGAATGGCAAGTTTTTGGAGAAAGATCCTATTGCTTAAAGCAAATCCATGAGATAGATTATAGATAATTTATTAAATATATGCTAAATTAGAAAATAATGCCTTATATAAGCTAAAATAATACTTGACAAATTTGCGGCGAAATGATATTATATTGAGTTAAAAAATGAAGCTCCGCGAACTGGCTCCTAAGTCATTCTCTAATTCTTCGGCGGAGCGAAATCTGCCGAAGCAGAACATTATCATCTACTCGCGGGTTTACGTTTATAGCGTTCTGCAAAGGAGGACAAAGTTAATCTTTCGAAAAATTCGCTTCCTTAAGCGCATCTTTCGGGAGATAAGCCTATCTTTCCCGAATATTCTAAATGAAGAGGTAAACCATGAAAAAATCGGCTCTTTTAATTTCTATTATGGTCCTCATCGCGACTTTCTGCCTGGCGAATATTTCCAATGCCAGTGAAGAAAAAGTCGGCAGCTTGACCCATTCGGCGATTCTGGCGACCGGATCCTTTTTAGAGCAGGGTTTCGAATTCACCAGCGGACACTGGTATTCGGAATCGCGGTCTTTTCAGAAAATGACCATTGGCGGCAGGATCACGGTCATTATGACCGCGGATGAAACGGGGAAGAAAATAAAGTCCCTCTTTGCCTCGATGCCACCGGATCAAAAGGCGGCTAAAGACCTCATCAAAACATCTCTTGTTTATGTGGCATCTGCTCGGGGAGCGAATGTCAACGATGCTCTGGATGTCGAGAGAATGTTTCTCTTCTCCTTTTGGCCTGAAAAGGTCATGAAATACTGGGGAACCAACTCAGACTTGGCCTTTGGGATGTATGGCATAGCTGTCACCATGGAAAACGGCGGCGGCAACATCAATATTGAAATTCAATAAACTGCGAGGTTGTGAGTTATGTTTAAAAAATGCATAGTCTGCTTGTTTGTGTGGTTTGCTCTCTTGCTGGCCGGGGCAGTCTGTAGTCAAGCGGCCGACTTTAGCTGGGTGAGATACGTGGACGATATGCCCAGATGGCAAATTATGGGGACTGTGAAGGGTCTCTGGCCAGACAATGAACCAGGGCCAGTTTCCGGGATTACTTGCTACCGCATGGCGATCGAGTTTGATCGTCGGGTCCATTGGGATTTCGTGGTCGCCCGCTATAATATCGACGGCGACTGGAAAGACGGCAAGGTTGAGTATGCGGGTGGCAACACCTACATCCTCAAGTTTGATTTCGGTGCCGTGAAATGGGCCAAGATCCAGGTTGGCGTCATCAGTCCCGTCACAGGGGATTATGCTGCCCAGGAGTTCTTCGTCACCGCCTGGAAAGTCACGCCTGATCCATTCGGGCGTAAGCGCAAATAACCCAATGTACCTTAGGCCTCCTCTCCTGCAGCAATGCCGCGGGAGAGGCAGAGTTTCATGGAAATAAAAAGCACCGCTTGTTTCCATAAAATTCTGAAAATTATCAATTGCGAAAAAATATACCCAACATTATGCGAACTATTTCAGTCAAAATCGCTAAAAGCGAATTCATAGAAACCTCCACCGCTGTTTTCATTATTGCGGCGGTTTCGCTTTTTATTCTGGCTAATTTTGTTGCCGGGTTCAATTTCCCGATCTATTTTTTTGCAATGGCTGCCGGTTTTGCGCTTTCGATTGTTTTTCCAAGAAGCGGATTTTATGCCATTGTTTTTCTGACCGTGATTTTCGAAAGATTTTTCACTTTGGTTCCGATATATTGGAACCGGACGGAATATAAAATATACCCCATTGACATCCTGTTTGCCGGCGTGATGCTGGGAACGATTTATCAGATCATAAAAAACGGCTTGCCGAGGAAACTGAAAATTGTTGACTATTTGATTGCAATCTTCATTCTCGCGAGCGCGGTTTATTTTCTCGCGAGCGCTTTTTTTCTTCACGCCGACGAAGCCATCGCTTTCAGCACATTCAAGAATTATTCTTTCTACGGACTTTTCTATTTTGCCTTTATTTTCCTGTTCAGTGAAAGAGAAAAAATTTTTCAGCTCCTTAAGTTTTTTTTGGCCGCCGCATCCGCCGCATCCATTTTCATTTTCATAGGGATTATCCGCGGCGAAGGCCTTTGGACGGAATTTACCCCTCTTTCCACTCCGGGGACAAGAATTTTGGCTTTTCCGCACGCTTTTTATTTCTCAATGGCTTTGCTGGCCTCTTTTGTCTGGCTGAGTTTTAAAAAATCAAAAGTCAATAAATTTTTATATGCCCTTATTCCAATCTGGACCGCGGGCATTATCGGGTCTCTCATGCGCCATCTTTGGATAAGCCTTTTTATTTCCGTCTTATTTCTTTTTTATCTTCTTCCTCAAAAAAACAGCAAGACCTTAAAGACCATGCTTCTTCATTACGCTTTTTTCGGGGCCGTGCTGTTTATTCTGGCCGCCTACATATCCTTTATCTTCCCCCAATCCGGAGTTTCCAAAGTTTTCAGGGGAGCGGCCGGAGTGGCCGGACAAAGATTTGTTTCCACGGCGCAAGTCAGTTCCGATGAAAGCCTCAATTGGCGCAAATCCGTTTGGGAGGCGGCCTGGACGGACTTTCAGCATTCGCTGATTTTTGGATTGGGCTACGGAAAAATGGTTTCCGTTGAGATTGGGCTGAAATACAAAGATTTTATTGAAGTGCGAAATATCCATAATTCCCTTCTCACGATGTTTATCCAAATGGGAATTTGGAGCATTGCCCTCATAACCGCGATATTTTATTCAATATTCAGGCCGCTCTATTCCAATATCAGAAAGCCTAGAAAAGGGCCGGCGGGAAACGCTGAGATAAAATTTTTTCAAGTGGTTTTTGTAGTATTGTTTATAAATTATCTGATCGCCTTTTTATTTCAAACCTATCTTGAAACGAATCTTCTGGCAGTATTCTTTTGGATTATCCTTGGAGGACTGGCTGTTCTGGGAGGCTATCCGGAAGAAATAAACAAAAATATTCACACAAAAGAAAACAAATGAAAATCCTTGAAATCAATAAATTCAACCATGTCCGAGGCGGAGCCGACAAGCATTTTGTCGATCTCGTGAAGCTGCTGAATTCAAACGGAAATGAAGCCGCTGTTTTTTCAATGAGCCATCCGAAAAATCTGCATTCGGATTTTTCAAATCATTTTGTCAGCCGGGTGGACTATGAAAACGGCGGCGCGATAAATAAAATCAAAGGCGGACTCCGCATTTTTTGGTCATTTGAAGCCAGGCGAAAAATTGCAAAAATTCTGGATGAATTTCGGCCGGATGTCGTCCATATTCATAATATTTACCATCAAATTTCCCCCTCAATTCTTCCTGAAATAAAAAAACGAGGAATTCCGATTGTTATGACTGTCCATGACTGGAAGCTAATTTGTCCGAATTATCTTTTAAACTGCGAAGTTGCAGGGGATAAACCGCAAAAGAACCGTTGCGGCGAACATTCGCCGGAGCAGAACATAATTTCAGGGTCTGAAAAATCCGCAGAAAAACAATATTTTTCTGCAAAGGCGGACGAAAAGCCTTATTGCGAAAAGTGCGTCGCTGGAAAATACTGGCACTGCGTTCCGAAAAAATGCGTGAAAAATTCTTATCTTAAAAGCTTAATAAGCGTTTTAGGAATTTATTTTCATCGTTGGCTCGGCATTTATGAAAAAAATGTCGATTTGTTCATCGCTCCGAGCCGGTTTGTAAGAAATATTCTTGTCCAGGCGGGCTTTTCCGAAGGCAAAATTAAAGTTCTGCCTCATTTCGCGAATATCCGGAATGCGCATTCCGCGCCAGCCGCGGGCGGGGAAAAATTCGCTCTCTATTTCGGCCGCATCTCTAAAGAAAAAAATATCGATGAGTTGACCGAGATTTTCAGGGATATGCCGATAAAATTAGTTCTAGCAGGCAGTAAAGAGAGCGGCTTCGACATTCCGCTTTGCGCAAATACGGAATATGCCGGTTTTAAAAATAATATCGAGTTAAATAAATTGATTCAGGAATCGGTTTTCGTTGTTTCCGCTTCACGGCTTCCGGAAACTTTTGGACTGATTGCACTTGAAGCGATCAGCGCAGGAAAGCCCTTTGTCGGTTATAAAACCGGAGGATACGACGAAATAATAGAAAATGGCCAAAACGGTTATCTGGCGAATAATCAAAAGGAATTTAAGGACAAAATAATGGCATATGCATCGGGAAATAAGCCGAATTTTGAGTTTCCGGCTGAAAAATTCAACCCAGAAAAATATAATCGCGATATAATTGACATTTTTCGGTCTGTTTGCTAGCCTGAAATGTCAATTTATTAATATTTATTAATAAGTAATATAAACTTATGGTAAAACTAAGAAAAACCGCCATAGCGCTAATTTTAGCCGGTTCTTTTTTGGTTGGATCCGTCCAAAATGCAGGGGCGGCCAAATGTCCGAGACTGTACAAATTTTCCGCATACAAAGGCTCGCCGGGAAAGCTGATTAAGATATCCGGGAAAGATTTTGGAAACGAAGAAGGACAGGTGAAATTCGGGGACACTAATGCCGAAGTGAAGAAATGGAGCAAGAAAAAAATCTATGTTTATGTTCCGGAAGTGGAGCTCGGAAACACATACCGGGTGCGGGTTTGCAAGGATGTCGGCGCTTGCACAAAATCGATGAAATTTTTTGTGACGTATCCGGGCCCTCAGCTTTACCGGATAAAAAATATTTCCAATAAAAACGATTACTACAAGGGAAGCGTTGGAGACAAACTGGAAATAAAGGGGATTAATTTCAACAAAAGGAATATATCAGTAAAGTTCGGAAGCGAGAGCGCAAAGATCATCAAGCGATCAAACAAAACTATTCGTGTCGCGGTTCCCAATGTTGCGAAAGACAAGACATACTCTGTTTTTGTGACGGATGGAGAAAATAATTCCAATGCTCAGGATTTTTACGTAAAGCCCTAATGATTCAAAGTTTATCGTTTGCCTGGCGTAGAATCTTATAAGGAAGGCAAATTTGCAATTTTATGAAGCTTGCATACATAGGACAAAAAGGAATTCCCGCCAAGATTGGAGGCGTGGAAAGATATGTGGACGAAGTGGCTGTCCGGATGGCGAAAAAAGGCCACGAGGTTTTTGTGTATGTGAGGGACTATTATACTCCCAAAAACTTAAAAAGCTACAAGGGAGTAAAGCTGGTTCATATACCAACCATCAAGACGAAGCATCTTGATGCGATTTCCCACACTCTTCTTTCCACGATCCATGCCCTTTTCCAGGATTACGATGTGATCCATTATCATTCTCTGGGACCGTCGACCCTTTCTTTTATTCCAAAAATTTTTTGCGGCAGGACCGCTGTCGTTTCGACTTATCAGTCTCAGGATTATGAGCATCATAAATGGGGATTCATAGCCCGGGCCTATCTGCGGCTGGGGGAAAGAATTATCCTTAATGTTCCCGATAAGACAATCTCTGTTACGGATCATTTGAGAAATATCGGTCTGGAAAAATATGGAAGGGATTCCCTTGTGATTCCCAACGGCGTCACTGTGTTTAAAAAGGCGTCTTCGCTGGATGTTTTCAAAAAATGGCCGCTGAAGAAGAATAAATACGCTTTAGCTGTCAGCCGTTTGGTTGCCCACAAGGAAATTCACACCCTTATTCAGGCTTTTATCAATCTCAAGGCTCAGGAAAAAATCGATAAAGAGTTCAAGCTGGTAGTCGCCGGGGGAGGAAGCTATACGGATGACTATGTCCGAGAGCTCAAGGCTATGATTCGGGGCCGGAAAGACATCGTTTTTGCGGGTGTGCAGAGAGGCGAAAAATTGGCGGCTCTCTATAAAAACGCGGCTTTTTATGCCCAGCCATCGCGCGCGGAAGGTTTGTCGCTCGCGCTTCTCGAATCCATGGGGATGGGACTTGCTCCGCTTGTCAGCGATATTCCGGAGAACCTTTCTGCTATCCATGAGAACGGATTCGTTTTTCGGGTGGGGGATACGTTTGACCTTATGAGCAAGTTTGAATATCTGGTAAATCATCCCCTGAAAGCGAAAGCGATGGGGGAAAAGGCTCGCCGGATGGTGAAAGAAGAGTATAATTGGGATAAGATCGTTGACGAAATAGAGAGCGTGTATCATCAAGTTGTCCTTGAAAAGCGGGAAAAGGCGAATGCGGGGAAAGGCAAACAATTTCTCGCCCCCAGGCGCGGCACATGGCTTTAATATTTTTTAGATAACATATAATTATGCCTCAGCAGCAAGGCCAATTTAAAATTTTACTTAGCCGGGCGATATTCGCCGCCTTGATTTTTGCGCTGGCAGCGTTTATACTCGCTCTTTGTCACAAAATACTGGCAGGTAACCGGAAAGATCGTAATTGTTCCGTCCGGAAACTCGGCAACCGCCGGACAGAATCTCTATCTTGAGGCGGGAAACACGGCAGAAATGATGAATAGTCCCAGCTTCAAGGGTAATATTCTGGGAAGCGATGCAAAGGATTACGACCATACGGAGCTTAGTTCAAATTCTTCGACGATTACCGTTATTTTTCTGGCGGGAGAAGCGGATATAAAACCGGCAGAAGATGTTATTTCCGGTTTGCCGGAAAAAATCGCGTCCCATGCGAGAGATCTTTACGGCGGATCGCCGTTTAAATATATACTCGTAAGCGATCCGCAAGTTTCTCAGAGCCCGGTCAAGCCGGACGTAATCCGAAATGTCGGCTGGGGATTCGGCATTGGATTTCTGCTGTATTTTCTTTTCTGGCTGTTTTCTGAAGCGTTCGGGATGCCGCGCGGCAGCAGTGATTTTCCAGACGAGATTGCAGTGAAAAAAGAATCAGCGGAAACATTAATTTCGCCGGTTATTGTGCCGGAAAAAAAAGTTTTTAAGATGTCTGAAGCGGAAACTTCGGCTGTGACGAAAAAGGAAGAGGCTCCCGAACCGATTATTACTTCGCGGGATATGCAGAATGTCGCTCCGTCCAATCTTCCGATAGCGGAAAGCGATCAGGAAAAAACGGTGGTTTCAACCGGAGAAACAGGCGAACCGAGCGATGCAGAAGTGAAGGAGCGGCTCAACAAGCTGATGCGGGGAGAGCTTTAGAAAGTAAAAGTTAAGCCATCGCTTCGCGATAATCATTCAATAAATCAGCTCACGGCTGATTTTTGATTTTTTTTACGAGATAGAGTAGTATTATTTTGTATGGAATTTATTGAAACCACTCTTAAGGGCGCATACTTAATCAAACCAAAAGTATTTCGCGACGAGCGAGGTTTTTTTCTTGAGTCGTACAGTGAGAATGTGTTTTCTGAAAAAGGAATCGTTTCAAGATTTGTCCAGGATAACCATTCTCTTTCAGTGAAAAAAGGAGTTCTTCGGGGGCTTCATTTCCAGCTTCCGCCAAATGCGCAGGCGAAATTGGTGCGGGTGACAAGAGGCAAGGTTTATGACGTGATTGTTGACCTTCGCAAAGACTCGCCCACATTCGGGAAATGGGAAGGATTTGAACTTTCGGCCCCGGCCTCGCCGGCAGGCGGGGATAACTCCAAGATGCTTTTTGTCCCGCGCGGATTTGCCCATGCCTATTGCACGCTTGAAGACAACACGGAATTTATGTATAAGGTGGATAATTTATATGCGCCGGAAGCGGAAAGCGGAATCATTTGGAATGATCCGACTTTGAATATAGATTGGCCGATTGAAAACCCGGTTTTGTCGGGCAAGGACGAAAAACTGCAGTTTTTTAAGGATTTTGTTTCGCCGTTTTAGATTTGAGATAGAGAATTGAGATAGAGATTTATGTATAAATTCGAGAGACTGGACGTTTACAAAAAAGCCTTAGTGTTTAATGGCGAAATTTTCAAAATATCAGAAAAGTTTCCACCACATTTGAAATTTTCGTTAATTAGTCAAATTATAAGAGCTGCAATTTCAGTAATTGCTAATATAGCTGAAGCGAGTGGCAGAATTAGTAATAAAGAAAGCAGAAATTTATTCAATATCGCTAAGGGATCATTGTATGAAGTCGTTAGTTTATTAGATTTAGCATTAATGCAAGGTTATATTTCGAAAGAAGATTACAATAAATTATATAAACAAAGCGAAGAAATTGCGAAAATGCTAAGCGGATTAATCAAATATAATGAAAAATAACTCACAAATCCCAACTCACAAATCCCAACTCTCACTTCTTGTCACCGGCGGCGCCGGATTCATCGGTTCCAATTTTGTCCGCTACATGCTCAAGAATTATCCGGATTACAAGATTGTAAATCTTGATCTTTTAACCTACGCGGGAAATCTCGAAAATCTTAAAGATATCGAAAATAATCCGAATTATAAGTTCGTAAAAGGCGATATCGCGGATAAAGATTTGGTTAATGATCTTGCTAAGGACATTGATGTTATTGTTAACTTTGCCGCGGAATCACACGTAGACCGCTCTATTCTCGACAGCGCGGCGTTTATCCGCACCAATATCGTCGGGACGCATAATCTTCTGGAAGCCGCGAAAGCAAACGGCCCGAAGAGATTTCATCACGTTTCGACGGACGAAGTTTTCGGCCATTTGGGACCGAATGACCCGCTTTTCAACGAAAAAACCCCTTTTGCGCCGCGGAGCCCTTATTCCGCTTCAAAAGCTGCCGCTGATCATCTTGTGATGGCCTATTTTCATACCCACAACCTGCCAGTCACAATTTCCAATTGCTCGAATAACTACGGCCCATTCCAGTTTCCCGAAAAACTCCACGGGCTTTTTATTACGAATGTGATTGAGGGAAAAAAGCTTCCTGTCTATGGCGATGGGATGCAAGTTCGCGACTGGCTTTTCGTTGAGGATCATTGCGAGGCGATCGACCTGATCATCCACAAAGGGAAGATCGGAGAAACCTATTGTGTCGGAGGCGACTCGGAAAAGCCAAATATCGAAATTACCAAAAAAATTCTGGATCTTCTCGGAAAGGGAGAGGAAATGATAGAATACGTAAAGGACCGGCCCGGCCATGACAGAAGATATGCGATTGATTTTACGAAAATTAAAAACGAACTCGGATGGGAGCCGCGGACAAATTTTGACGAAGGAATGAAAAAAACTGTCGAATGGTATAAAGCCAACGAGTCTTGGTGGCGGAAAATTAAAAGCGGGGAATATATGAAATATTATGAAAAGCAATATGGGGAATCCGGTGAAAATAATTAATTATTAGCGCCCTGCAGAATGAATAATCGCATTATGGTCATCGGTTCGCACGGAATGCTGGGACAAGACCTTGTTAAAGTTTTTGAAGACAGCCAAAGCTGGGAAGTTTTTGCTTTTGATCGCAGTGAAATCGATATAACGTCCGAAGAAAGTCTGAGGAACAAGATTGAGGAAATTGATCCGATTGCGGTCATAAATGCAACCGGTTACAATGCGGTTGACCGCTGCGAGTCGGATGAAATTGAATTTGAGCTGGCAAAAAAAGTTAACGGCTTTGGTCCGGGATTTTTGGCTAAAATAGCAAAAGAAAAGGGAATTCCGGTCGTACACTACAGCAGTGACTATGTTTTTGACGGCGAAAAAGGAGAATATGACGAAAATGACAAACCTAATCCAATCTCCAATTATGCCCGTTCGAAGTTTCTGGGTGAAGAGGAAATCAGGAAGAACGCGGATAAATTTTATATCATCAGAACCTCAAAACTTTTTGGAAATCCGGGGAGATCGGAAATGTCTAAGCGAAGTTTTTTTGATACGATGATGCAACTCGCAAAAGACAACAGCACCCTGAAGCTTGTTGATGAAGAAAGGAGCTGTTTTACCTACACTCCCGATCTTGCTCTCGAGACGAAAAAAATTATCGAGGAAGCCGTTCCTTTTGGAATTTATCACGTCGTCAATGAAGGTCCCTGCACCTGGTATGAAGCGGCGCAGGAGCTTTTCAAGATGGCCGGCATCGAGATGGAAATAATCCCGGTTCCGTCGTCGGAATTTCCCCGCCCCGCCAAAAGGCCGCATTCTTCGGTCTTGCGCAACACTAAATTGAAGCCGCTCCGAAATTATAAAGACGCGCTCAAAGAATATTTGAATAAAAACTATAATTTATAATCGTATGGCAAAAAAAATGAAGGGGATAATTCTCGCCGGCGGGACGGCTACAAGACTGTTTCCGCTTACCGCGACAACCTCGAAGCAGCTTCTCCCGGTTTATAACCGGCAGATGGTCTTTTATCCGCTGAATGTCCTTATCAAGGCGGGAATCAAAGATATTCTGATGATTGTTTCGCCTGATCATTCAGGCCAATTTCTGAATCTTCTCGGATCGATTTTCAAAAATCACGGGATTCATCTTTATTTCGAGGTTCAAAAGCTTCCCAAAGGACTGGCGGATGCGTTTATTTTGGGAGAACCCTTTATTGGAAAGGACAGCGTAACGATGATACTTGGCGACAATATTTTTGAAGACGATCTTTCTTCGTTTATAAAGAAATTCGGAGAGGGAGGAATGATTTTCGCCAAAGAGGTTCCGGATCCGGAAAGATTCGGAATCGTTGAATTCGACGGCACCGGAAAAGCCATTTCAATCGAAGAGAAGCCGGAAAATCCGAAAAGCAATTATTGCGTGACGGGGGCGTATATTTACGACAATCGCGTCGTAGAAATTGCCAAAAGCCTGAAGCCGTCGGAAAGAGGGGAAATAGAAATAACCGATGTAAATAAAAAATATTTGGATATGGGCGAGCTGAATGTTAACAAAATATCCGGCGAATGGCTGGATGCGGGAACTTATGATTCTTTGCTCGATGCCGGGAATATTGTCAGAGACAAAGAAATATACAAGAATTTTGATCCTCTCATCGATCAGGCGATTGAAGAGTTCAACGCGGAATTGAAAGCGATTGCGAAAAAAAGATTACTATAGCGTAAACATATTAAAGTTATGGGCAATAAACCGAAAATTCATCTCGATTCATTTGAGGAATACCGCATCTCGGTGGCGCGGTATATTGAATGGATGCTGCATCGTTTTTATAAGAATGCCGGAAAAACGACAATTGCCGAGATAAAAAAAGATCAGCCAAAGATTAACGCCTACGAAAATTATAAATATCTCGAGCCGATTGACGAGAAAAGGATAATTGTGCTTGATGATGACAAAATAGGAACTTCGGTCTCGGAAAAAGCGATCCTTGAGGGAAAATTTTTCTGGGAGCATACGGCGGCGGGGGAAGCCACCCGTTTGGGGTTGGGAACAAAATATCTCCTCGATCTCAGCCAATTCTCTCTCGACGAGGTTGTCGGACACATCCGCCAGGAGGCTCTTCAGGAACTAAAAAAAGGCGGAGTAAAAGGAAAAAAACTGGCTGAGAAAAGAAGGGGAATAGCAAGAGAAATAACCAAAAAAAAGGTTCTGGAAATCGCAGGAAGAGATCCCCGGGAGATGCGAAGCATTTCCCTTGGCAATCGGCACATGCTTCAAATGGCTTATGATGTCGCCAGGATTGCAAGGCAGAATAACAAAAATCCAAACAACGTTCTGGAAAAACAAAGCGCCTTGATCGTTTTGAACGAGCAGACGGCGGAAGAAATTCTTGATGAATTCAAGCGGTTCAATTTTTTCGGGTTTAGCCCGCAAAGGATATATTTCATGATCCAAAGAAGTTTTCACGGGATGTATATCAAAGAAGGAAGTCTTTTTTATGATCGAACAACGGAAAAAAACAAGAGGCTTCACAATCACGGACAGATGATCATGCAAAAAACACATGACAATGTCATTTTCAGGGTTGATCCGAAGGACACAGGCAGGAGATTTTTTCTTTCCAGCCGGGAATTTGAGGATATTCTGGCTGCTCATGACGATCTGCTCTCTTATAACGTCGAGGATCTGGGTTATCTCACCTGCGCCGTGGATCTTCCCAGTCTTGCTCTGGCGCTTGAGCTTGGGAAAAAGGGATATAACATGGTGATGGAGATTGTGGCCCAAAATCCCTTGAAGCCCCAAAAAGGCGGAGCCTGTTTTTTTGACCGGAAACTCAGCCGCACTGTGATGGTTGAGTCTCATCAACTCAAAGATATAAAAAACGAGAATATAAAATATCTCAATAAAAATTTCAATCATTATCCGGATCCGGTTGAGGCGTTCAGGAAAATAAAAAACCAGGGTTTGCCGGTTACTTTTGAGGTCAAGGGCGGATTTAATCAAAGCGGTGATCCTGAAGACTATATCTACGCCTGTCCCGTGCAGGGCGACACGAACTTTTTGGTCAAAACCGCTTATATCATGAGAAAAAACCTAAAACCCATATACAACTGGAAATCACCGGCGACCACGCCTATGGCCGTTAGGGCGATGTTTGAACAGGAAGCGCAGGAAGGTTTTATGGAATTTTTGAGGGATGTGAAAAAAGGAAAATTCAAAAATTATTAATATGAAAATTGCCATAAGTGCGGCGGATCTTGACCATAAGCGGATTGACGGCACGCGGATTTATATTCAAAACGTTCTAAAAAATTTTGGTCTTCTTGACACGGAGGACCAATTTTTGATATATCACGAAAATGAATTTAATCCGGAATTAAAATTTCCCGTTTTTGACAATTACAAAATAATAAAGCTTAAGTTTCCCTTTTACTGGACGCAAACCCGTTTTGCCTGGGAAATGCGAAAAACAAAACCTGATATCCTTTGGATGCCGATGCATTCCCTGCCCCTTCTCAGGTCAAAGAACACTAAAACCATTGTCACGATCCATGATCTCGCTTTCAAATTATTTCCCGATCATTTTCCTAAAAAAGATTTGCGCCGCTTGAATTTCTTCACTGACTATGCGGTTCGCAACGCCGACAAGCTGATTGCCGTTTCTAATTCGACAAAAAATGATCTCCTGAAAATATATCCGGGACTGCGCGAAGAGAAAATAAGAGTCATTTATCACGGATACGACAAAGATTTATTTAGCAGAAATGTCTCGGAAGAGCGGATGGAAAAAATAAGAGCTAAATACAAATTGCCGGCGGACAAATATATAATCTATGCCGGAGCCTTGCAGCCGAGAAAAAATATCCAGGCCTTGATCGACGCGTTTGAATCTCTGCAAAGAGACGGATCGGTAAAAGAAAAAAAACTTGTGATTGCCGGGGATCTGGGATGGATGTATGAAGAGACAATGAAGCGCATAAAAAATAATCCGAAGATTATTTCGACGGGAAAATATGAGACTGCGGATCTGCCGGCTCTCCTTTGGGGCGCGGAAGTTTTCGTTCTTCCCTCTCTTTATGAGGGATTCGGCATACCTGTTCTCGAGGCGATGGCTTGCGGAACGCCGGTTGTTGCGGCTGATAATTCAAGTCTGGGGGAAATCATAGGGGGAAACGGTATTTTATATAAGCCAAATAATGCCATTGAATTGGAAAAATCTTTGCGGGAAATCCTGGGAAACAATAATCTGCAGAAACAACTGGCAGAAAAGGGCCTCAAAAGAGCTGAGGATTTTTTGTGGGAGAAATGCGCGCGTGAAACACTGGAATGGCTAAAAAGTTGAATTTGGAAAGTTTATGGAATCGAACGACAAGGAACTGATCAAAAAACATTTAAGCGGCGATGAAGCCGTTTTTTCGGAAATCGTGAAAATATACCTGAAACCGGTATATAATTTTATCTTCCGATTAGTGAACGACCGCGATACGGCCGAAGATTTAACGCAAGTCGCTTTCGTAAAGGTATGGAAGAACCTAAGGCGTTTCGATCCGAAGAAGAGTTTCAAAACTTGGCTTTTCGCCATCGCCAAAAACACGGCCTTTGATTATTTCAAGAAGAAAAAAGAAATTCCCTTCTCCAAATTTTCAGATGAAGAAGGGGAAAATTGGCTCGAAAATATTGAGGACGAAAAATTTTTGCCGGATGAAATTCTGGAACGAAAAAACATCGCCGAAGAATTGGGCGCCCTTCTCCAAAAACTCCCGCCGCACTACCGCGCGATATTGCTTCTGCGCTATAAGGAAGACTTTTCCCTCCACGAAATCTCTGAAATTTTGGAAGAGCCGTATAACACTATCAAAAGCCGGCATCAAAGAGGGCTGAAAAAGCTGAAAGAATTTCTAAAATAAAAAAATTCACCCCGACTTTAAGTGCCGGGACGGGTAAGGAATTATTTCTTGCAAACAAATATAAGATTAAATGAAAAATATTTCCATAATTTATTCTTAAGGTAGATATTGCGATTTCTTCCGATCGGAGTTTCGCCGAAGAAAATTATGCTTTTAAAGCCCGCGTCAGAAAAATGTTTTTTCCAAACGGAAGGGATATAAGTCGAACAGTGCGTTTTATCAATTTTATTTGAAAATTTTGTCGCTATTTTGCCAATAACTCCGAAGTTGTTTGGAACAGACCCAAACAATATCCCGTCCTTTTTGAGCGCTTGGCATGACTTATTAATAATTATCTTAGGATTTTTCATGTGCTCCAGCACATTGAATGCTATAATTGCGTCGTAATAATTTTTTCGTAGAGAAGTTCCGTTAATATCGTCTTGATAAACTTTGTATCCAAGCAATTTGATTGCCTTCCTTACGGCATAACTGGAAATGTCCAATCCGCTAATATTAAAAAATGGTTCTGCCTTCTTAAGGAAATTACCCTCGCCGCATCCCAATTCCAGCAATTCTCCATCCTTTTTGTTTTTGAGGAGCTCCTTGATCCGTTTTTCGTTTCTTTGGGAGTTTAATTTCTCTCGATAAAAATAATTTTCAAAATAATTTTTATCGTATTTTGTCTTAATCAGGCTCATTTTGTTGTCGGCAGATTTATCAGTAAAACTTTATCAAAGCTAAGGCAAAAATACCACAAAAAACACGGATGCGTCCATAACAGGCATTCACTCGTAATATAATTATATGCCACATACTATGCAGAGCCTGTTCAAAAACCTCAAAAATATCGAACCTTCGCAGGGGATCGAAGAGAAAATACTGAAATCAATTGCTTTGGAAAAAAGCTGGCGGTCAAAGAAAAGGCTTATTTTTGCGGACGCGCTCACACTTTTCTCTCTCGGGGCTTTTATTTTTGTTGTTATGAATTTTTGGAACGGAATCGCCAAATCGGAATTTTGGAGCCTTTTGAGGCTGGCGGGATCTGATACGGCGGCAGTCGCTTCATTTTGGAAGGATTTTGCCTTTTCGCTTCTTGAAACATTTCCGGCCGCTTCTTTGGCCATAGTTCTTGCGTCGGTTTTGCTTCTGATTTTGTCGATCGATTTTTATTTTAAATCGACAAGCAATTATCACACTAAAAACTGGGTGTGAGGTTTTTGATCCGCTTTTTTGAAAATTAGCGGACAGGATTCAGGTTTTTATTTTTGCGCCGGATGCGGGAGGCGGCGGTCCGCTAAATAAAGGTATAAAAATATAATTTTTTCGGAGGGCAGGCTGATGGCGAAGGGTAATTATTTAATTAAGATATATAATATATATGGATACGCAAGAAGCGACAAAATCAAAAATGATCAAAGTGGCCGCTCTGGCTATAGGGGTATTTTTGGTAATCCTTGCCAGTTTTGCCGGCGGTGTGGCGGTTGGTCTTAAAAAAGCCAGGTTTTCCTATAAGTTCGGCGAAAATTACGAGCGAAACTTTGTCGGTTCCCACCGGATCAGGCCTGATTTTCCGCCGGGACCGCAGGCGAGGCCCGGCCTGCCATTTGATCCGGAGAGTCGGGATTTTAGAAATGCTCATGGGCTTGCCGGAGCAGTTATTTCAATTTCAGACAATAATATAATCGTCAGGGACAGAGACGGAAAAGAAAACACTGTTGCGGTGACGGACAAAACTATTATCAAGCGGCAAAGCGATGACATTAAAATCGGCGACCTTAAAAAGGATGACCGAATCGTAGTTATGGGAAGCCCGGGAGACAATGGCGTGGTGAATGCTGATCTGGTCCGAGTTTTTAGCGGCAGTGAAAACAATTAATATGGCAAAAATACACTCCATGCTTGGAAAAAAGAGGAAGTATGTTTGGATTGCGATAGTGCTGTTAATAGCCGGGGGAAGCTATTACTGGTACAAAAAATCAAAAACGACGACCACCCAGGCGCAGTATACCACTCAGGCTGTCGAAAAAGGTACTCTTACTTCCTCTATCTCTGCAAGCGGAAATATTATAGTGGACCAAAGCGCCACAGTCGATCCGACAATCACAGGGACGGTGGCCGATTTGGCGGTGGCTGTGGGGGACCAAGTGAAAAAAGGCCAATTTCTTTTTAATATTGTCAACGGTGATTTGACGGTTAGCGTTGCGAAAGCGAATGCCTCGCTAAAACAATCCAAAGACGCCGTTGAATCAGCAAAAGTGGATGTGAAGTCAGCTAAAGCCGACTATAATGCCAACAAAAAGAAAGAAGAAAAGACTCCGGGGACTTACACTGACAAACAATTGAAAGTAATGAAGGACAAGATTGATACGGCTGAAGATAAAGTCACCCAGGCGGAAAAAAATCTCGCCGCCACCCAGGCGGATTACAGCAACACTCTGACCGAGGCTGGCAAAAGAAAGGTAACGGCCACGATCGACGGAACTGTTAACGCCGTAAACATAAAGAACGGTGATGATCTCAGCCGGCTCTCTTCAAGCAGTACTTCACAGGCGCCGATTATCATCGGTGATCTTGGAACGATGAAAGCCCAAGTGCAAGTTAACGAAGTGGATGTGGCGAATGTGTCTCAAGGGCAAAAAGTTTCGCTAAGTTTTGACGCTGTCGACGGGCTTCAGACAACGGGAGCAGTTGAAAAAATAGACTCTCTGGGCACTATCGATCAAGGTGTTGTGACTTATAACGTCACGATTAATATTGATTCACTGGATTCAAGAATTAAGCCGGAAATGAGCGTTTCAGCCTCTATAATCACCGACGTCAAGCAAAATGTTTTAATAACGCCGGCAAGCGCTGTAAAAAGCCAGGGCGGATTAACATATGTGGAAGTCTTAAATGACGGCCAGACTCCGGTGCGGAAAAACGTTGAAATCGGCATTTCAAACGGAACAGACACGGAAATTGCAAACGGGATTAATGAGGGAGATAAAGTTGTCACCCAAACCATCAACCTGAATGCGACAAGCGCAAGTTCTTCAAGCGGGGCAGGGGGAGGATCGTCATCCCTTAGGATTCCCGGATTGGGCGGCGGCGGCCGTTAAATATTGCGTTCCGAAAAGCTCAACATAAACTATGATAGAATGTAAAAATCTTAAAAAGGTTTATATTAACGGCGATGTGGAAACAACCGCTCTTAAGGAAGTTTCATTCAGGATAAAGGAAGGTGAATTTGTTTCCATAATCGGACCTTCCGGGAGCGGAAAATCCACTCTTATGCACTTGCTGGGGGCATTGGACACTCCGACAAGCGGAGAATATTTTTTGGACGGAAAAGAAGTTTCCATGCTTTCGGATAATGAATTATCTGATCTGCGCCGAAATAAAATAGGTTTCGTTTTTCAGGCATTTAATCTTCTTCCCAGGACAACAGTGCTTCGGAATGTAATGATGCCGCTGCTTTATACGGGCACGCCATATAAAGAACGGGAGAAGAGAGCCAGAAAAGCATTGGAGCAAACAGGACTCGAGGAGGGAAAATTTTTTAATCTCTCTAATCAGCTTTCCGGCGGGCAGATGCAAAGAGTGGCTATTGCGCGGGCTCTTATAAACAATCCCTCGATTATTTTGGCTGATGAACCGACAGGCAATCTCGATACAAAAACCAGCCATAAAGTCATGGATACTTTCAAAAAACTCAACAAAAATGGCCATACTATTGTTCTTATTACGCACGAAATGGAGGTGGCTGATTTCGCAGACCGGATAATTTCTGTCCGTGACGGCCTCATTGAAAGCGACATTCAATCCGTTAAATAGTTTCACCTTGCGAAATTGCCTTGACTTTGTCGGAGGCATTTAACTGGGCAGGAAGAAATGATAAAAGATTTAATTGAGGAAACAATTTGGGCCCTGACTCAAAATAAAGCCCGCTCCGGACTTACAATTTTGGGTATTGTTATCGGCATAGCGAGCGTCATCACAATGGTGGCGATAGGGCAGGGAGCCCAAAGCTCCATCGAAAGCAATATTGAGGCTATCGGCTCCAATCTTATCATTGTCATGCCCGGAGCCCAGAGAGTCGGCGGGATAAGCCAAGGTGCCGGCAGTTCTCAAACGCTTACGACTGAGGATGCCCAGGCAATCAAAGATCAAATTCAAAGCGTAAAGGCGGTGGCTCCGGAATCTTCGCGAAGATATCAGGTGACGGCGAAAGGCAATAATACGAACACGGAAGTGGTTGGAACCATCGCTGATTATCTGACAGCCCGAAACGTGACGATGGACATCGGTTCATTTTTTTCCGACCAACAAATCAAAAGCTCGGCAAAAGCGGCTATTGTGGGTCCCACTGCCAGGGATGATCTTTTTGGCGAAAATTCCAATCCGGTCGGCCAATCCATAAAAATAAAGGGAGTTGATTTCAAGGTGGTTGGCGTGACGCAAGCTAAAGGCGGGTCAGGATTTAATAATCCGGACGACTATGTTTATGTTCCGATTACGGCTGCCCAGCATTATCTTACCGGGAATAATTATCTCTCAGACATCAGCATTGCCGCAGTGGACCAATCGTCGATGACTTCGGTGCAGCAGCAAATTTCCGATCTCCTCCTTGTGAGGCACAAAATCTCGGATGCGACGCAGGCGGACTTCAATATCTTGAACCAAAATGATATTATTGCCACAGCGACAAGCGTGACAAATACATTCACCATTCTGCTTTCCTCTATTGCCGGAATCTCGCTTCTTGTCGGAGGGATCGGGATAATGAATATGATGCTAATGAATGTGACGGAGAGAACGAGGGAAATCGGACTTCGGAAAGCGGTTGGTACCAGAAAAGCCTATATTAATCTGCAATTTCTGTCAGAAGCGGTTGCCCTGACCTTTTTGGGCGGAATAATCGGAATTTTAGTCGGTTGGGGCGCATCTCTTGCCGTCACCAAATTTGCCGGCCAAAATACGCAGATTTCAACGTATTCAATCCTGCTTGCCTTCGGGGTTTCGGCGGCAGTCGGAATAGTCTTTGGATTCTATCCAGCCCGGCGGGCGGCCAATTTAAACCCTATCGAAGCATTGAGATACGAATAAGCAATAATTTAATATATATCAATAAAGTAAAACTAAAATGGAAAAAACATTAAAAATGAAAACTGCCGTTAAAGTTGTTCTTTTCTCCCTTGCCTTACTCTTTTCAATCTTGCCAGCTAAAGCGTCAAGCGATTTGGTGCTTGAGAACGCTAAAATAACCAAAGTATCCGGTGACACAATCACAGCCAAACTGAACGGAAAAAAATATTATATTGACACTTCGGATGCTAATTTCTTCCGGTATGACGGGAAAAAAGCCAGTCTCGATGAAATGAAAAAGAATGACCATATCGATGTAAGGGGAGAAAAAGACAATTCCAAAGACATATCGGCTGACAGCGTAACCAATCTTTCTATTTGGAAGCTGGAAGATCCGCTAAGGGGAAAAATAAGAAAGATTGATAAGACCAAAAAAATAATCAAGATAAGCACATCGAGCCACGGGACAGTGGAAGTATATGTGTCTGATGATACGACTATCCGATCCAAGAGCGGCAGCACGAAAAAATTAACCTATCTTCACAAGAATTATAAAATTGACGTAAAGGGTCTCTTCGACGGAGCCAGAAAAGTTGTCTATGAAACGACAAGCGTCAATGTCGTCTCAAGGTGACAGAGTTTTTCTCAAAATCCCAGAAATTTGGATTTTTAAAAAATTAGAGTTTATATTCCCCTTTGCAAACTTGGGAGCTTCATGAATAATTTTTAATTTAATGCATATGAATAATAAGTACGTATCTATCGGAATCATATTAATTATTATTGTCGGCGGAGGAGCTTTTTATGGCGGGACGGCTTTTGAGAAAAGCAGTCTTGGAAAAAAGGGGCTTTTAAAGGCCAGCGGCGGCCAGTTTGAAGACGGCCAGCAGCGAAAAATGGGAAGCGGACAAGGCGGTCCGGCAGGAGCGGGAGGTTCCGGGTTTGCAAAGGGAGCTGGGGGCGCTCAGAACGGAGGCATTGCGGCGGGGGAGATAATGTCAAAAGACGACAAAAGCATGACAATTAAGACCAGGGATGGCGGATCGAAAATAATATTTTTTTCCGACAGCACTTCCATTGGAAAATCAATTCAGGGATCTTCTTCCGATCTTAACATGGGTGAACAGGTTATGGTGAGCGGAAAAAGCAATTCCGACGGCACCATGACGGCTGACGGCATCCAGATCAGGCCCGAAAATTTACAGCCGTAGGAAATTATCGGACTTGCCGGGTTGATCCGGAGTCTCTAAACGGGCTTCAGTAAAATGTGTTATGATATCAATAAGCAGGCAGAGAAAGTCTAAAAACATTTAACAAGCAAATTGCAAAATGCCAAAAAATTGGAAAATACTTTTAGTTTTGTTTGCTGTTTTTGGAATGAATTCCACTTTGTGCGCCGCTAAAGAATCAAAGTGGCAGAATTTGCTGGAAAAAAATAATGTGCCCCAGGCTTATTGGCAAAAATATCTCCCAAAAATAAGCCGGAGCGAATATCAGACAGCGGTTAAAAACTGTCAGGCGGGCCAAAACAACGGAAGCGAAGAAAATGGAGAAGGCTCAGGGGGCAGCGTAAACATTGTTGAAGGAAAGTATCCCCTTCCCGATTCGTCCGGAAAAATTGCCCGCGAACAGCATCTTTGGCTGAAAAAAAATCAGTCAGCTTCAAGTCACTATAAAATGGCGGACACTCCGTCGTCCTGCCGCAATGGCATGGCCGGAGGATACGGTTCATTCGGTCCTCTTGATAAAGACGATGAAAAATACGAAAAATATTACGTTACGATGCGCTGGGAATATGCCGACTGGAAAGAGCCGGAATCGGATCTCAAAGAAAAACTGGGAAAAGACAGCGCTTCTTTACTCCTTGACTCGGCGGATGACTTTCCTAAATCCGGTTATGTCAAAATCGGAAGCGAATATATAAGATATTCATCAAAGCAAGGAGACAAGCTAAAGGGCCTGAAGAGAGGCTATAAGAGCTCAGTGGCGAGCCATGACAAAGGGGATAGCGTGAAATTGGAATATCGGTATAAAGGAGGACAATGGGAGAGAGTCACGCGCGCTCTGGACGCGAACACTGCCAAAAAAAAGTGGTATAAAAAGAAAAAAGTGCTGGTCACCAACAAGCGAAACGGAAAAAAAGTTGTGGCTGCGATCCTTGAATCGGGGCCGGCTATTTGGACGGGGCGGGTTGGCGGACTTTCGCCGGAGGCTTTTAGCGCTATTGATGCAAAAACAAATGAAAATTGCACATTTCAGTATGTCAACGATGACGCGGAATTGGGAAAAGCGGATTAGTTGAAAATAATTCCAAGAGTAATTTATAATAAAATTAGGGGATCGGAATATCTTGACTAAAATAAAAACAAAAAAAGCTGTCATCATATTAATTGCAATCGCGGGTCTGTCGGGCGCGCCTTTTTGTTTTGTCTCGGCCAAGAATTCGAAGCTGTCCGTCTCAGACGTTCCGGAAATATATCCGCGATCGAGCTGGTCCAAGTCAAGCTATGAAAAAAGAACGAAAAATATTTGGCCGGCGAAATATGAGGATCCGAAAGTAATCGTTGTCCATCACACTGCCGCGTCATATTCCGGATCGACGGCAAAGCAAGTCAGGAAAATATATAAATACCATTCATACACCAAAAAATGGGGTGACATCGGATATAATTATATAATCGGAAAAGACGGGAAGATTTTCGAAGGTCGTTATGGCGGGAACGGCGCAGTCGGCGGACACGCTTATTACAACGGGACGAATTACAATGAGGGATCGATCGGAATTGCAGTTATTGGAAATTACGATGACGAAAAATTATCGGCCGAAGCGCAGGATTCGCTTCAAAAACTTGTGGGATGGCTGGCGGCCAATAATAGCATCACCGTCAATTCCGACATAAAGTTTCACGGTAAAAAGCTGGATAACACAGTTATCGGCCACAGGGATATCGGCAGCACCGACTGTCCGGGAAAAAGAATATACGATAATTTGGATGCGATGAGATCAAAGGGCGCCGAGTTTTCGGAAGAATTTTCAAATTACGCATATTCATACGAAGTTGGCGGTACTGCCTATGAAATAGCAAACGGAAAAAGATATTCGAAAAGCGGGCGGCAGCCGGTAGTCAATATCTCGAAAAACCAGATTCTTGCTTATGGATCGGGAGGCGATGCGGAAGTTTCCGTCCAGCAAGGGTTGTTTGATTATCCGTCCGGAACATTGGTCAAGGTTTCTTCCGAGGGAAAGCGGGGGATTATTGAGAATGGAAATTTGCGGACAATAAGCGGTGACAGCCTTCTTTCTTCCAGTTATGACTCTTCAAGTTTTGTGGAAATTACGAGCGAAAAATGGGCAAGTTTCCCAAGCGGATCGCCGGCGGAATTTCGAAACGGCGCCTTCGTGAAAGATTTAGGAGGGAATTATTTCATTTTATCAGGAAATAAAAAAAGAAGGATAATTCTCTCGGACAGTGATCTGAAATCAATAGACCGGAGCTCTGCGCACGATATTTCGGACGGGGAAAGCGCCCGATATGCAGAGGGTGAAATTATTTCCAGCGCGGATAGTTTTCCAGCAGGCGCGCTTCTTACGGGCGACTATAAAAATTATTTCTATGTTTCTGAAAAAGGCCTTAAGAAAAAAATATCGAAAGACGTTTTTCGGGCCACTTTTTCCCGGGGAATGGCCATAAAAGTTTCACAGAAATTTTTGAAAAAATACAAAACAAGGGAAGTTTTTCCTTTTCAGAGCGGCGCGACGGTGAATTATCGCAGTAAATATTATTTCATCGAAAACGGAGCGCGGCGGCAGTTTGCGACAAAAAGCCTCGCCGCTTCCATGGGATATAAAAATATTATAAAAGCAAAGCGAACCGAAATGGCAGGAGTCGGAGAGGGGAAAAAAATAGAATAATTAGAACGAATGTATCCGCTAAAATACGCTGGGCCCGGTTATAATAACCGAGCCCGTTTTTAATGGTCGTCTAAAATTTTTAGAAAATCAGCCCAGGCAATTGTCCACCATCCGATAATCCACCATACCGTCACGGAAGCCAGCAAATACTTGACTTCTTTGCTTTTGGCGATTGGAAAAAAATATATTTCCAAAAAATAAATCGCCGGCAGGGTTATGGTCAGATAATGCAGGAGCCTGCTTCTTTTTCCGTCAATCATGGAGAAGTGGAGAAGCAGGAATACAAAGACAAAAATCACCAGGAATAATTCGAGAGGCTTGGGGATATCATTCTTGAGATAAGAATATCCCGATCCAAGATAAGCACACTGTGCCGCTAGCATGATTATCAAGCCCGCCACGAGAGAAAAAACGCTTGCTTTTTGCCTGTCGGTCATTATGCGCAAACCTCCTTGGTTTAACAGCAAACTCTGTCTAAAGAACAATCACTGCTCCTCATTATTTTCCGGTACGAGCATTTTCTCGGCCGATATCAGGAGGACTAATGATAGTACCAGAACAATCAATATCTGCCAAATCTTCATCTTATAAAGACTTAGAGCCAACATTACCATTACGACGAAAAGCATGAAATTTAAAAGATTTTTTGAGATGGCTCTGAATCTTAATTTTTCCTGGACGGGATATTTTTTACCCAGCCAAAAGAAGACTATTCCCAGAATCAAAATAAAAAACAAAAGATATTTCGGATTAAAATGGGAACTCACCACTCCGGGCAGAATAAGTTCGGGGATTAGGGACAAAAAATAAGTTATCACGAGTGATATCAGAAGATCTTTTGTCAACCGGTAAAAAAATTTATCTTGCGTCATAAAGATAATTTACTGTTATTGCTGTTGTATATAACGATTGAGAACTGAAGCAAAAATTGTTCTTATCGTATCCTTGATTGTCGCATAAGATCTTTCAGCGATGAAGTTTATCCGGGCATTTTCAGGGTGGATATCCGAGACGGGGCACGAATCAGGATATTTCACGGTAAATAAATAATATTTTCCGATGGAAAGAGGCAGATTATTTGTATCGAAACTGCAAGCTACGGCGCCCTGGGCATAATCTTTTTCAGACGGACGACACTCTGTTTTGTTTTCCGGCGATATGTCATCAACCGGGATTGTGTAATAGTTCGGCCATAAATCTTTCAGAATTTCCGGACTGGGAATCAGATATTTCCTTCCGTTCAGCGCGAGATAGAGCGAATGGGAAGGAAATCCTTGAAAAATTGTTCCGTCGGGATGAGGATTAGTCCAAAGAAAAACTTTATCGTCCGCTTCGGGAAATTGGTCGATTGTCGATTGATCCACTTCGTTTAAGTTGTCGAAATTGAATCCGAACGAAAAAAATATTTCCGGACCGGGAAACAGAATCCTTTTTCCATGGCTTATGAAGAAAACTTCATCGGTCGGTTTAAGGTGAAGCAGTGACCCGTTGGGATATTCCGTGTTGTTATCAGCGAATAAAAGATCTTTTAATTCCTCTTTTGAGTTCACTGTTCCTCCATCGGGATATAGAAAAGCCTGATAAGTCCTTTCGAGATACACAGACGGGGGATTCTTCCGGCACGAGTCTTTTTCTGTTTGCGCTGAATTTATCTTGAGATTGATGAAGCGATGGTTTCGAAGGGGAAAAACACCGAAACGAATTTCGTTCGCATCGATATTTTTCATAAACTCAAATTTGGAAAGACTTGGCTTGTCGCTGTAATAGTTAAAGCTTTCAATCGGAAAAAGGATCAGATAAAGACCGATAACTACTGATGCAACCGGAATAAGGTAAATTATAAATCTCAATATTTTATAAATTTTTTCGTACGGGAAATTCATTTTTTTGAAGATTATGTCGTGTTTACGGATAGTATGCCGAACCCGATATGCGAAGAGAGGCTTATTCAATATTAAATTTTATGGGGCGGCGCTTTTCCTCTTTCATATATTCTAGTATAATTGAAATGAAAACAAAGAACAACGGTATATGGGAATAATATCGAAAATATTTCGGAGGCGAAGCGCCGGTCACGCGCTGGCTTTGGATATCGGCACAGAGGTTGTAAAAGCCCTGATTTTTAAGATTGACGAAGAATCGGAAAAAGGAATCGTGGCCGGCGTCGGGCGTGCCAGGCAGCGTCTGGGGGACATGCAATCGGGGGCAGTGAGCGATATTGCCGGCGTCGTCAGCTCTTGCGAAGAGGCGATCTCCAAAGCCGAGGAGATGGCAGGAGTTCGGCAAGTCGAACAAACCATAATGGGAATTGCGGGAGAGCTCGTAAAGGGATCAACAACGACTGTCCATTACGAGCGGGTAAAGCCGGAAATCAGGATTGATCTTCCGGAACTTAAAAATATTGTCCAAAAAGTTCAATGGAAGGCGTTTGACCGCATCAGGCAGCAATTGGCTTGGGAAACGGGGCACAGCGAAATCGATGTCAAACTTATTAACGCCGCCATTGTTGATGTAAGGATCGACGGATACCGGGTCACAAATCCTCTCGGTTTCCAGGGCAGGGATGTTTCCATAGGAGTTTTTAACGCTTACGCTCCAATGATTCATCTGGGAGCGCTCCAAAAAATCGCGGAGGAACTTAATCTGGATCTTCTCAGCATTGCGGCTGAGCCGTACGCTGTCGCCAGATCAATGGGACTTGAAAATACAGTTGATTTTAGCGCCATATTCATTGATATCGGGGGCGGTACTACGGATATAGCCTTAGTCAGAAACGGAGGCCTTGAAGGCACAAAAATGTTTGCTCTGGGCGGCAGGGCTTTCACGAAACGTTTGGCGCAGGAGCTTAACATTAACTTTGAAGAAGCCGAACAACTTAAAATAAGATATGGCCGCGGTGAAACAGGGAGAGATGTCAGCCGCAGGATTGAAAAGATGCTTGCGGAAGATTGTCAGGTGTGGCTGGACGGGGTTGAGCTCTCTTTGGGAGAATATGCCGAATCGGATCTTTTGCCCCGCAGAATACTGCTCTGCGGCGGAGGCTCGGCGCTGCCGGGCATAAAAAAGGCTTTGCAGAGTCAGGAATGGCTTAAGAATCTCCCCTTTTCCAAAGTGCCGTCGGTTGGATTTCTGCAGCCAAAAGATGTCACAAACATTCATGACAATACGGGGTTTTTGCAAAATCCGCAGGATGTCACTCCGATGGGTCTCGCAAACCTGGCCCTTGATTTGGTTGGAGAGGAAAAAGTGCTCTCCAGCATGCTCCGTCGGGCAGTTAAAATGATGCAAAACTAGATTAATTGAAAATGTAAAAATAAAAATGAAAAATGACAATCCAAAGTGCAAAAATTATTTTAATGCCAAAATGATTTTAACATTCAAAATATTTTAAAACTTTAATTTTTTATTTTTATTGTGTCTCATAAAACCATTTACATCGACATAGACGAAGAAATAACTTCGATAATCGATCGAATCAGGAAGGCTGAAGCCGGAGAAGTTATTATTGTTGCCCCGAAACGAGCCTTGCTTCTTCAAAGTCTTGTGAACTTAAAGTTGCTTAAAAAAGAATCTGATCGGAGAAAAAGAAGAATTATGATCGTGACTCAAGACAAGATTGGCAAGAAGCTGATAGAAAAGGCGGGAATTTTAGTGCAAGGGGAAATTGAAGGGCCGGTAATGGAGGACGAAGAAATATCGGAAAATTCGTTTCAGAAAAATATGACGATCAGCGAGGGAGAAAGAGAAGAAATTTTGAGAGAGAATGACGAACAAGAATCATTTGGTTCCGGAAATTATTTTGAAGATCCTCCCAGGATCAACCAAAATCAGGGTCAAGGGGAAAAGTTTTCTGAAGGGGGTGAAGCAAAGGACAGCAACATCGAAAACATAGAATTTTCGGACCGCAGTGAGAAAATAATGGCTGATTTAAACAATGAAAAAGAGGGGGGGAAAAAATCCGAAAAAAGCGAAACACACAAAAAAACGGATAAATCGGTCCGGATGTCTGATATTGTGGCGAGCCCGAAACCAAAACCAAGGCCAAAATCAAAAGCAAAGAGCCGCGATGTTGCCGCAGCAGAAAAAAAAGGATTTCAGGAAGACGAAAAAAAATCTGAGGCAATGGAACAATTCTATCAAAAAACAAACAATGATGCCCATATTGAGAATCAGGCGGAAAAATTTTTTGGCGGCTCGCCAACTCTTCAGAAGCAAGAAAAGGTGTCGAAAAGAAAGGCCGGAAAATTAAAGGAGACGAAGATAAAGAGCAAAGTCGGCTTGTATTTTATGCTTTTCGCTGTTGTTTTTCTCCTTATGGCGGGCGTTGCCTGGGCATATTTCAATCTCCCGAAGGCTCAAGTGGTCCTTCATCTAAAGGGGCAGGAAAAAACAAGTTCTGCGGATATTGTCGCCAGCACATCGCAAGCCGGAATCAATTGGAGCGAAAATAAAATCCCCGCGGCTGTTGAAGAAATAACGCAGGAAAAATCACGGGATTTTAACGCGACCGGAAGCAAGAATGGAGGAGGAAAGGCGACCGGAAAAGTCGTGATATATAATGAATTTAGTTCGGACGATCAGCCGCTTGTCAGCACCACGAGACTCGAAACGGCTGACGGAAAGATATTCAGGATAAAAAAATCGGTTATTGTCCCCGGAATGACTAAAGTCGGGTCCGAAACAAAACCTGGAGCAATTGAAGTCGATGTTGCGGCCGATAAAGCCGGAAAAGATTTCAATATCGAACCGGCGGACTTTAAGATACCCGGCTTTGAAGGCGGACCGAAATACGACAAATTTTACGCCAAATCCTCAAAGGCGATGAGCGGCGGCTCGGAAGGTGAAACATTGATAGTGTCAGCGCAAGATATCGAGAAAGCGAAAGAACAATTGGTGGCTGAAGCGGAAAAAAAAGCTATTGAAGGAATAAGCAGAAATCTTCCGTCCGGTAAAAAAATATTTGAAGATTCAGTGGTGACGGAAACGGTGAGTGCGGCGCCCTCGGAAAGCGCGGGGACGGAGGCTGAAAAATTTACATATGCGGTGAAAGTGAAAGCCCAAACCCTTTCTTTTTCGGACGATGATGTAAGACAAGTTGTAGAGGCGGAAATCAGCAAGCAGGGCCAGCTCGTTAACTTTAATAACTCCATAACATATGTTTTGTCGGAGGAAAAACTGAAAGAAGGGGAGATAAAGTTTGGAGCCAAGGCTGATTTTGGAGTTGCCAGCGCCGTTGACATTGAAAATTTTAAAAGGGGTATTTTGGGGAAAAAGGCCAGTGAAATCAATTCCCTTGCGGAAACTTATCCGGCCATTTTAAAAGCAGATATTAGTTTTTGGCCGTTTTTTGTTTCTCGAGTTCCTATGAGCGAAAAAAGAGTTGAAATTACCATTAAATAAGGAAGATATTGAGACAGTGTTCTTTTGGGGTTGACAAAATAAACAGAATTGTTAATATATATAAAGTTTAAAAAGATTGAATAAAGTCAAAAGACAGCAAATCAAGCTATTGGATTGAAATGCCCTAAATGTTAAGCTATACAAGGCAGGGCATTAGCCTTTGTTTTGATTTTGGATGCGCTTTGGCGATAATTATGTCAAAAGAAAAAGAGATAATTAAGCTGCAGGGTTTGGTAAAAGAAACTCTTCCAAACACGACATTCAGAGTTGAACTTGAAAATGGCCATGAAATACTGGCTCACATATCAGGACGCATGAGAGTGAATTATATCAGGCTTTTGCCTGGTGACCGGGTTATGGTTGAAATGAGTCCGTATGATCTTACGAAAGGCAGGATTGTGCAAAGAATGTAAGTAATTTTATTAAATTTAGATCAATTAATAATAGTATGAAAGTCAGAGCATCAGTAAAAAAAATTTGCAATAAGTGTAAAATTATAAAAAGGAAAGGGAAGCTTTACGTTATTTGCACTGTGCCCAAACACAAGCAAAGACAGGGTTAAAAGAATTAAACATACCAACATATGGCTCGTATCGCAGGGGTAACCATACCCGATGACAAAAGAATAGTAATCGCCCTCACATATATTTACGGAATAGGCTTATCAAGAAGTAATCAAATACTGTCTGCTTTGAAATTGGATCAGAATATAAGGACAAAGGATCTCAGCGAAAGCATTGTCAATAATTTGAAAGATTATATTGAAAAGAATTTTACGATTGAAGGGGAATTAAAGCACCAGAAGCAGATGAATATAAAAAGACTCAAAGACATAGGATGCTACCGCGGAATCAGGCATTCCAAGGGTCTGCCGGTAAGAGGACAGAGAACCAAAACGAACACCAGGACAGTCAGGGGTAATGTGAGAAAAACTGCGGGTAGCGGAAGGAAGCCCTCTGCTGAAAAAACGTAAGACTTGAATTTATAAAATAGCGTTAAATAATCGTATTTTTGAAAAATCCATAGAATAAAATGACCGATAACACTAAAACAATCGAAGAAAGCAAAGAGGACGCCGGGAAAAAACCGGGAGATGTTTCCGCTCCCAAAAAAAAGGGTGTAAAGACCGAGAGTATTCCCGGGAATATTAATGAGGCCGAGGCAACTGCTCCAAAAGAGGGTGATGAGAAGGATGAGGAAAAAGCAGCCCTGAAAAAAAAGAAAAAGAAGGTGCGGCGCCAAGTACTCAAAGGCCAAGTGCATGTTCAATGCACCTATAATAACACGATTGTCGCTTTCTCCGATCTTGGAGGAAAGATTCTGGCTTGGTGCAGCGCCGGATCGCTGGGTTTCAAAGGAGCCAAAAAAGCGACGCCATACGCAGCCACTCAGATAGTCAACACAGCCGCCGAAAAAGTTTCCAAATACGGGCTTCGTGAAGTCGAAGTTTATGTAAAAGGGGTGGGATCAGGAAGAGAAGCGTCAATCAGAGCTTTGGCGAATAACGATTTTGAAATAACGTCGATTAAAGATATAACTCCAATTCCTCACAACGGATGCCGGCCGAGAAAACCCAGAAGAGTTTAGTTGCAAGTAATTATTCTTAGATAGCTATATAAATTATGCCGCAAGATTTAAATAAAAAATGCAGGCTTTGCAGGAGAGCGAAAGAGAAGCTTTTTTTGAAAGGTGATCGATGCGGGACGCCGAAGTGTGCGATGGTTCGGCGCGCTTATCCGCCAGGTGTCCATGGGGCGAAGGGGAAAAGAATGTCGAGCGAATATGGGCAGCAACTTCTCATGAAGCAAAAAATAAAGAGAATTTACAATGTTCTTGAAAGGCAATTCAAGAAATATTTTAAGGAAGTGCAGAACAAACAGGGCGTAACGGGAGATCTCCTGCTTCAAAAGCTTGAGATGAGGCTTGATAATGTGATTTACAGGGCGGCTTTGGCAAGTAATCGGAGGCAAGCCAGACAAATGGTCAGCCATTCTCATTTTTCAGTGAACGGAAAAAGAGTGAATGTCCCGTCCTTTGAAGTAAAGCCTAACGACTTGGTTGAGGTGAAGCAAAGCAAGAAAAGCAAAGGTTTCTTTGTTAAGCTAGCTGAGTCCTTAAAGAACAGAGAAGGAATGAAAAAACCCGGATGGCTGGAAGTTAATGATGAAAAGATGACTGTTTTGGTAAAATCAAGACCGACAAAGGATGACTTGAGTGTGGATGTGGATGCGCAAATGGTCGTTGAATACTACTCGAGATAAATAATGTTTTTATAAGCAATTAAACAATTAAATCCTTGCTCAGTTTTCTGAAACTGAGAGAGGGCGGCAAAAAAATGGTAAAAGTATCTGTCCCCAAAAAACCGAAATGCGTCGAAACGGGAAAAAATACCGCAAAAATTGAAATAGACGGATGTTATCCAGGGTATGGAACAACGCTTGGAAATGCAATCAGGAGAGTGCTTCTTTCTTCGCTTCCCGGAGCGGCCATTACCTCAGTGAAAATCACCGGCGTATCTCACGAATTTTCAACTCTTCCGGGAGTGCTGGAAGATGTTATTCAAATAATCTTGAATCTCAAAAAGGTTCGTTTCAAGGTGCATAAGGATGAACCCGTAAGGCTGACTTTAAAAGAAAAGGGCGAAAAGAAAATTACGGCGGCGCAAATACAATGCCCGGCCGATGTTGAAGTGATAAACAAAGAAGCGCCGATTGCCACCATTACGGATAAGAAAGGGGAGCTTGAAATGGAAATCGAAGTTCAAAAGGGGCTGGGTTATGTTCCGGTGGAACAGCAGGACAGGGAGAAAAAGGAGATAGGATTAATCGCTATCGACGCTATTTATACACCGATAAAGAGAGTTAACTATAACGTTGAAAATACCCGTGTCGGGAAGAGAACTGACTATGACAAGATTACCCTTGAAGTCGAAACGGACGGCACAATGTCACCGGAGGAAGCCTTTGAAAAATCCGTGAAAATTGTTATTGAGCAGTTTGATGCCATCGGTTCGTTTGACGAAGGAAAAATAGAGGAAAGCGATGAAGAAAAAGAGTTAAAATCGGACGAGAAAGAAGGCGCGGATAAAATTGAAGCAGGGACTGAAAAGAACCAGGATGAAGAAGCGCTGAATCGAAGCGTGGAAACGATTGCCTTTTCAACACGCACTGCAAATATTATTGAAAAGAATAACATAAAGACGATTGCCGACCTGATCAAATTCAGCGAGGAAGAACTGATGAATATGGAAGGAATGGGAAATAAAGGCATAAAAGAAATAAAGAAAGCGGTTGGAAATTTCGGTCTGACGCTGAAATCGTAATTTGATTCATTAGAGAAATTGCTAATAAAATGAAGCATTTAAAGAAAATCAGAAAATTTAGCCGGAAAAAGGATCAGCGGGAAGCGATGCTCAAAACCATGCTTGGCAGCTTTATAACGAAAGGAAGAATTACCACGACTGAAGCTAAGGCCAAAGAGCTGAAAAGAATCAGTGATCGGATTATTTCAAGATTCAAGCAGGTGGTCGCGACTGACGAAAAAGGCAGTAAATTGGCCGTTGTGAGATACCTGACTGCTCAGCTTCCTAAAAATGTAGGAATGGAGCAAATAAAGAGCATTGCCGGAAGATTTTCCAAGAGAGAAAGTGGATTTTCAAGAGTAATCAAAAAGGGAGCCAGGCGCTCAGACAGCGCAAAAATGGCAATCCTGGAAATGCTAAGTGAATAATTTGCATATATAAAGAGGGAACATATTATGAACAGCAAACAGCCGAAGGATTCAAGGAAATATTTTCTTTTTGACTGCGATGATTTTATTCTTGGAAGAATGTCAGCGCGAGCCGCTTTTATCCTGCAGGGAAAGCATAAAAAGGATTATCTTCCCAACAAGGACGGGGGCGATTTCACGGTAGTGGTGAACACTGATAAAATCAGGACTACCGGCGGAAAGAAGGATAAAAAAATGTACCACACTTTTTCGGGTTACCCGGGAGGAATTACATCGCGCAAGTTAAAAGATAAAATGGAAAGAGATTCGCGCCAGGTGGTTGTCGAATCAGTGTACGGGATGCTTCCCAAAAATAAATTAAGAAACCGGATGATGAAAAGACTCTTGGTTTTTAAGGACAAGGAACACGGAATAAAAGAGAAGTTAGAAAAGATAACTAATTAGCCATTACTCGAAAATATTCCATATGCCGGAAAAAAAAGAAGAAAAGAAGAAACCGACGAAGTATTATAAGGGTATCGGACGACGGAAATCTGCTGTGGCCCAGGTGAGGCTTTTTGCTTTGGATGAAAAGAAATCTTCTCACGAAGGATTTATCGTTAACGGCCGCAAACTGAATGATTTTTTTGGTCCCGTAGAACTGCGCGATACGGCCATTGCTCCTTTGATAAGTGTCCAGGAAACAGCTTCGTTCGATGCTTCCGTTATTGTTCGAGGAGGCGGAATAAGGGGGCAGGCGGAGGCAATCAGGCTTGGAGTAGCAAGAGCGTTAGTCATTTTTAATGAATCGCTGCGAAAACCCCTGAGAGATCTTGGATATTTAACAAGAGACGCAAGAGTGGTTGAGAGAAAGAAGTCAGGCCTTAAAAAAGCCAGACGCGCCCCTCAATGGAAAAAGCGATAGCTTCCTGACATTAAGGGCGGAAAGGGGTCGGGGAAACGTGAGTTTTCCCGTGGTGGAAGAATTGAAACCGCAAGGTTTCAAGGAGCGTCGCCGTTTGGCGGAGCGATCCCTCAATGGAAGAAATAATAGCTCTTGCTCTTGCCATTTGACTATATATAAAAACGCCCGTGAAAGACGGGCCTTTTTTGTTTCTGAATGAATCAAAAGCGCTTATTGCACGATTCGCCCAGAGTCATTTTGATTTATTGTTGCCCAAATAGGCCGGGTCTTGGAAGGAGCTGTATTTGATAAAGAGTTCCTGGCACATTTCCATCGCCGATATAATAATAATTATTATTCCTTGAATCATAGGCGGCGGGAAAAGAATCAAGATTATTCTCAAAGAGATTCATTGAAACCCGATGATCTCTGGGGTCAAGTTCGATTATCTTAATTTTATTCTGATATGTGAACAGAATATGTTCATAATCCTGAAACCAAAATACATTGTCAAGGGAAGACGAGGATCTCATTATTTCCTGGATTTCATTTTCTTTTCGCTGCGGCTGAACATCCCAATCCCTCAAGAAAAGAACGCTGACCTCATTTTTGTTCCAAAAGAGCATTTTTTTCCCATCATCCGAAAATTGGATTTCGTTCACATTATCGGCTATTTTACGGATGGTATCCTCAGTTTCATTATTGCGCACAAACAGCCCTCCTGTCTCGGATATCACCGCCTGCCTGTCTTCGTCATAAATTATAAGTCTTGAAGAGTTTCCCAGCTCCTCGTCGGAGATCGGACTGACTGTGACCTGATTTATTTCTTTTCCGTCAATATTGAATTTATATATAACATTGTTGCTCCGTATGGCATATATACTGCTTCCCGAAAAATCAAACGCCAACACATCTTCCGTTATCTCTCTCAGTTCTTTGGTTGAAACATCGTAACTGTATAAATTCTGCCGATCTTCATCTGATTTCCTTGCCAGAAAATATAGCGTCCATTGATTTTCCGAACTCCAGCGCGCACTGCTAAAATTTCGGAGCTCGGTTGAATTTGAGAGAAAAAAACTGTCATATTCCTTTTCCAGGTCGGAAATAAGATAATCCTTCCGGTCATTCCTTGAAACCGGGCTCAATAACAATCTTTCTTTAAAATTCCATTCCAGGTTTTCAGACTTATTTTTTGAAAATTCAAGTTCGTCACCCTCGTATATCGCTGTCGATTCGTTGTTTTCGACATCATAAGACCAGAGGTGAAACTTGTTCTGATCATTATTCACAAAAGCGACATATTTTCCAAAAGGAGAGGGGAAAAAACGTTCCACCTTTGTCGCTGACAATTCATTGGGAGACAGCTTTTGGGGAGCTAAAAAAACATTCCAAAACTCGCTGGATATGCCGCTATGGACTTCGACTTGCTTTACCCATTCCTGGTAACCATCGGCGCTTACCTGCAGTGAATAACTTCCCGGACGCAGGCCGTTTAGGGTGAAGGAATTATTGATAATATCGAGACTGCTCCCGGTTTGCAATTTTCCGTTCAAATATACATTGGCTGAGGCGGGTATTGATTTGACGGTGATTGACCCGCTGTGGATGAAAATTTGGCGATACTGATCAAAACGATATCCCTGAGAGTAAAGCACAGCTATCGGCGTGGAAACGGCAAATAACACGAAAAAAAGCCAAAAAATGAGGCGGCGGTGAATCTTTTTCATAGAAGCATATTAAATCAAATAGACGCTTTTGTACAGGATTGCCCCGGTACCATAAGAGGAATAAAAACTAAAAAACCGGGCCTTGCCGGTTTTTTAGCTGATCTTTAAAGACTAATCAAGATCGGTTTTATAAGAAGGAACAATTTTTATTTAAGATGTTTTGGATTTAATCAATTCAATCCAGGCACAGCATTTGCGTATTTTTGCAGGTTTTGGAGCTGCTTCTCGTTCAAGTTCTTTGATTTTTCAATCGCGTTGGCAATCATGCCTTTGCTGAATTCTCTGGTTGCTCCGATTGCTAGTTTTCCGTTTGGCACCTGGCGTCTTAGGTAATCTTCGATGTATATCTTGTGCTCGGCTGTTAAACTGGTATCGGGATTTTTCTCAAGATAATTTGCCAGCGCTCTTCGGGCTAATTTTGTCGTTCCGTCGCCCGGAGCCGCCGTTTCCACAAACGAAGATCCGGTTTCCTGGCTTGCCGGTGCTGTTACAGCTTCATTTTGTTGCGTTGTTTCAGCCGGTTTTTGCATTTCTTCGGCTTGAGGAGCGGTTTGTTCTTCGTTATTAGCCGCTTCATTGTTTTCTTCGTTGGCTGTGTCGCCGCCAATAACGCTTATTTTACCTTCGCCGGATTCCTCGCTGACAGCGGGTTCGTTATTGTTCATCGGGGCCTGAGTGCGCTTGGAATATGCGTATATTCCGCCTGCTATAACAACCACAATAACAATGCTGACTAGCATGCGGAGATTCTCCTGGAGCCAGACTTTCATTTTTTCCCTCCCTTCATTCGAAGAAGACTCGTCTTTTTTCTCCGAATTTTCAGAATTATTTTCCACGTGTACACCTTCCTTTCTAGATTAGTTTGAATTATTAATGTTCGAGCCCTCCGGAATTATGCCTTTTGTACTATAAAATATAGCAGGAATAGGAAAAAAATGTCAATTTAAGTGGAAAGAAGGGAACTTATCTCGTTTCAATATTGATTTCGAGAATTCTGAATTTTCCGGCCAAATCTTTATGAAAAACAACCTCTGCCCCTCGGAAATATTTCAATAAAAACCTTTTTGCCGGAATCCTTTGTTCGGGACTTATCTCAAAGCAGCACGTAACGCATAACGCATGACGCAAATCGGATAATATTTTTATCTGCTCGAGGAGTCTAGTGTAATGGGCGAGGCCATTATTTGCGCTTATTAAAGCCTCTTTTGGCTCGAATTGAAGATTCTTTTTATTTTTCTTATACAACTTGGAAGAAACATAAGGCAGGTTGGCAAGAATTATGACATTCCCCTTCATTTTTTTCTTTAGGGCGAATTTCAAGAGGTCCGATTTTATGAATTTAACAGATCGATTGACTTTATGCTTTAGCGCGTTTTTTTGAGCAACTCTTAAGGCTTTTCCCGAAATGTCAGACGCGTAGAAATTTAATTTCTTTCTAATGTTAGCTGGAATATTTTTAACTATGGAAATTATAATATTGCCCGAACCCGTGCCAACATCAATAATATTCCTAATTCCTAATTCATAATTCATAATTCTTTGAAGCGAAGCTTCAACTAGCAGTTCGGTTTCGGGACGGGGGATTAATGTATTTTTGTTAACATCGAACTCCAATCCGTAGAACTCCTTTTTGCCGCAAATATAAGCCACAGGCTCGCCCTTGAGCCGTCTTTTTGCGAATTGAATAAACTTTGCCGTTTGGGCGGCAGTCAGCTTTTTTTCCGGATGAGCCAAAACATACTCCCGATCCTTTCCCAGAACCAAGGATAAAAGAAGCTCCCGATCTAAAGGAGCTAAATTTTTTGCTAAAGCAGTATTTTGCAGGAGATCTTTGATGGTTATGTCGATGGCTTTCATTGACTGTTGATCATTTTCCTCTTCATATCTTCTTCCTCCAATTTGTTGATAATTTTCCCCAAATCTCCGTCCAATATTCCCTGGATATTGCTCCAGCTTTCTTTAATCCGATGATCCGTGATTCGATCCTGAGGGAAATTATAAGTCCTGATTTTCTCGCTGCGGTCACCCGTCCCAATCTGACTGCGTCTTTGATCTCCCATTTCTTTCGCTTTTTTGGCTTCTTGCTCGGCCAAAATTCGGGAGCGAAGGACTTTCAGCGCCTTTTCCTTGTTCTTTATCTGCGATTTTTCGTCCTGGCAGGTGACAACCGTCCCGGTGGGGATGTGGGTAATCCTCACGGCGCTGTAAGTCGTGTTTACGCTTTGCCCTCCGGGACCGGAAGAGCAGTAAGTGTCGATTCGAAGGTCATTGGGATTGATTTCGAGGTCAACCTCTTCTGCTTCAGGAAGAACGGCAACCGTGGCTGTTGAAGTATGGACTCTTCCCATCTTTTCTGTTTCCGGGACTCTTTGCACCCGATGGACGCCGGATTCATATTTCATTTTTCCGTATACGCTTGATCCTTCGACGCCAAAAACTACTTCCTTAAAGCCTCCAATTGCGTTTTGGCTGGAATTGAGGAGAGATATCCTCCATTTCTCTTTTTCGGCGTAACGGCTGTACATTCTGAAAAGCTCGGCTGCGAAAAGAGCGGATTCGTCACCGCCGGCTCCGGCTCTGATCTCCACGATAATATTTTTGGAATCATTCGGGTCTTTGGGGATAAGGAGGGACTGAAGCTCTTTTTCAACCGTTTCCTTGTTCTTTGAAAGATTGATATTTTCTTCCATGGCCATATTCCTGAATTCAGGATCTTTTTCCGTATTCACAATTTCGGCGTTCTCGCGCATTTGTTTTTCAATATCTTCAAATTCTCTTATCTTAGTCATAATTTCTTCAAGCTCGGCCAATCTCTTGCCCACGGTCTTCATTTTTTGGGAATTGGAAACAATCTCGGGCTTTTCAAGCTCGCTTTTCAGGCTCTTGTATTCTTTTTTCACTTCTTCGACCTGGCTTTTCATAAGTAATAATAAAAAACTGGAGAGTATTGGACATTGCTTTGATGCTGCATAAAGCAATTACTCTCCCTTGGTGGCCATGATTCGGAGAATTGCGAAACCTTAGGCGCCTGCCATTTCCCCTCCGTTCGCTAACTGGCGTCGCCGGTGGTGTCTTCACTCTCTCCAGCCCAAATGGATCAAGTGAACGATTTCCAGTCAGCTGGGTGGCTCTTTTGCGGCGCGGGGCCTAATCCTCCCGAAGGAGAATGGGAACCTGCTCCACCTTTTTTCGAGTGCCCTAGGTGTGGCCCGCCGGGCTAATCCCTTTCAAGCGTTAAGATCGTCTTTCGCAAATTAGTTATCACCTCCTCAAAAATTTTCTATGACCACTTGATTCTAATACTCGCAAAAAAAAGTGCTTTTGTCAAAACGCCAAATTCGACTTTAAGCCCGCGATATATTACTATTAAATCAACAATTTAAGAATGTTGCACAATTCGAATTTCCAAAGGGAGGAGAAAATATGCGGATACTTCGAACGTTCCAGCATATCGCTCAAATCGAGCACTGGTGCGACATGTGCTGCAAATATATCGAACCCGGCGATTGCTACCAAGGCTCAGTCCAGGTGTGGGAGAGGGGCCGGTTGCTCGTATTTAAGGTTCATATGTTTCCAGCCTGCGATTTTCCGTCAGATCCGGAGGAAAAAAGGGGAAAGGCGGAAAAAGAGGAAATGCCGCTTGCGCTTGCGGCGTAGGATTTTCTCTTCAACCCCAAGCTGAATCCAAAGGAGGTGAGTGAGGTATGGGATTTTTTCATCTTGGTCCGGAATGTGACGCGGCTCTAATCAGGTTGAACGACGCGCTTGCCACATTTGAGCGAGCGACCGGACGGGAATACACTCTCATTCTCGTTCCCCAGACACTCGACGAGAAGATCCACGTGTCGCAAAGCGGCAAGCCGTTACCACAGGACTTCGGTATGAGTCCGGAAGAAGTCCTGGCGCTGGCAATGAAAAAGAGAAATCCTTAAGGGGAGATTATGGGAGGAATGGTTCGTTGGCGCTATTCCTCCCCCAGTATTTATCTTCTAACGCCCTCTAAAATTAAAAGCAAGTCAGTTGAGGACGGTCCTCGACTGCGCCTAAATTAGGGAAACTGGCAATATAGAAGGATTTTATGGAAAACAAAATCGGAAAATTTTTGGTCGCGACAGGCGCCATCGTCGAAAACTCAACGACCGGCAAAATTCTTTTGCTGAAACGAAGCGGAAAAAAGGATTATTCGCCGGGAATTTGGGAATACACCACCGGACGCCTGCATCAATTCGAGGATCCTGAGGACGGTTTGAGGCGGGAAGTTATGGAAGAAACAGGACTCGAAGTGGAAATAGTTAAACCAATTTCTATTTTTCATATTTTTCGAGGCGAAAAAATCGCCGAAAATGAGCTTGTAGGGATTATGTTTTGGTGCAAAACTGATTCTGAAGAGGTGATAGTATCCGAGGAGCATTCGGGCTATGCCTGGGTCACGGCGGAAGAAGCTTTGAAAATGATGGAAAAACCGGGCATGAAGGAAGATATAAGGGCTTTTATCAAAGAACGAAGCAAAGCATAGTTTATGGATTTAATCTTCATTTACGGCCAGCCGGCCGTCGGAAAATTAACTATCGCCAAAGAATTGAAGAAGAAGACGGGCTTCACGCTTTTCCACAATCACCTTTCCGTTGATTTGGCAAAAACTTTTTTTGAATGGGGAACTCCCGAATACAGCCAACTCAACAAAAAGATAATGCTGAGCGCTTTCGAAGCGGCCGCCAAAAGCGGCCAGGTGCCGAACTTGATTTTTACATATGGTTTCCGTCCGAAAAAATCTCCCGATTTTATCAAGAAAATTGTCAGGATTATCAAAAAGCACGGCGGAAAAGTATTCTTTTTCTACATTGATTGCTCCCAAGAAGAACTTCTGAAACGAGTCAAAAGCCCGGAAAGAAAGAAATACAAAAAGATCAGCACAATAAAAATTCTAAAACGCGACCAACATCACTGGGGAGAAATTCCATTTGTCGAAAATATCAAGATAGACAATACCAATTTATCACCCAAAAAAGTTGCTGAGATGATATTGAGTAAGCTAAAAAAATAATGTCCGAATATTTCATCGGTGAAATTGAATTGACAAGCGACCGGCCGAAGAATGATGATTTTCTGGACTTCGGATTCCTGCCTCTCAAGAAGCAGATTGAAATAGTCGCGGAGAAACATAAGGATTTTCTTGAACTGATGCCCTATCAAAAGCAGGGAGAAGCGGTCCAACTTGTCGTCAGCGTATACCTCAAGAAAACGGAATTAATCGGGCGTGTGATTGTTGTTTTACTAAGAGCCGATTATCCAGATAATATTGACACATTGAGAGAATTCATAAAAACGGCTCTCAAGAGATTTCAAGCCTCCGTTTTTTTAAAAAACCAATTCGACCACGCCTCCGTCAATTTCGCCGAATGCGAGTTGGAGAAATTATTGCAGGAAATCTAGTATTTACTAACATCTAATTTTAGAAAAAAATGAAAATAGGCATAATTTCGGACGTGCATGACAATTTGCGGCATCTTCAAAAGGCCATTGAATTTTTCAACAAAGAAAAAATCAGCCTTCTCGTTCATTGCGGCGATTGGGACGCGCCATTCTCATTGAGGGCGTATTTGGCGCTGAAATGCCCGATTAGGGGCGTTATGGGAAATGGCGATCCGGATATTCAGAAATATCTTTATCAATTGCAGAATATTGAGATGTTGAAAGATTTGGATTTGAGTTTGTCGTCCCGCTTCCTTGAATTTTCGATCGAAGGAATCCGTTTCGGAGTTTTCCATGGCGACGATGAGAATATGAATGCTTGTCTGACAGAGTCGCAGATGTTTGACGTTTTGTGTCTTGGCCATACCCACAAGCCGCTTATCGGACAAAAAGGAAAAACGTTGGTCGTAAACCCCGGATCCCTCATCGGATATATGGCAGAAACAGGAATCCAGCCTGCCACGGTCGCTCTCTATGATACCGCAACAAAAAAAGCTGAAATTATTGATTTAAAAATATAAAAATGAACTCGATTCAACTCACGGGCTATCTCGCCGGATTCATAATCGCGGTTTCGCTTGCGCCGCAGGTCTCAAAAGCCTGGAAAACAAAATCCACCGCCGACATTTCACTTCTTTGGAATGTAATTTATATTTTCGGATTGGTTTTGTTTCAAATTTATGCATTTGGGATCAACGAAATGCCGCTGATTATTACCAATACGGTGGAACTTGTTTTGGCAGGGGCGCTGATTGCCGCAAAATTTATTTATAAATAAATTGCAACCGGCTGGCATGCCAGCCGGTTGAGACGGGAACCTAAAATTGCGCTATAGCCTGATCGGACACCAATCCGGAATCGATTCGAAGAGCTTGTTCGCGTGAAAATCTTGATTATACTGGTGCCACAATTTTTCCTGCAGCATTCGCGCAAGCCCAACCTTTAGGCAGACGCTTCCTTCGTCCAATGTGTATCGAAAACTTTGACAATCCGTACAGCCTTTCATTTCCATTTTAACTTTAGGCATAAGGCTCCTCCTTATTGTTTTCATTTGAAACAATTTGCTATATACCCCAATACACTCAAAAAAAGAAAATATTTCTTTCTGAATAATAATCATATTTTATAAGGTGTATCTTTTTTTCGGACGGATTGCTGAGTTTTTCACGCGACTGCAAAGAAAGAAAAACCCGCCTGAGGCGGGTTTTTATGCAATATATCAAAGTTATTATTTTTTCTTCGGCGGAGTCTTTTTTACGGCCGGCTTCTTTTTGGGCGTCTTTGCTGGTTTTTCCGTCTTAGCTTTCCCGGCTTTGGCGGCCTTCGATTTTTTCTTTGCATCTTCGGCTCTTTTCACCTTCTCAGCCTTTATTTTTTCCGATTTTTCAAAGCGTTTCTTGAAACGGTCAAGCTGTCCAGTCGCATCGACAAGCCGTTTTTTTCCGGTATAAAAAGGATGGCAAGCCGAGCAAACCTCGACTTTCATTTCTGGCCGGGTTGATCCGGTGACAATTATATTTCCGCAAGCGCAAATTATTTTCGCTTCCGGATAATATTTTGGGTGGATATCTTTTTTCATGATTTATTGAAGAATTATTAATCTCCGCTCAAGGCGGATATCAGCCCAGGGCTGAAAATATGAATACACGAATGAAATTTTTAAAAACGATAAAAACTTTCATATATTCATATGGAATCCATATTTCTAAGCTATGATAGCATTATTGTCCTAAATTGACAAGTCTTTCGGCGGGTGCTAATATCAATAACGTTAAATACCGCACTAAAAACAGGGAGTTTCCGCAATTGTTTGATGCGATTTATCGTATTGACAAGGCGCTATTTCCCGTTTTGAAAAACACTGGTGCGGCAAATATCATACTTCCAGAGCGGTTTTTCCTTGCCCCGACGCGGACTTATCCAAATCGGGTCCAAAAGCCGCAATGAAGGAAGTAGCCGTAATAATTAAAGGAAATTATCATGAAAAAAGAGGAAAACAAGCCTAATACAGGCTCGACGTCAGAAAACAGCCAGGTTTCCGGGGCTGATTTTATGTACGAAGATCTCAAACTTTCGGTCGAAGAAATGCTCAAACGAGGGGTGCATTTTGGCCATAAAAAATCCCGTTGGAACCCGAAAATGGAAAAATACATATTCGGCAGCCGGAACGACATCCATATAATCGATCTCGAAAAAACAGAAGGACTGTTTCGGGAAGCGCTGAATTATATCAGAGGCTTGGTCCAAAATGGCGGAAAGATAATGATTGTCGGAACCAAACCGCAAGCTCAGAGGTTGGTGGAAACAGCAGCAAGGGAAGCCGAAATGCCTTTTGTTTCCAAGAGATGGCTCGGGGGAACACTCACAAATTTTCCGGAAATAAAAAAAAGGATCAAGTATTTGAATGAACAGGAGAAGAAAATGGCTCAGGGAGAACTTGATAAATATACAAAATACGAACAAAGCCAAATGAAAAAGGAAATGGAGCGGATGAACGAAAAAATCGGAGGAATAAAAAAGATCGATAACCATCCTCAGGCGCTGTTTGTCATTGATATCAAAGAAAATAATCTGGCCGTAAAAGAGGCAAAAAAGGCGAAAGTTCCCGTGGTTGGGATAGTCGATACCAATACTGATCCGACTCAAGTGGATTTTCCCATTCCGGCCAATGACGACGCGCTTTCTTCATTGAAGTATATCTTAGGGCTTATTGTGAAGAACATAAAAGAGGCAAAATCAGAGATCAAGAAAAGTCCGGAAAAGAGCGTCAATGTGAAACCGCAAGCGGAAAAAAGCCGTTAAGATATCTCGAGCAAATAAAATTAAATTTTCAGCATTATGACGGATAAAAAAAATATTTCCGCCGAAGACGTTAAAAAACTTCGCGAGCAGACCGGCGCCAGCATCATGGAATGCAAGAAGGCTCTCGAAAAATCGGGAGGAAATCTTGAAGAGGCCATAAAATACCTGCGACAAAGCGGGAAAGAAAAAGCCGGAAAAAAATCGGAAAGACAGACAGGGGAAGGGGTAATCGCTTCCTACATACACAGCAATAAAAAAGTGGGTTCAATGGTGGAACTCCGCTGCGAAACCGATTTTGTGGCTAAAAATTCAGAATTTCAGGAATTGGCTTATGATATTGCAATGCATGTTGCGGCAATGGCGCCAAGGTATGTTTCGATCAAAAAGATAGAGAAGAATGACCTGGATGAATATGAAAAAATCGTCCGGGAAGAGGTTTCGGGAGAGAAGAAGCCGGCGGACATAATCGAGAAAATTGTTGAAGGAAAAATTAAAAAGCATTTTGCGGAAATTTCTCTCATGAGTCAGCCCTTTGTAAAGAATAATGAAATGACAATCGAGGATCTGATAAAAGAAAAAATCGCAAAAATTGGCGAAAATATCCAGATTGGAAGGATTGAACGGTTCGAGATCTAGACTAATGCGCGGAAGAAGTATGTTTTAGGGAATGATTTTTATGCCAATTGCCAAATGAATACAATATTTTTAAAAATACGAAGTTGGGAAAATTCAATAAATATCGCCAGCGCCCATCAATTCTCTAAGGGAGACGTGGTTATTATTGAGAATTCCAACGGCTTGGAGGCGGCAATTGTCGAGGAAAGTGTTCCCGGAGGAAATGAAAATCCGGCGGAAGTATCGGCGGAAAACGGCATCAAAATCGTGCGCAAAGCCAATTTAAACGATTTGAAAATAATCAAGGAACATCGCAAGAAAGAAAAGGAAGTGGCGGAAGTGTGCCGGAAAGAAGCGAAAAAAACCGATCTTCCGATGAAAATAGTCGATGCCGGACTCTCGTTTGACGGGGGAAGCATAACGGTTGCATTTATCGCTGACGGTAGAATTGATTTTCGGGAATTGGTAAAAAATCTTGCCAAAAAATTTCAAAGATCCATAAGACTGTATCAAATCGGCGCGCGGGACGAAAGCCGGCAATGCGGCGGATATGGGATATGCGGAAGGGAACTTTGCTGTGCAAAATTCAAGGGTGGATTGCCAAGCATAACCTCTGAGATGGCAAAAGTTCAGCATATTGCCCATCGGGGTTCAGAGAGGATTTCAGGCGTATGCGGAAGGCTGATGTGCTGTCTGGCGTATGAGGCCGATCAATACAGGGAAATGCTTGAAGAGTATCCGCCGATTGGAACGAAAATTAAAGTGAAGGGCGAGACGGGAATAATCAAAGAGGTGAATGTTTTATCAGATGAGATTAAGGTTGAGTTGGAGGGAAGAAATTTCGTAATTATTAAAAAAAGCGACCTGTCATGAGCGCAATTTGGCTTTATGTTCCGCCTATAATACTACTGGCCGCCCTTATCGGACTGACTGTTGTCTTGGGCAAGAAAACGGCGGCTATTAAAAAATTTGAAGCGCAGAGGCCTTTAAAATCGCAGGCCGAAGCTTTTCCGGGCCAAAAAAACAAAGGCGAACGATTCAAGATGATCGGCCAAGGCATATTAAGAACACTCGAGACGCTTTTATATTACATAAGGGTTGCATTTAGAAAGTCTGAAGAGGCCTTGAACCACTGGCTTCGGCAGATCAAGGAAAGAAGGACCGGGAAGAAAAACCGGGAAGAGGTATTATTTCCCGGAGAAGAGATAAAAACTCCTGATCTCACGGAAAGCGATATTTCATTTGTAAGCGAAGATGAAAATATCGATATATCAATAAGAGAAGCCAAAAAGCCCGAAACACTGGCTCCCGGAGTGGTGGTTCGGAAAAAACCCGAAATTCCGCCTGCAATAATAAAAGAAGAGCCTGCTCCGGAGGATAAGGTGGTTGAAGAAGCATTGATCCATCGGATTGCGGAAAATCCCAAGGATATTGAAGCTTATCGGGACCTGGGCGACTACTATTTGATGATCGGAAACATAAAAGACTCAAAAGAGTCCTTTAAGATGGTGCTTAGGCTGCGTCCAAGGGATCTGAAGGCCAAAACAAGCTTGAAAGAAATTGAAATGCGGATGAGGCTGGGGAACTGAAAAACAAAAATTCAGCGTAGCTTCTGCCGGAGGCGCACAGCCAGAACAACGGTTTTGTTCACCTGCACCAGAACGCCATCCTAGCTCAATTGGCAGAGCAACTGTTTTGTAAACAGTAGGTTATCGGTTCGACTCCGATGGATGGCTCAAAATTGAACATGGGTGGATGACAGAGCGGTCAATTGTACCAGACTGTAAATCTGGCGCCTTCGGGCTACGGGGGTTCGAATCCCTCTCCACCCACAATCAAACAGGGAAAGGGGTCGGGAAAACGGGAGTTTTCCCGCGGCGGAAGTATTGAAACCGATGGGTTTCAAGGAGCGCAGCAGCGATGTTTGCATCCCTCTCCACCCACAATCGAACAGGGAAAATTGATAATTAAGCAATATGCATAGAAACTGATTAGTAAAATTAATTAATCGTATAATGATCTAGCAACCAGTCTGCCGGGTTGTTTTTATTTCCCTTGATTTATGCTAAAATATTTATATATCAAAAAAATAAAAATGAATTTTCTCACTTGGCATTATCTCCAAGGAACAAGAAAACTTTTGGATATTTGGAAAAATTATCTGGGATTTTTTTGGTGGTATTTCGGCGTTTCCAGGCATTTTCGAACATTGTTTTCATCCTGGAGAAGAGATATTTCCCATGTTTCGCGGCTGGGATTTCATCCGCTTCTTTTGGCGCAGTCTGCCTTTGAGAATCTCATTACCCGATTTTTAGGAGCGACGGTAAGAACTTTTATCATACTCCTGGGAGTGTTGGCGGAAATTTCGACTCTTGTTTTGGGATTAATGATTTTGGTTATGTGGCTTTTCCTGCCGCTCTTTTTATTTTTAGGGGTCGGGCTTTTTTATTCCGTTCCCGCAAAGTCGTATTTTCCCGCTGTTATTGAAGGTTTTTCCTTCGCCGTTGCGGTTGTCATTACTCTTGTTTCCTGGAGGTCATTTTCTGCCGCCAAAAAAAATACGACAGGCAGTTTGGAAAAATTGATTTCGCAAAAATGGTTTTCAAGGATCTGGCAGCGAATCGGAAAAGACTTTGAGGGAGGCAACCGAAGTTCTTTGCCGGATCCGGATGCGTTGAAAGAAATTCTGAGGGAATGCGATGTCACAACGGAAGAATTTGAAAAAATTATCAATTGGGAGACAATGCGCTGGCTGGAAAATGAAAAAAGGAAAAAGTTTTGGATCAAAGAAAACCTCTATAATACTTTGCCTATTGGCCGGTATTGGACTTACGCTTACACGGTTCATCTGGACAGGTATGCGGCAGACCTCTCAGAAGGCGATCTGACGGAATATAAAAACGCGAAATTAATCGGACGGGCGCAGGAAATGGAACTTTTGGAGCTGATTTTGACCCGACCCAGCCAGAACAGCGCCTTTATTGTCGGCGAAGCCGGCGTCGGAAAGCGGACTCTGGTCCATTCTTTGGCGAGGAAAATCAGAAAAGGGGAATCAAATCCTTATTTGATCGGAAAAAGAGTTCTTGAAATCAATATGGGGGAAATGTGCTCCGGCCTTAGCGACCAGAACCAAATCGAGGATATTTTGAGGTCGATGTTTTTTGAAGCGGCGTATGCCGGAAACATAATTTTGGTTATTGATAATATCGGCCGTCACTTTCTTTCAAATCAAAAAAATCCCGGCGAGGATATTTCAAACGTGCTTGGAGAATTCCTAAGCATTCCCACTTTTCAAGTAATCGGCCTGGCGACTCCCGCCGAGTTCCATGAAAATATAGAAAAAAAAGAGGGGATAACCAAATATTTTGATAAAGTTCAGCTTGAGGAAATAGGCGCCGACCAGACGATGGAAGTGCTTCTTTTCGGCCTTAAAAAAATTGAAGAGCAAAGGGTTGTATTCACTTACCAGGCTCTGAGGGAGATCGTAAAGCTTTCGGACCGATACATTACGGATTCTCCTTTTCCGGAAAAGGCACTCGATCTTATGGAGGAAGTTTTTCTTTTTTGGTCGCAAAAACCGTCTGAAAAGCATATCAGTCCGCAAACAGTTGCCGAAGTGGTCTCAAAAAAATTCAAAGTTCCCTTGGGCGAGATGCAGGAAGGTGAAAAGGAAAAACTCTTGAGTCTTGAAGATATCCTCCATCAGCGGATAATCGGCCAGAATTTTGCCATAAAGCAAATTGCAGAAACGATGCGGCGGGCGCGAGTCGGCATGGCAAATGCCGCCAAGCCTATGGGCAGTTTCCTTTTTTTGGGCCCTACTGGCGTCGGAAAAACGGAATCAGCGAAAGCTCTGGCGGAAGCTTATTTCGGAGACGAAAACCGGATGATTCGCCTGGATATGAGCGAATATCAAAAAGCCGAAGCGCTTGACCGATTGCTCGGGTCGGTTGAAATAAATATGAGCGGACAAATGACCAATAAGGTCAAGGAAAATCCATACTCATTGCTGCTTCTTGATGAAATAGAAAAAGCTCATCCGGATGTCCTTAACTTATTTTTGCAGATTCTTGACGAAGGATGGCTTACGGACGCCTTCGGAAAAAAAGTGAATTTCAGAAATTTGATAATTATCGCAACCTCCAATGCCGGATCGGATTTCATAAAAGAAGCGGTTGATGCCCGGATGAACCCCGATGAGATTCAGGGGAAACTGGTTGATCATATTATTAAGGAGGGGATTTTCAGGCCGGAGTTTCTCAATCGTTTCGATGGAGTTATTTTCTTCCATCCTCTTTTGAAACAAGAAATAATGGAAGTGACCGAACTACAGCTCGAAAAATATGCCGCCCGCCTAAAAAAGGAAGAAAACATTAACATCCAGTTCGATCCGGAAATCGCAAGCTATGTTGTCGACAGGGGCTTTGACCGCAAATTCGGAGCCAGATCCGTCGATCGTTTTATCCAGGATAAAATCGGCGACAAGATAGTCAAAAGGCTAATCGGCGGAGACATAAGAAAAGGAGATGATTGCGCTGTGGGACTTGATGATTTGCTATAGCGCCTGTATAATCCAATGAAGCTCCCCGAAGCTTGCCTGCCTTGCCGGCAGGCGTTTGCGGTCTTTTGCGCAAGGGGATAAAATGATAATCGTCCAGCAATGGGTGGTTTTAGTTAGGAGCTTGTCTCGGAAATATGTAGTCTGTCATGAATTCGAGACAGGCTTTGGTAATATCCATAAATCAGAAAAAAATATGTCTCATGAAAAATTATATAAAAGAATCAAAAGCAGTTTAAGGGCAATTCCGTTTGAGGAAAGCGCCAAGCATAGCCGGCTAAAAGATAAGAGGGGAAGGAAACCAAAAACAATCCTTATTAAAAATATTCCTTATCTCTTTTCCTGCGACGAAACCGAGAAACTGCGCTGCTATGAAAATCATTCCATTATCATCCAGGGTGACACCATAAAAGAGGTCTTGCCTTCAAAAAAGGTAAAACATCAAAAATTCGATAACACATACGATGCCGGCATGCGGGGTGGAATCGTGGTGACGCCGGGGCTCATTAATGCGCATGCCCATCCGCCCATGTATTTGATGCGGTCTGCGATGATGCTTGATGAAGGGGAGGGAGTGGACGAAACCATTGCTTCATTTCCCCAGTGGGAGCAGGTAATGAGCGAGGAAGACTATTCATATTCATCAATAGGTGACATCACCGAACAGCAAAAAGGAGGAATTACAACGACACTTAGTCATTTTTCTTCTTATCATCCCCTTGAAATCGCTGCTCGCGCGACAAAGCAGAATGTCATAAATGCGGTCAGTGTTGCTTCCAGCGTACATCCGGAAAACTCCCCGGAACTGATCGAGCGATTGGTGAAAGAAAATAAAAATGATTCTTCGCATCTTGCCATTTGCTTTCACTATGTCTATAAAGCTTCCCCAAAAGTATTAAAGGAAGTGAAGAGGCTCAGTGATAAATATGATCTTTTGATAACCTGCCACATGGCGGAAAGCGAAAATGTGGCCGAGCAGTGCCTGAGAAAACACAGGATGCGGGAAGTCGAAACTCTGGAAAAATATCATCTGCTTACCAATCGCACGATAGTATCCCATTCGATATACATTAACGACGCCGAGATAAGAAAACTTATCAAGAACAAAGTGGGAGTCGTTCATCTTCCGACATCGAATGTTATCCATAAAAGCGGGACATTTCCGCTGTGGAAATTTCGCGATTTCGAAGGTTCGCAGTTTCTTTCTCTTGGAACCGACGGAGTGGTTTCGAAGAGCCGCCTGGATCTTCTTTCTGAAGCCTATCAGACTCGCGTTACCCATCTTTACAATAGAACCGTTAAATTCGGATCCCTTTTCAAAATGATGACCGTGAACGGAGCCAGGGTCCTTAATATGCCGGACCGGGGAAGAATTTTGCCGGGAATGAAAGCCGACCTTGCTTTTTGGAAACTCAAAGACCGCGGATTCATCCCATTCGATCAAAAAAACCCCATGACGCTTCTCGGAAACCTCGTTACCCACGGCGGGCGGGTTGTCCGGGATCTCATGATAAACGGGCAATTTATCGTGGCAGGGAGACGCCATCAGCTTGTTAATGAAAGCAAACTCCTAGCCGAACTCCAAAAAAGACATATGGCGCTGAGAAAAAGAGTGGCGGGGAGATAGTATTGCTTAATGTTTTATACCAGATCAACTCAAATTATTTCAGCTCTTGAGAGGGGCTAAGTCCCCAGTTGGGGGCTTAGCCCCTCTGTCAAAGAAGCATTAATTAAGCCATTTATTATCATATAGATCTCTTCGCGATACAAAGCTGATTATTTAATTTACAGCCAACAGAGGCTGTATTTTTCTATACTTAAAGTAAATTTTAGAGTTGGGTTCTTCACGCTTGACTTTTGTCATTGAAAGTAGTGTAATTATACATTCTCAGTATGCGGAACAACGCAATGGGAAAATATACTTTAAAAAGGATCCTACTATGAAGAAAATATTGTTATTGATGGCGTTCATGAGTTTCGGTGTGGTCTCCGCCATAACCTATAGCTATATCGTCGAAGGTTATAAGATGGCTATCGTTATGCTGAGTGCAGTTATTTGCGCCGTTGCCCTGACTTATCTGTTCGCTGAATGGCGCATGATCGGCAGGCCGATTCCCTGGGAAAATGTTCCCGAGGACATCCCATTCCTGGTAAAACAGGCAGTGGGTAAAAACGAGTATCGAGTCGAATTTTGGCCCGGAGGCGATCGTTACATTGTTGGCTACTCAGGCTTGTATGTCGGCCGGGGCTGGTGCGTCAAACATGAAGGTTTGGTGGTATCGGTCAAAGATCCCCGACCACCTGCCGCTTGACCTGACTGCCCAAAACCAAGACGCCTGATAAAGGTTTGAAAGGAGATTCTCCATTATGTTCGTCGTAGGAATACGATTCATGACCACTCTCATGACCACAAACCTTTTCTGCAAATTGGTCTTGGGAGCAATTGAAAGCAAGGATCTGGAAAATACCCAAGCGCACCTAATTCTGGCCGCCATAGCTGCTGCACTAACGGCTGTTAGCGCGTATAAGCTTTGGCAGGATTGGAAACGCGCTAAAATCGTGCCCTAAATAAAATCTGACTAGACCGGGGCGAGGGCTGCATCTGCAGTTTCCTTGCCCCGCCGCATAACTTTTTAGCAAGTCCTTATTCTGGACTTTTTTTTATTTTTGGAGTATTTTTAGAATATGCTAAATCGAAGAATAGATGAAATAAAATCGGCATTTTTGAAAGAAGCGGATAATTCTCAAGACGAGAAAAGTCTTTATGATACAAAGGTGAAATATGTCGGCCGCAATGGCGAACTGACTCAAATACTCAAAAATCTCAAAAATCTTTCTCCGGAAGAAAGGAAACAAATCGGTCCTCTGGCCAATGAGGCCCGGCAGGAAATTGAAAAGGCTTATGACGCGCGGAAAAAGGAACTGGGCGAACAGATTGATTGGGAAAAGGAGAAAATCGACGTAACGCTTCCCGGAAAGAAGGCGGAAATCGGGAGTCTTCATCCGATTACTATCGTTTACCGGGAAATTGAAAAAATATTTTCCTCGATGGGTTTTGAGATTGTTGAGGGCCCGGAACTTGAAACAGATTGGTATAATTTTACGGCGCTTAACTTTCCGCTTGATCACCCGGCTCGGGATATGCAGGATACTTTTTGGGTAAAATCCGAGAAAGAAAAACACGTTCTTCGGACGCATACTTCGCCGGTTCAAGTGCGTTATATGGAAAAACACAAGCCGCCTTTTCGGATTATTGTTCCGGGTCGGGTCTTTCGAAACGAAGCCACGGATGCGGCTCACGAGCACACTCTTCACCAATTTGAGGCGCTTGTTGTCGGGGACGACATTAATGTCGGACATTTCAAATATATTGCTTCTCAATTCTTCAGCGCTTTTTTTGGAAAAAAAGTCGGGATTCGACTTCGGCCAAGCTTTTTTCCGTTCACGGAGCCGAGTTTTGAGTTTGATATCAGCTGTACGGTTTGCGGAGGTAAGAAATGCCCTTCCTGCAAAAATTCAGGCTGGCTCGAGATCGGCGGAGCGGGAATGGTGAACCAAAATGTTCTGGTTGCGGCCGGTATCCCAGAAACCGCTATCAGGGTTTTGCCTGGGGATTCGGAATTGAGCGCCTTGCTATGATGAAATACAAGATCGATGACATCCGCTGGTTCGAAAGCGGAGATTTGAGATTTATAAAACAATTCTAGGCTATGAAATACTCATATACCTGGCTAAAAGAACTATCCAAAACAAAAAAATCGCCAAAACAATTGGCGGATCTTTTGACCATGCGGTCATTTGAGTTTGAGGGCCTAAAAACCGAAGGAAAAGAAACGCAAATGGAATTTTCTATTCTCCCAAACCGCGGGCACGACGCGCTGTCGCACATCGGCATGGCGCGGGAAATCTGCGCTCTCGAAGGACGGAAGTTTACTCCAACATTTAATGTTGGGAGCGCTCTAGCTGTCCCAAGGTCGGACCTTGGGGTGAATATTGAAATTAAAGACAAAAAACTTTGTCTGCGTTATGTCGGGGCGGTTATTAAAAATATTAAAATTAGCCCTTCGCCAAAATGGATGCAGACAAGATTGCTGGTTTCAGGTGTTAAGCCGATCAATAATATTGTCGATATTACAAATTATGTCATGCTCGAAACCGGACAGCCGATGCACTCCTTTGATTTAGAGAAAATAAAAGGAGAAATCTCAAATAAATCCAAAACTTCAAATTCAAAAATCAAAATTATTATTCGCAGAGCCAAGAAGAATGAAAAGATTATATTGCTTGATGATAAAGAATATATGTTAAGTGAAAATGATTTAGTGATCGCCGATTCCGAGAAAGTTTTGGCGCTGGCCGGAGTGATGGGCGGATCCGATTCAGCTATTAGCAATAAAACTGCTTCGATTGTTCTTGAATCGGCCAATTTTAATGCGACAAGCATTCGAAAAACAAGAACTTCGCAAAATATTATCACTGAATCGTCCCACCGGTTTGAGCGCGAAATTGATCCGAATTTGGCGGAAACGGCGATGGCGAGGGCAATAGAACTCACAAAAGAGATTTGCGGAAAAAATATTGAAGCTGCCTCAATCATGGACATTTATCCGAAAAAAGTGAAGCCGTGGCAGGTAAAATTGGACACGAACTATGTAAATCGTTTGTTGGGTGAAAATATTCCGATCGCAAAAATGAAAAATATCCTGGAAAATCTCGGCCTCAAATCACTTAGACACTCGGTGTCTAAGTGGATATTTTTTGAAATTCCAACACACCGGATTGATCTCAAAACCCAGGAAGATCTCATTGAAGAAATCGGCCGCATCTACGGATATGAAAATATCAAAGAGCAAGCGCCTTGCGCTGAAGTGAAGGCACTGCCCCGAAATGAGAAAAGGGATTTCGAAAATAAACTGCGTGACATTTTGATCGGGTTCGGTTTTTCGGAGGTTATGAACTATTCATTCTACGGAAAAGAGGATATTGAAAAATGCGGCCTGAGAGTAGAAGATCATATTGAAGTGGCGAATCCATTGAGTTCGGAGCAGCAATATTTGAGAGAAACATTTTCTCCGGGTATTTTGAAAAATGTTAATCTGAACTTGAAAAATTTCTCCGATATCAAGATTTTCGAAATCGGAAGGGAATTTGGAAAGAAAGGGAATACGCCTTATGAAGAAAGTGTTTTAGCGGGAGGATTGGTTAGCAATTCAGCAAAAGAGAACTCTATTTTAGCGCTAAAGGGTGAATTGGAAAGTATATTAAATAAGCTTGGATTGCGTAATATTAAATTCGAAGCGCAGGATACGGATTTCGGTTTTTGGCATCCAAGCAGAATCTCAAGGATTATAATTAACGGAGAAAAAATCGGGAAAATCGGGGAAATAAATCCTCTGATATCAAAAAAATACGGAATAAAACAACGCGTTGCATATTTTGGACTCGGAACCGAAGAACTACTCAGACTGCTTCCAAAAGAAACATTATATCACTCTATCAGTAAGTTTCCGATTGTCGAGCGGGACTTATCCATGTTCATTGAAAAAGATACAAAGTACGCTGACATTGTCGCAAACGTCAAAAAAACCGGAGGGAGTCTCGTGAAAAATATTGATCTTTTTGATGTTTTCGAAAAAGAGGGAGAGAAAAGTTTAGCCTTGCGCCTCAAAATCGGCTCCGACGCTAAAACTTTGACTTCCGAAGAAATCGACGCGGTGATGGAAAAAATAATCTCATCGCTCGAAAAAGAACTGAAAGTGAAAGTAAGAAAATAATTCAAAATACACTTTTAGCATGTCTTTACTTAACTTCCAAGTCATTCCAATTAGTGAATCGCAAGATCCGCTCGTCGATCTTAAGAATTATGATTTTATTTTGGAGCCGATGTATTTCAAGCAAGGTTTGTCGGAAGACTCAAGAATGTTTCTCAGAAAAACTGTCGCAGATAAATTGCTGAAAATACAACAAGGATTCAAAGGCTATAAATTCAAACTTTGGGATGGTTACCGCTCTCGAAAGGTCCAAAACGCCATCTATGAAAAATTTTGGAATGAATTGAAAGGAAAAAATCCCGATTGGGATGAAGAAAAACTGAAAGCCGAAGTCGGAGTTTTTGTTACCGACGCCAATGACGCGAATCGGATTCCCCCTCACGCCACTGGCGGTTCGGTTGATCTGACATTAGTCGATAAAGACGGGAATGAGCTGGATATGGGAACCGAATTTGATTATTTCGGTCCGGAGGCGAGTTCGTATTATTTTGAAAACGCAGACACAAATATCGAGGCTAGAAATAATCAAAAAATGCTTCGCGAGGCAATGATAGCCGAAGGTTTTTCTGTCGACAAAGATGAATGGTGGCACTTTGATTTTGGGAACCAGAAATGGGCTCTTGAACTGAATAGATCGGAAGCGATTTTCGGCGAAGCAAAAGAGCCGACTATTAACTGATAAATTACCAATGAAAGAAATTTCAAAACACTATAATCCTTCCGAAGCTGAGCCGAAGTGGCGCGAGTTTTGGGAAAAAGAGGGGATATATAAATTCAATCCCAAAGCCAAAGGGGAAATTTTTTCAATTGATACGCCGCCTCCCTATGTCTCGGCCGACCATTTGCACGCGGGGCACGTAATGAGTTATGCCCAGGCGGAATTTGTCGTCCGCTATAAGCGAATGCGCGGCTTCAATGTCTATTATCCGATGGGATTTGACGACAACGGCCTCCCGACGGAAAGATTTGTCGAGAAAAAATACAAGATCAACAAGTCAAAAATAACGAGATCTGAATTCATAAAGCTCTGTCTTAAGGAAACCAAAAAAGGTTCCGAAACCTATCGAAAGCTTTGGTCACTTCTCGGAATTTCCGTTGACTGGACAAAAACATACAGCACAATCAATGATCATTGCCGAAAAATTTCCCAGTGGTCTTTTCTTGATCTCTACAGAAAAAATAAAATATATAAAGCCAAAAAACCGATTCTCTGGTGCACGACTTGCCGAACTGCCATCGCCCAAGCCGACCTTGAAGCTGAGGAAAAAGAAAGCAATCTGGTTTATATAAAAGTTAAGGCGGAAACGGGAGACACTCTGGTTTTTGCCACAACGCGACCGGAACTTCTGCCGGCGGTGATGGGAATTTCCGTTAATCCGAAAGACAAGCGGTACAAAAAACTTATCGGCAAAAAAGTGACAATGCCGCTTACGAAGAAAAAAGTCGTCCTCACGGCCGACGTTGCCACGAACATGGAGTATGGCAGCGGGGTAGTCTATTATTGCTCTTATGGAGGCGGAGAATGCATTGAATGGCTTTCGCGCCATCCAGAAGCCGAGCCGACAGAACTTATTCTTCCTAACGGCCGGTTCTCGCAGGCAGGCGGAAAATACGAAGGAATGAAGGTTCTCGAAGTGAGAAAAATGATTGTCGAGGATTTAGAGGCTGTTGGCGCGATTGAAAAGATTGAGCCGATCAAGCACTCCGTCTATACTCATGAGCGGTGCGGAACGGACGTCGAGTACATCGAATCGGACCAGTGGTTCATTAAAATTCTCGAAGCAAAAAATGATTTTTTGAAGCGCGGCAAAGAACTCAAATGGCATCCGAAGGAAATGAAAAAAATATATGACGAATGGGTCGAAAATATCAAATGGGACTGGTGCATTTCCCGCCAACGCTATTACGGAGTTCCTTTTCCTGTCTGGTACTGCGGAAAATGCGGAGAAATAATTTTGCCGGAAGAAAAAGATTTGCCGGTCGATCCCCTTGAAGAGCAGCCGAAAATAAAAGTCTGCCCGAAATGTTTATCTGCCGGAGAGGCAGACGGCGGAAAAAAATTTATCCCCGAACAGGATGTTCTTGATACCTGGGCGACATCATCTCTCACGCCGATTATCGCCCAAAAATTGGTAAGCGAAAAACCTATCCAGGAAAAACTGTATCCTTCTTCCCTTCGTCCGCAAGCTTTTGAAATCATAAGGACTTGGCTGTTTTATACGATCGTAAAATCCCATTATCACCATAATCATTTGCCATTTCGAAGCGCGATGATATCAGGACACGGCCTTGACGAACAAGGACGAAAAATTTCAAAAAGGCTTGGAAATTATATTCCTCCGGAAAAAATAATTGAAGAATACGGGGCTGACGCGGTGCGGTATTGGGCGACGGGCGCGACGCTGGGACAAAGCCTTAAGTTCAATATTCTCGAAGTGAAAAAAGGCCGGAGGACGACGACGAAACTTTGGAATGTGGCGCGGCTTCTCTCGATGCATACCAAAAAACCGATGCTTGTGGGAAGCAAGGATAAGTTGGAAAAATCCGACCTCTGGATCCTTCAGGAAATGAATAAGACTATTGCCGCTGTTACGAAAAATTTTGAAAACTATACCTACGCGAAGGCCAAGGAAGAGATAGACAAATTTTTCTGGTCAAAGCTGGCGGATTATTACGTCGAGTTCGTGAAATATCGCCTTTTTGGGAGTGACAAAAAATCTAAAGATGCGGCCATAAAAACGCTTTCCACAGTCTTTTTCAGTATATTAAAAATGTACGCGCCTATCATGCCGTTTGTGACGGAAGAAATTTTTCAGACCTTTTTCAGAAATATGGAAAAAGTGAAAAGTGTCCATGTTTCAGTATGGCCGGAAAAGATGAAACTATCCTCGAAGCCGGACATTTCCGATTTTGAAAGCGCTATCAAAGCAATTGATGAAATTCGAAAAGCAAAAACCAAGCAGGGAATCTCACTTGGCGCAGAAATTGAATCAATGGAACTTAAGACGAAAGTAAATGTCAAGAAATACGGTGTTTTTTTGAAAAACGTCGGCAGAGTAAAGAAAATAATCTAAGTATTTGAGTATATTACTTACTAAAGGAAGAAAAAAATTAAAAATCGCCGTCGGCCGCCATTCCGGCTTTTGTTTTGGCGTGAAGAGGGCTTATGATTTAGCATGCGTCAATTCCAAAGATTGCGACAGACTCTATATTCTCGGAAAACTGGTTCATAACAGCGATGTGTGCGAAGATCTTGAAAAAAAAGGAATTATCGAAATCAAGTCATTAAGGGAAGCCAAGGAGGGGACTATTATTTCCACGGCGCATGGCATAGGGCCAAGTTTATATAAAGAAGCCAGCAAGCGAGGACTGAAGATCATTGACACAACCTGCCCTAAGGTGATGAAGGCTCAGAGGCTTGCCAAAAATTATTCAGAAAAAGGACATACAGTTATTATTTTCGGTGATAAAAATCACCAGGAAGTGAAAAGCATCAGGGAATGGTCGGAATGCAAAGCAAATATTATATGCGGCTTGGCAGAAGCAAAGAAAATAAAAATTGATCAAAAAAAGAAATATTGCCTCATCTCGCAAACAACCCAAAATGTTTGCGAATTCAAAAATATAAGCTCCTTTCTGAGAAAAAGCGCTAAAAACTTTATTTATTTCAATACGATATGCGATTCAACGGATGATCGGCAGGGAGAAATTCGGGAATTGGCAAAAAAAAATAATGCCGTTTTGGTTATTGGCGGAAGAGACAGCGCCAACTCAAAAAGGCTTTACGAAATAGCAAAAGAAATCAACAAAAATTCGCACTTTATTGAAAGTGAAAAGCAGCTCAAAAAATCCTGGCTGGCGGATGCCAAAAAAATCGCCGTTTCCGCCGGCGCTTCAACGCCTGAGTGGATGATTAGGAGAGTGGTTGATAAAATAAGGAAAATAACCTAAGCCCTCACTGACCCTTTACTGCTGATCAGGTATTTATAGGTCGTAAGTTCCTGAAAGGAAAATGGTCCTCGAGCGTGGAGTTTTTGGGTGCTGATGCCGATTTCTCCGGCCTTTCCGAATTCTCCTCCGTCCGAAAATTGAGTTGAAGTGTTGAGATATAGGCAGGCCGCGTCAATTTCTTGAAAGAATTGTTTGGCTTGTTTTTTATTTTTCGTGATTATCGCTTCACTGTGGCCAAGACCGTGTTTTTTTACGTGTTCCAACGCATCCTTAAAATTGTTTACCGTCTTGACGGCCAAAATATAATTCAAAAATTCCGTATCAAAGTCCGAAGTAGAAGCTTTCTTGAGATTTGGATATTTTAACTTCCGGAGAAAAGCGTAACTTTTCTCGTCTACTCTTAATTCAACCTTATTTTGAATAAGACTGTTTGATATATTTTTTAAAAATTTAAGAGAGATGTCCTTGTGAATAATTAAGACATCCAAAGCGTTGCAGATTGAAACCCTTCTTATTTTGGCGTTCGCAACGACGTCCCTGGCCATTTTAAGATCAGCGCTTTTGTCCACATAGGTATGAACAACAGAAGCCCCTGTTTCGATTATCGGGATTCTGGCGTTATTTTTGACGAAATCAATAAGACCTTTCCCTCCCCGCGGGATCAAACAATCTATTCGCTTGTCCCTCAGAAGAGCGAGGGTTAATTTTTTTTCCAATCCGCTGATGTTCTGGATTATGTCGTCTTTAATTTTAAATTTTCTGAGAACACCTTTAATTATTCCAACCAGAACGTGATTCGTTTCGGCTATTTCTTTTCCTCCCTTGAGAATAACAGCGTTTCCGCTCTTAAAGGCCAGGGCAAAAGCGTCGACAGTCACATTGGGCCGCGATTCAAAGATGATTGCGAGAAGACCAAGCGGAAAACGAACTTTTTTAATTTCAATTCCGCTCGGCCTTTTCTTTTCTTCCATAACTTCAAACAAGGCGTCTTTTGCACGCGCGATTTCCTTTAATGAATCCGTCATGGACCGGATTACGTCTTCGTTGAGAGTCAATCGTTCGATAAAACTTTTGTTTTTTCCTTCTTTAATCGCCGCGTTTACGTCCTTAATGTTGGCTTTCATGATCTCATTTTTTGCTGAGTTTATCTTTTCTGCCAATTTCATGAGGACCAGTTTTCTCTGGCTGCCGGTAAGTCCCAAAAGGCTTTCGCTGGATGTCTTGGCGTTTCCTACGATTGTATGCAGTTTATTTAATTTCATAGGATGATATTTCTTCGGCTCTTGAGCGAGCTTTCTTTATGGCGCTCTCCCATTTTTTGTAAAATAATTTTAAATTTAAGTCGTCAAAGGCCGCTTCCGTCGTGCCTTTTTTTGATTTAACTTTATTGATTAATCCGCCGATATCGGTTTTTTTCAAACTTCTCAGGTACTCAACGGAACCGGAAACTGTTTCCATGACAATTTCCTCAGCTTGGCTGCGGCTGAATCCAAGGCTGATTGCCGATTTATTCAATGCGTCAATAAAAAGAAAGACGTAAGCTGGTCCTGAACCGGAAATGGCGGTGATAGCGTCAATCTTTTCTTCCTGGAACACAAAGATACTTTTTCCGAAAAAAGAAAAAATATCTTTGACAAGGCCGAGTTCTTTTTTTGAAAAATATTTTTTGTTCGCATGCCAGCCCGTGAAACCTTTTCCGATTTGAAGGGGGAGATTGGGCATAGCCCGCACGATTTTGCGGCATCCTGTAATCTTCTCAATATTTTTCAGGTTTACTCCGGCCATAATAGAAATTAAAATAGGATTTTTATCAACTGATGGTTTTGTGAAATTAATTTGATAAAATTCCTGCGGCTTCACGCAAAGAAATATGATGTCGCAAATTTTTTCCAGCTCTTCAAGTGATTTCAGCTGCCGAACGCCTTTTTTGCTGATTTTTCCAAGTGAACAGACATAAAATTGACTCGGGTTTGATGCATTGGACGATTTTCTCAGCAATTCAAAAATGGCCCGGCCCATATTGCCGAATCCGAAAATTCCGAATTTAATTATTTGTCTTTTATCTATCATATAAATAAACTTACCAGTGTAAGCGTTATTTTACAAGAAATATAAAATATTTTTTTGACAGAGGACCAGTAATTAACTATCCTTAAGAAAATAATTATAAAAAAATGAAGCAATCACAACTTTTCACAAAAACCCAAAAGAATTTGCCTGCTGATGAGATCAGTATAAATGCCCAGCTGCTCATAAGGGGCGGATTTGTCGACAAATTAATGGCGGGTGTTTATTCGATTTTGCCTCTTGGCTGGCGGGTAATGAAAAAAATCGAAGGCATTATCAGGGAAGAAATAAACGCAATTGGCGGGCAAGAAGTATATCTGCCATCCCTTCATCCTAAGGAAAATTGGCAAAAAACGGGAAGATGGGAGACGATGGACGATTTGTATAAAGTGAAAGATGCAAGTGACAGGGAATTCGCGCTTGGTTCGACTCACGAGGAAGTAATTTCCCCGCTGGCAAAAAAATTCGTAAACTCCTATAAAGATCTTCCCTTTGCGGCTTATCAGATCCAAAACAAGTTTCGGATGGAGAAGAGAGCGAAATCGGGCGTTTTGCGCGGCAGGGAATTTCTCATGAAGGACTTGTATTCATTTCACATATCCCAAGACGATCTTGATGGATACTACGAAAAAGTTAAGCAGGCTTATAGGAATATTTTCGACCGGATGGGAATAGGCGGTAAAACATACCTCACGTCTGCTTCAGGCGGATCGTTTTCAAAATATTCGCATGAGTTTCAGACACTGACTGACGCAGGTGAAGATATAATCTATATATGCAAGAAATGTAAATTGGCGGTTAATAAGGAGATCAAAAACGAAACGCCGGTGTGTCCTGAATGCGGGGGAGGCGATTTTTTGGAAGAAAAAGCGGTCGAAGTAGGAAATATTTTCAAGCTTGGAACAAAATACAGCGCGCCTTTCAATCTCGCGGTTGATGATGAAAAAGGCGATAAAAAAACCATTGTGATGGGATGCTACGGAATAGGCCTTCAAAGGTTGATGGGAACCATTGTCGAGGTTAATCGTGATGAAAAGGGAATTATTTGGCCGGAAACTGTCGCGCCTTTTGAGGTTCATTTGATCAGCATTGGGAAGAACGAAGAAGCGGAAAAAATATACAAGATACTCACGGATAAAAATATTGAAACCATGTTTGATGACCGTGATGCGAGCGCCGGTGAAAAATTTGCCGACGCGGATCTTATGGGAATTCCTTATCGCGCCGTTATAAGCGAAAAGTCTCTCAAAGCGGGAGGGATTGAGCTCAAAAAAAGAAACGAACCGACGGGAAAGATTGTTGAAATTGGCGCTTTTATCAAGGAATTGGAAAAGTAAACTGCTACACCAGAAAAATAATGAGCGCCGGCAGTAAAGCGGCGCTTTTATTATAACAAATGAGCATAACCCATCAGCGTAAGTTCTTTCGTCGATACGCTTAATGATAAATTTATGAAGAGCATAGTAATTAAAATCGGATCCCGCGTGCTGGCGAATAAGAATGGGCTTTTGAATAAGAAAGTCATCGCCGATTTGGTGCGCGATTTAGCAAAGGTAAAAAATGAAAAGGATATTGATATTCTTCTTGTCACCTCCGGCGCCGTTGCGGTGGGAAGGGCAAATAAAAAGGCCGCAAATTTGAAAATAGAAGCTGACGGCATCAGTTATGACAAAAACACAGTGCATGAACAAATGCTTGCCGCTTCCGGACAGCCGAAATTAATGGCATTTTATACGCGCGAATTCGGAAAATACAAGATAGATTGCGCTCAAATTCTGACAACTCGGGCCGATTTTGCCCAACGGGAGAAATATTTGAGCCTTCGCACCGTGACAAAAAATTTACTCAAGGCCGGAATTGTGCCTATTTTCAATGAAAATGACGTTCTTTCGCCCGAAGAGCTTGATTTTTCCGACAATGACCAGCTCGCGGGCATGGTGTCGGCGATGATTGTCGCTGAAAAATTGATCATCTTGACCGTCGTGGACGGATTTCTTGATGGACCGGTTAATGTTCCAGGCACGAAAAATGTTCCAGTAATCAAAAGCATAAAAGACTATATTGATAAAGTTGATGATTCGAATATTTCAAGGGGCGGCATGAAAAGCAAACTCTATATCGCGGACCTGGTAACTTCACTGGGCATCGAGATGCACATCGCGCATGGAGGAAAAAAGGGGATCGTGTCGAAAATAATAAGGAATGAAAAGTGCGGAACATTTTTTCCCGCCAAGGCAAAAAAGGCCAAGGCTCTCAAAAATTGGCTGGCAGCCGGGGCGGCTTCGAAAGGGACTCTTGTTGTCAGCACGAGTTTGGCGGATGTTCTCAGGAAAAGACAAACCGCGTCAGTTCTTTTTTTGGGGATTGAAAAAATAAAAGGGAATTTTATGGAAAAAGATATTGTCGATGTTTGTGATGACTCCGGAATTTTGCTGGGAAGGGGAATTTCCCGCTTCGGATCCGAAAGCCTCAAAAAAGAAGTCGAAAAATACAAAAAAAGCACAGGTATTGAAAAAGCCAAAATTAAAACTTCAAAAATAATCGCCATTCATTATGATTATTTTGTTTTTCAATAAGTCTTCTTGAATATTTTCTTTTGGTTGTGCTATATTAAATTCAGAGTCGGAAGCAACAAAATTTTACTATAAAAAACAAGCGGAGGTGCGGGCTTGAGAAAAATTAGTGGGATTTCAACGGCTCCTGTTTCTCAAAGGGTTGCTTTTTTTGCGGAAGAAAAAAGACCATTTATTGCCAATGTTTCCTCTGATGGACTAAGGGTCATGGTCTTCAACCAAAGAACCAAGACCCTGCGAGGAATAGAAACCGGCTTCGAGGCAAAGAGTCTGCAATTCGACGACTTTGGTAAGCTGACCATGTCTAATGAAACGCAGACTCTCACTATCTGCACGAAGTGTTGGCTAAATGGCGACTGCCGCTGCGGTCAAAAAAACTAAACTGATCCCAACATCCCCGCAACACGAACGCCAGGGCGGCATTGTCCCCCTGGCGTTACATCATTTCTGGGTTCCTGAAACAAGATTGCTATTAATTAATATTTTTTCCGATATAAACCAACGCTGTTTCATTGCATTGATACCGGCCTTTTTTCATTATGTTTCGCGGGCATTTTTTGCAGTCTTCGAGGATTTTTTCATGGAAAAGTTGGACGCCTGCCTCGGTAAAGCCGCTTTTTTTGAAAAGATTTACCGATTTTGGATTCGTAAAAGCCATGACCTGCAAGACGCTCTTTCTCCGCAAAGCTTCTTTTAGGCAGGAATTAATGAGCTTTCGCCCGATCCCTTTTCCTCTTAGGGTGAAAGCGACGGCCAGGCTGATTATTTCCGCGTCTCCTCCGGGATAAATTTTGAATCCGCAGCATCCGGCTATCTTCCCCTCTTTGGAAAGGGCGATAAAATAGTTTCCAATGATGCTTCTAATTTTCTCCGGGGAGCGAAAAATCATCGTATCCTTATTGATCCTTGTGAAATCGCTGATATCCTTAGCGTCGCTTCTTTTTGCTTTTCGAATGATAATACTGTCCATATCTTCAAAAAGAATAATTTGCCGGGAGGAAAGTGTCAATATTTGTCGAAGGCAGGCAAATTTGCTATATTACAACCATGGAGCAAAATAAAGACACAGAAAAAAAAGAAGTAATCAGAATCGATGGAAAATCAAAAGTCTTGTTTGCGGTACTGGGAGTTTTAATCGCCGGATCAGTGGCGGTCGCTTATTACAAGTATATGATCAAGCGGGATTATATAATCCAAGCTCAGACTGACTGCGATCCGGAAACAGAAAATTGTTTCATTTGGGAATGCGATCCTGATTCATTGATGGAAGGCGAAGCATGCACGGGAGTTCCGGACAATGATATCTGGTATTACAAGAATGTCGAAAGAAACGCCAGCCGAATCCCGCTTTGCGACCCGAATGATGAAAATTGCGATGCGCTGGTTTGCGCCGAAGGTGAACCGGACTGCCGGGAAATATTATGCACTTCCGAAAATGTGCCGGAAGGCGAGACTTGCAATAATCCCCAGGAGTATCTTCTGGAAAATCCGCCGGAGGCCGAATGCGAGGAAGGCGATGAAGAATGCCTGAGCGATCAGGAAGCCGTTGAATGCGAGGAAGGCGACGAAGAGTGTCTCTCTGAAAAAACCGAATGTGACAGCGAAGATCCAGCTGATTGCGCGGATGCCTCCGCTGACGGTCAATCTGGCGAAGAGTGTGCTCCGGATGACGAAAAATGCCTTGAAGAAAATGCTCCGGACGAAAATGCCGATAATCCCAACGCCGACCAGAAAGAAGCTGATCCGGACAATAATTCCGGCGCAAATATTCCCCCGCCGGGAGCGGAAAGGATGTAAACAAAATTTTCAAGATGTTTAAGATGTAAAAAGGCTTTATTAAAGTCTTTTTATTTATCCCCCCGCGCAAAAGACCGCGAACACCTGTCCGGCGGCAAGGCAGGCAAGCCCGGGGAGTTTCATTTAATAATAAGTGTTGCGTTATTATTGACCAAAAACTGTTTCAGTGCTATTAAAAACGTAAAGCGACACATCTCTATTTAGGGGGTAGCAACATGCGTCGGCAAGGTATCTATGCTCTTTCGGTGATTTTTTTGGCGTTTTTTCTGGTGGGATGCGGCGCGGGAATGACGGCCGCGGACCACCAGCGGGAATTGCCTACAACCCAGGATATGCAACTGACGCTCGGCGTTTTTCAGAGCCGCGTGAAAGTCGGCATGTCCCAAGGCGATGTAATTGCCGCGGTCGGATCTCCCAACATCGTCACCAAGGACGCGGAGGACGTTGAAACCTTGATTTGGGACAAGGTTGCCAGCGAGTCGGCTTATTCCCGCAGTTCCAGCAGTGTTTCGGGCGGCTTGGGGGTTGCGGCCTTTCCGCTCCCAGTTGCGGTGGGAGGCGCGGTCGGCGGAAGCTCTTCGAAGTCTTCCGGCGCTTCGGCCAGTACCCAACGGACTTTGACCGTCGTGGTCAAATTCGAAAAAAACAAGGTCAAATCCATGACCTACAACACGAGCAAGTTTTAGGAGGAAGCTATGAAAATCAGGTATATCGCGACAATCTTTGCGTGTCTGGCGTTGATATGCGGATGTGCTGGAATGACTCCGGCTCCCCAGACACAAGCAACTCAACTGCAGATAAGAGAAGCCCAGACTCGGGAATATGACACCCGAGACTGCAAAATGGCAATGAAAGCGGCTTTAAATGCGCTGCAGGACATGGGCTACACGGTCACGAATGCTAACGCAGACCTCGGACTCCTGGTGGCCTCTAAGGAAATCGACATTATGAAGACGGGGGAAGTCGCCGTAATGATGCTGTTTGCCCTGGGCGGCAGTCGTGACTCGCGTTTATCCTATCCCAAAACCGCGTGTTATGAATGCACCGTGAATGTCAGTGAATTTGGCGAACGCACCAGAATTCGGGCTAATTTCCGGAAAAAGAGCTTCGATAACCATAGGGAAATCCTCGTGACTAAAGAGGTGGATGACCCCATTTTCTATCAGGAATTCTTTTCCAAGATGGACAAGTCCCTGTTCATCGGCAAGCAGAAAATTTAACATGAAGCGGTAGCCATGGTTTCCCTTCATGCCAAGCCGTCGGCTCACCCCCGGCGGCTTAACTTTTTAACGCCTATTTTTCTTTTACTTTGCGTTGTGATAGTATAATTGTGTACTTAAACGATAAATTTAAGGACATATTTTTTATGCCAGATGACAATGAAGAAGCGAAAATTGTGGAGGGGGCGGACGGAAAATTGAGTTTGGAGAATTTTTACACGCCGCTTGAGGAAGCAAAAAAGGAGATCTGGCGGAGGTGGAATGACAATAAATTAAAAAGTGAGGTTGACGATTATTTAGTTGAAATACCGGAAATATTTCGCGAAAGACCAGAAGCTGTGCTTTTTAGGAATATAGCCACTCCCGATTTTGAATTTCAACGCGCGCAAAACATTGCCAAGGATTTGGACTTAAAGCCTCTTTACCTTGAATACCTAAGTGACAGATTTTGCACAAGAAGTCTGGATAAGCTATATTTAGGGAAAATGGCCTTTTTTCACTGCCGGGATAAAGACGGAAGCTGTGTTACCTCAAAGAGAAAACTTTTCGACTTAAAAGAAAATGACGGTAAGATGTTTGAAGACGTGTTTACGGATGCCGGAGAAAACATTATCAACTTTCATCATGACTTATTCAAACCGCTATATCCGGATGTGAGCGTATACGATGTTTCGCGTTGGATAAAAAAGAAAGGCAAGAATGCTCTTGAAAATTATCCTTATTTTATTGCTCTTTTTTTGTGCCACGGCGTTTTGTTGGAATCATATAACATGAACTCTTCCGAAGAGCAAAAGTTTGTAAGGAATATCGTAATTCCGTCGTTCAACAAGGTTTTAAATGTTTTCGGAGTAAAACCGTTGATAATAAAATTATTCAGCGATAAGGAGGTAAGCGATTTATATTGGTATTGCCATCCGCAATTTTTGCTTCAATTTATTGATAAGAAACAAGTTTGAATTAAGACAAAATTATTTTTAATACAGGATTATGGGGTACTTTTATGCCATCGCAGCTGCCGTTACTTGGGGATTTGTGTATGCAATTGATCAGAAAATATTAGACAAGGTTTCTTCGCCCATGCTGGTATTTATTAACGCCGTTTTTTCGATGGCGGTGCTGCTTCCTTTCCTTATTTTTAAATCCAAAGGACTGAGGGAGATAACGACACTTGATAAATCAACCGTCAATTTTATTGCGCTTTCATTAGTGTTCACGCTGGCGGCAAATCTTCTTATTTATATCGCTATTCAACACTTTGGCTCGTCAAAAGCGGCAATTTTCGAAATTGCATATCCTTTTTTCGTAGTTATTTTCAGTATTTTGATGTTTAATGCGCAAGTGAACGGGTATTTTATTCTTGGATCGTTATTGATGTTTATCGGATCAGCGATTATTATTACGTTAGGATAAACAAAGAATCAATAAAAGAAATATCAAAAAAATGGGAAACGCAAAATTAACAAAAAACAAGCGAACATTCTCATGGATCAATCCTGAAGCAGAAGTAAGGAAGACAGAAAAAAATGGAAAAGGATTATTTGCAAAAACTAACATCAAAAAGGGCGAAAAAGTAGCTATTTTTGGCGGTTATATCATGACTTTGAAAGAGTTTTTCAAACTTCCGCCGGATGTGATGCATTATGCATCACAAATCGATGAGGAAATGGTGATGGGGATAAAAAAAATGAGCGAACTTGAAGATTCTTGTTTTTTTAATCACAGTTGCGATCCAAATCTCGGGTATCGGGGCCAAATCTTCCTGGTTGCAATGAGAAATATCAGGAAAAATGAAGAGCTTTGTTTTGATTACGGAATGGATTTGCATCCGTCGAAAACAAGGAATCCCAAAGACGTGAAACGTTTTGACAAGCTGGAGTGTCAATGCGGATCAAAGAGATGCAGAAAGATCGTAACGGAGTATGACTGGGAGTTGCCGGAACTGCAAAAAAAATATGACGGTTATTTCCAATGGTTCGTGCAGGAAAAAATAAATAAGCTAAAAAATAAAAAATAAAAAATGGATTTCAATTCGGTCACAAATATTGAGCAGTGCGCCATTAACTTGCCGCAAATGATTAATGTGGGTTTGCTTTACTACGCGCACATTCCCACAGCTATTATTGCTTTAATTTTTGGCCTTTTCGTTTTATTCAAAAATAAAAAAGACTTATCCGCCAAAATCCTTTTCGCTATTTCCGCAACCTTTTCCATATGGACCCTGTTTAATTTAATTGTTTGGGTTAGTTATGACAGCAGGGTGATAATGTTTTTCTGGGCGCCTCTGGGAATTTTCGAAATTCTTTTTTTTATTTTGAGTCTATATTTTGTTTATGTATTCGAAGATAAGGAGGATATTTCATTTATTAAAAAAATAGTCCTAGGTCTATTAATTTTGCCTAGTATTCTTTTGGCTGCAACAAAATTAAACTTAAGCGGATTTAATCTTTCTTATTGCGAAGCAACCGATACGAGGTTTATTCTTAATTATGATAATATAATAGAGGTTTTCATATCGATTTGGATAGCAGTTGTTCTTGTGCGCAAATATATCAAAGTAGAGAAGGTGCAAAAAAAGCAGGTACTGTTGCTTGCCACTGGCATTATTTTATTTCTTGTATCGTTTTTTATTACCAGCTATATCGCTTACGCGATAAACATATTTTCCCTTGAAGTTTACGGACTTTTCGGGATGACTATCTTCCTTGGTTTCCTTACTTATCTGATCGTCAAATTCAAGGCTTTTAACATCAAACTAATTGCTTCGCAGGCGCTGGTTATGGGATTGGTCATTCTTATCGGTTCGGAGTTTTTCTTTGCTGAAAATTCCACTAATCAGATTCTTATCGGAATCACACTGGCGATATCAATCATTCTTGGTTATCAATTAGTAAAATCAGTAAAGCGGGAGGTGGAAAGAAAGGAGCAACTTGAAACGCTTTCAACCCAACTTGCCGTGGCAAATGACAAGCTCCATCAGCTCGATAAAGCCAAGTCCGAATTTATTTCCATCGCGTCGCACCAGCTGAGGACGCCTCTTACGGCCATTAAGGGTTTTGTTTCGCTGCTTCTTGAAGGCACCTATGGGCAAATTCCTCTGCAACAGCGTCCGCCGCTTGAAAAAGTATATGTTTCCAATGAGAGGCTGGTCCAGCTTGTCGAAGATCTTTTGAATATTTCCCGAATTGAGTCGGGAAGAATGGAGTTTGATTTTCAGGAGGCGCAGGTCGAAGACTTGATCACTGAAGCCGTAAACACGCTTGATCTTTCCGCTAAAAACAAGGGACTTTATCTGACCTGGGAAAAACCGGAAAAAATGCTGCCGAAATTCAAAATGGATATTACAAAAATTAAAGAAGTTGTTTCCAATATGGTAGATAATGCCCTTAAATACACGCAAAAAGGCGGCGTAACGGTCCGGACGGAAACGTCGGAAAACGGAAAATCCGCGCGAGTCATTGTTTCCGATACCGGAATAGGGATGGATAAGGATGACATTGAGCAAATATTTGAAAAATTTCAGAGAGGAAAGGAAATCAGCCACTACCATACGGACGGAACGGGACTTGGCATGTTTATCGCCAGAAAGGTTGTCACCGCTCACCAGGGACGCATCTGGGCGGAATCGGAAGGGAAAGGGAGGGGAAGCCGGTTTATCATGGAATTGCCGATAGAATAGTGTCGGGTATTTTGTATGGGGTATCCAGCATTTTTACGTTTGACGCATGCCTTCCTAAACAGTAGAATTACTTTATGACCAAGGCTCAAAAGCAAAAATATATTAAAAAAGTTTTTTCCGGCACGGAAGTCGGAGTTCTTATTGAAGAGTTTAATCGCGAAGTCAAAATTATCGGCGAGCAATACGGTGATTTAAAAAAGGATACAAAAGAGATAAAAAAGGAACTGGGTGAATTCAAAGGTGAAATGTATGGATTTCGCGATGAAATTTATGATTTTCGCGATGAGATGTATGGATTTCGCGATGAGATGTATGGATTTAGAAGCGAGATGTATGATTTTCGCGATGAAACCAGGGAAAATTTCAAATTGATAACGGAATGTCTTTCTCGAATCGAAGACGACTTTTTTGACCTTCGAAAACGAGTCGACCGCCTGGATAAGGCAAAAATAAGCTTGAAAGATTTTGATTGGTTGAAAAATAAGGTTTTAGATATCGAGAAAAAGCTTGAGGATTATAGAAAACAACAAACCGCCTTTGCCGCAAAGCTATAATTTTCTTGCAAATCCGAATTTTCTGGAGTATTATGAAATAAGCTTTAACTGGCTTATTTTTTCTTTAAATGGCAAATCAAAACAATCAAAAAGTCTGCATTATCGGACTCGGATATGTCGGTTTCCCCCTGGCGGTTTTATGTTCCATAAAAGGATATGAAGTTTACGGTTTCGATAAGGACGAAAAAAAACTGGCGCGAATTGAAAAGGGCGAAAATATTGTCGAAGAAAAGTATCTTAACGACATTCTTCCGAAGGCAAAAATAAACATCATCCGGGATGAGTCGGAAATGAAAAATTGCGGCATATTCGTGATTGCCGTTCCGACGCCCGTCGATGAAAAATATTATCCGGATCTGAAATATGTCGTTTCGGCTTCCGAAACCGTCGCGAAAAACATGAAAAAAGGCTCTCTGGTGATTGTCGAATCGACTATAAACCCGGGAGTCTGCGAAGAATTTGTGAAACCGATTTTTGAAAAAGCGGGCTTTACCGTCGGCCAGGACGTTCATATTTCCCACTGTCCGGAAAGAATAAATCCGGGAGATTCCAAATGGAATGTCACCAATATTCCGCGGGTGGCCGGTTCGTTTGATGAAAAAGGACTTGAGAAAACCCTCGATTTTTATCGAAGCATAGTCGATGCCGAAATTATGCCCATGAAAACAGTCTTTGAAGCCGAAGCGGTAAAAATAATGGAAAATTCTTTCCGGGATATCAATATCGCTTTTGTCAACGAGCTTGCCAAGTCTTTCCATCTTATGGGAATTGATATTACAAATGTCATCCGGGGCGCGGCCACGAAGCCGTTTTCATTTTTGCCGCATTGGCCAAGCTGCGGAGTGGGCGGACACTGTATCCCGGTTGATCCCTATTATCTCATCGAAAAAGCAAAGGAAAATGATTTTGACCATCAATTTTTGAAAATGGCCCGTTCCATCAACAACAGCATGCCGGAATATACGGTTGAAATATTGCAAGATGCGCTTAATGAAATCAAAAAACCGATGAAGGATACGCCGGTCGGTCTTTTGGGGGTCTCCTATAAGGCCAACGTAGGGGATCTTCGGGAAAGTCCGGTCTTGAAAATTATTGAACTGCTCAAGGAGAGCGGAGCGAAACTTGAAATTTTCGATCCCTTCGTGCCGGGCTTATCAACCGTGAAAAGTGCTGAAGATTTGCTTGAAAAATCCGAAGCCGTGGTTTTGGCCACGAATCATAAGGAGTTTTTGAAAATTATTCCTGAAAAATTCAAGGAAAAGGGGATAAAGGTGCTTGTAGACGGCCAAAATTGTCTTGATAAGGATAAATTTTTGGAATTGGGGATTGTTTACAAGGGAATAGGAAGATAGTTCAAAATGCAAAATGCAAAAATCAAAATGACAATAAAAAGTTCAAAATTTTAATTATTTACGTTTTGCTTTGATTCTGTAAAATATTTTTGCCTCTTAAATTGTCATTTTGAACTTTGATTTTTGATATTTTATTTCCTAATCATATTTACACTACGTCTATTTTAATATAAAATTGAACCTGTAAGACATTGACTTTTAAATTAAATTTATGGCTAAAATAATGATTGTCGAGGATGACCCGATGCTGGTCGAAATATACGAGAAAAAACTTCTCGACGCGGGATTTGAAGTGAAGGCAGTCACAAATGGAGAATCCGTAAAGGACGAAGCTGTCGCCTGGCAGCCGGAACTGATTCTCCTTGACGCCGTTCTTCCCGATCTTGACGGATTTGAAGTTCTTGACGCACTCAAAAAGGAAGAAAGTGTTAAAAATATTCCGGTTTATATGTTCAGTAATTTGAGCGCCAAAGAGGATATGGACCGGGCAACGGGATTGGGGGCGGCCGGTTTTTTGACAAAATCTAATTTTACTCCGTCCCAGCTTGCGGAAGAAATCAAAAAACTTGTCGGTAATCAGTCCGCGCCGGATCCGAAAACCGTCCAAAATGCGGCTCCGGAAGTTTCCGAAGTGGAAAACATTATCGAAAAAAAGGAACCGAACGGCAATAAGGTTCTTATTATCGAGGATGAAGATGTTTTTATTGAAATATTCGGAGACAAGCTCAGGCAGGAAGGATTTGATGTAGTGGCGGCAAAAAACGGAGCATGGGGAGTGAAGGAGGCGCTAAAGGGAGAATTTGCCTGCATTTTGCTCGACATGATGATGCCGGCAATGAACGGGCATGAAGTAATTAAAGAGCTCCGGGCGGACGAAAAAACCAAAAATACTCCGGTTATAATCCTGTCTAATTCGGCTCTTGACAGTGAAGTAAAGCAGGCGATTGAACTTGGGGCAAACGAATATTATATAAAGACCCAGGTAACGCCGGGAGAAGTGACGGAAAAAGTAAAAGAATTAATCAAGAAATAAAAGTTTTTTATATAAATTAAGCTCCCCTTTTCTTTTTTTGTTTTGAGAGAAGGAAGCGGGAAGAAGTATTCATTTAGAAATGCAAAGAACTCTTACTTCAGATACAGTCCCAAAAATCGGCGAGACTGTGAAAGTTTGCGGCTGGGTTCATGTTCGCCGCGACCACGGAAAAATAACTTTCATCGACCTTCGTGACCGGAGCGGTATTTTGCAATGCGTAATTACACCGGACAAAAAAGAAGCCGCTGAAAAAGGAAAAACTCTCCGCAGCGAGTTTGTAGTGGAGATAGAGGGAAAAATCAAAGAAAGACCCGAAAAACTGGTGAATCCGAATATCGCCACGGGAAAAATTGAAATGGAAGTGGAAAAAATCGTAATTCTCAATGAAGCCAAAACTCCGCCGTTTGAAATCACGGAGGACTCGAAAAAAATCCACGAAGAAACCAGGCTAAAATACCGCTATCTTGACCTGAGGACGGAAAGAATGAGAAAAAATATGGAAATGCGGAGCAAAGTTGTGAAATTCATTCGCGATTTTTATACTGATAAGGGGTTTTTGGAAATAGAAACGCCCATTCTTACCAAGGGCACGCCGGAAGGGGCGAGAGAGTTTATTGTTCCGTCAAGGCTTCACGGAGGGAAGTTTTATGTCTTGCCGCAATCACCCCAGCAATTCAAGCAACTCCTGATGGTGGCCGGAATTGAAAGGTATTTTCAAATAGCGAAATGTTTCCGGGATGAGGACCAAAGAGGAGACCGTCAGCCGGAATTCACCCAGCTTGATGTTGAAATGAGTTTTCCGGACGAAAAAGAAATTCGCGACTTGTACGAACAATGTTTGATCGGTTTGATAAAGAATTATTTTCCCGAAAAGAAGATTGCGGAAATTCCTTTTCCTATTCTGACTCATGCCGAGGCAAAAGAAAAATATAATTCAGACAAGCCCGACCTGAGAAAGGACAAAAATGACTCAAATGAACTGGCCTTTTGCTGGGTGGTGGATTTTCCGCTGTTTACCCGGGATGATAAGGGAAATCTGAACGCCGAACACCATCCATTCACCGCACCCAAGCCCGAGGATATGCATCTGCTTGAGTCAGATCCGGACACAGTCAGGGCGCAGGCCTACGATATTGCTTTAAATGGCAATGAAATCGGCGGAGGCAGCATTAGAATCCATAAAAAAGATTTGCAGCACAAAATTTTTGAAATTCTGGGTTTGGATGAAAAAACCATTGAGGAAAGATTCGGCCATATGCTTGAAGCCTTCGAATTCGGCGCGCCGCCTCATGGAGGAATAGCTCCGGGAATCGACCGGCTGGTTATGCTTCTTATGGGCGAACCTAATATTCGCGAAGTGATGGCTTTCCCGAAAACAGGTGAAGCGGAAGATTTGATGATGGGGGCGCCAAGCGGACTTGAAGAAAAGCGGCTCAAGGAAGTCGGGATAAAATTGATTGATTCCAAGCAAAAATAACTGTTTTTGAATGAAAAAAACAAAAATTATCCATCACAAGGAGCGCATTAACGGGCCGCTTCTCAAAATATTGGCCTTCTGTTCATTTCTTCTCGGGATTTCCTCCGCGCTGATTTTATATCTCGAGTCAGATTATTTCAAGAAATCTCTCGGGAGCGATAATGTGACTTTTTATTTCATTGTCGCATATCTTCTTGCGCTGGTTCTTGTCTTCAATTGGCATCACCTGGTCAAGCGTTACGGAAAAGTGAGGGTTTTTCTGGTGAACATTACCTTAAAGACTTTTGTCGTTTTGGCTATCGGAATTTTGCCCGTAGGGCGCGTTGGGTCAATGCTTTTGGTTCTTTATATAATATCAACGGTTCTTATGTGGATCGACCTGGATGTTCTTCTTGAGTCGTGTTCAAAGGATATCAAGACCGGCAGAATCAGAGGGGCATATCTGACCATAATGAACGCGGGTTATCTGATTTCCCCCTTTTTTGCGGGCCTTATCATAAGCGAATGGGGGATTAACTCGGTTTTTCTGTTTGCCGCTTTGATTCTGGCTGTTGTGTCAATAATAACCTTCCTTCAGCTGAAGAAAATTCCGGACTGCAGCATGGAAGATCTGAGTTTTTTTTCACTGATGAGAAAGGTCATCCAAAGAAAAAACGTAATGAGAATATATTACATTTCTTTTCTTTTGGAGCTTTTTTACGCTCTTATGATTGTTTACACGCCTCTCTATCTCTTGGAACTTGGGTTTGGCTGGGGAGAGATAGGGGAAATGTTTACCATAATGCTTATTCCATTCGTCCTCCTGCAGTATCCGGCCGGAGTCCTGGCGGACAAGCGTTTTGAGGAAAAGGATATGATTTTTTTTGCGCTGCTTATTATGTCGGTCTTTACCGTTGCCATGTTCTTCATTTCGTCAAAAGATTTTGTCGTATGGACAGCCGTCCTTTTTGCCACTCGTATTGGCGCAAGTCTCATTGAAATTCTCCGCGACTCTTATTTTTATAAAAGAATCGACCAAACCGACGTTGATATTGTTGATTTTTTCCGCAGTGTTCGCCCGATGGCTTATATTTTGGGCCTTATTGTCGCTACGCCCATAGTTTTTATCCTCCATATACGGTTCATTTTTCCCTTCGTCGGGATAATGATGCTCACCGGGTTGCCTTTTGCCTTTAAGCTTGCTTCGAGCCGCATTCCGCCAGTTTACGGGCAGCTTTCCGGAAGAATCAAGCGCTAAATTATTAAATTAACTTTTATGGCAATTTCCAAAAAAATCCTGAATTATCTCAACGGAAAAAAATATAAATTTGAAATAATCAGGCATAAAACCACCTATACGGCTTTTGACACGGCAAGAACGACTCAGAAGCACGAGAAAAAGGTCAAGCAGGAAGAGATTGCCAAGACATTGGTTATGAAGATCGATAAAGAGTACGTTTTGGCCATTATTCCGGCAAATAAAAGGCTCGACAAGAAGAAATTTCTGAAGGCGGTAAACATGGACAGGAAAAAAAGAAAGGAAGAAAATATAAAGTCGGTTGACTTTGCCAAAGAAGGGTGGATGAAGAAAAATATACCCGGAAAAGTCGGAGCGACGGCCCCGTTTCGGGAATATCTCGGTCTTGATATTTATGCCGACGCAGTTCTTGCGAAGCAAAAATATCTTTTTGCGGGATCAGGAGAATATGAGTATTCGATTAAAATTCCATCGAAGATTTATTTCAAAATAGAAGAGCCGAAAAAAGGCTCATTTACGGCAAAAAAATAACGGATATGTACAACGTGAAGGTTCCAAAATTTGAAGGCCCGCTTAATTTGCTCCTTGAACTTATCGAGGAGCAAAAGCTTAATATAACCGAAATGTCGATTGCCCAGGTGGCTGATGATTATCTGGAATATGTAAGGGGGGAGGAAAATATCAGTCTTGAGAATCTGGCGGATTTCATCAGCATTGCCTCAAAAATTATCCTCATCAAGTCCAGGAGCATTCTTCCTATTCTCGAGGTGACATCGGAAGAAGAAAAAGAAATCAAAGATCTCGAAAATCAGCTCCAGTTGTATAAAAAATTCAAGGATGCGGGAGGCGAATTCGATAAGCTTCTAAGAAGCGGAAAACGAATTTTTTCGAGGGATTACTTGCTGGGCGTTTCGACTGTTTTTGTGCCTGCGAAAAATCTGAACGCATTCGATCTAAAAAAAACATTCAAAAATATTATTGATCAGATAACTCTTCCTGAAAAACTGCCAAAAGAAGCCGTTCGTGATATAATTACACTCGAGGAGAAGATAAATGAATTTCAGAAGAGGCTGGAATCCAGGGTGGAATTCAGTTTTTCCCAGATGAAAGAATCGGCGAAGGATAATATTGAGATAATTGTCAGCTTCCTGGCTCTGCTGGAGATGATTAAACAAAGGATAGTAATGGTCGAACAAAACAGCTTGTTTTCCGAGATAAACATTAAAAAATTTAAGGCGCTTACGATTCATGGACAGCCCAAAAATCAAATCAATAATTGAAAGCCTTCTCTTTGTCTCCGGCGAGCCTGTCAAACTTGCGAAGCTCGCCAAAATATGCCAGGTTGAGAAGAAAGAAGTCGAAAAATCGCTCGAGGAAATAGATGTTTTTTATAAGGAACAAAACAGCGGTTTTAGGGTGATTAAAAGCGGCGATTCCGCGCAATTGGGAACCTCTCCTGAAAATGCCGAATTTGTGAGCCAGCTCGTTTCAGGCGAGATTAATTCGGAACTTTCAAAATCCGCGCTTGAAACGCTGGCAATAGTAGCCTATCGGGGGCCAATCACAAGAACCCAGATCGAAGCTATCCGGGGTGTAAACACAAGTTATATTTTAAGAAGCCTTTTGATGCGCGGTATTATTGAACGAAAAGAAATATCCGAAACAAGAGGATTTCTCTATGAAGCGTCCTTTGATTTTCTAAAATCCGTCGGAATTCAGGCCGTAAAGGACTTGCCCGATTGGGACCAGTTGTCGAAAAATGAAAAGATTGAAGAAATACTGGCTATAAATCAAGAAGAAAACAATATCACAAAAGACCAATGAATGTTCTTGCGACAACTCTCATAATTGTTTTTCTGCCCTTTAATTATTACTTTGCCGGGCTTTTTGCGCCTTCCGCGAGCACTCCCATCGATGCAAACAGCAGGGTTGAAGGTGCGACGGACGAAAAAAAAGAGGCCGCTTCAGAAAATGAAAAAAGCTTAAAAGGCAGCCTTTCAAATAACAATGGAAATAATGCAAGTTTGAGCGCGTCAGGATATCTTCCGCAACGGGTAGAGGACTATCATGAAGAAGAGATATCCGCCGGATCATCAGTCGTGATTGATGCTGATTCCGGCACCATCTTGCATTACAGCAACGGACGAAACCGGACTCCCATTGCGTCTCTTACAAAAATAATGACTGCGGCAATCGTTATGGAAAAGGTCAATGACCTCCATGAACAGATAATTATAGACTCTGAAATGCTGAAAGCGGAAGGAACTAAGGTCGGCTGCCCGACCAGCGTAACCTGTGTTGCCGAAAGGCTTCACGAGGGAGAGAAAATCACCGTTAAGAGTCTTCTCACGGCAATGCTGCTTGACAGCGCAAATGATGCCGCGATCGCCCTGGGAAAGCATGTCGCCGGATCCCAAAAAGGATTTGCAGAACTTATGAACGAAAAAGCGAAGGAAATCGGCCTGAGTGACTCTCATTTTTGCAATCCTTCGGGGCTTGATGAGGATAACTGCTATTCATCAGCCTACGATTTGGCGCGCATTGCGGTTTACTCAATGAAGTACGATATTATTTGGGATATCATGAAAATGCAGGAAGCCGAGGTAAGCTCGTGCGACGGAAAATATATCCATCAATTAAAAAATACCGACCTGCTTCTCGGCCAAATTCCCAATTGTTTGGGAGGAAAAACCGGTTTTACATATAATGCCGGAAAATCGCTTATGGTCGCCGCCAAGGATCCCGACACCGGTAGCCACCGGATAGTGGCGGTAATAATAAATGACAACAATCGATGGGAAGATATGCCCAGGCTTATCGATTGGACATTTGATAATTATGAATGGAAATAAGGATGATAAGCAAAGAACTGCGATCAATGCAAAATATCATAAACTGAGTGAATTAAAATAATTAAAATTATTGATCCCCGGTCTAGACCGTCGATCGCTGAAAAAAATGCGTTTTGCCGATATAACAACAATTCCTGCCGCAATGGCGGCGCTTAAGATATGGATTTTGGGAACATTAGCCTTTATTGTCGCTATGGCCTGGACTCCGATTCTTACTCATTTCCTTTATAAATATAAAATTGGAATAAAAATCAAGGAAACATCTGTGGATGGAAAAGCCGCGCCGGTTTACCATGATCTTCACAAGAGCAAAAAAGGAACTCCGCTGATGGGAGGAGTGCTGATTTGGGTAACGCTTCTCATCCTTCTGGCCGTTTTTTATCTTATCCACCCGTTTGTTGAAACAAAAATTATCACGAGACTCGATTTTCTGAGCCGTTCGCAAACATGGCTCCCGCTTTTTGTTCTTATTACAACCGCGATTGTCGGCGCTTTTGATGATATATTCAGCGCCAAAGGATGGGGGTCAAACAAAGGCGGCGGAATAAGATTCTTATACCGCTTTGGATGGCTCCTGGCGATTGCCGTTGCCGGATCGCTGTGGTTTTTTTATAAGCTTGATTACGATTCTATCCATATCCCGGCTTTCGGAGATATTTATATTGGATTGTGGTACATACCCTTTTTTATAATAGTCGTTCTGGCAACGGCAATTTCGTCAAATGAGACAGACGGACTGGACGGCCTGAATGGAGGGATTCTCCTTATTGCCTATGCCGTTTTCGGAGTTATCGCCTTCACGGAGAAGAAAATTGATATGGCCGCTTTTTGCGCGGTGACGTCGGGATCGCTCCTGGCTTTTTTGTGGTTCAATATTTATCCGGCCCGGTTTTTTATGGGAGACACGGGGGCAGTTTCTCTTGGCGCGACGTTGGCTGTCATTGCCCTTATGACGGATTCCGTTTTTATTCTGCCGATTGTTTGCTTCGTCTATGTCATCGAATCGGGATCCGTTATCATTCAGTTGGTTTCCAAAAAAATATTCCATAAAAAAGTGTTCCTCTCAACTCCTGTTCATCACCACTTCGAAGCTCTCGGCTGGCCGGAAACGAAAGTGACTATGCGCGCCTGGATTCTTACGGGAGTCGCGGCGGGAATAGGCCTTATAATAGGAATATTGGGGAAAGGGTGATAAAATTACGGCGAAGGGTTTCTGATTTTCAGAACAAGATAATCTTATGGTTTAGTTGACTAAGTTAAGGTGATTATGAAATATCTCCGCGATATCGATTTCAAAAATAAAAGAGTTCTGGTCAGAGTCGATTTCAATGTCCCGATTGAGAACGGCATTATTAAAGACGATTCCCGCATTCGCGCTACGCTTCCGACAATCGAATATATTTTGAAGCAGCCGCGGTCAAAAGCTGTTCTTATTTCTCATCTTGGGCGGCCTGACGGAAAGAAAAACCCAGAATTTTCCCTGAAACCCGCAGCCGGAAAGCTTGAAGAATTATTGGGAAGAAAAATTGTTTTTATTGAGGATATAATGAGCGAAGAGGGCGACGGAATTGTGAGAAATTTGGCTGATGGCGAAGTGGCGCTGGCGGAAAATATCCGTTTTTATCCGGAGGAGGAGGAAAATAGCGAACAATTTGCCATAAAACTTTGTCACCATTTCGGCGTTTTTGTTTATGATGCCTTCAGTGTGTCGCACCGGCTCCATGCTTCCATTGCGCAAATTCCTCTTTTCAAGCCATCTTGCGCGGGTTTCCTTTTGGAAAAAGAAATTAAAGAGCTGTCAAAAGCGATGACGCCGCCGAAAAGGCCCGCTATGGCGATAATCGGAGGGGCTAAGATAGAAACCAAACTGCCGGTTATTGAAAGTTTGGCCAGGGTATACGACGCGATATTGCTGGGCGGAAAAATATCAGTCGAAGCCGAGGAGAAAAAAGTCAAATTTCCCGAAAATGTCATTCTTCCCAGTGATTTTTCGGAGGGAAATTTTGATATCGGGCCGCTGACAATTGAAAAATATGTTATAGCGATTACGGCCGCATCTTTTATTCTTTGGAACGGACCGATGGGAAAATTCGAAGATGAGAAATATCGGAAAGGCACAGACGCAATTTATGAAGCAATAATCAGCTCGGATGCCTGGAAAATCGCAGGGGGAGGGGAATCGGTCGAATATATCAATTCTCGAAACGGACGGGGAAAATTCAATTTTATTTCTTCCGGAGGAGGAGCAATGCTTGATTTCTTAAGCGAAAAAAAAATGCCCGGCATTGAAGCTCTGGAAAATAATATGTAAGGTTGATAGAATTTTAATAGTTAATCAGACTAACAATATGGCTAAAATAAAAAAAATATCTGCCTTGGAAATACTTGATTCAAGAGGCAATCCGACAGTTTCGGCAGTTGTGCTTCTGGATAACGGCACTGCCGGACGCGCTTCCGTTCCGTCCGGCGCATCAACGGGAACACATGAGGCGGTGGAGCTTCGTGATAAGGATGAGCGATATGGGGGAATGGGGGTTCTTGCGGCTTGCGAAAACATCAACGGTACGATTAACAAAAAACTTTCAGGGTTCAGCGTTTTTGACCAGAAAGAAATAGACGACGCTCTAATCGAACTCGACGGCACAAAAAATAAATCCGGTCTTGGCGCCAATGCAATACTTGCGGTTTCGCTTGCAGCGGCCAGGGCGGCAGCTGAGTTAAACGGCGAACAGTTGTTCAGCTATCTGGCAAAAACATTTAAGTTTAAAAATCCAAAAAGCATTCCGACCGCTTTCTTCAATATATTGAACGGCGGCGCCCATTCGGACTCGGGTTTATCAATTCAGGAATTTCAAATTATTCCGGAAAAAATTCACAAATTTTCAGAACAGTTGCGAGCTGGAAGCGAAATATATCATAAATTAAAAAATTTATTAGCCAATGCAGGCTATTCGACGGGAGTGGGAGATGAAGGCGGTTTTGCCCCGAAACTAGACAGTCATAACGACGCGTTCGAATACATTACAAAAGCCATTGAGGAATCGGGATATAAAGACAAAGTTTTTATCGGTATTGACGCGGCAGTCTCGTCTTTTTTCGATCCCAACCAAAATATCTATACGCTAAAACCAGAAAATATCTCCCTTGAACCCGAAAGGATAATCACCCTTTATCAGGAATGGTTGAAAAAATATAATATCTTATCACTGGAAGATTGTATAGGAGAAGACGATTTTGAGAACTGGAAAAAACTGAATGAAAAACTTGGAGAACAAGCATTGATTATTGGAGATGATTTATTGGTCACTAATCTTGATCGTCTGGAAAAAGCCTTGTCTTTTTCATCCGTTAACGCAGCCATCGTAAAGCCTAATCAAATCGGGACATTGTCGGAAACCATGGAATTTATCAAGAAATGCCAGAAAAATAAGATAAAATGCGTTGTTTCGCACAGAAGCGGCGAAACCGAAGACAGTTTCATCGCCGATCTGGCTGTCGCTGCAGGCGTGGAATTTGTTAAATTCGGCGCTCCCTGCCGGGGAGAAAGAGTTTCAAAGTATAATCGCCTTTTGGAAATCGAAAGCATTATAAAATAAATTAAAATTAGCCGCTTTGTTGCCGCTGGCTGCCAGTAAATGACTCTGCTAAAACAGGAGATTTCCCTCGGCGCACTTGGCGATAAATACCAGCCTGAAATGAAAAAAAAGGAAACTACAATTCTGGCCATTTTGGACGGTTGGGGAATAGGGCCGAAGGATGATACTAACGCAGTCTATCTGGCGAAAACTCCGGTTTTTGACCATCTTGCAAATAGCTACCCCTATACGGAATTAGGAGCGACGGGATCAGATGTGGGATTGGACAATCGCCAGACAAGCGGATCGGAAACGGGCCACATGAATATCGGGGCGGGACGAATTGCCATTCAAGATTCCCGAATCATATCAGAAAGCATGAATTCAGGTTCCTTTTTTCATAACCCCGCTTTTTTGGGGGCGATTTCACATGTCAAAAAAAACCGCTCCGATTTGCATCTTATGGGGCTTTTGGGAAATTTCGACAGTCCGCATATGAACCCTTATCACCTGGAAGGACTGCTGCTTTTGGCGAAAAAAAATAATATTAAGAATGTCTTTATTCATTTTTTCACTGATGGCAGAGACTCGTATCCCATGAGCGCAAGAGAGCATCTTGCGGAATGGAAAAAGACGATATACAACGTCGGAGTCGGCAGAATAGCCACTCTTGTGGGCAGATTTTATGCCATGGACCGGGCTAAAAACTGGAACCGCCTCAAGGTCGCTTATGATCTTTTGGTGAACGGAGCAGGGAAAAAATTTGAAGACCTGGAGGACGCAATAAAATACAATTATAAAAAAGGCATAACCGATGAATATATCAAGCCCTCCGTTAATTCGGAAAACGGAGCGCCTGTTGCCCGTATAAAGGACAATGATGCGGTTATTTTTTTCAACCTAAGGTCGGATCGCGCGCGCCAGTTCACAAAACTTTTTGTCCTTGATAAGTCCGAAGAAACAAAACTGCCTTCGCCGCGCCTGAAAAATTTATATTTTGTTGCGATGACAAATTTTGGCCCGGATCTTCCGGTGCATACGGCGTTTATAAGCAATCCTATTAATGGCACCTTGCCTGTCGCCCTGAAAAATTTTCACCAGCTTTATATAGCTGAAACCGAGAAATTCGCCCACATAACCTATTTCCTGAACGGCGGCTACGCCGATGCCGTTGCAGGGGAGGATCGTTTGATGATTCCATCCCCGGTAATAAGGAACTATGCCGATAAGCCGGAGATGTCGGCTGAAAAAATATCCGCAACAATACTGAATGCTCAACGGAAAGATATTTATGACTTTGTCGCCGTTAATTTTGCCAATGCAGACATGGTTGGACATACGGGAAACTTAAAAGCCACCGTCAAAGCCGTGGAAATTGTCGATAAATGTCTGGGAAAAATGCTCAAGGAGGTTGAAAAGGATAAGAGCAGTCTTATCCTGACGGCCGATCATGGAAATGCCGAATGCATGTGGGACAATAAAAGAAATCTGCCCATGACTTTTCATACGAAAAATCCCGTTCCTTTTATAATATTTAATCAAAAAATGAAAGGAAAGAAGATATCATCAGGCGGAGTCCTGGGGAATGTTTCTCCGACAATTTGTGATATAATGAAAACGGACAAACTCAAGGAAATGGAATTAAAAAGTTTGATTTAATAAAAAATATGAAATTTGACATAGTTTCCATCGGTTCTGCCATGAAGGATATATTTCTTCTCTCGGACAGGGGGAAAATTTTTCATACGCCAAAAGACAAACTGGCTCAGGAATGGCTCGGTTTTGAGCTGGGCGAAAAAATATGCGTGGACGAGGAATACGAATGCCTGGGAGGGGTTGCCTCAAGTCTTTCCGTGGGTACCCGAAAATTAGGCCTCAAGTCAACTCTTGTGTCCTCGATTCCCGGAAATTATGAATGGGTTGCCGGAGAATTGAAAAAAAACGGGGTTGATGTGTCGTTTATCTCTCCGGTTATTCCTCAAAAGCTATCTCTTTCGATTATAGTAGTCGATAAAAAAACGGGAGAAAGAGTGATTTTTTATAATCATGATTCCGGCCACATAGGATTAAATTTTAAAAAACTGCCCCTTTCCAGATATTATACCGTTTCTTCACTGACAGGCCCCTGGACAAAAAAAATCTTGGGAATCATTCCTCATATTGAGAAGCAAAAGGGAAAAATAATTCTTCTGCCCAGCACTAACCAGATAAGAAATAATTTCTCTGATTTTAAAAAACTTCTGAAAGGGTCGGAAATCATCATATTGAATCGCAATGAGGCTGTTGAAATAGCCGTAAATGCGAAATCAAAGAAATTCGACATCGCCGGACTTATTGAATTAATCAGGAATCTCGGACCCAAAATTATTGTAGTGACGGACGGTTTGAATGGCGCGTGGGCCAGCGACGATTCCCAGTTTTTGTTCGCTCCCGTCATAAAGGTGAAATCAGTCGATACGACTGGCGCCGGTGACGCGTTTGCGGGGGGATTCCTGGGCTATTTTATAAAGGGACATAGGCTTGAAGAGTGCCTCAAGGCCGGCATTATCAACGGTGCCAGCGTTGTCCGCTATCCCGGCATCACCAAAGGTTTGCTGAAAAAAAATGAAATTGTAAAACAGCTAAAGTCCGTGAAGGTAAAGAGGCTTCAAAATTAACAGGCAAAAATAAGAATGAGAAATTTAAATACATTTTTCAATCCTTCCTCAATTGCGATTGTCGGCGCCTCTTCCCATAAAGGGAAAATGGGCAGTGTTTTTCTTAAAAATATCCGTTCGGGAGGATGGAAAGGAAAAATTTATCCTGTAAATCCAAGCCACAAGAAGATCGGCAGTCTCAGATGCTATTCAACGTTAAGTGAAATAGGAAAGAAGGTTGACCTGGTTATAATTGCCGTACCGGCTCAATTTGTCCGGAGTATCATTATGGATGGAGCGGAATCAAACCCTAAAATGGAAAATTTTATAGTAATATCGGCAGGCTTTAAGGAAACGGGAAAGGAGGGCGGGAAGCGCGAAAATGAAATCGTTGAGCTGTCGGAAAAATTAAAGCTTAATGTTTTGGGCCCAAATTGTCTGGGATTTATCAATCCTGAAAAGAAGCTTAACGCCAGCTTTACTCAGCCTTTTTTTGATGCGAAATCGAAAGGAAAGAATTCATTTTCCGGAAAATTCAGGCCGGGAAAAGTCGCAATTATTTCTCAGTCCGGAGCTCTTGGCGTCGCCCTTCTCGACTGGACCGAAAATATGTCGCTTGGCTTTTCGAAAGTTATATCAATAGGCAATAAATCGGTTTTGAATGAGGCCGATATACTGGATTATCTGACAAACGACAAGTCAACAAAGGCAGTGGCTCTGTATCTTGAAGATATAAAGAACGGGCCGGAGTTTATTGATTCAATGAATAGAATCATAAAAAAGAAGCCGGTTTTCATCCTTAAGGCGGGAAAAAATAGCGCCGGACAAAAAGCGATATCCTCCCATACCGGTTCTCTCGCCCAGGATGACGCAATTATTTCGGCTATTTTCAGAAAAATAGGCGCGATAGAAGCGAATGACATTGCCGAGCTTCAGGATCTGATACTGTATTGCAGTTCCGATTCCATTCCGCAGAAAAATGAAATTATTGTAATAACCAACGCCGGCGGTCCGGGAGTTTTGAGCGCGGATTATATCGGCCGGTCAAAAAAAATAAGGCTCTATAATTTTTCAAAATCTTTCAAAACAAATCTGAAAAAAGATCTTCCGGAAAGCGCTTCCGTTGAGAACCCTGTCGATGTCATAGGAGATGCGCCTCCGGAAAGATTCGAAAAAATACTCAAAAAAATTTCGGCAAACTGTCCTTCTTGTCCCGTTCTGATTATCCTAACGCCTCAATCTCAGACAAATCCGGAAAAAGTCGCTGACATAGTTTGTTCTTTTAAGAATAAATTTCCCGTACTGACAACTTGTTTCATGGGCGGAGCCAAAATTAAAAAAGCCATGGAAAAACTTCATCAAAACGGGGTCGCTAATTTTGAAACGCCCGAGCGGGCCCTTATGGCGATTGAAAAGTTAATTTTTTACAGCAACAGCAAGAATAAAAATTTTTTCGCCATGCCGGGAAAAGCCATTAATTTGAAGCTGAAAACCAACTCAATCCTGAATTCCGCCCTCCAGCAAAAGAGAAAAATGCTTTTTTGGGATGAAGCCGAAAAAATGTTCAGAGCTTACGGTATTAACCTGGCATCCTCTCGTCAGGTCAACGACAAAATGAATACTGCCTCCATCAAATTGCCATTTCCCTGGGCTCTTAAAACCGACGAACCAAGCATTGCGCACAGGCTGGACAAGAACGCCGTTATTCTCAATCTAAAAAGCAAAAATGAATTCAGGAACTCTCTGAAGAGAATGAAAAAATCAACCGGAGCCAGCCATTTTTTGGTTCAATCAATGGCAAAGCCGGGACTTGAAATAATTCTTGGTTTGAAAAGAGATCCTTTCTTCGGTCCAATTATTGTTTGCGGTTTGGGCGGATCGTTTACTGAGTTATTCAGAGACAGGGTAATTCTTGCACCTCCCCTTACTCCTGCCGAAATCAAAGAAGATCTGAAAGGACTGAAGATTTATCCGATGCTAAAAGGATATCGCGGCGGCAAAGGATATAATTTGGACGAAATTTCCATTCTCATAGTCGCTCTTCAAAGAATTGCCAGCGAGAATCCGAATGTTTATGAAATTGATATCAATCCGGTCATGATATATAATAATGGGCAAAAGTGCCAAATTCTGGATGCAAAAGTTTATGTTAATAAATAAGAGTCCGTTTTAAGAGCCCGTAATTTATCGCAGCGCCGGAAGCTTTTATGGCAGACTCGAGTAAAATTTATGTCAGAAGGCACCTACAAGATATTAATCGTGGATGACGATGATATAGTCAGAGAGACATACGTCCAAATATTCAAGCAAAAAAATGCCGAAGTAATAAGCGCCAAAGACGGCGTGGAAGGGCTTGATTTTGCCACTAAGGATATACCCGACGTAATAATGACGGGAATCATAATGCCAAGAATGGACGGATTCCAGCTTATTAAGGCTTTAAGGGAAAATGTCCAGACAGCTAATATTCCGATTGTTATCCTTTCCCATCTCGGCCGGGAAGAGGATCGAAAAAAGGCCGAAGAGATGGGGATAACTAATTTCATCGTCCAGGGGACAATGACCCCCAACGAAATTGTCGGCAAGGTTAAGAGCCTCACCGACGCCGGCAGTTCATTTAAACTAAGTTTTGATCCGTATGCCTGGGATGCGCCTCGCCTTGGAAAGCTGATCGGGAATGAAAATTTCAGCTGTCCATCCTGCAACGAAAAAATGATTCTTGAAATTTCAGAGAAAAAGGAAGGGCAGGGCTTTGACGGTAAATTAAGATGTCCTAAGTGCGATTATTCCCGCTAATTAACCGTAAATTGTCTTTTCAATTAATGAAATGGTCTCAAATTTTGCCTCCGCAGATTCCGGAGGAGCTAATATCTTTACCCCTAAACCCGGTTATCTTAAAACTCCTCGTCCAGAGGGGGTTTTCGTCGGAGGAAAGTGTCAAAAAGTTCCTTGAATCCCGTTACGAACATCTTCACTCTCCTCATGATTTGAAAGGAGTGGATGAGGCGGTGGAAAGGATAAAAATAAGCAATCAAAAAAAAGAAAGACTGGTGATTTATGGCGATTACGATGCTGATGGCATAACTTCGACAGCCATTTTAAAAGAAGCTCTGCAGGCCGTGGGATTAAGGGCAGACTCATATATTCCCGACAGAAATAAAGAAGGGTACGGGCTGAATAATAAGGCTCTTGATTTTATCAAATCCGAATATGACGCCGATCTCTTGATTACCGTTGACTGCGGGACTTCAAATGTGGAGGAAATTAAGTATGCGGGAGAAAAAGGAATGGATGTGATCGTGATTGACCATCATTCCATTCCCAAAGATGTTCCCAAAAAATGCATCTTAATCAATCCGAAGCTCCCCAATCAGAAATATCCCTTTAAGGAACTTGCCGGAGTGGGAGTGGTTTTCAAATTTGTGGAGGCATTATGGGAAGAAATGATACCGAAAAAAAAGCCTTTCCTGAAATGGTTTTTAGATCTCGTGGCTATCGGAACTATAGCCGATTGCGTCCCGCTTGTTGACGAAAACAGGATCTTTGCCAAATTCGGCCTTATAGTTCTTCAAAAAACCAAGAGGCTCGGAGTCCAGGAAATAATCAAAACTGCCCGGCTTAACATCAACGAAAAGAATCCTCCCAATGTTGAAAATGTTGCCTATCAGATCGGTCCTCGCTTTAATGCGGCCGGCCGGATGGACCATGCCGATCTGGCGCTTAATTTGCTCATTGAAAAAGATCAGGTCAAGGCTCGAATAGCCGCTCTCGAAATCGAAAGTAAAAATTGCGAAAGACAAAAAATTACCCAACAAATTTTGGCAGAAATTAAGGAAACATTGAAACCAGATGAGAATTATAAATTAATAATACGCAAAGGACGGCATTGGCCGATTGGAATCTTGGGGATTGTAGCCGGAAGAATCACCGACGAGTATCGTTGTCCCGTTTTTATTCTTCGTGAAAGCGATGAAATTATTCAGGGATCGGGACGAAGTGTTGAAGCGTTTAATATATTTTCGGCGGTAAGCCAGCTCGACAATCTTATCGAAAAATTCGGAGGACATTCGCAAGCCATGGGCCTTAAAATAAAACCTGGAAATATCGAGGAGTTTGAAAAGAAATTAGCCGGGATAATCGAAAAAGAATATGATGAAGATAAATGGGGGAAAAGAATAAATATTGATGCCGAACTGCCTGCCGACGAAATAGACTGGGATATTTTTTCCGATATAACAAAGCTGGAGCCTTTTGGCGAAGGAAACCGGGAGCCGATTCTTCTTTCGCGCGGCATGAAAATTTTGGAGGCGAAGCTGGTGGGGAACGGACAAAAGCATATTAAGTTTGTTTTTGAGGTCAATGGAGGAGCCAAAATTATCAGCGGGATATTTTTCAAAGGAGGGGATTATTTTTCAAGCATTGAGGAGGGAAGCGATGTTTCGGTTGTTTATAACCTGAGATCGAACACCTGGAACGGCAATCGCAAACTTGATCTTAATATAATCGATCTCAAAAAGGAGGAATAATATCAAGCATAAAAACCAATAATATGGATAAAATCAAGACATTTTCCGACGGCGCGGCGCGAGGCAATCCCGGTCCTTCCGCTATTGGCGTAGTAATAGAATCCGGCGGAGAGAAAAAAACTTACCGTGAATTTATCGGTTATGCCACCAATAATGAAGCCGAATATAAAGCCTTGATTTTTGCGCTTCAAAAAATAAAACTTCTTTATGGAAAAACAAAATCAAAAACACTTGATATTGATTGCTATCTCGACAGCGAACTGGTTGTTAAGCAAATGAACCACGAATATAAGATAAGCGAAGAAAATACCCAAAAATTTTTCTTGCAGATTTGGAATTTATCCATTGATTTCAAGGAGGTAAGATATTTTCATATACCAAGGGCTAAAAATTCCGAGGCTGATCATCTGGCCAATCTGGCGCTTGACGAGGCAACGCGGGCCCAAAGTCGCATGTTTTAAGGAATTGGGCGGTTAATATTGGCTTAAATAAAGGCCTATAATCCGTTTTTTCTCTTGACAAATTGAATAATATCATATACAATATTTAGTTAGTTAGGGCTGGATAATCGCTCAGTCTCTCTTGAGAGGCGGGGAGGAAAGTCCGGACACCTGCCGGCTTATTCTGCCGGCAAAAAGGGCAATGGATAACACCCACCGAATGCATTGCGAAATGTGTTCAGGGAAAGTGCCACAGAGACAATACAAATTCCGCCTCGGCGGGATGAAAGGTGAAAAGAGAATCGGTGTTATTGTTCCGTTTTGCGGGACATAGAGCTTCGATTCTAGACGGCTGGCAACAGCCTGAGCTTGGTAAACCCTGCCCGGTGCAAGTCTGAATCCAGTTCCAATTTTTGATTTCGGGAGATCCGGTCGCGCGACCAAAGAGGGGTGCGGACGGATGTCGTCAAAAACTGGGACTGGAAAGACGCTCGACTCTGACGGCAACGTCAGAGCTAGATAAATGATTATCCCCGACAGAATCCGGCTTACAGGCCCTGACTAAAAATTACAAATCGTCTAGAGCTTAATATAGTAATGATCGCGCTCCATCCGAATCGTTTGCTTAGGTATCGGCGATCTCCGCACTCACATGAAAAAATCAGAACTCTTCTTCGGAATGCTCCTGGTTGTGGTCGATTTTCTGATGATTTTAGTATCCGCCGTTTTGGCTTATTGGCTCCGGTTTACGCCTGAGGTTTTGGAGTTGAAGCCTGTTTTATTTGATTTTCCCTTTAATGACTATATGCGAGTGGTGCTTTTCATAGCGCCTTTTTTTATTTTAATCTTTGCGCTTGAAGGACTGTACGCGCTCAAAGCCACCAGAACTTTTTGGAAGGAATTCATAAAGATTTTATTTTCAGTGACAGTCGGCGTCACGGTCATAATTCTCGCTATTTTCCTTCGCAGGGAGTGGTTTTCTTCCCGCTTTGTCATCCTTTCTGCCTGGCTGACAGCGATAACACTCATCGCTATTGCGCGCTACGCCATAAGTTTTATTCAGAAGCTCCTTCTGATATACAGGGGCATCGGCGTTCATCGTTTGGCTCTTATCGGAAAGGGAAATTATTGCCAGCTTGTCTCCAAAAATTTTAAGAATCATCCCGAACTTGGATACAAAATAATTGCCGAAGAAGATAAAATTAACATGGACTCGCTTCGTTTGATTTTTCAGGGAAAAGGGCTTGATGAGATACTAGTGTGCGCTCCCGATATTTCCATGCCTCAACTTCGCGAAGTCAGTGATTTTTGCCACAGAAATCGCATAGAATTTAAATTTATTCCCGCTATACTGCAGTCCGTCAGCACAAATTTCGAAGTCAAAGTCCTTTTTGATGAGCCTATTATAGAAATAAAAAACACTCCTTTGGACGGATGGGGAAAAATACTCAAAAGAATTTTCGACATAGCAGGATCCGCGCTTGGTATAATTTTATTATCTCCCTTGATGCTTCTCACGGCCATTGCCATAAAACTGGATTCCCGCGGGCCCATCATATTCAAAAATGAACGTGTCAGCCATGACGGAAATTTCAATCTGCTGAAATTCCGGTATATGAAGCTGGAATACTGCACAAGCAGGCAAAACCCGAATGTCAAAAAGGCCATGGATTATGAAAATGACCTGATAAACAAACAAAGCGTGAGAAAGGGTCCTGTATATAAAATTAAAAGCGATCCTAGAAAAACAAGAATCGGGAGGATTATTGAAGCTTTGTCAATTGACGAACTTCCCCAGCTTTTAAATGTTTTGGTGGGCAATATGAGCCTTGTCGGGCCCAGGCCGCATCAACCCAGGGAAGTGGAAAGGTATGAAACTTGGCAAAAAAGAACGCTTTCCATAAAGCCGGGAGTAACGGGACTGGCTCAGGTTTCCGGACGCTCCGACCTCTCTTTTTCCGACGAAGCCCGTCTTGATATATATTACATCGAAAACTGGTCTCTCTGGCTTGACATAGAAATACTTTTCAAAACTTTTTTTGTGCTTCTTAAGAAAAGAAATAATATATAGATGCTCGGACACACTTCCCAAGAATTCATAAGGCTCCTCCCGTACTGGGGCTACCCCGCAATGCTCATTTTTATGATTATTGAGGGTCCGATTGTGACGATTATTGCCGCTTTTTTGGCCTCGATGGGATACTTTAACATTTTCGCAGTTTTTGGATTAAGCGTTTTGGGAGACGTTGTGGGCGACATAATCCTTTATACGATAGGCTATTTTGGGGGCCAAAGAATCATTGGAAAAGCCCAGCGGTTTCTTAAAATTAAGGATTCCGTAGTGGACAAGCTTAAGCAAAAATTTCATGAAAACAGCGGAAGGATAATATTTTATGTGAAGTCGACAACGGGGCTTAGCTATATAACGTTCATAACTGCCGGGTCACTTCGTATGAAACTTTCTAAATTTGTCACCTTTTCAATATTGGGAGGGCTTGTATGGAGTTCGTTTTTGGTAATAATCGGATATTTCTTCGGATATGCCGCCGATAAGATAAGTGAATATATAAAATACGCCGGAGTAGCAGTATTTGCCGGAGCGGTGATTTTCTTTATCGGACTGACTTTATATAAAAAAAGGCAGTCGGGCGAGATTTTAAAGTAACTTCCTTTGGCAATCCAAAATAATTTCTATCTGGGGATGATATGCCGCAAAATGATATTATTAAAAAAGTTTACGGAATCTCTTTGAGCGATCTGCGTTCCTGCCGCACCAAGGAAGGAATTTTGGCATCCCATGTTAATTTCTCCGACTATTGGGCCCGCGATACCTTCTGGGCGGCTCTCGGGATGCTTGAAACCGAAAATCCTGAGGAAATTGCGCAGGTGAAAAAATCCTTCCGGCTGTTTTTAAGATACCAGCGCGCCGACGGAAAAATTCCTCGAAAAATCGCCCTTGATTATAACGGACTCAAATATCTGGGGCTCAAAATAAAAAGGCGCAAGCCCCGTCCAATATATACTTCTCCTTTGCCATTTTTATATTCAACGGACAACGACCTTCTGTTTGTTTTGTCTTTCTGCAAGTATCATAAAATTGCGGGAGACGATGGCTTTGTCAGAGATAATTTTCAAAAAATAGAACAATCTCTCGGATTTTACGCAAGCGCCGATCTTATCCGGGGGAATTTAATACACGAAAACGGACTGGCCAATTGGATGGATTCAATCTTTAAAAACGGATTTGTGCTGTATACTAATTGTCTCTGGTATGAATCAGTGAGACAATTTGAAATTCTTTGCGAAAAGCTGAATATTAAATCAAAAAGCAAAGACATTCCCGCATCGAAAGAAATTTTGGACCGAATCCAAAAAATATTCTGGCTGGAAGACGAAAAATATTTTTCCGATAACATTGCCGGCGGAAAACCTCAGAAATATTTCGATCTCGCCGGAAATCTTCTTGCGATATTTTTTGACATCGCAAACTGGAAGCGCTCAGAGCTCATTTTCTCAAAGATCAAACAAATCAGAAATGGAAACGTTCTTCATCCGATCAATGCGCCTCTTTATCCTTTTTGGAAAATTAACCCTCTTACGAGATTATTTGGAATTGCAAGATATCATAATGGCATCAGCTGGTCGTGGCTGGAGGCCTTGCTGGTGATTGCAGAATGCAAAACCGGAAAAATTAGCGAGGCCCGGGCAGATCTTGAAAATTTATCGGAGATTATCGCAAAAAACGGCCATATTCACGAGACTTACTTTCCCGACGGGCGCCCTTTCGATCATGCGCTCTGGAAATCCGCCGTTCCTTTTGCCTGGGGCGCGGGATTGTTTTTATGGGCGGTGTCACTGCTTGAAAACAAAGATTGATCTTTCCCTGAATTTTGAGCTCATACTGGCAAAATGATTAAAGGCTCCGGCGAGGGTCACGAAAATTCCGGGAGCAATTGAATTTATATTCGATATTTATAGTATAAAGTAATATGACAACTTGTTTTGCGGCAGCCCTTTTACAATAGGGATATTTAGGTTTCATGCGCGGGAATATTACAATCGGAGCGGGAGGATATCATGTTTTTAACTCTGAAACCTTCGAATTTGGATGAGGGTATGATGGCCAGAATTCAAGCCATCAGGGGTTTATTGGCCGACACGAAGACCGTTTCAGTCAAGCTTCATGGGAAAACATATGAAGTAGAATATTTAATTATTCCGCCCATGAGCGAAAAGGGAAGATCTCTTATTTCCGTGTTTAATTACCCCGGAGGCCTGACTCATCTGGGTCCTTGCATTGAGCCGTTTGTCTACCTGGACCGGGAGAGTATCCATATTTCTCCTCTCGGATACGGAAAATCGTCTGATTTGCCTTCCTCCGTCTGGAAAACCGATCCTTTGCACGGAGCCGAAGTCAGTCTTCAAGCTTTGCGGGCGCTGGGAAAGAAACAGATAATCCTTTATGCCCATTCCAACGGCGCTCCGGTGGTGCTGGAAGCGGCGCTCAGGGCTCATGAGCTCGGAATTGAGGTGAGGGGCATTGATTTGATTAATCCTCTCGGGCTTCGCAGACTTCCGATGATATGGGCAATGTTTGCTCATCCCGTTTCAGGGGCGCTCTCCAAAATTCAATCATGGTTTTACCGGCATCCGTATGATTATTTAAAGGATGCTTACCGGAAAACAAAGCACCCGTTTAGCCTCCGAAAGCTCCTGTACGAACTGGACAAGTCGTCCAAGAGGCGATTACCGGCTCAGCTTCAGGAGATAGGGAGGCAGGAAATTCCTCTGAGAGTTGTTTTGAGCAAGGGTGACTGGGGGTCATTCCATTGGCCCTGGACTAAATCCAACGAGGAGATCATTCGTGATAATTTTCCGGAAAAATTTCTCGAAATCCTCTCCTTGAAGGGACTTCATAACGTGACACTGGGCAAGGATTCTGAGACTCTCTCCATAATTTTGGGGAAATCGTTCCTAATGAGCCTGTCTTTGGCGGTTTTGTTCTTCCCATACTTCCCCGTCCTTCCTGCCTGCATTCTTGGCAGGATCGGCTAGGGATTAAGTCAGCTCGTAACACCTGTGAAAAATGTCAGCCCAATCGCAATCATATTGCAGTTGGGCTGATTTACATTGCAACTGAGCATATTCGGAGACCGCTGCCGCCCGTTCTATTAAATTGCCAAAACATATTAAAAAAGATACAATTTATTTCAGCCGTCATTGGCTTGCCGGTTGGCATTTATTATTAAATTGGCATAATTTACCATGAAAATCGCACTGGTGCATGATTATCTGGTTCAATACGGCGGAGCGGAAAGGGTGCTCGAATGTTTTTGCGAAATTTGGCCGTATGCGCCTATTTATACGCTTATTTACGATGAAGAAAAAACCCATGGAAGATTCAAGGGGAAAAGAATCTACACGTCATTTCTTCAAAAATTTCCATACTCGCGTTCGAATCATCGTATTTTTCCGGCCCTTATGCCGCCGGCCATTGAACAATTTGATTTATCCAAATATGACATCGTACTTTCCGATTCTTCAAGCTATGCCAAGGGAATAATAACTCCTCCGGAGACGCTTCACATCTGTTATTGCCATACGCCGATGCGCTACGCCTGGGATGATTGCCAAAAATATATTGACGAATTTGGTTTTCCCGGCTTTGTGAAGAAATTTATTCCTTTCATAATGAATTATATCCGCATCTGGGACAGAATAAGCGCCGATCGGGTGGATAATTTTATCGCCAATTCAAAATTTGTGGCCGGAAGAATCGAAAAATACTACAAAAGGGATTCTGTTGTTATTAATCCGCCGGTTAATATCGGAAATTTCCATATCAGCAAAAATATCGGTGACTATTTTCTTGTGGCTGGAAGACTCATGACATACAAAAGGTTCGACATCGTGATTCAGGCTTTCAATAAGCTCGGATGGCCTCTTAAGGTAATAGGAAGGGGTCCCGATTTCGTCCGGCTCAAAAAAATGGCGCATTCAAATATAGAATTTATGGGAAGGTTAAGCGATGAGGAGCTGGCGGATACTTTTTCCCGCGCCAAAGCATTCATATTTCCCCAGGAAGAGGATTTTGGGATTATAGCCATAGAAGCCCTGGCCTCCGGCAAGCCGATCATAGCCTATAGAGGCGGGGATATCGTGGAGCATGTGGAAGAGGGAAGAGAAGCTCTTTTTTTCGATAATCAGACCCCGGGCGATCTCATTAAAGCGCTTGAAAAATTTAGTTCGTATGAATTCAATGGGGAAAAAATTCGCGAACGCTCCCTTAAATTCGACAGGGAAATATTCAAAAGCAAAATCAGGGACTACGTTGAAATAACTATTGCAAATATGCCTTAAATATGATATATTTAGGATTCATTTTGAATGCCGGGGAGATCTTGAATTTATAAATGCAAACTTATTTTTAAATTAAATTTTATGGAACTTCGGGAATATTACAAAATTTTAAGAAAAAACATTTCGGTCATGGTTTATACGATTTTGATCCTTGTCGTGCTGACCTACATTTGGTCAATCAGAAAAGCGGAGACCTATTCGACGTCTTTTCTTATCAGCATAAGCCGCGTTGAAAACCAATCCACTTCCGACTATCGTTATGACCAATATTATCGTATTCAGGCCGACGATAAATTTTCCGACACCGTTTCGGAGTGGCTTAAGTCTCCCGGAGTGGTTCAGGAAATTTTCGAAAAATCCGGATTGAGCGCCAACGGAAAGTCCTTGCGGCAACTTGAAAAAACATTTCGAGCGGAGAAAATGTCTCCGGAAATTATCGAGGTTCGCTTTTCACCCGACAATCCGGACGAAGGAAAAAAAATCGGCGACGCCATATCTGCCGTTGTCTCCGAAAAAACCAAGGACATCAACAGCCCCGCCAATGATCCCAACTGGTTCAGAGCGGACACTTCAAACCTTATTACCGTGAAAAATTTCCAGGACCTAAGAATAAACTTGCTCTTGGCTGCTGTCGCAGGCATATTTATCGGGGCGCTTTTCGCGTTTTTAAAGCACTATATATCCGAACCTGAGAATTAATTTTTATTCCGAATAACCAGACATGAAAGTTGGAATCGATGTGCGATGCCTTGAAGAGGAAAATGTATCGGGGGTGGGAGAGTACACCCTTGAGCTTTTAACTAACGTCTTAAGGGAAGATAAGGAAAACGAATATATACTTTTTTCGAATTCGTTTCGCAAAAAAAACAAGCATCTCCGCCGCCTTGAAAAGTTTCCGAATGCCAAACTGAAAAAATTTCGCTTTCCCAATAAGATTTTTAATCTCCTGCTTTGGTATGCCGGATTTCCAAAAATTGACAAACTTATCGGAGGCGCGGACTTGTTTTTCGCTCCTAATATAAACTTCATATCTCTCAGCAAAAATTGTCCGCTGGTGCTGACTTTTCACGACCTTTCGTTTGAAAGATATCCTGAATTTTTTTCAAAAAAGGGCCGGCTTTGGCATTTCTATTTTGTGAACCCGAGAAAATTATCGCGCATGGCAAAGAAAATCATCGCTGTTTCCGAATCGACAAAAAAAGATCTTATTGATCTTTATGGGACCGGCGAACAAAAAATCCGGCTTATCCATCACGGCATAGGCCCAAAGTATAGAGCATTAGACGAAAATAACGCCGGATTGGCAAAAGCGCGGAAAAAATATAACCTCCCTGAAAAATTTATTCTTTTCCTCGGAAACATAGAACCGCGAAAAAACATTTTCTCTGTCTTGGCGGCATACCTGAAGTTGAGAAAAAACAATCCAAAACTCGAGAAATACAAGCTTGTCATTATCGGAGATTTTGGACTTTCGAGCAGTGATATCATAGGCGAGGCGAAAAATTCGAAATTCCGTGATGATATAATTTTTGCGGGGTATATCAAAGAAAGAGATAAGCCATATATCTATAATTTGGCTTCATTATTCGTTTATCCTTCTTTCTTTGAAGGCTTCGGTCTTCCTGTCCTTGAGTCCATGTCATGCGGCACGCCGGTTATTTGCTCGAATGGCTCCTCCCTTCCGGAGATCACCGGTGACGCCGCTATTTTGATTGATTCATTAAGAGCTGACGAATTGGAAAAATCAATGGCGGAAGCGCTTTTGGATAAAGATCTTCAAAAGAAAATGAAAAGCAAAGGCCTTAGGCGAGCTGAATCGTTTGAGTGGAAAAAATGCGCCGAAGAAACCATTAATATTTTCAAAGAAATATCAAATGAAAAGAACAAACGAAACAGCGGAGAAATCATTAAGCTAAATAAATGAGGATTGGAATTGATGCCCGTTTTTACGGCTCGGTGGGAAAAGGTCTCGGGCGATATACCGAAAAACTCATTAAATATCTTGAAATAATTGATTCCGAAAATCAGTATTTCATTTTTCTGCGCCGCAAGAACTGGAATGAGTACGAGCCGAAAAATAAAAATTTTAAAAAGATAATGGCCGACATTCCCTGGTACGGTTTTCGGGAGCAGTTATTTTTTCCCAGAATGCTGAATAAGTATTCGCTTGATCTTGTCCACTTTCCGCATTTTAATGTTCCTTTTCTCTTTGGAAGGAAATTTGTTGTTACGATTCATGACCTGATTCTTTTCCATTTTCCCACAAAAAGGGCCTCCGCTCTTTCGCCGATGTTGTATTGGATAAAAAATGCCTGCTATCGATGGGCAATAAGCCGCGCCATAAGAAAATCGGAATCCATAATTGCCGTTTCCGAATTCACAAAAAGGGATATTTTGGAGAATTTTTCAGTTGATCCCGATAAAATTATCGTTACATATCAGGCGGCCGACAAGGAGCAGGCTTTAATTGCGCAACCCGCCGATGAAATTCTGAAAAAATATGGTATAATAAAACCGTATCTTCTGTACGTCGGCAACGCTTATCCGCATAAAAATCTGGAAAGCCTTGTCGCGGCATTCAGGGAAGTCCTTAAAAGGCATCCCGGTTTGCATTTGGTAATGGTGGGAAAAGAAGATTATTTTTACCGCAGATTGAAAGAGTCTGTAAGCAGCCAAAAGATAAAAAACGTAATTTTCCCCGACTATGTTTCAGATAGCGATCTTTCAGCCGTCTATCGGGGAGCAAAACTTTATGTTTTCCCTTCTCTTTATGAGGGTTTTGGCCTTCCCCCGCTTGAAGCTATGGCAAAAAGCATCCCTGTCGTCAGTTCGAATGCTTCCTGTCTGCCGGAAATCCTTGAGAACGCCGCTTATTATTTTGATCCAAGAGGCACGGCGGGAATGGCGGATTCAATTGAAAAAACCTTAACTGACAATGGACTCAGAAAAGAGCTGATCGAAGCAGGCAGGGCAAGAATAAAAAAATTCAGCTGGGAAAAACTAGCCGGTAAAACGCTTGAAATATATCTAAAACAAAAATGACCAAGAACAAGCGAATTATGAAACAAATGTTCGATGTTCGCCCTACCCGGGCGGATGGCTCTTTGGATTTGGATAAGATCAAACACATAAAAAAAACCGTTCACATCCAGAAAAAAACATTGGGCGAGCGCGGTATTCGCAGAAGGGAATTTTCCGACATCAGAAACACCGATAAACGCCGCGGTAATAAGGCATACTCAAAATCGGTCTTGGATCAGACTGAATATTTCAACAGAATTGAAAAAAAAGAACCCTTGCGCGCCCGCAAACCGAATGTTATCCAGTTGGGAAAATCCGTCTCGGATGAATTATTGTCCGTTTCCAGGGTGGCGATTCCCCATACATATCAGGATCAGAAAACGGAAAGAAAAAGCGACAGGGTTGCCGGATTTTTCACGGAATTGCCGCTGGAATTCAGCATAAAGGAAAAATCTGCTTCTGAAGCCGATAATTTTGGAAAATCAACGGAATACCTTTTTGAAAACACCGAGTATGCAGATCCGACCGATAATTTATTTAAGGGCTTGGAAACAAAACCGAATAAAAAAGGAAGCAAAAGGAAAAACAGGAAAAATCCGGAGCAAGGGAAACTCCAACGGATTAATATGAGGAATTTATTTCGAACGCCGGCCTGCTTTAACGGAAAATTTGCTTATGTCTCAGTGTTTCTTGTCACAATCCTTATTTTCTCCCTGATTATTCCCGGCGTCTCTCTTATTCAGAGGGCTTTTAGGGTTAAAAGCGATGTTGCCGTCACGGGACAGCAGGCGCTTGTCCAGTTTGCCGAAGCCAAAGACAATATGACAAACGGCGATCTCGGAAAAGCAGCCGTTAATTTTGAAGAATCATATGAACTCTTAAACAGCGCCCACCAGGATATTTCTGAAATCGGGGGAAAATTCAGCGAAGTCCTTCGCTTTGTTCCTGGCGCCTCCAGGGTGGCAACCGCAAATTATGTCATGGCGGCGGGAGAAAACCTCGCTTTGTCCGGAAAGTATCTTGCAAATTCAGCCCAATCCCTGAGTCAAATAAAAAATCCCCTGGAAAATAAAAATGTCTCGGATCAGCCGTCTCTTACCGAGCTCTTCATAAACCTTCGCGAGAGCGTGCAAAATGCAAGCAAGGAATTGGATGAAGCCCAAAGCAATCTCAAAAAGGCCAATCTTGATGACTTGCCGGAAGATATTAGGCCGAAATTCATTGAATTGAATGAAAAGTTGCCCGTTGTAACTTCAAGCCTGAACGGCTTCCTTGATTATTCGCAAATATTTTTGGATGTTTTGGGATATAATGGTCCGAGGAAATTTCTCTTTTTATTTCAAAATAATCAGGAAATGAGGGCGACTGGCGGATTTATAGGAAGTTACGGCATTCTTGATATTTCAAACGGGCGGATCAAACAGCTCATGGTGGATGATATCTATAACCCCGACGGCCAGCTTAAGGCCCGCGTAATACCTCCTGAACCAATCCAAAAAATGAGCGCCGTGTGGACCATGCACGACGCGAACTGGTTTCCGGACTTTCCGACTTCAGCCGAAAAAGTCTCTTGGTTTTATGAAAAAACAGGCGGACCGACAGTCGACGGCGTCATTGCCATAACCCCCAATCTTCTTCAAAACCTTCTTAAGATCACCGGACCCATCGACATGCCTGAATATGAAACCACCGTTGATGCGGGCAATTTCATAGAAAAAACCCAAAACGAAGTTGAAGTCGATTACGACAAGGAACTGAATAAACCGAAAAAATTCATTGCCGATCTTACGCCAAAGATATTAGATAAGGTTTTTAGCACAAGAGATTTGAAACAGATGATAATGGTGCTGTCGATATTGAACGATTCTCTCAAGGAAAAACACCTGCTTCTTTACTCGCGAAATTACAATATCCAGAAATTAATTTCGGATCAGGGCTGGTCCGGAGAAATGCTGAATACTCAGAAAGATTACTTGTCTGTGATAAACTCAAATATCAGCGGCTATAAGACAGACGGAGTTATCGACGAAAATATTGATCATATAAGCGAAATTCAAGCCGACGGAAGCATTGTGGACACGGTAACCGTTACCCGAAAACACAACGGGGGGAATGAAGATTATGACTGGTGGAACAAAGTGAACAGCGACTATATGAGGATTTATGTGCCCGAAGGATCCAAACTGCTCGAAGCGAGCGGCCAGACGAGGGAAACAGTTTCCCCGCCGCTTGATTACCAATCACTTGGCTTCAGGGAGGACCCTCAGCTCAAATCCGAAGAAGACACGCTGGAAATCGATGAAGGGACCGGAACGCGGATATATAAAGAGAATCATAAGACGGTTTTTGCCAACTGGACATATCTGAGTCCGGGGGAAACGATGACATTAAAATACAGGTATCAATTGCCATTCGGCTTGGAATTCAGCGATATTCATCATCCGGCCGATTCATTCTCGGTGCTCTATCAAAAGCAATCGGGAAGCCAGGGAAGCAAACTCATGTCCGAAATAAAATTGCCCCAAAATTATCGTTTAATCTGGCGATATCCGGATGACACGAATTATGAGTCGGGGAATCTGAAAACGGAAACGATATTGAAAAGCGATAAATTCATCGGTTTAGCTCTTGAAAGAAATTAAAATGATCAAAAAGATAAGTCAAAAAATCATCAATTTTCAGCCTTCATCATCCGTTGCTTCAGCGGCGCTGATTATTTCCATAGCGGGAATTCTGAGCCGGGTTCTCGGACTCCTTCGCGATCGCATTCTGGCTTCCCAGTTCGGGGCCGGCGACACTTTGGACATCTATTACGCCGCTTTCAGGATACCAGACCTTATCTATAATCTGCTGATACTGGGCGCATTGAGCGCAGCGTTTATTCCTGTTTTCACCGGCCTTATCGCCAAGGAAAAAAAGGAAGATGCCTGGAAATTAGCCGATAATTTATTGAGTGCGGCTGTTATCATCCTCATCTTAATCAGCGGAATTCTGGCATTGCTTACTCCCTGGTTAATGAAAATTATTACTCCCGGTTTTTCCGGAGAAAAATTGTCGCAAGTGATAACCCTAACCCGCATAATGTTTTTGAGCCCGATTTTTCTTGGCATCAGCGGCATTTTCGGCGGAATCCTTAATTCGTTCAAGAGATTTTTGATTTATTCTTTGGCGCCGATATTATACAACCTGGGAATTATTGTCGGCGCCTTGTTTTTTGTCCCATTTATGGGAGTAATCGGTCTTGCTTTCGGCGTGGTTTTGGGAGCGGCGATGCATATGCTGATCCAATACCCGGCCGTCAGGCTGAGCGGATTCAAGTTTCACCCGACAGCTGATTTCAAGAATCCAAACTTCAGAAGAGTCATAAGATTAATGATTCCGAGAACCCTTGGGCTCGCCGTCACTCAGATTAATCTGCTGGTAGTCACCATAATCGCGTCGACTCTCGCCGCCGGCAGTCTGTCAATCTTTAATTTTGCGAATAATTTGCAGAGTTTTCCAGTGGGAATATTTGCGATACCCTTTGCTCTTGCCGTATTTCCGACCCTTTCGCATTATGCCGCAAGGGAAAATCGGGAAGAATTTATAACCAGTTTTTCCCAAACGTTTCGCCAGATTATTTTTTTTGTCATTCCTGCGAGCGTTTTAATTCTGGTCCTCCGCGCGCAAATCGTCCGCGTCGTTCTGGGCAGTGGAAAATTCGACTGGGAAGACACGATCCTTACATTCCAGTCGCTCGGCATATTTGCCGTAAGTTTGTTCGCCCAAAGTCTCATTCCGCTTTTAGCCAGATCGTTTTATGCCCTTCATGACACAAAAATTCCTTTTCTTACCGGAATTGCGAGCGAAGCGGTCAATCTTATATCAGCCCTTGTCCTGTCGAAATACTTTGGAATTTTGGGCCTCGTCTGGGCGTTTTCCCTCTCCAGTTTGGCCAATATGTTTCTTCTGCTGCTGGTTCTTCGGATCAAACTCAAAAATCTTGATGATCAAAAAATCATTATGACAACTTTGTATATATCCGTTTCAGCGCTTTCTGCCGGATTTGCGACGCAGATTTCAAAGTATCTGATCCGGCCTTATATTAACGTCGATACATTCATCGGAGTTTTTTCTCAGATGGCATTTTGCGGATTCATCGGCATTTCTGTTTATCTTCTGGTTGCCCGCCTCTTTAAACTGGAAGAATTATATCTCATTAAAAAGTTTCTCTCCGCAAAACTCCTCAGATTCAAACAAACCATTCCGGAAGATCCGACGGAAGCCAGCGGAGTATAATGAAAAAAGTTGGAACCAAAAATTAATGCGTTCCGCAAAACGGGACGTTTTTCATTTGCAAAAAGATGAAAATAAGCTAGATTATAGTATATGACTGAACAAGAAAAGATAAGAAATTTTTGCATCATAGCCCATATAGACCATGGAAAATCGACTCTTGCCGATCGGATGCTTGAAGTTACCCGAACCGTGGAACAGCGAAAAATGAAGGAACAGCTTCTTGACACTATGGATTTGGAAAGAGAAAGGGGAATAACAATAAAGCTCCAGCCGGTAAGAATGAATTTCGAAATTAAAGATCCCGTTTCCGATTCCCGCCAGAAATATATCCTAAATCTGATTGACACTCCCGGTCATGTTGATTTCGGCTATGAGGTTTCGCGTTCCCTGGCGGCGGTTGAGGGCGCTGTTCTTTTGGTAGACGCCACTAAGGGCGTTCAGGCGCAAACAGTTGCCAACCTGTATCAGGCCGTTGAGCAGGGTCTTGAGATTATTCCGGTGATTAACAAGATTGATCTGCCCAACGCCCAAGTTGAAAAAGTGAAAGGTGAAATCATCCATCTTCTCGGCTGCAAAGAGGATGAAATCCTTGAAGCCAGCGGAAAAACGGGGCAGGGAGTTGAGGCGATAATCGAGGCTATAGTGAAAAAAATTCCGTTTCCTTCGGGAGATCCCAAAAAACCTCTCCGCGCCCTTATTTTTGATTCAAAATATGACATATTCAAGGGAGTTTTGGCTTACGCAAAAATTATTGACGGAGAAATAAAATCAGAGGACAAGATCCTGACCATGGCCACAAAACAGCATAGCTCGGTCATCGAGGTGGGCTATTTTTCTCCCGACCTGAGAAAGGGACAGATTTTGTCGGCCGGAACAATCGGTTACATCGCAACCGGATTCAAGAGTGTTGAGCATTGCCGCGTAGGGGACACTATAACCCTTCAAAGCGCGGCGGAAGAAGTCGAGTCTCTTCCCGGATATAAGGAAGTGGTGCCAATGGTTTATGCGAGCCTTTATCCGGCAGAAGGGGATGATTATAATTTTATGCGTGACGCCCTTGGAAAACTCAAGCTTAATGATGCCGCCTTCACTTTCGAGCCGGAAAGCAACCAGGCGCTCGGCAGGGGGTTTCGATGCGGCTTTCTGGGCCTTCTTCATCTTGAAATTATTCAGGAAAGACTGAGGCGCGAATTTGAGATCGAGCCGGTAATTACCACCCCCAGCGTGGTCTATGAAGTGAATATAAAGGGCGGAAAAGAAAAAATTATAGTTTTTTCACCCCTTGACCTGCCGGATCCGTCCGTAATCGAATCTATCGAGGAACCGTATGTAAAATTGGATATAGTATCTCCATCGTCATATTTGGGCGGACTGATGGATCTTATGAACAATACGAGAGCCGAATATAAAAATACCGAATATATCGACAGCGAGCGGTTGATTATGACTTTTGAGGCCCCCTTAACCGACGTTATTATTGATCTTCATGACCGGTTAAAAAGCGTATCGAGCGGCTTTGCTTCCATGAATTACGAGGTTATCGGCTATCGCCCGAATAATCTTGTTAAGCTGGATATTTTGGTGGCCGGCGACAGCATTGACGCCTTTTCAAGAATCGTGCCTCAGGAGAAATCCCTTTCAGAAGGAAAAGCGACTGTCGAAAAACTTAAAAACGCCATACCCAGGCAAAATTTCCAGGTGGCTATTCAGGCCGCGATCGGCGGGAAAATTATCGCCCGGGAAACCATCAAAGCTTTCCGTAAAGACGTGACGGCGAAACTGTATGGAGGGGATGTGACGCGAAAAAGGAAGCTTCTTGAAAAACAAAAGAAAGGGAAGAAAAAGATGGTCGTTTCCGGAAAGGTGGACATCCCCAGCACAGCTTTTTTGGCGGTTTTAAGAAAATAGTGTTATAATAAAAACGCCTAAATGCAGTCAATTTCCCGAAAAATAAGGCATGGCAGATTATCGGGAATGATTCCGGCTTTCGAAACATACTAAATTTATTATTCATCAAATTATCTCTCAATGAAGGCTAAGCACCGAAAAAATTTAAAAACAATCTGGGTTGTAATCTCGCTTCTGGCGGTCCTTTCAATGATTGCTTTTACTGTCGCTCCTCTGTTTGGAAATTACTAAGAAAATTTTTAGATCTATTTATAGTGGCACGAGGGAATAATGACAAAACAAAAGCGAGTAACAAAATAATTTCCGGACTTTTTTTTGTCGCCGGACTTGCCGTTTTGGTTTCAATTGGAATTTCGCTCGGAAAAGAAACCTATAAAAAAAGACAGGTCCAAAAGGAAATCGAAGGTCTCCAAACTCAAGTCAAAAAGCTCAACCAGGAAAACGGCGAGCTTAATAACCTGATTGCTTATTTTTCAACCCAGGAATTCCAGGAAAAAGAAGCCAGAGAAAAACTGAATCTTCAAAAAGAAAATGAGCAGATGGTTGTTTTGCGCAAAGAATCAGAAAATACGGATCAGAAACCGGCGACGGAAAATGATTTATCCTCTCCCAAAGACGATACTTCCCCGAATTGGCAGAAATGGCTGAAATTCTTCTTTACCCAAAGAAATTAGCCTAAAATTAATTTATATGAGCAAAAAAAACAAAAAGGGGCATTTAAGGCTTTTAATTGTCGTGGCATCGGCGGCGGTTTTTATTTTTCTGGTTCTTTCTGCGCTGGTTCTGGGAATTTATAAGTTCAACTGGGATAACCGCTTAATGCAGATTACCGAAAAAATTATTCCCTTTCCGGCTGTTTATATCAAGGGAGCCGGAATTATCCCGGTCGGCGAAATGAAAGAAGATGAAAAGTCTGTCCAGAAATTTTATGAATCGCAGGATTTCGAAAAATTGGGCATGAGAATTGATTTTTCAACCGATCAGGGAAAGAAACGGCTGAAAGTTAAAGAAAAAGAAATCCTCAACAAATTGATTGAAAACAAAGTTATCGAATCCCTGGCCAAAAAAAGGAAAATATATATCAGCGATTCCACAATCGATCAGGAAGTTGACAGCAATATCGAGCAGTTCGGCAATCGTCAGAATTTAATGAGCGAATTGGCAAGACTTTACGGCTGGACGCTTGATGATTTCAAGCAAAAAGTGGTAAAACCAGAAATGTACGCCGAAAAACTAACCGAAGCATTCGAGTCGGAAACCGACACATCCGTCCAAAAGGATAAAATAGACTCCCTTTACGAAAGGGTTGCCGCAAAAAAAGAGGATTTTTCCAAAGTTGCCGCTGAAACTTCCGAAGGACAGAGCTCCGAAAATAAAGGGGATCTCGGCTGGTCGACAAAGGACCAGCTCATACCCGAACTGGCGGAAGTCGCCTTTTCAATGAAACCCGGAGACGTTAGCGGGGCAATAGAAAGTCCGCTTGGCTTTCACATAATAAAACTGGAGGAAAAAAAGAGCGATAACGGAGAAGATCTTGTTCACCTCCGCCAAATTTTCGTCAAAAAAACCACTTTTTCCGACTGGCTGAAGGACGAAACAAAAAAAGATCAGGTGTTTGTTTTTATCAGCGGTTATCAATGGAGCGCGAACAATGCCCGGATCGAGTTCAGCAATGCGGATCTTCGGCAATTTGAAGATAATCTGGAAGCGAATTCCGAGGGCGATCCCTCAATATTTTAGTCGAAAATATTTATTCAAAAACGGCCCTTGAAAAGGCCGTTTTTTTGTGAGCCCACAGTCGGAGTCGAACCGACGACCTCTGCTTTACGAAAGCATTGCTCTACCAGCTGAGCTATGTGGGCGTCATAATAATTTTCCAAAAAAACGGCCTGAAAATCGTCCGCCATCGCTCGACTGAGCGGAATACGAGAATCGAACTCGCGTCTTCAGCTTGGGAAGCTGACGTACTGCCACTATACTAATTCCGCTCGGTCAGGCGATACCGGGCCCGGAGGCTGTCTTAATAACATCAACATTATATATCAGCGGATTGACTTCTGGCAACACAATCCCGTTTGTGTTATTATTTCTTCATGCAGGAAATCGCAAAAAAAATTGATGATTTATTATTGAGACTCGCTTCCGTAAGCGACCGCCTTTGACTTACCCGAAAAAAGGGCGAAGATAAGCGAATTGGAAGAAATCAGCAAAAAAGAAAATTTTTGGCAAGACACCGAAGAGGCAAAAAAAATAATGCAGGAGCTTGAAACTTTGCGATCTGACATAAAAAAGCTTAGCGATCTGGAATTTGAAGTGGATAACTTAAGGGAAATAGCCGGAATATCCGCGGGCGATGAGAAAATAAAAAAAGAAATTACCGGACAGATCGGCCAAGCGGAAAAAATTCTTGAAGGAATTGAATTTGAGCTTTTATTCGGGGATAAATACGACCGGGGGAATGCCATACTGGCGATTCACAGCGGAACCGGCGGAGCCGACGCCCAGGACTGGGCAGAGATGCTTCTTAGGATGTATTTGAGATTTTTCGAACGAAAGAGCTGGAAAACAAAGATAATTTCTGAATCACGAGGGCAGGAAGCCGGGATAAAAAGCGTTACAATTGAAATAATCGGGAAGTTGGCCTATGGCTACCTCAAGACGGAAGCCGGGGTTCACCGGCTAGTGAGGCTGTCGCCGTTCAACGCCAATAATTTAAGGCAGACATCGTTTGCCCTGGTCGAAGTTTTGCCGGAAATTGATAAAATAGAGAAAGTGGAAATAAAGCCGAGCGATCTTCGAATAGACACCTTCCGGGCCAGCGGAGCCGGCGGTCAGCATGTGAATAAGACCGACAGCGCCGTCAGAATTACCCATCTTGCGTCCGGCATCGTAGTTTCCTGCCAAAGCGAACGAAGCCAGCTTCAAAACAAAGAGCAGGCGCTGAAAATTATCAAAGCAAAGTTATTCCAAAAAAACGAGGAAGACAGGAAAAAAGAAAAAGAAAAACTGAAAGGCGAACACGCATTGGTTCAGTGGGGAAGCCAGATAAGATCATATGTTCTCCATCCCTACAAGCTCGTGAAGGACCACCGCACAAAGCATGAATCGAAAAATCCCGAGGAAGTGCTTGACGGAAAATTAGATGACTTTATTGAGGCATATTTAAAGCAAAAATAATTATCGAGGAATATTTTTTGAATATTAGGATGCCAGCAATCCAATGATCGAATTTATAGATGTTAAAAAATCATACGGAAGCGGAATGACCCAGACTACCGCCCTGGATAACGTCAGTTTTAAGATTGAGAAAGAAGAATTTGTTTCTTTTGTCGGACACAGCGGAGCGGGGAAATCAACCATTTTGAAGCTGATCTATGCCGAAGAAAAGCCGACATCCGGCCAGATTTTATTTGAAGAGCAGGACATCACAAAACTGAACTCGAAAAAACTTCCATACCATCGCCGCCGCATTGGCACGATTTTTCAGGATTTCAAGCTTCTGAGAAAAAAAACCGTCTATGAAAATGTGGCTTTTGCTCTCGAGGTCTCCGGATATCCGACAAGGGAAATTCACAGTAGCGTCCCTCAGATACTTGAAATTGTCGGACTTTCGAACAAAATAGAAAGCTATCCTGATGAAATTTCGGGAGGGGAACAGCAAAGAGTGGCGATAGCGCGGGCGCTTGTCCACCGGCCGGCCCTTATAATTGCCGATGAGCCGACGGGAAATTTGGATCCCATCAGCGCCTGGGGGATAATCCAACTACTCCTTAAGATCAATAAGCTCGGAACAACCGTAATTTTGGCCACCCATGACAAAGATATAGTCAATAACGTCAAGCGGCGCGTAATTACCCTTGATCAGGGAAGGGTAATCCGCGATCATAGCAAAGGAAGATATGCCATATAATTTTTTTCCATCCATATGCTATTAACCATCTCAAGAACTCTAAAGACCGGATTTCAGAATTTTTACCGAAACGGGTCTTTAAGCGTGGCCGCCGTCAGTATTTTGACGCTTTCCCTTCTTATAATCAGCATAATCATCGTCCTCAGTATTATTGCCAATTTGGGACTGAAATACATCCAGGATAAAATCGATATCCGGGTGTATTTCAAAGGCGAAGTCGCCGAGGCGCAAATGGCCGCCTTCCGGTCCGAAATCCTTACTTACAGGGAAGTTAAGTCCGCCGATATCATTTCCAAAGACCGGGCTCTCGCGGAATTCAAGGAAAACAATGCCAATAAACCGGAAATCCTAAGCGCAATCGAAGCCGTCGACGACAATCCGCTCCTGGCTTCCGTCAATATAAAAGCGATTAATCCGGAACAGTACGACATTATCGCAAAATCAATAGAAAATTCAGCCTACAAAGAAAACATAGCCAGTATCAATTACCAGCAATATAAACTGGTTATTGACCGCTTTAACTCAACTTTGAAAACGATCCGCAAAACCGGGGCATTTCTCTTTGTTTTATTTTCACTTATTGCTATTCTGATAACCTTCAACGTTATTCGCATGACAATTTTCAACCACGGAACGGAGATTGAGATAATGAGGCTTGTCGGCGCATCGAACACCTATATCCGTCTGCCGTTTATTTTTGAAGGGATTATTTACGGCACAGTCGCTGCCTGTATCGCTATTTTGCTCTTAATTCCGATTGTTAAAATTGTGACGCCCTATATCGTCGGATCGGGATATGTTAATGTCATTCAGAACGGATTTACGCAATATTTTATAATTATTTTTCTGGTTCAGCTCCTTCTCGGCGTGATTCTCGGCGTGACCAGCAGCATTTTGGCAATTCGGCGCTATCTCAAGATATAGACATTTCTTGCCAAAGAAAAAGCCTCCGGAAGGCTTTTTTGCTTGAATTATTTTTCGTTTTAGTATAGCATTTATCTGATATCGCGCCTCATTCGAGTGGAATAGGACATCTTTGAAAGCGGGATTTAAGGCAGATGAAATATTCCGGGATCGTCTAGTGGTAGGACGCCTGACTCTGGATCAGGTAACCTTGGTTCGAATCCAAGTCCCGGAGCAAAGCAAACTTTTTCTAAATTAATAGCCGCTTCAGAGAGAGGATCCTCTCCGAAGCGGCTATTGTCAATAGTTTCACGGCCAAGGTTCAAATGCCGATGAGGGCGCTTGCTCTTTCGGCAACATTTCTAATGCCATGCGCCGAAAGATGCTTCGTATGGTTTTTATATTGATAATATGCCTCCCTCCCGGCATCGGTGTTTCCGAGTCGGATATATTTACAATAAAATTCCACGGCCTTGTCCTCATGCCAGTAATGCAGATAGATCTCGAGGAGAAGGGCAAATGCCAGGCCGATTACCCCGGACGTTACCAATTTAAAATTAGACGCCAGAGGAACAAATTTCCCTCCGTTTACCACCCAATAATAGAAGATTGACGTTCCCGCCAAAATAATCAGGGAACGGATAACGACCAGTTTGGTGGCTTTCATTATTGACCCCCTTGCGTGAAGTTGAAGCTAAACTACACAAAAATTGCCGCGGCAGTCAATTCTACCTTCTTGAATTCATCAGCCGGTTTTCCGGATGTATAAGGCAGCCATTCTTTCGCTTCTTCAAAGGCTGCCAGTCTTTCCTGAAAAGAGAAATGCGGATTACGGAACTTGATAATCCTCCGCATAACAATTGCTCCCGCCAACTTTTCTCTTAAGAGAAACCAGGCAAGAGCGCAGACTGCCGATGCATACATGGCAACCAAAAAGTCTCCCAATACCGGTCCGGCCCAAAGGAACCCGCTTCCGGTCGGTTTCCATAGCCAGCCGAACTTAACCAAAACAACGAAAAGGACAACAAAAATGACCAATCCGACAAAAGCCGAGGGCAATCTTATTAATCTCGCCACAACCAGTCCTCCCTTCTTGTTAAAATTTTTTTGTGGTTGTACTATAGATAAAATAGTTCATTTTGTCAACTCGTACTACTACTTGACAAATATGCTGTTTTTGGCATAGTATACTGTCAATTGAAGTTCCAAAACCAACCTGGAGGTACCACTTGATGGTAGGGGCAGCGTTAGGAACATTCACATTGGGAAAAGGAAGCATCATTACGCTTCCTGAGGCAGGATTTGACCTGAAAATGGCTTCCCGCCGTTCCGAAAACACCCTTATTTTAACTGGGTGGCTGGAAAAAGGCGGTAGTATCTGCCATTTCACCCCTGACAAGGTTCACAAAGAAAAGGATCAGGTGGAGATATTTGTGCCACGAGGAACAGCCGCCGGGGATCAGCTCCGCATCGACTGGGTAAAGAACCGGCGCGCCAGCGCCTCATTGCTGCCCAGATTTTCTCAAGGAGCAGTATCAAGTCCCAGGAAAAAGAGCCGAAGGAGTCCCCTTTGTCGGCAAGCAGTATAAGCAGATAAGGATCAGGTAAGCCGGACTACAACGATATTTTCGGATGGAACCACATCCGCTATCTACGGAGCCTTCAACGAATCATTAGTTCGAGAAAAAAAGCCGTCCGGCGCATGCGTCTGACGGCTTTTCCAATATTCGGATACTGTTTTTTGATTTCCGCCATGGCCGCGATTTTCTTGAATAATAGCGGGGTTAGTGATAAAATAAGGGCATAAAATCTTTTGTTTTTGGGAAAAAACAGGAAATACGTATTTTAAAATACATCTCGGTCAACAATTTATCCTGCAAAGAACTTACTTTGCTTAATTCTTAAAAAATCTTCTTATGGAATATCTTCAGAAGATAATTCGTGGAGATTTTGAAGCGCAGGCAAAAGCCGACTCAGAAAAAGCAGTTTCGAAGGTCGACAAAATGACAGACGAGGAAATAGACAAAAGAGCGAAATTAATGTTAGCGAGAATCGGCTTGAATCTGGAAGACCTCCGGGGCAGGACACTCGATCTTGGATCGGGACCGAATATTTTGGAGAGAGCGGCATTAAAACAAAACGCAAATGTTGTTTCTTTTGATACGAATGACTTCCGATTTTCAAAGCGAAAAGATCTTAAAGGAAGAGTTGTCGGTGACGCCGTCGAATTACCTTTTACTGATGCAAGTTTTGATCGGATCATTTCAATGGGAGCCGCTCCGCCATTTTTGGGAGATTTCGGCGAGGAGCCGGAAACACTTGCTATTATGAATGAAATGTTGAGAGTTTTGCGACAAGGCGGAGAAGCGCGGATTACCCCAGGCGTTTTTGCGTTTATTCATAATTCTTCGGATCGTCTGGAGCATCTGAAAAAATCATGGTCCGAAATGACTGAGGACGAGAGAACGGAATATCAAAGAATCAGCGAGGCTGCCAAAAGAAGATCTTTTGAGTATCTTCAGGGAAAAGGATACAATATGGAATGGCGAAAGGAAGAAAAATATGATTATTGGTTGCTAAGAAACTCGAAATCGAAATTTGACGCCGCCGGACATAAGGCGAATATCTTACGAGGCCTGATTGGATTATAATAAAATATGAAAACATTGCTTCTGGCGTCCATCGGCGATTATGTTATCAAGAAAGGTTTGAAACTCCTGTTCCCGGACGTTTCCCGGATGAAACTGGCCTGGATTACCACGGCAACGAAAGGCGCCGTGAATCGAGAAAATCTTGAAAAACACAAAAGACTTCTCGAAAAAGAAGGCTATAATTTCACGGAAATTGATATTGAAGGTAAAAACATAGGGGAGCTGGAATTATTGCTCGGCGGCATGGACGCGGTTCTTGTCGAGGGAGGAAACGCGTTTTATCTTCTAAAGGCAGTTCGCGAAAGCGGATTTGATCAGGTCGTCAAAAAACTGTTGGACCGCGGCGTGGTTTATGTCGGCGCGAGCGCCGGGAGCTACGTGGCATGTCCCACCATTGAAATGTCGACCTGGAAAAAACCGGGCGAGGAAAAAAATAATTTCGGCGTGACGGATCTTGCGGCGATGAATTTGGTGCCGTTTCTTGTGAAAGCCCATTACGTGCCGGAAATGAAGGAATTTCTCCAAGAAAAAATCGCGAAAGCAGGGTATCCGGTCAAAATTATCACAGACGAACAGGCGATTTTAGTGAAAGATGATATAATAGAACTGGTGGGCGAGGGGGAAGAACTACGTATTTAAAAAGAAATTTGGCGAATTACGCATCTTGCTACGTAGCACTTGTCCGCCTCGGAATAAAAATAATCTCAAATATATGGAGACAAAAAATATTAAAAATTACCCCATTCTACAGGAGAACAGCGCTCCTGGAGAAATTAGTAACCTTGAGATAATTAAAAATCTGGCTACTGAAGCGGGTATCAGGGTTACCGATGACCAAGTTGCCCGAATAGCCGGAGAAATAGTGGATAAAAAAAAGATCCTTGCAAACATCGAAAAGGAAACTGGTCGTGCTGCCGAATTTTCAGAAGATGACTTTATCAAGGGCAGTGTTGCTCAAATCAAAAAAACGGTCGAATTTAAAGCTTCATATATGGCGGCATTAGCTCTTTACAAGGAGATCTGGCCCGATGGAGTCTTTTATAAATTCAATATGGAAGACCCGATGGAGTCATTGGGCTTCACCCAGAGAACCCAAGGAAAAGAAGAGGGCAGATTCTTTTTTTCCACCATTGTTCAGCGCTTGAAAAATATAAAAGAAGTGCTCGGCGCTCCAGTTAAAAAAGGAACTCGATGCTTTATGGTCATCGTTCCGGACCATATTAAAGAATTCGCCATTGGCAAGATCGACAAAAACGGCAGGATCACAATGATTGATCACAAAGGCGCTTATAATCAGAATATCTACAGAACCGCTGATGACGCTATAAATTACCTCAAAGAGAAATACGCTGATAAGCTGGAAGGGAAAGAAATAAAAGTCGAAGACATAGAAGATAAGGAGTAACCCACCCCAACATTGAATGTTGGGGTAATGGAGATTGCATAATTACGTAATTAAATACGTATTTTCGGCGGGGGATTGAAAAAAATAATAAATAATCATACCAAAGCATATGCAAAAACAATTGATCAAACTCGGATTCTTGTGCGCCTTGGGAGAGGCGGTGTATATCGGACTCGTGGCGCTTCTGATGAGCGGCGCCGAGCGATTTTTCGGCAACGCCCCCGACAACAAAATTCTCGCCCCAATCACTTTTCTCCTGCTTTTTGTCCTTTCGGCGGCGGTATCCGGCGCGCTCGTCTTGGGAAAACCGGTGCTCATGTATATGGAAGGCAAAAAGAAAGAGGCTTTGACGCTTTTTAGTTTCACCCTTCTCTGGCTGTTCGTGTTCCTCGTGTTGATGGTTCTTAGTCTGATTATTTTTCGATAACTTTCCCAACATTTAACGTTAGGATGAAATAGAAGAATATGGAAAAAATAAAGGATAAACTTAAAGAAGGTGAACAGGCGACGTTCAAAAAGATCAAGATATTCTTGCATAAAAATCAGGGTTTAGTTGAACATATCTGCAAAGACAGCTTGTTTGACCACTGGGGCTGTTTGTCTCTCACTACTTTAGCCTCGATGATGGCTGGTTGAAAAGGTTATTAGGTAGCAATAGGAAAACCGAAAGACGTCACGGGACGTTATATCAACACCGTTTTAATAGAAAATAATAGCCAAATTTTTCAATTAGTAAACTCGCAATTAGACAGCGCTGAATTCACGGAAATGAACGTTGAGGATGTTTATCATCGCTTTATGCGCTATCGACCATTAACGAAGCTTGGCCGCGGCAGTTGCAACAAATTGGAAGAAAGTTATCCCGACGAATTATTGCGATTGGTGACAAAAAATGAATAAACCTCAACCTCTCCTAACATTCAATGTTAGGAAACTAGCCTGGGGTTTGAAAAACAATCGTTCTCGGGCTTTAAAATTTAGAAATAAAATCTGTTACGTAGCAAGTTACGTATTTAAATACGTATTTCCAGCGGGGCAAGTAACGAAACTACTAATATAAATATGCATTCGACGTTCTATGGAGGATATAAATAAAAAATTACCGAAGAAATATGGCATTGATGTCGATGATCAAGGTACGGATCGCACAAAACGAGCCGATGTTTTTTTACGTTTTATTGATTCCGCAAAAAATATCAAATCTTTTCAGGGAAAATCTTTCGTAGAGGTATTCTCAACCGAAGGTAACAAACGCGAATTTATTGAAAATCTTTCCGAAAAAGATTTTATTGAACTTCTAAATGGATTGAATGGAATTTTGAGAAATAAGAAAAAGGGAGACTGGGGCATGGACGGCGAGGACGTGGAGGTGGCTTCGCCGTTCGGAATTAACCTATATACGCCCCCGTTTCACGAAGACAAGCCGGGATTATTAGGCGAAATTCTGCAGGCGTCTCAAAAAATGAATCGAGACGGACGGGACCTAGGGGATATCGCTCTCGTGCTTGCCATTTCGATCAATGCCATCCACGCCTATGGCGATGCGAACGGGAGAATAGGACGCTTCGTATATCATCTGCTCACTGAAGATTTGAGCGGCGATTCGGAAAAAGAAATTCCTCATCTGCTGTCTCTCGACGGGAAAAGCCGGACCCATGTCAATCCAAGTATCATCCAGTCTCATGTTGAAGATATTATTCAGCAGAGACTGACCGTCAGCGGACAAGGCGATCAAGGCAGGATGCTTCGCCTGTTTCGTGACCCGACCACTATCGGACAGGGCTTTAAATTCCGCGGGGATGTTCCCGAAGAGGACCAGGAGCTGTTCAACTCTCTTTTTAAAGCGGATCGGAAATTTTTCTATTTCACCGCCAACGATTTTTCAAAAAAAGATCCGAGGAGAGATGACTATATGGTCAAATCGTTCGATCCACCCCTTATTTCAGTCAATGAAATGGCTCAAAATATGCCGGCGGAGGAAGTCGCGAAATTCATTAAATTATACAGAGAACTAAAAAAGGAATACGTGCGGATACTAGTGGACAGCTTCGTTAATCCTGACAAAGAGGATTATAAAATTGACATCGGAGGATTTGAAAAGCATCTGGTCAGATTGAAAGATTATTTCGAAGCCGCGATGCGTGGCAGCGATCAAGAAAAATCCTAATTAATTCTTCCTAACATTAAGACTCCCGAAGTTCAACTTTAGGAATTAATAATATCTCATGAACGAAAAAATCCAGAAATTCAAAAAACATGTCATAGAGCTTTCTAGAAACCCAGATTTCGTCCACCACAAATGGTTCGTTAAATATCACCTCGAAATCGTCGAGAAGATTGCCATGGAACTATGCAACATTTACAAAGCTGCCGACCGCGATCTCGTCCTGACCGCGGTTTGGCTGCACGACTACGGAAAGCTCATCAACTTCGAAAAACGCCATGAGACCACCCAGACGGAAGGCCGGAAGAAGCTTCTTGAAATCGGTTTTGCGGAAGATTTTATCCGAAAAGCCCTTGAGCTGGTCGGACTTATGGACAAAAGCATGGACATCGACCTGAGCACTGCCTCTCTCGAAACAAAAATAGTTTCCTCGGCCGATGGCGCCTCGCATTTCGTGGGCCCGTTCTACCTACTTTGGTGGAATGAACAACCTCAGATAGAACCCGAAGAACTCTTGGAAGACGATATCCGAAAAGCAAACAAGGACTGGAACAGAAAAATAGTTCTGCCGGAAGTCAAGAAATCGTTCCAGGCGAGATATGATCATTTTCTCGAAGAACGCGGAAAATTTCCCGAAAAATATTTGAATAACCGTCCATAAATTTCACTTTAGGGAAAAACTCCCCGAGCCGATGTTACGCAACACGCTGCGTAACAATTAAATTTCATTAATTACGTAATTCCGGCGGGGGATGGAATATTATGAATAAAACATATACCTGGTACCAAAACTTGATCAAACCCTCCTGGGCGCCGCCGAGCTGGCTTTTCGGCCCGGTGTGGACGATCTTGTACGCGATAATTGCCGCGAGCTTCGGCGCCGTGTTTTGGAGGGCTTTCAACCGAAAAATTCCTTGGCTTGCCGCTTTGCCTTTCGCGCTGAATCTTATTTTCAATTTCGCCTTCTCGCCGATCCAATTCGGACTGCAAAACAATCTTCTTGCGGCGGCTGATATCATGCTGGTGCTGGGGACGCTTGTCTGGGCGATGATCGCCATTTATCCGCATATGCGCTGGGTTGCCCTTGTGAATCTTCCGTATCTCTTGTGGGTCTTCTTTGCCACTATTTTGCAACTCACAATCACATATTTGAATTGAAAAAATGATTATTTCTAAAGTTCTGCTTTAGGAATAAATAGCGAAGTTTGAGATATTCGAAACAACGCCTATAGAAACTACTCCTAAAGCTTAACTTTATAATAAAAATAAATATGAGGAAAGAAATAAAAAGATATAACAATAGATTAATGGGCATTGCCAATGGTGCGTTCGCGGCTTTACTCTTTGGATTTTTGGTGTGGAGAGCAATTATTTCCCATAAAATTCCGGATAGGGAAGATATTGATTTGGCATCCGATGCAATTCTTCTCCTGCCGATAATATTCTTGGCGTTTCTCGCAAGTCTCATTTTTTTTCTCAAGAATACCAAGTTGTCATCGAATTCCAAAAAAAAGTAATTTAGGAGAAAAAAATGTTATTAAACACTTGCTTTCGGCAAGGGAGTAAAAACCACGCCCATCTTTCACCCAACAAAACCCATCATAATTCCACGGCCGTATTATTTTGCTAAATTCATTAAACTAAGAATCCATCCTCAACACCGCATATAAACTCAGCATTTTGATACGGCCGTTGGAAAATGCTAAACTATATTCATGTATAAAATAGGGCCAGTAAAAAGAAAGATACTGTTGGCGCTTTTGGGAGGCGTTGCATTGGGATTTTCCCGAAATCCTCGCCAATACTATAAAAACATCCGCCTTATCAAAAGAGAATGGCGAAAGATAAATCAGCAGACTTTCGCCCGATCAATCCGCCGACTGTCCGACGAAAAATTGCTCGAAGAGAAGAGGCTTCCTGACGGATCCTTCAAGCTTGTCCTGACAAAAAATGGAAAGCGGGAGGCGAAGATATTGAGCTTGCTGGGAAGTTCCATAAATTTCAAAAAACCGAAACGTTGGGATGGAAAATGGCGGCTCGTTTTGTTTGATATTCCCGAGAATAACCGCTTGTTCCGCGATATTTTGCGCGAGCACCTCCGAAACCTGAAATTTTTGAAACTCCAACATAGCGTTTTTGTGTCTCCGCACCCTTTCGAAAAACCAATTTCGGATTTGGTCGAAATATACTCGGCCCGGTCGTATGTCCGGGTAGTCACCGCAATTAAGATCGACAATGAGGCTATGATCAAAAGACATTTTTTCAAGAAATAAAAACCATCATAATCCCACGGCCGTATAATTTTGCTAAATTAGGGAAAATTGGATTTTAAAAATAACCGCTTTCGGGTTTGGGGTTTTGGGAATATAATAATTACGCAGCATGTTAAATAATTTATGCACTTAACTTACTGGCAAATCATGACACCGTTCTGGAAAGGATTTTTCACTCCGGTGATTTGGCTTTATGTTTTTATTGGAATATTATCTGTCTTGATCGTAAAAATAGTTTTTAAAAAAATAGAGGAAGCCATCAGGCGGAAGCGAAAATAAACGTCGCCTTTGTCAGCCCTTAATTGAATTTATGAGAATATTTTAATACGCCGTCAGGAATTCACTATTATTTGAAATTTACTTGTATATGTCCTCAATAGAAAAATTTTCAACTTCAAGAGAGCAGGCCAAAAAAACATTCGAACAGGAACTTGACCTTACCCATCAGGAAAACCAAGAAGTCAGGGATGAAAACAGGATTGAAAAAATCAAGCTTGTTTTTCAGGAATCGCTTGAAGTTTTTTATAATCCCGAAATCAGCCTTTGGGAGGGCGCAATAACAGTTATGCGCAAGCGCTCTGACAAAAGAACGGAAACAATAGATGCCTTGGTTTGCGTCGATATGAATGAGGATGGTCCTGATCTTGCCGGAATTGACGAGGAAGGCGAGCCGACTGCCTCGGCAACCATGCTATGGAAAGAAATTGCTGACGCAAAAAAGATGGACTCCGCTAAAGTAAAGCCCCAATAAAAAATCCGCCCTTCCAATTCCGGCGGGGGATAATTATATGGAAAAACAAATCAAACAAATTGAAAAACAGATTGAGGAGTTGAAAAGCAGGAATCAACGGGTTGAATCGGACAAAGCCTGGGAAACAAGCTGGTTTCGCACGCTTTCCATAATGCTCATAACATACGCAATTGCTGCGGCGGTGTTTTTCCTAATCGGTTCGCAAAATTTCTTCCGGAACGCTCTCATTCCGACAGTCGGATATTTCCTTTCCGCGCAATCACTGCCGGCTCTCAAGAAATGGTGGATCAAAAAATGGTATAATAAATAGCAGCCGATCTCAGTAGAAGAAGACAAGCAACACAAAATCAAACGGTCAAGGGATTATAGAAAATCTTATAATTGCGGCCTGTCATGTTGTTTGAAAAATTGAGCATTTTTTGATAAAATAACAGGAAAATATCGAATTTCGAGAGTAAACAGCCTTGATTATGCGGTATCCTTTGAAAAATTGGAGAAAAATCAAGCGGGGATACAAATTCGGCGAGAAGACTTTTTATTCCGATTTTCATCTTGGTGTCGATTATTTTGTGAATAAAGGAACTCCCGTATACGCTCCGCACGACTGCGAAATCATAAGGGCCGGAGATTTTCCCGAAGGCGGAAAAACCGTCCATGCCAGTTTTGCGGTCCGGGACTACGGCGAGATTGTGATGCGCTTTATGCACCTTTCAAAATATTCCGCAGTCGGAAAATATAAGGAGGGCGCGATTATCGGCTATACTGGAAACACCGGGAAACTTACGAGGGGACCGCACCTTCATGTCGACATCAGCCGCAAAAGCGTAGATCTTAAAAACATCTCGAATTTCATCGATCCGGAAAAATTCTTTGGCCGGCTTTCGACATCCAGGCTTGCCATTAACTGCTAATTTAATATTATGGAAATTAGGTGGAAAGATGAATATAGTATCGGAGTAAGTGAAATTGACCAGCAGCACAGGTATTTCATCACCCTCCTTAACGACCTATATGGCGCAGTCATATCGAATAAGGGTCAACAAAAACTGGAACATCTTTTCCAGGTGCTTTCTGATTACGCCGAAGAGCATTTTACCACTGAAGAAAAATATTTTGATAAATTCAATTATGAAGGAGCAAAAGAGCATAAGTTTATGCATCAAAAGATGAGAGATGAAATCAAAAGAATAAAAAATCAGGAGACCGGAAAAGAAATCGATTTTTATGGCAACGTCGTTTATTTTTTAAATGACTGGCTGGAGAATCATCTGGAAAAAATGGACCGGAAATATGCCGAATGCTTCATGGAACACGGCGTGAATTAGCCGGAAAAGATGAAGAAAAATATGTACTATCTATATATCCTTGAATGCGCCGATGAAACTTTATACACCGGAATCACCACCGATCTCGCGCGGCGGATCATTGAACACGGAGGCGCCAAACTGGGCGCGAAATATACTTCCTCGCGCCGCCCGGTGAGGCTCGTGTATTCGAAAAAATTCAAAAACAGGTCATCCGCCTCCAAAGAAGAAGCCCGGATCAAGAAAATGAAAAGAATTGAAAAAATCCGCTTGATCAAAGGGAAAAAATAAAAGCATCAAGTTATGATAACATCCAAACCCTGGAGCCGGAAATTTATAGGCGCCCTAAAATTAAGATGAAAATGGAAAATTACTCTAAAAATATAATAAAGGACTTTGAGTATTGGACGGTTTTGACACACAGCAACCAGAGTTATTTGGGAAGATGCGTCATCTGGTGTAAAAGAGAAAATGCCTTGGACATGACTGACGCAACGAAGGAGGAGCAGGAAGAATTGTTTCGTATCTTGAAAAACCTGAAAAAGGCGATCGAAAGCGCATTTCGGCCGGACTGGATGAACTACGCCTTCCTGGGAAATGGGACGAGACACCTTCACGCGCATGTCGTCCCCCGATATTCTTCAGAAAAGGAATTTGAAGGAGTTTCCTTTAAGGACGAAAGATGGGGACACAGTTACCGGACAGACCATGATTTTACTCTGCCGCCCGAAATATTGGAAGCGATAGGGCTTAGAATTAAAAGATTTTTAGATTAGTCTGTTGGTTCCGGTTCCGGCGCCGTGTTCCGGAAAAAACATGCTACCGCGGCTCCGATACAGACGGAGAAAAAGAGAATGCCCTCGTCGCACTCGCCGATTTCTTCGGTATTTTTTGTTTTAAACATGCGTAATTATCATTGACAAATTAATTTCCTGTGATATCATAGGGGGTCTTATTTTGCCGTTTCTAAATTCATTGAAAAGGATGGATTCAAAATGAAGACCGCGAGATATTGCTCTTTGACTCTTGCATTTCTGCTGATCTTCACCTGTTCGACGGTTTTCAGTGGAGAAAACCGGACCACAGAGTTGAGGAAAAACGGCAGAATAATGCAAATAACTCACTCGGATGGCCAGGCGCAAAAAGCGAAGGAGGTGATTCTTTGCCTGGGAAAGTTCGAGTGGAAAAGCGCTGGTTCCGTTCGTTATGCCGGGAAACCCGACGTCAAAATTAGCCTTCAGAAAAGATTGGTGGATTATTCCCTGTATTATTATTCATCCGCAAAAGGGGATATCGTCACTCTATTCGGGTCTATCGAGGCAATTCGGCCACCCGATCAGATCGCGACCGCAATCTTGGATCGTATGGCTGAGGCGGGAATGGAGCCCGCCCGCATTTTATCGGGAGCAAATCCGGGCGGCCATTGATATGGCGCGGCTGACAGCCTGCACAAAACGGGAAAACCGGACTTATCGGTTTTCCCGTTTTATCATTAATATTGCCCCGAACCCCTCCGGACTGGTTTTTGTTCACGGAATTGGCAAAATAAGCTTGGGGGTTCAGAGTTGAAATCAATTTTTCCCATAATTCGCTGGAAAGCGGGTCAAAATATATGATAAACAAGGCATAATATATTTACTTGACAAAAATCTTCAGTTCTGCTACCATTGTCTTATCATATCATAGTGCATGCAACATTAGTGTAGTCGAACTTTCTTTTGCATAGCGACGGATGATAGTTAACTAAAATAGCGAAAGAAAAAATGCAACAAGGAACAATCAAGAAACTGACTGATCGCGGATTCGGATTCATTACCGTAGATGGTAGTGACAAAGATCTTTTCTTTCATTCAAAAGAACTTCAAGGAGTGGAGTTCAATGATTTGAAAGAAGGCGACAAGGTTCAGTTCGAGGTTAGCGAAGGCCCTAAGGGACCGAACGCGACCAATGTATCAAGAATTCAATAATCTTGTATAGCAAAAGACCCGCTTCGCGCGGGTTTTTTGTTTGGCAAAAAAACAGTATAATGACCATACAAATTCAAATCGATTATGCAAGTCGCTAAAGAACAATTTGAAAAATGGGTGGCTGAGGCTATCGACGGATTACCGGAAAAATTCCAGAAGAGGATTAATAATCTGGCTTTTTTTGTTGAAGATAATCCCGACAGGGAGCAACTTAAAAAAGCCAGACTGCAGGGTAAAAAAGATATTCTGCTCCTCGGACTTTATGAAGGCTATCATCAGTCAAAGCGCCTCGATTCCGGCCCTGTTCTTCCGGACCGAATTACCATTTTCAAAAAACCCCTGGAAAACATCTCCTCGACAAAAGAAGAGCTCAAAAATCAAATCTTCAAAACCGTCCGGCATGAAATCGCTCATCACTTCGGCTCTGACGAGAAGGGAGCGCAAAAAGCCGGCAGGGGATAATTTCCCGCGAGTTCTCCGGAAAGAAAGCGGCTTTGAGAAACAGGCGTAATAGTCTGTTGTGCTGAAATGCCGATATTTTTAAAATTTAAATGCTTTATAATATATATGCGTAATTACATCCGACCAGCGGCTATTTTTCTTGTTGCCCTCCTTTTCCTTTTTTCTATTTTTGCCAAATATAAAACAAAAGCGGATTTCGGATTGCCTGGCTCTGCTGAAAATAGCGAAGAAAAACCCCAATCAACGCTTGCTGAGGCATCGCGCCCTGCGAGCGATATTAGAATTGGCCTTCAGGCAGGCCACTGGAAAAACGGCGAACTGCCCGATGAACTCGCAAATCTTCGGCAATATGGCGGGGGAACAAGCGGAGGAGGAAAATCAGAATGGGAGGTTAATCTCGCCATTGCTCAAAACGCGGCAAAAATTCTCAGGGATAACGGGTATACCGTCGATGTCTTGCCGGCCACGGTTCCTGCCGATTATCAGGCGGATTTATTTGTCGCCATTCATGCGGATGGAAATGCAGACTCCAGCGTTTCGGGGTTTAAGGTTGCTTCCCCCTGGAATGATCCGACCGGCAAGGGGGCTGAGCTGGCAAACGATCTTGAAAAAATTTACGGCGGCGCGACGAAACTTAAAGTCGATCCCAATGTAACACGCGACATGCGCGGATATTACGCCTTTAATTACCGGCGTTTTGAACATTCTATCAGTCCAAATACACCGGCAGCAATCATCGAAACCGGTTTTTTGACTGATCCTTCAGATAGAGAAATAATAGCGGATCAACCGGAGAAAGCAGCTTCCGGCATCGCTCGGGCTGTTGAAACCTATCTTAAGAGCGCTTAGGGCCTGCTCAAATATCCCAAAGCAAGAAAATAACTCGAATTAAACGGCTGTTTTTTGCTTTATAAAAGGATAAATAATCTAATTTTTTTGCTTGACAAATGACTTGTTTAGGAGTATAATAAACAGTTAAGCATGTTTTTGGAAGGTTATTGCCGGCTCTTAGTCACTATAATTTTCCGGTGATTTAGGGACGGCAGTAATTTAAGAAGCCGTTAATTCTATTCTCGGGGGAGAATGATGAAAAAACTATTTATCATTTGGGGAAGCGCAGTTCTTTTTATTATTTTTTCTTCGCCGTTTGTAATTTCGGCGGCGGCCAGACAGCCCGAAGTTAAATCAAATAAAACGGCTATGGCCAAAAAAACTGTTCCCAAGACAGTTAAGCAACCTGCGAAGAAGATTGGGACACCGCATCTTTTGGCTAAAAAGGCTCCGGCTCCCAAGAAAGCTCCCTTCAAAGGGACCAAAGTAATCTATATTTATCCCAAGGCTCCCTGGTATTGGAACCCGCTCGCGCTATTCCTTATCTGCGCCGGAGTTTTCATTGCCGGACTGATTGCCGGAGGGTTTTGGAAGATGGGCAGCCCGATTCCGCGGCCGCCCAGGGAAATCTCCAGTGAGCCTGAAGGAAGCTGGCTCCGGAGATTCTTCGGAAAATTCCGGAGTAAAGAAGTATTAAATCTGCCGGGTTAGAGCGTTAACTCGGCAAGCGAAAGGCGTTCACACGATGTGAACGCCTTTTAACTTCTGCATTTTCTCAGAGGCTGGTATTTATCTTTGTATTTATATATTATTAAAGATATAAGCCATAGAAAATTTTTATGAAAACTCTTGTCATATATTACAGCCGCACCGGCACCACCAAAAAAGTCGCTGAAATGATCGCCGAAAAAATGGGCGCGGATATCGAGGAAATAAAAGATACGGTGGATCGCAGCGGAGTGAAGGGATATTTGAAGTCAGGGAGAGACGCGATGAAGAAAAGACTCACGAAACTCATGCCTCTTCAAAAAAACCTGGCTGAATATGACCTCTTGATAATCGGAACGCCTATTTGGGGATGGAATATGTCAGCTCCCGTGAGAACTTTTGTGACTGATCAGAAGGATAACATCAAGAATGCCGCCTTTTTCTGTACGATGGGCGGATCCGGAGACGAACGCGCTTTTTCAGAAATGGAAGAAATAATCGAGAAAAAACCGAAAGATGTTCTTTCTCTTATGACAAAAAACGTGGCAACCGGAGGTTTCGAGGAAAAGGTGAATGAATTTGTAAACTCCATCAAAGAGAAATAGTTATTTATATTTTGCTTTTTATATGGAAAGAGAAGGAACTCTAAAAAAAATGTCTAAAAGCAATGACTGGGCGAGAGATCCCAGACTCAGGGAAATGTATCCAAAACTCGCGGAAGCCCTCACTGAAGACCGACGAGAAGGCCTTCGCAGAATCAGAGAATTGGGACTTCCTACGGCCGAGCTCGTAACGACTGACCTTGTCGGCTTTCTTAAGGATCCCGAGATGTATTTTTCCCAACTTCCTCCCGGAAAATATTTTGTCTCGCTGGATCCGATTAATCCAAATGACCCGGATAATAAAGATCTTATTTTCAAAAGGTGCACGCAAATTGATATAACAAAGAAACAAGTTTTTGAGTTTATAGGAAGAATGGTTTCACCTGAAAAATCCCGCCTTGTAGAAATAAAGCTGGAAGAATACGCGAACAAATTCGGCGGAACCATAATAATCGGAGAAAAAAACGAAATCTGGATCGAGTTCAAAGAAGGAAGGCAGTCCGATATCGGATCAGGAGCAGCCGCAATTGAATATATCGCCAGGCAGGACAGACACAATGGGATTATGAGATACTCATTTGATGATCCCGAACTGCGGCAAGCGGCTTACAACGCGCTTCAGGCAATTCCTCACACCGGGGAACGATACGACACAAAGTATAATCCCGGATACTACGAGTTCGCTCTTTTCGAAAAAGGCGGAAAGCTCAAGCCTGTTTTTTTCGACTATCGAACCAGCCAGGAGTTTCAACAGAAATGGGAGATTCAAACCGACGGATACCCAAAGAAATAATTTGTTCAGAAATAACAAAAAATGAAAATTGAAGTAAAACATCCGACTGCGGAAGAAATTAAAATGGCGGAAAGCTGGCCGACGTGGGAAAAGGAGCCTTCCGAATTTTCCTGGAAATACGACCGGAAAGAGACCTGTCTTATTCTTGAGGGTGCGGCCGAAGTTATTTCGGATGACGGGAATGAAAGCGCCGGTTTTGGAAAAGGGGACTGGGTGATTTTTGAGTCCGGACTTTCTTGCGTTTGGAAAATCAGCCAAAAAATAAAAAAGAGATATAAATTCGGAGATTAAATCGCATCTGACATTTTTTCTCCTGACGAATTATTAAAATTTTAGGACTCAGCCAAATCCGAGCCGTTTTTTCGGTTTGAACGGCACAGTAAGTTTGTCTGTATTGCATATTCGGGATTTTTGTTATAATTGAATATGTTTTATTTCAATAAATCATTTCACTATGACTAATAAGAAAATATATTATGGCGCTATAATTTTGATTATTGCCGGTATTTTCCTTTATTTTAAGCCAGATTTAAACAATCTTCGGCATAAGGCCGAGAATAAATTGGCGCAGATGGAAAATGGCGGATTCGAAAGCGTTGCCTCGAGCATTAAAAAGCAGGTATATGCCCCTCCTCCATTGAGATCCAATGGGAAAGCCATTCTTGGAAAATTAACGCGAAGCGGAACTATCGACGAGACGAACGTCCAGAGAAAAGACAATAGCCTTTCGGAACTTAAGGAAAATAAAAAACTGGATGAGTCGGCAATGCTGAAGGCGAAGGATATCATAAACAAGCAATATTTCGACCATATCTCGCCGGATGGAACCGGACCTTCCGATCTGGCCGACCAGGTGAATTACCAGTATCTCATCATCGGAGAAAATTTGGCTTTGGGAGGCTTTGAAAATGACAAGTCGCTGGTAGAAGCCTGGATGAACAGTCCCGGACACCGGGAAAATATTCTGAACACGGGTTTTCGCGAAATTGGCGTAGCGGTTATCGAGGGAAACTACGAAGGCGCCAGGGTGTGGGTGGCTGTCCAGGAGTTTGGAACAGGCGCATCATTTTGCCCGCCGGTGAGTCAGGAGCTAAAAGATGAAATTGATGCAAATCAGGATAAAATAAGCGGGCTTAAGGACAAAATCGACAGCCAAAAGAAAAACATTAATTCTTTGGATGCAAGCAACAAGACTGCTTACCAAGAAGCGGTAAGCGCTTATAATAAAATGATCGGGGATTACAACGGCCTGGTAAAAGAAACAAAAACCATGGCGGCAAATTTTAACAATCAGGTGGAAAAATACAATTCTTGCCTTAAAGCAATAAATTGATTAAAATAACATAGTAATTCTTAACCTTTTGAAATATGAACGGGATCGGAATTATTAATTACCTTTACGCTAATCAATGGCTGATCGCCGCAATTGTCGTCTGGAGCTTGATTTGGAAGGGAATTGCCCTCTGGAAGGCAGCCCGCAATCAAAGCATTGTTTGGTATCTGGCTCTGCTCGTCATTAATACATTAGGAATCCTTGAAATAATTTATATCTTTATTTTTTCTAAAGACAAGCTGTATTCCGACCAGGAGATAAAAAGCGAAGGCTCCGTTGAAAAAAAGGTTATTTAAATCCCTTAACGAGCCGCTCAGGCAATTGACAGACAAAGGACGCCGCGTTAAGATAAAATCCGGTGCAAATAATAATTAATTTTACTTGATATGAAAAATGATCCCACAATCCAGCCTTTGGGGGAAAACGTATTGATCGAACCCCTGAAGGCTGACGCCAAAACTGCTTCCGGAATTGTTCTCCCGGACACCAGCGAAGAAAAGTCTCAGGAAGGCATGGTTATCGCGGTAGGAGATGATAAAAAGATAAAGGTGAAGAAAGGACAGAAAGTTATTTATTCAAAATACTCGGGAAACGAAATTAAAGCCGGAAATACGGAATACCTGCTCGTAAAAAATGATGATATTCTGGCGATAGTGAAATAACTTAAAAGCCTCTCTCTTGAGAGGCTTTTTTTATTGAATTGCAACTGCATAATCATCCAGACCCAAGCGGGTTTGGATTTTTCTTCCCTTGCACATGAAGACCGCGAGGCCTGCCTGCCGCCGAGACAGGTAAATTCGGGAAGCTTCATTTTTTGGCAAGTGAGGCCGAAAATTTTAATACGGACTTATTTTCCGGAATTTTTTAAGGCCTCAATATTCCCCTTTAGCACATAGGCATTAAAAAAATTAAGGTCAAACAGAGTCACGGCCGCCTTTTTGGCCTGATCTTCGTCTTTCCCGTAAATAATTATTTTCTTAATGCCGGATATCTTGCCGGAGTTAGACTCCAAGTCCTCGAGAGGGATGTTAACAGCCCCTTTTATGTGCTCTTTCTGGAAGCTTTCCGGATCCCTGACATCAACAAATTGGATTGCATTTTCTCCGATGTCCAGGTCTTCAATCAATTGATCCGTATCAACAGTCTTCAATTTGGATTCATCAGAAGGGCTGATTCCTCCGGATACGACGGGAAATGCCTGGTTTTGCCAGGAGGAAAAACCGCCCTGAAGATATTTTGCGTTAACGAATCCCTTTGATACAAAATCATTGGCTATCTTTGCCGCCTCAAAAACATTTTCTCCCTGATTAAGGAAAATAATCGAAGAATTTTTGTCCGCTCCTTCCGAAATTTTTTTCTGTATCTCATTTTCATCGGCTGAGGAATTTTGGGAAGCGGAAATATGGCCGTTTTGAAATTCGCCGGCGCCCCTCAAGTCGATTATGAACAATTTTTCTTTGGCGGCTATTCTGGAATGCAAATCCTCCGAAGTTATTAAAGGCGCCTTTAATATTTCGGCATTGATTTTTTCCTCGGAGTTTTCATTGCCGCCTCCGATTCTCTCCGCAAAAGGGCGCGCCAGAGACCAAATTATAACTAAAATCACCAGAATGAATCCGGCAGCAAAAACTTTGGTTTGATTATTTTGTTTCATTTTTTTTGTTTATATTTTAGCCAATCCGGCTGCCGATGAAATTTTGATTTCCTTTGAGAAAATCGCTAATAGGAACCGCCTTTTTCCCTTCCAGTTGAACTTCTTCCAAAATTATAATTCCTTTTCCGGTTTGAACTGCTGCCTTTTGATCGTATTTTATAACTTTTCCGGCATCTTCGCCACCCATGCTTTCACCTTCCGGTTTTATGCTGAGAAGTTTAAGTCTTTTTGAATTTTGTTTTATTTCTGTCCATATTCCAGGCCAAATCTGGAAAGCCAGAAAGCGCCGCTCTATCTCTTCCGCGGAATTTCTCCAATCGATCCTTCCGTCTTCCTTTCTTATCGGCCGGCAATAGGTCGCAAGATTTTCGTCTTGTTTTTTTGCCTTTATTTTTCCGCCTGTCCAAAGAGGAACGGTTCTGACCGTCAATTCGGCGCCGACCTTCGCCAGCCTCTCGGAAAGCATCTCGGTATTTTCTGCTTTTTTTATGTCTACGCTCTCCTGAGCAATGATGTCGCCCTGATCCATTTTCTCATTCATGAGCATGAGAGTGACTCCCGTTTCTTTTTCTCCGTTAAGAATTGCGTTTTGAATGGGAGAGGCTCCGCGATATTTCGGAAGAAGGGAAGCGTGGATATTGATGCATCCGAACCGGGGCACCCCAAGAACGGCTTTCGGCAATATCTTGCCATACGAAGCTACAACAAAAAGATCCGGCTTCATATTTCCAAGCTTCCGAATGATGGCTTCGTCATTGAAAGTGTCGGGCTGAAGAACGCTGATGCTATATTTTTCACTAAGCTGTTTCACCGGGGAGCTGACATACATCTGTTTTCTTCCTGCTTTTTTGTCCGGCTGCGTGACAACTGCAATAATTTCGAAGCCTTCAGATATCAGCTTGTCCAGTATAATCTCCGCAAAATGCGAGGTTCCAAAATAAATAATTTTTATTCCTTTTGCATCCATTGGCATTTTTCTGAAAAAAGATAATTCTCCCGCTTTTCCGGCGATTTAAAAGTTTTTCATAGTCCTGTCGATTATCAGAACGCCGTCCAGGTGGTCAATTTCATGCTGGAGCACCCGGGCCAGAAGACCGTCCGCTTTTATTTTCATTTTCTTTCCCTTGAGATCCCGGGCTTTTATTTTGACTTTCACGGGACGCTCCACCGGAAAATATTTTCCCGGGAAACTGAGACACCCTTCTTCAGAAATCTCTTTCTTGCGCGAAAACGATTTTATTTCGGGATTTATCAGTATATAGGGCGTATTATCGACTTTTATAACGCAAATTCTCAAATCCGACCCGACCTGGGGAGCCGCCAGCCCGATTCCTTTTTCAATTTCCATGGTTTTAAGCATATCGAAAACAAGACTTTGCAGATTGGCGTCCTTAAACTCTTCGACTTTTCGCGTTTTTCTGCGGAGAAAGTCATCGGGAAATTTGATAATTTTTAATTTTGCCCTGGTTGGCATTGCCTTATATTAATCAAATTATTGAAACCGGATCAATGTCGACAGCCCATCCCTTCTTAAGGCCTCTTACGATCGGAAAAATCGAAAAGTCCGCTAAATTTTTGTCGGGTGGGATTTTTATCAGTATATTTATCAGAAACAAGCCCCTTTTTCCTGATGACATGGATTCGTAGGGTTCGCTTATTTCTATATTATTATCACCCCCGTTCATCATATCGTCAAATATTTTTTTTGCCTCTCTGACGGCGTTTTTTTTCGAATCACTCCGGTAAACCAGTTTTATTATTTTTTTAAACGGGGGATAATTCATTTTTTTTCGAAACTTCATTTCGTTTTCGAGGAAACTTTCCTGGTCTTCGCTTCCAAGATAGCTTATTACCGGATCATTGGGTAAAAATGTCTGAAGGACCAGCGTACCGTCCTTGTCCAGCAAATCTTTTGCCTGAAAAAGGCTTGATAGCGCCGCTTCTCTGGTGCCAAAGTCGGGAAGGTTAAAAAAATCATGAACAGCGGCGACACCGACTAAACTCAGGTTTTTTCCGGTAATGTCCCTTACGGCGATCTGTGTTCCGACGAGGATGCTGATTTTCCCGCTCTCAAAGTCATCTTTTATACGCTTATATTTTTTGGAGCTTTTCATCACGTCCGAATCAAGCCGCGAAACAACAACCGAAGGGAAAAAATTCTTCAGCTTTTTTTCCACCATTTGAATCCCGATTCCGTAGTGAGAAAATTGGTATCCGCCGCAGTTCGGACAGGAACTCAAAAGATCGATTTTATGGGAACAATGAAGACAACGGTATTCTTCATGTTCTTCAAAATAAACCAGTGCTTTTTTGCACTTCGGACATTTCAGGATCTGACTGCAGCTCTGGCATTTTGAAAAGGTCGAAAGACCTTTCCTATTCACAAGAACAATGGATTGCTTTTTTGAGTTTATCGACCGGGCAAGATTCTGGTAAAGGACTTCCGAAATCGGAAAATCCGCCTTTTTCTTTTCAAGAGCCAAATTCACCACTTCAACCTTGGGCTCCGCGATTTTTTTTCGAAAATTGATAACAGTCGGCTGACGGCCTTCAGAATCCGGATAATTTGTTATCGGCAAAATACTGCCGCTGAACAGCATTTTCGCCTGATGGTTTTTCGCCAGGAATTCAGCGGCGAAGACCGCGTTAAAACGGGGCATGGCTTCGCTTTGTTTATGGGAAACATCCTGAGGTTCGACAGCCACGACGGCTCCCAGTCCGTAAAAAGGAAGAAAAACACCTACTTTTGTGGAAATAATTATCTTGATGTCATTATTTTTTATTTTTTTCCAATCCCGATAAATTTTTCCTTTTGCCACCTTGCTGTGGATGAGAGATATTTCTTCGCCGGGAAAAATTTTCCTGATCTGTTCCGAGAGTTCGAAGGCGTGAAATATTTCCGGAACAAGAATCAGGCATTGTTTTTTGGACCGTAATGTTTTCTTTATGATTTTTATGACATATTCCTTCCTCTTATTTTTTCCGCCGATGATGGCAATAGTCTCTTGTTTTTTCGGCTTGAAAACGCCTTTCGCCTTAGTAATATCGGGATTTTCTTTTTTCAATATATTTTCCTTCTCTCCGCGCCGGATGACTCGTTTTGGAAGCATTGACCTGAGGACTATGCCAAGAGGAGCCAAATAATAAAGGGATAGGTGGTTCGCAAGCTCGATCTGTTTCGCGGTCAGGAAATCCGGTTCAATTACTTTCGTGATTTTTTTCAGCTTAAATTATCCTTCATGTGAAAAATATCCTGAAGAAGCAATAACCACTCCTTCGATCTGCCGATAATAAAAAGGGGCTGACACAAGGGCTCCTTTATCAAGAAATTCATCGAATTCATAGGAAAAAACCTGATTTTTTGAGACAGGAAGGGGGATAATCGGCGCGACTTGGATAATATATTTTTTCTTTTCCATTAAGTTTTACTTGTATTTTTTTACTTCGAATCGCCATATTTCCATCTCTTTTCCATCATCCGGACTGATTCTCCCTTTCTGGCAGGCAATCGAAAATTGCCGCTCGACATTGTCCACTCCCTGAAGATCGGGAAGAAGGAGGCCGCAGCGTCCGTCAGGACACTTCACGATAACGCCATATTTTTTTGGATCAAGCTCCAAAAGGCCGGAAATTTTTCGGGGGCTGTTCAAAAGGCTGACTTCCAGTGAAAGTTCCGGCAATTCTTCAGGAGAGATCGGGGAGAAACGGTCGTCATGCGAACAGGCCGCGACCGCATTCATTATTATTTCTTCGGCAAGACTGGCGTAGGCCGGCGAGTATGTTCCGACGCATCCGCGGAGGCCTTCTCCGCCTGAAATCGTCACAAAGACGCCGCCATTTTTTTTGTAGAATTCCGCCGGAAGATTTTCCGGAACGTCAATAATTTTTTCCGACCTGACATATTCTTCAATGGCGGATTTAGCCAGCTGTACGTGATAATTCATGCGGATAGTCCGCGCCGCTTTGGCGAACGGCGGGATTTTAATTATTTTATATTTATACTCGCTGTCAGGTATCCCACGCCAAAAGGAGCTTCATAACTCATCGATTTTATTTCCCACCGCAATTCTGAAATCGCTCCCAGCATCATAACTACTGAGCGAAGTCCGCATTCTCCGGCTTCCTCAACCAAATCCTTATCGACATTCAGGATTCCTTTAATGTTTTTTTGTTTGATAAGCGCCTCCAGATGCTTGTCAAAAACCCTTCCCTGGGGCGAATATCCGGCCGGCGCGTCAACTGTTACCCGATGAGACATATCTCCGCTGGCGATGATAGAAACAGTCTTTTTTGAAGCCTGTAATATCCTGCCCATAATTTGGCCGAAACGATAATGAAAATCAAGAGGAAGCATTGAAAATGACATGTGAATCAATTTAGGATTGTAACTTATGTCTTTTGGATTCATGAGATAGTGAAGAGGAACCAGCGCCCCGTGATCAAGTTTTAGCTCCCGCGCAAAGCCGACCGGAGCATATCCGTTCCTGAGTTCAGAGGCTATTTCATCAACCAACTCCCTGTCGTTTTCAAAGGCAAAATTCCGATTGTCGCCAAACTGACTCAGATCGCCGCGCAGGATGGGAGAATAATTTATAATAAATTTATCATACTGAACCGGCCCGTGCGGAGAGATTAAGACAACCGTCTCGGATTTTACCGCTCGAAATTTTTCCCCAATCGCTTTCATGGCGTTCACGGTTTTTCGGCATAAATTCAAGTCGTTCCGACCTATTGCCGGAATAATAATCGGGGGATGAGGAGTGATGGCTGAAAATCTAATCATATATTTCCCATATGGACATATTTAAGTCCTTCTGATTTTCCAATTTCGCATGCTTCCTTCATTTTTTCAAGAGGCGTATCGGGAAGATGCCCCAGTTTCCAGGAAATCGCGCCGGAAAATGCGCTAATGTGCCAGGGCACGGAGTCTCCCAGTTCATTTTTGATGAAATTTGCGATTTTGTGAAGCATTTTTTCGCCGTCCGACAGACCTGGGATGATAAGCGTTGTTATTTCAAGCCAGATATTGTCCTTTGCGGCTCTTTTGCAATTCTCAAGAACCGGCTGGAGACGGGCACCGCAATCTTCACGATAGAATTTTTCTTCAAATGACTTTATGTCAATGTTTATCGCATCAAGATAGGGCTGGGCGACGGAAAATGTTTCCTCGCTCATAAACCCGTTCGAAACCCAAACATTTTTGAGGCCGGCTTTTTTTGCCAGTTTCATCGTATCAAGCGCGTATTCAAGAAAAATTGTCGGCTCGGTATAGGTATAGGAGATGCTTGGACAGCCGAATTCTTTGGCAAGCCGCACAATTTCTTTCGGAGGCAAATCGTCTCCGCTTTTTTCTATCAGCTCGCGCGTTATTTTGGGATTTTTCGGAAATTGCGAAATCGACCAGTTTTGACAATTGCCGCATCGCAAGTTGCATCCGACAGTGGCGACTGAGAATGTTTTCGTCCCGGGCATAAAATGATAGAGCGGCTTTTTTTCGATCGGGTCAATCTGAGTCGCAATCGCCCGTCCGTAGGGAAGAAAATAAAGTTTTCCGCCGATATTCTCCCGCACTCCGCAAATTCCGCGCTTCGCCGGCGCAATAGAGCAATAATGACTGCAAGTTTTGCATCGCACTCTTTTTTTCTCTAGTTTTTCATACAAAATTGATTCTTTCATCCTGTTAGAAATAACATTCTTGGAAATAAACCGGCTTTATGAAAAGACAATGTTTTCCCGCTAAATTGCCGAGCAAAAATAAGATTTATAACGGGACAAGCATTTGCTTTAGCCTTCCTTATTTGTTACTATATTAACATAATTAAGCTTTCTTAAGAAGAAATTAAAGTGGAATTAATATATTTCACCTAAAAAAATAAATAACTAAATCAAATAAAATGAAACAGCGCGACCAGGTATATAAACATATCAAAGCGGAGGACAAAGAAGTTTTCAGCGCCGTGACGGGAGAACTCGACCGCCAGCAAAATGGGCTCGAAATGATTCCTTCCGAATCTTATGCTTCGCGGGCGGTTCTCGAAGCTATCGGCTCTGTTTTTGAAAATAAGTATTCCGAAGGTTTTCCGAAAAAAAGATATTACGGCGGACAAAAATACACCGACATCGTGGAGCAAATCGCCATTAGGCGCGCAAAATCGCTTTTCAAGGTTGACCATGCCAATGTCCAGCCATATTCAGGCTCGCCGGCTAATTTCGCGGCCCTGAACGCCGTTTGCGCTCCCGGCGACACGATCATGGGGATGGATCTTCGTTTCGGAGGCCATCTCACCCACGGCTGGAAAGTAAGCGTCACCGGAAAATATTTTAATTCCGTTCAATATACGACGGATAAAAACGGCTTTATCGATTTTGAAGAAATTGAAAGACTGGCGAAAGAACACAAGCCCAAAGTGATTATTTGCGGCTATACAGCCTACCCGCGGGTGATTGATTTCCAAAAATTCGCAGGCATTGCGAAAAAAGTCGGGGCTTATCTTTTGGCCGACATCGCCCACATCGCCGGACTTGTTGCGGCAGGCGTGCACCCGAGCCCGGTGGGAATAGCCGATATCGTCACGACAACGACCCACAAGACCCTTCGCGGCCCGAGAGCCGGCATGATAATGTGCAACGGCGATCCGTCCGACCCCTTAAGGCCAGTCAAAAATCCCACCCGAAAGGATTTGCCGACCCTTATAGACCGTTCCATTTTCCCGGGCCTTCAGGGCGGACCCCACATGCACACGATTGCAGGAATCGCGATTGCCCTTAAGGAAGCTTCCACGAAGGAATTCAGGGATTGGGCCAAGCAGGTCATTAAAAACGCCCAGAAGCTGGCCGAGATTTTTAATGCGCGCGGTCTCCGGCTTATGACCGGCGGAACTGACAATCATCTGATTCTGATGGACGTTACGCCGTTTGGAATTGCCGGCAAGGAAGCCGAAGAAAGACTTGAAAAAATCGGGATTTCTCTCAATAAAAATGCCATACCGCATGACCCAAACCCTCCCTATAACCCCAGCGGCATTCGCCTTGGCACGCCTTGCGTAACTATTCGCGGAATGAAGGAGAAAGAGATGGAAATCCTCGGAAATGCTATTGCCGACACTCTCGAAAATAAAAAGAACGTCAGAAAATGCGCGGGAGTGGTTACTCAGTTGTGCCAGGAATTTCCGCTTTATAAAGGCTTATGAAATTATTAGACGGAAAAAGATTAGCTCAAAAGATACAAAATAATCTCAAAAGGCAAGTTTCCCAAATGAAAAAGAAGCCTGTTTTGGCAATGGTGCTTGTCGGAAACGACGAGGCTTCGAAAATCTATGTCCGAAATAAGAAAAAATCCTGCGAAGAAGTGGGAATCGGAAGCAGGGAAGTGATTCTCCCTGCAAATATTTCAAAAATAAAACTGATGGCTGAAATTGAAAAATTGAACTGCGACAACAAAATCACGGGAATTATTCTCCAGCTTCCCATCCCAAAACATCTCGACAAATATGAAATCATCGAGTCAATCGATCCAAAAAAAGATGCGGATTGCCTCAATCACCGGAACTTCGGAAAGTTTCTCCAGGTCGGAGAAAAAAAATCCACCGTTATTCCGGCGACCGCCATTGGAATTATAAAAATTTTTGAGGAATATAAGATCGCCCTTTCGGGAAAATATGCCGTGGTAGTCGGATATTCCGATATTGTCGGCAAGCCGCTGGCCGAAATGCTTCTCGGAAGAGGCGCAACGGCAACCATTTGCCACGACAAAACCGAAAACTTAGGAAAATACACCGAAAAAGCCGATATTTTGGTTGTCGCGACCGGAGTCGAGAATTTAATAAGAGGAAATATGGTAAAGAAAGGAGCGGTCGTGATTGACGCCGGAATTCACCGGCACGGAAAGAAACTCTCCGGTGACGCCGAATTTTCTTCTGTTTCAAAAAAGGCCTCATTCATTACGCCCGTTCCCGGCGGAGTCGGACCTATGACGGTGGCCATGCTGCTTTGGAACACGGTCCGACTGGCAAAAAAATAGAATCCCGACTGTGTTTCTGAGACGCAAAAAATAAATAGATATCAATTTTTTCGAATAATAAAAAGGCCCGGATCAGGGTCTTTTATTTCGAAGGCAGAAATTAATATTTCGCATTATTTTCCCAGACCGCATCAGAAATATGTCTTTCATATGATTATTCTCCGTCTATCCCCTCGACATCCCGAATTTCTTCGCGTCTTGATTTCTTGCGCCGGACCATCTCTCGGACCAGCGCCAGATCTCCGGCACTGATTTCGCGAAGCAAATAGAGAATAGCAAAATAAATTCCGAAAAGAAGAATCGACCAAACGATAAAATAATTGTTGTTTCTCGGAAAAACAAAGGCCAGAGCGGACATTGCGGCGGATGCCAGCATAATCTTGGTAAAACTCGAAAACTTAAACAAATATCCGAATTCCCGGTACGCATAGTAAAGCCCCGCTGTCATTACCACGAGCGCCATAAACGCCGTTCCGGCCGCCGCCCCCATAATCCCATAGCTTTTGATTAAAAAATAGGTAAGAAATGAATTCAGCATCAGGCCGATAATCGCCGTTATCATCGGCAGTTTCACTTTTCCGGCCCCGTTCAGAATGAAAGTAAGAACATAAAACACGGTCAAAAATCCCTCCGCAATCACATAAACGGACATTACGGGCGCGGAAAGAGCGTATTCTGAAGAGAAAAATATTTTAATGATCGGAAGAGAGAAATAAGACATTAAAAGACAAACAGGCAAAAGGAACATGACCAGGAACCGCAGTGATTGGCTAATGATTTTTTTTGTTTCACTAAAATTATTTTCCGAAGTTGATTTTGAAATCGAAGGCAGGAGAATTATGGTAAGGGCGTAAAAAAGATTATAGGGGATAGTGCCCACTGTATAAGCGGCATTGTATATTCCCGTCTGGAAGTCGGAACGCAGGATGCCCTTCACGAGATAAAGATCGATCGTGTTAAGGAGCTGATAGGCGATAAGAAAAATCGTGACAGGCCAAGCGAAAATAACCAGTTTTTTCCAGTTAAAATTTCCTTTCGGAGATAATTTCCTGTACGGATCAAGAGCAAAAGCTTCGAAGAAAATCGAGAGCGGAGCAATTACGTATCCGAGAATGGCTCCTTCGAGTGCCATTCCGCGAGACCTTAGGAAGAGCGCCAGGCCAATAATGAAAACAATCCGCATGATGCCCCTGTTCGTCTTGAGAAAAGCCTGAATTTTAAATTTGTGAATTCCAGTGTAGTAATAGAAATAGAAAGAGGCCAGGGCGAAAGCGGGGATCACGAGAGAAGAAAGCCGAAAAAGATTAGTAAGTGAAGAATCATTGAGAATTCGGGCAATAACCGGCGAAAGGAAGAAAAAAATCACAGTCACTGATCCGATGATTACGCTCTGAATCTTAATCGTTTGCCGTTTAATGACTGGGATTAATCCTTTTTCCTTTTCAAAGACTTCACTCAGATATTTTGACATCGCCGTCGGGACGCTTTGCCCGATAAGAACGACCGTCATTGTCGTAAGAGTAACAATGATCCCGAACCGCCCGTAATCTGCCGGCCCCAAAACCCGCCCCATTACGGCATGAATGACATAGGCGGAAAGATTATAGATAATCTCCGAGATAGTTACCCAAAAAAAAGATTTTACGAGAAATTTTGACATTACTTCCTAACACCTGATGTTAGGAGCGTCCTAACATCAGGTGTTAGGAAGTTTCGCCCCAAATCTTGAATTTTATCTTATTAAATATTTCTTCTTTTTTTTCCTCACCGTCAACCGCAATCATCTGCCAATCCTCAATTTTACGTTTGTATATCTTTTCTTTTTCCACCAAATATCCCATTCCCTGGTCCGGTTTCCGTTCCCGCTGCATTATTTTTTCCGGCTTTACGCCGACATAAAACGCAAAGTCCGGCCTGGGTATGAATTTTTCACTTAGAAGCGGAGCTTCTAAGTGGCCGGAGAGATAGAAGATATTCGCAACGCTGTCATAAAAATACCGGTCGGATATTATATAGTCCACTTTCAAGGTCTTTATCAATTTTTTGAATCTTAAAATATCAATTAAAAGAGCGATTTTCCTAAGCTGAATCTTGAGCCAACTAGCCTCTGTGACGCTTTTTTTGGGGGCTAAGTCCCCAATTGAGTGTTTAGTTCCTTTATTCGCAATCGAAAACTCCACTGCGTGGAAATAGAAAAAAGTCTTATCTTTTTCTTTAAGATACTTTTTAAGCAAGTCTATTTGCGTCGATTTGCCCGAACCATCCAGCCCGGAAAGGGTGATTAATTTCATTTTTTAATACATTAAAACCGCCACTGGTTTCATTTCGGCCACCACATGCGCAATGCCGCTCTCTTCGACGCCGGCAATAACATCGTCAATATTTTTATATCGGGCGGAATCTTGGTTGATAACTATGGATGAACGGGCATTATAAAGTCGCACGCCCTTGTCCTTCATCTTGGCAAATAGTTCTTCCTTGTTAGCGACGGATTTTTCTTTAACATTGCTGCCTTTTCCGGTTCCGTGCGGAGCGGAAAAAAAGCTGTCTTCATTCCTGTTCGTCCCGACGCAAATGAAAGCATCCGTTGACATGGAAGAAGGGATAAACGCCGGCTCGCCGGTTTTTTTATAAATTGGGTGGCTTGTCATCCTGGCCGGTCCATAGGCTCGCGAAGCGTTGCTGCGGTGGACAAAAACATCGCGCCCGAAATGATTTTCTCTGGATATCGAGATATGCGGCATGTCATAAATCAAGTCCATTTCCGGATCGCGGTGAAACAATTTTTTGAACATTTGCGAGATATTGTGGGTAATCACCGCCCGGTTAGCCGTTCCGAAATTTGAAGCGGCGGCTCGAGCATTCATATACATTTTTCCATCCCTTCCATTGGCGTCATATTTGAGAAGCGTATCATCGCCCTGCATATGTTTTCTGATGTTCTTTTGCATTTCCCGATAAACATCTTTTTTTCTTGAGCTAAATGTCAGTTTCCCCAAACTGACCATCAGTGACTGAGATAAGTGTTCCCGCTTCTTCGCGGTGTGAGTATACATCGTGTATTGCCCCAAAATCCCGGATCCTGTGTGGATCATAAAAAGATACTGTCCTTTTTTGAGGCCCAGAGTTTCAGCCATTTCAGGATCGACAAGATCGGTCACTTTCATGAGGTCAAGAAAATGGTTTCCGGCCGCACCGATTATGCCCAGTCGGAACTTGGCAAAAAACAAATACAACCTTGGAATAACATCAAAAATGTCCTTGCGACTCGGCATATCTCCGCCAGAAGCTGATCCGCCTTCGGCGGAAAAAAAATTTCCGCCGTTTTGAGTATTTTCAAGTTCATTTTTGGTTTTGATGCCAAGAAAATCAATAATTGCCCCTGTGCCTTTTCGGCATATATCGACCACGACATTGAACGGCACCTTTGTCCCGACAAATTTTTTGGTGGGAACCGCGGTTACCAGTTCCTGAAAAAGTTTGTCTATTTCTTCAGGCGAAAAATTTTCTTCCGAAAGATTAGTTTTCAAAAGACGCATGCCGCAGTTGGGATCGGAATCATTGACTTGAGGAAGAATATATTTTTCTGAAACGACCACCGTTCCGGACGCATTTTTCCGGCCGGGCTTCGAGCAGACATCGGGCATAGCTACTAAATTACGGAAAAGAGTGTCCGGATTGGATGCTATGTCCTCCAGTTTCTGATAGGAATCATCTTGAGGAAGCAGTTTTTCGCTCATGAAAAAAATTGCCGGAACTTTCATTTTGTTTGTTTGAAATTTCTTTTTGTGGGCGGATATTGTTTCAATATTCATAGATTTTCATAAACTTTTTCATATTCTTTTACTATTTTCATTATATCAAAATTTTCGCGCACGAATTCCATTCCCTCTTCACTAATTTTTTTCCGCTCTTCGGGGTTATCGTATAGATACATAATTTTTTTCCTGAGCGTTTCGCGGTCGCCGGGATCTATCAGAATACTGCTATTATCATTCAAAAAATATCGAAGTCTGGGAATATTACTCGCAATCAACGGTTTTCCGCAAGCCATTGCTTCGGGAACAACAAGCGGAATATCAAATTTTCCAGACATTGTCCGCACCGGAAAAATGGAAATATCGCAAAGATTGTAAATATCCTCCATGACATATTTTCCACCGTCAATAAAAGCCACTCTCTTCAAAATATTTTCTTTTTTCAGTTTATTGATAACCGCTTCTCTCTTTTTTGCGTCTTTTTCATTTTTCACCCGGACGGCAAGGTGCAGCTTGAAATTTTTATTTTCTTTTGCCAATTCCGAAAAAACCTCAATAATGTCGTCCATATCTCCGAGCCGCACATATTCTCCGCTATAGTTTATCACAAAATCATCTTCGGCGGTTTCAAATTTTTGCATCAACTCCTTTTTCTTGGGAGCGGGAGAAAACAATCTCAAATCGATGCCTGGATAAATTCTTGCCACATTCGGAAAACCCATCTCTCTTATCTTTTCTTTTGCATAATCGGAATAGGTGATAACGAGATCGGCGTGAATTATTTTCCGGAGCCCTTCTTTGCCGTACAGGTCATCCCGAAGCGTCGCAAGAGTCTGGATGGTCTTCAGCGCTTTATTTCGCAGACATAATTTAAGCGCAAAAACATTAAGCCTCGTCGGGGTAAAAAAGGAATGGAAAATATCATATTCCTTTCCTCCCTTCAAGAAAAATTCATTTATCAAAAACAAGTAAGCCCGCATTTTCTGCCCGAAGTTCCATTTTGGCGACGAGTAAATGGGGTGCTGAATTACACTGCGGGGGAGATCTTCAACTTCTCCGCAAGTCAGAAGATGGATTTCGGCATTCCTTATGTTTTTTGCCAGCATATAGGCAAAATTTTTTGATCCTTCATCCCATGGGGGACAAACCGGACGGGTGAGAAGAAATATTTTCATTTAATATCTTTATAAATCATATATTTCAGATCCTCCGCGTCGACTTCAATTGTAACCTTGCCGCCGCCTGCATTCAAATCCGGAGTGAGCGTCTGTTTGGCTCCTGCATCGATCTTAATTTCGTTTTCCGCTATTTTTTTATCGTTTAAGAAAATTTCATACCCATACTCCGTTTCTTCCCCTTGATGATTTTCAATCGTAAAACCCAGAGAACTGTCGCCCGGATTATTAAAGTAAACCACCGTCCATGATTTTTTGTAATCATAGTTATGATTTCTCGCCTCAATTAAAAATAAAACGGAAAAAGCGATAACGAGCAGCATCAATGTTGTGACTATGATTATTTTGGATGACATATTTCAATAAAAGGCCTGGTTTTCTCCGCAAACTAACCGGGAGACTCTCAAAGCCTGGCCGTTAATCTTTTTTAAAGACAGAAATATAGTTAGACTCGTAAACTTTCGAAAATCCGGGATAAGCTTCGAAACTCTTCCCTTCGATCTGGGCGTTAACCGCAATATAATTCACACCGCTTTCCGAAAAACAGGCCTGCCCTTCAGGACTCAGGGGTTTAGAAATCATATCCCTCGTGCAGGTTTCCCTGGGCTTTGTCGGATCGATGTATCGGGACAAATTTCCGCGGCTCAGAGGATACTTATAATCCTTCATGAAAAATAATTTATACCAGGAATCCCCATATATATTAACATGATCCTTTAAAACGACATCCTTTGCGGTGTCGACGCTTGAGGCAAGGTAACCCGCAGAATGAAACGTCTCGACCGCTTCCTGGTATTGATTTTTTACCTTAAATGCTTCGGCGCTGTCGGAAAGACCGCTTGTTATGACAAAAAAGAGCAATGTATAAAGTATCACCGCCGTAAAAAATTTTGTTGATGATTTCTTAAGCAATTCAAAATATTCGGCCAGGGCGTAGGCGGAAAGCAGGGAAAACGGAAGAAAAAGATAGTTTCCGACGCGCGAACTTGGGATATTGACATACATCCATCCCGGCCTGTAGGTCATGAGAATAAGAATCAGAGCCCAGCCTATGGCGAAACTATATTTATATTTTTTTGATTTCAGGCTTAAAAAAAGGAGAATCAACCCGATGGCACTGAGAAGCAGGCGAGCGCTGCCGACATTGGATTCTATCTGATCAAGATTAAGACCGACACGGGTGGCTTTCGAAGGCGCGCCCGTAGCCTGTTCAATCGCTGATTTTTCAAAATAGGTGGGAGTGTACACAAAGAGAATAAAAGCCGCGGCCAGCAGTAGGACGGCGACAGGAAAGGGTTTGAAAAATATTTTTATCCACTGCAGAATTATTTTGAATATATTTTTAATATTCAAAATCAGGTATACCGCCATGATGGCGGCTACGGAGAATATCATAATAAAAGCGCTCAGGTGGTGGGTGTAAAACAAACCGGCGGCAGAAAAAATAAAGAGCCCCGCAAATAAGCCGCTGCCTTCACTGAGCGACCGGTAAAGGAAATACAGGGCCACTGGAAGAAGCATATCGCCAATAATATTACCCACAACGCCTCCGCTTATATATTTTCCCTGAGGGGCTGAAACCGCATAGAGAACACCGGTCACGAAAAAAGTCATGGCCGTGGCAGACCGATTTTTGAAGAGCCTCGCAACCAAAATTGCCAAAGTGAAAATTCCGGCAATATTCACGAAAAAAAGAATCAGAGACGGAAATGCGGACATAACCCCGATTCCGCTGATGAGATTAAAGACGGCGAAAACAATATGTTCCCCGATAATAAAATCCGGCATGCCGTAATTCGGAAGCGTGCCGCTGTCCACTATTGTCTGCACCCAATACATATGATGTCCCAAATCGGTGGAAGAGGGAACGATAGTATCGGAAAGATAAGCCGTCCGGATAAAAACGGCCAGGACAAGCGAGAAAAAAATAAAAATTGACTGCCAAAAGGAAAAATTGAAAAGTTTTTCCGACTCAGCGATCTCTTCGCTCGCATCTTCCGGCTTAATCTTTTTTTTGCCGAACCGGTACTGATATATGATAAATGCCAGCAAACTGATGATTAAGATAACGCCAACCATAACTATTCCGCTTATTGGAATGCCGATCTTGTTGATGGCCAAAACCGACAAATCAACAAGGATAAGGCTTGAGGGAATAATTAAAACCGCTCTTTCGAAAAAAGATATCTTCTTGGCCGATTTTCCAAAAATTGCCAAAAGAAAAAAGAACCCCGGCAGGATAAAGATGAAAGGGAAGACAAGAATAAGTTTTATTATGGACAAAATCATGGATTATGATTTTTCGATCAGATTAGAAGAAACAGCCGCACTGCAACATCGAAAAAAACGCAGTGGAACAAATATTCCTAATTTTCCGCCACCTTCTCGATGATGTCAACATATTTTCGCGCAATAACGTCCCATCTGTATTTTTGAATTGTGTATTTTTCCGCTTTTTTTCCGAATTCTTTTCGGAATTCATCCCGAGACAAAAGATCCTTTATTTTTTCAATATAGGCCTCTGAGTTTCCCGGATCGACCAAAAATCCGTTTTCGCCGTCTTTAATTGCGTCCTTAAGGCCCTCCAGCCGGGAAGCCACCACGACTCTTCCGCAAGCTGCGCCCTCGACCGCATTAATCCCGAAACCTTCCATTGATCCCGGCACAATTATATTCGGGGAAACGAATAAATCAGCTGTATTAAAGAGAATCTTCATATCTCTCCAGGGAAGATTCGTAAGCAGCTTTACTCTGCCGCCAAGATTGTTCTCCTCAACCGCTCTTTGGCAAGCCGGGAAAAAATTCTTGTCTCCGGCTGTTTTTTTTGCCACCACGCCTCCGGCCGCCACCAGAACATAATTTTCGGGAAAACCGGGCATAACCTTCCTTATGAACCATTCAATTCCTTTGTGCTTGACATACCGGCCGATGCGCACAATCACTTTCTTTCCCGACAAATCTAAGCCGGTCAGTTTTTCAAGTTCAGATCGGGTATGTTCTTCGCAGATATCCGACGGATCGATTCCGTTAGGGATAAAAACGCATTTTTCTTCCGGTATTCCGATCTTCACCGCCTCCCGGATAGTCTCATTCCCGACCATTATCAGTTTATCCATCCGCTTGTGAGAAGGGATATTGATTAACCGGTATGCTTTTCCAAGCAGTGATTTGTTGCGCGCAAAAGTAATGTCAAGACCATGAATAATGCTGATATATTTCTTTTTCGGGTAAAATATTTTAAGAAAGACCCCCATCGGCGAAAGCACCCCGTCTCCGAAAAGGACAACGTCATATTTTCTAATCGCAAAAATAGATCTTATTGCCACCCAGGGCAAAAACACAGGCAGAAATTTCTTCCCCTTCTTATTGGCGATAATTTTTACTTCAGTAATTTCAGAAAGCGCTTTCGAAATGCCGTAGTTCTGATTTTCGATGCCGCCGTGAATCGGAGGAAAAGCGCGGGAAATAAAAAGAATTCTCATAAGTCCGATGCGAATTACTTCTTATATTTCTCTTTCTTGGCAAAATACATCTGGTCTTCAGTGAGCTTCCTGTTCGTTTTAATCATGTCGGCAATGAGCGCAAAAACAAATAGCTGAATCCCGACCAGAAGCAGAACGCCAGCCAGAGCCAGCCAAGTCCTGAAAGGAGAAACTTTAAAATGCGAAAAATAGTAGATCAAAAAAGCGGCACCGATGGAAAAAGCGGTTGTCACCAGCACTGCTCCCGGCACTCCAAAAAAAATGAGTGGACGGGCGTCGCGCACAGTGCGGAGAATTATCATAAAAGACTGAAAAACGAATTTTGGAATGCTTTTAGTAACCTTAGCCTTCCGATCATCAAAGTATGTAACTTCTACCGGAATCCATTTTACAATGAGATTTTTGGAAATAGCGTCAATAATTGTCTCTTGAGTATAGGTGAAGCGATGAACGAGGTTTAGCCGGAGCATAGTTTCGCGCGATAGCGCCCGGAATCCGCAAGTGAGGTCGTCCGTCGGATAATTCAAGAATTTTCCAATCACCGAGGCCGCAAAACGATTAAGAAAACTTTTTATCCACGGCATATTTCTGGCAGATTTTATACCAAAGCGAGAAGCAACGACCATATCAGCTTTGCTGCTCACAATAAGTTCCGTGAATTTTGGAATATCGCTCGCCGGAAACTGTCCGTCTGCATCAATATTCACAAAAACATCCGCTCCGTTCTCAAGCGCAGATTCAATTCCTGTTTTGAAAGCCACGCCCACGCCCTGATTTCGATTGTGGCTCACGATTATATCCGCTCCGGCATCACGTGAAATTTGAACCGTTTTGTCCCGAGATCCGTCGTCGACGACTTGAATCAACACCTCTTGAAAACCTTCTATCTCCCGGGGAATTTTTTTAATTACCCCTTCAATCGTTTTTTCCTCGTTATAAGCGGGAATATTGACAATTAGGCGCATATATTTGAGTTTTTAGCATTGATTATTATTATTTCTTCCCCAGATCAGCTTATCATAAAATTTCGCCGATAAAGAAGCATTCTTACGGGCCCTAGGAGGACTATAGCATATCAATCAAAATAAATCGAGTCCGAATATGCTTGTATTTTTCTGCCAAAAGGACTATTATTAAAGCATGAATTCGGTTATAAATCCAGTCTTATTCAGGGGGTTTTCAGTGCAGCGGATGTTTTGAGTTCTGAAAGAGAATTATGTTTAAATCGATCTCAAGTGGGATGAAAATAGGCATAAATGCAAGTTTTCTGCGAAAATCAGATACCGGAATCGGCCAAGTAACCCGCGGGTTCATCAATGAATTAATCAAGACTCATCCTCGGAAAAATGAGTATTTTTTGTATATGGAAGAGGATACGGATATGGAGCTTCCCGAAAAAATCAAAAAAAGGGTTTTTCTTCCCAGACTGTGGAGACGGGATGATCTGATTCGAAAAGTATTATGGGAAAAGTACGCACTCCCGAAGAAAGTAAGAGTGGACAAGTGTGACGAATTTATTTCTCTTTACCAATGTCCCACTTTCTTGCCAGACGGCATCCGGCACAAAATGCTGGTCCATGACCTTATCCCGAAAGTTTTTCCGGATTATCTTGATAACTGGAGAAAAAAAATTTATTTCTATCTTTCCGGCAGAGCCATCCGTCACGCCGATAAAGTCATCACTGTCTCCGAATGGTCAAAAAAAGACATCCATAAATATCTCGGAGTTCCGCTTCAGAAAATCAAAGCCGCATATCCCAGCATCGATGAAAGATTCTTTGGGAAAATAGACTGGGACAGGGATAATGAAATTTTGGAAAGATATAATATTTACGGGCGCTATGTCCTTTATGTCGGCGGATTTGATTTTCGAAAGAATGTATCCGCGCTTCTTCAGGCCTTCAAGCTCATGACTCTTCGCTACGGCACCAACGAATTTAATCTGGTTTTGGGCGGAGAAGACAAATCAAGATACAGCCGCCTTTTTACCGACATTAAAAGCGAAATCAAAGAGCTTGACCTGGGGGAAAAGGTGACTCTTGCCGGGTTTATCGCGCAGGATGACCTTCCGGCAATTTATCGCCACGCCGAACTTTTCGTTTTTCCCTCTCTTTACGAGGGATTTGGACTTACGCCGCTTGAGGCAATGGCGTCGGGCGCGCCAACGGCGGTTTCGAAGTCATCCTCCCTTCCCGAAGTCGGAGGCGATGCAATTTTATATTTCAATCCTTACGATATCGAAGAAATGGCGCGAATAATAAATAAGGTTCTGAAAAACAGCAAACTAAAAAAGAGACTTTCGGAAAAAGGCAGGGAGAGAGCGGAAAAATTCAAATGGAAAGATTTTGTCAGAAAAATATTGGCGTAATTTTATGTTTTCGCGTCAACAGTAAAAAGATCCCGGGAAAGGGCAGGAAAAAAATATATTTAACGCTTTTACAATAAAACTATGGAGCTAAAAGATTTAATCAAAAAAGCTGTTGCAGTCAGGGAAAAATATGCCGAGCTTGAGATCAGAAAATACGGAAAAAATCGGACAAACGGGCAAATTGCCGAAGGATTTGTGGGAGATGTAGGGGATCTCATAAAGCTTGTTATGGCGAAAGAGGGGATTAGGGATGTTCAAGATACCGATGAAAAACTTGAGCACGAACTGGCGGACTGCCTTTACAGCGTCTTTGTGCTGGCTGATAAATACGGCGTGGATTTGGAAAAATCTTTTCTAAAAACAATGAGCGATCTAGAAGTAAGAATTTCAAAAAATGACGGTTAATTTCAAAAATACGGTGAAGTTTATTAAAAATACTTTCAAAAAGGAAATTGCCATCCTATGGGTTTTTAGCGTCCTTCTCGGCTTTGCATTGGTTGTACTCTGGAACAAAGGCAGACTGCCTCTTGAGACAGGGGATTTTGTCTTCATTTCTCTTTTATCACTTCTTGTCGCGCTTTACCGTCCCCGCTGGATTTTTTTCCTTTTTATAAGCCTTGTTCCGTTCGAAAATATTATTTTAGCTTCGGGATTTTTACCGATTCAAATCCGGCCCTATCAGTTTCTGGGAGGAATATTGGTTGCCGCTATGGCAATTCTCGGCACATCCAAAAAACTAAATTGCCAATTCCTTAAACCGAGTTGGATTGATTGGCTTGTTTTTTCTTTGGCGCCTCTCAGTTTTCTTCCGCTGCTCGCTTCTTCCAGCAAGAGCGCGATTTTAAAAAATAACTTGATCTTAATTTCTTTTATTGTTCTTTATTATCTGATTCGCAATTTCACAAGAAACCGGGATGACGCAATCAAGACCGCTCTCTTTTTTATCGGTTCATATATCGCGGTTAATGCTTACGGATTTTACCAGGTTTTTGCCGAAAAATTCGGCGCCAAATCTTTTGAAATCATGTTCGGGCGGCCTAATTCCACTTTTGCCGAGCCCGATTGGCTGGGGATATACCTTTGCTTTGCTCTGGCTGTTCTTCTGTCTTGCGTCCACTACTTAACGCACAAAGAGCCAAAGCTGGCGGCTATTAAAAACTATTTTCTGGCAATACTCGGCTTGCTCGTCTTCTTAGACATAACTCTCTTGGTGCTTACGCTTTCCCGCTCGGCCTGGATTGGCTCCGCGCTGCTGCTGGCTGTTTTTCTGCTCCTTAGTTTTTTTAGAAAAACAGGCGCAGAAATAACCTTCTCAGTACGAGATTTCAGAAATAATCTCGCGGCAGTTCTTGTTGTAGTTGGAATTTCTCTTTCCGCGATTCACTTCGGGAATCTTTCGAAATTCGACATTTTTGATCGCGCCCGCTCGACAGCGACCAATGAGCAAAAAATAACGATTGCCTGCAATAAAGATTCGGATGTTCCGCCGGTTGTCTCCAGTATTGACGAGCTCGCAAAACACAATTGCCAGCATATCAATCTTGAGGATATAGAATCCTTCAAATCGCGAGGGGAAAACGTGGTCGAAATTTACCGAAAGGACCCGAATGTAATGACCCGAGGCATGATTTACCGAAAAAGCTGGGAGATAATAAAAACGCATCCCGTCCTCGGAGTCGGTTTCGGGACCATTACGCAAAATTTGGGAGATGACGAACGGGGAGCGGGGCTCAATGAAAGCAATATATTTCTTCAGGTCTGGGCAGGGTGCGGAATCTTAGGAATGGCGGCTTTCATTGCGGTTTTTGGATTTCTTTTCATCTATTCTTTTCGCCGCATTTCGCCCGTATGCCCGCTCAATAGAATAATCGGCTGCCCGGTCGTGAGGGAAGATACCAGGAAAACATTTTATTTATTTTCGGTGTTGGGAATTCTGGCCCTGTTGGTCCCAAATTTATTCAACGCGGGACTTTTTATGGGAATTTTCTGGATCGGACTGGCATTAATCATAAGCATTGAGAAAGTTGTCGTCTCCAGTTCGAAATAATTCGGACTCATGACAGGCAAAATATAATGAGAATAGGAATAGACATCAGATTAATAGGAAAAAAACAGACCGGGGGCGAGGTTTATTTTTTCAACCTGGTTAAATATTTGGCGCGGATTGATAAAGAGAATCATTATCTTCTTTTTATCGACCGCGACCCGGCAAGAGACAGGCTTCTGGCCAGAGAAATAGAATCGTTAAAGCTTGGATCCAACTTTAAAATAATTTACCTGAACTCGCCGAGTCGTTTTTGGTGGAATCTTTGGGCGCTTCCGAATTATCTCAAGAAGAATCCGGTCAACATTTTCCATACTCAGTATATTGCTCCTTTTTGGCTGCCAAAAAACATCAAATTAATGCTTACAATTCATGATATTTCGTTTAATTATTTTCCTCAATATATAAAATATTCCGATTTGCTTTTCCTTAGAGCACTAATCCCGAGAAGCATCCGGCGAGCGGACAAAGTAATCACTGTTTCCGAAAGCGAGAAAAATAGCATCGCCGATTTTTACAAAATTTCTCCCGCAAAAGTGGATTTTGCTTATAACGGAGTTGAGGCCGAAAAATACGGTCATAATTTTTCCGGCGAAGAAAAAGAAAACGTCAGGAAAAAATATAACCTTCCGGAAAATTATTTGCTTTATATCGGCACGCTTCAGCCGCGAAAAAATATTCCAGTTATTATTAAAGCGATTAAGGGTCTTAATATAAAACTGGTCATTGCCGGCAACAGAAAAGCGCATAATTTCGACAAAAAAATAGACGAGACTGTTTCAAAAAACAATCTTGGAGAAAGAGTTATTTTCCCCGGTTGGATCGAAGAAAAAGATAAACCGGTCCTGCTTCAAATGGCTGATTGTTTTGTTTTACCATCCCTTTACGAGGGATTCGGCATTCCTATTATTGAAGCAATAGCCGCCGGCACCCCGATAGTTTGCTCTGACATCCCGATTTTTCGGGAGATATCAGGAGATGCGGCTCTCTTTTGCGACCCCGAAAGCAGCGGGGAATTCACGGGAAATATTTCAAAAATACTAAGCGACCAATCCTTGAAGGAAAAATTAATCAAATCCGGCATCGAATCCGCCAAAAAATTCGAGTGGCAAAATATGGCGCAAAAAACTCTCGCTATATATAAAAACATCATATAAAAGGCAATATTTGATATTTTAAGCTTTTTATTATAGACTGAATAAAGAGCAGGAGGGTGCTCTTTTTTTCTTCTGCTCTTTTAAAAAATAAAATAAAGGAGAAACCCATGAACGGGGGAGACGAGTTTTTTGATCTTGTCCCTGACGTGGGGCAAGAAGACAGGGAACCGCTCGACAAAGAACTGGCCGAGCTTGAAGAACATCCGCCAACGGAATCTCTAATCAGCGACGACGAACAGGAAGCTTCCTCTTCTTCAGATGATCCTTTGGCCATTTTCCTTCGCATCCTGAAGAGAAATAAATCGCCCAACCTGTCGAGAGAAGAAGAGCGGAAAATTGCCCGCATTATGCGTGGATCTGAGCCCGGAGACCCCGCAGAAACGGAAAAGGAATTTGTAGTTCGCAATCTGCGCCTGGTTGTCAGTATTGCCAAGAAATATACCAACCGCGGATTACAACTCATTGACCTGATCCAAGAAGGCGCTATTGGTCTCATGCGAGCCGTTAAAAAATTTGAATATGAACGCGGCTACAAGTTCAGCACCTACGCTTCATGGTGGATTCGCCAAAGAATCACCCGGGCCATCGCCGATCAGTCCCGCACGGTTCGCATTCCCACGTATATGGTCGAGACTATCAACAAACTTCGCGGTGTTTCCAATTATCTGACCCGGGATCTTGGCAGAGAACCTACTGAGAGCGAGATAGCCGAAAAGATGGAATGCTCCGTAGAGAAAGTGCGGAAACTAACGGCGATAATGAAGGAACCGTTATCCCTCGAATCTCCTGTCGGAGACGACGGGGACAGTCTGGAAGATTTCACGACAGACAATTCGCAAGAATCAGCGCTTGAAATTTGCGAAGGGAAAATGCATTCAGAGCAAATTGCTCTCATTTGCAGGATTGCACTTGAAAGAAGTCCCGTCGACTGGCAAGTCATTAAGTTTCGATGCGGCTTCGAAGGCGCAATTCCCTTAGCCCTGGACGCAATTGCTGCCGTTCCGGAAGTAATTGCTCTCTGCAAGAACCAGCGGCGGGTAACTCGCGAAAGAATCCGGCAAATTGAAGCGCGCGCTTTTCGAAAAATCCGTCCATATCTTGAATATCTCCAGGGATTGAACAAAAATCCGTCCAAAAAAGTGCTGGATGTTTTCAAAAAAGCGGGGATAATGAGTTCGGTTTTGGGTGAAAATAAGATCCCCGGCATCCAACCGGCGCATCAAGCGCCGCAATCCGTTAACCGAGTTGAGAAAAATCTGTATTTTCCAAAAACGAAGGTTGATCGGGTAATCGGAATATTGAACCCATCCGCCGACAATCCTGCCTTTAGGGAATATCTCGAAAAAATCTTTGCAATCGAAACTCTTTCCGAAAGAGAACAAAAAATTGCATTGGAATTTCGGGAAAATCCTCTGGCAGATGAAGCACTGATTGAAGCTAACCTCTCAACAGTTGTCAATATCGCGTTGGAAGCGATTATATCAAGTGGTTGCGATTTCGAAATGGATGCAGACGATTTTCTCGACCTCACGGGGGAAGGCAATATCGCCCTCACCAAAGGCGTTTGTGAGTACTCCGGAAAAAGCGAGGAGTTCTTTGCCCATATACGACGGCAAATTATTCAAGCGGTAGAGGCTTTTCTCTTCCAAAATCTTGACTGCCAAAAGGGAGCGGCAGAATTTAAGAGTTTTTTCGGCTGCTCTCAGGACACAAGGCCGATTCCTTATCTTCTCAAGACGGAACCCCGCAAAGAAAAACACAGCGCCGTCTCCGGGATTCCTCTTTTGCCAAAGAAAAGCACTCTTTCACAGGTCTGGGAGGAGATACGGAAAAATCTAGGTCCGCCGAGCAGGAAAACTTCCGATCTGGCCAGTTCCATCTGGTCAGAAAAGCTTCTTTTGGATATCGGGGAAAGCGGATGCTTATTGAGAGGTCCTCAAGATCTCGCCTATGCTCTTTACTCTCTTCGCAGAAGTTGGCGCATAGGAGAATATTTGAGGCTTCTTTACGAAGAGAAATTATGCGGCATTGACACAAGCTGCCGATTAAACGTTGTCCGCGAGACGGTATGCAGTTCCAAGCGGGATGCTCTCGAGGCTATCAGAGGATTTCTCGGCCTTAACGTTAAGCCGTACCTGAAAAACGAAGCCTATGAGGAAGCTCTGGGAAATTTCCTTCAACTGGATTCCGAACGCTTGACTATAGCCCAGGAATGCTGGACGAGCGAATTATTTTATGCGCTATTCAAGCGGATGAAAAGTAAGATTGCTCTGCTTTGCAATCCCATGCAAATAGCAAACGCGTTTCGAAATTTCCATCCTCATGAATTGGAAATTTTCCGCCTTTCTTTCTCTGAAGAATTCTTTGAGCCCCAGGAAATCGCCTCTCGCCAGAAAATCCGCCCGCAGAGGGTCAGAGATGTAAAGAGAGCAACCCTGGATAAGCTTGAGGAATTCTTGAGAAGAAACCTGCCGGACGGCCAATCCGACATTTCTCGTCTTCAGGTTTCTTCCGTAAAAATGTCTTACCATGGTTTATGGCCGGAAGCGCTTCGTTGGTTCGAGGCACTTTCCAAGGAAACCTTCAATGATGCAGCAACAATTAAAACATTGCTCCAGGAAGGCGTTTCGACGGAAAAACTCCAGCAAACGCTCGGAAATGGCGTCAAACGACTTTCCCCGAAAGATATTGCTTATTTTTTTCTTCAGGGAAGGGGCTTTCGTCTTCCAACCACGGATCAGGCGAGGTGTTTCCTGGCTCTTCATTCCAGGTGGGAAATAAATCCAAAAACTATCGGGGAGCGTTGGGGAAAAAGAGCGTTGGTAGCCCAGCATCTCGCAGATAACGCAAAAGAACGCATACTGGCCGCCTTTCCCGTTTTGGCCGGGATAATAAAAGCCCGGAGAAGCAAATGGCCCGTAAAGCTGTTAAAAGATCTCGGAATCAATATCCTGCCCGGCAGTAACCCGGAAACAGTATTATTGTTCCTGCACGATGATGAAAAAGAGCTGATCTCCCGGCTCTATGAATTTAACGGATGCAAGATCCAAAAATGGGACGACGCTCTTCGGGATATGCAACTTACAATGCATGCTTTCACAAAGCTGCGCAAAAATGCCCTGGAGAAGCTTCGGTTGTATTTGGTTCCCGTCTTGGAAGAAAGCTGACGAATTGAATTAATGAGTTCGTTTTGTTTTCTGTCTTACTCAAAGATCAAAGGGGAAACCTCTCTGCAAGTTGCGGAGGAACGCGGAGAGATAGTCTTCAGCACCCAATGAATATTCAGGCGGGTGCCGAAAAATTAACGATATTTTCTTAAACTGACGGCAATTTTCGGATTGCCGTCTTTCAATTTAAAAAACTATTATTTGCATTGCCATTTCGGAAGATTTATAATATACTCACAAAAGATGCCGCGAGGCTGTTTGTTTTTTATTTTGAAGCATAATCTTAAAAATATGGGGTTTTTTTCAAGGCGAAACAGTCGGGAGGCTTATGAGCCAAAAAAGAAAAAATCTTACAAAAAAAGATGGTTCAAGATACTGCTGGTGATAATCCTCCTCTTGGTTGCCACTGGAGGATATGCAATGTTCAGGGCCGGCACAACACTGAGTAAAATATCCACGAAGGACGGTTTCATGAAAAGCCTCTGGAAGTCAATTCCCGGCATTGGAGCCGATCAGCTCCAGGGACAAAAAGAGGGACAGATAAATATCCTTCTTCTTGGCATGCGGGGAAACGATATGCCCGGAGGAGGACTTTTGGCTGACACGATAATGGTGGCGTCCGTAAGGCCTCAGGAAAACAAAGTAGCCCTGATTTCGATTCCTCGCGACCTGTATGTTCAGGATCCGGGAACAACGAATCACAGCAAAATCAACGCTGTTCATGCCTTATATGAGGAAAAAGGAGAAGGTGACGGAATGGAGATGATGAAGCAAGTTATCAGTGAAGTCACAGGGCTTCCAATCCACTATGTGGTCAGAATCGACTTCAAGGGCTTTAAGGAACTCGTCGATACGGTTGGAGGCGTTGACATTTATATCGAAAAGCCTTTTTCCGAGCCGACCCAATTCGAAGGCGAAGATGCGCTAAATTTCTCCCTTCCTGCCGGAAAAAATCATCTCGACGGCCAGAAAGCGCTTTTTTTCGTCCGGGCCAGATATGCATCATCTGATTTTGAGAGAGCAAAAAGACAGCAGCAGGTTCTTATCGCCCTGAAAGACAAACTGCTCAGTCTGGGAACACTGGCTGATTTCAACAAAGCAAGCAGCGTCATGAACATCCTCGGCGATGATGTGCGAGCTGATATGGATATTTCCGAAATGAAAAAGGCTTTTGATCTCGCCAGCCAAATGCATGACCCTCAAATAAAACAAAAGGTTTTTGACACATCGGAAGAAGGGCTCCTTTATTCTTCAAAAGCCGACACTCCCGAAGGGAAAACATATATCCTGCTTCCCGTCGGAGGGAACTACGACAAAATACATGAGGCCATAAAGAATGTATTTCAATAAAGCGGTTAACAAATTTAGCATCAGAAACGAAAAATGAATACGGACCTGTCCATTATTGTGACGAGTTATAAAAATCCATCGGTTCTTCGGCTTTGTCTGGAGTCACTCAAAAAGAACGTGCTGAACGAGAACTGCGAAATTATGGTTCTCGACAGCTCCACGGAGGAGGATACGGAAATGATGATGAGAGAGGAATTTTCCGAGATTATATTTTTTTCGCATAAGAACAATCTGGGATTTGCCAAGCTCGTCAACAGAGGACTTAAGAATGCAAAAGGAAGATACGTCCTGATATTAAATTCGGATATCATAATCGAAAAAAGGTCCGCTGACATTCTGCTCGAACAGCTGAAAAAAGATCCGTCGATTGGCATTATCGGTCCGAAACTGCTAAACTTTGACGGAAAAACGCAACCATCCTGCTTCCGTTTTTACTCTCCATTTATCATATTATATCGGCGAACATCCCTTGGAAAATTCGGATTTGCGAGAAAAAGGATAGACAATTTTTTGTATAAGGATAAGGATTTAGAGAAACCGCAAGAAGTCGACTGGATAATGGGATCGGCGATAATGGCGCCGCGAAAAGTTATTGACGAAGTCGGTCCAATGGAAGAAAATTTCGGATTTATGTATTTTGAGGATGTGGACTGGTGCCGAAGATTTTGGGAAAGAAATCATAGGATCGTTTATTTCCCGGGCGTTAAAATGTTTCATTATCACGGAAAGGGTTCGGTGGGCAGAGGCGCGTTTAAAGCCGTTCTCCTGAATCGGCTGACAAGGGAGCATATTAAGAGCGCCATAAAATATTTTTGGAAGTATTGCAGAAAAACAAACCCTCATCGTGAAAAAATTAATAAGCGTTAAATTGATAATAATCAATCCGCATGGAGAAAAGCAATATCCCCGCCGGCGAAAAAAACGAGACTCAGATTTTTACCCAAAACAGGGAAATAACCGAAAAAGAGCCGGCCTTTCGCAAGCATTTTAAAATTTTTATTGTCATCATACTAATCTGCGTCAGCTTCTATGGCGGTTTTTCCTATTCACAATATAAATCTTCGAAAAATTCGAACAGAAAAATCCTCGAAAATATTTTGGCTAACAGCCACAGCAGTGAACAGCCTCAAAATGTTGATGCCAGCCTTTTTTGGGAAGCCTGGAATACGATAAACGAAAAATATGTCGATAAAAGCAAAGTTGACCAGACAAAAATGATGTATGGGGCGATTTCCGGAATGATAAAGTCCCTTGGTGATCCATTTTCAAGCTTTATGAATCCGGAGGAAAGCCAGCAATTTTCAGACGACATGCAGGGCACTTTCGATGGAATTGGAATTGAAATCGGCATGAAAAATGATATATTGACCGTTATTTCTCCCCTCGAAGGAACCCCGGCGGCGGAGGCAGGATTGCGCGCCGGTGACAAAATTATCAAAATAGGAGACACCTTGACATCAGATATGTCGGTGGATGAAGCAGTAACAAAAATTCGCGGACCAAAAGGAACCGAGGTTTCCATTACGATATTGAGAGAAAAGGACAATAACCCAAAAGAAATCAAGATAACGCGCGGCACAATCAATGTGAAAAGCGTAAAACTTGAATTTAAAGAAAACGGAATCGCGGTTGTCAAAATCACTAAGTTTGGCGATGACACGACATCAGAGATGAATAAAGCCGCAAACCAAATATTATCTGCCGGCAGTAAAGGAATAATCCTGGATCTCAGAAACAATCCGGGGGGCTACCTTGAATCAGCCATCGATATATCCTCAAAATTCATTCCCGAAGGAAAATTGGTCGTATCCGAAGAAAATCGAGACGGCGATAAAGATGATTACCCGGCCAGGGGAGGCAGTATTCTTGAAGGAATCCCCGTTGTGGTTCTGGTAAACAGCGGGAGCGCCAGCGCCTCTGAAATTACCGCCGGAGCCCTGCGAGACGAGCTGGACGCGCCTCTCATCGGAAAAAAGACCTTTGGAAAAGGTTCTGTCCAACAGCTGGAAAAACTTTCCGGAGGATCAACCCTTAGAGTCACGATTGCCCGCTGGCTAACTCCGAACGGAGATTATATAATGGAGAAAGGAATCGACCCGAACATCGATATCGATCTTAGCGAAGAAGATTACAATAATGACCGCGATCCCCAGATGGACAAAGCAACCGAGGTGCTGAAGGAAAAAATGGAGAAGCGATAGCGACCGAAAAAAATAGGAGGGTATTTGCCACATTTAAATTTTGAAGTATAATAACAAGAAAGAACCAAAACGATGAAAGTAATTTTATTACAAAATGTGGCCGATCTAGGCAAGGAGGGCGAAGTAAGAGAGGTGAGCAACGGATATGCTCGAAATTTTTTGATTCCAAAAAAACTGGCCGAAGCTGCCACCGAAGAGTCCGTAAAAAGAGTTGAATCCGAAAAAGTGAAAATAGCCGAAAGCGCCCGAATGGAACTTGAGGAAGCTCAAAAATTAGCCGAATTGCTTGAAGGAAGAGAAGTTTATATTAAAGTTAAAGAGAAAAATGGAAAACTCTTTGGTTCCGTAAATGAGAAAACCATTGCCAAAACATTGAAGGAAGAAGGGATAAAGATCGATCCGTCGAGCATAAAACTCTCCGATCCGGTCAAGGAAGTTGGGGAATATGATGTTTCCGTAGGCCTGGAGCATGGACTGGAAGCAAATTTGCGAATAATTTTAGTCAGCGAAGAAATATAATTACATTTCCAATCCTTAATAACTTTTCGCCGGGGGTTCTTTCGGAGCCCCTTTTTCAGTGAAGAGGAAATTTTCTGCAGCTGCCTGCTTCGCATAATTGGATGGAAAAATAATTTTCTTAAAAAATATTTTATAATTCTTAATTGTTTAAAAGGATGCAAAAGCCAAAATACATTTTTGTCGTCGGAGGAGTAATGAGCGGAGTCGGAAAAGGCATAACAACCGCTTCGATTGGAAATATTTTACAATCGAAAGGATTCAGGGTTACGGCAATGAAAACGGATATGTACCTTAATGTCGACGCAGGAACAATGAATCCGACCGAACACGGAGAGGTTTTTGTTCTGGACAGCGGATTGGAAACCGATCAGGACATGGGACACTACGAGCGATTTATGAATATAACCTTGCCAAGCGCCAATTACCTTACCAATGGCATGGTATATAAATCCATAATAGACCGGGAGCGCTCCATGGGTTACGGCGGACGATGCGTCGATGTTGTTCCGGATGTTCCTAAAGAGATTATTCACCGAATACAAAAAGCCCGGCAGGATTCCAATGCCGAAATCATGCTGATTGAGATAGGCGGCACGCTCGGAGAATACCAAGGCCTTCTTTTTCTTGAAGCCGGCAGGATGCTTCGGCTTCAAAATCGCGGCGATGTTATTTTTGTATTAGTAAGCTATCTTCCCGTACCGCCGATGATCGGGGAAATGAAAACAAAGCCGACCCAATACGCGGTCAGGTCCCTGAATGCCGCCGGCATCCAGCCGGATATGATTATCGCCCGGTCAGAGATAAGACTTGATAAAAAACGAAAAGAGAAACTGGCCGATCACTGCAATCTCAGCGAGGAAGATGTCATCAGCGCGCCGGATATTGATTCAGTTTATGAAGTCCCTCTTAATTTCGAAAAAGACCATATTAGCCAAATTATCCTGAAAAAACTCAGCCTGAAGCCGAAAAAAAAGGACCTCGTGAAATGGAAAGCCATGGCGCAAAACATCAAAGATTCCCAAAAAACTCTGAAAATCGGTATTGTGGGAAAATATTTCGGCACAGGCGATTTTGTCCTTTCCGATGCATATATTTCCGTTATCGAAGCCATAAAACACGCCTGCTATTCCTTCAAACGAAAACCTGAAATCGACTGGCTCAACGCCGAAGAATATGAAAAGGATCCAAAAAAGGTTCAGGAGCTAAAGAAATATTCGGGAATTATTGTGCCGGGCGGATTCGGAGAAAGGGGAGTAGAAGGAAAACTAAAAGCAATCGAATTTTGCCGAAAAAATAAAATCCCGTATTTTGGACTTTGCTATGGAATGCAGCTGCTCGTGATTGAATTTGCGCGCAATATTTTGGGCCTCAAGGGAGCGAACACGACCGAAATAAACCGGGAAACAAAGTTTCCGGTAATCGACATCATGCCCGAGCAAAAAAAGAATTTGGCCGACAAAAATTACGGCGCCTCTATGAGACTTGGCGCATATCCCGCAAAAATAAAGAAAAGCACCATTGCCTACGAAGCATATAAAAATGTTTCCGTATCAGAAAGACATCGCCATCGATGGGAAGTTAATCCGGAGTATATCGAAAGAATCGAAGAAAAAGGATTAGTTTTTTCGGGAGTGTCCCCGAACGGACGCCTTATGGAAATTGCAGAACTCCCGAAAGACCAACACCCCTTCTTCCTGGGCACGCAATTTCACCCAGAATTCAAATCCTCTCCCCTGAAACCTCATCCTCTTTTTTGCCGTTTCGTAAAATCTGCAATAAACAAAAAATAGAAGCTTTATGCTTCTATTTTTTGAAAAAGTGATGCAGGCGGGCTGTTATTCAACACTCACAAACTTCACTCTCGCCAGTTTGCCTGTAAATTTTTTGACTTTTTTAGCTGAAAATTTGACAACACCGGCAGCCAGCGCAAAAAGAGTATCGTCTGATCCGCGCTGAACATTCCTTCCGGGCCTGAATTTTGTTCCTCGCTGACGGATAATGATATTGCCAACCTGAACCTTTTCTCCACCGAATTTCTTCACGCCGAGTCTTTTCGAAATAGAATCCCGGCCGAGTTGAGTGGAACCGCCTGCTTTTCTATGTGCCATAATGAAAAAGTGAAATTTTAGTAGCTAATTCTTAATCACTATAAGATTTTATCTCATAGCGCTGCCAATGTCAACCTCAGACAGCTTCGAAGTTGAAGTCCTTGACGAAGAAAAAGGCTTATACAAAGCCAGTATTGAGAGCGAAAAACAGCCTGCAAAGACAAAATTAAAAAACCACTGGCAAAAATACGGAGAGAAAATTATTCTTTTCATAGGTATTCTTCTTATTGCAGGCATTTCGTTCGAAGCCGGCTTCCTTAAAGGAAAAAATAACCAAAAAGGAACGGTCGAAGTCAGCCAAATTGCCTGCGCTCCTTGTCCAAAAGACGATCCTTCGGAAGAATCCGGTAAAAATAGTACCGCATCAGTTTCAAAAACAGCCAGCGAAGTCAAGAATAAACTGACTTCGGAAAATAAAAAATGCGCGTTTGTCGCCAGTAAAAATTCAAATAAATATCATCTTTCCACCTGCCAATTCGCCCAAAAGATCAAGGCCGAAAACCGAATTTGTTTTTCTTCAAAGGAAGAAGCCGAAAGCAGGGGATACCAGGGAGCCAAATGCTGCATCAAATAGACCCGGCGCCAATCCTGATGCTAGGATTTCTATATCTCAAGTTTGTTTTTTGTTAAAATATTCTCTCCTTTTTTCACTCTCTTTTTCTTAATCAAAAAGAACAGCAGGCTAAAATATACTGCAGCTGCGACTACGGCAGCGACGATAACATACCCGATAATCAGCGGGATTGCCGTTTCGCGCAGAATGTTCCAGTTGAAAAAATATCGAAAGCCTAAAGAAAATGTCCTTTTGAAATCACTCGAGAGTTTTTCAGGATTTACCCGGAAGATAAATCCGCCTATGGCAGCGGCAAACGGCAATGCGATCAGAGTGGTCCACATATTCACAGCCAATACTCCCGCCAGAGCGGCAAGACGGTTGAGTCTAAGAATGTAAGAAAAAAAGATAGTTATCAAGACGCCTTCACCTGGAGTGATTCCCATAAAAACGCCGAGTGCCGCCCCTCCGGCAATCTTATGCGGAGTGTCGTCAATCAGGAAGAATTGCTTTATCCATCCGGCAAATTTTGATTTTAAAAAAGACATACGAAAAAAGAGTGATCACATATTATATTACTTCCCCTTTTTCACTACAAAACTTTTCGACTCCTTATCCAAAATTTTAGCTTTTTCAACATCTTTTTTCGTTTCATAAGGAAGAACGCCAAGAATATTCTTTAGCGCAATTCCGTCGACTTTAAGAACATCATCCCACTTGTCGAGCGGTTCAAGAATCGAGCGCAATTTTTCCTTTTCATATTTGTATGTCTTGCGTATCGAGCGCAATATCCTTCCGGCGTCCGAAAAAACCTGGTCGACTTTTTCCTTATCCATATAACTGCTGAGAGTTTCCTGCAATTCTCCGATCCGGTCGGATTTCGATTTTACATCATCCTTAAGAAATATGTATTCCTCAATTATTTTTGCGGTATCAATATCTATTGGTTCCTTCTCTTTGAATTTGTGTTTCCACATCGGACAGATATCCTGGAATCCGCACCAGTCGCAAAGCCCGGAAATTGTCGGTTCGAAATCAGATTTCTGTATTTGTCCGATGAGATCAAGCACCAGTTCCTCGCTCTTTTTCACCTGCTCAAGGGTTCTTTGCGAGGACAATTTCACGCCGTGCTTAAGATAATACAGAGAAACTTTAATCTTTCCGAGATTTTCGATTTCATTGGGATATCGTTTCAAAAAACCGGCAAGGTAGATTGAAAGCTGAAGATCATTATCCACTTTTTCCTGGCTGGGCAATTTGCGGGTGGTCTTGTAGTCGATTATTTCGAATCCGTCTTCGGTTCGGTCAATCCGGTCGATTATGCCGGTAATTATGTGCTTTTCTTCCTTTACTTCGCTTTCTTTCTCTTTTCCGGATCCAGTGGATCCTACTTCTACCTGAAAACGGGACTCCAGATCGACGATGTTGATTTTAGAAGGATCGTTTTTCTTATAATAATCCTGCAGCATCGAAACTCCCTGGGCGAACGCCGCCCTCTCTTCAGTTTCATCGGAGAATACTTCCGCGTTCCAATTCTTGGAATAAAAGTCGAGAGCCTGCTCAAGGGTGGGGGAAAGTATCCCGGGCGTATGCACCACCTTAAGCGTGCTGTGGAGGAGCGTGCCGAAAAATTGTTCCTTGGATTTGGGAGTTTTTATTCTGTCGATGACCTGGTGCTTATATTTTCTGGGACACGTCAGAAATGTGTCGAGCGCGCTATATGAAGTATTCATTGGTGTTGATAAAGATTATTTTGTCCTAAATTGAATCATAAATCAAAAATCATAAAAGGTAAACAACCGTTCTTGCAAGAAATCTTTCAAACGGCTAGTATTATGATATATGAAAAAGAAAAGAATTTATCTCGATTACGCCTCAACAACCCCTGTCGATCCGAGGGTTTTTGATTACATGAAAAAATATTTTTTTCAGAAATTTGGAAATCCAATGTCTCTTCATTCCTTCGGAAGAGAGGCGGACGAGGCAATTGAAACTGCCCGAAAACAAGCGGCTGATTTTTTTGGGTGCGAAAAAGATGAAATTATTTTCACTTCCGGCGCTACAGAGAGCAATAATCTTGCCGTTAAAGGAACTGCGATAGCCGACTCTTTGCGAACAAAAGGAAGCCCCAGGCCGCACATTATTACTACGTCTATTGAGCATTCCTGCATTCTCAGCGCCTGCCAGGCCCTGGCGGACCGGGGAATGGCTGAAATTACATATCTCCCGGTCGGAAGCGACGGTTTAGTGCGGGCAATCGACATAGAAAAATCCCTGAAGCCGAACACGCTGCTTGTCAGCATAATGTATGTCAACAACGAAATCGGCACAATTCAGCCGATCAGGGAAGTTGGAAAAATAATCGAAAAGGCCAACAAAAATCGCGATCGAAAAATTATTTTCCATACTGACGCCACTCAAGCTATCAGCTATCTGGACTGCCGGATAGAAAACCTGGGAGTCGACTTGCTTTCCATGTCAGCTCATAAGATATATGGCCCGAAAGGAATCGGCTGCCTGTTCATTAAAAAAGGCACGCCGATAAAAAGGATCCAAGACGGAGGCGGACAGGAGTTTAATTTTCGGAGCGGAACCCATAACGTTCCGGCTATCGCCGGACTCGGAAAGGCCCTGGAGCTTGTCGAGACGGAAAGAAAAAAAGTTTATAAAATGGTTGAGAAACTGCGGGATTATATGATTTCCAGAATAATGAAGGAGGTTTCCGGAGTTAAGCTCAATGGATCAAAGATCAAACGCTCTCCCAATAACGCCAATTTCGCGTTTAAGGATGTCGAGGGGGAAGGATTGCTGTTGGGACTCGATCTTGAAGGAGTTGCTGTATCAACCGGAAGCGCCTGCTCATCCGGGGATCTCCGTCCGTCGCATGTTCTTGCAGCCATCGGATTAAGCGACGAAGAAAGCCACGGCAGTATGCGGATAACCCTTGGAAAATACACCACGAAGCAAGAAATAGAATATTTCATAAACGCGTTGAAAAATACGGTATCGCGATTAAGAAAGATTGCAGGAAAATAAGCTGTCTCTTACAATTTACAATTTTTATAAAATTATGTATTCAAAGTTAGTAATGCAACATTTTACAAATCCAAAAAATCAAGGCCGGCTAAATAATCCAGACGGAGTCGGTACCGTTGGAAACCCCTCCTGCGGCGATATAATGACTGTTTATATTAAAGTGAAAAAAGTTAAGGGCGCTGAAATTATTTCCGACATCAAATTTGAGACATTGGGATGCGCCGCCGCGATCGCAACATCTTCAATGGTTACCCAGCTTGCCAAAGGCAGAGATTTGGAAGCGGCGCGAAAAATTTCCCGCGGAGACATCGCCGAAAATCTCGAAGGGCTTCCGCCGCTCAAAATGCATTGTTCGAACCTTGCAGCCGACGCCTTGAAAAGGGCGATTGAAGATTATAGGGGCAAGAGCCCGGAAGAAACCAAAAAAACAGTTGCATTAAAGAAAAGAGAAAAATAATAACTTCTATATATACGCCTCAGAAAAGACTGAACCCCCGCGGGATGGAGCGGGGGCTTTCTTTTCAAAAATAAATATTTTTTATTTTTTAGATATTTATCTTTCCTGAATATAACGGCGGGGAAGCAGGGTTCCGGATTGATATACTATGTCGCACAATGTACCTTATGCGACATTATGGCCATTCTCCTCCAGATACCTTGCAGCTTTCAGAATGCACGCACAGCTCGCGGAATGAGTGATTTCGCTGTCCATAACCATTCTGATCACTTCTTCAAAGGGATGCTTCATCACTTTCAATCTTTCTCCTTCTTCCAAAAATTGCCTCCCTTCTTTTATGTCCAGCGCAAGAAACATATGATTGGGAGATTTAATGACGGTGGTAAACGGGTCGACAACGCCCAGATCAATCCATCTCCCGGCGTCTATGCCGGTTTCCTCTTTGAGCTCGCGCTTTGCGGCATCAAGAGCGGTCTCGTTTCCATCAAGGCCTCCGCTCACCAGCTCAATCGATTCTCTTTCGATTGCATATTTATATTCTTTGATAAGATAAGCTTCGTTTTTCGAATTCAGAGCCAAAACAGTCGAGCCGGCTTTCATTTCCACAACCCCAAAAATTCCTTCCTTTCCTCCCGGCTGAATAACTTTGTCCTCTCTGACTTTTATCCACGGGTTGATGTAAATATTTTTGCTCGACAAAATTTTATATATTTTTTTCACGATAATTATTTCTCCAAAATTAATGATAAATTATCATCTGATCTACTACCGTTCCGCTTCCGTACAAAGCGCCAACATACGCCTTTGTCGAACTTAGGAAAAGATTGCTTCCCCAATAAGGGTCGTGAACGATATAGTCTCCGTTTTTGTCTTTCCCGTGGACAACAACATAATGCCCCGCTCCCCTTTTGGTGGATTTCACAAAAACTATGACCGGATTTTTATTTTTTAGTTCCCGGTCCACGACATCCCAGTCGATGTTTCCATGGCCCGTGGAGGAAGCAAGCTCAATTCCTTTCCATTGCTTTGGCCAAACGATAAGATCGTGTGAAAAAATCTGCTGCTGAGCAAGGGACCCCGGATCAATATCTGCTCCATGATAGCGAAGCACCATCGCGACTGCAGTAACGGCGCAACCGTAATTTTTCATGAGTGTGTTCGAAAGGCCGATATGCTGGTTTCCCCAGCGCGAATCACGCTGTGAGAAATACCAGCTGGTGGATGCAAGTCCTGATTTCGGCTTTTCAATTGTCGCTTCAACTGCGGCAAGGTCAGAACTTTTCTCTTCGCTGAGGGATGAAATGTCGCCAAGAAGCTCCTGTTTCTGTTCTTCCACTCTGGCCAGAAGCTGCTGATATTTTTCCTCTTCCCCGTTCGTCTGCTCCAAAAGCTGCTGCTTTGAATCTTGCTCGCCGTCCAAATATCTTTTTTTCTCAAGAACCTTGCCTTGATTTTCTTTCTGCTTGTTATTTTTTATTTCAAGGCTTTTTTTGTCGCCTTCCAGCTCGTCCCGGGCTGAAGTGACCGACGTAAGAACTTCGTCAACCTTTGTTCCTGTCTGCGAAATATAATCCGGCTGGCTCAAAAAATCAGAAAGATTTGTTCCTCTCAGCATAAAATCCGTCAGCGATCCCTGGCTGTTTTCATAGTAGTTTTGAATAATGCCGGATAAAACTTTCTTTTTTTGGCTGATATCCTCCTCTTTGCTCTTTATCTGATCATTTAGCTGATCGATATCGCTCGATGTCTGATCGATTTCTTTTTGAAGACCGCTGATGTCATTTTCCAGCGATGATATTTCTCCTTCCATAAGCTTCAGCTGGTTTTCAAGGGTCTGGGCCTTGTCCTGCTTCATCTCGATCATCTGGCGATAATTTTCCGCCTTTTTCTGGAGATCCTCAATCTGATCCTGCTTGTCCTCGATGATCTGCTGATTAGAGTTATCCGTAGCGGTCGCGGCGCTCTGGGCAAATACATCCTGCTTATAATAATACAGCAGCGTTAATATTAAGAAAATATAAAGAATGGCCGTCGCGCGGTAACGAAAAATTGTTGATTTTTGGCCAATCTTTTTCGGTATAACACGAATCATTTCGGACATATTTTTTGTTTTCGACTTTATTTTAATCATCACCAATCAGTCGTTTATTAGAGTTATTGCCTGATTAATTCTTTTGACACTCTCTTCTCTTCCCAATACCCAAGCAACTTCAAACGGAGAAGAGCTTTTTTCCTTTCCGGTAAGTGCAACACGAAGAGGCCAAAGAAGCGCCCCTCTGTTTTTTTGATCAGCCGCCTCCATAAGCTTGTCTTTTATTTTTTCAATCTCCCACTCCCCTTTTTCAATGCCGCCTATCAGTTCAGAAGATTTTTGAAGGGAAGAAAGCAATTCTTTTCCGCTCATTTTTTTCCAGAGCAGCAGTTCTTTTTTATAGTCCGGAGTTTCCAAATACACCTCCGCCATATTCTCGATATCCGAAAGCGTCTTCATCCTTTCCTGTTCCACAGTGACGATTTTTTTGAGATAATCATCGTCTATTATATATTTTTCCAGATAGGGCCGGCAAAGCTCCATGAGTTCGTCAACACTCTTTTTTCTGATATAAATTCCGTTCATCCAGTCGAGTTTTTCCGTATCAAAAATAGCGCCGGCCCTATTGAGCTTCTTTTCGTCAAATTGCTCAGCCAGTTGCTCGAGGGTAAACATTTCCTGCTCTGTTTTAGGATTCCATCCCAGAAGCGCAATGAAGTTGATTACGGCTTCCGGAAGATATCCCTTCTTCCTGAAATCCTCAACACTGACATCTCCGTCCCTTTTGGAAAGCTTTTTTTTGCTGGTTTTATTGAGTATTGTGCAAAGATGGGCATACTTTGGCGGATCCCATCCGAAAGCTTTGAACATGAGAATATGCTTGGGAGCGCTAGGAAGCCACTCTTCGCCCCGAAAAACAACGGTTGTTTTCATAAGAAAATCGTCAACGACATGCGCCAGGTGATAGGTCGGATATCCGTCCGATTTCAAAATCACGGGATCGTCAATGTTTTTGTTGGCAAATTTAACTCTGCCCCGGACAATGTCTTCAAACTCCGTCTCCCCCGTTTCAGGGACATCGAAACGGATGACGTATTTTTCTCCGTTCTGAATTCTTTTTTTGGCTTCCTCCGGAGAAACTTCCCTGAGACAGCATTTATCGTAAGCCGGCGCAATTTTTTCCTCCTCCTGTTTCTTTCTGAGATTTTCAAGTCTTTCCGGCGAACAAAAGCAATAATAAGCCTTGCCTCTCTCAACCAGCTCATGGGCATATTTTTTATAAATATCGAGCCTTTTTGACTGGACATATGGACCGTAATTCCCCTTTTCAATCATCTCTCCATTCTCGCAGGAAACGACGCCTTCTTCCGGCAGAATATTCGCCCAAGCAAGAGAGTCGATCAATTTAGGCACAGCGCCTTCAATGATTCTTTTTTGATCGGTATCCTCGATCCTGAGAAAAAATATTCCCTGTCTTTTGCGGGCATAGAGAAAATTATAAAGCGCTGTCCTGAGCCCTCCGATATGCAGATACCCTGTCGGACTCGGTGCGAAACGCACCCGTTCTTGTTTTTCCATAAAATAAATTAGTATTTACTCCTTGCCTGAACATAATTAGATTTTTATCCCCTAGTCCGTTTTTTTTGATCCCGAAGAAACATTTTCAATGCATTTGCTTTTCACTTCTTCATCCAGGATGAGACTGCAATATTTCAGATCATTCCGATCCTTCGCAAAAAGAAGGAGGCAGATATTTTCGCCGCTGACACTGCGATCCAGCGACAAAACGCCGGAGAAGCGGCTATAGGTCCAGCCGCAAGTCGATGGAGGGATAATTTTGTTTATATAATATGAATTTTTGAGTGAAAAAAATGAATTTCTTATATAAATCATAGCAAATATTCCCAAAAAAGCCACAAAGAAAAATCTGAGAATAAAAAAAGCGGCCGGATTATTGAAAAATTTCCAATGACCCAAAAATCCAAGGCGCGAATAGCTGTTGAGCACCAAAAAAGCCGTCCCGAAAAGAAAAAAGAACAAGAGAAACAAAATAAGAGCCAGTGTGTCCGCCAGAAATGATGTTTCTCTTATGAGATACCCGAAGAAGAATTTGCTCAAAGGAGCGTAAAGCAAACGAAAAAATAAAATATATGAAAAAAGGAAAGAGCTGATTATTCTTTCGACCTTCGATATTGCATCCTCTTCATATTGCTGGCTCGAGACCATAATTCCCAGAAAAAAAATAAGCAAAACAACAAATGTTAGGTTGGCCGAAAAAGGAGACCAACCCAAAAACGCTCCCGTCCAAACCACCAATAATCCGAAAAACAGAGAAGCCGCAAGAAGAAGAACTCTTTTATTAAGCAGTATTTTTACCATCGATTATTTTTCTCTGAAATTGATTAATGCCTTTGCTGGAAACACCAGAACGGCGCTCGCAATCCTCTTTATCCTCCTTGGCTGCTTCATAAATCTCCAAAACCACTCAAGTCCCGCCTTTCTCATCCAGTGCGGCGCCCGTACCGTTTTCCCGGTCAAAAAATCGATCGCTCCACCCACTCCGACAAGGATTTTGGCGTTTGGAAAATTTGAGCGGTATTTGATAATAAATTTTTCCTGCTGGGGCGCGCCAAAATTAACAAGGATTATTTCCGAATTTTTCGCTTTTTGGCTGTTTAGCAAATTGTCATCAAAGCAGGCAGCTTCCGCTCTGACACCATACCTCTCCTCCACCGCTTTCCTTATCTCTTCCGGATCGCTCAAGCCGTTCTTCTTGGCAATAATCAGCACGCTCCTGCCCTCTTTTTTGGCGGCAGCCAGCAAGAATTCAGTTATTTCGACTCCCGTCTTTCTGGCCTTCACTTTCACTCCTTTAAGGAGAGAAATTAATTTTACGCCTATGCCGTCACATACGCAGAGATCGGCATTATTCAAAATATTTCCGTAAACCTCATCTCGGCGCCCTTCGAGAATTATTTCCGGATTAAGCGTTACGACAAATTTTTGCCGGGGCGGACCGCTCAGAATATCACAGAGCCACCGGTTGATTTCCTCTCCGGAGAGATTATTCAATTTAATGCCCAGAACTTTAGGACTATGTTTATTTTTTCCGCAGTTCGCTTCCATCAATTTTTAATGTTTAGCGGAAATGATTCGAGAGTGTAATAAACCCGTTTCCCTTTTTCAGATTTACTTTCGAGAAGCTCAACCGATGAAACTGGAACATTAAATTTATATTCTTCAAAAATATCCGGCTCCTTTTCCAGTCTCAGCCACTCGCCTCTTCTTATTCTCCCCAGGGTTATGTGAGGTGTGAATTTTTTCTTTTCTTTCCTGAGATCGCCCAAAGCAGATTCCAGGCGGAATTTCAACTCTTCCAACTCCTCGCTCCGCTTTCCGGTTGCCCATATCATCCTCTTGGAATCTTGGCCGGGTCCATATTCAATTTTCTCAAAATCCAACTCGAACACGCCGATATTTCCCAGAGATTCCCTTATTGAGTCGCATATTGCCGGAATGTTTTCTTCCTGAATATGCCCCAGAAAACTTAAGGTAATATGCATATTTTCAGGCCGCGCCCATTTTACCGGCAAGCTCTGAAATTTATTTTCAACCAGCCTAAAAAGTCGCTTTTTTACGTTCTCCGGAACAGAAATGCCAAGAAATAAGCGTTTTTGCATAATCACATTATACCAATTTCGAATGTTTCCGGCAAACAAAAAAAAACGCCAAAAGCATTTTCGCCAAATCGCGCCTGATCTAACACCGGGGGAAATGAAATCCCAAAGAAAATGAGTTCTGCCTATTCTACTTCCACCTGATAAATAACCACGGAGTCTGATTTTTTATCCGTTTTAATCTCGGTCCCGTCAGCCGCATAAACGCCAAAAGTGACATCGTTTTCTCCCGGATTGATGCTTGGAAGATCTGCGGAAATCGTTTGCTTTTTTCCAAGATACGTCAGGTACTGATTATATATCTCCGCTCCGTTAAAAAACACTTTGAGCCGAAGCGGCTTTGATATTTTCGCATCAAAATTAAGCTTGCTGCTTTGAATTTGATTCGTCATGTTGACAAGTTTTACTCCGGCCCCGTTTTCCGCCCATCTTTGAATTCCGTTTTTAGATTTGCTTTTCCCAACCCAATGCTTGTTGCTGTAATCCATCGCGAGAAACATGTGATCGGGAACGTCGGTTTGATCAATCCGGCAGGCATAAAGATATTCATCTTCATATTCATCAGCGCATTTTATCACATTGCTTATATAGGCTTTGGCGGGATAAAGCATATTCAGATCGCCCTTTTCCGGATTGCCCTTAAGGCCCTCCTTGTCGAGAATCACGTAGCGAATGCTGTAGTAATTTAATATTTCGCTTGAAATGTTATAGTACGAATTTTTCATAATGTCACGGTCGTTTCCGCTGTCCTCATTGGAAATATCATACAGAAGAGTCCGTACGATGGGAGTCCCTTTTTGAAAGACGTCGTTTTCGTCGATTTCCCGGGCAAAGTCATAGCTGTTGACCGTATTTTTCCTGTGAATGCTCTTCCAGACCAGATCGCGCGAAGCAAAATCATAATTCGTGCTTCCCGGAATTTCAAGGACGCTGTAATTCTCCTTGTCCTGCCCCAATTTATCGTAAAAAGACGAGTGCAAAAGGGTATTCGTCTTGAATGGGACGGCAAGATACTCGACAATAACAACGAGGCTGATCAAAGACACAATGATTTGTTGCTTGAGATTGACGCCAAAAAGATCAGTTCGCCTTTCTTTTGCGTTATCATCCTTCGCCAATTTTTCCTTCTCCTCTTCATTTTTAGGCGAGGCTTTTGAAATCAGATACGCGCTTCCCCATGCCGCAAGGATTGAAAACGAGAGTATCGAATATATAAACAGCCTCCCCACTGTCCGGATATTATTGAAGAACGGAAGATAGTTATAGGCAAGAAGATACGGCATCTTAACCGGCGGATTGATTTCCCCCATATAGTTGAGATGCGGCCCAAGCGAAAGGATATAAAAACCGAGTGCCGTTGCAAACCAAAACCATATCCCCCTCGTTGGAATCCGACGCTTTCGAAGGGATCGCATTCCCGCCATGCCAAGGATGGACAACAAAAGCACCGAAAATCCGGCATAGATTGAAAATGAGCTGTCGGTTCGCCTCCTGAAAGTTTCCCGGATGTGAGAAAAGGCATCCGGCCAAAAGGAATGAAAACTGGGGGGAATAATAATTGCCAGCGCGTCATTTGAGTATTTGACCGCCGCCTTGAATCCCGGATCGAGATAATTATTTCCTGAAAAGGCGATTTCAAAAAGCGAACGGAACATAAGAAAGGACACCGCCGAAAGAATCGCAACGCTCACAATCACATAGAGCCATAGTTTTCCTTTAATGAATATTTTCGGTTGCGTAAAAATCTTATAAACAAGAAAAAATAAAATAAAGATCAAAGTGAAGGCAAGGAGCTGATGCTCGGTGAAAGCGATGAGTCCCAAAAACAAGCCTGCCAGCAGGAAGTTTTTGAGCCTCAAACTGCCATTTCCGCCGGGGAGAGCTTGGCCGCCGGGGAGGCTATTATCTGTTTCTTTCGAGCCGCTATCGCTTCCTTTCGCGGAATCAAAAAATTTAAAAAGGTACAGCGCAAAAAAAGGCAGCCATTCCTGATGCATCGTCCCGACATTCGTGCTCAAGGAATTATGCACGTGGAACGGAGAAAAGGCGAAAATAATTCCGGCAATAAGTGATGCCGGCTTGTTTTTCGTAAAATAAAAAGCCAAAAGATACATTCCGAATCCGGAAAGGACAAAAGAGGCGAAAAAAAGCAGATTATAACCGGCTATACGGCCGAAAATAAGCTCAAAATAAGAATAAAGCGTGACGACGTTGAATTCCGAACGCTTCAGCAGTTCGAATGTGCCTTTCCAAAAACCAAGGTCCTTGATGACATTTGCCCTTTCCCCCGCCACTCCGATAACCTGCATCGTGTCCGAACCGAGACTTGGAACCGATGAAAAGAAACGTGAAGCAAAAGGCCAGGTAAGAACTATCGTCAGTACGGCGTAGAATAATATTATATATAATTTTTCTTTCCTCAAATTAAACATTGCTTGGCGGAATAATTGACAATTAATCATGCATTAAAATTCATTGTACATTGAAAATTGGGAATTGGAAATTCTAATTATATTTCCCCTTCCAATCGTTTATCCTTATTTTCAAAAGATCCAGCGTCATGTTTATCGGATCCCTGAAAAAACGCACGTGGCTATTGGGGGGATTTTGGAGAGAAATGGGCAATTCCTTGATCCTGTGGCCGAATTTGTTGGCAACGAATATCACTTCGGCGTCAAAGGCGAACCGTTCCACTTTGAGCCTCGGAAAAATATTCAGCGCCGTTTCCCGGCGGAACACCTTGAATCCGCATTGAGTGTCTTTTACCTGCCAGTCGTTAATGATGGCCATCCTCATAATCCTGAAAATTTTTTCCATTGCTCTTCTATGCAGACGGACCGGCCGGATAACTTTCAGCCCCGGAACAAATCTTGAAGCTATAACCATATCGAAACCGTTATCGATCTCAGCCACAAATTTTTCCAGCTCTTCAATGGGGATCCCGAGATCGGCGTCCAGAAACATAACAATTTCTTTTTGACTGGCTGCTATGCCGTCTCGAACAACTTTTCCCTTCCCCTTGTTTTCCCCGTTATCTATAATCCGGATCGGCAATTCTTTTTCTATTTCCCTGAGTTTTTTGATCGTGCCGTCCGTACTGCCGTCGTTCACGGCAATTATCTCGAAATCATCAAATTTCGAATTCAGATAATCGGCAATTCTTTTTATGTTCCGATAAATAGTTTCTTCTTCGTTAAAACAAGGAACCACTACGGATATTTGTCCGTTTTTCATAGTAGGTATTTTAATTCACTAATCCCATTTTAATATATCAAAATTATTTTTTCCACCCCCCGCCCGTCTTCCCGCAAACACGAAAAAATTATAATTGCTAGCGAGCTCGCAAGTGAAAATTTATTTTCATCCGGGGCGAACGGCGCTTATGTTCCAATTAATTTTTGCCGGGAGAAAATAAATCTTTCCAATAAATCCTGTTAGCCTTTGTCTCCTCGGTTATTTCGTCGCTGTTTATGTCGTAAAGCCGTTTAAATGAGATATTTTTCGGATCATTTGGTTCAATTTTATAAACTCCGACCAGGCCGAAAATCTTTCTTTCGGCCACATGGAAATTATTCTTAACATTCGCGTCGACATATCCCATATCACTCTTTGAAGATCCGACGGCATAAAAACAATATTCCCCCGACTTGGATTTTTGTTCTGCCGTTTTTTTTGCCGCGTAATACCGAAGCATATAGTCAACCGCTTTCAAATGGACGGGCGGAGCGGCAAAGCGCACTTCTTTGCCTGTGCAGTTATCGGTGATATATTTCGCCGCCTGATCGATATGCCAGAGAGTCACATCATCCTCTTCCTTGAACACAAATGTCCTTTTTGAATCAACCGAAGTCTGTTTTTCCGCAAGCGCAAGCTGATTGAACCAAAGATATGTTCCGGCCAGATTGCCGATAATTACCGCCGCCGCGACCGCCGCGACCGCGACATTCTTTCCCCGCCGCCGAAGAGAATTTATGTATTTCAATATGTAACCGAGATATATAAGGGGCAACGCCTCCATTACAAGAAAGTACCGGGCCCTAAGCTGATGCCCGATGGGAATATACACTATAAGAAAAATAAGAAACCAAAGAAGCGTCAAAAGAAGAAATCTCCTTTTCTTTGCGTCCTGTTCGCTCCGATAAAATTTCCAGTTCAGGAAGATCGACGGGAGAATAAACACAATCCAGGCCAAAAGGAACAAGAGATGCTCTTTCATCGTTGCCACATATCCGGTGAGTATGATTATCCAGTCCTGAGCAAAATAAGCAAATCCCAGCACCACATCCTGCCAAAGCGTGGCGCTGAAAAGTTTCGTAAGCACCGCATCCCAAAAATGAAGGGTGTTTTTCCAGTTATTCCCCAGATCGCTCAGTATCCACGGAACATAAAGAATGAGAAAACCCGACAGGAAGACCAAAATTATCCGCCAGCCCGTTTTTCCCCTTAAATTCTTCCGATCAATGATGATGAGCAGAAATGTCACGACCGGAAACCCGAGAAAGGCCAGAAAATGAAGCTGGCTCGTTACTGAAAGGGCCACTCCAGAAATCAGCGCCCACCAAAGAGCTTTCCTGCCCTCGCTTTCAAGAGATTTTAAGAGAGAAAAAAAATAAAGGAGAGTGAAAAATGGAAGCGGATTGGTGTTCCAGGAAAACCTCGAATATTCAATGGCAAAGAAACACAGGGCAAGCACGGAAGCAAGATAAAGGGCCCAATTACGGCCAAAGTACCTCTTAATAAAAATATAAAACATGGGAACGGACAGAATGGCAAAAAAAAGATCCGGCAGCGCATAGGTCGCCGGGTAAGCGTTTCTTGTGATAAGGAGAGCCAAATATTGGAAATAATAATATACAGGACCCAAAAGAAGATATGTCCCGCCTGCCCTCGCTCCCAGGAGAGGCAGATAGCCAGGCCCTTTTTCAAAAGCCTGAAGCGCGATAAAGGCGTCGCGGGCCTGGTCAAGCTTGAAGTAAAGCCAGTCGGAAAAATGATAGATGCGAAGAAAAATACCGGCTGCAAAAGCAAGTAGGAACAAGGCAAATTTCCAATCGTATTTTATTTTTCCAAATTTATTTTTCACAAAAACCGGAAATTCATTCTTAGCCCCGATTCAACTGTCAAAACATCGGAAGACGCCATTTCCCATAAACACAGAAATATTATACTATCTTACGATATCTTTCCAAAATATGCGATTTGTTTTTTCATTTTCTTCCGATCCTTTCTTATGAGTTGAAAGCGCTTGTCCGAAAAATTCTTCCCTCACATTCAGCTTATACACGCTTAAAGCGCCTATTTTTTCCGCCTCCCCTGCCTGAAATTCCGCCTCCAGTTCTTTTCCGGGAGATTTATTTTTAGATCGGGTTAATTTAAGATCATACGCGCAGGATTCCCTGTTTCCGGACTCAAGGCTTCCGATCGGTTCGGCGTCGATGCCCCGCAAACCAAGCAAATATTTCACCGGGCGTTTGTATTCGGAGGATACGTCATAATATATTTTGTTTCCTGCGCAATTGGACTGCATGTAATCGGCCGCCTTTTCGAGATGCCAAAGAACAATTCCGTCTTTTGCTTTTAAAATAATTGTCCGCCAGGGATATATCCCTTTTTTCTGAGCGCCCTCAATCTCTTTAAACCAGGCAAAGGTTCCCGCTATGTTTCCAAAAAAGATTATCAGCAGGCCGGCAGCAACAATAATTTTCCAGTATACTTTCTTTTTTTCCCAGAAAAACAAGGCGGTATATCCAATATATATGAACGGAAGAGAAAGTAAGGGGAGAAAAAATCTCGGCCGAATTTGATAAGCGATCGGAATATAAGCCAGAAGATAAATTATAAACCAGAGCAGCGTTATTAAAATAAATTTTTTCTTTACCCGGTTTTCTTCCCTTCGGAAAAAATTGAAGCCGATGAAAAGAGCCGGAATAATCGCGCCGAGCCAAGCCAAAATCATTCCGTTCGTTCCCCCTTTCCGGCTTATCCAGCTGGTAAGAATTAAAAACCAGTTTTGCCCCCAATAACGCAGATCCCGGTTAACGTTTTTCAAAAAACTGTGCGCTGAGGGTTTTTCTCTGACGGCTTTAATGAATTCGGTTGTATTTTCCCCTTTCGAAACAATCTCATTCAGGATTACCGGAAGATAAACCACAGCCACGATTGAAATAAACAAAGCGGCATGCTTCCAGTTCAAAACTTTCCTCGCCTCTTTCCAGTTGAGGGCGATAAACACCAATGTTATCACCGGCAGTGTCAGAAAAGAGAGAAAATGAAGCTGTGTCGAGACGGCGAATGAAACCCCTGCTGAAATTATCCAGCGGAGCCGATATTTTATCTTTTCGTCGAAAACATTGAGAAGCGACAAAAAGAACAGGAGATTGAAGAAAACGAGCCCGTTCGGATTCCAGGAAAACCTCGAATACTGGATCCCGAGAAAACAAACGGCATATAGGCTTGCCAGCACCATCGACCAATCGCGGGAAAAATATTTCCTGAGAAAAAAATAAAAAAGCGGGATCGAGAGAATTCCGAATAAAAGATCCGGAAAGGCCAGGGTGGCCGGATTCGCATTCTGAAAAAGAACGGCGGAAATATATTGAAAATAATAAAAAGCCGGCCCAAGATTAAGCTCCGTTCCGCCCGCTTTCGGGCCGAGCAGGGGAAGCCATCCCGGACCGAATTCAAAGGCCTGCTGTATCGTCGATGCATCCCGCGCCTGATCCATTTTGAAAAAGAGCCAGTCGGAAAAATGATAGACGCGCAAAAAGACCGCAAGAGCGATTATAAATAAAAATAATGCTATTTTCCAGTCCGGCTTAAATTTCAAGAGTATTCATTTCGTTGTTATCAATCAGTAACTTGAAAAACCCAAATTACAAATCGCCTTTTTCTCTTTGCTTTTTGATTAACCTTCTTTTCCTTATCAGTTCCGGAAGATTATAAATAACACTCCCCCAGGCCTCCAGAATCACGACCGCCACCTCTCCTTTGCTGTGCCCCTTTACGAACTCCGCTTCCCTTTTCTCTCTTCGGAAAACATTGAAAATGAGCTGAACATAACTCAAAAAACGCCAAACAAGCGTTTTTACTACTTTTCCGCAGGGATAGTTCTTGATGACCGTAAAAAAATAATTCCGATGCAGATAATACGCCTTCATAAGAGAAGCCTTCCCTGCCGTTCCGCTGTGGACATGCGACACGACCGCGCCCGGGCAATAATAAGATTTAAAACCGGCAGTTTTTAATCGCCAGGCCAAATCTACATCTTCATAAAACGCGAAATAGCCATTGTCGAAGTAATTATGCTCCGAAAGGGATGTTTTTTCAAGTGCCTGGCGGGTAAAGAGCGAGGCCGTCCCGTTTGCCCCGAAAATCTCTTTTTCTTCCGAATATTTTTTCTCATCTTCGCCGTATCCTCTGTTATGCGCAGTTCCGTCTCGGCTTATATAAATCCCGGCGCAGTCGATCTTATCTTTATCGAAGAAATTTATCACTTTCGGCTGGACCGAACCGGCATCCGGATGCCTTTCGGCGCAGGCTGATATTTCTTCAATATATTTTTCATCAAGCTTCGTGTCGTTATTAAGGACAATCACATGCCTGATATTTTCATATCCAAGCGCCTTCTTGATTCCGGCGTTGAAGCCGAAACAAAAACCTGTATTTTTCCCCAGCCGGATAATGTCCGCATCCGGGCCTCCGAAGCTCGAATAATTATTTTTCAAAAAATCAACCGAACCGTCCTCCGATCCGTTGTCGACAAAAATCACCCTGAAGTTTTTTTCCGTTTGCACCTTTAGCGATTCAAAACAATCCTTAAGATATTTCTTCCCGTTCCAATTCACGATAACAATGGCAACTTTTCTCATAAACCAAACCCACAAAAGTTAAAAACGGCCAAATACTTCCACCATTACAATGGTGGAAGTATTTGACTATCTATTTTTTGATCGCAGAAAATCATAATATTCTTCGTTGCAGCTGATTTTATTCGTATAATTTTTCAGCACTTTCTCCCTTGCCTTGCTTCCCATTTCTTCCCTGAATTTTTTATCGCCGATCAGCCGTTCAAGTTTTTCAACCCACTCATTTTCGTTAAAAGCGACAAAACCATCAATTCCGTCTTCAATCGTCTCCCGAAACGTTCCTGTCGTCGAAGCAACCGTCGGCACGCCGACTATTCCAGCTTCAATGAATTTCAGCTCTGACTTCGACTCGCAAAAAGGGTTCCCAATCTCAAGCGGAGCGATATTTATGTCAACTTTTGAGATATTTTCAAGATGTTTCTCCCAGGAAACAAACGGGTGCTTTTTGATCCGATGGCCGAATCTTTTATAAATGCCGCTTGCTTCAAGCGGCCCGAAAAGATTCAGTTCGACATCCGGAAATTTCTCAAGAATACGGACCAGCGCCTCCCGCGCCGCCTCAAAATCTTTATCATGACTGGCCGTTCCGGAAAAATATCCGATTTTGACCAAAGCCGGATTTTTGCCGGTATTATCGATCTTCTTGTTGTATAATTCTTCCGCTATTCCAGAATCATAATTTGAAAGCTTGTTTTTCGAGATATAAACCCGCTTTCCGTATTTTTTGAGCTTTTCGGCCAGAAAAGAAGTCGTTGTCACGCAATTTTTGACATAATCGTCCCGAAGTATTTCACTCCCCACTCCTGTTTCATACTGTTTCTTTTCAAGGGTATTGAGTTTTTCGAAAAAATCCATTTGGCGGACATATTCCGGATCAAAAACCAAATCATCAGTTTCAAAAATAATTTCCTTTTCCTGTTTTTTTATTTTTTCAATTAATCTCGCGACTGTTTTTGAATATATTGTTTTTTGAAAGATGAAGATGTTGAAGCGATCCGCATATTTCGGAAGAAGCGGATTATCCTGGACAGTAACCGAACATTTGAACCCATGAAGAGAAAGTTCTTCCGCTTGCCGATTGGAGCGGTATTTGGCGCTGTCTCCCACTCCGCTGGAAATAAAAAGAATATCTCCCGACCCGACCCGTCGGAATAATTTTAAAAAAGACCGGACTGAGCGTTTTCCGCCCCGCCATATTCCGTCGCGCTTCATTGCGCCGATTCCTTTTCCCAGTTTTACAGCCCACGATTTCATAAATGATATATTTATCAGCGCGGTATGCCGCCTTACCGCACTGAATTTTCTAGGCCTTTATATCCGTAAACGGGTTCTCCATATCGAACGTAACCTTCGAAATTTTACTGTTGAAATAATCCTCCGCTACGCCGTATTTTCTCTCATATTGATGCCCAACCGCGCAAAAAAGCGCGTTTTCCCAATTGAACCCCAATTTTTCGGAAATATCCCTCACCTCTTTCTCGTTTTTTCCCTCAACCTCCACAAACGGATCAAGAAAAGGCCACTCGTCGATCGTAATCTCCGCGCCGTCCAGCGTCCAGAGTTCTCTCCTCGATTCCTGATAAGATTTTTCAATGCAGCCGATATGCAATAAGAATTCCACCGTTTTCTCAAAACTGTCCACAACGATTAACAACTCTTTTTGATTATCGATATTGTCTCCGTCGAAATGCTTGAAGGTCATGGTTATCCTGTCGCCCTCATCCCTGACTCGAAGCCATTTATTCGGAGCATCCTGCCCCTTCGGAAGCTGAAGCGTTACTCTTTTTTGCATAAATTCCGGCCGGACAAGCTTTGCTCCCGCCTTTTCAAGCCGCTCCTTTATTTCACCTTTGTCTATATTTTCAAACGTCGCCTCGTATTCGATTTGCATATATTTCTATAATCAACATTTTATTCGGAAGTTCGATTTCTCCAATCAGCCACGTTAAACCTGCTTCTCATCGCAATATCTTTTTTGGCAGCCGAATGATCAAGGATATCAAAAAATATCGGCTGCAATTCCTGATTCTCTCCGGGTGAAATGTAAAATAATTCGAAATCTAAGTCCAGATCAGTTGGCACTCTCCTTCCAAATTTTTTCTTGACTGCCTCCCCAACTCTTCTGACTGATCCTTCGAAAATATTTTGCATGTTAGTTGTATTTTCGGGATTTTCTGGAGAGCGAGAATGAAGAGCCTCAAGGTTTTCTAATCTTCCCTCAATTCTGAATTCGGGATTAACTTCTCCCCGTGAAATAGCGCTTTGTTCCTTTCCCGAGATAAATTCGCCGCATATTTCCCCGTTCGAGCCTACATGAATTGTTCCCGAATATTCTTTCTTGTGGTGGGGTTCTATCATTATTGTGTGGTTCGCTAAATTAATTTTTTGCTCCCCTACGAAGTTAATCAACTGATCCTTGCTAAATCCCTGCCTGCCTGTGCTTAGTCCGCCTTCATTCTGCGCAATTGAATTTGGAAATATAGTAAAATAATAATTCTCAGCTGGGCGGCCTGCAAAAGCAACCTGGTTCAAAAAAACATCCGGATCCGAGTTGAACTCCTCCAAATTTACGATAATTTCTTTGTATGTCGGCAGTCCCAGTATCTTCAGCTCATGTTTCCTTTCGCTTTTATCCGGATAATTTTTCGAAAAGAGTTTCGGGTCAATTTTATCTGTCCAGTCAAAAATATGGTTTTCTCCTTCCATGAATTTGATATTACAAATATTTTTTTCGCGCTGAATTGATGTTGTTTTTTCCTTCAATCAATTTCCCTTCGTGTAACTTTATTAGCAATGGAACAACTCCGCAATCTTTGCATTTTCCCCAACCGCATTTACTCTTGTTTTTCTTTGAAAGCATTCGGCAAAGGGCCGCTTCCCGATCGAAAACTTTTTTATTGATTACGTTCTTCTTGAGCCCCGTTTTGCAGGTAATCTTCTTTGTCATTTTTTATATTATTTCTGAATCAGTAAGCTAATTTACTGATGAAAATTTATTTTGTTAACGATTGGAATATTTCTAACAATTTCCGGACTTCTTTTTCTTCGCTCAAATCATCTATGTTATATTTTATTTTCCCGGTATCTTGAATATTATCTAGCTTCTCGCCTAATTCACTCATATCTTTCAAGTATATCCCTTTTTCACCAATCCGCGAGCGGTTAAACTCATTTTCAAAACAGATAATCGGCAATCCCGCGGCCATTAAATTGGCTATTTTTCCGCTTGATTCAGCCGAACCTTTTTTTGGATCAATTCCCGCATCGGCAAGCGCCAGATAATGCGGCAGTGAGAAATAGCTTATCGGTCCTGAAAAATACACGCGCTCTTCTAAGTTATTTTCCTCGATAAACTCTTTATATTTCACTTCGTCGCTTCCATACCCGCCGAGCAAAAGCTTCCAGGAATTTCTTTCCGAAGGTTCGACCTTCGGAAGCGCCTCGAGCAATTCCCCGACCCCCTTATTATCGCTCAATCCGCCGATGTAAGCCAATATTTTCTTGTCTCCGGACCAATTTTTTATTTCTTCAATCTTATCTCGCTCCTCCTCCGACAAATCCTGAAGATTTTCAAACAAATCCAAATCGATCCCGTCTTTTATAATGATTGTAGACGTCGGACGTCTACAGATAACATTTTCACTGCTGATGACAATTTTATCGGCCCATTTAATGACGATTTTCGAAAGCCAAACAAAAATTTTGCGGGCAAAGGAATTTTTCCGGCTATAACTCCTGAACTCTTCGTCGATATTCCCCTGGAGATCAAAAACAATCGGAACCTTTGAAAAAGATAATCTTTTCGCCAAATATCCGACCGCCAATCCTTCATATAAATGCGCATGGATTGCATCCGGACGAAATTTCCTTATTTCCCGGCGGACCAGAAAAAGAAGCTTCCAGTCAAGCCAAATCTTTCCCCAAGAAAAGCCGGGAGAATTTTTTTTATATTTTTTCGGACCCCGGATGCGCACGACTTCAAATCCGGGAACATCCTCGCCTATATGATAAGTCGAAAGGCGCACATCAGCGCCCAGTTTCTTGAGATATTTCGCTTCGTTATAAATCCGCATATGTCCGCCCCGATTCGAAAAAAAAGGCGTGGCGGCGATGGTTAATATCTTCATTAATCATCAAATATTAAACATTGATCAATGACTGATGGTCAATGTTCAATGATATTTTTTATTTTATAATTCATCTTTCCCTGCGCCTTGTAATAATTTTTGACGGCGATATCGGCCAGAAGCCCGAAAATGAAAAGTTGGATGCCCATAAGGACCAAAAAGATGGCAATAAGAGGCCAAATCTTGTTTGACATCGGCACGGCATAAAAAACCCGAGCAACAACAAGAGCCAATCCGGACAGGATGCCTAAGAAAAAAATCCCCAATCCGCCCGCTCCGAAAAGATGCAGGGGCCGGTTGGCATATTTTTTCCAGAACCAAACGGAAATCATGTCAACGAAACCCTTGACTCCCCGCCTCCAGTTATATTTCGTGACCCCGAATTTACGCGGATGGTGGCTTACGGGAACCTCAGCGAGTCTGAACCCCTGAACTTTCAGTGTTGCGGGTATAAAGCGATGCATCTCTCCAAAAAGATCCACATCCTCAAAGCATTCCCGGCGGTAGGCTTTCAGACTGCATCCGCTGTCATGGATTCCGTCGTCAATTAAAAATTTCCTGGCCAAATTGGCGGCGCGGGAAGAAATGTTTTTCATGACAGGATCTTTCCTTTTCTTTCTCCAGCCGGAAACAACGTCATATCCCTCATTCATTTTTTCAAGCAGCAGCTTTATGTCCGCCGGATCATTCTGAAGATCGCCGTCCATAGTGACGATTATTTCCCCGCCGGAATTTTTTATTCCCGCATCGAAGGCCGCTGTCTGTCCAAAATTTTTGCGAAAGGTGATGAGTTTCAGCGGATTTAACACGCGGCAGAGCTCATTGGTTTTGTCCGTGCTTCCATCATCGATAAATAAAATTTCAAAAGGCTCGCCCAAATCATTCAGCGCTTCGACGGTTTTTTTGTGCAATTCCCCAACATTCCCCTCTTCGTTATAAAGCGGAACAATAACTGAAAGATGCGGCTTGCCGCCCGGCATAAAAGCGCCAGGTCCTGATTTTTGGCCGCAGGAATCTGTTTTTTCCGCGCTGGGTTGTGTGGCGTCGCTCATATTTTTATGGTAATCTAAAAATAAGTTTTTAGCAAAATAGTTATGAATTTTGAATCCGTAATCAGAAACATATTTTTTCGCATCATTATCTTCTTTTTAGCCTTTGGCTGGCTCATCCTGCTGTTTTCAGCAATCGGTTTATTTTACCGTGAAACAGTCATTTTGTCAATCGTCATAGGGGTTATTATTTCGCTTTATATAAGCCATAATCTAATAATCAAAAAAGCGAAAGAATCCGGAAAAATGATTATTTTGGTTCTTTTTACCGCTTTTGCGGCAAGTCTCATAACCGGCTATTTTTCCGTTCCCACTGTTTTTGGCGGACGCGATCAGGGGGCAATTTCCACCGCGGCCATAAACCTCTCCAAAAATCATGAATTGAAATTCGAAACTCCTCTTTCCCGCGATCTTTTTCAAAAATACGGAGCCGGCAAATCGCTCAATTATCCGGGATTCGATTATACAAAGAACGGCCAGCTGCTGTCCCGTTTTCCAGTCGGATACACGTCATACCTTGCCGCGGCCTATGCTGTCTTCGGACTGCCGGGAATACAATATTCCAACCTGCCTTTTCTCTTTCTTTTTTTGGCTGTCTTTTGGCTCATCCTTGAAGAATTTTTCCCGAAAAAAATCTCTTTCCTCGGATTCCTTCTTGCCGCGGCCTTTTTCCCGTTTCTCTGGTTTACAAAATATACCCTCACGGAAATTTCTTCTCTTTTCCTCATCTGGACAGGAGTTTATTTCCTCATTGCTTCCCTCAGGGATCCGGCCTCAAAAAATTCATCCCTGAAAATTATTGTCGCCCTGTCCGCTTTCGGCCTTTCCGCCCTTGTCCGCATTGAAGGAATCGCCTTTTTCCTGCTGGCAATCGGCTGCCTGTTTATTTTCAGCAAAAAAAAGATAATCTCGCTTCCAAAAAATTTCTTCAAATATACCTTTTTTTCGGCTTTACTGCTATTGATAGTATACGTATTCCTCGATTTCCCCGCCCTTTTCGACAGCGCCAAAAATATTATTAAAGCGTTCCTTCCAAACTCCGCCCAGGACTCCGCCCTGTCCTCAAATTCATATCCGCACCTCATAAGAATATTTTTTAATTATAATATTTTAGCGTATCTTTTCCTGGGCTTTGCCGGAATTATCTGGCTCCTAAAGGACGCTAAGAAGAGCCGGTTAAAACCGGAATTTATTCCAATATTTATCACTTTCCCGACTTTTTTTTATTTCATCTCCCCTATGATTTCTCTCGACGATCCGTGGATGCTGCGCCGCTTCGCTTTCGCCGCTTTTCCCGCCCTGATATTTTACTCGATATATTTCTTGAACAGGTTTTTCCATAATAAAAAGCTTCTTTACTGCGCTTTTTTGACCCTGGCCGCCGCCAATGCCTTTTTGAGCTGCGCCTTCATAACAAGACCGGAAAACAAGGAGCTTCTTCCTCAAATTGAAAAAATATCCGAAAGATTCGGCTCCCGAGATCTTGTCCTGGTCGACCGGATGGCAACAGACAGCGGCTGGTCCCTTATGAGCGAACCCCTGTCGTCGATATATGGAAAGAACGCCGTTTATTTCTTTAACGCTGACGACCTTGAAACCATCGACCAATCGCGCTACGAGCATATTTATCTCATCGCTCCGCCGGCGGAGAGAAAATCCTGGTATTATAACCTGATCGCAAAAAAATCTTTTGACACGGTCACTATTGAAAACAACTATTACGAACCGTCGAAAGGTTTTTTGGATCTGGCGATGAATATCAAGTCAACTTCTCTTGCAGGCATTTGGAAAATTAAATAAAAATATGTTATAATTGCAAAAAATAGCTTAACCAATTTCCCGCCGCCTTTTAAAATCCATGACGGCCGAATTTCCCTCAAAAGGCCGGCGGGCAGACACAAAAATGAAAAAGAAAACCATTAGAAAATCGGCTCTAAAGCCGGTGAATCGAAAAAAGGAAACAGCCAGCCGCCAGCATTTGAGACTGATCCCATGGGCCATGGCCGCATTGACTGTTTTTTATTTAATCAGCCTTCTTGCCATTATTCGCGTCTATCCGGATCTCTTCAGCGTTCCCAGTTCTTATGCCGAAAACCTGACCAGGGCGTCACTGAGCCCAAGCGTTATCAACACCGACGCCGGCGTGTCCTCTGTCGGCGTAAGCAAAGAGACTCTCTCGCCCCCGGCTGCCGAAGAAACTATTCTTAAAAAAGAAAGCGCGCCGGCCGCGGAAACAACAGAAACAAAAGTGGACGCGGCTTCAATAAACTCTTCAAGCGTCAAAAGTCCGGCCGAATCGCCAGTCCCTGATGAAGCCGTCCGGACAAATGAGGACACCGGCACAGGCAGCAGCAGCGCCGCCAGCGCAACCGTCACCGCAAGCGAAAGCAAAGTGACAAACATATCTCCGAATTTGAAATTTTCAATTCCCAGTAAAGGCGTCAGCTTGAAAGGAAAACAGACATTCGCCGCTTCAGTTGAAAATGCCCTCGGAGTGGAGTTTTATCTCGTCAAAAGCGGATCACTGACCAGCCAATTCCTTTGCAAGGCAAAAAATTCCAGCGGAGACAGCTGGAAATGCGAAATTCAAACATCGGACATCCCCAACGGAGAATATGAATTAACCGCAAAAATAAGCAATAATTACGGCTCCTATGAAAGCTCGGGGGTTTCCGTAAAGATCAGCAATGAAGCCGCCAAAATAACTTCCTCCTCCGATTCCTCAAAAGAGTCTGCCCCGGCTTCCGCCTCGAAAGATAACGCGGCGGCGCCAAACAGCGCAGACAAAAAACAGTCCGCCAAAGTTGCTTCTCAAGAAGCGGAAAAAGTGAAGGAGACAATCGAAACGAGAAGCCGGGAACAGGAAAGCAGGAAAAATATCACCGGCGGCGTTTCGGAAAACGCGACTGTCGCCGGAGCCCTCCCCCAGAGCCTCGATAACGACCAGGACGGCGTTTCAAACGACGAAGAAGAGAGAATCAGCACTAATCCAAATTCCGCCGACACCGACAAAGACGGCTATCTGGACGGCGATGAGATCAAAAAAGGATTCAATCCCGCAAAGGCTTCCGAAGATGACGAAGATAAGATCGTCTTTGAAAGTCCGAAGGAAAAAGGCGAGGTGAAGAAAGACCTCGTGAAAATAGAATCGGTCGGAATGATTTCAAAATCTTCGGACAACGCCGATGAAGCATCAGGCGGCGCCGGCAAAGCAATCCGACTCAAGGGAAAGGGCCTTCCGAACAGCTTTGTCACGATTTATATTTATAGCGAAACGCCGACTATCGTAACCGTAATGACGGATAAGAACGGCAACTGGACTTATTCAATGGACAAAGATTTCGAAAACGGAACGCATGAGGCCTATGTCGCCATTACTGACAACGAAGGGCACATTACGGCCAAAAGCGAACCCTTTATCTTTGTTAAGACCGCCCAGGCAGCCACAAAAGCGGCCGAACAGGATCTTGCCGCCCAAAACACGCTTGCAACTCAGTCGCCGATGGCAGCCTCAAAAACAAGAAGGACAGCCGCAATCGGCATCTTGATTATTATTTCCCTGTTCACAGCCGTTGCGTCAATCGGGCTTTACCTGATCTATCATCACCATCAGACAAAAGCAGAACCGGTTACAAAAAAGGACTATCTGATTGATAAATAGTCCGGCTCAATAAATAAATCGATTTCACGTATGGATAACGCTCCGCAAAAATCCTCTTCATTTTTTTTCGTTGCCCTGAATTTTATCAGAAAAAATCCTTCCATAATCCTCTCTCTCGCGCTGATGGTTTTTATGCCGTTAGCTCTGTATTTCAATACGTATATTCTCCTCAATACTTACGAGAAAAATGCGGGAATAGAATTCATGAGAAAGGCGGCTATGGTGGAAAACACACTCGATGCCATGATAGACGGCGATCTTCTGAACAACCCCGAATCGCTGGAGAAAAAAATCAATGAAATAAAGGAGCGGGAAGACGAAATTGCGGACCTGGAAATCCTGATGCCAAGCGACGAAAAACGCGAAACATATGACGTAATCGCCTCTTTTGCTCCGGATCAGGTCGGCCAAAAAGTTTCCGAGGATTTCTATAAAACCGTCGCCTGGAGCCAGCCGGAGGGGACTTCCCATTTTGAGGATATTGGCGGCGCAAGAGTCCTGAAAATTGAAAAGGTTTTCCATGACGACCTGAACAGCCGGATCGGGCTTCTTTCTCTGAGTTTTTCCATGCAGAAAACCGACAACATGATATCCCAGGCTTTCCTGAGATCATATCTCATTCTTTTTGTCACAATTCTTCTGGTTTTGGTTTTTGTCATCAATCACGCCCGGATGTTCCGATACGCCGTACGGCTCGCAAAACTCAAGGAAGTGGACGAAATGAAGGATAATTTTATTTCGATCGCCAGCCATGAACTCCGTTCCCCCCTCACTGCCATGCGGGGATACCTGGAATTCCTTAAGGAAAAAGAGGTTGCGCACGTTACCGAAGAAGGAAAACATTATATCGACAATCTTGAAACATCAGTAGACCGTCTCGATAATCTCGTCAGTGATCTTTTGGAAGTTTCCCGTCTTGAGCAAAACCGGATCCCGTTTGAGATGAAAATTATCGACCTCGCTTCGGCAATCAAATCCGGCATCACCGAAATGGAACCCAAGGCGCAGGAAAAAAATCTGGAAATTACCTACAGCGAAGCGCCGCTTCCGCGCGTCCGGGCCGATCAGGAACGCCTGAAGCAGGTTTTCATAAATCTCATCAGTAACGCCATCAAATATACGCCGAAGGGAAAAATAGAAATAACAGCAAAAACAAAACGGAAGCAAATCGACATTATCATTTCCGATACGGGACTGGGAATTTCCGCCGAAAACCAGAAAAAATTATTCCAGAAATTTTATCGGGCCCGGACAAAAGAAACTTCTGCCATCCCCGGCACCGGCCTCGGATTATGGATAACAAAAGAGCTGATTGAGAAAATGAACGGGACAATCGGGCTTGAAAGCATCGAGGGGGTCGGTTCAAGATTTACGGTTTCTTTTCCGATTGCAGAAGGAAATTGATGCCGGACTGAACGAAAAAGTCAACAGAACCGCCTGCAATAATCTCAAATATCGCATCGCAAATCTGGAGAAAAAAATCGCCCGAAAACCGCGAGGAATTCCGGCCACGGGCCGGTTTTTTGACGCCCAATCGCTTTTGTCCCGGAAGATGGTTATCTTTTTTAAAAAGCTGAGGATGATTTTATTTGAAATTTTCGAAAAAAAAGGCTAATATCAAATTAGCGCTGAAAGGATAAAAACTCCTCTTTGTTATTTTATTGCTTAAGACTAATTTTATGAAAATCCTCGTCACAGGGGGAGCCGGATTCATCGGTTCGATCGCTGTCAAAAAACTTTTGGCCAAGAATCACGAAGTGGTCATATTCGATAATCTTTCCACCGGATTTGAAAGATTGATCAATAAAGGCGCCGAATTTGTGAGAGGCGATCTTCTGAATCCCAGGGACATCGAAGCGGTTTTTGCGGACAGGAAAATAGATGCCGCGATTCATTTTGCGGCTTTCTCTCTTGTCGGAGAATCGGTGGAAAATCCGCAAAAATATTTCACAAACAATATCTGCGGCAGTCTCGGACTTTTCCGGGCCATGCTCGCAAGCAACGTAAAAAAGATCGTCTTCAGTTCGACTGCCGCCATCTTCGGAGAACCGGAAAAGACCCCGATAGAAGAAAGTGATCCGAAAAATCCAACCAATCCCTACGGCCGGTCGAAACTAGCCGTCGAAAATATCCTGGATACCTATGACCGGGCTTACGGACTGAGGTCAGTCTGCCTTCGCTATTTTAACGCGGCCGGAGCGGATCCGGAAGGAAATTTCGGAGAAATGCATAGTCCGGAAACCCATCTCATCCCGCTCGCGCTCAAAGCCGCCAAAGGCTCGCGCGAATCAATTCGGATTTTCGGCACGGATTACGCGACTCCGGACGGAACCTGCATCCGGGATTATATCCACGTGGAAGACCTGATTGACGCCCACCTGATGGCGCTTGATTACCTCGAAAAAGGAAACGGTTCCGAAAGATTCAATCTGGGAAGCGAAAACGGATATTCGGTCAGGGAAGTAATCACGAAATGCAAAGAAATCTCCGGCATTGATTTCAGGACAGAAGAAGCTGACCGGCGTCCGGGAGATCCAACTTCTCTTGTCGCCAGCAGCCAAAAAATCCGGAACATTTTGGGCTGGAAGGCCACGCGCAGCCTTGAAGAAATTATCCGCGACGCCTGGCAGTGGGAGCAGAAAATTGACGAATAAGGCGGATATTTCCAAGGCTTAAGTTTAAAAATTAAATTTTCCGGACAGCGAGGGAATCAAAATCGCGCATATTAAAAATAACAGGGAGACTCCCAAGAAATGAAGACATCCATTATCATTGTTGCTTACAACTCCGAGAAAGACATTGTCCGCGCGCTGGACTCGGTCTTTGAAACCACCCCCGGAGATAATTGGGAAATTATTTTGGTTGAAAATAAAAGCACGGACAAAACGCTCGAAGTCATTGAAAAATATCTGCAAAGCCCGGACGATAACCTAAGATTAAAAATAAAGCTTATAAAATCGAACAAGAATCTCGGATTTGGCGGAGGCTGCAATCTGGGGACCGCTCAGGCCGAAGGAGAGCTTTTAATATTTCTCAATCCTGACACGCTCACCCGGCCCGGTTGGCTGGCCCCGATTGTTTCAAAATTTGAAAAAGACGATAAAACGGGCGTATTAGGCCCCAAGATCCTATATGAAGACGAAAAAACAATCCAAGCCGCCGGCGGCTGGGTGGAAGGAGCCGGATTCGCCCACCACTTCGGATACGGAGAAGAGGACAACGGACAATGGGATGAAGAAAAAGAAGTTGATTATGTGACCGGCGCCTGTCTCGCCATAAGGAAAAAAATATACGAAAAATGCCTTGGATTCGACGAAAATTATTTTCCCGGTTATTACGAAGAAACGGAACTTTGCCTCAAAACAAAAAATTTGGGATACAGGGTGATTTATTTTCCGGAATCTTCCATCATTCATCTGGAAAGCCGGGTCATCGGCCTTTTTTCATATAATTATTACCATTGGTTCCATAAGCACCGCTGGAGATATGTCCTGAAAAACTTTCCGGCCGGCCGAATATTTTTTTCGGCCATTCCGTTTGAGATAAAATGGCTCCTGAATAATTTTGTCAAAAAAGTTAATTTGCTGCCGCGCCAAAAAGAAACTGCCGCCGGGAAAAACATCCTCGAATCAAAGAAAAAAGACAATCGCGAATTAAAAGCCCTGCTCAAAGCTTATTTTTTGACTTTATTCAAATTGCCCAACATACTATATTATCGGTATTTCAAATATTATGCCTAGCCATGCAAACAAAAAAATACTAATTGTCGGAAACGCTCCCCTGCCCTTCGAAAACACCTCCAAAAATTTCGCGGCCGGAACAAGGACCTGGCAGTTCGCCGAACCCCTGACAAAACAATCGGACTTCAAAGTCGACGTTTATTTGATGATGCTTCCGAATGTCTATGAAAAAAAACCCGCAAATTTCAGCCGGGGAAACGTTAACTTTTTTTACTATACGGAAAAAGAGATAATTTCGAATAAAGTACTGCAGAAAAAGAGACTCGGGGAAGAATACTCGGCGATTGCCGGAATCAACACCTTCCCGGCCTATGCCGCGGCGCTCGCGAAGCCGAAAATTCCTTTTTGGGCGGATCTTAACGGGTATATCATGGCCGAAGCCCAGTCGCGGGCCGCAATTGAAAAAAGCGATCAGATAATTCGAATGTCCTGGCGCCACGAGTCGGAAATCGTGATGCAGGCCGACAAAATTTCCGCCATCTCCCTTCCCCAAAAATACGCCGTCATCGGGGAACTGGCGGTCACCGGAAGGCTCAACCGCCTCACAAACGGATATGACTTCGTTGAATATATCCCCAATCCCGTATTCCGGGAAGACCGCAACGCCGAAAGAAAAGGCTCATCCCCCAAATTCCCCATAGACAAGGAAAAATTCAATATTTTTTGGAGCAGCGGCTATAACACCTGGGCAGATGTCGATATCTTGTTTCAGGGTCTCGAAGAAGCCATGGAAATATATCCTGATATCCGATATATTTCGACGGGCGGCATCATCAAGGGACACGATGATCAAACCTTCCTCAGATTCAAGAAAATGGCGGATCAAAGCAAATTCAAGGATAATTTTATTTTCCTTGGCTGGCTGCCGAGCCATGATGTTCCGTATTATTACCAAAATTGCGATCTGGGAATCGTGTGCGATAAAAATAATTATGAAACGCTTATCGGCGGACGAAACCGGATAAACGACATGATGCATTTCAATATGCCGATCCTGACCTCAAGGCTTTCGGAGATAAGCGAAATTGTGGCAAAAAACGGTCTCGGCCTTTCCTATGAAGTATCCAACGCCGAAGACCTTGTGAAAAAAATAATTTTCGCCTATGAAAATCGCGAAGCAATCAGGGAAATGGCGGAAAAATCCCATGATTACGCCATGGAAAATTTTACCCCCGAAGTGACGACAAAAATTTTCCGCGAATGGCTGAAGAACCCGAAAAAATCACCCGACAGCGGAAAATTCGCTCCCCTCGCGGTCACCTCAAAAAATATCGCCGGAGAATTTTTCAATTCTCTTCGCAAAAACGGAATCGCAACCACCGCCAAATACACCTGGAGGTTTTTCCAAAAAAGGCTTATGAGCAGATAATAGGAGTTTTATATTTCACAAGGGACGCCCAAGGGATTATGAAAAGATACGAAAAAATATCAGTTGTCATACCGGTCTATAACGAGGAAAGGACCCTCGAGAAAATAATTTCGGCGGTTGAAAACGCAAATGTTTTGGGTCTGCAAAAGGAAATCATATTGGTCAACGACCATAGCCGCGACAAATCAAAAGAAATCCTTGAAAAATACGAAGAAAAGCACAAAGTTTCTCACCACGAAAAAAACCAGGGCAAGGGCGCCGCGCTCAGAACCGGCTTCAAAAACGCCACCGGCGATATTATTATCGTTCAGGACGCCGATCTCGAATATAATCCGGACGAATACGCCGACATTATCGGGCCCATACTGGAAGGAAAAGCGGACGCGGTTTTTAGTTCCCGGTTTCTCAGCCACCGGCCGCACCGCGTGCTTTATTACTGGCATTTTCTCGGAAACAAATTCCTGACCGGACTCTCGAATATGCTGACGAACCTCAATCTCACCGATATGGAATCCTGTTATAAAGCCTTCACGAAAGAGGTTCTCGAAAAAATCGCCCCGGGACTGAAATCAAAAAGATTCGGAATAGAGCCGGAGCTCGTGGCGAAAGTCGCAAAACTCAGCAAGATTAACGCCTGCCGGATCTATGAAGTGGGAATTTCCTATTCCGGGCGAACCTACGCCGAAGGGAAAAAAATCGGATGGAAAGACGGCGTGGAAGCCATTTGGTGTATTGTGAAATTTAATTTATTCCAGTAAACTAATATCCCGGATATATTCAACAACAGAAATTAAAGTCTCAATAAATATCGAATAGGTAGAAATATTTCATTAAGATTTCAGGAGGAAAAAATCGACAGGAATAAGGCTCTCGATTATTGCTTTTTTGATAAATTTGCTAATATATAAGGGAATTATTGAGATATAAAAAATAATAACTTCAGAAGGAAATAATCAAGCTTAATGCAAAAACTAATAAACAAATATTTTAAAAATAAGACCGATTCTGTTCATATACAATTTTTTCGCTATATCTTCGCAGGAGGATTTGCCGCAATTGTTGATGTCGGATTTTTTATGATTCTCGCAAAATCATTTTCAATAGACTACAGAATCGCCGTATTTCTGAGTTTCACGCTTGGAACTATAACTAATTTTATTCTCTCAAATGCATTCATTTTCGATCGCAAAACACTGTCTCTTTGGACAGCTATTTTTCGGCATTATGCTTCGAGTATTGGAGGGCTGGCAACCAATGAAGCAGTTTTGATATTTTTGATCGGAACAGCAAAATTTGATAGTTTATTTTTTTCAAAAATTATCGCCACTGGAGCAGCGGTCTTAGTCAATTTCACTCTTATAAAATATTTTGCTTTTAACAGCAATATCAAAATAATTAAACAAAATGTCTATGAATAAATTGTTGATCACCGGCGGATCCGGTTTTTTTGGAGGATTACTGAAAGAAGAACTGCTTAAAAAAGGATTTTTATGCGTCAACGTTGATTTAGAAAGAGACAATTGCGCACATCCAAATTTAGTGTCAATCCAGGGAGATATAAGAAAAATTGAAACCCTGGAAAGAATATTTTCCGAACATGAGTTCGACGCTGTTTTTCACTGTGCGGCAATTTTAGCTCACGCCGTTAAAGACAAAAATTTTCTTTGGGAAAGCAACGTAAACGGAACGAAAAACATCGCCGAATTTGCTAAAAAATATCATGTTCCGAGAGTCATTTTTATTTCTTCCAATTGTCTTTGGGCTGAGAATCTCAAAAGACCCGTAAGAGAGGATGATAAACCCAATCCGGTTGAAATATATGGAAAATCAAAACTGGAAGGAGAAAAAATACTGCTTGAGTATGAAAAATATTTCCACAGCATTATTTTTCGCAGCCCGACTATTATTGATGCCGGCAGACTCGGCTTGCTGGCTATTCTTTTTGAGTTCATAGATGAAGGCCGCAAAGTATGGGTTGTGGGAGGCGGAAATAATCAATATCAATTCATTTATGCCCAGGATATGATAGATGCCTGCGTCAGGTCGCTTAACTATAACAAAACCGAAATTTTTAATATTGGATCAGATAATGTCAAAAGTTTCAAAGAAGTTTACCAATATGTAATTGATAAGGCCGGAACTGGAGCGCGAATAGCCGCCCTGCCCAGAAAATTAACTATCTTGCTTATGAAAATGGCTTACGCGCTGAAACTCTCTCCCCTTGGACCATATCAATATAAGATGATAGCCGAAGATTTTGTTTTTGACACAAATAAAATAAAAACTGAATTAAGCTGGAAACCAACTCTGACAAATGAAGAAATGCTCTGGAAATCCTATCAATACTACCATGATCACCTAAATGAGATCAGGAATCGAAAGGATGTCTCAGCTCATAAACAGGCTGCCAAAATGGGCATAATAAAAATTCTAAAATGGATATCATAATTTAATATAAAAAAGCATAAAATGACGGAGATTGACAAAACAACTGATGTAATCGCTTTCGGGGCAGGCCCTGCAGGTCTCGCAGCAGCCATTAAATTGGCAAAAAATGGAAAAAGGGCATTGATATTCGAAAAAGACAAGCAAGTTGGAGGCATAAGCAAAACCCTCCAATATAAAGGATACAGATTTGATCTCGGCGGCCATCGCTTCTTCACTAAATCCAAAGAAGTCAACGAACTCTGGAATGAAACTTTGGGCGAAGATTTTCTTATCCGCCCCCGGCTTTCCAGGATGTATTATCGCAAAAAGTTTTTTGCCTACCCCGTCAAACCTTTTGATGCGCTATCAAAACTAGGAATTTTGGAATCGTTTTTAATTCTAGCGAGTTATTTTCAATCCAAATTATTTCCCTATAAAGAAGAAAATAATTACGAGCAATGGGTCACCAACCGCTTCGGGAAAAAACTATATCTGACTTTTTTCAAGACCTATAACGAAAAATTATGGGGCATACCCTGCACAGAAATGCAGGCCGAATGGGTGGCTCAGCGCATCAAAGGACTCTCCTTCAGGACAGTCATAAAAAACGCTCTCTTCCCCAACAGAAAAGGAACTCCGAAAACCCTGATTGACGAATTTAAATATCCGAAATACGGTCCGGGAATGATGTATGAAAAAATGGCCGAAAATATAAACAAGACTGCTAGTCAGATCCTTATGGAAAAGGAAATTATTAAGATAAATCACAATAATTTCAAGGTTGAAAGTGTTGTCGTCAAAGACCATGACGGAAGCGAGAATGAATACACTGCTGATCATTTTCTTTCCAGCATGCCTATCACGGAACTAATAAAGCGGATGTCTCCTGCAGTCCCGTCTGAAGTTGCGAAGGCCGCTGATAAACTGACATACCGGAGCCTCCTGACCATCAACGTGATCCTGGATTCCCCCAGCCCCTTTCCGGATACGTGGATTTATATCCACGCTCCGGAAGTAAAAATGGGACGCATCCAGAATTTCGGAAACTGGAGCCCTTATATGCTGGCGGATAAAAACAAGACCGCTTTAGGCCTTGAATATTTTTGCACCGAAGGAGATGATTTTTGGCAGACCCCGGACGGAAAATTGAATGAAATCGGATTGGACGAACTGGAAAAGATTGGTTTGGGCAAAAAATCCAGCTTTGTCGACGGATTCATCGCCCGCACTCCAAAAGCATATCCGGTTTATGACTCCACTTACCCGGAGAATATCCAATTAATTAAAGATTACCTGAATCAGTTTGAAAATCTCCAGCCGATTGGAAGATATGGAATGTTTAAGTATAACAACATGGATCATTCCATTCTGACAGGAGTATACGCCGCTGAAAATATCTTAGGAATGAAACATGATATCTGGAAAGTAAACGCTGATCAGGAATATCATGAAGAGCAAAAATAATTAATCTTAATCTCGAGCGGAATGCCTTTATTGTTCTATATTCCTACTATTTTAATTTTTGGCCTTTTTTGCGCTGCTCTTTTTTACGACCCTGTTCCCTTTAAGAAATACTTCATTTGGATTATTTTGGCAATCCTTCTGGTTAACGGAATAATGTATATGTTTTTAATGCCGTATTTCAATCCGGTAGATGAGTCGGCACATTTTGCTTACATTACATTCATGGATGATTATGGGCGATTGCCGTTGCTCACAGATTACACTGATGGTAAAATCATAAATTTTCAGTGGCACGTTGATAGTAATATTTTTAAGGTTGATCCAAAAACTAACGGCTTAGCCGGCATGCAATACGAAGCCTTCCAGCCACCCTTATATTATCTGCTCGCATTGCCTTTCTATAAGGCAGCGGGAGCAAGTTTTGTTTATAAAACTTTTTTCTTAAGATTTCTGGGAGTAATACAGCTGCTTGCACTGGTTTTCGTTGCTTATAAGATATTTGAAAATATTAATCACTTATTCGTCCGGAAAAAGCTTTTAATCGCTCTTGCGGCCTTAATAATAGTCGGATTTACCCCCTCGATCGTCGTTCGCGCAGTCACTATCGGTAATTCCATACTGCCAGTTGTCTTTGTTTCATTAATTTTTTGGTGGATGAGCAAGTTTATTGCCAGCCCTGAGCGGCAAGCATCCCCGAATGATGCGGCCATAATGGGTATCTTTACCGCCTTGGCTATTTTATCAAGATTTGCGGTATTATTTGTGGTTCCATTGGTTTTTTTATTTTTCCTGATAAAAAGAAAGAATTTTATAGTTAATTCGTTAATCTATTCCTTTGTTGCAGTTCTCATCATTTTTCCGTGGCTTCTCTTCAATAAGAATCACTACGGAACTTTTACCGCCAATAAACAGGCAACGGTACAGCAAGCAGAATTTGGATTTGACAATCCGAGACATAAAGATATTGATTTGAATTATGTCCGATCATCATTTCCTACTTTTATGAAACAAATCTGGGTGCCCGAAGAAACCAATATCAATTTTCTTCCGCATTGGAATCTGAATTTTTTCCAATTGGCGCGATATTTAAATTATCTTTGGATTATTGGCGCAATCATGATGCTGGCCGTTAGCCTTTACTTTATTGGAAAAAAAAGAGGCTATAAATTATTTCTGTTTTTTTTAATTTTGAGCGCGGGTACAATCGGAGGAATTTTTCAAATAATAGCCGCTTCGTTTTATGGAAACTGGCATGCAATGATGGGGAGGCACCTTCACCCAATAATTGTTTTGATCGCAATATTTTTTAGCTATCTTTTTTATTTGATTTCCGGAATAAAATCCAGGATTGTTTTTTCAATACTGGGCATAGCCTTGGCGCTGGTTCCGCTTACCTTAAATTTAGAGTACATATACCAACTCAATCAAGGCCACTCTGAGTTTATCAAATTACTTCAAAAGAAAGAGGCAGTCAACACATACATAAACACAAAAATTGAAGGCGAAACCACCCCCGCTAATGCTTCTGATGCGATGATTGGATTGAACGATCTCAAGGAGATATCTGAATCAGAATACTCGGCCACTTCTGATAATAATCGATTTATTATTGATACGAATAATCTGTCGGTAATATTATTCAATCCGAACGAGGGCGAAACTGATAAGTTATACTATCTGTTTGAAGGCGACAGCGAATTTAGTGAAGAAAACTCAGATACTACGAACTCAAATCTTGTTTCTTTAAATATTAATCAATTAGAAAAAGTTTATCATAGAAGATTAATAAGCCTCCGGATAGAATCATCCGACATAGACCAAAAATTCGACTCAACCAACATAAAAGTGTTCAAGTAACAAAATATTTGCTTTATTTTGTTGCATATAAGATATTTCTCTTTTCAATTTACTGTAAATAAGTGATAATAGGATTAGAATAATAATCACATAATAGCAGAAAGAATAATAAATATGCTTGAATTATCAATAATTATCCCCTGTCTCAATGAGGAGAAAACCCTTCCCATTGTAATCAGAAAGGCGTTGGAAAGCTTGAAAAGGTTAAATATCGACGGAGAGGTAATTGTTTCGGATAATGGCTCCACCGATAATTCAGTGTCTGTCGCCGAATCACTCGGTGCCAGAGTTGTTCATTGCCCCCAAAAGGGCTATGGAAACGCCCTGCGATGCGGATTTGAAAACGCCGGAGGAAAATTCTTAATCATGGGCGATGCCGATGATTCCTATAATTTCGAGGAGATTGATGAATTCGTAAAATATCTCCGGGAAGGATATGATATCGTGATGGGAACGAGACTCAAGGGAAAGATCGAAGACGGAGCTATGCCCTTTCTGCATCGCTATCTGGGAACGCCTGTCCTTACTTTTGTTTTAAACCTGTTTTTTGGCACGAAAATATCGGATTGCAACTGCGGCATGCGCGGCCTCACAAAAAAGGCTTTTGAAAAACTTCGCCTTTCTTCCGCCGGAATGGAGTTTGCTTCCGAAATGATCATAAAAACTGGCATCCTTAAGCTTCGAATCAAAGAAATTCCGATTACTCTCTACAGGGACAAAAGAGACAAAGCTCCGCATCTCAACACCTGGCGGGACGGCTGGCGCCATCTGAAATTCATGCTCCTCTATGCCCCGAATTTCGTTTTCATCTGGCCGGCTCTGACTGCTTTTGTCATTGGATCAATTTTACTCCTTCTTCAAATTCGCGGCCCTTTCGTTTTCGGCGACATTTATATGGATGTCCATTCCATGATTATCGGCCTCACCCTGAGCATTGTCGGCATATCGGTTTTTGAAATGGGAATGATTATTAAGCTTTATTCTCACTTGAATAATTATTATACAAAGGATAAAATCGTCACCTGGATGAAAAAAGTGACTCTCGAAAAGAGCCTTGTTACCGGAGGAATTGTCCTATTTCTGGGCATTCTGGCCGACGCCGTCATTTTCGTGGATTGGGCAAAGAACGGTTTTCATGACATCAATCTTTCCCGGCTTGCGATATTCGGCCTTTATTTCATCTTCATGGGAGTTTCTTTCATTTCCTTTTCTTTTTTAAGAGCAGTAATGGAAAAAGAGTAATATGGAAAATAATAATATCATCAACAAGCTGAATCGCGTCAACAAATTCTTGAATCAAAAGAGTGGATTTTCTTTTTGGGTTTGGCTTATCATCATTACCCTGGCCGGCGTTAAGCTGTTTTTGGTTGGCGGCCAGCATGAATACGCCATAGGATTTGCGGTACACGATGACAGGTTATTTATCAATCAGGCTTTGAATTTGATGCATCTGGATTGGCTTGGGGAATATAGTAACATGACGCTGGCAAAGGGCCCGTTTTACCCGATGTGGATTGCGCTTAATCATGCGCTTCATATTCCCTTGTTAGTTTCAGAGCATTTGCTTTATATCGCAGCCTCTGTCGTTTTAGTTCTCGGATTAAAACCTGTCTTCGAGAAACGCCGCTGGCCTCTTATGGCGATCTACATTATTGTCTTATTTAACCCTGTAAGTTTCGCAAATGATCCCGCCACCAGAGTTATTCGCGAAGGAATATATCAGCCTCTGACACTTTTAATGGCTGCTCTTTTTATCGGCTTGGCTCTGCGCATGAAAGAAAAGCCTCAAAGAATATTTTTATGGTCCCTGATCGCTGGCTTCGCGCTTTCCGCCTTTTGGCTCACAAGAGAGGAAGGCGTCTGGCTGTCCCCCCTTTTGGCGATCATGACAGTTTATTCTATTTACACGGTTTGGAAAGAAAAAATGCAACAGCTGAAAACGAAAATATTCCTGATTTTTCTGCCATTTATAATTTTATTATTTTCGATCAATCTTGTTTCGGCAATAAATTATTACGAATATGGAATTTATAATGTTGTGGAGTTCAAAGCTCCTCAATTTTTGAGCGCCTACGGATCACTGACCAGGGTGAAGGACGGCCAGTGGATAAAAGATGTTCCGGTTTCTACCCAAAAACGCCTTGAGATTTATCCGTTCAGTCCGGCTTTTTCTGAATTAAAGCCGTTTCTTGAAGGTGATCTTGGAAAAGGATGGACAGCCACATCAATCACGAACTCGGAAAAAGACGGAGTGAACGAGATTAAGGGGGGTTGGTTTATGTGGACCTTTCGGGATGCAGTCGCCCAAGCCGGATATTATTCTAACGGGAAAAAAGCCATTGAATACTATCAGAGATTAGCTGACGAAGTAAATTCAGCCTGCGACCAGAAAAAATTGGATTGTTACCCAAAAAGAGCATCCATGACATCGCCCTGGAATAGCAATTATAATAAGCCCATGCTAGATTCAGTCCGCGAATCGGTAGTATTTATATCCGGGCTAGAAGGATTCACTGCAACGCCATCAGAAAGCGTGGGCGACAACGAATCTCTCCAATTGTTCGGCCACATAACTTATGCTGATGTGGCATCAAAGGAAAACAGCCATTTCAAATTGGAAATATTGAATTTTATTACAAAGTTGTATCGAATTATTATGCCTTTCATTCTGTTTTTATCCGCCATTATTTTTTTTATAACCTTCCTGAAAGGAAAAATTATACAAAACATTCCCTGGATTATTGCCCTTTCACTTTTAGGAGCAATATTTGCCAGAATTATCCTGTTATCAATTATTAATGTATCAGCATTTCACTCAATCATCATTCTCTATTTGAGTCCCATATATCCCCTTATTTTTCTCTTTATATCCTTAAGTCTTATTCCGACCACTCTTTGGATAGAGGACAAAATTATCAGCAAAAACCGCAAACACGAAAATTGAGGCTTATATTCCCGCCCTTCTTATAAGATTAATTAAAGTATGCGAATTAGCTGATAATTATCTGCTCCTGATCCAGTCCAGGGTCTTTTTGATTCCCCTTTCTAAATTAGTGTTAAGAGAATAATTAATTTCCTTTTTTATTCTCTCTGTGCCAAGCACAATTCTCCTCACATCAACGCTCCTTGCGGGCATTTTTTTAATTTTTATTTTTTCTCCCGTCACTTTTTTTATAACATCAATCACATCATTGATTGTCTCTCCCTCGCCTTTTCCCAAATTATATATGTAATGTCCCACCCCTCGCTTGAACGCTATTTTTTTCGTGTTTTCAATCGCATCATCAATAAAAATATAATCCCTCGTGTTCTCTCCGTCTCCAAAAACCGTAATTGGTTTATTTTGCTTGACCAAATTTAGGAATATGGGAATGATTCCCTGGCTTCCGACGATATTCTGTCCCGGCCCGTACGGATTGGAGTAGCGCAGAATCAAATAATCAAGGCCATGGTTAAGCCTGAAATATTCCAGATATTTTTCGATTGTAAGTTTTGATATCGCATAGGGGGAAATTGGATTTTGCGGATCGTCTTCGTTCAATTTTTTCTTTTCCTGGTTTCCGTATATCGCGCCTCCGGAGGAAGAAAATATTATCCTTTTCACTTTCGCCCTGGCGCACTCTTCAAGCAAAACAACTGTGCCCCGGATATTCGTGTCAACGTCAATAAGAGGCTCACTCATTGATGATCCGGGCGTTGTAAGGGAGATATAGTGAAAAACAAAATCGATTCCCCTGAGAGCCCTCCTGATGTCTTCCCGGTTGAGAAAATTACCCGGGAATATTTCAAGTTTTTTCTCAAGCCCTGCCAGATTCCGGCTGATTCCGTCCCTAAAAAGATCGAACGCTCTGATCTCATATTTTCCGTCCGCCAGCAAAGATTTGGCAAGGTTGCTGCCAAGAAAACCGTCCGCGCCGAGAATCAATATTTTCTTTTTTTGCATTATATTTAGCTTAATAGTTTTTCAATTTCTTCGATGCTCTGCTTATGAGGAAATTCAGGGACTTTATCACGCACTATTTTTCCTGCGTTTTCGCCCAACTTTTTCCACTCCCTTCTTTTTTTCCATGCCCATTCCAGACACTCATCAATACCTCTTGCAGAAATTGATTTTGCCACAAAACCGTTTAATCCGTCAGCTATCATTTCCGGCATGCCGCCCACAGGGGTTACGATTGCCATTCGGTAGCACAGGAGACTGTCTACAAGCGAAATAGGCGTACCCTCCATTCTGGAAGGAAAAATCACCCCATGGACCCCTTGAATTGAATCTTTCAGATTGTTCGTATATCCGCATAAAACAAAATTACTCATCTTATTCCTTTCCAGTGTTTGCCTGATGGATTCTTCAGATGGGCCATGACCGTATGTCATCACCTTAAGAGGTCTTCCTTTCCACTTTTTCATAGAAAGAACTTCGATCAGCATATCCAGCCCCTTGTGCACGTTCTCCAGTCTTCCTATAAACGCTAGCTTAAATTCATCACCCTTTGGTTCATTCCAAACAAATTCCTGGTGATATTGGACGTCAAACCCGTTGCGAATAATTTTAAAATTATCAAATGCGATATTGAACATCTTACGCATTACTTTTTTGGCATTTTGGTTGTCCAGAAATATTTTTTTCGAAGCTCGAAGGAGCTCTCCATTTTTTTCGATATCCTTTTTGTCATTCACAAATGTCAGCTGGTATTCCGTCACCAGCGGTATAAAATTTACATATTTGAATTCATTTTTTTTGCACCACCGCATAAGTTCAGCCGATTCAAACGCATGTCCCTGAGAGATATAAACTATGTCGGCATCAAATTCATTTACAAATTCAGATGTTTCATCTGAGTTGCAATAGTCGCCAGGTTCTCTCTCGAATAATTCGATCGAACTGCCCGAATCAATGGAATTAAGCAGATCAGGCCGCGGATCATGCTTTCTCATTACCAGAGCAACGCGCCATCCTGCTGCAGCAAAGCTTTGCGCCATTTTGGCGCATGCCACTTCCGATCCTCCCCACCCATCATTAGTTGAAAAGAATAATATTCTTTTTTGCGAATTTTTTGCGGCCTCATAATAATCTTTCAGCTTATCTGAATATTCAGAAGAAGCGTCTAATTCTTTTCTGAAATTATTTCTAAAAACTAATTTCAGATGTTCAAGAGCGAAGGTCAAACGCCTTCGATTCACCTTGAAGCGGGATAAAATAAATTTTTGCACGTAGAGCGTTTCATCGATCAATTGTTTTGCTTTTGCTTCGGTATTTTCGCCGGAACGGGAAACAATCGTTTTGCTGTGATGACGATGATAATTCAAAGGAGCGGCCACGAACGCAATTTTCGATTTGGAAAGAATCCGAACATAAGTGATCCAGTCGCCTGCCTGGCTTAATCCCTCCCCAATATTCTCCCCTAAATCCACAAGCAGACTCTTTCGCATCAGGACTGCACTGGCATTAACAATGGTATTTTTTATTATTAAATACTTGGAAATTTCATCTGCACCGGAATTTATATAATCTTTTTTCCAGCGGCTGCCCGCTCCCGGAATCGATTCGAGATAAGGCAGATATGTTTCTTCTTTTTTTCCAAATTCGTCAATCCTTCTGGACTGAGTATAAGCAAGGCCCATCTCGGGATCTTCGAATTTAGTAGCCAACTCTTCCAGCAAGTCCGGTTCGCAGGAATCGTCAGCCTCCGCAATCCAAATAAGATCGCCGACTGCTTCACGGACACCTCTTGCCCATTGTTTGAAGCACCCGACATTTGATTCGTTCTTTATGATTTTATGGGGAATATCGATCTTTGACAGAAAATTCTTTGCAAGCTCAACACTGCCATCTTTGGAGTTATCATCCAAAAATATTATCTCGTATGGCTTATAGGTTTGGAGAACAATAGACCGTAATCTCTCCTCCAAAAAATTTTCGTAGTTATAGTTTGGCACGACAACAGAGACCTTTAGATGTGCGCCGGATGCCTTACTGGAAATCAACCGGCTGTATTTGTTTATCATTTCATCAAAGCCAAATTCATAATCTATTTTCTTCCTGGCATTCTTTCCCAACTCTTTCGCTTTTTTCTTGTTTTCCAGTAAATACAGAATTTTTTTCTCAAGCTCCTTTTTGTCTCCGGCCATAATCAAGAGCCCGTCTTTCCCGTCTTCAATCTGTTCCGAAATCCCATAGACGTCCGTCGAAATAATCGGCAAGCTGAACGCCATCGCCTCGAGAATGCTTAGCGGAAACGCTTCAATATATGAATTACAGATAAAAATATCGCTCATCAAATAGTAATCAAATATTTGTTCGGTTTCATTGACTATGATTATTCGATCCCGAAGGCCATTTGCGCTTATCAGCTTGCGAATTGTTTTTTCGAGCTCATATCCTCTTCCCCCGCCGATCAAAAGAAATTTTATATTTGGGTTGTTTGATTTTTTCAAGATGGAAACCGCCGCCTCAGTTAGTTCAAACTGCCCTTTTCTCGGACAAATTGTACCAATCTGACTAATCAGCACATCGCTTTCCTTAAATCCATATCTTTCTCTCACTTTTTCTTTTGAATTGTTTTTCAAATAATTGTCTATTTCTTTCCAGTCGCCGACGGTATTTATGATCGTGAAATTACCGCTGATATTCAGATCTTCATAGACTTCCCTCGTGGCCTTGGAAGAAAAAACGACTTTGCCGACCCGAGCAAATATGCTTTTTTCCAAATCGGGAAAAGCCCTGAAATATATCTCTCTTTCACTCTCATGCAGGCACCAGATTGTTTTTTCTTTTTTAAGATCAATTTTGCTCAGGAATTTGTATCCGACAATCGTGTTGACTATAATGGCGACATATTTTCCCTTGAAACTGGAACTGTCAAACTCTTTCGCCGCAAAATCAGATATGTCGACATCAATCCCTTCCCTCAGGAAAGTGTCTTTCAGAGGTCCGTCCGAAGGGGAGAGCAGATTGACATAGTATCCCATTTTTTTCAACCCCTTGGCCAAATTAAAAAGAAACAGCGGCGCGCCTTCCAAATTCAGATTATGAGTGACTAATAGAATGCTCTTTCTGTTAGTTTTTTTTGAGCCTGAATAAACCATCTTCGAGTGAAAAATTAATGTTATAAAATGGATCTTTCCGGGTCACCTTTTCCCATTTTTCGCTGAAATATTTTGGCTCTTTGAGATTATGCCCGGACCCCCCCCGGCTTTTGCTCTCGTGATGAAAAAGCAGTGCGTTCGGATTACAAACAATTCTATGTCCGGAAGCTATTAGCTTCAAACAATAATCAACATCGTTGAAAGCGACCGCGAGATTTTCTTCGTCGAAGCCTTTGACTTTTTCAAATAAGCTTCTTTTGGTCAGCATGCAGGCCGCCGTCACCGCCGAATAATTGCGTATTGCCAAATTATAGCCCTGGTAACCGGGCGATTTATAATCAATCAACTTATTGGCGTGATCGGCAGTTAAATGGCTAAGTCCGACAATGACTCCGCAATGCTGGACTTTCTTGTCCCCGTATATTAGTTTCGCCCCTACGACTCCAATTTTTTCATTCAGCGAGATTGTGCCGACCATATTCAGCAGCCAGTCAGGAGAGATAACCTCCGTATCGTTATTTAAAAACAGCACCAGTTCGGTATCAACTTTTTTCATCACGAGATTATGAATTCTTGCATAATTAAAATTTTCAGTCGGGATGCTGACAAAATTTATTTTTTCTTTTTTCAAGAAATCAAAAGTTTCTTTTTTCTCGCTATTGTTATCAACTACAAGAATATTATAATTATCGTAGTTGGTTTTCTTTTTAATGCTCTCTATGCATTTTTTCAGCAAATTAATCTTGTCCTTGGTCGGTATGATTATCGTTACTTTCTCTTTGAAATCTGCGGGATTGAATTTGATACTGTAAATTCCCAAATGATCTTTTTCGGCCAGATCCGACACAATCGCTTTGCCTTTTATTTTCCTTCTTTCAAAAGCTTCTTGCAAGGCCTGCTTGCCCATTTCGACAAGTCTTATCTTTTCCAACTCTGAAATTGGCGCAGGTAAAATTATGGAATGATAAAGGATACGGGGTATATGCGCAATCCTGCTGGAAATCTCTGACAATCTTAACATAAAATCGTAAGCATGCGCTCCATCAAACTCTTCCCGGAAACCCTTTATCTTGTCGAATAATTTTTTCCTTATCAGCGCAAAATTTCCGATATAATCCTTACTTATAAGGAGTTCCGGACTCCAATCCGGCTTGAAGTTATAATCATATCTGGTGCCGCTTTCATTCACCTTGTCCTCATCGCTGTATATTAAATCAAATTTTGATTTGATATTCAATAATTTTACGTTTTCAAAAAAAGCGGCGGGAGATAGTTCGTCATGCTGTCCCAGAAAAGCGATGAAATCTCCGGTTGCCATTTCTGCCGCCTCGTTCATTGCGGCAGAAAAACTCTTCCGCTTGTCCAAAAACAAGACTTTTATTCTGGAATCTTTTTTCTCAAAATCCTGCAATATCTTTCTTATGATTTTTTTCGTCGATGCGTTATCGGCAACACAAAGTTCCCAATTTTGGTAATCCTGATAAATGACCGAAAAAATTGCTTTCCTGAGAAAAATTTCATCGGCATCAAGAACCGGCAAAACAATGGATATTTTGGGATTATATGTGAATTTCCCTATCTCTTTCTCTATCTCTCCTTCATTCCATATTTCATTTTTTTGAATCCAAATCTCGTAGTCGGAAAAAAATATATCATCGCCGATTTTATCCGCTTTCTCTTCCGTTTTCCTGAAATATCCCCTGCCATGAAGAATATACTTATATAATGACCACAAAAATTTCCTGGCTCCGTCTTTTTTCAAAACATCCATTGCCCTTGAAAGCAATTCCGCGACATTGCCTGGCCGAAAATATTTTATCCTCACATAAAGTTTCCTTGCCTTCCAGAATTTTGATGATTTAATGAAGTCAATTTCCTGATCTTTTTTCTGAATTGCTTGGTCTCTTTTCTGAATTTCCTGATCTCTTTTCTGAATTGCTTGGTCTTTCTGCTGGATCATTTGATTTTTTTGCTGGATTGTTCGGTCAAGGCTATTAATTTCCTGGTCTTTTTTTTGTATTTCTGATCTTTCCATCTCAAACATTTTTTTCTCCCGCACAATTGTTTTTTCTTCCACTCTTATTTTTTCATCTTTCAATTTAATTAGATTGTTGAGTCTTCCTATCTCTTTTCCTCGGTCATCCGCAATTCTGAGAAGATCGGCTAATTCAGCTTCTCTCAATTTGTTGAATTCTTTTGCGTATTCTTCATAGATAAATTTTGTCCTTTTATTGAATAGCGTTACATAACCTTCCAATTTTTTCTTATTTATTTTCTGATTAGAACAAACAGCCACTACGAACTCACTATCTAAATAATTCATATCACCGATTTTCCTCAATTGAATTTCTTTGCTGTCGCTACTGATAATTTCCGAATTGATATAATCTTTGGAAAAAATAAAATTGCATTCGATGTGGTCTTGATACATTGCAACTGAGTGCGAGAAATAGTTTTTCAAGAATTTTTCAAATTCGTCGGGTCTAAATTCTTTCTTGTGGTAAGGATTGCCTTTCGGATGAATCAAATTGTTCGGAGTTGAAACAATGAATAAACCGCCCTTTCTTAATACTCTCTTGACTTCCTGCATGAATCGTTTCTGCGCAGGTTCCCTCACGTGCTCGATGGTTTCCATTGATACGACTACGTCGACAGAATCATCTTCCAATGGAATACTTTCAACGGTTCCAACAAGATATTTCACGTTCGGCGACGAATATTTTTCTTTGCAGTAATCTATTGCTTCCTCCGATATATCCACGCCTATGACGCTCTCCGCACCGGCTTTGGAGAGATGAAACGATCCGTAACCGGTGCCACAGGCTATATCCAGAACATTTTTTCCTTTGACAAATTGGGATGCGAAAAAATACCGGTTCATATGCTCCAGATATATTTCCCCGTCTTTGTTTATTTCCGGCATCATTCTTTCTCCTGTAAATTTCATAAACTTAGCACTGTTATATCTTGATATTAACCTAATTTAACTCAATAAATTTGTAGAAAATATGTCATTTCCTATTATTCATATTATACATCAAAAAATCAAATATCTCGCCTGGAAATTCTGAAGCTATTCTTTCGAGTATTTTGACTCCCCCTTTTTTGTCAATTCTCTCAAGCTGCCGAAATAATCCGCTTACGTTGCCGAAAATTATGTCCCTATATTTTTTTTCGGGATATAATTTTAGTAGTTCAAAATACATAGTCAGATGTGCGGATCCATGAGTTTTAAGTATCATGTCCGGATTTTTATAAGAACTCCACCAGATTCCGTTTTCGTGTCTGCGATAAGCAGCCATCACTTTATTAATAAATCCGATTCTACCAAATCTTGCATGATATAAGTGCAGATACCAGTCTCCTGGAACAATATTTTTTTTGGTAATCCTTGAATAATCTTGGCGCCGATACATCACGGCGTTCGTGTTCATAAAATTGCCTTCCAGCAACTTTTCCGTTGTAAATTTGGCGCCCTCCTTATATTCAGGAAAAATGGAATCTGGTTCCTCGTTGTTTTCAAAAAACCATCTTGTCGGGTGAAAACACATCGAATATTCCGGATTTTTATCCAGAAAATCAGCTTGGATTTGTAGCTTATTTTCATCGGTAAAATAATCATCTCCGTTGCAAAGCAGAATATATTCCCCTTCTGCTATAGGCAAAAGAAATTTCGTTATAGCCCTTCGAATTCCCTTCGAATATTGATTTTCTATTTGAAAAACTGACTTCACTATGCCCGGATATTTTTCCTCAAACTCCTTAATAACCGACTGGGTACCGTCTGTTGAAGCATCATCATGTACCAGCACCTCGAAATTGAAATTGGTTTTTTGCATCACAAAAGTCTCAAGGGTCTGCCTTATGTATTTCTCATGATTGTATGTTGAGCAAAGAATTGAGATTTTGGGAGTATTTATCACAGCAATTTTGACATAGTTATTTTTGATAAACTTGTATCTGTGGCGCTGAAGCCAAATTTTTCATATAGTTTGATTGCTGGAACATTGTCACTATTTACTTCAAGATTAATTTTTAAAAATTGAAGTTCTTTTGCTTTACTTAAAACTTGCTCTAACAGCGAGCTCGCGATTCCTCGGCCGATAGAGCTTTTCCTTACACCAACATACGTGATAAAAGCCTGTTTCGATTGATAATCATTCAGATAAGCGGCTACTAATCCGACTAATTTATTTCCCTGCCAAGCTTCAAAACGCTCGGCGTAATGCAATAATTTATTTACGTATTCTTTTATGTTCACATCCTTTTCAAGGATCACCTTGATATCACAGTTATCAATATGATCAATAATATCTTTAAAGACGGCGGCATTTTCCTTATATTTCATGACCTTGTCAATATTATTATTCAATTAGGATATAGTCGTTTAGCATACTCCTTATTGTTTGTTGGTTATTGAACATAAGAACGTCGATGATCGATAAGTTGGCTATGCTACCTTGGCCAAATTGTTCATATCTAATTTCATCCGGCTTTATAAAATACAGCTTCAAATTATGTTCAGCGAAGTCCTCTTTTTTATATAGTTCCATTCCGCCAATTGGATTAGTATAAGTTGCGGAGTTCAGCGATTTGCATATGTTTATGACTCGCTCCTGGGCGCACAGTGAATTATTCTTCTCGATATCTGACGACAATATTATCTTCGTATCAATCTCAAGATAGCGTTTTACCGTTTCAAGAGAATAGACAATCAGATCGCTCAGATTACAAGTGCGCATCAGTATAATCCCTTCAATAATCGGATATACTTGTTTGAAAAAAGGGGCTTTCGCATAAGCGCTTGCTATTCTGTTGAGGTATAGATTTCTATTATTGTGATCTTCCGATACCTCAAATTGGTTTATTTTGTCGTAGTTACTTCTTTTTTTGACTGCCAAAGTCAACGTTTTTACCTGATTATCGAATAATATTCTGTTCCTATTAATCCAGCCCCCTTTTATCCATTGAACATCGTCATGAACAACAAAAATATCAACTGCTTTAATTAATTGAAAATATCCGATGTAAGGGAATAAATAAGGCTGCATGATGCCTATTTTCATGTCTATATATTTCTTAAGTCGCTAAAATTTTGTAAAGCTAGCTTCTTAACCCTTGGTATTCTTTTCTTCAGAAGTTTTTTTATTTCATCTTTTTTACTCCAACATTTATCAAATTTATTTATCAGATCATTTTTCCGCACCGGATCAGCGACGTATTTCCCTACTCCAACAACTTCGGCGAACCCTTTTATTTTGTGGGCTTTCGGTTCATGGCCGTAGTCGATCATAACCGTAGGGATCATTTGGGAAAGACCGGCCACAGATCCGTGAATTCTTCCACTGACAAGCATATCGAAATTTCCAATCAAGGCTTTGGTTGTCCAAGGATCATAAATACCGTTCAGGGAATGAATTTTTTTCGCAACTTTCCTTTTCCTCAAAATGTTTTCCAATTGTTTGATTATCGGATAGTCTCGTCCGTGTTTCAGTTTAAACTTGTCTTTAACGACATCAAATCCGTTTGAATGAGAAAGAAGATATATCGAGGGGCTATAATTTCGGGATATGTGCTCTATCAATTTCACAAACGGAAGAAAATCCGCATCTTTTCTTCTTGGCTTATTATAGGGACCCTTTGTGAAGTTCCATCCGCATAATATAAAGCCTAGCTTTGTTTCGCTTCTATTGTTCAAGCCTTCTTTCTCAAGAATTTTCTCGATATTTTTTTTGGACTCGAAAAGAAAAGCCGGGCAGGCATAGTCCTTCGTCCGGGAAACGTCAAACGATTGCTTTCTTAAAAGTTTTTTACTGATTGACTCTCTGTTTGTCACTAAATCGAAACCTGAATATACTTCTTTAGCAAACTTCAGGATATTCTCATCCTTGAAAGGACCAGGGGAACCAGCCAACATAACGGTTTTCTTTTTTAAAAGTTGAGCAACTCTGTCTTTTATTGAGCCGATCAAAAATCTGTTATCTCCGACCAAATCCGCATTGTCGCCCCAAATATCTCCGCTAAAGTCGATTACCATATCACTATCCATGACTGCACTTATAAAGGGCGTTTTGGAAATCAATTTATTTGTTTTGTGGAATATCAGAGCAATACCCAACTCTTTGAGGGCCAGATCTAAATCATTTTCGGACCAAGAATAATATAGGTTCATCGGCAAAGATATAACCTTCTCCCTTTTGCAAAACGACGCGGTCAGTTGGAATGTTGTTTGCAAATCGACTCCTGGAAACGTTTTTTTTATCTGCTGTATTAGCGGCTCCAGAATATAGTAATTTCCGATATTGCCGGATTCCATCCTGCCCTTATGAAGAGTGCATTGGCCCGTTAATAAGATATTTTTCATACTATTTTGTCATTTTTAATTTTCCGATAATTATTTTCATAAGCTCGATTTAATAATAGCGCTTATTTTTTTGACGATTTCGGTTTTTATTCCCGGATATAAGGGCAGACACGCAATTCTTTTAGAAACACTTTCTGAAACCGGACAATTCTGTTCTTTTCTTAAATATGGCAAAGTATTAAGAGATGGATAGAAATAACGCCTGGGATAAATATTCTCTTTTTTTAATGATTTAAAAACATTCCGAAGTTCTTTTTCGCTTTTAAAAACTATGGGATAATATGCGTAGTTATATGACAGTCCTTTCCTGGCTTTTGGTTTCGTAAATATATTATTAAGAAATTTATCATACAGGCAGCAAATCCTTTTTCTTGCTTTAATAATTTTATCGACATACTCCAAATTGCACAGTCCCATTGCCGCTTGAAATTCGGAAGCCTTGGCGTTTATTCCAAGGCTGTAATGGATATCCCCGGTGTGACCAAACCTTTTCATTAGTTTTAATTTTTCGCTAACCTTCTTACTCTTTGAAATAACACATCCGCCTTCGATTGTATGGAACAGTTTGGTAGAATGGAAACTGCAGATCGAAATGTCCCCATACATTGGCAATGGCCTTCCCTTATACAAAGACCCAAAAGCGTGCGCACTATCATAAATAACTTTCAAATCATACTTCTTGGCTATTTTTGCGATTTTCTCAATATCACAAGGAAATCCGAAGACATGAACTGCCAAGATTGCCTTAGTTTTTTTCGTTATCGCTTTCTCTATTTTATCGGGATCAATGGAAAATCCGTTTTTCTCTATATCCACGAAAATTGGCTCGCACCTTTCCCATAAAATGGATGATGTTGTCGCCACATAAGAAAAGGGAGTCGTTATTATCTCTCCATCTTCTATATCCAAAGCCTTGAGTGATAGTTGCAAAGCAACGGTTCCATTAGTAACAAAATGCAAATACTTAACTTCTAAGTATTTTTTTAAATTTGATTCGAGTTGTTTCAATATTGGACCCTGATTCGTGAGCTGATTACTCTCCCATATTTTTTTTATATATTTTTGATACTTCCTAATCGGCGGGAGAAATGTCTTTGTGACATTGATACATTCATTTTTTTTCATTATCTTCAATGGTCATTTACATGATTATTCCGCGATATATAAAATTATTTCTTCGACATGAAATTTCGTTATTCTTTTAAAGCTAGAGCTACGGCATAATGGTTTTCACCCAACTCTACGCAAAGTTCGTCCATAAACATTAACAAATCCAGCAGTATTTTATCACTTGTTTCATTAAAATTATGTATCATGTCGGACAGCGCCAAGTGATAGATCGCGCCACCGGTTTTAATTATTTTAGCCTTTGGGAAAAAAAGTTTTACTGCATTGATAATATTTTCAGAATCTGCAGCTTCGGAAGGATCACTTTCAATCATAACTTCTTTGCTTGGCCTTAAAATAACTGAATTTAATGCTTCACTAGTATTCTTTGGATTCAGCATATATTTAGTTCCATTGAATATCCCCCTTACGCGTGAAACGATTTCTAATTGCCGGTCAGACCACTGAAACCTAGTAGCACCGACAAAATCATCCATAAAAAAAAGTCCGCCTTTTTTAAGAATTTTTTTTGACCACCTCAGAGCTTCATGCGCATCAATCATATGATGAAGGGCGCTATTCCAGTGTACAAAGTCGTACTTCTCAATTTCTTTTACAACTTCAAAGGCATCGCCTTCTTTGTATCTGATATTCTTATCAATTTTATTTTCTTTGATTAAACGTTTTCCTTGCGTGATGCACTCTTCGCTCAGTTCAAATAAATCAAAGTTTTCAACTATTCCTTGTTTAACTAAATTAATTTCCTTTCGTGCAACTCCGCAACCTACTGAAATACCATTCTTAAAAGGGATTATGTTTGAAAAACTTTTTTTTACTTCATTTATCAATCCCTGAGAAAAACCATCAACATTTTCTCCGCTGACAATTTGATTCACATGTCTAATAATTAACGGGCTTTGCCACCATCTTGTTTTGAAATTATCGTCTTTTGCCTGCTTAAAAAATGCCGACCAGAATTTCCCTATTTTATTATTTTGCTCGTCTATTTTTTCTTGCATTTTATCGATTTTCGAATTGAATAAAAAACTACCTTCATTAGATTAATCAATCGTAAAAAATTTACATGATATTATTTAATTGTTGACCATGAATATTCCATCTCAATCAACCCGTCCATTCTCTTAATAGACTGGACTTTAAAACTTTGCGATCTCTGCAGCGCAGCATATAAAAAATTATAATTACCATCCGCAATGCTAAACTTAATGTAATAACTCCCGGTCCTTAACGGAATATTTGCGAAATCAACTTGCGCGTAACCCCTTTTTATACAGTTTTTAACGTCTATTTTATCTACAAGCGTATTTATTCCCATCAGATAGCAATTTTCATCATTCATCAAGCCAAATCCAAAGGAAAAGATATTTTGTGCCTTATGAATTTTAAAATAAATTCTAACAGACATACCTTCTCCTGTCTTGAATACATTCTTTGCTTTTCCATCCATGTCCAAAAATTCAACCCTCGTTATTTCCGCCACTTTATTTATCTTCTCCTTCTCCATTTTTTTCTTTTCTTCCTGCTGCCTTTTTTCTTCTTCCGTTTGCTGTCTTCGCTCATCTATTTTTCGTCTCTGCTCGGCTATCTGATGTTCCTGAGCGATTCTTGCTGCTTCTTTTTCCGCTTTGATTCTCTGTCTTTTTTCTTCTTCCAGCATCCTTTTTTCTTCATCAGACATATTTTGATATACATATTCATTTCCCACTTTTTCCGGATCGCCAATCATTTCAATCTTTCCGTTCCGAAGAAGCATCGCCCGGTCGCAGTATCGTTGAACCGTCGCGATATCGTGCGTGACCAAAACCACAGTCTTCCCGGCATCCTTATATTTATTGAATTCAGCCATGCATTTGCTCTGAAAATTCGCGTCCCCCACCGCCAGGACTTCGTCCATGAGAAGTATTTCCCGATTTGCGTGGATGGCAACGGAGAACGCAAGCCGGACGTGCATCCCCGAAGAATAGTTTTTCACCTTTTGGTCGATGAAGCGTCCCAGCTCCGAAAAACTCACGATATCGTCGAATTTCTTTTCAATTTGCTTAGGGGATAATCCAAGGACCGCCGAATTCAAATATATATTATCTCGACCCGAAAGTTCCGGTTGAAAACCTATGCCGAGCTCGAGAAATGGCGAGATACGGCCATTGACTTTGATTTCTCCTTCATCCGGCTGATATATCCCGGCAAGGATCTTGAGAAGGGTTGATTTCCCGCTGCCGTTCCGGCCGATGATGCCGAAAAACTCCCCTTTTTTCACCTCAAAACTGACGTCGTCGAGCGCCTTGAATTCTTCATAGTCTTTTGAGCCGAGGGTGCCCGCCTTTTTATACAAACGGCGGGGCAGGCTCACAAAAGCCCCGCGAAGAGAAGAAATTTTCTCATGCGGAATACGGAATGTTTTTGACACGTTATTTACTTGGATGGCGATGTCTTTTTCCATAATCGATAATTGTTCTAGTAAAAATTGCCAGCTGTCACTGTTCTGATTTTTGAGTCTGGATATCTGCTTTTGAACGCTTTGTTCACGTTTTTTCGCTTATACTTTATTTCCACCCCAATAACCTCATTCTTATTTTCCAACACCAAATCCATTCTCACTTATTCATTCTAATCTTCCAGAAGCCACTTGTAAACCGGCCTGACTCTTATTTTTTTCCCTTTGACGCCTATCTCTTCAGATTCATCATTTGTCAGAATAAGACCTGCTTTCAGCTTCAATTCATCCATAGCTTTCAACAGACTGCCCGTTTCTCTTTTTTTAGTTTCGTTGTCATCCATACTCCAGCAAACTTGGATAATTTCCCTATTCCTGTTTCTTTCTCTTATCAAAAAATCAACCTCACTGCCATCTTTATTTTTATAATAAAAAATATCATTTTGCCTTCGTTTGAGCTCCAAAAACACGATATTTTCAAGTATCCGTCCCTTATCTTCGGAAAATCGAAAAGAAACATTGTTTGCCAAGCCGACATCAACTGCATAAATTTTTTTGAAAGCCTTGCTTTGTTTTTTCAGAGAATAAGAAAATTGAAGCAGCTCAAAGATCAAAAAAGCTTCTTTGAAATATTCGAGATAGGAAGAAACCGCTTCATAGGAAAAATTATACGCCTTCTTCAGGGACTCGGCAGTCACGATTTTTCCGGAATTACTCAGAAGAAAAACCGCCATTTTTTCCAATGTGCCTTTCTCTCTTATATCGTGCCTCATGATAATATCTTTTTGCAAAACATCGAAAAAATAATTTTTCAGCAGCGCCTGGTCGCCGCTCAGGACAACTTCGGGAAATCCGCCGATTTCCATATATTCAAGAAACTCTTTGTATAGCATTCTTTCTTTCAGCACGATATCTTTTCGCTTTCCTATCTTTATCTTTTTAAAATCAATAAACTCAGAAAAAGAAAGCGGGAAAATCTTATATGACAGATGCCTGCCGGTTATCAGAGAGGAAATTTCACCGCTCAAAAGCTTAGATGACGATCCTGTAATAAAAATTTTGAAATTTTCTCCATCCCTCAATTTTCTGACTGCTTTTTCCCAATGAGTTATTTCCTGAATCTCGTCGAAAAAAAGATAACGCAAGCCGGGATTGAAATATTCCCTGAAGACAGCAGCTAATTCTTCTATAACTTGCGGATCATTATGATCAATAAAAAAAGGATCTTCGAAATTTATGTACAGAAAATTATCCTTCAGTTTGAAGTTTCGTATAATTAATTTCAAGATGGAAGACTTTCCGCTTCTTCTTGGACCAACCAAATCAATGATTTCCCTGCTTTTGGTGCCTATTTCATTTGCAATAAGCCTGTTTCGAAGATTATCCGTTTCAACGCTTTTTTGCCAGAAATCGATTATTTTTATTAATTGTTCTCTTTCGTATACCATCAACTATAGTTTATTATTATATGATATTATTGTCAAGTATACATTACTATTTAATATAAATAGCCTAAGATAATTCTTTTTTTATTTTGTTAAATTTTCACTTCTGAATTTATTAAATCTAGGTGATTTAAACTAACTATCATTTTTTGCCTGAAATAAGCCATTATATGACAAAGCGAAGTCAATGTTAAGTGAGCTCATAAGCAAGGTAAGAATACCAAAATTTGCATCTTTAATCAACCCTTTTCGGCGATTTTTCCGATTTTAAAGGGCGATATCTGTTGAATCACAGATGTCGCCCTTTATTCTTCCCCGGCGAAGCTTATTTGCCGAGTTGCGCGATGTAGCCGACGCGATGGAAATGGCCGGCTAGGCATTCAGATGCCACATTAGCCAGTTTAACCCCAGCCGCGACTCCTCGAGTTTTTCAGAGTCGCGATCTTCAACTTCCACGGTTACGGTGCAGTTCACAGCACTGCGCCGGAGGTAATGCACCAGCCTTACCAAATTATCGCCCAGCTTCCCCTGGCCAGGTACGATCCCCTTTTGGAAAGTCATCCTTCTATCCAGCCACTCGCCCACCGTGTCCGCAAGAGAAATATGCGTGACAAAACGGGAAATACTCCTGAAAGATTTCATCAGATTTGCGCCCGTTGTGACACCAGATCGGGCGCCCCAGTGACAAGAATTAAAGGTAAGGCCCAGCTTGTATACTTCGCAAAAATGGGCCAGTTCATTCACGTTGGAAAAAAGCGGATCATAGACCATCTCCGCTGAGGAGAGAATGGCATTCCCCATTAAGGGCTCTGGCATATTTTCCACATTTATCCTCACTCCCGGAGCAAGACGCGCAAGATCATAGAGATTTTCCCCCACCTTGACCATTAACCTGTCCTTATCAGCGCGATTCAGATGCTGAATATCCTCATGCCGCATGAAACATTCGGCGTGAAAAGTCAGCGAACTGACGCCGATTTCTCCTGCGATCCATCCCAGATGAAGCAGGAACTCCCGATCGGGTTTACACAGATTAGTGGCCGCATTGTCGAAATAGTGCTCCTCTGAAACCGGGGCATGCATGGTGATTACTTGAGCGCCAAGTTCCCTTGCCAGCTTCGCATTCTCGATAAGTTCATCGGCGCATGAATAGAAATCTTTTATTGATCCGGTAATTTCAATCCCCCAGGGAAGTTTTGATCCCACAATCTGCTGGAGAAGATCCCTTCTTAATGAGAGTGCCTCTCCGGATTTCAACCGATCTGGTAATAAAATCGCCGCGATGGCCATGGAAGCCACCTCCTTGGTAATCTTTTGCGGACCGCGCCGGTCCGTTTGGTTTTAAAGGAAATCTATTAATATTTACGTAATTCCCTGCCTTTGTCAAACAAAAAAAGCCTTTTTTGGCTTATATATACGATATATTTTTTTGATTTTGCGGATAACAACATGGATTGTTTGAAGCTGGCTCTTGAGGGAAGGAAAATCCGGAGGGACAGTCGGATAATTCTCCGCTGTCCCCCTTTCAACTAAGCGATGCTCGATTCCTTAAGCCGCCTGATCGTAATGGTAAATATCAAACACGATTTCCGTGCCCGAATTTGCATAGGCTTCTCCGATAGCCTTGAGAGCCGCATCGACAAGGGGCGAAAATTCATTGCCGGGAACGACGGCAACCTTCACCAGTTTTTTCTTGGCTTTTTGGGGATAGTCCGGATCAGTAAACAGCATGACGCTCATACTGATTTCAAGGAGAGAAACCAAGCCCGAAAAACGAGTTACCCTCTCGATATAATATATGGGAGGAATATTCAGGGATGATCTTTCCTTGTTATAAAAATAGCTGGCTCTGAATCGGCTTCCGGAAAAATTCGCCATCAAAGCAACCGTTTCCAAAAGATAAATAATCTCTGGTTTTGCCACTTTTTTCTCCCCCTTTTATTTTGCCCGTTTCCGGACCGGATGATTGCGTAAGCCTTATAGGATTGGACGGTTTAGTTTTAAAGGAATTATCACATTCTAATTATTCCAGCGCATTTTGTCAATGAAAAAAGCTTGGCGGTTGAAATGCCAATTTTCTTTATTTAAAGCTAATTATTCCGAAATAATGTTTTTTGAAATTCAAAACGGCCCGGTCGCGTATTTTTGCGCCCCGGCCGTTCTTTTTTTCTTGAGTCGAGCGGGTTTCACTTTGACTTGAGCCCCGGCGGCTTCTTGGATTCCAGAATTATCCCATGGACTGCCTCGACAATCGTTTTGGTATATAGCCCAGGGTCAAGGTTATTGCCCACGATTGTCTCAGGAATGGAGTCTCCGGGAGCGCACTCGGAATAGATTTTCGTCACCTCAATTTTCTCCCCGGATTTATCCTGAGCCTGTTCGCTCATGAAAATTTTGATGGTGAGCTTCTGGTCGTTAGGCATAGCGTCCGCAAAATCCCAGTCTTCCCTCTCAAGGACCTTCACGACGTTTTCAAAACGATATCTGGTATCTTTTCTGTTCTTTTGAACCCAGTAGATTTCAATTCCGACGTTTCCCTTAGTGAGGAAACACCTCGAATCATAGAGGCCGTCCTTCCGAGTCTCCAGGATTCGCGAAGAATTGATCCGGACACGCACTTCAGCGCCGCAGATGCCGCCGATCAAACCGCTGATAATGGCCGCCGCCATTGCCAAACAGATAAATCTTTTCATATCAGATCCCCTTTTTTTCAAGATAACTGCCTCGTTGGACAGCATTGAAATATATTACGCTTTTTACATCGCGCAAATTTGTTTTCCGACAAAAACCCGGCTTTCGTCACGGTTATTTCCCGGAGCTTGTCCGGGCGTAATAGATTATGAGGAAGATGTTGACAACAGGCCAGACGAAGACGGAATAATATTTCCTAGAATTGAAAAAATTACCAGGGATAGTGTTTTCCGTTTCGCAACAGCAAGAATAATTAGAGACGCTATAAGTGGAATAACCAATAGAAAAACTGTTGTAATTAAGTCCAGACTTGAGCTTCCCCAAGAAAGATCTTCGATGCAATTTTTTGCAAAATTATAGAAAAAATGAAACTGCAAGCGCTTACACAAGGATAAATATTGTTTAATTTAAGTTTAAAACTGGATTCCTAAATGATATAAATTTTCAACAGTTTCGTTTATTTTTTTTCTTTTTTTGCTTTCCTAAAATTGGCCAATCCCTCATCTTTTTATTTAATATACTGAAAATTAGTAATAAATTTATCGCAGGCCAAAAAAATACAGCTATAATCCCAAAAAAAAGATTATTCAGCGGAGAAGAATAGTCGCTCATGTAGACAAAAAGGAGAAAATTAAGCATGACTGAAGTCCAAATTAAAGCAAGATTTCTGAGATTGACCACAAAAGCCACAAATCCAAAAAATAATATGAACATGAGCGCAACAAGAAACAGATATTGCAAGTCGCTAAAGCTCGGGCAAACATCACACATATTTTTCCACTTTATTATTTAGTTTTATTTTCTTTTCTGATTATTTATAAAGTTCGTTTTGGCATAGTATACAATGAAGATGATGTTGATTATAGGCCAGATGAAAAAAGAAAAATAACTAAGCCATAAAATATTATAAAAACGGAATATCTGCGATCCATTAAAAACTCCTAGCAAGATTACTGAGTTTGCTAAAATTGAAAATACCATAATCAGAGTAATAAATTTTCTTCTAGCAAAGATAGCTGATGCCATTGATATGACTAACGCAATCGCAAGAAGAATTAATACAATTTGAAGATCGAAGCTCGGACTTCCAAAAATCATAATTTTCGTGACTTCCTTTTAGCAAACTAATAGTTTTCAACCTACGAGTAAACTGAAAGCTAATTCGCTTTAAAAAGTCTTGCTAATTTTTATCGTATTATTAATTATATTCTACTCTATTTTAATCTCTTCGAGAATACCGATTAAATAATCCCTGGCCTCTTCCGAGATGATTTCCGGCGAATGACCATTTATTCGAGCAATCAGATTACGGATATGCCTATTTAGACTCTTTTTTTGCCTTATAACCTCTCTTTCACTTTTCTTTATGTCATATCTCTTTCGATGAACCCGGATATGGCTTAGCTTTTTTGCGATAGTCCTGGCTTCTTTTCTGGTTTTAATTTGTCCAGCTTTGAAAAATTGGCGGACCTTCCCCTTGAGCGCGTCCATTTTTTGAATATCAGACTGTTTTTGTTCAGGTGATTTTACTCCAGGAGAGTTAATCTGATTTTCCGAATCGCTGATACTTGAATCGCTATCTATATTTTCAGAATTACTGTGATCGGAATCTTTAAACGAATCCTTGCCTGATTCTCCGCTTAAATATTCATTCTGAGGTTTAGGCAGGAACATTTTCTCAACTTTCGTTCCCTCGACCTTAACAATCGCTTCCTCCTGTTTTCCGGTTTCTGCGGTCCCAGTGATTACTGTTTCCGCCTCTTCCGCATCCTCCCCATCCGAAGAATCCGCAATCTTTGCAATTTCAACTTCGTATTCGCCGCTTCCTGTCCCTTCGGTCAAAATTTGATATTCTCCATCTTCCGGGTTAGGAATTGTAAAAAATTCAGTGCTTGTGTTAAACCCGGTATAATACGCCCCCTCGATTTCGTTGAATTCCTCACCAGTTTCGAAGTTTTTTCCAAGCCGTTTTCCACTCGGAGAGACAATCTGGAAATCAACTGGAGAATGCACGAATCCAGCAAGTATATCATCAATTTGCCACTCGTCTATTTTTTCGGACGGTCTCTTGTTTGTTAAAATTTCAATGATATCTTGTTGAGCATCAGTAGGAAGATCATTATGGCTTGACTGAAAGCATATTTCCCTATTATCCAGGATATTGGATGCTTCAGCAGAAAAAAGCGGCACAGTTCCATCACCATTACCATATCGAAAGCCTTGTTCTTCTAACAATGGTAAACCAAAAAATATCGGCCTACCGTGCTTCCAATATTTTTCATTATTATCATTTTTCACTTCAAATGCGCTGTAAGTACTATCGTTATTTATTTTTCCTATTATTTTTACAAAATCAATGTTTTTAATTTTTTTCAAATTTTCTGCATCATTCAAATCTTCCAAAAATTCATTTCTAGGACTATCCGATAAATATTTTTTCAAGATCAGATTATTGTCTGCGTCATATAAATAATCGTAAGTCGGGAGTAACTCCTCGACTGACTTCATTGGTCGCTTGTGAATATAATTAAATATATCTAAGTAACCATTTTCCAAAGCTTCGAGGACGAATGCCCTTTTAAAAAAAGATTTCCAATATCCCAAAAACTCCCCTGCTTCCCATGTCACGTAGTCCTTTGGCGCCCCCCAGATGCGGGGTTCCGACTGTAATAAGCTGATCAACATCGTCTTCGTAGTAACTCGACTCGATATATTCCCTTGCCAGAAGCCCGCCCATTGAATGAGCGACAATATCAACCTTCGGTCGTCCAGTCTTATTTTTTATTTTCTGAATTTTGGCCCGGAGTTCCACAGCATTTACTTTATTGCTGTCCCTCCATTCATAAGGAAACGTAAAAAGTCTTGTTTCGGGCTCATAGCCTTCATTAATAAATTCTTCCAGGAGATTGTCATAGGTGTGAAATATCGGATCAATTTCCCATTTTTCGCCCTTCTTCCATGATCCCATTATTCCGGGAATAACGATAACCGGATCCGGAAAAGTGATCGGGTCTTCCTTGAGCCACGGTGTATAAGAAACCATCCCGGCGACAAAGTTCCCTTCTCCGTCCGGATTATTCTCTTCGTTGTATGGCCCCTTTTCATTCCCCCACCAATTATATTCCGCTTCAAGGGCTATTTTCTCCGGATTCGTGCTGTTTTGACCGTTGGCGCCGACTCCGTTATTTGCGATGGAATTATTGATCGCCTTGGCTTTTTTTGTAGATGCATTGACGCTGATTCCTTCGTTCGCATTTTCCGAGATAACGTTTTTCTCGATTAAAGCCTCCGCGTTCCCGATGGTAATCCCGATGCCGTTTTTCTTTATTTCGGAATATTTAATGCTGATTTCTTCGGTTTGTTTGGAAGAAGGAGACAAAGAGACGCCGTAATTGGCGTAAAATATTTTCGCATATTTTATTTTTATCTCAAAGTCCTTCGAGGAAATAAAACTGAGCGAAAGCCAGTCTCCCGTCGCCGGTTTTGTTCTCGCCCCGTCGCCGTTCGTGTCGCCGCCGCTTTCATCATCACGGATGGACGTAAAGACAACGGGCTCTTCCTTTGTCCCGTTAACATGAAAGTCGCTTTGAATCTTAAGCCCGTCGTTACTTCCCCTCAAAAACTTCACAATCGTCCCCGCTTCGACGGTCAGCGGCGCTTTCACTGCAACATTTCCCCCAACTCTATAAGGGCTATTTTCTTTGGTCCAAGTCGTGGCAGAAGTTATTTCTCCAGTCACCGCAGTATATGCCGATACTCTTGAAGCCAACATTAAAAAAATACCGGGAAATAAGATAATATAAAGGTATATTTTCACCCTCCTCATTTATATTATTTCTTAGATTTTAGGTAATAAATTATTAAGAAGATATTTAAGAGAGGCCATAAAAATGATATTAGCTGTTTTACATAAATTGAAACTCCTACAAATAGAATAGATTTTACTTGTAAGTTTAAAATCATTAATAAATTTTCAAGTATCGAAAATATTATTATCGATATTAAAAATCTCCTCCGAAAAAATAAAGGAATGATAGAGATAGTTACAAAGACAATTGTCAGGAGAATATTTATTTTTATCTCCAATATTGATTCGGAACTAAAAAACATATTTTTTCCAACAACTTCCGCGGGATATTTTTCACTTTAGTAATTTAATATACTAAAGTAACTATAATATTCGCGGGAATTGTTTTGATTGAAATTAAATTTTATATAAATTTACACTATCTGACTGTAATAAATCCGTATTACGGTAAATTTCTCCTGTTTTTATAATATCACGTAATTCTCGATATATAAACAGTTTTTCCTTTGATTCTAAAAATAGAACGCAAAATAGCGGGGCCGCTGGCACCGCTGAGAATATTTTCCAAAAAAGATATTGTCCCTCCATATCTCTCCAAAGAATTATTACTCTAAAATCATATCGCACTCCAAAATCTCTTTTCAACCAGCGTTTATCCGCACCCCCGCCAATCGGGCCAATTCTTCCATCATTGTAATGGTGGAAGAATTCGACTAATTGTATCTCTGGCCGCTGAGAAGGATTTTATTTATTCTGCAGTGAAGGCTGGTTTTTATTTTCATTTTGCTCATTTCTTTCATCGCATTCCGCAGTTTGTTCTTTTGCTTCAAATTGGCGTTTTCAATAATATTCTCCAGAAGCAGTTCCGGCCAGAAATAGGCCGGGTATTTCTTTTTTATTTTTCTCCATTCTCCCAATTCCTTGTTATTCCTGATATTTGGATCATTAGCCTTATTTTTCATCCTAAGAATTGCTTTTCTATAACCGCTTTCTGACACCTTGAGCCACTCCTGCACCCGTGCGATTTTTCCGTCACCAACTTTCAATTCTTCCTGAATCTCGCCATATGTTTTTCCCGCCAACAAAAATTCCGCCACTTTGAGGCGTTTGGCAATCATTTTTGCCTCCTGAAAAGAAAGCTGATCACGCAAAAACTCCGCTGCTTCCTGGGGATTTTTCATCTCCGAAATAGCTTTTGAGAGACAGTAAAACATTTCCCCGATTTCTTTTTCCGCCAGTCCCTCCTTAATATTCATTGTTTCATATTGCCTATCGGTCATATTCTTCCATCATTGTAATGGTGGAAGAATTTTACTGACAGGCTTATATGTGAAAAGCATAAAAAGAAATGGATATTTTATGTTTTTTTTGAAATTTTTCTTCGAAAATAATAAATCGGTATTCGCCCCAGGGCCCGGAAATATTGACCGTTTTGACGCCGTCACCCGCTGAGCAATAAATTGGTTTTTATCCCGATAAAATCCTAGCGGATTATGTATACAAAAATTGTTTTTCCCACTCTCGCTATCAGATCATCTTTAAGAATCGAGTATTTCCGGTCCGGAGGAGCGTCTTTTCCATAGACATTAGCCATATATTCAAACACCGAAACAGCCAGAAAGGATCCCTCCGGTAGAGTTTTTCCTTCGTCCTGAATATTAAATTTTTTCTGATCGTTTCCGAGATAATATTTGAGGGGCACATCCGCAAACATATGAGTGTAAATTCCTTTGATGTTGCGTTCATGAACCCATTCGGCCAGTCTCCGCACATCCGAGCCTCCCCAGTCGTAGTTTGAGTCGGTTGCAATCTCATACCCCTTGTCCGTTCCCCCCGCAAGCACGTTGTAATAGCTGAGGTAATAAGGAAAGGAGAAAAAAACGGAACAGACCATCAGGGATCCGACAACCAAAAAAACATGTTTCAGTCTGAGATCGAACCCTTTTAACTTTCTAAGGTTCGCTCCCAAAGGAAGATTCCAAAAAGAATTAACCGCTTTTCCCGTAAGAAGCGCCGCGGAAAGGACCACCGGCATTATGTGCCGGAGGCCAATCTGAAAAGTGGAAGTGAAGGTAATAAGCATGTAGCAATAGGCAAACACAAAAAGAAGGAAGGCAAGCGGATTGGCGACAAAATCATAGAAACGATATTTTATTTTTTCCTTACTCCTCAATATTCCGTAAATCAGCAGGAAAAGAGTTGCCAGGCTGAAAAAGTGAAGTCCGAGGGAAAGCTTCGTAAGATAGAGAACCGGAAAATACCATCCTCCCGCTCCCTCGTTCCCGTATACGGTGCCCATAAAATAAGTGTTTTGGGATGAAACCGACATTCGGCCCATAACCATAAAAACGCCGTTTGCATATTCAGCGAGGCCTTTCGTCAGAACGTTGCTGTTGACCATATATGCCAGAACATCGTGCCCTTGTTTCGGAAGAAGCTCTTCAGGATAGCTCTCGTTGATTTTCTCGATTAACACCGAGTCTTCCATTCGGTAAACATGAAAAGCGTAAAAAACTGAAACAAGAAAAATCGCCGCGGCCGCCACGGAAAAATAGGCCCATACATATTTTCCCACATCCTTCCAGCTTTTTTTGATGGTCAGCATAAAGACAAATCCGCCAAGAAACGAAGCGGGAATAAGAACAACGGAGGAAAACTTCGAAAGAAGCGCCAGGGCAAAGAAAACGGATGTGAGCCAGAAATAATTGGCCGTTTTTTCCTCCTCCGCATATGCCTTGAGGTACAAAGAAAAAGAAATAATGGCAATCACAGTGAGAAGCGCCGACATAAAATCAATGACAACGAAAGATCCATGGGCAATGCTGAATTCAGAAATGGCAAAAAAGAAAAGACCGAGCAAAGCGGCTCGCTCGCTCCAAATTTTTTTGAGAAGATGAAAAAGAAGAAAAAGCAGAAGGGTATTGGCAATAATCACCGCCAGACGCGCAAAAAAAGCTATTTTATCGGGATTATTCTGGGGATGGAAAAGATACATTACTCCAAAATAGTCCTGATTATTGGCCCACTCAAGCGCCTTCGGAAAATCCGTGCTTTCAAACGGATATTCCTGGCGGCGGTAATCCGGCGGAAGATTTTCCTCGTCGGTGATATTCGGGAAGGCGGGATGCGCGAAAATTTCACCGAGACCCGCAATATCCTTCACGAGCGGCGGGTGTTCCGGGTTTATGAAATAACGGTGGGTCTTTAGGTAATAATAGCCGCCGCTCATGTGCGGAATTTCGTCGGCCAATATCCCATTTCCGGAATACTTAAGGTTTCCCCATGAAAAACCGGCACCTGAAAAAAGCGCCAGAAAGAAAAAAATGAGGCAGATTCCGATTGCAGATATTTTGTATTTGTTTTTTATCACAAGATTTGAGTTATGAAATTTGAGATATGAGAAAAAAGTATTTATTAACAAATTACTCGCATCTCTTTCTCAAATCTCAAATCTATATATTTTCCGCCACCTTGGGCTCCATTTTTTTGAAAACCAAAAGACTGATTCCGAAAAGAACGAGTATCAGGAGAGTAAATATAAAATTTTGATAAAAAGGCGCATAGTGGTTCTCGGTAAGCGCGACCTTATTGAAATGGATTATGTATCCGATCGGATTAGCAAGAAGAATTGAGTGGTATTTTTGAGGGATGATCTGAAGAGGATAAACAATGGGAGAACCATAAAAAAGGGCCTGCGTTACCACTTCCCATATTTGCTGGAGGTCGCGGAATTTCACATAGAGCGGCGCAGCAAGGAACGAGAAAGAAAGGATGAGAATAAAGGTGAGAATAATAAAATAAACGAACATCAGAATCGCCGGGATGCCGGGCCAGAATCCGTACCAGGCAAAAAAAACGGCAATAATAATCAAATTCATCCCGAAAATCAGAGTCGCATTTATTGTTGAAGCGGCCACAATCGTCCAGCGCGGAACATATATTTTTGTGACTAGCGACGCTTTTCCTAAGAGTGAGTTGAGGCCTGACATCGTGCCCTCGGAAAAGAAGTTGAAAAGCATTATTGAAGTGAGAAGCTGGAGGGAAAAGTGCTGCACGCCCGAGTTTCTCGGATTGAATATGGTCGAAAAAACGAAGTTAAGTATCAAAAAAGTCAGCAGAGGCTTGAGGAGCGCCCAGACATATCCCAGAACTGATCCGTGATATCTCAATTTAAAATCGGTCCGAGCCAACGCCCAGACCAATTCCCAATAGTTTTCGTGCCTCTTGGCCATTAAATGAGAAAATTATCCGTTATATAATGGCTTTTTGGGAATTTTGCCATTTTTGGAGTAAGCGAAAAGTTCCCGTTAGCAGAAACTTTCGCGGCCTTCTTTTTTGTAATCCAGGTGCCTTCTTCCAATCAGATTCCTGGATAAATTTAACTTAAACCAAATCCTGCGCAGGGAATTTCAGTCCTCGCTTGAAGAATTGAATCTCTGTTTCTTCAAGTTCAAACGCCTTTTTGAAATAGTTTTCCACTATTTCTCTGTTCATTTCATCCTTGCAGGTGTAAGCATCGATGCTTACAAACTTTTTTTTGGGGAAGGTATGGATACTGATGTGAGATTCGACAATCATCACGAAGCCTGAATAACCTCCGCTGTCCTTCATATTCCTTGGCTCCGCATATTTGACCACCGGCTCGGTCATCTTCTCCATGCCCAATTTTTCGACAACCTCATCCAGAGATTTTCTTACTAACTCTGGATCATTGAGCTTGTCAGGATTGCCACCGTAGCCATCGAGGGTCAAATGAACCCCGAAGGTGCAAGTGGCTCCACCCCCCTGCTTTACGTCTTTCATTTTTTGTGGTTCGGCTGTTTGGTTTAATTATTAAATTTATTTCTCTAAAAAATATTCGCGCGCCGCTCTTCGCTTTACGATGAATATTTTAATAAGAGACAAATCATAATGGTATTCTATAACAAAAAATATTCGTTTTCAATAATTTGTCAATACCCTATTTCTTTTCTTTTTTGCCTTTTGATTTCTTATCCGATTTCTTGGAGGTGTTTACAACCTCTTTTCCTTTGTAGTAACCGCAGTACGGACAGGTCTCATGGGTTTTGATCATCTTCTTGCAATGAGAGCATGAAACCAAATTTTTTTTCACGATTGCAAATCTTGTTCGGCCGCGATCTCTCCTCCCTTTCGTGTGGTGCTGTTTTGGTACAGACATAAAATTAAATATGATGCAAAAAAATTAAATCTACAATGAATTCTATATCTACCAGAATTTTTGTCAATAGTAAAAATCAAATCCTAAATAATACCAAAATTAAAATTACTAAAACCCAAAACATTTTGAAAATTTGGATTTAAAGAATTGAAATTTATTTAGAGCTTAGCGCTTAACATTTCGGATTTTAAAACTTTTCCGGTGAATCTCGCACGGCCCATGCTTTCCAATCATCTCGAAATGCATTTTCGTTCCGTATCCCTTGTGCTTTGCAAACCCGTACGCCGGAAATTTTTCATGAAGCTCAATCATCATCCTGTCGCGGGTTACTTTGGCAATAATTGAAGCGGCTGATATGGAAAAAACAAACTTATCTCCCCCGACAATATTCTCCTGCCTGGTCGAAACATTCGGCACAAGACCCCGTCCGTCAATAAGAAGTACATCCATTTCGTTTCCAATCTTTCTTTTTACGTCCGAAATTGCCTTTTTCATGGCAAGAAACGCCGCTTGAAGGATATTAATCCGATCGATAGTTTCTTCGCTTGACCAGCCCACTCCCCATTTGAAATTTCCGGTTATCATCTCATATGCTTTCTCGCGCTGGCGCGCGGACAATGTCTTGGAATCGCGTATCAATTTATACTTAGAATCGTCTTTTATGCTTTCAAAAATTTCCGGCTCAATCACCACCGCGCCGGCAACCACCGGCCCAGCCAGCGGACCCCGCCCGGCCTCATCAACTCCGGCAATAAATCTCGCGCCTTCTTTCCAATATTTTTTTTCGTAGTCAAAGGATGGAAGAATCATACCGTCAGTATATAGTATTTGGTGTTTGGTATCTAGTGTTTATGTTTTTGGAATTTTTAAAGGGCAGTAGTCGGCGACCACTGCCCTTTTCACTTACTAATCTTGTGTTCTTCCTTGAATTACTCGGGTTGGCATCCTTTCAGATACTCAAACCCATAGTAATATCTTTCCCCCTTCTTCATTTCATGCGCCAACTTGGAAAGTTGCGTAGCGAATCGGCACCTGTCGACGGCTTTAAAGGCATCGCCAAGGGCCTTGCTATGAAACCAGCTTACCATGCGGCCCGCGCAGTAATTGATGTTAATTTTGATGTCCTTCCATATAATCCAACCGGTCACTTCCGTCCCGTTGATTCTCTGACTCAAAATATGCAGGAAAAATAGGGTATCGGTAGCTCCGTATTTTCTTATTATGAAAGGAAGCAAGTCTATTAATTCCGGTACGACGCGGTCATTAATTGCCGTCTCTCTGCCCTGGGTGTCGTAAAAGGTAATCAAGCCGAAGCATCCCAAATCCTCATTTTTAAAAAGTATGGGATGTTTGTAAGCGTTTCTACCCTTCCAGGGATGCTCACCGGAAAGAACGCTTTTATACGCCGCGTCTATTTCTTCCCGTTTCTCTTTCTGGAGCTCCTCAATCCTTTCTTTTCTATCCATGACATGCTCCTTTGGCCTCGTTGGGCCGGTGGAATTGGCGTATGGGCAACTCCCATACTAGCTTTCTCCATTTTTACAGAGAAAAGAAGAAAAACCGAATTTTTCCACTTTTTTCAATAATTGAATGGATATTAATTTATATGGCATAAGCGGCAGTTTGTCAAGCAAAACGGGTATTCTTCTTTATCTGGTTTTGATATATAATAGTTGAAAAGAAAAACAAAATCCTTGCGGGGGGATAGGTTTTTAATTATGTCAGAAAATAATCCAAAAAAATCAAACTTCGTTCATCTTCACGTCCACTCCCATTATTCCCTTCTCGACGGACTCGCGAAGATCGACGACCTTTTGGACCGGGCGCAGGAACTGGGAATGAACTCTTTGGCTCTCACTGACCATGGGGTTCTTTACGGCGCCATTGAATTCTATCAAAAAGCCAAATCCCGTGGAATGAAGCCGATCATCGGCTGTGAGATGTATGTGGCTCCAAACGGAAGGACTAATAAGCGGCCGAAAATCGACGATGTCCGGCATCATCTCATTCTTCTTGCAAAGAACGAAAAGGGATACAAAAATCTCATGAAACTGGTGACAATCGCCCACCTCGAAGGATTTTACTATAAACCTCGCATCGACAAAGAGGTTTTGCGAAAACACTCCGAAGGATTAATCGCCCTTTCTGCCTGCGTCGAAGGAGAAATTCCGGCCACCGCTCTTTCCGGAAAGATCGATGAGGCTGAAAAGTTGGCTCGTGAATTTGAAGAAATTTTCGGCAAAGGCCATTTCTATCTCGAGATCCAGGACCATCCGAAGTTTCCCAAGCAAAAGATCGCCAACGATGCCCTCATTGGAATTTCACAGCGCACCGGCATTCCTCTGGTCGCGACGACTGACATGCATTATGTCCGGCCTGAAGACAACGCGATCCAAGACATTCTGCTGTGTGTCCAGACTAACCGAAAAGTGAGCGAAACCAACCGGATGAACCTTATGGATTTTGAGCTCTATATGCGCACGCCCGAGCAGATGGAAAAAAGTTTTGCTCATATTCCTGAAGCGCTGGAAAATACCAGCCGGATCGCCGGGATGTGCGATCTGGAGATTGAACTGGGAAATATAAAGCTGCCCGTTTATGAAGTGCCGGAAGGCTACACGCCTGAATCGTTCGTTCGGGTACTTTGCGAAAAAGGGCTTGAGCAGCGCTACGGAAAAAATATCACCAAAGAGCACCGGGACCGGATGGAATTTGAACTTGGTGTCATCGAAAAAACCGGTTTTGCCTCATATTTCCTGATTGTCCAAGATTTCGTCAATTGGGCCAAGAACCAGGGGATTATTGTCGGACCGGGTCGCGGAAGCGCTGCCGGAAGCTTTGTTTCCTATCTTATCGGCGTTACGAACATCGATCCGATTAAATATAACCTCCTTTTTGAGCGATTTCTCAACCCAGAAAGAATTTCGATGCCTGATATCGACCTTGATTTCGCCGACGCCCGCCGGGACGAAGTTTTAGCTTATGTAAGGAAAAAATATGGCCAGGACCATGTGGCCCAGATCATCACGTTTGGAACCATGGCGGCTCGCGGAGCAATTAGAGATGCCGGAAGGGCTTTGGGATATCCCTATAGCTTCTGCGACCAAACCGCCAAAATGATTCCACCCAACATGTCGATAACCGAGGCTATTGAAGCCGTTACCGAACTAACAAGCTTATATAGATCCGATCCGGCCGCCAGAAAGCTTCTTGACAGCGCCTCGCGCCTTGAGGGCGTGGCAAGGCACGCATCAATGCACGCGTGCGGAGTGGTAATCACTCCCGAGCCGGTAGTCAATTATTCTCCGCTCCAGCATGTGGCCGGCGACTCCGAGAACGTCGTCACCCAATATTCTTCTTCCACTAAATCAAGTTACGTCGAAAAAATCGGCCTTCTGAAGATGGACTTTTTAGGACTTAAAAACTTAACGATTATCCAGCACGCTCTCCGAATTGTCGATAAAACAAAGGGAGTTAAAATAAAAATCGATGAAATTCCCCTGGATAACGAAAAGACTTACAAAATCCTTCAAGATGCGCTTACTACAGGAGTGTTTCAGCTTGAATCGGGCGGAATGAAACGATATTTGAAACAGCTTCGGCCGACAACTTTTGAGGATATAATCGCCATGGTCGCCCTTTACCGCCCGGGCCCCATGGACTGGATCCCGGATTTCATCTCAAGAAAGCACGGACGGAAAAAAATTGAATATATCCATCCGAAACTCGAGGTGATCCTCAAAAACACATACGGGGTGGCGGTCTATCAAGAACAAGTTATGCAAATTTCCCAGGCGCTTGCCGGCTTTTCCCTGTCCGAAGCCGACATCCTGCGAAAGGCTATGGGGAAAAAAATTCCGGATCTGATTCGGCAGGAGAAAATCAAGTTTATCGAAGGCTGCATGAAAAATAATATAGACCGGAAGATTGCGGAGAAGGTCTTTGCTTTTATCGAACCTTTTGCCGGATATGGATTTAATCGTTCTCATGCCGCTTGCTATGCTCTTATTGGGTACCAGACCGCTTATCTTAAGGCTCATTATCCGGCTGAATTCATGGCCGCCCTTCTCACTTCCGACCAGCAGGACATTGATCGAATCGCAATCGAGGTGGAAGAATCCCGCAATATGGGAATCGAGGTTCTCCCGCCAAACATCAACGAAAGTTTCGTGACTTTTGCCGCCATTTGCCGCCCCAACGAACCCGAAAAGATCCGTTTTGGTCTCGGCGCAATCAAAAACGTCGGTCAGAAAGTTTCCGACACCATTGTTGAAGAGCGAAAAGCCAACGGAAAATTTAAGAGCCTTACTGATTTTATAGAAAGAATCCAAACTAAGGACCTCAATAAAAAATCTCTCGAAAGCCTCATAAAATGCGGAGCGATGGAAGAACTCGGCGAACGGAACCAGCTTCTTGAAAATGTTGAAAATATTTTGAGTTATTCGAAAAATTTCCAAAAAGAACAATCATCCAATCAAATCAGCCTTTTCGGAGGCACCGGTGTGGATATTAAGATGCCGGAAATTAGTCTTACTCCGGCCGAACCGGCTGCCAAAATGCAAAAACTTGTTTGGGAAAAGGAACTTCTGGGGCTTTATGTCAGCGACCATCCCCTTGCGGAATATTTGGATTTTTTCCGCCATTTTTCAACGCCGGTTTCCCAAATTGACCAGTCTTTGGTCGGACAATCGGTAACCGCGGGAGGGATTGTCGATAAAGTCAAAAAAATCCTTCTCAAAAACCAGAAAAGCATGTGTTTTGTGGGTTTAGAGGATGCCAGCGGGCAAAAAATGGAAGTTATTGCGTTTCCCAAAGCGACGGAACAATACGGCGGCCTTTTTACCGAGGGAACCATAATTCTCGCTACCGGAAAAATTTCCGATAAAGACGGAACACTGAAGCTTCTCTGCGACGAAGTTCGAAGAGTGACGCATGAAGAAATCGAAAGATATGAAACACTTGCGAAACAGAGAAAAATTGAAGAAAAGCATAAGCAATCCCTGAAAAAAGTTTTTATCACCCTTCCCCTGGGAAGTAATTCCGAGCTCCTTAGGAAAATTTCAGCCGTTCTTTCCGGCGCCGCTCCGGGGGACAGCCAAATTTTTCTGGAACTGAAAAATAGTCCGGATGGAAACGCCGACCGCCTTGAAACACCGTATCAGATCAATTACGATAATGATGTCGTCGAAAAAATAAACGCGGTGCTTAAGGAAGCGGAAATGTAAACAAGATAATTCTTAAACAAATCTATGCATTTAGGCCAATACAATAATACTCCCCACAGAAAATTTTTTTGGGCATTTATTGTTTTAGTGGTAATGGTGGCGATTTTCGTGGCCAATTACACACTTGCAAGAGTATATATCACGATACATCCAAAAATTGATAAAAAGTCGAGTGAAATAGGCCTGACAGTTGATATTAAATCCGAAAAACCTGATTTCTCAAACATGATTTTGCCCGGAAAAATAGTCGAGTCTCAGGGGGAGATCACAAAAAAAACTGATTCTGTTTCAGAACAAAAGATCGAAGACTTTGCCAAAGGAACAGTGAAGATAAAAAACATCTGGAAAAAAGACTTTTTTCTTCAAACAGGCGCCCAACTTGTCCAGGGCGAATCGCCGGAATCAGTGGGCGCGACAACAAAAAACATATTCATCCTCGACCATGAAGTCAATGTTCTCGCAAATGGCGAAATTGACGCCGCGGTAACGGCAAAAAACAAAGGGGCTGTCGGAAACATTCCCCGAGGCAAATTTTATTTCCTCCGCATGAGCAAGTGGAACCGCGAGCGGATTTGGGCGGAAAACACTGAGAATTTTTCCGGAGGGGAAAAAATTATCCGTATCGCGACCCAAGATGATATCAATCGCGCTTTCCAGGCGGCGGCTGAGGAATTAGGCAAAAAAGAAATTGAAAAAATGACTGCCGAATTGGAAACAGTCCAAAAAATTTCCCCAGGCTTCACCCGGGTTGAAATCATGGAAAGCCGAGCCAGCATCGAACCGAAAACGGAAACAGAAAATTTCGAAGTTACGGTCAAAGGAAAAGTTTCGACGATTGTATACAATGAAAAAGATTTGCGAGAGATGGCCATCGAGCGTTTCAAAAACCAAATCGGATCAAGCCAGGAAATCGAAAGTATAGACGAGGGTTCGATAAAATATGAGCTTACTGATATAAGCGGAAACGACGGAAAGGCCAATGTGAAGATTACTATTCCCGCCATCCTTATGGCAAAACTTCCCAGCAAGATTCTCGAAAAAAAATCAATTGTCGGCTATAACGGTGCAGCTCTTCAGGAAAGATACGCCAAATTTCCGGAGATTAGTTCAATTGATGTGAAATTTTTCCCTTTTTGGATAAAATCCGTCCCGAATTTCGAAAGCCAGATCGGGTTTGAAATAAAAGCGGAATAAAGAAGTAAAATAAATAATTTTTAAAGTTAATAAAATGGGAAATCCATCCGAAAAATTTCCAGCGCCTGGGGCACCAAAAACAAAGGAAACAGCCGGCCTTTTTCCTTTGGCAAAAAATTATATTCAGAAATTAATGAACCAGTGGAGAGATTCTGGCGATACTGATTCAGCTAATATGCTAGATGCACGGATAAAAGATTTGGATAGCGGAAATGAGTATAAGGCTTTGGAATTTTTGGAAGAACTGACTCCTCATGGACAGAAAACAAATGTGGATGAATGGCGCCTGGCAGTTAATGATATAAGCTCCAAAAGACATTCAGGAAAAGAGATTATGGAAACTGACCAGCTGCGCGAATTTTTCGACAGAGAATTTGATCAAAGAGACAATGCTATGGCCGAAGAAGTTGAAGAAAATCCATCGACATATTCACGAAAAGAAATCATCGAATGGCAAGCTAAAAATGGAAGATGGTTCAGCGCTTGGGAGCAGATGGGTCAGGGACAAGGCGATTTTCGACTGGCTTGCCAGCTTATTGAAGAAGAGATTGCCGACCAACTGGAATGGAAGAAAAGCAATATTAACACGATGGAGGCATATAAAAAACATAACACAATTTCAACCGATGACGAAAAATGGATAGAACATTATCGGGAACAATACCGAAAAAATGTGCTCAGAATCGAGGAGCTAAGAAAAGTCAGAAATTCGCTTTATCAAAAATATTTCAAAAAATAATAGCACAGAAAAAAAAATCCCTTTGAAAGGGATTTTTCCGTTTCACGCAGAACACTCGATACTAAGCGCGGCTGAATTTTCTTTCCAAAAACAAAACTCTTTTTTCCAAAGATTTGAATTCATCTAAATCAACTTTTTGCTTGAGATCAAACTTGATCGTGCTGATGTCCGATTTCATCACGTCTATATCCGATTGCACCAAGTTCATGTTCCCTTTCATAACATCAATATCTTCCGTATTTTTTGCGACCATTTCCATAACAGAATCCAATTTCTTGTTGGCGCCGGACACATTGTCAGCAACTCCTTTCAGTTGAGTAGAAAAATCCTCGGCCAAAATACCTACGTGTCGTTGGAATGTTTCTTCCATTCCATCCAGGAGTTCTTTCTTTAATTTTTTCTCGTCTATTTCCATACAATATAGTATATAATAAAAATTTTTCTAAGTCAAAACAACACAAAAATCCCTTTCTCAAGAGATTTTTTTGTGGTTTTTGTTCAGTGTGCTTGGCGCTAATCTACTCTCACCCCGCCTTCGTAAAGGGTGGGGATGTGCCACCCACCGACGTCACGGCTTCGGACGGGTAGTCGGCCTTGCCCGCACATTGCTACACATAGCGTTGCAGGCGGGCGCTTTTGAGATTTTTTTCAAAGTAGTCGGCACTGATCTACTCTTGCTCTTGCGAGCTACCATCGACGCTGGAGTGCTTGACTGCCGAGTTCGGGATGGGATCGGGTATGGCCACTCCGCTAGGAGCACCGACTACTCTGAAAAAAATTAATGTGAAATTTTAAAAAGCGTTAATGACCGGAGCAGTGAAGATGAAAAACGCCACCGAAAGCGCGATAATCGCGAGAACGGCGAACGCCAATACGAAACTGCCCTTGTATTCTTTGAATTTCTTGGTCATATGGTATATTTTCACACAAATTCGGGTATTTATCAACCGTTCTGTTCCGACACAAACAAACGTAACAAGAAACACAAAAATTAAACCTTTAAAAAATTGCGTTTCGTGTTGCGCGTTATGCGCTGCGCGAACGATTAGTGATTATTAATTGCTGGCCTTTTTCTTCATCGAGGTGCTATAAACACGGCTCAATGAAGAAAAACGATAGAGAGTAAATCTTCAACTTATTAGTACTCCTTGGCTCAATCCATCACTGGACTTACACCTAGAGCCTATCAACCTGGTCTTCTTCCAGGAAGTTGCGCCATGCATAGCATGGAAATTCTAAATCCTAATCTCTAAATCCAAAACAAATTCTAAATTCAAATTTTTCAAATCCAAAATGTTTTGAATTTCGGATTTTGATTATTTGATATTGTTTAGGATTTAGGATTTCGTGCTTAGGATTTCCGTGCTACGCACGGCAGTTGCCTTATCTTAAGGTGGGCTTCTCGCTTAGATGCTTTCAGCGATTATCCCTTCCGAACATAGCTACCCAGCGGTGCCCTTGGCAGGAACAACTGGTACACCAGAGGTTCGTTCTTTCCGGTCCTCTCGTACTAGGAAAGACTCCTCTCAAGCAACGGCGCCTACGGCAGATAGAGACCAACCTGTCTCACGACGGTTTG